>NZ_CP119520.1:1240769-2481539 GCF_029223865.1 Telluria mixta
CCTCGCCAACCTGAAGGATTGATCATCATGGCCATGATGGAACAGTGCCGCCTCATCGACCTGCCGAAACACCACGACCCGCGCGGCAACCTGTCGGTGGTCGAGGGCGGCATCCACATCCCGTTCGACATCGAGCGCGTGTACTACCTGTACGACGTGCCGGGCGGCTCGGCGCGCGCGGGCCACGGCCACGTCGAGCTGCAGCAGCTGATGATCGCGATGTCCGGCAGCTTCGACGTCATCGTCGACGACGGCTACGAACGCAAGAAATTCCACCTGAACCGCTCGTACTACGGCCTGTACATCCCGAAGATGATGTGGCGCGAAGTGGAGAACTTTTCGTCCGGCGGCGTGTGCCTCGTGATGGCCTCGACCAAGTTCGACAAGGCGGACTACTACTACGACTACGACGAGTTCGCCGCGATGGTGCGCCGTCACGATTCCGAGAAAGCCAATCCATGAGCATCCCGTTCCTCGACCTGAAGGCCATCAACCTGGCCCATGCCGCCGACCTGCAGGCCGCGTTTTCGCGCGTGCTGGAATCCGGCTGGTACATCCTGGGCAAGGAAGTCGAACAGTTCGAGCAGCGCTTCGCCGCCTATTGCGAAGCGAAGCACGGCATCGGCGTGGCCAACGGCCTCGATGCCATCATGCTGGCGCTGAAGGGCTACGGCATCCAGGCCGGCGACGAAGTCATCGTCCCGTCGAACACGTTCATCGCCACGTGGCTGGCCGTGAGCCAGTGCGGCGCGACGCCCGTGCCGGTGGAACCCGTCGAGGCGACGTTCAACCTCGACCCGGCCCTGGTGGAAGCCGCGATCACGCCGCGGACGCGCGCGATCGTCGCCGTGCACCTGTACGGCCAGCCGGCCGACATGGGCCCGCTGCGCGCGCTGGCGGACAAGCACGGCCTGAAGCTCATCGAGGACGCCGCGCAGGCCCACGGCGCGCGTTACAAGGGCCGGCGCACGGGCAGCCTCGGTCACGCGGCCGCGTTCAGCTTTTATCCCGGCAAGAACCTGGGCGCCCTGGGCGACGGCGGCGGCATCGTCACGGACGACGACGCGCTTGACACCATCGTGCGCACCTACCGCAATTACGGTTCGCAAAAGAAATACCACAACCTCGTGCAAGGCTTTAACTCGCGCCTGGACGAGCTGCAGGCCGCGTTCCTGTCCGTCAAACTGGCCGCGCTGGATGCCGACAATGCCGCGCGCCGCGCCGTTGCCGCGCAATACGACCGCCTGCTGGCCGGCATCGAGGGGTTGAGCCTGCCGCACGTGCCCGAGTGGGCCGAGCCGGTGTGGCACCTGTATGTCGTGCGCCATGAGAAGCGCGACGCGCTGGCCGCGAAGCTGGCCGAATCGGGCATCGGCACGATCGTCCACTACCCCATCGCGCCGCACCTGCAGCAGGCGTACGCGGAACTGGGCTACAAGGAAGGCGACTTCCCCATCGCCGAGGCGATCCACCGCGAGGTGCTGAGCCTGCCGATGGGTCCGGGCCTGACATCCGCCCAGGTCGAACAGGTGGCCGCCGCCGTGCGCGCGGCCGTTGCTTCGCTCTAAAGGACCACCATGGCGAAAATCCATCCGCTGGCCGACGTGCACGCGACGCAAATCGGCCCGACCACGACGGTCTGGCAATTCTGCGTCGTGCTCAAGGACGCCGTCATCGGCGACAACTGCAACATCAACGCGCACTGCCTGGTCGAGAACGACGTCGTCATCGGCGACAACGTCACCGTGAAATGCGGCGTGTACCTGTGGGACGGCCTGCGCGTGGGCGACAACGTGTTCATCGGCCCCAACGCCACGTTCACGAACGACCGCTATCCCCGTTCCAAGCAATACCCCGACAGTTTTCCGCAGACCATCGTCGAACACCACGCGTCGATCGGCGCCGGCGCCGTGATCCTGCCGGGCGTGACGATCGGCCACCACGCCATGGTCGGCGCGGGCGCCGTCGTCACGCGCGACGTGCCGCCTCATGCGCTCGTCCTGGGCAACCCGGCACGGGTCGTGCGCATGCTCGACGGCGACACCCCGGCGGAGCAGGCGCAACCATGACGCCATCGGCGCCGGGTGCGGGCTACAATCCGCCTCAGCGATGACAGAAACCACTTTCACGCACACATCGATACCATGAAAGCAGTAATCCTTGCCGGCGGCCTCGGCACCCGACTCAGCGAAGAAACGACGATCAAGCCGAAGCCCATGGTCGAGATCGGCGGCAAGCCGATCCTGTGGCACATCATGAAGCAGTACTCGGCCTACGGGATCAACGAGTTCGTCATCTGCTGCGGCTACAAGGGCTATGTGATCAAGGAATTTTTTGCCAACTATTTCCTGCACACATCTGACGTCACCTTCGACCTGCAGAACAATTCGATGGAAGTGCACCAGCGCTTCGCCGAACCGTGGAAGGTGACCCTGGTCGACACGGGCGACACCAGCATGACGGGCGGCCGCCTGAAGCGCGTGCGCCGCTTCGTCGAAGGCGACGAGGCGTTCTGTTTCACCTACGGCGACGGCGTGGCCGACATCGACATCGGCGCCTCGCTGGCTTTCCACAAGGCACACGGCCTGCTCGGCACGATGACGGCCGTGCAGCCGCCGGGCCGCTTCGGCGCCATCGACTTCGAAGGCGAGCGCGTGACGGCGTTCCGCGAAAAACCGCAGGGCGACGGCGCGTGGATCAACGGCGGCTATTTCGTGCTGTCGCCGAAGGTCATCGACTACATCGACGGCGACACGACCGTGTGGGAAAAGGAACCGATGGAACGCCTCGCGGACGAATGCCAGCTCTCGGCCTTCCGCCACACGGGCTTCTGGCACCCGATGGACACGCTGCGCGACAAGGTGTTGCTGGAAGAACTTTGGCAAACGGGCAAGGCGCCCTGGAAAGTCTGGAAATGAATCCATCCTTCTGGCGCGGCAAGCGCGTCTTCCTGAGCGGCCACACGGGCTTCAAGGGAAGCTGGCTGAGCCTGTGGCTGCAGCAGCTGGGCGCCGACGTGACCGGTTTCGCGCTGGCGCCGCCCAGCAGCCCGAGCCTGTTCGACGCGGCCGGCGTGGCGCACGGCATGCGCTCGCTGCAGGGCGACATCCGCGACCCCGCCGCGCTGCGCCAGGCGCTCACCGAGGCGCGCCCGGACATCGTGATCCACATGGCGGCGCAGGCGCTCGTGCGCCATTCGTACGCCGATCCGGTCGAGACCTATTCGACCAACGTGATGGGCCTCGTGCACCTGTTCGAAGCCGTGCGCGCGACACAAGGCGTGCGCGCCGTCGTCAACGTCACGAGCGACAAGTGCTACGAAAACCGCGAGTGGGTATGGGGCTATCGCGAGGATGAGGCCATGGGTGGTTACGATCCTTACAGCAACAGCAAAGGGTGCGCGGAACTCGTCACGAGCGCCTACCGCTCGTCGTTCTTCAACCCGGCCGACCACGCGCGCCACGGCGTCGCGCTCGGCTCGGGCCGCGCGGGCAACGTGATCGGCGGCGGCGACTGGGCGCAGGACCGCCTGATTCCGGATATGATGCGTGCAATCGCGTCCGGCCAGCCCGTGCGCATCCGCAGCCCGCACGCGATCCGGCCATGGCAGCACGTGCTGGAGCCGCTGTCGGGCTACCTGACGCTGGCCGAACATTTGTATGAACAGGGCCCGGCCTTCGCCGAAGGCTTCAATTTCGGCCCGCACGACACCGACGCGCGGCCGGTCGAATGGATCGTCGAGCGCCTGTGCGCCGCGTGGGGTGATGGCGCCGCGTGGGAACTCGACGGCGCGCCGCAGCCGCACGAAGCGACGTACCTGAAGCTCGACTGCGCCAAGGCGCGCGCGCGCCTGCACTGGCAGCCGCGCTGGACGCTGGCCGAGACGCTGGTCCGCATCGTCGACTGGCACAAGGCCCATGCGGCCGGCGCCGCCATGCGCGACTTCACGCTGGCGCAGATCGCCTCCTACCAGAATACGCAACCCGATAAGGTCTAATGATGAGCGAAGCACAAACCAAAGAACAACTGCGCGAGCAGATCATCCAGCTGGTCGGCCAGTACGGCGCCCTGGCGAGCCAGCCGCGTCCGTTCGAGCCCGGCACGACCGTGATCCCGGCCGCCGGCAAGGTCGTGGGCGCGCCCGAGATGGAAATGATGGTGCATGCCTCGCTCGACGCCTGGCTGACCACCGGCCGTTTCAACGACCAGTTCGAAGCAAAGCTGGCCAAGCTGATCGGCGTGCAGCACCTGATCACCGTGAACTCGGGCTCGTCCGCCAACCTCGTCGCCTTCATGACGCTGACCTCGCCCAAGCTGGGCCCGCGCGCGATCCAGCAGGGCGACGAAGTGATCGGCGTGGCCGCCGGCTTCCCGACGACGGTCAATCCGATCATCCAGTTCGGCGCCGTCCCCGTGTTCGTGGACGTCGAACTGGGCACGTACAACATCGACGTGACGAAGCTGGAAGCGGCAATCGGCCCGAAGACCAAGGCCATCATGCTGGCGCACACGCTCGGCAACCCGTACAACCTGGACGTCATCACGGCGCTGTGCAAGAAGTACAACCTGTGGCTCATCGAGGATTGCTGCGACGCGCTCGGTTCGACCTACCGCGGCAAGATGGTCGGCACGTTCGGCGACATCGGCACGATGTCGTTCTACCCGGCCCACCACATCACGATGGGCGAAGGCGGCGCCGTGTTCACCAACAACCCGGAACTGAAGCTGATCGCCGAATCGTTCCGCGACTGGGGCCGCGACTGCTACTGCCCACCGGGCAAGGACAATACCTGCGGCCGCCGCTTCTGCTGGAAGCTGGGCACGCTGCCGGAAGGCTACGATCACAAGTACACGTACACCCACCTGGGCTACAACCTCAAGATCACGGACATGCAGGCCGCCTGCGGCCTCGCGCAGATCGACCGCGTGGGCGACTTCGTCCAGGCGCGCAAGGACAACTTCGCGTACCTGAAGGAACGCCTGCAGTCGTGCGCGGAATTCCTGATCCTGCCGGAAGCGACCGAAGGCTCCGATCCGTCCTGGTTCGGCTTCCCGATGACCCTGAAGCCGGAAGCGAATGCGTCGCGCGTCGACCTGCTGACCTACCTGGACCAGTACAAGATCGGCACGCGCCTGCTGTTCGCCGGCAACCTGACGCGCCAGCCGTACATGATCGGCCGTAACTACCGCGTGTCGGGCGACCTGACGAACACCGACCGCGTGATGAACGACACGTTCTGGATCGGCGTGTTCCCGGGCCTGACCCGCGAGATGCTGGACTTCGTGATCGAGAAAATCGAAGCATTCTTTGGCGTGAATTTCTGATGCAACAACAAGACACCATCAAGGGCGCGGACGCCATCGCCGCGACCCTCGAACAGCTGGGCATCCGCCACGCCTTCGGCATCATCGGCGCGGGCAACGTCCACCTGTTCGAAGCGATCACGCGGCGCGGCTACACCGAGATCGTGTGCGTGCACCACGAGCAGGCCGCCACGATGGCGGTGCAGACGTATTACCGCACCCACGGCCGCCTGGCCGCCGCGCTGCTGACGACGGGCGCCGGCTCGACCAACGGCGTGACGGGCACCGTCTCGGCGTGGGCCGATTCGATCCCGTGCCTGTGCATCGCCGGCAACGAGAACAGCCGCTACACGTTCCCGGACAATCCGCTGCGCATGTGGGGCGTGCAGGGCTACGACTCGTGCCAGATGGTCGAGCGCGTGACCAAGTACGCGCACCGCGTGATGGCGATCGACCAGGTTGCACTGGAGCTGCAGAAGGCCGCGCACATCGCGCTGGACGGCCGCCCGGGCCCCACGTGGATCGAGATCCCGATGGACATCCAGTCCGCGCGCGTCAATCCGGCCGCGCTGGCGCAGTTCGAGGCGCCGGCTGCCGCCGAATGGATCGACGCCGCCGTCTCCGCCCAGATCGACAGCGTGCTGGACGCGCTGCGCCAGGCCGAGCGCCCGGTCCTGTGGCTCGGCAACGGCATCCGCCTGGCGGGCGCCGAGCGCCTGATCGCGCCGCTGCTGGAAGCGACCGGCGCCGCCGCGCTGGTGTCGTGGGCCGGCATCGACATGATCGACTCAAGCCACCCGCAGGTGTTCGGCCGCGCGGGCGTGTACGGCCAGCGTGCGGCCAACTTCATCCTGCAGAACAGCGACTATGTGCTGGCGATCGGCACGCGCCTCGCGATCCCGCAGATCGGCTACGACCTGAACGAACTGGCGCGCCTGGCCCGCATCGACGTCGTCGACATCGACGCGGACGAAGTGGTCAAGCATGCGCGCCGCACGCGCGAGAACGTGCGTTGCGACGCGCGCGCCTTCATGGACGCCCTGCTGGCGCGCCTGCAGCCGGCGCCGGTGGCCGCGAAGAGCGACTGGCTGGCCCGCTGCCGCGCCTACGAGGAGCAATTCCCGTGGGTCGGCGAGGAACATGCCGACGCGCCGGGCTGGATGAATTCGTACCGCTTCATGGAGCGCCTGAACCGCTTCTTCAAGCCGGACCAGGTCGTCGTCACCGACATGGGCACGGCGCTGCTGTCCGGCCACCAGGTGCTGCGCTTCAAGGAAGGCCAGCGCCTGATGACGTCGACGGGCCTGGGCGAGATGGGCTACGGCCTGCCGGCTGCCCTGGGCGTGTCGTTCGCGCGCGACCGCGGCGAAGTGATGTGCCTGAACTGCGACGGCGGCATGATGATGAACCTGCAGGAGCTGCAGACGATGGTCCACCACCAGCTGCCGATCAAGCTGTTCATCTTCAACAACGACGGCTACCTGATGATCAAGCACACGCAGAAGTCGCTGTTCAAGAACAGCGACTTCGTCGGCACGAACCGCGCCTCCGGCGTGTCGTGCCCGGACTTCTCGAAGGTGGCCGCCGGCTTCGGCATCCCTTCGTACCAGATCCGCCACTGGGACGAGTGCGACGCGACGCTGGAGGCCGTGCAGGCCGCCACGGGTCCGGTGATCTGCGAAGTGTTCATGCATCCGGAGCAGCTGTTCTCGCCGAAGCTGGGCGTGGTGGCGCGCGCGGACGGCACGCTCGTGTCGCCGCCGCTGGAAGACCTGTCGCCGCTGCTGCCGCGCGACGTGCTGGACGCGGCCATGATCGGCGGCATGCACGAGAAGTCGAAGTCGCTCTGACATGGAACGCATCGCCATCCTCGGTGCCAGCAGCCGGATCGCACAGGACCTGGTCCTGTCGTTCGCGCATGCCGGCCACCGAGGGATCCTGCTGTACGGCCGCGATCCGGCCGCCCTGCGCGGCTGGCAGGAGGCGCACGGGCTGTCCTACCCCGTCGCGGACTACGGCGCCTACGGCCAGGAACCGCACGACGCCGTGCTGAACTTCGTCGGCGTGGGCGATCCGCGCCGCGCCGCGCAGATGGGCGGAGCCATCCTCGGCGTGACGCAGGAATTCGACGATCTCGCCTTGCGCGGCCTGCGCGCGCACCCGCAGCGCCGCTACGTGTTTCTCTCGAGCGGCGCCGCGTACGGCAGCGGCTTCGAAGAACCGGCCGGCCCGGACACCCGCACGGCGTTCGCGCCCAACGCGTTGCAGCCGCAGGACTGGTATGCCATCGCCAAGCTGCACGCGGAATGCAAGCACCGCGCGCTGCCGGACCTGGCGATCACGGACCTGCGGGTCTTCAATTATGTCAGCCGCCACCAGGACCTGGAGGCGCGCTTCTTCATCACCGACATCCTGCGCGCGATCCAGGCGCAGGACGTGCTGAAGACGTCGCCCGGCACGATGGTGCGCGACTACCTGCACCCGGACGATTTTTACCAACTGGTGACGCGCGTGCTGGCCGCGCCGCCGGCCAACGGCGCGCTCGATTGCTACAGCGCCGCGCCGGTGGACAAGGCCGCGCTGCTGGACGCGATGGCCGCGCGCTACGGCCTGCGCTACGAAGTCGCCGCGGCCCCGGCGGGCGTGAACGCCACCGGCGCCAAGCCCCATTACTACTCGCTCGACCGGCGCGCGGCCGGCCTGGGCTACGCACCGGCGCACACGTCGCTGGACGGCATCCGCATCGAAGCGGACGCCATCCTGGGCGGGCCCGCACATGACAGACTGTGAGTACCACGAGATGACCGACAAACTCAAGATAGCCATCATCGGATCGGGCAACATCGGCACCGACCTCCTGATCAAGGTGATGCGCTCGCCGCACCTGACCTGCACCCTGTTCGCCGGCCGTAACTTCAACTCGGCCGGCATGAAGCGCGCCAGTCAGCTGGGCGTCCCCATCTCGGACCGCGGCATCGAAGCCATCGTCGCCGATCCGTCGATCTGCGACGTGGTGTTCGACTGCACGTCGGCCCAGGCCCACATCGGCCACTGGGCCAAGCTGGACGAACTGGGCAAGACCGTGATCGACATGACCCCGGCCAAGCTGGGCGAATTCTGCATCCCGGCCATCAACGCCCAGGACTGCCTGCTGACGGGGAACTGCAACATCAACATGATCACCTGCGGCGGCCAGTCGTCGATCCCGATCGCGGCCGCCATCGGCGGCGTGCACGAGAACATCGAGTACATCGAAGTCGCGTCCAGCATCGCGTCGCGCTCGGCCGGTCCGGCCACGCGCGCCAACCTGGACGAATACATCGAGACGACCGAGGACGCGCTGCAGCGCTTTTCCGGCGCGCGCCACACCAAGGCGATCCTGATCCTGAACCCGGCCAACCCGCCGATCGACATGCAGACGACGATCTACGCCAAGATCGCGGAACCGGACCTGCCCGCGATCCAGGCCGCCGTGGCGGACATGGTCGAAAAACTGAAAAGCTATGTGCCGGGCTACCAGCTGATCGTGCCGCCGACCGTCGAAGGCGGCCGCATCGTCACCACCATCAAGGTGATGGGCGCGGGCGACTACCTGCCGCAGTACGCCGGCAACCTGGACATCATCAACTGCGCCGCCATCGCGATGGCGGAAAAGATCGCCGTCGCCCGCGAGAGCGGCGCCGGCACCCCTTCTGAGGAACGCAAGCATGGCTAAGAAGATCCTGATCACCGACCCGACGCTGCGCGACGGGAACCACGCGGTGCGCCACCAGTTGAGCCGCGACGCCTTCATCGCCTATTGCAAGGCGGCCGAGGCGGCGCGCGTGCCCATCGTCGAAGTCGGCCACGGCAACGGCCTGGGCGCGTCGTCGATGCTGGTCGGCGAATGCAGCCTCACCGACGAGGACATCCTGAAAATCTCGCGCGAGCACCTGCACGAGTCGCGCATGAGCATCCACGTCATTCCCGGCTTCTGCACGATCAAGCGCGACCTGACGCGCGCCGTGGAGCTGGGCGTGGACGTGTTCCGCATCGGCACCCACTGCACGGAAGCCGACATCAGCGACCGCCACATCAACTTCGTGCGCCAGGCCGGCAAGGAAGCGTGGGGCATCCTGATGATGAGCCACATGGCCACGCCCGCCGTGCTGCTGGAAGAAGCGAAGAAGATGGAATCGTACGGCGCGGAAGCGATCGTCATCATGGACTCGGCCGGCGCCTACCTCCCGGACGACGTCACGGAACGCATCGGGACGCTCGCCGACGGCCTGGCGATTCCCGTCGGCTTCCACGGCCATAACAACCTGGGCATGGCCGTCATCAACTCGGTGGCCGCCGTGAACGCGGGCGCCACGATCATCGACGGCTCGATCCGCGGCTTCGGCGCCGGCGCCGGCAACACCCAGCTCGAAGTGCTGGTGGCCGTGTTCGAGCGCCTCGGCTTCGAGACCGGCATCGACCTGTATAAAATCCTCGACGCGGCCGACATCGCGGAGAAGACGTTCAACCCGGTGGCGCCGTCGATCTCGCCGCTGTCGATCGTCTCCGGCCTCGCCGGCGTATTCTCCGGCTTCGCCAAGCCGGTGGCGCGCGCCGCGGCCGACTACGGCGTCGATGCGCGCGACATCTTCTTCGGTCTCGGCAAGCGCAACGCCGTCGCGGGCCAGGAAAGCCTGATCATCGAAGTCGCGCGCGACCTCGCCGAGAAAAAAGCCGCCGCCGCGAAAGGATAAGCCATGCAAGAATCCCGCTTTGCCGAGATCCGCCAGGACGCCCTCGCCGCCTGCGCCGGCCAGCCCGACGTACGCGCCGCGCTGGCGCGCCAGCACATCGCCGTCACGGGCGGTACCGGTTTCCTCGGCACCTGGATCGCCGAACTGGTGGCCGCCCTCAACGACGAATACCGCCTCGGCATCACGCTCGACCTGTACGCGCGCAACCCCGACGAATGGCTGCAGCGCTACCCGCACCTCGCGGCGCGCCTGGACGTCCGCGTCCGTGCGCAGGACGTGCGCTCGTCGTTCGAGTTCGCGAAGAACACGAGCTACGTGATCCACGCGGCCGGCATCCCGAACAACCGCGTGCACTCGTCCGATCCGCTGCGCGTGTTCCAGACGACGGTGGCCGGCGTCACCAACGCGCTCGACGCGGCGCGCCAGCTGGACGGCCTGCTGCGCTTCGTGAACGTCAGCTCCTGCCTCGTCGCCGGCGCGCCGCAGCGCCCCGGCCCGCTGGCGGAAAACGACGTGTACCCGCTCGCGGCCGGCCAGCCGCACACGGTCTATGCGGAAGCCAAGCGCGCCGCCGAGACCGCGGCCGCGATCTATCGCAGCCAGTACCGCCTGCCCGTGTCGACCGTGCGGCCGTTCACCCTGACGGGCGCCTACCAGCAGCTGGACCGCCCGTGGGCCATCAATAACTTCCTGCGCGATACGCTGACGAGCGGCGAGATCCGCATCCACGGCGACGGCAGCGCGCGCCGCAGCTACCTGTACGGCGCCGACGCCGCATGGTGGACCCTCGTCGCGCTGATCAAGGGCCAGGACGGCGAAGCCTACAACCTGGGCAGCGCCACGGCCGTCACGCACAACGACCTCGTGCGCCTGATCGGCGAACGCGCCGTCAACCGCCCGCGCGTGGCGCACAACACGGCCCCGCAGCGCCAGCAGCACGTGGACGACCTGTTCCCCGACCTGGCCCTCACCGTACGCCGCCTGGGCGTGCAGGAGACCCTCACGCTGCCGCAGGTGGTCGACAAGACCTACCGCTGGTTCGCCACCCCGCACACCGCGTAACGCTCCGCCCACGACCGATGACGCCTCCCGCCAGCGCTTCCCCCCTCGTCAGCATCCTGCTGCCCACCCACAACCGGCCCGACTACGCCGAACTCGCACTGCAGAGCGCACTCGCACAGACCTACCCGAACTTCGAGGTGGTCGTGAGCGACAACAGCGACGACGAGCGCACGGCCGAGCGCTTCGCGCCGTACGTCGCGCGCTATCCGCAGCTGCGCTACCTGCGCATCCCCAGCTGCCCGGCGCTGGACAACTTCCAGAACTGCTACAGCCAGGCGCGCGGCGACTACGTCAACTTCCTGATGGACGACGACCTGTTCCACCCGCACAAGCTCGCCGTCATGATGCACGTGATGCTGACGCAGCCCGGCGTGGGCCTCGTCACGTCGTGCCGCCAGATCATCGACGGCAACGGCAACGCGATCAACGACGTGCCGGCCCACCTGGGCCGTGCGTTCGAGACGGACACGCGCATCCAGGGCCGCGCGCTCGGCATGCACCTGTGCACGGTGGGGAACATCGTCGGCGAACCGACGACGGCGCTGTACCGCAAGAGCGACGCCGGCCCGCAGTTCGGCATGTACATGGGGAACCAGTACATCGTCAGCTCCGACCTCGCCACGTGGCTGACGGTGCTGAGCAAGAAGGACGGCGTGTACCTGAAGGATGCGTACAGCTCCTTCCGCGTCCACGGCGGCCAGGACCAGCGCGCCACGCGCACGCAGATCGCCGGCCAGTTCGAAGGCCTGCAGATCCTGTCCGACGTGTGGGACCAGCGCTTCTTCTTCGAGTCGGCCCCGGGCCTGCGCGGCCTGCTGGGCACGCGCCTGGCCGAGATTACGTCCATCCTGCCCCGGCTGCCGGCCGCGCAGCTGCGCGACGCGGTCGACACGGAGCGCGCCGTCTCGCTGATCCGGCGCGCCACCGCGCTGATGCTGCAGCCGGAATAAGGACGCACGATGCATCCCGCCGATTACCTGTTCCCGCGCGAGCTCGAAGCCACGCCGACCGGACTGTCCAGGATCCTCGTCATCGGCTCTTGCCTGACCGAGCAATACCTGGACAACTTCCGCGTCGAGCGGCCCGACATCGCGTTCGACTACATCCCGTTCAACAACCTGATGGCGCTGCCGGACCTGGCGCCGGAGGCGGCATCAAGCTACCAGCTGCAGTACATCCAGATCCCGCTGCGCACGCTCGTCGGCGACAACCTGATCCGCGCCGTCGACTTCGCGCAGGCCGGCGGCTACGAAGCCCTGGCCTCGCAAGCGGCCGGCATGCTGGCGGCCGTGCTGGACGCCGTGCTGCGCTACCAGCGCGAACACGGCCTGCTGACGCTCGTGTCGAACTTCATCGTGCCGCAGGGTCCGACGGCCCCGGCGCTCGCGGAGCGCGGCACGGATACGGACCTGGCGCGCCTCGTGCGCTTTTTGAACCAGGCGCTGGAAGACCAGTTGCGCGACCGGCCGAACGCCTGGGTCGCCGATGTCGAAAGCATCGCGGCCACGTTCGGCAAGCGCTTCTTCCTCGACGACCCGGTGTCGTTCTCGTCGCACGGCGCGACCCTGAGCGCGGACGTGCACACGCTGGACAACGCGCCGTCGTGGGCCCTGCCGGCCAGCGGCCGCATCGAACTGCTGCCCGACGTCGGCTCGACGTATGCGCTGCAGACGTCCGTGTTCAGCGAACTGGTGCTGCGCCAGGTGGAATGGCTGTACCGCGTCGCGCGCCAGCTCGACACGGTCAAGATCGTGTTCTTCGACCTCGACAACACGCTGTGGCGCGGCCAGATCGCGGAACATTACGAGCACGGGCGCGAATGGCCGCCGTCGCACTTCTGGCCGGTCGGCATCTGGGATGCGATCCAGCACCTGCGCCGGCGCGGCATCGTCGTGTCGATCAGCTCCAAGAACGACGAGCACATCGTGCGCGAACGGTGGGAACGCGCCGTGCTGCCCTGGCTGCGCTACGACGATTTCGTGCTCCCCAAGATCAACTGGCAGCCGAAGTCGATGAACATTCGCGATACGCTGACCACGCTGTCGCTGACGGCGAAGAGCGCCGTGTTCGTGGACGACAACCCGGTCGAGCGCGACGAGGTGCGCAGCAACATCCCGGGCATCCGCGTGATCGGCAGCGACCCGTTCGTGACGCGCCGCATCCTGCTGTGGTCCGCCGAGACGCAGCGCCTTCAATTGGGCGCCGAGGCCGCGCAGCGCGAAGCGTCGTACCGCAACATCGTCGCGCGCGAAACGGAAAAGTCCACCCACAGCCGCGCCGATTTCCTCGCCGGGCTGGACGTGCGCATGCAGTTCGACACGATCGCGGACAGCGCGCACCCCGGCTTCGCCCGCGCGAGTGAGCTGATCAACAAGACGAACCAGTTCAACACGACGGGCGTGCGCTGGAGCGCAGCCGATTTCGCCGCATTCTTCCGCGACGGCGGCACGATCCACTCGTTCAGCGTGCAGGACAGGTTTTCGGATTACGGCCAGGTGGGCGCCGTGCTCGTGCAGCATGGCGTGATCAAGCAGTACACGATGAGCTGTCGGGTGCTGGGCATGGATGTGGAACTGGCGGCGCTGCACCACGTGGCCGACCTGCTGTTCGCAGCCGGTGCGGAACTGCTGCTGGGCGCGATCGTCGAGACGGAACTGAACACGCCCTGCCGCGACGTCTACCAGCGCGCGGGCTTCGTGCCGGTGCCGGAGCGTCCCGGCCTGTGGGTCCTGCGGCGCGACATGGCGAGAACGCCGATAACCCACGTGCGCATCGATTAAAAAAAAAGGGGGGACATCGCGTCCCCCTTTCGTTTCGATCACGGTTCCCGGATCGCCTCATCGAGCCCCTTCGTCAGGGGCCACAACAGATACGACAACACGGTCCGCTTGCCGACCACGATCTCCGCGGTCAGGGTCATGCCCGGCAGCAGGCGCGCGTGCGGGTCCATGTTCTTCAGCTTCCCGCCCCCGAGGTCGATGCGGCTGACGTAGTACGCGTCGGTGCCCGATTCCGTGGTCGCCGTGTCGCGCTTGAACGCATCCTCGGACAAGGTGCGCACCTTCGCTTCCAGCGTGCCGTGCTTCTGGAACGGGAACGCGTCGAGCTTGATGTGGGCGACATCGCCCGCCTTCACGTGGCCGACGTCGAGCGAATCGATCTGCACCTCGGCGTCCAGCGCGGTCCCCAGCGGCACCAGCGTGAACATCTTTTCGGCGGCCTGCGCGACGGAGCCCTGCGACAGCTTGGCGATGTCCTGCACCATGGCGTCGGCCGGTGCGGTCAGGATCACCTTGTCGCGGCGCAGCGTGCCCTTCTTGATCTGCTCGGCCGTCGCGTCGCGCTCGCGCGTGAGGTTCAGCATGTCTTCCATGATCTTCTGGCGCCAGCCGTTCACGAACGCACGCTTCTCCGCCTCCAGGCCGGCCAGCGTGCGCCGGATCTCCGGTTCCTGGTTCTTCGCCAGCGTGTAGTCGCGCTCGACTTCCATGCGCTTGTTGCGCGCGTCCAGCAGGTTGACCTTGGCGCCGAATTTCTGGTCGACGAGGCGTTCCTGCATCGTCTCCACCTCGCGCAGCGATTTCGTCCTGTCGCCCAGCACCTGCTGGTCGCGCACGTTCGTATCCAGCGAGGCGCGGGCCTTGGCGATGTTCTCGTCCAGGCGCGCCATCTGCGCGGCGAAGTTGGCGCGGCGCTCGCCGGCCAGCTTGTCCTGCAGTTGCGTGTCGGCCGAGGCCTTGCCCGTCTCGGCCGGCATGCCGCGGCCGGACAATTCGGCCTCGAGGCGTTTCACCTGCGTGTCCAGGCTGTCGAACTTCAGGCGCAACTGGGCCTGGTCGGCATCGGCGTCCGTCGGGTCCAGCGTCGCGAGGCGCTCGCCCTTCTTGACGACCTGGCCGATACGCACGTCGATCGTGCGGATGATCGACGTCTCGATCGGCTGCACGACGATGTTGGACAACGGGGTGGTAAGCCTGCCCTGTGCCTTCACGACCTCGTCGATCTCGGCGATGCTGGCCCAGCCGAGGAAGCACACGAGCATCGCCGCCAGCGCGTGCACGGTGATGCGGGCGTACGGCGGCAGCGGCCGGCGCTCGATCTCGTCGGCGTCCGGCAGGAACTCGATGTCGGTCGGATCGAGCGCGGTCACAGATGACTTGTTTGCTGGTTCCATAATTGAATGTAAGTAGAGCAGCGCGTCAGGAGTTCTTCGTGGCGGCCCGCATCCATCAGCTGGCCGCGCTGCATGACCAGGATCGAATCGGCGTTGACGAGCGTCGACAGGCGGTGCGACACCATGATCACGGTGCGGCCCACGGCGATGCGCGACAGGTTGTTGATGAAGATCGCTTCGCTTTCCGGGTCGAGCGCGCTCGCGGCTTCGTCCAGCACGAGGATGCGCGGCTTGGCCAGCAGTGCTCTAGCGATCGACAGGCGCTGCTTCTGGCCGCCGGACAGGTTCGACGCATTCTCTTCCAGCATCGTGTCGTAGCCCTGCGGCATGCGCTCGATGAATTCGTCGGCGCCGGCGGCGCGCGCCGCCTCGACGATGTCCTCGAAGCTGGCCTCGGGCATCGTCGCGGCGATATTCTCGCGCACGGTGCCGTGGAACAGGAAGTTCTCCTGCAGGACGACGCCGACCTGGCGGCGCAGGTGCGACAAATCGATCTCGCGGGCGTCATAGCCGTCGAAGCGGACGATGCCCTCCTGGATGCGGTACAGGCCGTGGATGACCTTCGTGATCGTCGTCTTGCCGGAGCCGCTGCGGCCCACGATGCCGATCACGCTGCCTTCCTTGATCTCGAAGCTGGCGCGGTCGAGCGCGTTGTTCTGTGCGCCCGGATAGCGGAACACGACGCCGTCGAACGTGATGTTGCCGCGCAGTTCGGGACGCAGGCCGCCGGTGCGGCCTTCCGGCGCGCGGTTCATGACCTCGCCCAGCATGCGGATCGACAGTGCCGTTTCCTGGTATTCGTTGACGAGGCCCACCAGGGCGATCAGCGGCCCGCTGACGCGGCCGGACAGCATCTGGAAGGCGATCAGGGCGCCGACGGACAGGGTCTGGTCGAAGACGTCCTGGGCGCCGATCACGATGATCACGACGGGCAGCAGCTTGCCGAGGAAGTCGGTGACGGCATTGCCCGTGATGGAGATCTGGCCCACGCGGAAGTGCTGGTTCAACGCATGCGCCGAGCGCTGGTCCCAGGCGCGGCGCTGCATCGGCTCGATGGCCAGCGCCTTCACCGTGCGCATGCCGTGGATCGTTTCCACCATCAGCGCCTGGCGCTGGCCTTCGGCCGTGTACAGATCGTTCAGGCGGCGCTGGAACGTGGGCACGAGCACCGCGACGATGCCGCTGATGAGCATCGTAAACAGCAGCACGATCATCGCCAGCTTGACGGAATAGCTGAACAGGATCGGCAGCAAGATGAACAGCGCGGTGAGGTCCAGCGCCGTGAAGAACATGCGGCCCGTGAGGAAGCCGCGGATCTTTTCCATCTGCTGCATGTGGCGCACGACCACGCCCGCGGACGTGGTCTCGAAATAATCGATGGGCAGCGACAGCAGGTGCGCGAACGTGCGCCGCGTGAGGCGGATGTCGATCTTGTTGGTGGCCCACAAGGTCAGTATCTGGCGCATGAAGCCGAACGTCGATTCGAACAGCAGCGCGATGCCGATGCCGGCCGCCAGCACCCACAACGTGGACACGCTGTGGTGCACGAGCACCTTGTCGATGACGAGCTGGAAGAAGATCGGCGACGCGAGGCCGAGGATGTTCATGGCCATCGCAGCGATGGCGATGTCGCGGAACGCGGCCTTCTGCAGCAGGATTTCGGGAATGAACCAGCGCAGGCCGAACGGCTGGCGCGTGTCGCCCAGCTTCGAGGTGCGCTTGAGGAACAGGACTTCGCCGCTCCACAGGGACTGGAACGCGGCCGGGTCGAGCATCTTGACGACGCCCAGGTCGCCGAGCGGATCGAGCACGGCGAACACGCCGCCGTCGTCCGCGCGGGCACCGACGACGATCATGCTGTTGCCGTCCTTCAGGCGCGCGAGCAGCGGGAACACGCCCTTCTGCCCCAGCAGCTTGTCGACCGTCAGCTGGCGCAGCTTGGCCTTCAGCCCGATGCTCGAAGCCATCCCCAGCAGCATGGACGACGAGGGCTCCTCCGCGTTCAACGCGTAGTCGTGGATCAGGCGTTCCGGATTCACTTGCAGGCCGTGATGCTGCGCGATGGCAGTCAGGCATTGCAAAGTTGTATGAGGGAATTTGTCGGCCATTAGGAAACTAATAGAAGCGAAGTGCGGCAGACCGAGAGATTACCTTGTTGTAGCCCAGAATTGTTGCTGAACAGCACTGTGTTACACCCCTTATTCTTGGTTTGTCGCAATTTGGACGCAAAAAAAGGCAAGACCGATAACGGTCTTGCCTTTTTGCTGTCAAAGCGGGGCCGGCGCGAACCGGCCCTGAAGGACATTACTTGCGGCCGCCAGTGGTGAGGAAGCCCGAGTCCTGCGGCGTCGTCACCGACTTGGCCAGCGATTCGGCCGTCGACGTCATCGCCGCGTTCGCACCGCTCACCTTGTTGCCGTTGGCGTCGAACTGCTTCATCACGTCGACCATCGTGCCGACCGAGGCCAGCAGGCCGGTCTGCGCACCTGCCAGGTTCGGCAGGGTCAGGCCGCCGGCCGCCACGCCCGCATCGCCAGCGTTGAAGGCCGTCATCGCCTGGACCATGCTGCCCACCTTGCTGCTCAGCGAGGTCGCGGTCGCCGCGGCTTCTGCGGCCGACTTGTCGGTCGTGAACCACACGTCGGCCGTGGCGGCGGTGGAGCCGTCGGTCTTCGTGAAGGTCGACTGCATGCCGATCCAGTTGCCGTTGTCCTTGGCCGTGGTCTTGTCGCCGTTGACGTTGATGCTTGCGACATTCAGCGAGGCCAGGCTCTTCAGCTCGCCCGATTCGCTGACGCCGTCGCCGTTCGCGTCGACCCACACCTTCAGGTTGCTGTAGGCAGCATCCTTCGCGTCGATCACGCCGTCGCCGTTCGCATCCAGCTGGGCCAGTGCTTCGTAGCCGTTGGAAGCGTTCTGGCCGTTCGCCAGCTTCGTCGACGTACCGAACAGCTCGCTACCGTCGTCGATCGCACCGTTGCCGTTGCGATCCAGGGCCAGCAGGCCGTCGGTCGCATCCGCCCAGCCGGTCGTGACCTTGTTGCCGGTCGCGAACAGGTCGAACTGGACGCCCTGGGCGATGCTCGTCGTGTGGACGCCGTCGCCGTTCAGGTCGAGCACGATCGGGCTGCCGACCTTGAGCTGCTGGACCTGTGCCGTCGTCATCGCACCCACCTGGGCCGACGTCAGCGCCTCGACCTGGCCGGTCGTCAGCGCGGCGACCTGCGTCGTCGTCAGACCATTCTGGATCTGGCTCGTCGTCAGTGCCTGGATCTGGTTCGTCTTCAGCACCGCGATGTCGCGGGTTTCGAACGACGAGATCTGGTTGGTCGTCAGCGACGACAACTGGCCGGTCGTCAGCGCCTGCACCTGGCTGGTGGACAGCGCGACGATCTGGTTCGTCGTCAGGCCGTTCGCCACCTGGTTCGTCGTCAGCGCGCCGATCTGCGCCGTCGTCAGCGAGGACAGCTGGTTCGTCGACAGGCCGGCCGTGATCTGCGCGGTGGTCAGCGCCGAGATCTGGCTGGTCTTCAGCGCGGCCAGGTCAGCCGTTTCCATCGCGGCCACCTGGTTCGTCGTCAGCGCACCCAGCTGGGCCGTCGTCAGGGCACCGGCGTCGGCCGTCGTCAGGGCGACGATCTGGTTCGTCGTCAGGCCTGCCTGCACCTGGGTCGTCGTCAGCGCGGCGATCTGGCTCGACTTCAGCGCGGCGACGTCGGCGGTTTCCATCGCGGCAACCTGGCTCGTCGTCAGGGCGGCGACCTGGGCCGTCGTCAGCGCGTTGGCCTGGGCCGTCGTCAGCGCGACGATCTGGTTGGTCGTCAGGCCTGCCTGCACCTGGCTCGTCGTCAGCGCGGCGATCTGGGCCGTCGTCAGCGAAGCCAGCTGGGAGGTCTTCAGACCGGCCGAGATCTGGTTCGTCGTCAGGGCCTGGACCTGGGCGGTCTTCAGCGCGACGAGGTCGGCGGTTTCCAGCGCAGCCACCTGGTTCGTCGTCAGGTTACCGACCTGGTTCGACGTCAGCGCAGCGGCTTGTGCCGTGGTCAGGGCGACGATGTCGTTCGTCGACAGGCCTGCCGACACCTGGTTCGTCGTCAGCGCGGCGATCTGGCTCGTCTTGAACGCGGCCAGGTCAGCCGTTTCCAGCGCGGCAACCTGGTTCGTGGTCAGCGCGGCGGTCTGGGCCGAGGTCAGTGCACCGGCCTGGCTCGTCGTCAGGGCCACGATCTGGTTCGTCGTCAGGCCTGCCGACACCTGGTTCGTCGTCAGCGCGGCGATCTGGGTCGTCGTCAGCGAAGCCAGTTGCGAGGTCTTCAGGCCGGCCGAGATCTGCGCGGTCGTCAGCGCCTGCACCTGGCCGGTCTTCAGCGCGGCGAGGTCGGCGGTTTCCATCGCGGCAACCTGGTTCGTCGTCAGGTTACCGACCTGGTTCGACGTCAGCGCGGCAGCCTGGGACGTGGTCAGGGCGACGATCTGGTTCGTCGTCAGGCCAGCCGAGACCTGGTTCGTGCTCAGCGCGGCGATCTGGCTCGTCTTCATGGCGGCCAGGTCGGCCGTTTCGATCGCGGCAACCTGGTTCGTCGTCAGGGCACCCATCTGACCGGTCGTCAGCGCACCTGCCTGGTTCGTGGTCAGGGCGACGATCTGGTTCGTCGTCAGGCCTGCGGCCACCTGGCTCGTCGACAGCGCGGCGATCTGGCCCGTCGTCAGCGAGGAGAACTGCGCGGTGGACAGGCCGGCCGAGATCTGGTTCGTCGTCAGGGCCTGGATCTGGCTCGTCTTGAACGCAGCGAGGTCAACCGTTTGCAGCGCGGCGACCTGGTTCGTGGTCAGCGCGGCGGTCTGGTTGGTGGTCAATGCACCTGCCTGGGACGTGGTCAGGGCGACGATCTGGTTCGTCGTCAGGCCAGCCGACACCTGGTTCGTCGTCAGGGCGGCGATCTGGCTCGTCTTCATCGACGCCAGGTCGGCCGTTTCGATCGCGGCAACCTGGTTCGTCGTCAGGGCACCCATCTGGCCGGTCGTCAGGGCACCTGCCTGGTTGCTGGTCAGGGCGACGATCTGGTTCGTCGTCAGGCCAGCCGACACCTGGGCGGTCGTCAGCGCGGCGATCTGCGCGGTCGTCAGCGAGGACAGCTGGTTCGTGGAGAGGCCAGCCGAGATCTGGTTCGTCGTCAGGGCGGCGATCTGGCTCGTCTTGAACGCGGCCAGGTCAACCGTTTGCAGCGCGGCGACCTGGTTGGTCGTCAGTGCGGCGGACTGCGCGGTGGTCAGCGCACCGGCCTGGGACGTGGTCAGGGCGACGATCTGGTTCGTCGTCAGGCCAGCGGACACCTGGTTCGTGGTCAGCGCGGCGATCTGGCTCGACTTCAGCGACGCGAGGTCGGTCGTTTCGATCGCGGCAACCTGGTTCGTGGTCAGCGCACCGATCTGGCCGGTCGTCAGGGCACCTGCCTGGTTCGTGGTCAGGGCGACGATCTGGTTCGTCGTCAGGCCTGCCGACACCTGGGCCGTGGTCAGCGCGGCGATCTGGGCCGTCGTCATCGACGACAGCTGGTTCGTCGAGATGCCTGCCGAGATCTGGTTCGTCGTCAGGGCAGCAACCTGGCTCGTCTTGAACGCGGCCAGGTCAGCCGTTTCCAGCGCGGCGACCTGGTTCGTGGTCAGCGCGGCGGACTGCGCGGTGGTCAGCGCACCTGCCTGGTTCGTGGTCAGGGCAACGATCTGGTTCGTCGTCAGGCCTGCCGACACCTGGTTCGTCGTCAGGGCGGCGATCTGGGCCGTCGTCATCGACGCCAGTTGCGAGGTCTTCAGGCCGGCCGAGATCTGCGCGGTCGTCAACGCCTGCACCTGGCCGGTCTTCAGCGCGGCGAGGTCGGCGGTTTCCAGCGCGGCAACCTGGTTCGTCGTCAGGTTACCGACCTGGTTCGACGTGAGCGCGGCAGCCTGGGACGTGGTCAGGGCGACGATCTGGTTCGTCGTCAGGCCAGCCGACACCTGGGCGGTCGTCAGGGCGGCGATCTGGCTCGTCTTCATGGCGGCCAGGTCGGCCGTTTCGATCGCGGCGACCTGGTTCGTCGTCAGGGCACCCATCTGGCCGGTCGTCAGCGCACCTGCCTGGTTCGTGGTCAGGGCGACGATCTGGTTCGTCGTCAGGCCTGCCGACACCTGGGCGGTCGTCAGCGCGGCGATCTGGGCCGTCGTCATCGACGACAGCTGGTTCGTCGAGATGCCTGCCGAGATCTGGTTCGTCGTCAGCGCCTGCACCTGGCTCGTCTTGAACGCAGCGAGGTCAGCCGTTTGCAGGGCTGCAACCTGGTTCGTGGTCAGCGCGGCGGTCTGGTTGGTGGTCAGTGCACCTGCCTGGGACGTGGTCAGGGCGACGATCTGGTTCGTCGTCAGGCCGTTGGCGACCTGGCTGGTCGTCAGCGCGGCGATCTGGCTCGTCTTCAGCGACGCGAGGTCGGTCGTTTCCAGCGCGACGATCTGGTTCGTCGTCAGCGCACCGATCTGGCCGGTCGTCAGGGCATTGGCCTGGTTCGTGCTCAGGGCGACGATCTGGTTCGTCGTCAGGCCAGTGGACACCTGGGCCGTGGTCAGCGCGGCGATCTGGGCCGTCGTCATCGACGACAGCTGGTTCGTCGAGATGCCTGCCGAGATCTGGTTCGTCGTCAGCGCAGCAACCTGGCTCGTCTTGAATGCGGCGAGGTCGGCCGTTTGCAGCGCGGCAACCTGGTTCGTGGTCAGCGCGGCGGTCTGCGCGGTGGTCAGCGCGGCAGCCTGGCCGGTGGTCAGGGCGACGATCTGGTTCGTCGTCAGGCCAGCGGACACCTGGTTCGTGGTCAGTGCGGCGATCTGGCTCGTCTTCAGCGACGCGAGGTCAGTCGTTTCCAGCGCGACGATCTGGTTCGTCGTCAGCGCGCCGATCTGGCCGGTCGTCAGGGCATTGGCCTGGTTCGTGGTCAGGGCGACGATCTGGTTCGTCGTCAGGCCGGTCGAGACCTGTGCGGTCGACAGCGCGGCGATCTGGGCCGTCGTCATCGACGACAGCTGGTTCGTCGAGATGCCTGCCGAGATCTGATTCGTCGTCAGCGCCTGCACCTGGCTCGTCTTGAACGCGGCCAGGTCGGCGGTTTGCAGCGCGGCGACCTGGTTCGTGGTCAGCGATGCGGTCTGCGCGGTCGTCAGCGCGGCTGCCTGGCCGGTGGTCAGGGCGACGATCTGGTTCGTCGTCAGGCCGGTCGAGACCTGTGCGGTCGACAGCGCGGCGATCTGGCCCGTCGTCATCGAGGACAGCTGGTTCGTGGAGAGGCCGGCCGAGATCTGGTTCGTCGTCAGGGCCTGCACCTGGCTCGTCTTGAACGCGGCGAGGTCACGGGTTTCCAGTGCGGCGACCTGGTTCGTGGTCAGCGCGGCGGTCTGGTTGGTGGTCAGCGCGGCAGCTTGTGCCGTCGTCAGGGCGACGATCTGGTTCGTCGACAGGCCATTGGCGATCTGGTTCGTCGTCAGGGCGGCGATCTGGCTCGTCTTCATCGACGACAGGTCGACGGTTTCCAGTGCGCTGGCCTGGGCGGTCGTCAGCGACGATGCCTGGGCGGTCGTCAGCGCGCCTGCCTGGTTCGTGGTCAGGGCGACGATGTGGTTCGTGGTCAGGCCGCTGGCGACCTGGGTCGTGGTCAGTGCCGCGATCTGCGCGGTGGTCAGCGAGGAGAACTGGTTCGTGGAGATGCCGGCCGAGAGCTGGTTCGTCGTCAGGGCGGCGATCTGGCTCGTCTTGAAGGCGGCGAGGTCGACGGTTTGCAGCGCGGCGACCTGGTTCGTCGTCAGGGCCACGGTCTGGTTCGTGGTCAGCGCGGCAGCCTGGCCGGTGGTCAGGGCGACGATCTGGTTCGTCGTCAGGCCGGCGGACACCTGGTTCGTCGTCAGCGCGGCGACCTGGCTCGTCTTCATGGCGGCCAGGTCGGTCGTTTCGATCGCGGCGACCTGGTTCGTGGTCAGCGAGCCAACCTGGCCGGTCGTCAGCGCGCCCGCCTGGCTCGTGGTCAGGGCGACGATCTGGTTCGTCGTCAGGCCGGCGGACACCTGGCTGGTGGTCAGCGCGGCGATCTGGCCCGTCGTCATCGACGACAGCTGGTTCGTGGAGAGGCCGGCCGAAATCTGGTTCGTGGTCAGGGCGGCAACCTGGCTCGTCTTGAATGCGGCGAGATCGGCCGTCTGCAGCGCGGCAACCTGGTTGGTCGTCAGGGCGGCGGTCTGGGCGGTCGTCAGCGCGCCTGCCTGGGACGTGGTCAGGGCGACGACCTGGTTCGTCGTCAGGCCGGCGGCCACCTGGTTCGTGGACAGCGCGGCGATCTGGCTCGTCTTCATGGCTGCCAGGTCCGTCGTCGTGATCGCGCCGACCTGGTTGGTCGTCAGCGATGCAGTCTGGCCGGTGGTCAGCGACGAGATCTGGTTCGTCGTGAGGGCGGCGATCTGCATGGTGGTCAGGCCGGCCGAGACCTGGGTCGTGGTCAGAACCGCCAGGTCGCGGGTTTCGATGGCCTGAACCTGGTTGGTCGTCAGCGCGCCAAGCTGCGTGGTGGTAAACGCAGCCATGTCGGTGGTCGCAAGTGCGACGATTTGGGAAGTAGTCAGCGCCTGTATCTGGGCGGTGCTCATTCCGGTGATAACTGATGCCATGGTTGTGAACCTTTAAATATATTGATCGTTGTCCGAGTGAATCGCCGCCCGATGCGCGATATCAGTAAAAGACTATTTCCCTAAGGATACATTTTATTGGTGCGCTTACGAATGCTTTACGGCAACAAACCCGGCAACTTGAGGTATTCCCGGTTGTTTTTTCTCCACAACCGCTCTCTCCACCACCACTTTTTATCCGTTCGATAACTGATCCGAACCCGGCTTTTCCAGCCCCGCGGCGCATGACGCTTCTTATGTTGCCAGTAAGAAAGTGCTGTCAGCAAAAGAGAAAGGCGACGGCGGACGGGCCGCCATTAAGTCCACCTGGAAACTTTCTTGCGTCCCAATGCAGTTGCATTATTGACAATGCCGCGCGCGCCGGCGGGCGCCGGTGCAAGCCAGGTTGTCGTACGATAGACACAGTCCAGTTCAACGACCTGTCCCCATGCTCCCGAATACCCGCCTGATTCTCTTGCTGCTCGGCCTGCTGGGCGCCAGTGCGACGCTGCTCGCCGCCGAGCGTAGCGCCCGTCCCGCGCCGGTGACGCCGATCCCCGGCCTCGACGTGCCGCGCTACATGGGCGCCTGGTATGAAATTGCAAAATACCCGAACCGGTTTCAGAAACAATGTGCCGGCAACACGACGGCGCATTACAGCCTGCAGCCGGACAAGACCGTGCAAGTCATCAACCGCTGCCGCCGCGCGGACGGCACCATCGATGAGGCCGTTGGTACGGCGCGCCAGCTGGGCGGCGCCACGTCGCCGACGCTGAAAGTGCGGTTCGCGCCTTCCTGGCTGTCGTTCCTGCCGATGGTGTGGGGCGACTATTGGGTGATCGACCTCGACCCGAACTACCAGCTGGCCGCCGTCAGCGAGCCGGGGCGGGATTACCTGTGGATCCTGGCGCGCACCCCGACCGTGTCGCGCCAGGCGTACGGCGCCCTGCTCGAGCGGCTGGAGCGGCAGGGGTTCGACCTGAGCAAGCTGGAGATGACGCCCCAGGCGGCGTACTGACAACACTCGGCGGCGGCGGCAGCGGTAAACGCTTGCCAACGGCATGTTATTTACGGAAACTAGTTATTTCAATTTTGTAAATGACTGCCGTTGATGTCGAAGACCGCCGCGCGCGTGTCGCGCCTGTATGAAGTGATGGACCTGATGCTGGACTCGGTCGGCGATCCGCTCGCATTGAAATCGCTGGCGGCGTCGGCCAGTTATTCGTCATTCCACTTCGACCGCATCTTCCGCGAGCTGACGGGTTTCTCGGCCTGCGAGTATCAACGCAAGCGCCGCCTGCGCCGCGCCGCCCACCTGCTGCGCCACGAGCCGGACGTGCCCATCGTGCGCATCGCCCAGGATTGCGGTTTTCCGTCGAACGCGGCATTCGCCAAGGCGTTCAAGCAGCAATTCGCGATGTCGGCCAAGGCATGGCGCGAGGGGGGATGGCGCGACTACATGGACCAGCAGGTCGGCCGCGAGAGCGACGTCAGCTTCTTCGTCGCCGAGCCGGACGACCTGGAAGCGATCCTGGCCCCCTACTGCCCGCCCGAACCGGGCACGATCGCCGCGCGCATCGCCGTGCGCAACCTGCCGGCGCTGACCTTGCGCTACCAGCGGTTTTTCGGCCAGTCCGGCGCGGCGCTGTCGTTCGCCTGCCACGACTTCATCCAGGAACGGGAGAAGGCCGACGGCCTGCCCGCCAGCACCCCGTGGTACGGCGTGTTCGACGAAGACCCGGGTTTTACGGGCGAACGGGAATACTGCTACGACTTCGGCTGCGCCGACGACACCGTCCTCGACCCGGGCCTGGGCGTGCGCGTCCTGCCGGCCGGCACCTACGCCTGCCTCGACTTCGACGACGAATGGCCGCGCTTTCGCTCCATGTACGAGGACTGGCTCGACAAGCAGGCCGTCTGGCGCCTGGACAGCATCAGGCCGCACATCCAGAAGGTCGAGCGCACGCCCGAGGGCCGCTGGCGCGGCTGGCTGGCGCTCCCGATTAAAAAACGCTGATCACCAGTCGAAGTCGTCGGGGATCTTGAAGTCCTTGTAGGGATCGTCCTCGCCCGCCGCGACGGCTTCGGCCGCCTTGTTGACGCGCACGACGCGGTCCGGCGCCCGTTCCGCGATCTTGTCGGCGATCACGCGCGGCACCAGCTCGAACCCGCCTGCGTGGGCGACGATGGACAGGCGACCCGCCACCAGGTGGTCGCGCACGGCCGCGGAGACGTGGATGCGTTCGATCTTGCTGCCGATCGTGAAGTTGTAGGCGACGTCGAGATTGCCCTTGCCCTTGGGCTGGCGGTTCACCTGGATCATCTGCGCGATCTGCGCCTCGACGGCCTTCGCCGCCGCCGCCGCGTCGCGCTCGGCGTTCAGGGCACGGGCGCGCTCGGCCTGCTGGCGCTGGGCTTCCGCCACCGCCTCCTTCGTCTCGTTGACGCTTTGCACACCGGTGCGGCGCTCGATCTTCTGCTGCTTGGCCTTTTCCTGGTTGGCGACCTTGACCTTCTTCTTGTCGACCAGCCCGGCCTTCATCAGCTGCTCCTGCAGGGAAACCATCGTCTACTCCATTACGATCACGCGAAGCCGCCAGCATAGCAAAGCTGGCGGCTTCGCAACAGCGCCCGATCAGTCGGCCTGCGCCAGGAAGAAGCGCAACATCGCAGCCGACGCGTCCGGGCCGGACGCATCCGTGTACGATCCGGCCGGATCGCCGCCGGCCCACGCATGACCGGCCCCGTGCACGACCCAGTGTTCCGCCACCGCGCGTCCGGTATCGTCCAGCACCGTCGTGCGCGTGTGGCCGCCGGCGCGCTCCTCGATCTCGCGCACGGTCCCGTCGCCCAGGAACTGGCGGATCAACACCTCGCCGTTGGACGGGTGGACGACGGCGTCCTGGTCGCCATGGAAGACGATCAGCGGCACGCGGCGGTGCAGCGTCCGGCCCGCGCCGCCCAGGTGCTTGCCCTTCATCGCGTTCAGGCCCGACATGAGGTCGCGCGCCGCGCCGACCGGCAGGCCGGAATGCACGCCGACGGCCGCATACAGCTCGGGATAGGCCGCGCCCATGACGGCCGCCATCGCCCCGCCCGCCGACAGGCCGGCCACGTAGACGCGGCGCGGGTCGGCGCCGTGCTCCTGCACGATCTTGCGCGTCATGCCGGCAAGCAGGGAAGGCTCGCCCTGCTCGCGCTGCTGGTGGGTAGAGTCGAACCAGTTCCAGCAATTCGAACTGTTCGCGCTGCGCTCCTGGTCCGGATACAGCACCAGGCAGTCGTGTTCTTCCGCCAGCCGGTTCATGGCCGTGCCGGCCGCGAAATCGGCGGCGCTCTGCTGGCAGCCGTGCAGCATGACGACGAGCGGCCGCGGCCCGGTCGCCGCCCGCGCCGGCACATACAGACGGTAGCGGCGCGTGCCGGCTGCGTTGGCGAACGATCCTTCGATAAATTGGCCGGGCGCGTCAGGCGTCACCGGCTGCGGACGCGGGCGCAGCGCATCCAGGCGCGCGCGCCAGTCGCCGGCCGGCTTGCCGCCTTTCGCCGTGGACTGACGGCGCAGCCAGTCCGGCACGCCGTTCAGGTCGACGAACGGTGCGCGCGCCGGCGCTTCCGCCGTGAACGGCGTGGCGGAGGGCGCGCCCGGCATCAGCCCGGCATTGCGCAGCGCATCCTGGATGAGCGCGGTGGCCGCGGCCGGGTCCTTGCCCTGGCCCGAACGGACGGCGCTGAGCATGTTTTCAACAAATTGTTCATAAGGTTTCATGGTGTTCCTTCAAATATGGATGCGGTCCGCAAGCGCGGACTTGACGGCGGCGGGAGCGAGGAAGGCGCCCAGTACCTGGATCGACGCGATGGCGTCGCGAGCCAGATCGGGCGTGACGTCGTCGTCGATGGTGGCGAGGCCCAGCACGTGGATGTCGAGCCGCTCGCCGGCGGCGACGCTCGCTTCAAGCTCCGCCCTCGTGTAGCGCTGCATGCCCATGACGAAGCGCTTGCGCGTCACCGTCTGGCGGATCACGTCGCCGTGCTGCTGTAACTGGTTGCGGATGGCCGTACGGACGAAATCCGTGCGGTTCGTATAAAACCCTTCCGCCACGAGCAGGTCCATCTGGGCGAGATCGACCAGGCCCAGGTTGATCGTGACCTTGTCCGTGTCCGGGAATTTTGGCTTCGTTTCGACGAGCTTCATGACGTTTCCTTGATATCGATACGCTCAATATACTCCAACCAGAGTATAAGAGGCGTATAAATTTCAATCGTACGCGAAATATGCGTATGCACGAACGAGCAGACCGCGACGTCTTGCCTTATAATGTGATTTCTGGATAGAAATCCTCCGGACCGCCTCACCGGCCTCCCCCGTCACTGCGCGGGCACCACCGGTGCTTCTTTTCATCCCACCCCACGCCCCGGCAGCCGTCGTGCGTACCCGACGCGCAACCATGCCGGCCCGCCCGACCACGCTGCAACCGCACGCGCGGATTGCAGCCCCATCAAAGGAACCCCATGGCCAAAGAAGAACTCATCGAAATGGACGGCATCGTCCAGGAAATCCTGCCCGACTCGCGCTTTCGCGTCGACCTGGACAATGGACACAAACTGATCGCCTACACGTCGGGCAAGATGCGCCAGCACCACATCCGCATCCTCGCGGGCGACCGCGTGACGCTGGAGATGTCCGCGTACGACCTGAGCAAGGGTCGCATCACGTTCCGCCATATCGAAAAGCGCAACGCCGCGCCGGCGCGGCGCCCGACCTACCGCCGCTGACCCAAGCCCGGCTCGGCCGGCGCCATATTCACGAACCGCGTGAGTACGAGCACCGGCAGCGCCGACAGCACCACCCACAAGAAGAAATGGCGGTAACCCAGCGCATGCTGGATGTCGCCGCTGACCACCTTCGACAGCACGAAGCCCAGCTGCATGAACCCGGACCCCAGCGCGTAGTGCGCCGTCTGGTAGCGGCCGGGCGCGATCACCTGCATGATGAACAGGATCATGCCCACGAAGCCGAACCCGTAGCCGAACATCTCCGCCGACAGCGCCACCGTGACGAAGGCGAGGTTCTCCGGCTGCACCGCGCTCAGGTACCAGAACACGAGATTCGGCACGTTCATCGCGAGGATCAGCACGAGCATCGCGCGCTGCAGGCCCACGCGCGACGTGAACCAGCCGCCGAGGATGCTCCCGACGAGGAAGGCGGCCGTGCCTGCCGTGCCATAGATGGCGCCCACTTCCTGCGTGGAGAGACCGAGGCCGCCCACCGCGCGCGCATCGCGCAGGAACAGCGGGCCGATCGTCTGCACCTGCCCTTCCGCGAGGCGGAACAGCAGGATGAACACGATGCCCATCCAGATGCCCGGCTTGGCGAAGAACGCGCGCACGACGTCGACCAATACATCGACAGTGCCGCGTACCGACGCGCCGGTGCCGGTCTTGACCGCTCCCGGCAACGCCCACGCGTGATACAGCCCGAGCCCCGCCAGCAGTGCACCGAGCAGCCCGAACACGGTGGCCCACGCGGCCGGCGGTCCGATGCGCTGTTCAAGGAAGCCGGCCAGGATCACGAGCCCGCCCAGCGACAGGAATTTCGCACCGTTGAAGAACGCGCCCTGCCAGCCGGCGTACGCGCATTGCTGGCGCTCGGACAGGTTCGCGATATATAAACCGTCGGCCGCGATGTCGTGCGTGCTGGACGCCAGCGCGGCAACCGCCAGCAGCCCGATCGCCAGCGCGAACCACGCGGGCAGCTGCAGCGCGACGGCCAGCGCCGCGAGCGCGATACCGCCAGCGACCTGCAGCACGACGACGACCCGCTTCTTGCTCGCCGCGAGTTCCAGGAAGGGGCTCCACAACGCCTTGAACACCCACGCGAGGCCGAGGACGCCGGTCCAGCGCGCGATCTGCTCGTTGGGCACGCCCATGCTCTTGAACATCAGCCCCGCCACGAGGGCGACGGCGTAGAACGGCAGGCCCTGGGCGAGGTACAGCGTGGGCACCCATGCGAGCGGATGGCGCGCCTGTGGGCTCGCGACGGGTGTCAGGTGGTCGGGACGGATGCTATCCATGGGAATCCAGTGCGATGACGACGGTTGCGCTCTTGCGGCCGCGCGTGTCGAAGGTGGCGACCTTGAACACGGCGGCGCCCTGCCCTGCCTCCACCGGCTCCGTGTAGCGCGGGCTGGCGGCATCGGGCTCGCTGCCGTCCAGAGTGTAATGCAGCGCGAGGCCCGGCAGGGCCACGTTCGCGTGGACCGTCCGGCCGACAGCGACGGCACCCGGCGGCGGCAACCGGTAACCGTAGGCCAGCGGCGCGCGGTCGAGCCGTGCCAGCTCCCGCTGGCCGAGGCGGTTGGCGAATTCGTTCCAGGCGTCGTCCATCGCACGCGTGCGCGCGTCGGCGTCCTCGATCGCGCACCAGCCGGGATCCGGCGCCCACGCCCGTTCCGCCAGCGCCACGAGGCGCGGTGCGGCCAGGTATTCGATGCGGTCGCGCGTGCGGGCGTTCTCTCCCCACAGCTGCCCCTGCAGGCCATTGACGCGGCGCCGCCCTTCCGGCGTCAGGCGCGCCATCGCGGCCAGCCGCTCCGCCGGCACGCTCTGGCCCATCGGGTCGGTGGCCGCGCTGACGATCATGTCCAGCGGGCAGAAGCCGAATGCGTGGCGCGTCTCCACGAAGCCCGCCCAGTAATAGCCCGGCTCCTGCGGGTCCTTCGCGTAGGCGAGGTCGAAATACAGATTCGCGGCATTCGCCAGCACGACGTCGTAGCCGGCATTGGCGAGGCGGTACGCGACGTCTTCCTTGCCCGAGCCCCACGCGTTGTTCCATGCATAGACCTGGAAGCCGGGGCCGCCGTCCTCGTACACGAGCGCCGTCTCTTCCCAGCCCGCGAACGCAAGGCCGTGGCGTGCCAGGATCGCGCGGCAGCGGTCGACGAAATCCGCCTGCAGCTGCCCGATATGCATCCAGCCCCGCTCGCGCATCAGCGCCTGGCACCGCGGCGAGCCTTCCCACGCGCCCAGCGGCACCTCGTCGCCACCCGTGTGGATCGTCTTGAGCGGCACGCCGGCCTCGCGGTACAGCGCGGCCACGTGGGCGACGACGGTGTCGATGAAGCGGTCGACGGACGGCATGGCGATGCAGATCACGTTGTCGCGCCACAGCTGGACGGATTCGTAGACGGAGGCATCGTACGGATCGCTCAGCAGGTAGCGCTCCGCCTCGTCGATGTCGCCCTGCGCGCGCAGGCGGTCGTGACGCGCGCGCATCGCCAGCACGGCCGCGCGCGCGTGGCCCGGCATGTTGAATTCCGGGATGACCTCGATGTGGCGTGCGTGCGCGTAACGCAGGATGCCGATGAATTCCTCGGCGTCGTAATAGCCCGTGCCGGACGACGTATCCACGTCCGCGCCGGAGCCAAAGGATGGCGGCAGCGTGTGGCCGCAGGCCGCGCCCCGTTTGCTGCCGATCTCCGTCAGCTCCGGCAGCGCGTCGATCCGCAAGCGCCAGCCCTCGTCGTCCGTCAGGTGCAGGTGCAGCCGGTTCAGTTTATAGCGCGCCATGCAGTCGAGCAGGCGCTTGACCGTGGCGACCGAGGCGAAATGGCGTGCCACGTCGAGCATCATGCCGCGGTAGCCGAAGCGCGGCGCGTCGAGCACGCGGCCGCATGGCAGCGAGCCGTCCGCGTCCAGCAACTGGGCCAAGGTCTGGATGCCGTTGAACACGCCGTGCGCGCCGGCGCCGCGCACGAGGATCGTGTCGGGGCCGATGTCGAGGTGGTACGCCTCCGGGCCATCCGCCGCCACGGCCCCGATCTCCAGCAGGATGCGCGCGCCGTCACCGTCCGGCAGGTCGGCCAGCAGCGCGCGTAACAACGCCGCTTCACCGGCCAGCGCGGCGCCGGCCATGATCTCGCTGGACGCCGACAGGCGGCAGCGCGCGTCCGTGAAGCGGGCCGATACCGGCGTCGGCGTGATGCGGCCGACGTCTTCGTCCGGCAGCAGGCGCAGACCGCCGTTCTCGCGCCAGCGCCAGGCCGCGTCGGCCGGCGGCAGCACGTCGCGCGCATGGCGCTGCAGCTGTTCCGGCCGCGCGAACGGCGTAACGTCCGCGTCGCCCAGGTCGACCGTGCAACCGTCCGCTTCGACGAGGTAGAAGCCGAGCGGCGCGTCCGTCATGCTGATGGCCCAGAACTGCGCCTCGTAGCGCACGTCGAGCACCTCGCCCGGCTGCCAGGCTTTGTCATCCGGGCGACGCAGCGCGAACAGGTCGCCGTTGACGTGCTCCAGGTGAAAGCCCGCGCTCACGCTGCCGGTCAGCACGCGCCGGCATGCATTGAAGTACACGGTCCATCCCGCGGCGATCGGCGCGCCCGACACGTTGGTGAGCGTCAGGCGCGCCGCGAAGACGTCGTCCGCGACGAGGTTGGACACACACTCCCATGCCGCGGCCACGGGCACGCCGTCCCGTTTCTCCCGTTGCGGCACGATCAGAGCTTGCCGCGCAGGCCGAGGTAGAAGGTGCGGCCGTTCGAGTAGAACGCGCGCGGCTGGTCCTTGTTCTCGGCGTACATCTTGATCGTCTCGTTGGTGAGGTTCAGCGCATCGAACGTGACCGTCAGGTGCTCGTTGATCTTGAAGTTCACCGAGGCCGCCAGCGACGGCATCGCATCGACGTGCTGGCTCGCGCCGCGGTCCACGCCGGCCTTGTACGACGAACGGTGGCTGTACGCGAGGCGCGCGGAGAAGCGGTCGTTCTCGTAGTAGCCCGTCACGTTGTACGTGTTCTTCGACGCGTTGAGCATCTCGCCGCCGCCATCCAGTTCGCCGTCCGCCCACGTGTAGTTGGTGAGCATGCCAAAGTTGTTCCACAGCGGCTGCTGCCACGACAATTCGATGCCCTTGTTGGTGGCGCTCGTGTTGTACGGCGACGTGATCTGGTAGTCGGTGAACGCGCCGCGCTTGTTGTTGTAGTAGCTGCCCGTGCTCGTGCCCTGCGCGACGATGGAGCTGAAGTCCATGTAGAACAGGCCCGCCGACAGCATCGCCTTCGGCATGTAGTACCACTCGGCCGACAGGTCGTAGTTGACGGAGCGGATCGGATCGAGCTTGACGTTGCCGCCGCTGCCCGACAGCGCGTCGTCGTTCAGCGACACGGAGCCGCCCAGCGCGCTGTAGTCGGGACGCGCCATCGTCTTCGCGATGCCGGCGCGGACGACGAGATCCTGGCGCACGTCGAACTTCACGTTCGCGCTCGGCAGGTAGTCGCGGTATTTGCGCTCGTACGTCGTCGGGGTGTACGGGCCGAAGGCGGAGCCGGTGATCGGATTCTGGCCGCCCGGCAGGTTCACGACTGTCGTCTGGCGCGTCTCGACGGCGCGCAAACCGAAGTTACCGCTCCAGCTGTCGCCGCCGACTTCCGCCATGCCGTAGACAGCCGCGGTCTTTTCGCGCACCTGGAATTCGTCGAGCCAGTTATGGCGCAAGGTGAAATCGAGCAGGCGGTTGCCCGGCACCGCGCCCCAGGCGCCGAGGGCGGGACCGCTGTACTTGAAGTAGTTGTTGAAGACGCTGCCGCCGAGGTCCGAGCCGAAGTCGCCCGGGTACATCTCGCCGTTCCACACCGGTCCCGGATTGCTGAAACCGTTCGGGCCCGGACGCGTTTCCAGCGGGTGCTCGGCGGTGCGTTTATGATCCGTCCAGCGCGCGCCGAAGCGGACGCCCTGCAGCCACGGGTTGTCGCGCACGCGCCAGGTGCCGTCGACCTGCGCATACTTTTCCTTGTCCACGGACTGCGCCTCGCCGCCGCCCGCCCACGCCGTCGATCCCGGCTTCGTCGTGTTCCCGCCCGGGTAGCTCACGGTGGCCGGCGTCATGCCGTTCAGCGCGTACATCATGCCGCCGTCGACGTTGTTCTGGTAGTAGACGTCGCCGTGGTCCCAGCCGATGCCGTGCGTGCGGCCGATCTTGCCGGTGAAGCTCAGGTCGTCCGTCGCGCGCCAGCGGCCGTTCAGGTCGATGTACCACGATTCGCCGCCCGCATCCGGACGGTAGATGTTGTCGACCTCGCCCGAGTTGCTGGAGAACGTCGCGCCGACGAGCGTGCCGTTGCGGATCACGGGACTCGTCGGGATCAGGTTCGCACTGTTGATCGAGTTCGCGGGCGCGGCCAGCCAGTTCGTGTTCTGGTGCGGCGCGCTCAGTTTCGAATAGAAGCCGTTCAGGTCGACGCCGATGTCGCGCGTGGGTTTCGCCTCGATGTCGAACGCGCCGCCTTCACGCTTCTTCTTTTGCTCGAAGAACGCGGCGCCGATGAAGGTCGGGACCTTCACGCCGGCCAGCGAAGGATTCGCGACGGCGGCGGCGCTCGTCGCGCTGATCGGGGTGTAGCCGAGGATTTCCTGGCCGTCGCGGCGCACGCTCTGCTTTTCCGAGAAGCCCTGCAGCAGCACGCCGAACGTGTTGGTCGCGTTCTTCCAGCTCACGAGGGCCGACACTTGCGGCTCCGTCTTTTTCGCGAGGTCGTTGTAGTTGGCCTGCACGGACGCTTCCACCGTCAGGGGCTGGCGGAAGTCGAGCGGACGGCGCGTGATCACGTTGATCGCGCCCGATACGCCGCCTTCGACGAGATCGGCGGTGGCGCTCTTCTGCACGACGATGGAACCGACGAGTTCCGACGGCAGCAGAGAAAAGCTCGACGAGCGGCCCACGTTGCCGCCGTACTGGTTCAGCACGAACCAGTCGCCGGTGCTGATCGCGTGGCCGTTGAACAAGGTCTGCTGCAGGCTGGGGCTCGTGCCGCGCAGGCTGACGCGGTCGTTCTCGCCGAAGCCGCCCTCGCCGCCCGCGGACGATTGCGTGTTCACGCCGGGCAGGCGCTGGATCGCGTCGGCCACGTTCTTGTCGGGCATCTTGCCGATGTCTTCGGCCGTCACCACCTCGACGACGGCATCCGCGTTGCGCTTCTGGCGCAGCGACTGCTCCAGCGCCGCGCGCACGCCGGTCACGATCACGGTCTGCGCTTCCTGTCCGCCATCCTGTGCGCGCGCCTGTGCCGCGATGCCCATCACCAATACCGTCACCGCGCCCGCGATCGCGGTGCGCGCAACGACCTTACGTCCCATCTGCTGTCTCATGTGCTCTCCCAAAACTGTATCGATCAAAGAACTTTTCCAGTTTCGAATTCGTGGACGCTGCAGCGTCTCTCGTCTTCGTATGGGGCGCATTGTCTCGTTGAAATTCCGACCGTGTTTGTCAAATCTTGCTAATCAGCGGCGGAAGAACCACAGCAAGATCGAGACGACGATCGAGATGACGAGGCAGGTGACGATGGGGAAGTTGAAGGAGAAGCCTTCGCGCACGACGTGGATGTCGCCGGGAAGGCGGCCGAACGGGAACCGGCGCAGCCAGGGCCAGAGGAGCCCCGCGGCGAGCAGCACGAGGCCGAGAACGATGAGGAGTTTTTGCATGGCGCCAGTCTAGCGCCTTTCGTACCGCTTGAATTTTTTGGTTGGGATAGACTTCCCCTCAGCCTGTATGGCCCCGGTGGGGCCTACATCTTCAAATTTATTTTTGGAAAAAGGGGGAAAGCATGCCTACCACCTGGATCGTATCCGCCGACGCGGGCCGCGCCCGCATCTTCGCCGAATCGGACCCCAAGCAGCCTTACATCGAAGTCGAGGACATGGTCAGCGCCAACGCGCGCCTGCGCGACATCGATATCAACACCGACCGGCTCGGCCCGACCTCGGCCGGTCAGAGCATCCACAACACGGGCGGCGCCACGCCGAACAAACAGTACCAGCCGGCGCAGACGCCGGAACAGCACGACGCCGAGTTCTTTGCCAGGGACATCTGCAACTTCCTGCTGAAGGGCTGGCAGGAGCAGCGCTTCCAGAAGCTGGAACTGGTGGCCGAGCCGAAGTTCCTGGGCGTGCTGCGCGCCCAGCTGGACAACCAGCTCAAGCCGCTCGTCGACCTTGAACTGAACAAGGACTACAGCCACTTCAACGCGCACCAGCTGCGCGAACAGCTGCAGGCGCAGAAGTCCAAGTTCTGATTCAGGCCCGCGCCAGTGCCGGCCGCTGCTGAGCGACGGCCGCCTGCCGCGTCGCCTGCACCTGCCGCGGCGCGACCCGGAACACGCTCACCGATGCGGCCAGGCGCTGCGCCTGTTCATGCATCGCGTCGGCCGCTGCCGCCGCTTCCTCGACCAGCGCGGCGTTCTGCTGCGTCACCTGGTCCATCTGCGCCACGGCCACGTTGATCTGGCCGATGCCGGCCGTCTGCTCGCTGCTTGCCGACGTGATCTCGCCCATCATGTCCGTGACGCGGCGCACGCTGTCGACGATCTCGCGCATCGTCGCGCCGGCCTGGCCCACGAGCCGTCCGCCCGTGTCCACGCGTTCGACGGAACTCTCGATGAGCCCCTTGATCTCCTTCGCCGCGCCGGCCGAGCGCTGGGCGAGGTTGCGCACCTCGGACGCCACGACGGCGAACCCGCGGCCCTGCTCGCCCGCGCGCGCCGCTTCCACGGCCGCGTTCAGCGCCAGGATGTTCGTCTGGAACGCGATCCCGTCGATGACGCCGATGATCTCGGCGATACGGCGCGACGCGTCGCTGATGTCGCCCATCGTGCCGACCACGTCGTCGATGACGGCGCCGCCGCGCTCCGCCACGCCTTTCGCCGCTTCCGCCAGCGCATTGGCCTGGCGCGCGTTGTCCGCGTTGTGCTTCACGGCCGACGTCAGCTCTTCCATCGACGCGGCCGTCTCTTCCAGCGACGATGCCTGCTGCTCGGTGCGCGCCGACAGGTCCTGGTTGCCGGCCGCGATCTGGCGCGAGGCCGTCGCGATCGTATCGGTGCCGCTGCGGACTTCGCCGACGATATCCGCCAGCGACGTGTTCATGGTGCGCAGCGCGCCGAGCAGCTCGCCGATCTCGTCGTTGCGCTCGATGTGCACCGTCTGCGTGAGGTCGCCGGCCGCCACGCTGCGTGCCACGCGCAGGGCTTCGGCCAGCGATGCGCCGATACCGCGGATCAGCAGCGCGGCGACGCAGGCACCCGCGAGCGTACCGATGACGATCAGGGCAATCGACAGATTGCGCGTGCGTTCGTAGCGTGCCAGCGCGGCGTCGTAGTGCGACTTCGCCACGTCCAGCTGCAATTGCACGAGCGCCTGCATATTCTTCTGCGCCGGCAGGTAGCTCGTCGCCAGGGGACCCTTGACGAGCTTTTTGAGCTCGTCCGGATCGTTGGCGCGCAGCGCGGCCATGGTCGGCTTGAGGCCTTCCCCGACGAACTTCATGCGGCTGTCGATGAACGCCTGGGCCAGCACTTTTTCTTCCGGCGTGAGGTACGTCGCCTTGTACTGGTCCCACTGGGTGCTGATTTCCTGGATGCGCGCCTCGACTTGCGCGATCACGGGACCGTTGTCCGGCTCGGCCGCCAGCGCGGCGCTCGACAGGGCGTTCTGGTTCTGCTGCATCAGCGACAGGATATGGCTGAGCTGGCTGAGGGGCACCAGGCGGTCGTTGTAGACGGTACCCAGCGCGGCATTCGTGGCGCCCTGGTTGACGAGGCCGACGACGCCTACGACGATGGAAACCGCACTCAACAGTACGGTAAGGAAGATGAGACGGGTCTTGATGCTGAGGTTCGTGAACATGGCGATAACTGTTTGTTAATATGGTGGCGCTACCAAACTGTAGAGCAGTTTCCCGGCCGACGATACCAACTTGTTGCCATCAATCCACAAAATCACGCAACCTTAGTCCATTTGCACCGAACTGGACATTGCATCACCATTTCGGTGCGTAAATATGCACCAGGATGGCACAAAATACACAACCGTAAACGACAACGCCCGCCGCTGCCGGAACGGCAAGCGGCGGGCGCGACGCCTGCGTAGTCGGTCAGGCTGCTGCCGGACGACGGGCAGCGAGTGCAGGCTGCGGCCGGGCCGGTGCGCGCGATGCGGGTGCGGCGGCCGCGTGGTCCAGCTTGAACACGCTCACCGCCTCCGCCAGGCTACGTGCCTGCTCCTGCATCGATTCGGTGGCCGCCGCGGCCTCTTCGACGAGCGCCGCGTTCTGCTGCGTCACCATGTCCATCTGGTGGATCGCGGCGCCGACCTGTTCGATGCCGGCACTCTGTTCGCCCGACGCGGCCGAGATCTCGGCCATGATGTCCGACACGCGGCGCACGCTGGCGACGACTTCCTGGATCGTCGTGCCGGCCTCGCCGACGAGGCGCGAACCGGCGGCGACCTTCTCGACGGAGTCGCCGATGAGTTCCTTGATCTCCTTCGCCGCCCCGGCCGAGCGCTGGGCCAGCGTGCGCACCTCGTTCGCGACGACGGCGAAGCCGCGCCCCTGCTCGCCCGCGCGCGCCGCTTCCACGGCCGCGTTCAAGGCAAGGATGTTCGTCTGGAATGCGATGCCGTCGATGACGCCGATGATGTCGACGATCTTCTTGGACGACGCGTCGATCGCTCCCATCGTCTCGACCACTTGCGCGACGACTTCGCCGCCGCGCACGGCCACGCTCGACGCCGACGCGGCCATCTGGTTGCCCTGCTGGGCATTCTCCGCGTTCTGGCGCACGGTGCCCGTCAATTCTTCCATCGATGCCGCGCTCTCTTCCAGCGCGCTGGCCTGCTCCTCGGTGCGCGCCGACAGGTCGTGGTTGCCGGTGGCCACTTCGCCGGCGGCGGTGGCGATGGTATCGGCACCGCTGCGCACGCGCGTCACCAGCGCGTTCAGGTTCGCATTCATCGTCTGCAGCGCGATCATCAGTTCGCCCGTCTCGTCGCGGCGTTCGACCTCGATGCGCGTCGTCAGGTCGCCCTGCGCGACGGCATTGGCCACGTCCACCGCGCGGCGCAGCGGACCCGTGATGCTGCGCGTGAGCCACCACGCCAGCGCCGCGCCCAGCAGCACGGCCGCGACGCCGACGCCGACCAGCAGCAGGCGCCCGCTCGCCGCGACGTCCTCGACGTTCGCCTTGGCCGCGTCGAAGCGTTGTTTCTCGTGCTCGGCCAGGTTGGCGGCCGCCGCCTCGTACGCGGTCAACGCCGGGTTCATCCCGGCATCGGCCGCGCGGTCGATGGCGGTTGCATCCGCCGTGCCGCCATCCTTGAGCGCGAACAGCTTCTTGCGCGCCGCTGTGTAGGTCTTGCGCCGCTCGTTGAGGGCCGCCAGCAACGCCTTGCCTTCTCCGCTCGCCACCAGGCGCTGCAATTCCTCGTCGACGCGGTTGATGTCCGCGCTGTTCGCCTTCATCTTGACGTCGATACGCTCGCGATCCTGCGCATCCACCGCGCGCAGGCGGGCTTCGGTCAACGCACGGTTGATGCGGGTATCGGCCAGCCAGCGGTCGGCCAGGCGGGCCTTGCGGATCGACACGTCCATGTCCGCGGTCGCGCCGGTGACCTGCTGCAGGCGCAGCGCGCCGACCGTGGTCAGCATCGCCGACAGGGCGAGCACGGCGGCGAACGCGAGGCCGAGCCGGCCCCCGATTTTGAGATTCTGGATATTCATGTGCACCTCGACGAAAAACGGTAAAGCAGCGGATGCGCGCGGCAGGTCGTGGCGGCGGGCCGAAGCGGTGAATCGGGCAAGGATGGGGCCCCACGGGCGCGACGCCTGTGTGGGCGGGCCGTGTCACGATTTGATGATACACGCCATATTTCTAAACGGAACAGTCAGTTGCGACATCGCAACGCTATTTCGTCGCAGAATGAGGTAAAGCCGCACGGTATAACGTTAGAATTCCAGATTCTGCCTTGTCAGCGATTGCCATGTCTGCATCAAACCACCCTGTCCCACCCCGCCGCCGGTTCGTCGCCGCCGCCCTGTCGTTGTCCGGCCTGCTGCTGCCGGCGGCACGCGCGGCCGCGCCGCGGCCCGTGCTGCTGGGGATCGACGGCGAGTTCGGACTGGACAATTCGACATCGGCCCAGGCCGTCGAGCTGGGCATGCGCGCGGCCATCGCCGAGATCAACGCGGCGGGCGGCGTGCTGCATGGCCGGCCCTTGCAGGTCGTGACCAAGGACCATCGCTCGATCCCGGCGCGCGGCATCCGCAATATCCAGGAGTTCGCGGCGATGTCCGATCTCGTGGCCGTGTTCGGCGGCCGCTTCAGTCCCGTCATCATCGAGGAACTGCCGACCCTGCGCGAGACGCGCCTGCTCTTCATGGCGCCGTGGTCGTCGGCCGACATCATCGTCGACAACGACATGCGCCCGAACTACGTGTACCGCCTGTCGCTGCGCGATTCGCTCGCCATGCCGAAGCTGCTGCAGACGGCGCACCGGCGCGGCCTGAACCGCATCGGCCTGCTGCTGACCAACACGTCCTGGGGCCGCAGCAATGCCCAGGCGGCGGCGCGCGCGGCGGAAAAGCTGCCCGCGCTGAAGCTCGTCGGCACGTCGTGGTACAACTGGCGCGACACGAGCCTCGTCGACAATTACCAGCACCTGCGCGCGGCCGGCGCCCAGGCCATCGTCCTCGTCGCCAACGACGATGAGGCGGCGATCCTCGTGCGCGAGATGGCCGCGCTGCCGAAAGCCCAACGCCTGCCGATCCTGAGCCACTGGGGCGTGACGGGCGGCGACTTCGCGACGCTGGCGGGGCCGGCGCTGCAGCAGGTCGACCTGACGGTGATCCAGACCTTCAGCTTCTTCCGTGCCGACCCGGCGCGCGTACAACGCTTCCTCGCCAGCGCGGCGCAGGTATCGAAGGTCCGCCGCATCGAGGACATCAAGGGTCCCGTCGGCGCCGCGCACGCCTACGACCTCACGCACATCCTCGCGCTCGCGATCGACCGCGCGGGCAGCACCGAGCGCAAGGCCGTGCGCGACGCGCTCGAGCGGCTCGGCACGTATCGCGGCCTCGTCAAGACCTATTCTCCGCCGTTCACGCCGGCCCGCCACGAGGCACTCGGCCCGGACGACCTGCTGCTGGCGCGCTACCGCGCGGACGGCGTCCTGGTGCCGGCAGGCGACTGACATGACCGACGCATCCGCTCCGGCCAGCCTGGCGCACCGCTTCGCGCGCGCGGCCGCGATCCTGACGGCGGCCGCCGTCCTGCTCATCGCCGGTGTCTCGTTCTGGCTGATCGATCACCAGCGCGCGCAGGCCAATACGCTGCTGCAGGAACGCGAGGTGGCGTTCCACGCCACGGCGGTCGCGCATAACCTGGACGCCGTGGTCACGCGCCTGCACGAAGTGGGCGCGAGCCCGATCCTCGCCACGGCGCTCGTCGACAGCGCCGGCAAGGAAACCTATCTGACGCCCTTCCTGCACGGCCTGCGCCACATGAACGGCATCCCGCTGCACCTGCTGTTCACGGATTTCGAGGGCAAGGAAATCGCGGACAACGGCGTACCCGGCTTCAGCGCCGCCGACCTGGCATGGCTGCGCGCACGGCTGGAAAACGGCGACGACCGCGCCACATTGCAGACCGGTCCCGACGGCGGGGAGCTGCTCGGCGTCGTGCTGCTGCGCTACCAGCGCACGCGCACGCCGGAGGGCGCCCTGATGTTCAAGGTGCGGCTGGCCGATCTCAAGCCGACGTCGTGGGCTGTCCTCGCCCCCGCCTCCCCCGGCAGGAAGGCGGCGGGCCCGCACGAGATCGCGGCGCCCGTGCCGCTGCCGCCGCGCCTGGCCCACCTGGGCCTCGTGCTGCGCGAGGACGAGCGCCGCCTGCCGCTGCCGCTGGCGACGTCCGGCCCGCACTATCTGCTGATCATGGCCGTCGCCTGCCTGCTCGCGCTGGTCGTGTTCATCCTCGCGTCGCGGCTCGCGCACGGGCTCACGCGCGACCTGCGCCGCCTGGAGACGTTTTCCGCCAGCCTGGGCGACGACATCGGCACCCAGCGCGCCCCGCTCGAAGGCTCGCGCGAAGTCGTCAGCCTGGCGCGCGCGCTGAACCGCATGCTCGACCGCCTGTACGAACAGCGCGCGCACCTGGAAGAAGAACGCCGCAAATTCCTGCAGCTCGCGAACAACATCCCGCAGCTCGTGTGGATGGCCGCCCCGGACGGCAACATCGTCTGGTTCAACGACCGCTGGCACGAATTCACGGGCAGCCCGCCGGGCAGCGCCGGCGCCGACGAGTGGCACCGCTACCACGACCCCGAGGTGCTGCCGCAGGTGATGCGGCGCTGGAAGGAAGCCCTCGCCAGCGGCAACATGGCGCAGATGACGTTCCCGCTGCGCGGCGCGGACGGCCGCTACCGCAGCTTCTTCACGTCGGTGGCGCCGCTGCGCGACGAGGCCGGCCACATCGTCCAGTGGTTCGGCACATGCACCGACGTCACCCCGCTGGAACGGGCGGAACGCGCCGTGCGCTACAGCGAGGAACGCCTGCAGCAAGGCCTCGTCGCCGCCCGCATGGCCGTGTGGGAGCGCGATCCGGACAGCGGCCAGGTGACCTTCTCGGCCAACCTGCACAGCGTGTTCGGCAAGAACTGGCGCAACATCGCCGAGCTGCAGAAGCTCGTCCACCCGGACGACCGCCAGCCCCTGCGCGACACGGTCGAACAGGCCATCCGCGCCGGCGGCGAATACCGCGCCACGCCGCGCATCCGCCGCGCCGACGACGGCCGCCTCGCATGGATCGACATGCGCGGCCGCCTCGGCCTCGGCGCCGACGGCCGCAGCACCGTCGTGCATGTCGTCGCGATCGACATCACGGAGCGCAAGCGCGCGGAAGAAGCGCTGCAGCTGGCCGACCGGCGCAAGGACGAATTCCTCGCCATGCTGGCGCACGAACTGCGTAATCCTCTGGCGCCGATCTCCAGCGCGGCCGACATGCTGCGCCTGGCCTATGCGGGCGAACCGCGCGTGAAGCAGATCAGCGACATCATCGCGCGCCAGGTCGCGCACATGCGCCACATCGTGAACGACCTGCTGGACGTCTCGCGCGTCACGCGCGGCCTCGTTGCCGTGGCCCGGCAGCCGATCGACCTGCGCCGCGTCGTCGCGGAGGCCGCCGAACAGGTCCGCCCGCTCGTCGACGCGCGCCGCCACGGCCTCGACGTCACGCTCGGGGAGGCGCCCGTGATGGTGGACGGCGACCACACGCGCCTCGTGCAGGTGGTCGCGAACCTGCTCACCAACGCCGCCAAGTACACGCCGGAGGGCGGCCACATCGACGTCGAACTGGAAGCCGCCGACGGCCAGGCGTTCCTGGCCGTGCGCGACAACGGCAACGGCATCGGCCCCGACCTGCTGCCCGTCGTATTCGACCTGTTCACGCAAGGCTCGCGCACGCTCGACCGCGCCCAGGGCGGCCTGGGCCTGGGCCTCGCGCTGGTACGCAAGCTCGTCGAACTGCACGGCGGCCAGGTCGACGCCGCCAGCGCCGGACCGGGGCGCGGGAGCACGTTCACGGTCACGCTGCCGCTGCTCCCAGTCACCGAACCGGCCTGACCCGACCTTGACCCGTTCTTTATAGATTTCTGCGCCGCATTGGTTTGACGGCATGGGTGGATCGGGGGACCATGACCCCAACGTCAACGCTCCCGCTTCGCCCATGCCCGTATCGTCTCCGCCCCAGCTCGGCCTGGTCTGCATCACCGTCTCGAAAGACATCCGCTACCGCACCGTGACGCGCAAGCGCCTGCTGGAGCAGTCGGACGACGGCCAGCGCAAGCTGCTCGACGACATCTACCGCGACAACCTGCAGACGTTGGACGGCGCGCTGCAATACTGCCGCCGCAACGGCATCCGCCTGTACCGCATCCCGTCGTCGATCTTTCCGTTCTTCGACGAGGACATCGGCCGCGCCGTCATGGCACCCCTTGCGCCCGCGCTCGCGCGCACGGGCCGGCGCGCGACGGAACTCGGGCTGCGCCTCGTGATGCATCCGGACCAGTTCGTGGTGCTCAGTTCCGATTCGCCCGACGTCGTCGCCAACAGCGTCAAGATCCTGCAGATGCACGCCGACATCATGGACCTGCTGGAGCAACCGCGTTCGCCGTGGGCGCTGCTCGAGGTCCACGGCGGCAAGGCGAACCGCAGCGACGCGCTCGTCGAGCGCATCCGCGCGCTGCCCGACGCGATCCGTCTGCGCCTGTGCCTGGAGAACGACGAGTATTCGTACGGCGCGGACGAGATCCACGACGTATGCGTGCGCGCGGGCGTGCCGATGGTGTTCGATGCCCACCACCACATCGTGCACGACAAGCTCGCCAGCTACGACGACCCGAGCGTGGCCGCGACGCTCGCCGCGGCACGCGCGACGTGGCCCGTGCCGGAACATCAGGTCGTCCACATCTCGAACGGGCGCGACGGGTTCAACGACCGTCAACACTCGGACCTGATCACGACGATGCCGGCGGCGTACGTCGAGGCGCCGTGGATCGAGGTCGAGGCCAAGTTGAAGGAAGAGGCGATCGACGGGTTGCGTGGTTGGCCCCAATCCGTCGCCCCCGCGCAGGCGGGGGTCTAAGTTTTCATGAGCCGTCGAAACGCATGCAAAATTGGATCCCCGCCTCCGCGGGGATGACGTTGTTTTGCGTTTCGGGTTGTTTTGCTTTTCACGCTGTTCTGCTCAGCGGTTGACCGTCCCCATCGCCGCCTCCGGGTAGCGCGTCCCCGCCGCCGCCCCGCGCGGAAAGATGGACTCCAGCTCCGTCATCTGCGCCGGCCCGAGGTCGATGTCGACGGCCTCCACGTTCTCGTCGAGGTAGGCGCGGCGCTTCGTGCCGGGAATCGGCACGATGTCCGGTCCCTGCGCCAGCACCCACGCCAGCGCCAGCTGGCCCGGCGTGCAGCCCGCCTCGCGCGCCAGTTCGCGCACCTTGTCGACGAGGGCGATGTTCTGCGCGAAGTTCGCGCCCTGGAAGCGCGGGCTGTTGCGGCGGTAGTCGTCCGGCGCGAAATCGTCCGGCGTGCGGATCTCGCCGGTCAGGAAGCCGCGGCCCAGCGGGCTGTAAGGCACGAAGCCGATGCCGTGGCGGCGGCATGCGTCCAGCACACCGCCCTCCTCCTCCGGATCTCGCGTCCACAACGAGTACTCGCTCTGCAGCGCCGTCACCGGATGCACTTTGACGGCACGCTCGATCGTCTGCACCGACGCTTCGGAAAGCCCGACGTAGCGCACCTTGCCCGCGCGTACGAGGTCCGCCAATGCGCCCATCGTGTCCTCGATGGGCGTGGCCGGGTCCACCCGGTGCTGGTAGTACAGGTCGATCGTGTCGATGCCGAGCCGTTTCAGACTCCCTTCGCAGGCGGCGCGTACGTACTCGGGCCGTCCGGAGACGCCGAAATCGCCCGGATTCTCGGGCGTCCGCCTGACGCCGAACTTGGTCGCGATGACGAGTCCCTCGCGCCGCCCGCGGATCGCGCGGCCCAGCAAGACCTCGTTCGTGTGCGGGCCGTACATGTCGGCCGTGTCGAACAGCGTGACGCCCAGGTCGATGGCGCGCTGGATCGTCGCGATGGATTCGGCGTCGTCGCGGTTGGCGTAGAAATCGCTCATGCCCATGCAGCCCAGGCCGATGGCCGAGACGTGCAATCCTTCATTGCCCAGCTGGCGTGTCTTCATGATGGTCTCCGGTGCGATCGATGGGCGTGACGATAGCCGTTTCACGGCGACGGCGGCACACGACAGGTTTATGATCATGCAAGCATTCACATCCCTCATGACGGACATGGGAAATGTGAATTGGGAGTTTCCGTGTGTGAAGTCCAGAATAGACCACCATGCCTCTTATGCACTTCATGTATGACCGGGTCACGAACGACCGGGCCTGGAGGCGGACATGATCGTCCGCGACCGCCCATCGGCCCTGCGGCTGTTCTTCATCATGCGCGGGTCGATCCTGCCGCGCATCTGGATGCACCTCGCGGTCAGTACGCTGCTGGCGGTCGTCGTCACCTGGACCGACGGCCAGTTCGGCCACCACAAGCTGCATTTCACGACGACGCCGTTCACGCTGATGGGGCTTCCCCTCGCGATCTTCCTCGGCTTCCGTAACAACGCGGCCTATGACCGCTACTGGGAAGGCCGCAAGCAGTGGGGAGAACTGATACTGCGCAGCCGCAGCCTCGCGCGCCAGTGCCTGTCGCTCGTCGCGCCCGATCGTCACGACGACGCTGGCTCCCGTCTCGATGAGCCGCATCTGCGCATCATAAGCCGCGCCATCGCGTATGCGCATGCGCTGCGCCACCGGCTGCGGGGCACCGATGGCGCGCCCGACGCCGACATCGCGCCGTGGATCGCGCAGGGAGAATGGGAACGCGTGCGCACGCAATCGAACGTGCCGTACGCGCTGATGCTGGAGATGGGCGCCGACCTCGGACGCTGCCTGCGCACGGGCCGCCTGGACGCCTGTCTCGCACCGTCCATCGACGCGAGCCTGTCCGCAATGACGGCGGTGGCCGCGTCCTGCGAACGCATCCGCGGCACACCGATCCCGTTTTCGTACACCCTGCTGCTGCACCGCACGGCGTACCTGTATTGCTTCCTGCTGCCGTTCGGTCTCGTCGACACGATCGGTTACCTGACGCCCCTCGTCTCGGCCATCGTGGCCTACACCTTCTTCGGCCTGGACACCCTCGGCGACGAGCTCGAGGAACCCTTCCGCGCCTCCGACAACGGCCTGCCCCTCGAAGCCCTGTGCCGCACGATCGAGATCGACCTGCGCACGGCCCTGGGCGACCGCGACCTGCCTCCGCCGCTGCTGCCGGAGAACTACCGGCTCAGCTAGTTCCACCCCGAAGTAGAGTAGAGATAGACATGAAGACAGAATACCTGGACCGTATCCGCTGCGCGTCATTGCGCGGCCGCGTCACCAGCGCACAGGACGCCGCGCGCTGGATCAAGGACGGCATGACCGTCGGCATGAGTGGCTTCACCCGCGCCGGCGACGTCAAGCTGGTGCCGGCCGCGCTGGCCGAGCGTGCCCGCACGGAGCCCTTGAAGATCACGCTGATGACGGGCGCCTCGCTCGGCAACGACACCGACAAACGCCTCACCGAAGCGGGCGCGCTGGCGCGCCGCATGCCGTTCCAGGTCGATCCCGTGCTGCGCGCGGCGATCAACCGCGGCGAGGTGATGTACATCGATCAGCATCTGTCCGAGACCGTCGAACAGCTGCGCAGCCGCCACATCGCCCCCGTCGACGTGGCCATCGTGGAAGCGGTGGCGATCACGGAAGACGGCGCCATCGTGCCCACGACCTCCGTCGGCAACAGCGCCAGCTTCGCGATCCTGGCGGACAAGGTGATCGTCGAGATCAACCTTGCCCAGCCGGCCGGCCTGGAAGGCCTGCACGACATCTGGATTCCCAAGAAGCGTCCCTTGCGCGAACCGATCCCGATCATGTCGGCCGACGACCGCGCCGGCACGCCGTGGATCGCCATCCCGCCCGAGAAGATCGTCGCCATCGTCCTGTCCGACCAGCCGGATTCGACATCGTCCGTGCTGCCGCCGGATGCGGAGACGGCCGCCATCGCGGGCCACCTGATCCGCTTCTTCGAGAAGGAAATCGAGGCGGGCCGCCTGACGCAGGAATTGCTGCCGCTGCAGGCCGGCATCGGCACGATCGCCAACGCGGTGCTGGCCGGCTTTGCCGACAGCCCGTTCGACCGCCTGACGATGTATTCGGAAGTGCTGCAGGATTCGACGTTCGACCTGTTCGACGCCGGCAAGCTGGATTTCGCCTCCGGCTCGTCCATCACGCTGTCGCCCGAAAAGAGCCGCCAGGTGTTCCGCGATTTCGACCGCTACCGCGACAAGCTCGTGTTGCGCCCGCAGGAAGTGTCCAACCACCCGGAAGTGATCCGCCGCCTCGGCATCATCGCCATCAACACGGCGCTGGAAACGGACATCTACGGCAACATCAATTCGACGCACGTGCTGGGCACGCACATGATGAACGGGATCGGCGGCTCGGGCGACTTCGCGCGCAATGCCTACCTGTCCATCTTCGCGACCAAGGCGACGGCCAAGGGCGGCAAGGTGTCGTCGATCGTGCCGATGGTGACGCACGTCGACCACACGGAGCACGACGTCGACATCATCGTCACGGAACTGGGCCTCGCCGACCTGCGCGGCCTCGCGCCGCGCGAACGGGCCGACGTCATCATCGAACAGTGCACGGCCGAACCGTACAAAGCGATGCTGCGCTCTTACGTTGACGAGGCCAAGCAGCGCGGCGGCCAGACGCCGCACGTGCTGGAGCAGGCGTACGCATGGCACACCCGCTACAGCGAGACGGGCTCGATGCTCGAGCCCTGAACCTTCAGCGCACCTCCAGCTGGAACGGCGCGGCCGGCAGGTCGTCCGCGCCGAACAGGTTCACGAACGGCGCATCGGCCCACGCGTAGCGCACGCGCGTGACGTCGGGAGTCCCCGCGCCGGGCAGGACGATCGTGTCGCCCGCCACGCGCGCCTCCGCGTAGCGGCACGTCGTGCCCGTGCAGACCTCGAACGCGTTGGCGCGGTCGGACGAATACGTCGCCAGGCCGCCGCCCGTGTCCTTGAACGTCACGACGATGTCGCCGCCCTTGCGCTGCGCCGACACGGCCGTCGGGCTGCCGGGGATCGTCTTTTCGCCGTACGCGACGACGCGGGCCGCGCGCGCGAGGCGTTCGCCGACGAGCGTCTTCTGGGTCGGGTGGATGTCGAAGCGGTCGCCCACGTCGATCGTGACGGCCAGGCCCGCGTGCGGATCCTGCGCCACCGTGGCCGCCTGCGCGTCGCGCAGCTCGGCCCAGCCGGACTGGCCGGGCGTTTTCGCCGGCGCACCGTACGACGTCAGTTGCACGACGAAGAACGGGAGTGCCGGCTGGCCGAAGCGCTGGCGCCAGTCGCGCATCAGCAGCGGCAGCAGGGTGCGGTATTCCTGCGCCGCGCCGGCGTTCGATTCGCCCTGGTACCACGCCGCCAGCTTGAATTTATAGCCGACCAGCGGCGCGATCATGCCGTTGTACAGCGTCGTGAGACTCGTCGGCACCGACCACGGCGCCGGCGGCACGGACTGGCCTTTCATGGCGCCGCCGCGCTGGACCTTCCACGCGGCCGGCAGCGGGATCGCCTGGCCGTCCGCGAGGCCGATCGTGCGCTTGTCCACCGGTCCCGACAGGCCGCCGCCCTGTCCGCCGCTCAGCACGCGCATCGCGATCACGTTGCGGCCCGGCTTGAACACGCCGGCCGGCACGTCGTAGTCGCGCCACATCCAACCCGTGCTGATGCCGCCCACGCGCACGCCGTTGATCCACGTCGTGTCGTACGTGTCGACAGGGCCCAGGTGCACCGCGTTCGCGGCCTTTGCCTGCGCTTCCGTCAGGGTGACGGTCGTGCGATACCACGCGACGCCGTCGAAGTCCTTGAAGCCGGCGACGCCGCTGTCCTTCCACGATCCGGTCGGCGTGACCGTCTGCCACGCGCTGTCGTCGAAGTCGGGCGCGATCCACGCGCGCTGCGCGGCGGCGGCCGGATCGTGCGCCGTCCACCAGGCCTCGTTGCGGGCATCTTCGGCGCGCATGCCGGCAACCGGATCGGCGCCGTACTGTTTGACGGCGTCGACGCCGGCCGTGTAGTCGCGCACAGTGCGCAGCGATTCCCCGCCGATCCAGCCCTGGATCGTCGTGCCGCCCCAGCTGGCGTTGACGAAGCCGACCGGCACCTTGTAGCTGCCCTGCAGCGAGCGCGCCATGTAGTAGCAGACGGCGGAGGCGTCGCCGATGGTGTCCGGCCCCGCGATCTTCCACGCGACCGGCCCCTTGAGCTCATCCTGCGGTGCCGCCGTGCTGTTCTTTTCCACGTTCAGGAAGCGGATGCGGTCGTTGGCTGCCGTCATGGTCGTCGACCAGGCGTTGGTCGAGTTGTGCACGGCGAATTCCATGTTCGACTGACCCGAGCACAGATAGACGTCGCCGACGAGGATGTCGGCGCGGCTGACGGTCTGGCCGCCCGAGGTCGCCGTCAGCGTGTACGGTCCGCCGGCCGGCTGCGGCGGCAATTGCGCCTTCCACTTGCCGTGGGCATCGGCGGTGCCGTTCACGGTGCGCCCGCCCAGCGTGACGGTCACCTTGCTGCCGGCGCCGGCCGTGCCCCACACGGCGATGGGCTGGTCGCGCTGCAGGACCGCGTGGTCGGAAAAAATACGGGCCAGGCCCAGTTCGGCCGCGTGCCCGGGCAGGCAGGCACCTGCCGCCGCGAGCGCCAGCAGGCGTGCGGCCATCTTCGTTGTCTCCATCATGTTTCCTCGTCGTTAGTGGCGCAGATGTTTGCGCTTTTCATTTTTTCTTAGGAAATGATGTTATACCAACGGCGAGGCAAAGGCAGCAAAAAAAACGCCAGCCCGCAGGCTGGCGCTTCATTGTGAAGCGGAGGGATCAGTAGCCGCGGCTGCCGGTGCCCTGGCTGCCACTGGTGGTGCTGGAGCCGGTGCCGGTGCCCGCTGCGCCCGTGCCGGTCGCGCTGGTGCCCGTGCCCGAACCGGATCCCGTGCCGCTCATGCCGCTCGAGCCGGACAGGCCGGTGCCGCTGGCGCCGGTGCTGCCGCTCATGCCGCTGGTGCCCGACGAGCCGGAACCGGTGGTGCCGGTCGCGCCGCTCGAACCCGAGGAGCCGGTGCCGGTGCCGGTGCCAGTACCCGTGCCGGTCGGCGGCGTGGTCGTGCCGCTGCCGGTGCCCATGCTGCCGCCGGTGCCGGTACCCATGCTGCCCGACGTGCCGCTGCCGCCGCTGGTGCCGGTACCGGTGCCCATGCTACCCGACGAGCCCGAAGTGCCCTGGGTGTCCTGGCTGCCGCTCGACGACGAACCGCTGCTGGAGGAACCGCTGCTGCCGCTCGCACCGCTGCTCGAGCTGCTCGCGTTGCTCTTCTTGTGGTGCTTCTTCTTCGTGTGTTTCTTGGTGGTCGAGCTGCCCGACGTCGACTGATCCTGCGCGGTCGCACTGCTGCCCGACGACGAGCCGGTCTGCGCCTGCGCGTTCACCGTACCGAACATCGCCACCGTGACGGCAGCCCCCAGCAGGCCCTTCAGTAACTTATTCATTTTCATGTCGCTCTCCTCAGAGAATGGATTTGGGGCAAAAAAAGCTCTGCAATATCAAGAAGATACTGTGGAGGCGGAGTTTAAAGACATCGCCGTGAAGGGTGCGCGCGTTAGCCTCGCGGAAACAAAGAATCAGCCCGCCCCGGCCGCCTGCGCCGCAAGCGTGCCCATACGCGTATATACATCGAGGATGTTGCTCCTGTCGTCCGGATAGACGCGGTTCGACAGGAACACGTAGAACGATTTCGACTGCGGATCCACCCACAGGATGCAGCCCGTGAATCCGGTGTGGCCATAACTGCCGACCGGGTACACGGTCCCGCGCGGACGCTTCGCGTACGGCGAGTCGATGTCCATGCCGAGGCCGCGCATGGCCAGGCCGGGGGGCGATTGCACCGTCGTCAGCAGGCGCACGCTGTCCGGGCTCAGGATGCGCACGCCGTCCAGCACGCCGCCCGCCAGCAGCATGCGGGCGTAGCGCGCCACGTCGCCGACGGTCGTGAATACGCCGGCCGAGCCCGCCACGCCACCCATGCGGCGCACCGTCGGATCGTGCACGACGCCGCGCAGCAGCTGTCCCGGATCGAGATCGCCGTGCGCGCCCTTCCCGTCCGGGCCGCCCACCTGGGTCGGCGCGATCGTCAGGGCATCCACGCGGCGCAGCGGCAGGTAGCCCGTATCGCGCATGCCCAGCGGCGCGTAGATGTGGGACTGCGCGTAATCGTCCAGCGGCGTGCCCGTGACCTTTTCGACGACCTGGCCCAGCAGCACGTAATTGACGTCGGAATACCGGAAGAACGTGCCGGGCGCGTGTGTGACGACCTGGCCGCACGCGAGCTTGTGCGCCGCCGCGCGGCCTTTCCATGCGGGGTGTGCCGGCAACCCGGCGGGCAGGCCCGAGCTGTGCGTGAGCAATTGCCGGATCGTGATCGTTTCCTTGCCGCCGGTCGCGCACTCGGGGAAGTATTTGACGAGCTTGTCGTCGAGGCCGATGCGCCCCTGTTCGGCCAGGATCAGCACGGACGGCGCCGTGGCCAGCACCTTCGTCAGCGACGCGGCGTCGAACGTCGTCGCCGTCGTGACGGGCGCCGCATCCGGTTCGTAGGTCAGGCGGCCGTAGGCGCGTTCGTAGACGGCATCCTCATGCTCCAGGTGGAACACGGCGCCGGGCAGCTTGCGCGTGTCGATAGCGCCGATGATGGCCGCGTCGATCTGCGGGAAGCGGCGCACGTCCAGCCGGGGGACGTCTGCCGCGGGTGTACGCGGTGCATGGCCAAGCGACGCGCAGCCGGCAGCGAGCACGGCGATGCAGGGAAGCAGGTAAATACGCATGTTGAGCAAAGGGAGATGCCGTGGAGACATTGTTCAACAGGCCATCATATGCCGTTCTGGGCGGTGGCGCACGCGAAAAATTCGATCGGCGTATCATGAGGCGATGAACGCACCAATGATTCCTTTCTCGATACTCGACCTCGCCCCGATCACCGAAGGCAGCGACGCTGCCGAATCGTTCCGCCGCACGCTCGACCTCGCGCAGCACGGCGAACGCTGGGGTTACCACCGCTTCTGGCTCGCCGAACACCACGGCATGCCGGGCATCGCCAGCGCGGCGACGGCGGTGCTGATCGCCCATGTGGGCAACGGCACCTCGACCATCCGCCTCGGCGCCGGCGGCATCATGCTGCCGAACCATTCTCCGCTCGTCATCGCCGAACAGTTCGGCACGCTCGAATCGCTGTTTCCGGGCCGCATCGACCTGGGCCTCGGCCGCGCGCCCGGCTCCGACCACGCGACGGCGCGCGCCCTGCGCCGCAACCTCGCGTCCGATGCGGACGAATTCCCGCAGGACGTCGTGGAACTGATGGATTATTTTGCGGACGCTCCGCGCCGCCACGTGCGCGCCGTGCCCGGCGCCGGTCTCAAGGTGCCCGTGTGGATCCTCGGCTCCAGCCTGTTCGGCGCGCAACTGGCCGCGATGCTGGGCCTGCCGTACGCGTTCGCGTCGCACTTCGCGCCGCAGATGATGATGCAGGCCATCGAGATCTACCGTACCACCTTCCGCCCCTCGGCCCAGCTCGACAAGCCGTACGTGATGCTGGGCTTTAACGTGTTCGCCGCCGAGACGGATGCGGAGGCGCAGTGGCGCGCGACGTCCATGCAGCAGGCGTTCGTGAACCTGCGCAGCGGTCATCCGACGCGTCTGAAACCGCCCGTCGAAGGCTATCTCGACCTGCTCGGTCCGGCGGAGCGCGGCATGCTCGATGGCGTGCTGTCGTGCTCGGCGATCGGCTCGCCCGAGACCGTCGAACGGCAGATCAGGGACTTCATCGCGCGCACGGGCGCGGACGAGCTGATGATCACGTCGCAGATCTACGACCACGCCGCGCGCCTGCGCTCGTACGAGATCGCGGCGGAGATCCGTCGCAACGGTGGTCTGGCGAACATTCAACCGGCGCGGCCTTAGCCACACTGTCCTTCATGAACCACCATGGAGGACCTATGAAAATCCAACTCATCGCCGCAACCATGATGCTGTCGCTCGCGTCGACGGGCGCCGCCTATGCCAAACCCAGCTGTGCGAAAGGCGCCATCGTCGGCGGCGTCGGCGGCCACGTGGCGGGCAAGCATGGCTTGCTGGGCGCTGCCGCCGGCTGCGCCATCGGCCATCACATGGCCAAGAAACAGGAGAAGGAGCAGCAGCGGCAGGCGCAGGCACAGCAGCAGGCCGCCAGCGGCCAGCAGCCGGCGCCACGCAAATAAATCAACCTGCCGTCGTTCCCGCGAAAGCGGGAACCCATGCCGAGTGTCTTGTTCAGCTCAGCATGGATCCCCGCCTGCGCGGGGATGACGGTAGGGCTCGTCACGCGTCTCCGGTTCCCGCCTGCAGCGCGTCGATCACATGGCGCGTCGAGCGCACCTTGCCCATGACGGGGAAGATGTGCCTGCAGGCGAACTGGTGCGCGTCCGCCGCCATGCTGCTCATCGCATCCTCGACGAAGACGACTTCGTAGCCGCGGTCGAACGCGGCGCGCGCCGTCGACTCGACGCCGAAATTGGTGGCGATACCGCCGAGGATGATCGTCTTGATGTGGCGTCGGCGCAGCAACTGGTCCAGTTCCGTGCCGTAGAACGCGCCCCACTGGCGCTTCGTCACGACGATGTCCTGTGCCTGCACCTGCGCGTCCGGCGCCAGCAACGATGCGTCCGGCGGCGGCGCGGGCGTGCCGGGTTTGCGCAGCGGCGCGTCGGCCGGCGGGAGCTGGAGTTGATCGACGAGCACGCGCACGAAGATCACCATGCCGCCGCGGTCGCGCATTTCTCCCGACAGCAGCACGCAGTTGCCGACCACCTGCTCGGCCGTGTACGGCGCCAGGTCGCGTTTCACATTACTGTTCTGCAAATCGATCAGCACCAGGGCGGTGCGGCCGATGTCGATATCCAGATCGGTCATTGAAAGTCCTCCTCGCCGCGCAGTATCCGCCAGCCGCGATTTGCGTGGCGCCGGTTTCCGCTGTGCTACATTCCCAGCATCATGCAAAGAACCGCCATCGCCGCCTTGTGCGCCCTGCTCGCCGGCTGCGCCAGCCAGCCCGCGCTCACCCACTACACCGTCAACTCGGGCGCGCAACGCAGTGCCGCGCAGCAGGCGCTGTCGTTCGACCATGCCGACCTGAGCCTGCGCATCGACCCGGACAGCCGCAGCCTGCGCGGCGACGCGACGCTGACCTTCAGCACCAGCGTACCGCTGGACAGCATCGAACTCGACCTGGACCGCAACCTGCCCATCGATGCCATCGCCGTCGATGGCCAGCCGCTCGCGGCCGGCCGGTGGCGCAATCCGGACGGCAAGCTGACCATCGACCTGCCGCAGCGCCTGGCACCGGGCCGGCACATCAAGGTGCGCGTGACCTACCACGGCGAACCGCACGTGGCCAAGCGGGCGCCGTGGGACGGCGGCTTCGTGTGGGCGCGCACGCCGGACGGCAAGCCGTGGGTCGCGAGCGCCGTAGAAGGCGAAGGCTGCGACCTGTTCTGGCCCTGCATCGACCATCCGATGGGCAAGCCGAAGGTCGTCGACGAACACATCACCGTGCCGGCGCCGCTCGTGGCCGCGGGCAATGGCGTGGCCACCGGCATGACGGAAGCGAACGGCTGGCGCACGTGGCACTGGCGCGCCAGACACCCCAGCACCTACGGCATCGCGATCAACGTGGCGCCGTACGAAGTCCTGTCCGGCGAATACCGCAGCCGCTACGGCAACACGATCCCGCTGCGGTTCTGGCACCTGCCGCAGAACAAGGCGCACGCGCAAGACCTGTTTTCGGAATTCCCGAAGATGCTGGATTTCTTCGAATCGACGATCGGGCCTTACCCGTTCGCCGACGAAAAGATGGGTGTCGTGGAAACGCCGCACAAAGGCATGGAACACCAGACCATCAATGCCTACGGCAACAAGTACGTCAAGACGCCGTACGGCTACGACGACCTGCTGCAGCACGAATTCGCCCACGAATGGTTCGGCAACCAGCTCACCAATGCCGACTGGGACGACATGTGGCTGCACGAGGGTCTCGGCTCCTACATGCAGCCCCTGTACATGCAATACCTGCATGGCGACCAGGAATATTTCGCCGCGCTGATGCAGCAGCGCGCGGGCATCCGCAACAAGGCGCCGCTCGTGTCCGGCAAACACAAGCGCGAGGAAGACGTCTACGACCTCAAGCGCGGCGGCCCCGGCGGTGATATCTACGTGAAAGGCTCGCTCGTGCTGCACACATTGCGCGGCCTGATCGGCAACGATGCCTTCTTCCGCGCCGTGCGCGAACTCGTGTACGGCACACCAGACCCACGTCCCGGCAATTTCTCGCCGCGGTATGCGACGACGCCGGACTTCATCGCCATCGCCCAGCGCGCGAGCGGACGCGATCTCGGCTGGTTCTTCCAGGTCTATATGTACCAGGCCGCCCTGCCCGAGCTGGTGGCCACACGCCGCGGCGACACGCTGGACCTCGCGTGGAAGACGGCCGCCAACATGCCGTTCCCGATGCCGCTCGACGTGCGCGTGGACGGCCGCATCGTGACGTTACCGATGGCGGACGGCCGCGGCAGCATCACGCTGCCGCCGCACGCGACCGTCACGCTCGATCCGCAGTCGAAGATCCTGCGCCGCGAGGAGCGCTTCGAAGCGTTCCAGCGCTACCAGGAACGGCAGCAGAAGCAGGCGAAGCCCTAGACGCCCTTACTGCACCGTCTTGCCCTCGACGTCGATCCGGCGCACCTCGCCCAGGTTCAGCGCACGGATCGGCGCTTCGATCTTGCTCATGTCCCCGACGACGATCCACACGGGCTGCCGCGGCAGCACGACGCGCGCCGCCAGCGCGTTCAGTTGCGCGGGCGTGACGGCCAGCGCCGTCGCCGTGTACGTGTTGTAGTAATCCTCGGGCAGGCCGTATTGCAGGATCGTCGCGTAGGCATTGCTGAGCTGGCTGACCGTCTCGAACGAACCGGGCAGGCCCAGCGTCTCGTTTGCCTGCGCATCCTGCAGTTCGCGCGGCGTGACGGGGCGGGCGCTGCCCAGCTCGGCGTATTGGCGCGCCAGCTCGCGCAGCGCGTCGGCCGTTTTATCGGTCTGGACCGGTGAATCGCTGACCAGGATGCGCTGCCCGCGCGCCGCGACGAGCGACGAGCCGACGCCATACGACCAGTGTTTATCCTCCCGCAGATCCATGTTCAGGCGCGAACTGAACGTGCCGCCGAACACATCGTTGAGCAGGTTCAGCGCAACGGCATCCGGCGTATTGCGCGGCGGCGCGAGCTGGGCGCCGACGATGTCGCTCTGCAGCGCGCCCGGACGGTCGATCAGGTAGATCGTCGTGCCGGCCGGCTGGTCGACTTTGGTGATCTCATGCGCGGGCAAGGTACCGGCCTTCCACGCGCCGAACGCGCGTTCCAGCAGGGGTGTCAGTTCGGCCAGGGTCGTGTCGCCGACGACGAGCAGGGTCGCGTTGTTCGGCTTGAACCACGTGCCGTGATAGCCCACGAGATCGGCACGCGTCATGCGAGAGACTGCGGCTTCCGTGCCGGTGCCCGTCAGCGGCAGGGAATACGGATGAGCGGCGCCGTACAGCAGCGGCGGCAACACGCGCAAGGCCATCAGGCGCGGCACCGTCTGCTCGCGCTGGATCGCGGCCAGCCGCGTCTTGCGCACGCGTTCGAAATCGGCCTGCGGGAAGGCCGGGCGCAGCGCGAGGTCGGCGTACAGCCCCAGCGCCTGCGCCAGGGTCGGTTTCAACACGTTCATGTTGACGAACGCGCCGTCCAGGTTGATCGAGGTACCGAACGATGCGCCCAGCGCTTCCAGCTCGCGGCTGATCTGCAGCGCGCTGCGCGACGTCGTACCTTCTTCGAGCATGCGCAGGGTGAGGCTCGCGAGGCCGGGCAACGCCTGCGAATCGGAGGCGAAGCCGCCACCGAGCATCAGCGACAGATTGATCACGGGCGCGCCGTGGCGTTCGGCCAGCACGACCTGCATGCCGTTGGACAGCGTCGTCTTCTGCATGGGCGGCAAGCTCAAGGTTTCCGGATGGCCTGCCGGTGGCCCCTTGCTGCGGTCCACCGTCGACGTTCCCGCAGCGAGCCCGGTCGGGAATGGATCGACTTCCAGCACATAGTCGCCGTCGGCCAGCCAGTCGAGCATGGCCTTGCGGACCGCGGCCGGCGTCGCGTCCTTGATGCGCTGCAGGTAGAGCTTGTAGCAGTCCGGATTGCCCGTGTACGTGGCGCAGCGCGCCAGCACGTCGCTCTTGCCGCCGAAGCCGCCCACGCGCTCGACGGCGCGCGCGTGCTGCGCGAGGATCGTCGTCTGCGCGAGATGCAGCTCGGCGGCCGTCGGGCCGGACTTCATCAGCGCGCGCAATTCCTCGTCGGCCAATGTTTCCATGCGCGCGACGTCGGCCGCGGGCGCCCCCGGCTTCGCGGTCAGGTTGATGCCGAACTGGCCGGCGATTTCGTTCGAATCGTTACCGGTGCCGACCGACGTCGCCAGCTGCTCCTTCACGACGAGACGCTGGTACAGGCGCGACGTCTTGCCGCCGCCCAGCACCTGTGCGGCGAGGTCGAGCAGCGGTTCTTCCGGCGTGTCGGCGCCGGGCACGTTCCACAGGCGGTAGATGCGGGCCTGCGGCACGCGGTCCTGGACCTGGCCCCGGTGCGTGCCGCTGCGCTTCGCGACCCATGCCTGCTGGTGCGCCTGCGGCGGGCCCGGAGGAATGTCGCCGTAGTATTTTTCGACCTTCTCGCGGGCCTGCTGCGGCGTGATGTCACCGGCCAGCACGAGCACGACGTTGTTCGGGCCGTAGTGGCCCTTGAACCAGTCGGTGACGTCCGTCATCGACGCGGCGTCGAGGTCGGCCATCGCCCCGATCACGGTCCACGAATACGGGTGATTGGCCGGCCACGTGTTCTCCGTGACGATCTGCTCGACGATGCCGTACGGCTGGTTCTCGCGCTGGCGCTTCTCGTTCTGGACGACGCCCCGCTGCAGGTCGAGTTTTTTCTGATCGAGCACGTTCAGCAGGTGCCCCATGCGGTCGCTCTCGGCGAACAGCGCGTAGTCGAGCATGGACGTGGGCACGGTCTCGAAGTAATTCGTGCGGTCCTTGTTCGTCGTGCCGTTCAGGTCGGTGGCGCCGATGCCTTCCAGTGCCGACAGGAACGTCTTATTAAAATTGGCGCTGCCGGAAAACATCAAGTGCTCGAACAGGTGCGCGAAGCCCGTCTTGCCGGGCTTTTCGTTTTTCGAACCCACGTGATACCACGTGTTGACGGCCACGACGGGAGATTTGTGGTCTTCGTGCACGATCACCATCAGGCCGTTCTTCAGAACAAATTTCGTGTACGGAATATCGGGAATCGGGATGTCGATGCCGGCATCGCGCGCGGGCGCCGGCGCGGCCAGTGCACACATCAAGACGAACGACGAAACAAGAGCAAAGCGCATGCGGGTCTCCTGATGGGATGGACTGCCGCGCTCATTCTAAGCCAGGAAATGTTGCAGGGCTTGTCGGCCTGGACTGACAAGCAGTCCGGGCACGGTCCGCTGCAACAATCATGCATGGGGCGTATCATTGAGGCTGGCAATCAGCAAGGAGAAGCTCATGAATCAGCGACGCTCTTTCCTCAAAAGTTCCGCCGTCCTCGCATCGGTGCTCGGTGCACCCGCCATCCGGACCAGCGCCAAGACCTTGCCGGACGCACCCGTCACCCCTGTCGCGCCGAACGAGCGCATTGTGCGCCTGTACAACACGCACACGGGCGAAAGCCTGCGGACCATTTTCTGGGCCGAGGGCGAATTCATCCCGGATGCCATGCAGGACATCAATAAACTGCTGCGCGACCACCGCAACAACAAGGTGTCGGCCATCGATCCGAAATTGCTCGTCTTGCTGGACCGCATCAGCGCCCAGTACGGCAATCACCCGACCGTGCACGTGATCTCGGGTTATCGCTCGCCGGAAACGAACGAGATGCTGCACGAAAAGACGGGCGGCGTGGCCAAGCACAGCCTGCACATGGAAGGCAAGGCGATCGACGTGCGCATTCCCGGACAGGACCTGGCCAAGCTGCACAAGATCGCGATGGCGCAAAAGGCGGGCGGGGTCGGCTATTACCCGGACTCGCAGTTCGTGCACATGGACGTGGGCCGCGTGCGGTACTGGTAACCATGCGCCGGGCCGTCGCGTGGATGTTATGGGCGCTGTTGGGTGCATCCGCGGCGACGGCGGCGCACGCGCAAACGGCGCCGTCGGATCAAGGTATTCAGACCGTCACGGTCACTTACACGCGCGACCCGGTCGACAAGTCGTATAGAAAAATGATCCGCGGCATGGAGCGGTTCCAGCGCGAGCATGCGCTGGCGCCGCAGGCCACCTTGCGCTTCCGCCTGCTGCCCCGCTCGCCGACCGTGGACATGCACGGCATCACCTTGCGCGTGATCGGCGACCACATCGCCGTGCCGGTCCCCGTCGCGCCCGACAACAGTTTTACGCTGCCGCGCAACGAACAGGCGTTGCAGGAAGACGCCGCCGTCGTCGCCAACCGCAAAACGACGAGCATGACGTGGCGCGCGCAAGTCATGACGCCCGGGCTGCCGCCCGGCACGCGCCGGCTGGGCGACTTGCGCCTGGAGTGTCTCGTCGGCATGGAGGCCGGGCTCGTGTCGAACAGTTCGCCGCTGTTCGGCTGGATCTCGAACGCCCTCACCAGTCCCGAACAGGTGTGCAACAGCCCCGACGGCAATTTCCTCTTTTTTACGGAGCGTCCCGTGTTTGCCGTGACGCTGCGGGCGGGCGACCGCACCGAGATCCTGCCGTTCCGCTTCCTGTATGCGGGTGGCGACCAGACGCGCGACATGCTGCCGTTCTGCGACTGCCAGGTGCTGCTCGACCGCACGTATTACGCGCCGATCTGGGACCGCAGCTGGCCGGACGACACGCTCGTCAGCTTCGAGACCATGGATGACGCACCATGAACCTGCGCCCCATCCTGGTGATTGCTTTATTGCTGTCCGGCTGCGCCACACGCGCACCGGAACCCGGCACGAGCGTGGCCGAATCCCGCTTCGACCAGCTCGTCGTCCCCGGCCGCACGACGCGTGCCGAGCTGCTGGCCGCGTTCGGCCCCACGAAGACGGTCCAGTTCGATTCGGGGATGGAAACGTGGCTCTACACGGCGCCGGCAGCGGGTGGGCATACGGAACTGGTGCTGCTGCTGGGCCCCGACGGCATCGTGCGCAAGCTGCGCAAACGGCCGCCTTATCCGACCGACTCCGCGCCCTGACGGCGGCGTGGTTACCGTACAGACTCGCTATATAATGGGCTGTCATCATTGCGTTGCCCGGCCACCTTGAAAATCCAACTCCCACGTTCGTCGACCGTGCCGCTGTACACCCAGATCAAGGAAGCGATCCGCGCCAAGATCATTGACGGCACTTACGTCGGGCATCAACAACTGCCGTCGGAAAACGACATGATCGCCGCGTTCGGCGTCAGCCGCATCACGGTGCGGCAGGCGGTCAGCGACTTGCAGAAGGAGGGCTTGCTGTTCAAGGTACACGGCAAAGGCACCTTCGTCGCCTTGCCCAATGTCTCCCAGGAGTTGACGCACCTGCAGGGTTTCGGCGAAGCGATGCACCGTCTCGGTCATGAGACCTTCTCGGATGTGTTTGGCCTGAAAACCGTCAAGGCGCCCGCCATCGCCCACGCCAAGCTGCAGATCGAAGACGGCAGCCCGGTAACGGAGGTCCGGCGCGTGCGCTATTTGAACAGGGAGCCGGTCTCGATCGACTACTCCTGGGTAAGGCATGACGTGGGTTCGCGTCTCACGGAGAAGAACCTGCGCGAGAAAGACCTGTTTTCCCTGCTCGAAAACGAGTTGCACCAGCGGCTCCATTCCGCCGACGTGGAAATCGATGCGACGTCCGCGACGAACGACGTCGCCGCCCGCCTGAAAGTCGCGCCGGGCTCGCCGATCCTGCGCATCGAGCGCCTGACGTATGCGCAGGGAGAAAAACCGCTCGTATTCGAATACCTGCATTACCGCGCCGAGACGTTCAAATACAAGATGAAGGTATTGCGCTAGCAAGCCAGCCCTTTCGCCCTGTTTTGGCCGTCCACTCCCCACAACGGCCACCTGTCGCGCCGCCCGCGCACCGTTCCTGACCATTCTTCCCTTCCAGCCCCGCGAAACACGGGGAATTCGACTGGCACACAATTTGCACAGCTTGTTATAACGAGTTATGACGAGGTGCGCACGGTGCCGCAAGGCGAATTTAACGAAAGGGTGACATGAAAACCATTGAACTGGAATACGACCTGGTGATCGTTGGCGGCGGCACGGGCGGGCCGATGGCCGCGGTGAAAGCCAAGGAAAAGAATCCGAAGTTGCGCGTGCTGGTGCTGGAAAAGGCGAACGTCAAGCGCAGCGGCGCCATCTCCATGGGCATGGACGGGTTGAACAATGCGGTCATTCCCGGTCATGCAACGCCGGAACAGTATACGAAGGAGATCACGGTCGCGAACGACGGCATCGTCGACCAGAAAGGGGTGTACGCCTACGCGAGCAACAGCTACGCGATGATCGAGGAGCTCGATCGCTGGGGCGTCAAGTTCGAGAAGGACGAAACCGGCGACTACGCCGTGCGCAAGGTGCATCACCTCGGCAGCTACGTCCTGCCGATGCCGGAAGGGCACCACATGAAGAAGGTGCTGTACCGCCAGCTGAAGCGCCAGCGCGTCGACATCACCAACCGCGTGGTCGCCACGCGCCTGATCACGGGCGTGAACGGCGAGATCGCCGGCGTCATGGGCTTCGATTGCCGCACCGCCGACTTTTATGTGATCAAGGCGAAGGCCGTCGTGCTGTGCACCGGCGCGGCGGGCCGTCTCGGCCTGCCCGCATCCGGCTATATGTTCGGCACGTACGAGAACCCGACCAACAGCGGCGAAGGTCACGTCATGGCCTATCACGCCGGCGCGGAACTGACGAACCTGGAATGCTTCCAGGTCAATCCGCTGATCAAGGATTACAACGGTCCCGCGTGTGCCTACGTCACCGGCCCGTTCGGCGGCTTTACCGCGAACTCCACCGGCGCGCGCTTCATCGAATGCGACTACTGGAGCGGCCAGATGATGCTGGAGTTCTACAACGAGCTGGAAGGCGGCCGCGGTCCCGTCTTCCTGAAGCTCGATCACCTGGCGGAAGAAACGATCGCGGAGATCGAGCACATCCTGCACACCAACGAACGCCCGAGCCGGGGCCGCTTCCACGAACGGCGCGGCAACGACTACCGCCAGAAGGCAATCGAGATGCACATCTCGGAAATCGGCTTTTGCAGTGGTCACAGCGCGTCCGGCATCTGGACCAACGAACATGGCGAGTGCTCCCTCCCCGGCCTGTACGCGGCAGGCGATTGCGCCAGCATCCCGCACAACTACATGCTCGGCGCTTTCGTGTACGGCAAATTCTGCGGCGAGAACGCAGCGGACTACATCGCCGGCAAATCGGCGACTGTCATCAACACCGACATGGTGGAAGCGGAGCGCCAACGCATCATGGCGCCGCTGTCGCGCAGCGAAGGCCTGACACCGTTCCAGGTCGAGTACAAGACGCGCCGCATCGTGAACGATTACCTGCAACCGCCGAAGGTCACGCGCAAGATGGAAATCGCGCTCGAGCGCTTCGGCGAGATCAGGGACGACCTCGAGGAACTCAGCGCCGTCAATCCGCACGAACTGATGCGGGCAATGGAGGCGCACACGATCCGCGACTGCGCGGAACTTGCGGCGCGTTCCTCTCTGTTTCGCAAGGAAAGCCGCTGGGGCCTGTACCACCTGTGCGTCGACCATCCCGAGAAGGACGACGAGAACTGGTTCTGCCACACCAACGTCGGAAAGGGCGCGGACGGGAAGATGGCCTTCCGCAAGCGCGAGATCGAGCCCTACATCGTCGAACTGAATGCCGAAGAAAAAGCCGCGTACCAACGCCTGCGCGTGGCCGGCAGCAAAACCGCCATCGCCGTCTAACCGAACAGGAAAGGAAAGAACATGACCATCGCAACCACCCGCACGCAAGCCCCGGTCGTCGTCGACCAATCGAAGTGCATCGCCGAGAAAGGCTGCACCGTATGCGTCGACGTCTGCCCCCTGGACGTGCTGGCGATCGACATCGTGAGCAACAAGGCATTCATGAAGTTCGACGAATGCTGGTACTGCATGCCGTGCGAACAGGACTGCCCGACCGGCGCCGTGCACGTCAACATCCCCTATCTCGTGCGCTGAGGGGACTCCCATGATGGCAACCACACTCCACGAACGGCTGCACAGCAGCGACCCGGGCGTGCGCCGCGTCGCGGTGCTGGATCTCCCCTACTCCGACGAGGAGGACGACATCGTGCCGCTGCTGGTCGCCGCGCTGGCCGACCCCGACGCGAGCGTACGGCTGGAAGCGGCCAGGGCGATCGAAGGCTATGAAGAACCGGACGTGCTCGAAGCGCTCGTGCCGCTGCTGAAGGACGTCGATCCGGAAGTACGGCGCGCGGCGGCGATCACGCTGGCCGAACTGAAGGAACCGGCGTCGGCACCGTATCTGCTGCCCTACCTGGTCGACGAAGAAGCCTCGGTCCGGGTCGCCGCCCTGCACGCGATCCGTGCCCTGCGCGTGGAAGCGGCGTTCGAGCCCGCGATGCAGGCGCTGGGCGACGTGGACGCCGGCGTGCGGCGCGAAGCGGTGGGCGTGCTCGGCTACCTGAAAAAGCCGGAAGCGATCGGCGCGCTGACGAATGCGGCAGCCAACGATCCGGACCAGGAAGTGCGTCGGATCGCGGTGGGCGCGCTCGGCTACGCCTCGGCGGTCAGCATCCAGCCGACGCTCGGCCGCGTCCTCGCCGATCCGGCCTGGCAGGTGCGCGAGGAAGCGGCGACGACGATGGGCAAGCTCGGGCTGGCGCTCGGCGTGCCGGACCTGGTGCGCGCCATGGATGACGAGTTCTGGCAGGTGCGCGTCAAGGCGGCGCGCAGCCTCGGCAAGCTGAAGGCGAAGCCCGCGGTGCACGCGCTGTGCGAGGCGTTGCGGCACCCGATGAGCAATCTGCGCAAGGAAGCCGTCATCGCGCTGGGCGAGATCGGCGACACGCGCGCCATCGTTCACCTGGAGCTGGCGCTGAAGGACCCGGATTCGGACGTGCGCAAGCTGTCGAAGCTGGCGCTGACGACCATCCAGCTGAACGGAGGTGCGTCATGACACACGTCGTCGGCGAATCGTGCATCGGCTGCAAGTACACCGACTGCGTCTCGGTGTGCCCGGTCGAGTGCTTTCATGAAGGACCGAATTTCCTCGTGATCGATCCGGAAGTCTGCATCGACTGCGGCGTGTGCGTGGCGGAATGTCCCGTCGAGGCGATCTACGACGAAAAGGATCTGCCGGACGGGCAGAAGGACTACGTCGCGCTGAACGCCAGGCTGGCGGCCCGCTGGCCCCTGATCACGCAATCGACGGAACCGCTGCCGGAGGCCGACGAATGGGCGTCCCGGCAGGGCAAGCGCGACCAGCTGGTGGAGGTGGCCTAGCAACGTGGGCAATGCGTCGTTTTTCATGCTGTGACTCATTTTGGAAGGATTCAACATGACACTTCGGTTTCTCATCCGTATTGCCGCACTTTCCGCCGCTGTCCTGTTCACGTCGCCGCTGCAGGCGAAAGAGGTCGTCACGATCGGCATCGGCACGCAGAACACCACCACCAACACCGTCACCGGCGGCATCGTCATCAAGGAGCTGGGCCTGCTCGACAAATACCTGCCGAAGACGGGCAAGTACGCCAACATCGACTTCAAGCTCGACTGGCAGAACTTCACCTCCGGCCCGCCCGTGACCAACGGCATGATGGCCAACAAGATCCAGATCGGCATGATGGGCGACTACCCGCTGCTGGTGAACGGCGCCAACGGCCAGCAAAGCAGGGGCAACGAAACGCAGCTGGTCGCCGTGATCGCCTATAACGCCTTCGGCGCCGGCAACGGCGTGGTGGTCAACAAGGACAGCCCGTATTACCAGCTGGCTGACCTGAAGGGCAAGAACGTGTCCGTGCCGTTCGGCTCGGCGGCGCACGGCATGCTGCTGCAGGCGATGCAGGCGCGCGGCTGGTCGGACGACTTCTGGAACCTCGTCAGCCAGACGCCGGAAATCGGGACCAGCAACCTGCGTGAAAAGAAGATCGACGGTCACGCCGATTTCGTCCCCTTCGGTGAGCTGCTGCCGTACCGGGGCTTCGCCCGCAAGATCTTCGACGGCGCGGAAACCGGGGTGCCCACATTCCACGGCATCGTCGTGCGCAAGGATTTTGCGGACAAGTATCCGGAAGTCGTCGTCGCCTACATCCGCGCCATGATGGATGCCGACGACTGGGTCCGCAAGAACCCGCGACTGGCGGCCGAACAGATCGCGGCATGGACGAAGATCGAGAAAGAGGTCGTCTACATCTTCCTCGGCCCCGACGGCATCCACACGCTGGACCCGACGATCAAGCCCCTGCTCGTGAACTCGGTCAAGACCAGCTACGGCGTGCTGCAAAAGCTGGGCAAGGTGAAGGAATTCAATGTCGATGCCTGGGTCAACGACAGCTATCTGCGCGCAGCCTTCAAACAGCGCGGCCTCGACTACGACGCGCAGAAGCGCACGCTGGCCAACTACGACATCCAGGGCAAGGACCCGATCTGCGGCAAGACGATCACCCGTCCGAAAGACGCCGGCGAAATCTGGATCGAGGGCGGCGACATCGTGCCGCTCAGCTCCCCGGTCTGCACCTTCATGGGGATCAGGAAGTACCAGGATGCTGGCAAGAAAATTGCTGTGGTCTATCTGTACGACCACGGACTCGGCATCAAGGTATTTGCCGACAGAGCCTTCTACGCAGTCAATGGCAGCGGCACGAAACTGGATGTCGTGCCCTTCCTGTTGAAGAAGGACGCGGAGACCAGCGCAGCAAAATCCGGAGGCACCGTCGCAACCTACGAGCAAGTGCTCGCCAAGATGGAGAAATGATCATGGCTCTGATGGACCGTCACCCAATCGCACCACCGCCAGCGGCGCCGCCGCCCCACCCTATCCCCGCCGTGCCGATACGGCAGCCCAGGCTGGAAGCCATCGAAGGCGGCGCGGCCACCGCGCCCGCACCGGGCATCCCATTCTCGCTGAAGCGCTGGCTGGAGTCGGGCATCGGCGCGGCGCTGCTCGGCACCCTGTCGATCGGCGCCGTGCTGCTGGTCTGGTACCTGGCGACACGCTACAAGCTCGACGTCTACATCCGCTTCGGAAACATCCCGACGCCGCTGGATGTGTGGCACAGCATCCTCGACGTCACGCGTTCGGACAAATTCGCGGTGAACATCGGCATCAGCATGCGGCGCGTGCTGCTCGGCTTTTCCGGCGCGGCGATCGTCGGCACGATCCTCGGCATCATGGTCGGCCGCTACCGGATCTTCCGTTCGCTGGCGCTGCCGGCGATGGAATTGTTCCGTCCGATCCCCGCGATCGCATGGGTGCCGATGGCCATCATGCTGTGGCCCAGCAACGAGGTCAGCATCGCGTTCATCACGTTCCTGGGAGCCTTTTTCCCCATCCTGCTCAACACCATCCACGGGGTGGAGAGCGTCGACGGCGTGCTGCTGCGCGCCGCGCACAGTCTCGGTGCGAAGGAGAAGGATGTGATCCTGTATGTCGTGATCCCCGGCGCCCTGCCGCATATCTTCACCGGCCTTGCGGTCGGCATGGGCGTCGCGTGGGTGTCGCTGATTGCGGCGGAAATGATTTCCGGCCAGTTCGGCATCGGCTACTTCACATGGGAAGCGTATTCGCTGATTTCGTATCCCGACATCGCGCTCGGCATGATCACGATCGGCGTCCTCGGCCTCTTGTGCAGCAAGGCGATCGACCTGTGTTCCAGGCTCGCCATGCCGTGGACGGGCGCGGCGGCGGGAGCGGGAAAATGAGTGCGCCATCCATGAACGGCCAGGGCGGCCATATCGAAGTGCGCGACCTCGACATCAGTTTCAAGGCGCGCGGCGCGACCGTACAGGCCGTCAAGTCGGTATCGCTGGACGTGCGGCCGGGCGAATTCGTGTCGCTGATCGGCCCCTCCGGTTGCGGCAAATCCACGCTGATGAACGCGGTCGCCGGTTTCACCACGGCCGACAGGGGCGCACTGACCCTGGATGGCCGGCCCATCGCCGGGCCCGGTTCGGACCGCGGTGTCGTGTTCCAGCAATATTCGCTGTTCCCGTGGATGACGGTGCGCAAGAACGTCGAGTTCGGACTGAAGATGAAGCACGTGCCGCCGACGCAGCGCGAGACGCAGGCGCGTACCCTGCTCGGCCTCGCCGGTTTGCTGGCCTTTGAAAACCATTATCCGGCGCAGCTGTCCGGCGGGATGAAGCAACGCGTCGGTATCGTGCGGGCGCTGGCGACCAGCCCGCAGGTGCTGCTGATGGACGAACCGTTCGGCGCGCTCGATTCGCAGACCCGTTCCGTCATGCAGGAGATCCTGACGAACATGTGGCAACGGTTAAGGCTGTCCGTGCTGTTCATCACGCACGACATCGACGAAGCGATCTTCCTGTCGGACCGCATCTATGTGATGACGGCCAGGCCGGGGCGGATCAAGGCCGACATCAAGGTGCCGCTGCCGCGCCCCCGCACACCGGACATGATGGACACGCCGGAATTCGCGGGACTGGTCCGGGCGATCAAGAAGCTGATCCGCGAAGAAAGCCTGGCCGCGATGGGTGGCGAGTTGCGCGACGGCGGTTATGCCGGACTCAGCACGGAAATCGGACCGGAGGGGGTGGCCCATGTCCTTTGACGAAGCGGCCTGGCCCGACGCCATCACCCTGAACGGCCGCGCGGGCGCTCTGGAGCTGGTATGGGGCGGCAGGCAGGCAGTGTTGTCGTACCGCGCGTTGCGCCGTTCCTGCCGCTGCAGCGTATGCGAGCAGATGCGCAGGTCGACGGACAGCGTCCTGCCCGTTGCCGCCGACGTGGTCCTGCTGAAGATCGAACCAGTGGGCGCGACCGCCATGCAACTGGTTTTCTCGGATGGCCACGCGCGGGGGATTTATCCCTGGACGTATCTCAAACAGATGGCATTCGGCCTGACGAACGGGCTTCCCGAATCTTTGACGACAGGATGGCGTGATGAGTAATTTCTACGAAGCGGAGGTGTTGTCGGTGCGTCATTGGACGGACCGCCTGTTTTCATTTACCACGACACGCGAAGCGAGCTTCCGCTACCAGAGCGGGCAGTTCGCGATGATCGGACTCGAAGTGGACGGCCGGCCGCTGATGCGCGCATACAGCATGGTGAGCCCGCATTACGAAGAACAGCTCGAATTTCTCAGCATTAAGGTGCCGGATGGCCCCCTGACGTCACGCCTGCAGGACATCAAGGTCGGCGATTCGATCCTGGTCGGCCGCAAGGCGTCCGGCACGCTGCTGAGCCAGAACCTGTTGCCCGGCAAGCACCTGTACCTGCTCGGCACGGGCACCGGCCTGGCGCCGTTCATGAGCATCGTGCAGGACCCGGACATCTACGACCAGTTTGACAAAGTGATCCTCGTGCACGGCTGCCGCCACGTCAACGAACTCGCGTACCAGGAACGCATCGCGGCCGACCTGCCGAATCACGAATTCCTGGGCGACCTGGTGGCCGATCGCCTGATCTACTATCCGACGGTCACGCGTGAACCTTTCGAAAACCAGGGGCGCATTCCCGACCTGCTGCAAAGCGCACAGTTCTACGACAGGCTCGGCCTGCCGCCGCTCGACATGGCCCACGACCGCTTCATGCTGTGCGGCAGTCCGGCCATGCTGAAGGACACCGTGGAGGTGCTTGCCGGCCAGGGTCTGAAGGAAGGCAACATGAGCCATCCCGGCCATTACGTCATCGAGCGCGCGTTCGTCGACAAGTAAGGCGACAGGAGACACCATGAAGATACTGGTTCCCGTGAAACGGGTGGTCGACGCCAACGTCAAGGTCCGCGTGAAGCCGGACAAGTCCGGCGTCGACCTGGCCAACATAAAAATGGCCATCAATCCATTCGACGAGATCGCCGTGGAGGAAGCCGTGCGGCTGAAGGAAGCAGGTCACGCGGCGGAAGTCGTCGCCGTGTCCTGCGGGGTCGATGCCTGCCAGGATGTGCTGCGCACCGCGCTGGCCGCCGGCGCCGACCGCGGCATCCTGGTGCGGACGGACGCGCAGCTGCAGCCGCTCGCCGTCGCCAGGTTGCTGGCCGCCATCGTCAGGCGCGAAATCCCGCAACTCGTCATCCTGGGCAAGCAGGCCATCGACGACGATTGCAACCAGACCGGCCAGATGCTGGCGGCCATGCTGGGCTGGCCGCAGGCCACGTTCGCGTCAAAGGTGCGGGTCGAAGGCGACCGGGTGACGGTCGCCCGCGACATCGATGGCGGCATCGAGACCGTGCAACTGGCGCTGCCGGCGGTCGTGACGGCGGACCTGCGCCTGAACGAACCGCGCTTCGTCAGCCTGCCCAACCTGATGAAGTCGAAAAAGAAGCGGCTGGACGTGGTGCCCGCCGAGACCCTCGGCGCCGATCTCTCCCCGCGCTGGACGACGCTGGCCGTCAACCCGCCCCCGCAACGCCAGCCCGGTGTGCTCGTGAAGGATGCGGCCGAACTGGTCCACCGTTTGCGGCACGAAGCGAACGTCATTTAACTTATCGAGGAACATCATGACGGTACTGGTCATTGCCGAACACGACAACGTTTCGCTCCATGTTGCCACGCGCCATGCGGTCGGCGCGGCCCGCCTGTGCGGCGGCGACGTGCACCTTCTCGTCGCGGGACACGATTGCGCCACCGCGGCGCGCACGGCCGGTCGCATCGCCGGCGTGGCAAAGGTGTGGCTCGCCTCGGCCCCGCAGCTGGCGCACGGTCTCGCGGAAAACGTCGCCGCCCAGGCGCTGGAACTGTTGGCGCAGGAGGCTTACACCCACGTACTTGCTGCGGCCAGCACGTTCGGCAAGAGCGTCATGCCGCGCATCGCGGCCGGGCTGGATGCGGGGCAGATCTCGGACGTCACGCGCGTGGTCGCTCCCGACATCTTCGAACGTCCGATCCATGCGGGAAACGCGATCGCGACCGTCCAGGCACTGGACGCCATCAAGGTGCTGACCGTGCGCCCCACCAGTTTCAACGCCGCGCCCCTGGACGACACGGAGGCAATCGTCCAGGACATGACGCCGGTGGACGATGCCGGCACGGCGCGCGTCGTCGCGGTCGAGCGGACGGTGTCGGCGCGGGCGGAGCTGACCTCGGCGCGCGTCGTGGTAGCGGGCGGGCGCGGCCTGGGTTCCGGTGCCGGTTTCACCGTGCTGGAACCGCTGGCGGACGCGCTGGGCGCCGCGATCGGCGCGTCGCGCGCGGCGGTCGACGCCGGCTTTGCCAGCAACACTTTGCAGATCGGCCAGACCGGCAAGGTCGTCGCGCCCGCGCTGTATGTCGCGGTCGGCATTTCGGGTGCCATCCAGCACCTGGCCGGCATCGGTGATGCGAAGGTCATCGTGGCCATCAACAAGGATGCGGAAGCGCCGATTTTCGGCGTGGCGGATTATGGCATCGTCGCGGACCTGTTCGACGTCGTGCCTGCGCTCGTCACCGCATTGCAGGAGGACGAGCAGAAACAGCTGGCCGCCTAGCGGGTCGGGTGCCATGCTGACACATACCGGCCTTTTACTGATCTCCATTGCGATTGGCGTCCTGATCGGCGCAGCCGGCGTAGGCGGGTTTTTCATGCCGCCCGCCCTCATGCTGCTGATGAACATGGACATTCACCAGGGCATGGCGTTGTCCTTGTTCACCTTCATCTTTACCGGCGCAGCGGGCGCGCTCTACTTTCACAGGAAAGGCAGCATGGACTGGACGCTGGTGCGGCCGGTGTGCCTCGGCGCGGCGGCGACGGGCCATGTCGGCGCATGGACCGGCCATCATCTCGCCACCGCATCGCTGTCGACGGCGCTGGCCGCGGTCATCCTCGTCGTCGGCATGTACATGTCGGGCGCCGGCGGCCAGGCGGCGCTTGCCTTGCCGGAGGGCCCGCGCCAACGCTGGCTGATGCTTGCGGCTATCGGCGCCCTCACAGGGTTCTTTTCCGGCCTCACCGGCGTCGGCGGCCAGGTGCTGTCCGTGCCGCTGATGGTCTTGTGCGGTTATCCCGTACTGACCGCAATCGGCGTCGGACAGATGCTGCAAACCGTCGGCGCCTTGTCCGGTTCGCTCGCGAACATGCATTACGCCAGCATCGACTATGGCCTGGCCGCCTTCATCGTCGTGTTTGAAATTGCCGGTGTACTGGCCGGCGCCATCCTCATCCATCGTCTCGACGGCGCGTTCGTCAAGCGCCTGGTAGGCGGGCTGTGCATGGTGGCCGGTTGCGGGTTCATGCTGCGCAGCCTGTAGATGGACGCGCAAGCGGCCTGAATCGGTGTACAGTTGAGCATCATTGTTTTGAGAAAGATAACGATGCGCAAGATGACCGGGGCGCTGCTGGCGCTGGCAGCACTGGCGTGCGTACAGACGGCGCGGGCCGAGGGGCTCGATCCGACCGAGCAGAAGATCGTCGCGGAAATCAGGGCGCATGCGCCGCAAGCCCTCGCCCTGCTCGAGCAGAGCGTCCTCATCAACAGCGGCACGATGAATACCCGCGGCGTGCGCGACGTGGGCGCATTGTTCCGCAAGCAGTTCGACGAGCTCGGTTTTACGACGCGCTGGATCGATCTGCCGCCCGAGATGCGCCGCGCCGGCCACCTCGTCGCGACGCGTGACGGCAACCGCGGCAAGCGCCTGCTGCTGCTCGGTCACCTCGACACCGTGTTCGAACCGGGCTCCGACGTCCCCATGTGGCAGCGCGACGGCGATAAGGTGCGCGGCCAGGGCGTGTCGGACATGAAGGGCGGCGACGTGATCGTCATCGAAGCCTTGCGCGCGCTGCACCGCGTGGGCGCTCTCGACGGCACGCGCATCGCCGTGATGTTCACGGGCGACGAGGAGGAAGCCGGGAATCCGAAGAGCGTGTCGCGCGGCGACATGGTGGCGCTGGCCAAGCGCAGCGACGTCGCCCTCAGCTTCGAAGGCAGCATCCTCGACAAGAACGGCCAGGCGACCGCCACCGTGGGCCGCCGTGCGACGGCCACGTGGGAGCTCGAAGTCAAGGCGCGCCAGGGCCATTCGATGGCCGTGTTCGGCGCCAACGGCTACGGCGCCGTGTACGAGACGGCGCGCATCCTCGACGCCTTCCGCCAGCAGGTGATCGAGCCGGGCCTCACGTTCAATCCGGGCCTGATCCTGGGCGGCACCGAGGTCGCGTTCGACGGCGCCACCTCGCGCGGCACCGCGTTCGGCAAGACGAACGTGATCGCCAACACGGCCACCGTGAAGGCCGACCTGCGCTACCTGGACTATCCGCAACGCGACCGTGCCCAGGCGCGCATGCGCGACATCGTCGCGCAGAACCTGCCCGGCACCAGCGCCACCATCGCATTCCACGAATCCTATCCGCCGATGGCCGTGACACCCGGCAACCTGAAAGTGCTGGACCTGTATTCGCGCGTCAGCCAGGATGCCGGCCTCGGCGCGATCGCCCCCTTGCCCGCGGAAGCGCGCGGCGCGGGCGACATCCAGTTCGTCGCGCCGCTCCTCGACAGCCTCGACGGCCTCGGCGCGAGCGGCAACGGCGCCCATTCGCCGAACGAAGACCTCGATGTGGGCTCGATCGAACGGAGTGCCGTGCGCGCGGCATTGCTGATCTATCGTTTGACGCGTTGACGCTCGTCGAATTTCTTCAACCGGACACACTACCCGAACCGGGTAATATGCACACATGGCACGACTGATACTCACCTTCCCCGAAGACCAGTACTACTACACGACCTTGCTGACGGTGCGCGTCACCGACATCAACGCCGGCAACCACCTGGGCAACGACTCGATGATCTCGATGATTTCCGAGGCGCGGGCCCGTTTCCTGTTCGAATACGGCGTCTCGGAAACAGAGGGCGACGGCACGGGCATCATCGTCACGGACCTCGCGACGACGTACCGCGCCGAGGCGCACGCACGCGACCAGCTGCTGTTCGAAGTGGGCGTCATGGACTTCAACAAGTATGGCGGCGACATCATCTTCCGGGTCACCCGTCCCAAAGATAAAACCCTCGTCGCGATGGCCAAGCAGGGCTTCGTCTTCTTCAACTACAAGACGAGCCAGGTCGTCGCCATGCCGGAAGACTTCCGCACCAAGTTCGACCGGGTGAACTGGATCGACTGAGTTTCCCCGCAAAAAAATCGGGAACTTTCCCCGCCTCCCGCTGGAATATGGGTAAAGACAATGACCCATGACCACGCCAACCACTGATACCGACCTGCTGCGCCAGACGCGCAGCGGCGCCGCCGACGCCTTCGCGGCCTTGTACCGGCGCCACCAGGGTCCGCTGTACCGCTTCGCGCTGCTGCGCTGCGGCTCGGCGGACACGGCCGCCGACGTGGTCCAGGAAACGTTCATGGGCCTGCTGACGGATCGGTTCCGCTTCGATCCGCTGCGCGGACAGTTGCAGCACTTCCTGTTCGGCGTGGCGCGCAACCTGATCCTCAAGAACGAAACGGCACACCAGCGGCACGTGGTGCTGGACGGCGGGGACGACGGCGACGACGACCTGCCCGACGACGCGGCCTGTCCGCTGGCGCGCCTGCTGGACAACGAGGCCGCCGAGGAAGTACGGCGCGCGCTGGCGCTGCTCGCGCCGCACTACCGCGACGCCGTCATCCTGTACGAGATACACGAATTGTCGTACGCCGAGATCGCCGACATCTGCCAGGTCGACATCGGCACCGTGCGTTCGCGCCTGTCGCGCGGGCGGGCGGCACTCGCGAAGCGCCTGGCCTGCATGAAAGGATAACCATCATGGACACAAACAAGACGACGGCGACCGACCGCGATCCCCTGTTCGACGCCCTGCGCGCGGAGGTGGGCCGGCTGGACGCCCCGCGCGGCGTCGAAAAGGAATTGCTGCAGGCGTTCGCGAAGCTGCACCCGCCGAAGCGCCGCTGGTATCAAAAGCTGACGGTGCCTTCCTTCGCACTGGCCGGCAGCCTCGTGGCCGGCGCACTCGTGCTGGCGTTCGCCGTGCGGGCACCGCACCCGGCGGATGACGGCCGCGCCGGCGCGCTCGTCGCGCTCGACGGCAACGGCGTGTTCATCGCGCTGGATTCGGCAGAGCGCATCGCCGCGGAACCGGCGCCGCGCATGGTCGCCACCGACGTGCCGCGCACGAGCCTTGCCGCATTGGGCGTGCCGCTCACACCGGAAAACGCGGGCGATTCCGTCCGTGCCGAGATGCTCGTCGCGGCCGACGGCCAGCCGCTTGCCCTGCGCCTGAGCGCGCTTCAATAACGAAAGAGGATGCCATGACTACCAGACATATTGTGATCGCCGCCCTGCTGGCCGGCCTGTTCGCCCCGGCGCTGGCCGAGGATACCCAGGGCCGCGCGTCCGACGGCGCCATGACGTTCCACTTCGACAGCATGAACTTCGACGCGCGCACCGGCGTCGCCGTGATGCGCTCGAACATCGTCAAGACCGCGCCGTACAGTGCGCAGATGGTGACGGAGTTCGCGCAGGCGCTGGCCGACGGCAACCAGATCGCCACGCGCCGCACCACCATGACGTACCGCGACAGCGCCGGCCGCACCCGCCAGGAGATCCGCGACGACAAGGGCGACGTCGTCACCGTCACGATCAACGATCCGGTGAACGGCACGAACCTGATCCTGCACCCGCGGGACCGCACCGCTGTCAGGATCAACCCGGCGGCGACAGCGCGCGCGGCGGCCGACGCGGCCCGGGCGAAGATCGACCAGATGCGCAAGGACGGGACGCTGCCCGACGGCAAAGAAGACATCATCGTGAAACGCGTGCAAGGCATCGACGACGCCGAGCGCCAGCGCATCCAGCGCGACGTGCGCATCCACGTGTCGAGGGCGCTGGCGGAGAACGGCACGGCACTGCGCGACGCGCAGATGCAGGTGGCGCCGCTGATGAACGGCGCGTTCGCCGACGTCAAATGGTCGACGAAGGCGACGACGAAGGACCTGGGCACGCGCGACTTCGGCGGCATCAAGGCCGAGGGCAAGCTGCGCAGCTACGAGATCCCGGCCGGCGCGATCGGCAACCGCAATGCGATCGTCGTCGCGGACGAGACGTGGACGGCACCCGACCTGCAGGTGACGGTGTACACGAAGCACAGCGACCCGCGCAGCGGCGACGTCGTGTTCCGTCTCGAAAACGTCAAGCGCGAGGAACCGGCGGCCGCCCTGTTCACCGTGCCGGCCGATTACACGGTGCGCGAAGCGGGCGGCCGCTGGCGCGACAAGGCCGGCCGCACGGACAAGTGAATTACCTGCGCTTCTTCTGGATCGGCGCGATCGTCTTGTCGAACCAGTCGTCGATCATCTGCTTCTCGTAGCGATACGGCTCGGAATCGAAGTAGTGGCTGAAGGTCTGCTGGTAATTCATGTCCTGCAGCTGCGCCTGGCCGCTCTTGAGCACCTGCCCATTCTGCTCGATCGCATAATTCAGCTCCATGCGGGGCCAGTCCGCGCGGCCGGTCAGCACGCGCAGGTCGCGGCCCAGCCGGGCGCTCGGGATCAGGCGGCCGGCCGGGTCGAAATCCGTGATCTCGATGCGCAGGTCCTCGCCCGGCGGCAGGTTCGCGCCCAGCTTCACGAAGTGGTCGGTGATCTGGTCCAGCATCTCCTTGCGCTCCCAGCCCGCGAACGGCAGGTCATGGAAATTCTCGGGGTGGACCCAGGTGACGTTGACCGCGGCCGACGCGCTGCCCGCGGCCAGCGCCAGCAGGCCCGCCAGGGCCATCGTCTTCATGAACGGTTTCATGATGTTCTTCCTTTCGTCGTCGAATACAACAACCGTTTATACCTCATTCTTATACGCCGGTTTCCATGCCGGGTCCGTTATCAATTCGTCTTAGTTTGTATCGAAATGTTAGTCCCCGCACAGGGCCGCGAGCGCTTGCCCGGCACAATCCCGGACAGGACAACGCAAGCGAGGATGCATCATGCCGGAAGGCCCGTCGCTGGTCATCTTGAAAGAGCAGACGGCCCCGTTCGTGGGCCAGGAAATCGTGCGCGCCGAGGGCAATACCTGGGCCATCGACACGACGCGCCTGATCGGCCAGCCCATCGTCGCGCTGCGCACCTGGGGCAAGCATTTTCTCATCCAGATGCCCACGATGGTCGTGCGCATTCACTTCCTGCTGTTCGGCACGTACCGCGTGAACGAGGGGCGCGACAAACCGCCGCGCCTGTCGCTCGGCTTCGCGGACGGCGGCGTACTCAATTTCTACGCCTGCTCCGTGAAGGAAATCGACTGCGACATCGACGCGTATTACGACTGGGCCGCGGACGTCATGTCGGATGCATGGGATCCGGCCAAGGCGCGCAAGAAGCTCCGTGCAGCGCCGGACACCCTCGCCTGCGACGCCCTGCTCGACCAGGACATCTTTGCCGGCGTCGGCAACATCATCAAGAACGAGGTGCTGTTTCGCATCCGGGTCGACCCGCGCTCGACCGTGGGCGCGCTGCCGCCGGCCAAGCTGCGCGCCCTCGTGCAGGAGGCGCGCCAGTACAGCTTCGACTTCCTCGAGTGGAAAAAAGAGTTCACGCTCAAGAAGCACTGGCTCGCGCATAACCAGAAAATCTGCCCCCGCTGCCACATCCCCTTCCACAAAGCGAACCTGGGCAAGACGAACCGGCGCAGCTTCTGGTGCGAGCGTTGCCAAAAACTGTATGAATGAGGCACAAATAGCAGGGAAGCAACACGTTGCGACATTGTGACTTATTGCACTGCGCCATTAATATTTCTTGTTGTTAATGGTCACTGCTCATACTACAATCATTTCGGACCGTGCTGCCTTACCTCAAAACCTCGAGAGATCGTCAAATGTCCTTCCTGTCCTCAGCCGCGCCGAAGCTTGCACCGTGGAAAGTTTTGCTCGTCGACGACGAACCGGACATCCATGACATCACCAAGCTGACGCTGTCCCGGTTCCGCCTGGACGGCCGCAGCCTCTCGTTCCTGCACGCCTACAGCGGCGCGGAGGCCAAGGAGATCCTGGCGCGCGAGAAGGACATCGCGCTGGTGTTCCTCGACGTCGTCATGGAGCGCGAGGACAGCGGCCTGGAAGTGGCACGCTGGATGCGCCAGGAGCTGGACAACCAGTTCACCCGCATCGTGCTGCGCACGGGCCAGCCGGGCCAGGCGCCCGAGGAACGCGTGATCGTCGACTACGACATCAACGATTACAAGGAAAAGACGGAGCTCGACCGCACCAAGCTGTTCACGACGACCTTCGCCGCCCTGCGCGCCTACCGCGACATCATGAAGGTCGAGGACGCCCGCCGCGTCCAGCAGAATTACCGCGAAGGCCTGGAGCGCGTGATCTCCGCGTCCACGCATTTGTTCAGGCAGCGCAATTTGAAGGATTTCGCCAGCGGCCTGCTGCAGCAGGTCGTCGCCCTGCTGCGCCTGGAGCAGAGCATGCTGCTGCGCGTGGCCGGCGCCAGCGTGATCACGGGCGAGAGCCAGTACGAGATCCTCGCGCGCATCGGCGACGTGGGCGACCACGACATCGGCCCGGAACTGATCGCCCAGCTGGACGAGGCGCGCCACAACCGCATCTCCAAGCTGCATGGCGACACCTATGTCGGCTACTTCCCGAACAGCAGCGGCAAGGCGTCCCTGCTCGTGCTCAAGGGCGTGGAAGAAATCAACGAGATCGACGTCCAATTGCTCGACGTCTTTTGCTCGGGCGTCGCCATCGCCTTCGACAATATCCTGCTGAACCAGGAGATCACCGACACCCAGGCCGAGCTGATCCTGCGGCTGGGCGACGTCGTCGAATCGCGCTCGAACGAGGCCGGCAACCACGTGCGCCGCATGGCCCAGGTGTGCCACCTGCTGGCCCAGGAATCGGGCATGTCCGACGACGAGACGGCCGTGCTGATGCATGCGGCGCCGATGCACGACGTGGGCAAGATCGCCACGCCGGACGCCGTCCTGTTGAAACCGGGCCGCCTCACGCCCGAGGAATGGGACATCATGAAGCAGCACCCGACCATCGGCCTGCAGATCCTGGACGGCTCGCAGCGCCCGATCCTGAAGGCCGCCGCCGTGATCGCCCACCAGCACCACGAGAAATGGGACGGCAGCGGCTACCCGCAAGGCCTGAAGGGCGAAGACATCCACCCGTACGCCCGCATCGTGGCCGTGGCCGACGTGTTCGACGCCCTCACCCACGAACGCGTCTACAAGAAGGCCTGGCCGATCGACCAGGTGCGCGACTACCTGCGCGAGGTGGCGGGCCAGCACCTCGATCCGCACTACGTCGACATCCTCGTCCGGAACCTCGACAAGGCCGCCGAGATCAACGAGCGCTGGCCGGACTGAAATCGCTATCATCAGCCGGGACAACACCGGCATAGTCCGGTAGTATGCTGGGCTTCGAGGCAACATTGTCCCGACTGCCCACCGGCCCATGCGTATCCGAACCCGACTGCTGATCCTGATCCTCGCGATCCTGATACCCGCCCTCCTCGCGGCGGTGCTGGCCGTCTGGTATGTCTATCAGGAAGAGCGGCGGGCCCAGGAAACGAGCGTCAAGGAAGCCGTGCGCGCCTTCACCCTCCTCGTCGACAACGAACTGGAGATCAGGGAAGGCATCCTGCGCACGCTGGCGAATTCCCCCGCGCTGGCGCGCGGCGATCTCGATACCTTTTACCGCCACGCCCATTCGGTGGTACCGCGCGGCGAGACGGCGATCCTGCTGCTCGACCGGGACGGCCACCAGCTGCTCAACACGCGGGTCGCACCGGGCGAGCCGCTGCCGCCCGGACGCTCGTCGAATCTCGACGTGCTGATGAAACGGGACGGCGCCGACCGCACCCTCGTCTCCGACCTGTTCGTCTCCTCGATCAGCCAGCGCCATGCGGTCGCCATCCAGGTGCCGGTGCACGTGGACGGCACCCTGCGCTACTTCCTCGCCATGAGCATGAACGCCGCCCAGCTGCAGGCGCTGCTGGGCGAACAGCGCTTCCCGGCCGAGTGGCAGGCGGCCATCATCGACCGCACCGGCCGGCTGATCGCCCGCTCGATCGACCCGGACCAGTACCGGGGACGCTCGGTCAGCGACGTGGCGCTGGCCCAGTTCGCGGCCAACCGCGAAGGCGTGTTCTCGAACCGGAACCTGGCCGGCATCCCCGTGCAGGCCTTCTTCAGCACCGTGCCGTCGTCGAACTGGAAAGTCCTCGTCAGCATTCCGACGGAAGACCTGCGCCGCGTGCCGCTGCATGCGGCGGCCTTCCTGGCCGCCATCATGGCCGTCATGCTCGTGCTGGCATCGGTGGCCGCGCGCTGGTTCGCACGCCGCGCCGCCATCCCGATCGAATACCTGGGCCGCAGCGCCGCGGACCTGGGCGCCGGCCGCGAAGTGCATTACCGGCCGCAGGGCATCGTCGAGATCGACGCCGTGGCGCAGCGCATGGCCGAGGCGAGCCGCCAGATCCTGACGGCCCAGGCCGACCTGGAACAGCGCGTGGCCGAAGCCGTGGCGGCCAGCGAGCGCGCCCAGAGCGCCCTGATACGCGGCCAGAAGCTGGAAGCCCTCGGCCGGCTCACGGGCGGCATCGCGCACGAATTCAACAACCTGCTGCAGACGCTGACGACCGCGCTGCAGATCGCATCGCTGACGGCGAACCAGCCGAAGGTGCTGAGCCTGATCGACACGTGCAAGCGCACCGTCAGCCGCGCCACCGCGCTGACGACGCGCCTGGGATCGTTCGGCCGCGTGCAGGATGCGCGCCTGCTGACGGTCGACCCGGGCGAGCAGGTGCGCGGGTCCGTCCAGCTGCTGCGCGGCGTGCTGCGCCAGGGCACGCGCATGGAAGTGCAGTGCGCGGACGACCTGTGGCCCGTCACACTCGATCCCGTGCAGTTCGACCTGGCCCTCCTGAACCTGGCGATCAATGCGCGCGACGCGATGCCGGACGGCGGCCGTCTCGCCGTCGACGTGCGCAACTGCACGCTCGAACCGACCATGGAACGCACGGGCGGCGACTACGTGCGTGTGAGCGTGACGGACACGGGCACCGGCATGCCGCCCGACGTGCTGGCGCGCGCGCTCGACCCGTTCTTCACGACGAAACCGCCGGGCCAGGGCTCCGGCCTCGGGCTGCCCCAGGCCTACGCGTTCGCCACGCAATCGCGCGGCTGGCTGACCCTGTCGAGCACGGTGGGCGCCGGCACCACCATCGAAATCTACCTGCCGCGCTCGCTGCAACCGCTGTCGGCCGTGGCGGCGCGCGCCGACGGCCAGGCACCGGGACGCGGCGGCGGACGGGTGCTGTTCGTCGAGGACGACCCGCTCGTGCGCGAAGCCGTGGTGCGCGGCCTGGAGGATTGCGGCTTCGACGTGATGGTAGCGCCGGACGGCGACAAGGCGCTCGCCATGCTCGACGCCGGCCTCGACGCCGACGTCGTGTTTTCCGACATCGTCATGCCCGGCAAGGTCAGCGGCATCGAGCTGGCCGGCATCCTGCACGAGCGCCGCCCCGGCCTGCCGGTCGTCCTTGCCACCGGCTACACCGACCAGCGCGCCGTCATCCCCGGCGTGCAGGTGCTGGCCAAGCCCTACGAGATCGACCAGCTGGTCGAGCTGCTGGCCAATCTGTCCGGCGGCCGCTGAATCGTCTTACAGCGTCAAGGTGACCTGTTCGCTGCCTACCGCCACCAGGCACGTGGTGCCGGATTTGCCGCCCGCCGCCGTGGCGCAACTTGCGCTGACCTTCTTGTCTTGCCACTTGCCATCGAAGCGGCCCTCTCCGTGCAGCAGCGAGATCTGGTCGTCGATCACTTTTGCGCCATTCACGAAGATGCGGACGTCCGAGTTGTCGATCAGTTCGCCCTGGATCTGCAGCGTGCCGTCCCGGCTGGTGTAGTGACTCCCGGTCACCGGCGCAAGCGCGCCGCAGCCGGACAATGTAACGGCCAACGCGGCCGCGATCATGAACTTCGTTGACATTTTTGTGTAATCTCCGCGTATCGTCGCGGATCTCTTCAGGAAAGCAGAAATCATAAGCGTATTTACCATGAACTGGCCATTAAAAAATTGCAACAAAGGTTAATTCCTTGCAATGACAAAAAAATAGCGGTCGCAATTTCCACATGGCAACTTATGGTTGCATGGGCGGCACGCGACCGGCGTACAATGGATGCTTTCATGGAGGGCACACACATGCAGACCCTGCCCCTGCGGATCGGCGCCCACCAGGACCTGCGCGCCGTGCTCGACACCCTCGTCGCGCAGCACCATGTCGACGCCGCGTTCGTCCTGCAAGGCATCGGCAGCCTGTCGGTCGCCCGGTTGCGCTTCGCGGGCCGGTCCGAGTTCACGGAACTGCGCGGCGACCTCGAAATCCTCACCTTGGGCGGCTCGCTGTCGCCGGACGGTCCGCACCTGCACGCGAGCGTGGCCGATGACGGCGGCCGCGTCATCGGCGGCCACCTCGGTCCCGGCTGCATCGTGCGTACGACGGCCGAGGTGCTCGTGGCGCTGCTGCCGCGCCACCGCTTCCGTCGCGAATTCGATCCGGCCACGGGGTTCGACGAGTTGTTCGTGAAGGCTTAGTGTCTTTGCTATGTCCGTTTCCGCACTGAACGGTCCGGTGCGGCGCCGTAGTCTGGCGGTACACCATCGCAGAGACCGACCATGACTACGCACATTCCCGACGACGACCCCACCCAGCCCAGGCCCGCGCCCCTGTCGCTCGCCGCGTGGAAACACTTCGTCAACGTCGCCAAGCCCTACTGGCTGGGCAATGAAAAAGGCAAGGCCTGGTCCCTGCTGCTTCTGCTGATCGTGCTGATGCTGGTCGACACCAAGCTCGCGGTCATGCTGAACAACCAGACCGGAGAATTGACGTCGGCGCTGGCCGGCAAGGACGCCGACCGCTTCTGGGCCTCCGTGCGCGCCTGCCTGTTCATCCTCGCGTTCGCCGTGCCGACCTATGCCTTCTACTACTACATGCGCGACGTCTTCGCGAACCAGTGGCGGCGCTGGCTGACCGGCCGGTTCCTCGACGGCTACCTGCAGGACCGCAAATACTATGCGCTGGGCGCCAGCAACGAGATCGACAATCCGGACCAGCGCATCAGCGAGGACATCAACACGTTCACGGGCCGCTCCATCAACTTCCTGCTGATCTTCCTCGGCTCGATCATGCAGCTGGTCGCCTTCAGCACCGTGCTGTGGTCGATCTCGCACCTGCTCGTGGCCGTGCTCGTGGCCTACGCGGTGACGGGCAACATCGTCGCCCTGTACTTCTTCGGCAGCCCGCTGATCCAGCTGAATTTCTGGCAGTTGCGGCGCGAGGCCGACTTCCGCTTCAGCCTGATGCGCCTGCGCGAGAATGCCGAATCGATCGCGTTCTACCGGGGCGAAGCGCAGGAGCGCACGCACATCGACCATACGTTCAGCAAGGTCATCCGCAACTTCGCCCGGCTGATCAGGAAGCAGCGCGCGCTCAACCTGTTCCAGCGCACGTTCAGCCAACTGACCGTGGTGTTGCCGTACGTGCTGCTGGCCGGCGGCGTCCTGTCGGGCGAGCTGGAAGTCGGCGCCGCGACGCGCGCCGCCGGCGCCTTCACGGCCGTCCTCGGCGCGGTGGGCGTCATCGTCGACAATTTCGAGAGCCTCAGCCGGTTCGTGGCGGGCATCGGCCGTTTGCAGGCCCTGTCGAACCTCGTGCTGCCCGAAGCGCAGTCTGCCGACGTCGCAGACAAGCATCCGCGCATCGCGATGCGTCCGGGCACGCACTTTGCGCTGGAAGCCGTGACCTTGCATCCGCCGCAATCCGACCGCGTCCTCATCAAGGAGCTGAACCTCGTCCTCAAGCCGGGCGACGCCTTGCTGATCACCGGTGCCAGCGGCTGCGGCAAGAGTTCGCTGCTGCGCGCGATCGCGGGGCTGTGGCACACGGGCAGCGGCACGATCCAGCATCCGCCGCTGGAAGACGTGTTCTTCCTGCCGCAGCAACCTTATCTGCAGCAGAGCACGCTACGCAGCCAGCTCATCTATCCCAGCGTGCATGCCGATCTCGGCGACGAACAATTGCTCGACATCCTGGAACAAGTCCATCTGCCGCATCTGGCCGAACGCGTGGGCGGGCTGGATGCCGTGCACGACTGGAGCAAGGTGCTGTCGGTCGGCGAGCAGCAGCGCCTCGCCTTCGGCCGCGTGCTGGTGCACGCGCCGCGGATCGTCATCCTGGACGAGGCGACGAGCGCGCTCGACAGCGCCAACGAAGCGGCCCTGTACACGCGCTTGCGCGCCAGCGGCGCGACGCTCGTCAGCATCGCCCACCGCGAAGCCGTGCTGCGCCATCACACGCACGTGCTGCGGCTGGTGGGCGACGGGACGTGGGAAGTGGTCGACGCGAGCGGGTTCGAGTTCGACAAGCCGGCTGCGGACGCCGCGCCGGCGCCGGTGCGGCCAGCGGTTGTGGCGACTTTTGTCGGTTGATTTGCGGTACCGTTCTTAGAAACAGATTACGTACTGGAACGGCTTCTGGCCTGAATGCGAGCTGACCGGTAATGCAGGACAACCAACATAGCGAGCAAGACGATTGCGAAGTCGATAGCAATGTCAATGATGAGAGCGCCTACGAACAGTTTGTCTTCGACGAACGCGAGCTGTCGCTCTACGGAAACTCCCGGTGCGTCAAACAAGTACGCAACAGGAAAGCCCCCTTTCAATACCGGTTCATAGCAGGGATCGGCAGCGTTGGGACCGCACAAGTTGCCATACTCGGTCAGTTCGGGACCTACGTGCTCAACATATACCGACAGGAGTGTCAGCGTGATTGCCGAGATAAGGGAGAGACCTATCAGACTCAATGTGATCAAGCGGGACATAAGCTCTCCATTTGTTACGCTCCACTTATACCCCGGTTTGCTGGAATAACTGCTTCTGGCCGGTTGGGACGACAGGAAGAACGTCGAGTGTCAGCTCAGGAGCAAGCCGCCTGTCAGGACAACGGCTGCTGCCATTAGAGTCCCGATGACCGTTATCTCGAGCAACCGTATTTTGGGTCGCGGCTTTTCGCTCCGCAAGTACCCGACGATGCCCAGTAGGCAAGCTGTACCTGAGGTGATACTGGTAACTACCGAGCAAAGAGCAAGCAGTGCAAACATCCCGGTCCCGCAAACAAAGCCTCCCGTGCTTACCTGTTCTCTCGCCCATTGCGAGAATAACCAGTTTTGATACATGAAATACGCGATTGGTAACACGGATATGGCACCCAGCAGCAATGACCAAAATCTGTATGATTCAATTAATTTGAACATGTTATAAAGGATCTTGCCTCAACACCCAGCGCTCTAATGATTCTTCACGACTGGCGCGACGGTGAGTTCCCGAACGCGGAGCGCATCGGCCGCGAGACCGTCACGATCCCCCTGCACTGCGGGATGATGGAAGCCGACGTGGACCGCGTGTGCGCGGCCATCGCCGATATCCTCAACTAGTCAGGCGACTTTCAGCTCGACCCGCGCCGCCTTGCGCGGAAAGCGCAGGTGGTAGCGCAAGCCCTGCCCCGGGCTGCTCTCCACGCGCAGCGAGCCTTGCAGCACGTTCGTCGCGAGGTTGTACAGGATGTGGCCACCGAGGCCGCTGCCGCCGCTCCCGCGCTTCGTCGTGAAGAACGGATCGAAGAGCTTGGCGAGCGTCTCCGCATCCATGCCCACGCCATCGTCGGCGTAGTCGAAGACGACGTGGTCGCCGTCGAGCGCCGCGTGGATCGTGATGTGGCCGGGCTGGTCGCGCTCGAAGCCGTGCATCAGCGAGTTGACGACCATGTTCGTGACGATCTGCGAGACGGCGCCCGGAAAACTCTCCAGCAGCAAGTCCTTCGGGCAGTCGACGGCGACTTCCAGCGGCCGGCCCTTCAGCTTCGGCTGCAGCGACAGCAGGACCTCGTTCAGGTACGTGCCCAGGTTGAATGTCCGGATGTCGTCGGAAGACTGGTCCACCGCCACCTGCTTGAAGCTGCGTACGAGGGCCGCGGCGCGCTGCGTGTTGGTCGTCATGATGCGCAGGGACTGGTCGACGATGTCGAAGAACGCGCCCAGGCTGTCTTCCGTCATCTCCCCCGCCGCCAGTTCCTCGCGCGTGAGCTTGAGCTCCTGCACGAGGTGGCTCGTCGCCGTCACGCAGATGCCCAGCGGCGTATTGATCTCGTGCGCGACGCCGGCCACCATCTGGCCCAGCGACGCGAGCTTTTCCTTGCGCACCAGTTCCGTCTGCGCTTCCTGCAACTGGTGCAGCGCCTGTTCGAGCGCGGCGTTCTGCTGTTCCAGGCGCTCCTTGGCCTTGCGGATGGCGCGGTCGGCCTGCATGCGCGCGATCGCCACCGCGACGTGGCTGGAAATGAAGGCCATCAGATCCAGGTCGGCCTTCGTGTAGACGACGGTCGGGTCATAGCTTTGCACGACCAGCACGCCGTACGCCTTGTCGTTGACGAGCATGGGCGCGCCGATCCAGCTGGCGATGTCCGTGTTCCCCAGCGGGTGCTTCACCTTGCCGGCCGCGTGCAGGCGCGCGAAGCTGCCGGCATCGTGGAGTTGCGCCTGCTTCGTCTGCAGCACGTACGACACCATGCCCATGCCGAACGGGAAGCGCTGCTGCGGCGGCGCGTCGTCCTTTTCGTCGGCGAAATATGGGATGCTGATCTCGCCCGTGTCCGGGTGCGTGAGCGCGATGATGAAATTCTTCGCCATCATCAGCTCGCCGATGATGGCGTGCAGGCTGGATGCCAGCACGTCCGTCTCGATGGCGGAGGCCGACAGGTCCGCGATCTGGTACAGCGCGTGCTGCACCTGTTCCGCGCGGCGGCGCTCGGCCACCTCGCGCGCCAGCGCACGGGTGCGCTCCTGCACGGCGCGCTCGAGGCGGTCCATGCTCTGCAGGCCCTGCAGCGCGTTCGACACGTGGTTGGCAATCAGCGCGAACAGCGCCTGGTCTTCCGCGCTGTACGTGTGTTCGGGCAGGTAGCTCTGGATGACGATGGCGCCCATGACCTCGTGCTGCTGGTCGAGCAGCGGGCAGCCCATCCAGTGCTCGGCGATGCTGCCCGTGCCCCAGACGGCGCCGTTCTCTTTCTCGCGCATCTCGTCGCCCGTGATCGCGAGGGGCCGCTTGTTGAGCATGACCCAGGCCGTCGGCGATTCGTCGGGCGACGCCAGCGTCACGCGCTGGTCGGGGCCCGGTCCCTCGTCGCGCGAGTCGACGAAATACACGAAGCGGACCGTGTCGTCCTCGCGCTCGGCCAAGGTGACGTAGAAGTTCTCCGCATACATGATGCGGCCCAGCGCGCGGTGCACGGCGCCGATGAACTCGGCAACGTCGGTACAGCTGGCGGACAGCTGCCCGATGTCGAGCAGCATGGCCTGGACCGCTTCCAGGCGGGCGAGACGGTCTTCCATCGATTCCCCTTATCGAACCAAAAATTGCGCTCGGGAAATCTTAGCAGGTCAGGCCGGGCTTGCGGGGATTGTGTCGCGTAAAACCTACCGTGGCGCGCGAAAATCGTTTTCGATCCAGGTGGACGCCGACGACGGCGACAACTTGAAATCGGGACGCACGCGCACCTGCGCCACGCGCTCGCCCATCTGGTCGAACGCGCTCAGCAGCGCATACGGATTGTCCTCGTCCGGCACGATGTCCAGGGTCACCTTCAGCTCGCCGTCGGCCGTGGAGACGACAGTGCTCTTGTGCAATTGCGCGTGCAATTGCTGCTCGTGGCGGCGGATCACTTCGGACGCCGTCTTGACGAGCGTGTGAAAGGCCGGCGTGTCGAGCGGCTTCGGGTTTTTCTTGTCGCGGCCCATGGTCCAGGGGCCGACGAGGGCCGGTTCGGATTCGCCGTCCTTGTACATGGCCACGGCCCAGCCGTCGTCGTCTTCGTTCTTGATGACGCGCGCGGTCCAGCCGTTGCCCTGCCACAGACGGGGCTCCTGCACGGGAGCATCATCGTCGTGGTCTGGGAATTCGTCGTTCATGCTTGCTTTCTCGGTGGTGCGGGCTTACGCCCAAAAGCAAGATCATAGGCGTTCACGGCGCACTGGACAAGCGCCGCTTCCGTACCGCTAGATGATGCGCAGGTCGGGGCCGCGCGGCGGCATGATGGGTGGGCCGGGCGGCGTGTTGCGCGGGTCGATCGCCGGCGAGGGGATCTGGCTTTTGAACGGGTTGATAATGATTGGTGGAATCGCCGGCGGTGCCGAGGGCGGGTTCTTGTGGCCGGCCGCATACTGACTGCGGTAACTCAAAACACATTGCATAAGATGCCTCCTGCAACAGAGCAGGCTGTCAGTATAGACCGCGAGTCCAGCATTGCAAGGCTTGATTTCCGGCCACTTTTTTCCTTACTGCAGCGTGCGGTCGAGCAGTTCGACCCAGTGTTCCACCGGCACGTCCGTTCCCGATTGCAGGTGCGTGATGCAGCCGATGTTGGCGGACACGATGCGCTCCGGTGCCGTCGCTTCGAGCCGCGCCAGCTTGTCGTCGCGCAGGCGCAGCGAGACCTCCTTGTGCAGCACCGAGTACGTGCCGGCCGAGCCGCAGCACAGATGGCTGTCCGCGCACAGCCGCACGTCGACGCCGGCCGCGCGCAGCAAGTCCTCGACCTTGCCGCGGATTTTCTGGCCATGCTGCAAGGTGCACGGCGGATGGTACGCGACACGCTCGCCCTGCCCTCTTGTCCCCAGCTTTGCGCGCAAGCGTTCCTCGAATTGCGGCAGCACTTCGCTGACGTCCTTCGCCACGGCCGAGACGCGCGCCGCCTTGGCTGCATACGCCGGATCGTCGGCCAGCGCATGGCCGTATTCCTTGATCATCGCGCCGCAACCGGATGCGTTGATCAGGATGGTGTCGATGCCCTGCTCGAGATACGGCCACCACGCGTCGATGTTGCGCCGCATGTCGGCACGGCCGCCGTCCGCATCGTTCATGTGCCAGCGGATGGCGCCGCAGCATCCTGCCCGGTTGGCCGCGACCAGCTGCACGCCGACGGCATCGAACACGCGCGCCGTCGCCGCATTGATGTTCGGCGACATCGCCGGCTGCACGCAGCCTTCCAGGAACAGCATCTTGTGCGCGTGCGCCGTGCGCGGCCAGACGCCTGCGCTTTGGCGCGCGGGCACCTTGTCCTTCAACGCCTGCGGCAGCAGCGGCCGCACCGCCTGCCCCGCCTTCATCGCCGGCGTGAACAGCCAACGCCGCGGCAGCGTTTCCTTCAGCAGCGTACGCAGCATGCGCTGGCGCGCGGGCCGCGCCACCTGCTGCTCGACGACGCGCCGGCCGATGTCGGCCAGCCGTCCGTACTGCACGCCGGACGGACAGGTCGATTCGCAGTTGCGGCACGTGAGGCAGTGGTCCAGGTGCGCCTGGGTTTTATCCGTGGCGGGACGGCCTTCGAGCACCTGCTTGATCAGGTAGATGCGGCCGCGCGGGCCTTCCAGCTCGTCGCCGGACAGTTGATAGGTCGGGCACGTGGCGGTACAGAAGCCGCAATGCACGCATTTGCGCAGGATCGCGTCGGCCTCGTCGCCGTCGCGCGTGCCCCGGATGAAATCGGCGAGATTGGTTTGCACGGCTAGAATTCCTTGTACATGCGGCCGCGGTTGAAGACCCCGGCCGGGTCGAACACATTTTTCAGTTGTCGGTGGATCGCGAGCACGGCGGGCGCCAGCGGCTGGAATACGCCGACACGCCCATTGCCGCCGCGGAACAGCGTCGCGTGGCCGCCGGCCTTGCTCGCGGCCGCGCGCACGGTGGCCGCATCCGCATCGCTGCGAAGCCAGCGCTGCGCACCGCCCCATTCGATCAGTTGCGTACCTTGCAGCGCCAGCGGCGGCGCAAGAGGTGGCGCAACCGTCGGCAGCGACAGGCGCCACAGGCTGCCGGCATCCTTGAAGAACGCGGTGTCATGCTCGCGCAGCGCGCGCCACCAGCCGTCGGCATCGTCCAGCAGCTCGCCACCGATGCGCTTGCGCGCCGCGTCGACGGCCGACCGCGCGCCGGACAGGCGCACCGTCAGCACGCCGTCGTGCCAGCTGGAGGCCGAGACGGGCAGCGGCTGCCCGCCCCACTCGTTCAGCCGGCGCAGCGCCTCGTCGTCGTTCATGTGCAGTTGCACGGTGCATTCGGCGACGGGCTGCGGCAACACTTTTAGGGAGACTTCCGCGATCAGGCCGAACACGCCCAGCGAGCCGGCCAGCAGGCGCGAGACGTCATAGCCGGCCACGTTCTTCATCACCTTGCCGCCGAAGTGCAGCGTCTCTCCTTTCCCGTCCACCAGCACGGCCCCGAGCACGAAATCGCGCACGGCGCCCGCGGCCTGGCGGCGCGGCCCGGAGAGTCCCGCGGCGACCGTACCGCCGATCGTCGCACCGGGACCGAAATGCGGCGGCTCGAACGCGAGCATCTGGCCATGTTCCGCCAGGTGCGCCTCGATCTCGGCCAGCGGCGTGCCGCAGCGGGCCGTGATCACGAGCTCCGTCGGCTCATAGTCCGTGATGCCGCGATAAGCCGTCGTGTCGAGCACCGTGCCCTGCACGTCCTGCCCGTACCAGTCCTTGCTGCCGCCGCCGCGGATGCACAGCGGGGTCCTGGAACCGGTGGCGTGGCCGATCCTGTCGGCGAAATCTTGTAAGGTCGTATCCATCGTCAAAAGCGCGGCAGGTTGGAAAACGGCATCCGCCCGTGGCGCACGTGCATGCGGCCGTATTCGGCGCAGCGGTGCAGGGTCGGAATGGCCTTGTCGGGATTGAGGATGCCGGCGGGATCGAAGGCGCGTTTCACGGCCAGGAATGCATCCAGCTCGGCGCGCGAGAACTGCACGCACATCGAATTGATCTTCTCGATGCCGACGCCGTGTTCCCCCGTGATCGTGCCGCCGACTTCGACGCACAGTTCGAGGATGTCGGCGCCGAACTGCTCCGCGCGGTGGAATTCGCCCGGCACGTTCGCGTCGAACATGATCAACGGGTGCAGGTTGCCGTCGCCGGCGTGGAACACGTTCGCGCAGCGCAGGCCGTACTTCTGTTCCATCGCCTCGATCCGCTGCAGCACGTGGGCGAGGTGCTTGCGCGGGATCGTGCCGTCCATGCAGTAATAGTCCGGCGAAATGCGGCCGACGGCCGGGAACGCGTTCTTGCGGCCGGACCAGAAGCGCAGGCGTTCCGCCTCGTCCCGCGACACGGCCAGCGCCGTCGCGCCGCACTCGCTCAGCACCTCGCTCATGCGCGCGATCTCTTCCTCGACCTCTTCGGGTATGCCGTCGGATTCGCACAGCAGCACCGCGGCGGCCCGCGTGTCGTAACCGGCATGCACGAATTCCTCGGCGACCTGCGTCGACAGCCGGTCCATCATTTCCAGGCCGGCCGGGATGATGCCGGCCGCGATCACGTTGGCCACCGCATCGCCGGCCTTCACGATGTCGTCGAACGACGCCATCACCACGCGTGCCACGCGCGGCTTCGGCACCAGCTTGACGGTCACTTCGGTCACGACGCCGAGCATGCCTTCCGACCCGATGGCGACCGCCAGCAGGTCGAGCCCCGGCCCGTCCAGCGCCTCGCTGCCCAGTTCGACGATCTCGCCCTCCGTCGTCACCATCCGCACGCGCAGCACGTTGTGCACGGTGAGGCCGTATTTCAGGCAGTGCACGCCGCCGGAATTCTCGGCGACGTTGCCGCCGATCGTGCAGGCGATCTGCGACGACGGATCAGGCGCGTAATACAGCCCGTGCGGCGCGGCCGCTTCCGAGATCGCGAGATTGCGCACGCCCGGCTGCACGACGGCCGTGCGGGCATACGGATCGAGCTTGACGATCCTGTTCAGGCGCGCCGTCGACAGCACGACGCCGCCGGCGATCGGCATGGCGCCGCCGGAGAGGCCGGTGCCGGCACCGCGCGGCACGATCGGCAGGTTCAATTGCCGGCACACGGCGATGGCGGCCATGATCTGCGCCTCGTTCTCCGGCAGCAGCACGATCATCGGCATCTGGCGGTAGGCGGCGAGGCCGTCGCATTCGTACGGACGCGTTTCCTCATCGTTGGCGAGGAGGCACCGGTCGGGCAGCACGGCGCGCAGCGCGGCGACGGCTTCGCGCCGGCTGACGGCCTGGGTTTCGGGAGAGATGGAAGCATTCATCGGATCACCAGCAACGTGAACGGCCACACATACGCCTGCAGCGTGACCATGACACCGACCAGCACGGCCAGTGCGAGAGAGTGGAAGAAGACGAAGCGCAGGATGTCGCCTTCGTGGTTGATCCAGCGCGTGGCCGTGGAGGCGACGACGATGGACTGGGCATCGATCATCTTGCCCATGACGCCGCCGGAACTGTTCGCGGCGCCCATCAGGTTCGGGGCCAGGCCGAGCTGCTCCGCCGCGACCTTCTGCATGCCGCCGAACAGCACGTTCGACGCGGTGTCGGAGCCCGTCATCGCCACGCCGAGCCAGCCCATGAGGGTGCCGAAGAACGGATACAGCGCGCCCGTGTTGGCGAAGGCGAGGCCCAAGGTCGTGTCGGTGCCGGAGTAGCGCGTGAGCGTGCCCAGCGCCAGCATCAGCACGATGGTCAGCAGCGAGTAGCGCACGAGCCACAGGGTGCGGAAGAACGTGCGCACGATCGCACCCAGGCTGTAGTGCATGAACAGCGCGCCGACGATGGCCGACAGCAGGATGCCGGTGCCCGTCGCCGACAACAGGTTGAACACATAGATCGCGGATTCAGGCTCGGCGTGCGGCACCACCGGCGGCACGCGCATGACCGCGTTATGCAGGCCATCCATCGGGAACTTCGGCGCGAACAGGGTATTGAAATACGCCTTCACCGGCGGCAGGCCCCAGATGAAGACGAACACGGTCAAGATGAGCCACGGCGTCCAGGCGCGCACGATCTCCGCCCGCGAATACCGTTCGGCGCTCTCGGCGCGCCGGGGCGCGGTCTCCGTCTCGCGGCCCTTCAGGCTGGCCGACGTCCACACGGTCTTCGGCTGCCACACGCGCAGGAACAGGATCAGCGACGCCATCGACACGAGCGCGGCGATGATGTCCACCAGTTCCGGACCGATGAAGTTCGACACGAGGTATTGCGGGATCGCGAACGACAGGCCCGTCACGAGGATCGCGGGCCAGATGTCCCACATCGCCTTGCGGCCGGCGAACGCCCAGATCAGCCAGAACGGCACGAGCAGCGAGAAGAACGGCAACTGGCGGCCGATCATGGCCGTCACTTCCATCAGGTCGTAGCCGTGCACCTTGGCCAGCGTGATCACGGGCGAACCGAGCGCGCCGAATGCGACCGGCGCCGTGTTCGCGATCAGCGACAGGCCGGATGCGGCCAGCGGAGAAAATCCGAGCCCGATCAGGATGCCGGCCGTGACCGCGACCGGCGTGCCGAAGCCCGCCGCACCCTCGAAGAACGCGCCGAAGCAGAACGCGATCAGCAGCAGTTGCAGGCGGCGGTCGTTCGTGATGCCGGACAGCGAGGCCTGCAGCACCTTGAAGCTGCCGTTCTGTTCGCACAGCTGCTGCAGGAAGATGATGTTCAACACGATCCAGCCGATGGGCAGCAGGCCCGTGAAACCGCCGAGCAGCGCGGCCTTGCCGGCCATGGCGGCCGGCATCGAGTAAGCGAAGACGGCGACGCAGAACGCGGCGACCAGGCCAAGGGCCGCGGCGATGTGTGCCTTGATGTGGAAGAACCCGAGCGCGGCCAGCATCACCACCACAGGAATCGCGGCCAGCAGGGTCGATAGGGCCATGCTGCCGAACGGATCATAAATCTGTTGCCATACCATCTAAGTCTCCTTGATTGACTGAATTTTTTATATTTAGGGCTGGCCTCGCTCGCGCAGCAGGTCGGCCAGGCTGCGCGGCGCCGGTTTGAGGGGGGTTCGGTATTTGGTCCAGCCCAGTTGCTGCGTCGGCGCCAGCACACGCAGCCGCGTGGCCGCCCAGCGGAACATCCGGTAGACGCCCGGCCGGGCGAACGCGCCGCGCCAGAAGCGCCACACGAGGCGTTCGCCGCGGCTGTATTTCGCGCCCTGCCCGCGCAGCGGATGTTCGACCTCGGCGCCGGGATTCCGGTTCGCCTCCGTGCGCAGGCGCACGAGCAGTTGCGGGATCGGGATGCGCACGGGGCAGACGTCGCCGCACGCGCCGCACAGGCTCGACGCCGTCGCCAGGTCCGCCGTGGACTCCAGTCCCAGCAGATGCGGCGACAAAATCGCGCCGATCGGCCCCGGATACGTCGTGCCGTACGCATGCCCGCCGATGCGGCCATAGACGGGGCAATGGTTCATGCACGCGCCGCAGCGGATGCACTGGAGTGTCGCGCGCAGCTCCTCGTCGGCATAGGCCTGGGTGCGGCCGTTGTCCAGCAGGACGAGGTGCAGTTCGCGCGGACCGTCCAGTTCACCCGCGCGGCGCGGGCCGGAGATCAGGTTGAAGTACGTGGTGACGGCCTGTCCGGTCGCGGAACGGGTCAGCAGGCTCGCGAGCGGCACGATGTGTTCCAGCTTTTCCACGACCTTCTCGATGCCCATGATGGCGATGTGCACATCCGGCACGGTGGTCGACAGGCGGCCGTTGCCCTCGTTCTCCACGAGCCACAGCGTGCCCGTGTCGGCCGCGGCGAAGTTCACGCCCGACAGGCCGATGTCCGCCTCGACGAACGCATTGCGCAGCGTATGGCGTCCCGTCTGGATCAGGCGGTCGACGTCTTCCGTGTATTCCGTGTCCGGGATGTGCTCGGCGAACAGCGCGCCGATGTCGGCGCGGGTCTTGTGAATCGCCGGCATCACGATGTGCGACGGCTTTTCGCCCGCCAGCTGGACGATGTACTCGCCCATGTCCGATTCCAGACACGCGATGCCGCGCGCTTCGAGGTAGTGATTGAGTTCGATCTCCTCGCTCGCCATCGACTTGCCCTTGACGATGTTCTTTGCGCCGCGCGCGGTCGCGATGCCGTGGATGATCGCATTCGCTTCCTCGGGCGATGCCGCCCAGTGGACCGTCGCGCCTGCCGCCGTCAGCTTCGCTTCCAGCCGTTCCAGCAGCGCGGGCAGTTGCGCCAGCGCGTTCTTGCGCACCGCTTCGCCGAGGTCGCGCAGGCGCTGCAGCTCGTCATCGTCGCCGAACTGGCTGCGGCGCTTGTCCTGCAAGAAGGTCATCGCGCCTTTGAAACTCTGGCGCAGCTGGGCATCGTCCAGCGCGGCGCGGCTGCGTTCGTGGAAATCCTGCGGTGGGACGAACTGCAACGGGGACGTGGTCATGCCGGCTCTCCGGTAACGATGACGACCCACGTCCAGCGCGGACCGTGCGCGCCGAAGGCCAGGGTCTGCTGGATGTCGGACGTGCGGGACGGCCCCGTCGCCAGCACGAGATTGGTCGGCATGCCGTCCTGCCAGCGCTCCGTGTGCAGCGCCTGGTGCAGGTCGGCGTGCAGGGTGTGCGCGTACACGAGCGCGATGTGCAGCGGCGGCACCAGCGACACGGTGCGCGGAGAAATCGCATCCGGCGCGAGCACCAGCGTGCCGGTGGCGGCGATGCCGGAACGGGCGACCGTGAACCCCGCGTCGACGGTGCCGAACAGTTCCGCTTTCCAGTGTTCCAGCGGGCGATCGAACGCGATCGGTTCGACATTCGCCGGCAACGCGGCACGCAGGGCGCGGCCTTCCGGTGTCGCCGCATCGACGACGATGCGGCGCACGCCCGCGTCGACGATGCGTTGCGCCAGCAGCGCGGGCCATTCGCCGGCGCCCGCGCACCACGCCTGCGCACGCACGGCCTCCAGCGCGGCCTGCATGCGCCGCGCGAGGACGTTCTGCGACGTGTCGTCGCGGCGCGTATCGAAGTGCGCGGCGATGCGGCGTTCGAGATCGTTGATGCCGGCACCGTGCGGCGTGGCAGCGCGCAGGCGGCCCAGGATGCGGTCGCGCGCGTTCATGCCTGTTCTCCCACACCGCCAATCCGGCGCCACAGGAAGCTGGCGAGGTGTTCGACGGCGAGCGGCGCGCCCTGGTGCTGGGCGGCGTGGCCGATGTTGAGCAGGCAGGCGCAATCGGCCGACACGACGCGGCGGCATCCGGTCGCGCGCATCGACGCGACCTTGTCCGTAACCATCGCGCCGGAAATGTCCGCGTGCTTCACCGCGAACGAACCGCCGAAGCCGCAGCATTCGGATTCGCGCTCGTGCTCCACGCGCGTCACGCCGGGCACCGCGTCGACCAGCGCGACGCCGTGGGCCCGCGTGCCCATCTCGCGCCGCGCGGAACAGGAGGTGTGCAGGACAACATCTTCGGAGACGACCGGCGCTCCGGCCGGCATGGTCCACTCCAGCACGTGCAGCAGGAAGGCGCCGAACTCGTACACGCGCTCCGCCACGGCCTGCGCCTGTGCGCCGAGCACGGGATCATCGCGAAACAGTTCGGGCCAATGCTTGCGCATCATGCCCGCGCACGAGCCGGAGGGGACGATGATGGGCCAGGGTTCGGGAAACAGATCCAGCTGGGCGCGGGCGACGGCGCGCGCCTCGTCCGGATTACCGCTGCTCCACGCGGGCTGTCCGCAGCAGCTCTGGCCGCGCGGATAGTGAACAGTGACGCCGGCCGCTTCCAGCACGCGCACGGCGTCGAGCCCCGCCTGCGGCATGAACAGGTCGATGACACACGTACCGAACAGATACACGTTGCGAGTCATGCATTGCCTCCAAGAATTCATTGTCTTTTTTCTTTTGGTCGGCAGATCTTTCCAGTATTCTGAGTGCATCACAAACTGGTTGGGCCAGAGAAGGAGAAGTCGTGGGACAGGTCAAGTCGGTCACCAGCAAACTTGAAGAGGCATTGCTTGAGGGCACTTTCCCGGCCAATTCGAAGCTGCCGTCGGAGCGCGAACTGGCCGAACGTTACGGCGTGTCGCGCAACACCGTGCGCGAGGCGATCCAGCAACTGGGCGCGCGCGGGCTCGTGCGCATCCGGCCGCGCAGCGGCGTGTTCGTGTCCGACCAGTTGCGCACGGGCGCGACGTCACCGTGGGGCCAGCTGATCGCCGACAGCCCCGCGCGGCGCGAAGACATCCTGGAATTCCGGCGGGTGCTGGAAGGCGCCACCGCCTACTTCGCCGCCCTGCGCGGCACGGACGAGGACCTGGAGCGCATCCGCAGCGCGATGGCGCGGCTCGACCAGGCGCGCCGGGACAGCAACCATGCCGCCGAATCGCGCATCGACGTCGAGCTGCACGAAGCGATCGCCCAGGCCTCGGGCAACAGTATGTTCCTGCACCTGCACAGCAGCGTCACGAAGATGATGCGCGAGCACATCATCCGCAACGTCGACGGCTTGCGCGAACTGAACCAGTCGGTGTCGGAAATCCTGGCGTGGCAGCACCGCACGGTCTGCGACGCGATCTGCGCCCGGCGCCCGGAAGAAGCACGCACGGCGATGCAGACGCACATCGACTACGTGCGCAGCCGGTTCGACGCGGACGAGGGATAGACGACGCTGGTTGGGCCAGCGCCGTTCGTCGTCGGTTGCAACCCTCCGGCCCTCGAAAAATGCAGTTTGTCGCAGTCCGATGGAGCGGATCGGGACGTATGGATACAGTACGACCATCCGATCAACGAGAACCTCAAAGGACTCATCATGAAAAAGACCGCCGCCATCATCATCCTGTTCCTGTTCGCCCTGCTCGTCTGGAACGTCTTCACGTTCGGCGACAGCGTCGTCAGCATCGGCGACGAGGATTTCGGCGGGCCGCTGGGCGCCGTGCTGGCGACGGTCTTCGCGGGCGGCGGCATGCTGCTGGCCGGACTGATCATGCTGTTCGTGGGCGCCGTGCTGGCGGTGGTGTTCGCCGGCGTGGGCATCCTGTGCATCGGCGGCCTGGCCGTCGGCGCCTGCGTGCTGGCCCTGATGATCTCGCCGCTGCTGCTGCCGCTGCTGGTGCCCCTCGCGATCGTGTGGTTCTTCGTCAGCCGCTCGCGCAAGCACCGTTATATGCAACAGGCAGTCTAAATGCCCTCCACCAGCCGCATCGCGAACACGATCGGCAACCCGGCCGCGATCACCTTCCTCGCGGCCGCGCCGTGGTCATACGGCACCCTGAAATACTGGATGTCACGCGCGGCGTCGTCGAAGACGGCGTAGCACGCCGCGTTGTTCTGGTCGCGCGGCTGGCCCACGGCGCCGGGCAGCACGAGGTACTGGTGCTGCGGCTGCAGCGCGATGGATTCGCCGGCCTGCGGCACGTGGCGGCCCATGCGGCCATCGTCGGCGCGGCGGTACAGCGCGGGCGCGTGCACGTGGCCGGAAAACACGATGCGGCTGCCGCTGGCGCGGATGCTGCGCTCGGCCTCCTCGATCCCCGTCACGTATTCCCACCGCTCCGGCGCGTGCGCGCTGGCGTGCACGAAGCACGCGTTGCCGTGTCGTTGAATGAGGGGCAGCGCGGCCAGGAACGCCAGTTGTTCCGCATCCAGCTGGCCGCCGGTCCAGGCGATGACTTCGCGGGCTTCCGCATGCATGCGCGGGTTCGGAGGCCGCGTGACCGCAACATCGTGATTGCCCTGCACCGCGACGGCGCCCCGCTCCACGTACTCCATTACCGTGCGCACGACCCAGGCCGGATCGGCGCCATAACCGACGAAGTCACCGGTGAACGCGTACTGGTCGACGTGCTGGCGTTCCGCATGCGCGAGGCAGGCTTCCACCGCCTCGCGGTTCGCGTGCAGGTCGGTCAGCAGGGCGAGGCGCATATCAGCCGCCTGCGCGCTCCCGCGCGTACTGTTCATAGCCGCGCGCGCGCAGCTCGCAGGCCGGGCACTTGCCGCAGCCATGGCCCCAGGCGTGCGGGGCGCCCCGTTCGCCCAGGTAGCAGGTGTGCGTTTCGAAGCGGATCAGGTCGACGAGCGCTTCGCCGCCGCACTGCTCCGCCAGCTGCCAGGTCTGCTTCTTGTCGATCCACATCAGCGGCGTCTCGACCTTCAGGCGCGTGGCCATGCCCAGGTTCAGCGCAACCTGCAGCGCCTTCATCGTGTCGTCGCGGCAGTCCGGGTAGCCGGAAAAATCCGTCTCGCACATCCCGCCGACCAATACGGTCAGGCCGCGGCGGTACGCGACCGTCGCCGCCACGGTCATGAACAGCAGGTTGCGGCCGGGAACGAAGGTGTTCGGCAAGCCGTTGGCCTGCATCTGGATCTCGACGTTGCTGGTCAGCGCGGTGTCGGAGATGCGCGAGATCAGCGACAGGTCGATCAGGTGATCCTCGCCCAGGCGCTGGTCCCACGTGGCCGACAGCGCGCGCATCTTGGCGAGCACGGGCGCGCGCACGTCCAGTTCGATCGCGTGGCGCTGGCCATAGTCGAAGCCGATGGTTTCCACGTGCTCGTAGCGTTCCAGGGCCCAGGCGAGGCAGGTGGTGGAATCCTGTCCTCCGCTGAACAGGACGAGGGCGGTATCGGGTTGGTGCATGATGGGTTCCTGTAATGACGTCGTCGTCGCTGAGTCGTCCGCCATCGTATTTGACAATCAGTTAAGATGTGCCCGGCATATTGACGAATGGAGCGACATGATTTCCGCACGACCCGACCCATGCACGGCGATGGCGCCGGCGCGACCACGAATTTTGGCACAAATCGTGCTGGCCGTGAACGCGCTGCTCCTCGTCCCGGTCGCGGCCGCGCAGGATCAGCCGCCTCCCGAGGCGCCATCCCGGGCCATCGATTACGACGTGCGCATCGATGCGCCGCGCCAGTTGCGCGACCTGCTGGAGAATAACCTCGACCTGATGCGCTGGCGCGGCAACCCGCGCCTCGACATGGAACAACTGCTGCGTCTCGTGCGCACGACGCCCGAGCAGATCAAGACCCTCGTCGCCACCGAAGGCTATTACACGCCGAAGGTGTCCGCCGACCTCGACACATCGGGTGCCAAGCCGCGCGCACTCGTCGACGTCGAGCCGGGCGAGCCGGTCGTCGTGGGCGACGTCGATATCGAACTGCGCGGCTTCGTCCCGTTCGACAAGGGCAGCGCTCCCATCGACGCGGCCGCCCTCCGTAACCGCTGGACCCTGCCCGTCGGCGCGCGCTTCCGCACGGCCGACTGGGAGGCGGCCAAGCGCGGCCTCGTGCGTCAGGTGGCGCAGTCGCGCTTCCCGCGCGCGCAACTGCTCGATTCTTCCGCCACCGTCGATCCGGACACGCACCGCGCGCTGCTCAAGGTCGTCATCGACAGCGGCCCGGACGCGCGCTTCGGCGGTCTCAAGATCGAGGGCCTGCAGCGCTATCCGGCCAGCGTGGTCACGAACCTGAACACGATCCGCCCCGGCGACGAATACAACGAGGCCGCGCTGCAGGCGCTGCAGGGCCGCCTGCAGGACACGGGCTATTTCGCCAGCGTAGAAGTGAGCGCCGACATGTCGTCCGTGATCGCGTCGCAGGTGCAGGACCTGAAGGAAAACGAGGGTGCGACGCCGCAGCCGCCGAGCGGCCCCGCCACGTTGCCTGTGCTCGTGCGCGTCACGGAGAACAAGCGCAAGAACGTGGCGCTCGGCGTCGGTTTCTCGACCAACACGGGCGCCCGCGCGCAGGCGGAGTACGACGACCTGAACGTGTTCGGCAAGCGCATGAAGAGCAACGTGCTGTACGAACAAAAGCACCAGGCGGCCAAGGCCGATTTCTACCTGCCGACGACGACGGGCGGCTACAACAACAGCTTCGGCGCGGGCTACGACCGCCTGGACGCCAACGGCCAGATCACGCGCACGACGAGTATCCACGCCAAGCGCGCGTGGGGCTCGCCGCTGCTGGAAAAGACGCTCACGCTGGAAGCGCTGACCGAACAGGTGACCATCGACGACCTGCCGACGACGCGTGTAAAGAGCGTGCCGCTGACGTTCTCGATCACGAAGCGCAAGCTGGACAGCCTCGTGCAGCCGTCGCGCGGCTACATCGTCAACGCGCAGATCGGCGGCGCCTTCCTGCCCGTGCTGACGGACGAGAAATTCGTGCGCCTCTACACGCGCGCCCTCGCCTACAAGCCGGTCGGCGACGCCGGCACCTTGATCGTGCGCGGCGAATTCGGCGCGGTCGGCTCGAAGGACAAGAACGGCGTGCCATCGACGTTCCTGTTCCGCGCCGGCGGCGACCAGTCCGTGCGCGGCTACGGCTACCAGCAGCTGGGCGTGCCGGTCGGTTCCGCCATCACGGGCGGCCGCTACCTGCTCACCGGCAGCGCCGAATACGATTACTGGTTCAAGCCGCCGTGGGGCGCGGCCGTGTTCTACGACGTCGGCAACGCGGGCGACAACTTCTCCGACCTGAAACCGAAGGTCGGCTACGGCGTCGGTGCGCGCTGGCGCAGCCCCGTCGGCCCGATCAACGTCGACGTCGCCTACGGCAAGGCGGTGCATAAAGTCCGCCTGCATTTCTCACTGGGATTCACGTTCTGATGGAAGCCGATCAACAAACGCCCCAAGCCCCTGTCCCAGTGCGCCGCTGGCCGCGCCGCGTCGGCATCGGCGTGGTCGTCGTCGGCGTCGTGCTGGGCGGCGCCGTCTGGTACCTGGGCCGCGAGACCACGCTGCAGATGATCGCCCAGCGCGTCGCCAACGCCAGCGGCGGCAAGCTGACCCTGTCCGGCGTCTCCGGCTCGCTGTACGGCCACATGCACATCGGCCACGTCGTGTTCCGCACCGAGACGTCCGTCACGACCGCGGACGACATCGACATCGACTGGAAGCCCTGGCAATACCTGTCGCGCGGCGTGGAAATCGACAAGCTGTACGCCCGCGTGGTGCGCGTGGAGACGCTGAAGGAATCGACGGAACCGACGACGATGCCCACGCGGCTCGCGCCGCCTTTCAAGATTGCGGTGGAGGATGCGCGCCTCGCGAAGGCCGTCTTCGTGAACAAGGGCGCGACGACGGAAATCGACGACATCCGCGCGCGCCTGCACGGCGACAAGGCGCAGTGGAAGCTGGACTACGCGTCCGCGAACACGCCGTGGGGCCAGGTGGCAGCCAAGGGCAGCATCGCCAACACGCTGCCGTATAAACTGGATGCGGATGCGAGCCTGACGCAGTCGCAGCCGGCGGCACCGGCGCAGGCCGAGGCGCCACCGAGCCTGGGTGCGCAGCTGAAGCTGCACGCGTCGGGCGATCTGCAAAAAACCGTCATCGACGCCACCGGCCAGGCCGCGCGCGCACAGGGCAAGGCGCAGATCGTGATGTCGCCGTTCGCGGACATCCCGCTGCAGGCGTTCACGCTCGATGCGCACAACATCGACCCCGGCTTCTTCAACCCGACCCTGCCCAGCGCAGACCTGAACCTGGCCGTGTCGGTCCGGCTCGACCCGAACCGCAATATCGCGGGTTCCGTCAACCTGACGAACGACGGCGCCGTCGGCACGCTCGACCAGCAACGCCTGCCGCTGCGGGCGATGCGCGGCCAACTGGGCGGCAGCCTCACCGCCATGCGCATCACGGACGTGCTGATCGACGTGGGCAGCGCCGGCCGTTTCACGGGCAGCGGCAGCGTCCAGCGCGGTCCCGACGAAACAGGCCTCGGCACGGCGGAATTCGCGCTGCACACGGACCGCTTCGACCTGAAGCAGGTCCACGGCAGCATGAAGCCGACGCAGATCGCGGGCGATATCAAGGTCGCCAACACGAAGGACACGCAGACGCTGGACGTCAACCTGTCGGACGCCGGCCTGCGCCTCGCCGCGCAAGCCGCACTGGCCGGCGACGTGCTCACGGTGCGCGACGCGCGCCTCTCTGCCGGCAAGAGCAGCGTGCGCATCACGGGCAATGCAAACCTCAAGGACAACAAGCCGTTCAAGGCCAATGCCGTCGTCAGTAAATTCAATCCGGCGGATTTCGGCAAGTTCCCGCAGGCCGACATCAATGCCGAGATCAACGCGGCCGGCGCGCTCGCCCCGCAGTGGAAGGTCGCGGCCGATTTCGCCGTGCGTCCGAGCCGGCTGTTCGACCAGCCGCTGTCGGGCCGCGGCAAGCTCGATGCGGACGCCACGCACGTGCACGACGTCGATGCGACGCTGGCGCTGGGCCAGAACACGGTCGATTTGCGCGGCGCGTTCGGCAAGCCGGGCGAACGGCTGACGTGGAAGGTCGACGGCAAGCAGCTCTCGGCACTGCGCAGCGACCTGTATGGCGCCGTGCTCGCGAGCGGCGTCGTCACCGGGACGATGGAAGCGCCGCGCACGACGTTCGAAGTCGACGCGCGCAACCTCGGCTGGGTGCCGCGCGAAAAGAAGAACGACAATGGGTCCGTGCATGCGAGCGGCGAGGCCTGGCTGTCCGGCAAGGAAGGCGCGCGCATCGTCGAGGTCACGGCCAAGGGCGACATGCAGCGCCTGAACCCGGCCGCCTTCGGCTCGCCGCTGGCCGGCAGCATCAACGGCGGCTTCACGGCCAGCGGCCGCACGGGCGCGAACATGGGCGGCGCCATCGACCTGGCGCTGCAGGATTCGACCTTGTCGAAATCGCCGCTGTGGGGTCACGCGAAGCTCGCGGCGGACAAGCGCCACGTGTCGAACGCCGACGTCGACCTGCACCTGGGCGGCAACGTCGTCGCGGCGAAGGGCGCGTTCGGCAGCGGGCGCGACACGCTGAACTGGCGCATCGATGCACCGCAACTGGCCGCGCTCGGCCCGGACTTCGCCGGTGCGCTGAGCGGGTCCGGCACCCTGTCAGGCACGATGGACACGCCGTCGCTGACGGCCGCCATCGAAGGCCAGAACATCCGCGTGATGGGCACGCAATCGGTCAAGGCGTTGAAGGCCAGCGCGAACCTGGGCTCGGGCCGCGGCGCCGCCGATCCGCTCGCGCTGGACGTGTCGGTGACGGATTACGCGAGCACGACGACCGATAAGCTGGGCAACGTCAACGAAACGAAGATCGCGTCCGCGCACCTAGCGTCGACGGGCACGCGCGGCGCGCACACGATCCAGGCCGCCGCACGCGGCGATAGCTTCGATGCCGCGCTGGCCGTGCACGGCGGCCTGACAGGCAACACGTGGAACGGCACCGTCGACGCGCTGAAGAACAGCGGCCGCTATGCGCTGACGCTCGCCGCGCCGACGCCCTTGCGCATTGCGGGCGCGCCCGGCAGCGGTCTCGCGGGCCTGGCGAAACCGGAGCAGATCGCCCTCAGCGGTGCGACGATCCGGCTGCCGGCGGGCTCCGTCACGATCGACTCGCTCGCGAAGATCGGTCCGCGCTGGAACACGCGCGGCAGCGCCACCGGCGTACCGATGAACTATCTGGCGCAAGCGTCGGACGCCATGCGCCAGAACGTGCGCGGCGATTTGACGCTCGGCGCACAATGGGCGATCGACCTGCGTGCGCCCACCGCAACCGGCGCCGTGCCTCAGCTCGCGGGCAACGTGCACGTGTTCCGCGAAAAGGGAGATCTGATCGCGGGCGACATCTCGCCGATCGCGCTGGGACTGCGCCAGCTTGACCTGCGCGCGGACGTCGCCGGCGGCGCGCTGCGCAGCCAGCTCGCGCTGGACGGCACGCGCATCGGCACGGCCAATGTGGACGCCACCGCCCAGCTCCTGCAGGGCCGCGTCGACAACGACAGCCCGTTGAAACTGACGGCGAATGCGAACCTCGCGTCGCTGTCGTGGGTGTCGCCGCTGCTCGGCCAGCCGGGCCTGGAAGTGGACGGCGCGCTGCGCCTCGCGATCAACGGCACCGGCACTGTCGGCGCGCCTCTGCTTTCCGGCGGCATCGAAGGCGACGGCCTCGCCGTGCGCTGGCCGGACCAGGGTGTCCGCCTGCGCAACGGCCAGCTGCGCGCGCAGCTCGCCGGCGACCAGCTGCAATTGCAACGCCTGACGCTGGAAGGCAACAGCGGCCGCGCGACGGCGGACGGCTTCGTGCGCTTTGCCGGCGGCGAGGCGACGATGAATTTGAAACTCGTCGCGGACAAGCTGGAAGCGCTGTCGCGTCCGGACCGCACCGTCGTCCTGAGCGGCCAGGCCAGCGTCGTGCGCGACGCGCGCCAGTTCCGGGTCGAAGGCAACTTCAAGGCCGACCGCGCCCTCGTCGAACTGGCGCCGCAGGACCGCCCGACGATCTCGGACGACGTCATTGTCCTGGGCCGCGGCAATGCGGCGCCGGCGACGGCGAAGAAGGAAACGGCGGTGCCGCTGACGATCGACCTGACGGCCGACCTGGGCGACGACTTCCACCTGCGCGGCATGGGCGCCGACGCCTACCTGGCTGGCAACGTGCACGTGCTGAAGGTGGGCGACCGCGCGCCGCGCATCAACGGCACCGTGCGCACCGTCAGCGGCACGTATGCCGCGTACGGCCAGCGCCTGACGATCGACCGCGGCGTGATCACGTTCAGCGGCCCGTACGACAACCCGTCGCTGGACATCCTGGCCGTGCGCAAGCGTCCCGACGGCGAGCAGGTGAGCGAAACGAACGTCGAGGCGGGCGTGCAGGTGCGCGGCACGGCGCTGGCGCCGACGGCGAAGCTCGTGTCGACGCCGAACGTGTCCGACAGCGACAAACTGTCGTGGCTCGTACTGGGCCACGGCATGGAAGCGACGACGGGCAACGAAGCCGACGTGCTGAGCGCCGCCGCCGGCGCCCTGCTGGGCGGCAAAGGCGGCACGGGCGGCATCACGAGCAAGCTGGCGAACTCGCTGGGCGTGGACGAACTGGGCGTGCGCCAGGGCGCGGGCCAGGCGTCCGGCCTGGAAAACACGGTGGTCACGGTCGGCAAGCGCATCTCGTCGCGCCTGTACCTGAGCTTCGAACAGGGCGCCGCGACGGCATCGAGCGTCGTGCGGGTGCGCTACAAGATCAACCCGCGCATCACCCTGCAGTTGCAGACGGGCACCAACACGGCCTTGGACGTGCTGTACTCCTGGGCATTTGATTGAACACCGGGGTCAGAGCCCGAATATTGGCAATAGCTAGCGCGATATTTCCAAAAACGGGGCTCTGACCCCGGTTTCAGGCAATTGCCTTCGAGCGCTTCGGCTTTGCCTTGGCCGCATTCAAGGCGGCCGCCGCGCGGATGAGCGCACGGAACGCGGCCGGGTCTAACTCCTCGCCTTCGTGGATGTCGATGGCGCGCCGGGCGTTGCCGTCCAGGCTGGAGTTGAACAGGCCGGACGGGTCGTCCAGCGACGCGCCCTTCAGGAAGGTCAGCTTCACGTGCGACTTGTACGACTCGCCCGTGCAGAGAATCCCGCCGCTGGACCACACGGGCGTCCCCATCCACTTCCACTCTTCCACGACGCCGGGCACCGCTTCGTGGATCAGGGCGCGCACCTTCGCCAGCGCCGCGCCGCGCCAGTCGCCCAGGTCGGCGATGCGGCGGTCGATCAGTGCGGACGCCGGCAGGTCCGCGGACGAATTCTCCTGCTTCATCTCGCCTCCTTCAGCTTAGTCGTCGAGCTTCGCCAGCACCTCGTCGAGGGCGGCCGTGAATTTGTTCCAGCCGTACTTGGCACCATTGTAGGCCGCATCCTGGCCGGGCTGGAAGCCGGTCTGTTCCATTTTCAGGTGCGTGCCCGCGCCGGCCGGGGTCAGGGTCCAGGTGACGACGCTGTCCAGGCCCATCGCCGCCCAAGTGTACGACAGGGAACGGTTCGGTTCGATCTCCAGCACCTCGCACTCGACGGCGCCCCAGTCGGCGCTGAGCTTGAAGCGGTGATGCAGGGCGGGCACGAAATCGTTCTTCATGAGCCACGCTTCGATCAGGTGCGGCTGCGTGAGCGCGCGCCAGAGCTTTTCCGGCGGATGCGCGAATTCGCGTTCGACGGTGACGGTGCGCGTGTGGAGCGAGGTATCGTTCATTGGTCCATCCTTTTTAACAGGTCTTCCAGGTCATCGAACCGGCTCTCCCAGAACCGGGCCATTTGGTTCGTCCAGTCGGCCAGCGGCGCCAATGCCTGCAGCTGGGCGGTGTAGTGCGTCTGGCGTCCTTCATGCCGATCGCGCACGAGCCCGGCCTGCTTCAACAGTCCCAGGTGCTTGGACACGGCCGGCTGCGAGATGCCGGCCCGGGCCGTGAGGGCCCCGACCGTCTGCTCGCCGTCACGGCACAGCGATTCGAAAATGGCGCGCCGTGTCGGGTCGCCGAGTGTCCGGAAAAGAATATCGTGGGTGTCTGTCATGGCAATTAATAACCGGCTGGCTATGAATTAAATCATAGCCATCCGGTTATAGGTTGGTCAAGCACTTTTTATTGAGGGGTGTCCGGGCGCGCTACGGCACCGGAGACGAGCGATGTGATGCACGCGATAACGACCACATGCCGAATCGTCCGTTGCGGCCTGGCGGCGCATCCGGACGTGCGTCGCTGCCGGCCTAGTGGAGCGTTACGCTGGGGTTCGGATCGACAGGCGGCTCGTCGTTCTGCGGCGTGCGGATGGGCGGCTGGTGCGGGTCGGCGGGCTCGAACGGGTCGGGCGGCGGTTCCTCGATGGGTGCGGGATCGGGCGCCCGGTGCGCGTGCTGCCCGATTGGATGCCGCCTCGCGGTCATGTCTAAGATCATGTAAGACTCCTGCTAAAGATGCCAAAACATTACCATGGGCAGCGGTTGGCCGACGCGCGCCTGGATTACAATGGCGGATTCGACAGAAAGTTTCGAGGAATCCCATGTTGCCGACTCCCGTCGTTGCCGCCGTGCTCGCGCCGCTCGTGCTGTGGCGCATGTACAGCCGCATCAAGCGCCTGACGACCCGCCAGCGTTCGAAGACGTGGCGTCACCGCACGACGCTCGTGTTCTTCCCGATCCTGCTGCTGGTCCTGGCCGCCTTCAGCATCAGGACAAATCCGTTCGCGCTCGCGGGTCTCGCGGCCGGGCTGCCGGTGGGCGCCGTGCTGGGGCGCATCGCAATCGGCAAAACGCGCTTCGAACAGGTCGGCGCCGACTTCTTCTTCACCCCGCACGCGCCGATCGGCCTTGGGGTGGCCCTGCTGTTCATGACCCGCATGGCGTGGCGCGGATACGAGTTCTTCGTGCTGGGGTCGCTGGCCCATCACGAGTTCGTGTCGAGCCCGCTGACCCTCGTCATCTTCGGCGTGCTGGCCGGCTATTACATGAGCTACGCGTTCGGCCTGCTGTCCTGGCGCAAGCGCACCGCATCCGTTTCACCTGTTTCACCTTGAACTGCACCGCATGAGTCTGACCACCCTCGCCCTTATCGCCCTCGTTCCCCTGCTCATCTGGCGCATCTACTCGCGCCTGAAAAACCAGATGACCCGGCAGCGCTCGATCCTGTCGCGCCACTACACGGGCCTGTTCGTGTTCGTCGTCATGATCCTCATCCCGGGATCCGAGCTCATCGACCGCCCGTTCCAGCTGGCCGCACTGGCCGCCGGCGCCATCGCCGGCATGGCGCTGGGCTCCTACGGCCTGCGCCGCACCCGGTTCGAGGACACGCCCGAAGGCTATTTCTTCACGCCGCCGTCGCGCATGGGCATCCTCGTCGCCATGGTGCTGGTGGCGCGCGTGGTCTACCTCGGCATCGAAATCTACATGAACCAGGGCAGCAACCGCCCGAATCCGCGCTTCACGGACAGTCCCGTCACGATGCTGTGCCTGGGCTTGACGGCCGCCTATTTCGCCACGTTCTCCGCTGCCCTGATGCGCTGGCGCCAGCGCATGCGCAAGGAAATCGGCAACACGTGATTCACTTGATGCAGTCCAATGCGTCACGCATAGCCCTGCGGAGAATAGCCTCCGGGGCCACTTGATGTATTGACAACCGTGTCGTGACTCCAGTCATCCACCTGGAGCACGCATGGTCTTCGCCTTCCTTGCCCGCCACTGGCTGGCCCGGTGCCACCGCGCCCATGTCGAATTGCTCGCCATGGACGTCTACCGCAACTACGTGACGCCGACGCACGACGACGTGTTCCACCACCTGAGTCACGGCAACTATCTCGCCAGGGGGTTGTCGCTGCGCCAGCGCGCGCGCTGCGTGCTGACGCATTACCGCTTCGAGGACGCCATGTTCGATGCTGCCTACAAGCACGCCGTCTACCGCGACGGCGGGCTCGTGCTGTGGCAGCACGAGGCGGACGGCAGCAAGGTCGAGGTCCGCCTCGGCATGGCGCAGCACCTGAACGCGGAAGGGGATCTCACCTTGACCTTGCTGGCGAACGGCAGGCGCATGCACCGCCTGTCGTTCAGCTGGGTCGACGAGCGTTTCGCCGGCCTCGCCGGATTCGGCGCGGCCGGCATCCTGCCGTTCATCGCCCGCAACCAGGGCCACCGCGCCGACGAGACCGACGCCGTCGACGCGTTCCGGCGCGCCTTCCCGCCCAACTCCCCGCTGGTCGCGACGCCCGGCTTTTTCTGCTACGCCGCGCTGCAGGGCATCGCGCAGGCGCTGGGCATGGATCACGTGGTGGCCGTCAAGTCGGCCTGGCATTGCGCCTATCTGCCTGCCGACGACAAGCATTTCGCCACCGCCTATGACGGCGTATGGCGCAACCTCGGCGGCACCGGGATGCCGGGCCGCGCGTGGCACATTGCCCTGCCGTTGGAGGGCAAACCGCTGGCCGCGATACCGTCGAAACACCGCAAGCGGGCGGCGCTGCGGCGCGCGTACTGGCAGGGCATCGGCGCAGCGGCGCGCGAGGTGCTGTCGCGCCATGTGGCGGCGCCGCAGGCACACAAACAAAACGGCCGGCGTCCACAGGAACGCCGGCCGTTGCAGCCATCATGACAATGTGATCAGGCCGCCTGCGCCTCTTCGCCCTCGCGCCGTCTCTGCAGCACGAAGATCGGCTGCGCCCACTGCGTGTCCTTCTTTTTCTTGCTCGTGATGAGCGTGAGGTCGGAAGGATCGTAGACGTCCGTGTTGTGCGTCAGCGGCGTCGTCATGAGGTATTGCGCGTCGGTGTTTTTCAGGAACTCGCCGACCAGCTGGATGTTGCGGATGTCCAGGTGGGCAAACGGTTCGTCGATGAACACGAAGCCGCCGGAACCCTCTTCCGATTTCAGCAGGCCGATCAGCAGCACGAGCGATTTCATGACCTGCTGGCCACCCGACGCCTCGCCGTCGTTCATGCCGATCTGGCCCTTGCCGTCGAACTTGAAGCGCACGTGCAGGCCGGCTTGCGCCAGCTGCACGTCGTCGTTCTCCAGCCGGACCGGATCGACCGACACGTCGATGTTCGCCAGCTCGCCCAGTTCGCGGATGTTCTTCGAGTAGGTCTTGATCGTGTAGCGCAGGCGCTCGATGTAGGCGCCGCGCGCGTTGTCCGTCGCCTCGATCGCGCGGTTGTTCTGGTAGCGGCGCTCTTCCGTCTCCACCTGGCGGCCGGACAGCTGGTCGTTCAGGCGCGCGTACTGGTCGATGACGGTCGGGTCCTGTTCCCAGTCGCCGCGCGCGAGCGACGCGTCCAGGGAATTCATGCGCAGCTTGACCTGGTGCGCGTTCTGGTGCGTCGCGACCAATGCGGCACGCTGCTGCGCGCTGCGCCACGACTTCGGCACGTGGCGCCACGAGCGGCGCAACGTGAGCAGCTCGCGCGCGTGCTCGCTGCGCTGCTCGATCACGCGGCGGTTGTTCAGGCGCATGCCCGCTTCCGCCTCCGACAGCGCCATGCGGGCGTTCTGCCAGACGGTGTCGGCGCGCGTGCGCGTGACCGTCGCGTTCTTGATCAGCACCTGCAGCTCGCCCAGGCGCGCACCGACCTGCAGGCGCTCGGCCTTCAGCGGTTCCAGCGCACGGGTCGCTTCCTCGAATTCGGCCTGGCGCGCGGAGAGTTCCTTGGCGGCGTCCACGCCGGCGATGCGCACGCGCAGCGCGGACACTTCCGCCGCGAGCTTGCTGATCGCGAGCGTCAAGGTGTCTTCCTGCGCTTCCAGCGACGGCAGCGACTTCTGGATGGCTTCCAGGCGCTGCGTCTTGCCGGCGGCGCCGAAGCGGTAGCGCGACGGCTCGACGAACAGCGAGCGGCCGCCGCGGCGTTCGCGGTGGTAGGCGTCCGGCGTGATCCATTCGTCGGCGTCGCTCTTGAAACCGGCGTCGACGGAATCCACGCGCTCGATGCGTTCCAGCTGGTCGATCAGCCAGGCCGGCGCCTTCGAGCTGAAACGCACGACGGACAGCAGGGTATCGTCCTTGACCACCGGCGCGTCGACGCAGTCCGGCACGATGAAGTGGCGATAGCGCTCCTTCTCCGCCAGCTTGTAGGCGGCCGGCGCGTCCTTCGCACGCTCCAGCAGCACGACGGATGCGTAGCCACCCAGCACGCCTTCGACGGCCCCCTGCCACTTCGGATCCGTCACTTCGACGATATCCGACAGCATGGCGTGCGGGATGCCCGCATCGCGCAGCGCGCGGCGCATCTGGCGCTGGGCTTCCGGCTCCGGCATCGTCGTCTTGCCCTGCAGCGCGGAGATCGTCGCCAGCTCGCCCGCGATTTTAGTGGCCAGCGCTTCGCGCTCGGCCTTCTTCTTCGCGAGTTCCGCTTCCTTCGCTTCGAGCTGGGTCGCGACTTCCGCGATGTCGGCGCCGGCGTCCGCCGCCAGCTTGTTCAGGCGTTCCTTCTGCTCGAGCAGGCTTTCCAGCGGCTTCAGTTTCGCGTTCACCTGCGTGAGGCGGGTGGCCAACTCGTTCGCTTCCTGTTCGAGCTTGACTTCCTGCTGCTGCGCTTCCGTCAGCGCGCGCTGCTGCGCGGCGAGCGCATTGCGCTTTTCGGTGAGCAGGCTGTCGGCCTGCATCAGCGGCTTCTTCGCCTCGCGCAGCGCGCGACTGACGTTCGCGGCCTTTTCGCGCGCCTCGTGGTATTCGAGGCTCGGCAGCACTTCCTCGACGAGGGCGCGGCGCTCCTTGTTGAGGTCTTCCCACTGGTGGTAGTTCGCCACGCGCAGGCGCAGGCCTTCGAGGTTGATGCGCGACGTCTCCAGCTCGGCCTCGAAGCGCTTCAGCTCCGATTCGGTGTCGCGCTGGTGGCGCTTGGCCTCGTCGTACGCGTCCAGCACTTCCTTGTCGCCGAACACCTGGAACACGAGGTCCAGCAGCTGGCGCGGCGCGTATTCGCACAGTTTATCCGTCTCGCCCTGCTCCAGCGCGAGCACCTTCGACATCGCCGGCGACAGGCCGGCCGACGCGAGGCGCTTGCGGTAGTTTTCGACGCCGAGCCAGTCGGTCGCTTCCGTCACTTCCTCGATCTGGATGTTCCCCGGCCGCATGAGGTACTGGCGCTTCCAGTCGCCGCCGTTCTTCTGCACCTGGCAGAACAGCGTGACTTCGTCGTCGCTGAAGAAACCGGAATGGCGGAACGGGCGGTTCGACAGCTGGCGGCCGGACGGCTTGTTGTCGACGACGGCGCGCAACCAGGCGCTCTGCTGGCCCGAGTGGCGCGCATAGTGTTTATAGGTGCGGCCCATCGAGCAATCGAGGCCGAACAGCGTGCGCAGGGCGTCGAGCAGCGTCGTCTTGCCGGAGCCGTTCTGGCCGGCGATGGTGATGATCTTGGCGTCGAGCGGGATGTTCTTGATGCGCTGCCAGTAGTCCCAGTGGACCAGCTCGAGGGATTTAATGTGGAACATGCGTGCCTCTTAAGCTTGGGGCGTGTCGGTATCGGTAGCCGGGTCGAGGGCCGGCTCGTCGTTCGCGGCCTCGCTGACGTGGCGGCGCGGTGCGGCCGCCAGCGGTGCGCGCTTGAACACGTCGGCCAGCGCGCCGTTGATGATGCGTTCCTTCAGGACGTCGGTATCCATCAGCAGGTCCAGCAGCGGACCTTCCAGGATCACGTCGCCGCGGCGCTCGATGAAGCCGAGCTTAGACAGCAGGCCGAGGTTCATGTCCATGCGCGTCTTCTTGCCCAGCTTCTCGCCGAAGTCCGCGAGCAGCGCGGTGTACGAGATGCCGATCGACGTGTCTTCCGCGCGCGGGATCGGGTTGTCCTTGTCGAACATGTCGGACTGGTCGACGTCGATGGCCTGGTGGGTTTCCTGGCGCTGGCGCTTGGGCAGGATGATCTGCGCCCACAGCACGACGAGCAGCGCCACGCCGTCGCGCGTGAGGCCGAAGTTATTGTTCTGCCAGATGTCCTTGGCGCCGAAGATCTTCGGTTCGACGTTGCGGTGCAGGGCCAGCGTGACGTGGTCCGCGTACACGTTGTCGAGGAGTTTCAGGCCGCATTCGAGCAGGCGCTTGTCGATCTCGGCGCGGAACTGGTCGTCGGACAGCGCGCGCTTGACCATCTTGTCGTCGCGGCGCAGGGTCTGGTGCGTGAGCAGTCGCGCGATCAGGATTTGGGCGTCGTCATTCATCTTGCGTCTTGCTTTCCGGGGTGCTCGGTAGATCGAGATTCAGTGAGAGGGTCGCGCGCGAGATGGCCGCGATGTGCGGATCGTCCAGCGGCACCAGTTCGTCGGCGGAGTCGAAGCGCACGGGCAGGCGCGCCAGTGCGGCGGTCGGGCCCTGCAGGTTGGCTTCGGCCGGATCGCCCAGCAGCGGCAGCAGCGAGGCACGGTACGATGCGATGGCAAAGCTGGCCGGCAGCAGCGACTCCTCGATCGGCACGCTCTTCGGCGCGCCTTCGGCCATGATGGGGAAGTTGTCCAGGTTGGCGAAATCGGCGAGGCGGCTGATCCAGTCGTCCAGTTCCGCCTGCATCGCCGGGTTGTCGTTGATGGTCATCGCCGCGTCCTCGCCGCTCGGCAGGCCGGTCGGCGCCACGTTCGCCACGCGCTCCATCATGAGTTCCGTCTCGGCCACGTCGATCATCTCGGCCGGCGTCGTGAACAGCGGGACGACCGGACGGTCGATCGCCTCTTCCGCCAGGCTCGCGAGGTCGTCGTGCGCGAGCAGCCAGCGCTTGATGTCGGTCGTCGACAGGCCGGACTGGCCCAGGTGCACGCGCTGGCGTTCGATCTGGTTCAGCGCGCGCGAGAACATGCCCTGCATGTTCAGGAGCTGCGACTGCGCGCGGCCGATCGCCTGCGCGGCGCGGTGCGTGGCCGAGTCGGCGCGCTCGTCGGACGTGATGGCGCGCAGGATCACGGAGCCCTTCTCCACCCAGTCGCACGCCATGTGCCACTTCGCCTGCGACGCGCGCAGGCGGAATTCGGAGCCGGACGCGATCGCATCGCGGAATTCCTCGTGCAGCTCGACGAGGCGGCCCAGCAAGTGCTTCAGCTGGTCGACGGTGACGCCGCCGACGGCCTGCGCACCGGCCACCTGGGACAGCAGGAAGCCCATCTCGGCCTCGTCCTCTTCCGGCTTGCCGAGGGCGAGCAGGGTGTCGAGCGCGGCCAGTACGTTGCGCGCCAGCGGCGTGATGCGGTAGACGGCGGCCGGGTTGTCCCACGCGAGCAGGCCGTGCGTGCGCAGGCGGCCCAGCACCGTTTCCAGGCTTTCCGGGATCAGGTAGGCGAACTTCGTATTGATGTCGGCGCGCGAGAACGCGGAGTCCATCGCATCGGACGCGAGTTCGCGCAGCACGAGCAGGCGCACGATGACGCCGTCCTGCGAGCCATGGAACAGCGCGGTGAACGCCTGCAGCATGGGCTGCGCACGCTTGAGGTGATATACCTGCTCGATCTCGTCCGGCGCCACTCCGTCCTGGAAGTGCGTCTGCAGCGGGTCGAGGTCTTCTAGCGCTGGGGAATTGGAGTCGGCGGCGGTTGCTGCCAGGTTGTCGATCATCGTAAGGCTTACCAGTCTGCTGTCGCGCGCGGCCTTCTGGACCACGGGCGCGGGGGCGTCAGTATAACAGTTAAGGCTTGGCAACTAATACGGAACGCCCGCGTACGGTTCACAACTGGTGAATATGCAACGGAATCGAATCGCCGCTTGACTTGCCAATATGACAACATCAGGCGCGCGCCCCTTCCGACCCGACAGCGCGATAATGAACATTGTTATCTTTACATCATCAACAAGGAGGAATGCCATGCAACGTACACTTGCGGCCATCGTCCTGGCCACTTGCCTGACACCGGCCGTCGTCCTGGCGGCACCCACCCCGAAGCAGCAGAACGGCATCACCTACGTCAATGGCGGCGTCGGCGAGGAAGAGCAGGCCGCGATGAAGGCCCAGCGCGCCGACTACAACCTGCTGCTCACCTTCGCCACCAAGCAGAGCGGCGCCTACCGCTCCGACGTCCAGCTCGATATTTCGGATGCCAAGGGCGCGAATCTGGTGACCGCGGCGAACACGGGGCCGATGTTCTTTGCCAAGCTGCCGCCGGGCACGTATCGCGTCAGCGCGGCGGCCGAGGGCAAGACCTTTAAACGGACGGTCAAGGTCGGGAATACGCCGAAGGAAATCGTGCTGCATTGGGAAAACGACAATCCGGATGATCCGGGCCCGCAAGACTAAGCCGCCTGTACCTTTTTTATAAAATAGGAAATAATCCGCGGGGAGAAACTAAACGGAAAGACCAGATGCGACGATTGTGGTGCGCGCTGATTGGCATCGTCCTGGGCGATGCGGCTGTCGGGCAGGATCATGGGCCGACTTTTGCGGACTACAATCACTCCATCTGGACCGCGAGCGACGGCGCGCCGGTGCAGGTCACGCGCATGGCGCAGACGCCCGACGGCTGGCTGTGGCTGGGCACGCCGAATGGCCTGTACCGCTTCGACGGGGTCCATTTCTACCCGTTCGCCGCAGCCAACGGCGCGCACTTGTTGAGCCCCCGGATCTCGGAACTGGCGGCCCAGCCCAACGGCGATCTTTACATCGGTTACGACGCTCCCGGCCTGAGCGTACTCCGTGCGGACGGCCGGCTCGATCATCTCGCGCCCGCGACGAAGGACAGCCCCGTCAACTGGACGAATGCCGTGAAACCGGATCGCGACGGGTCGCTCTGGGTAGCCACGTCGTTCGGCTTGCGCCGTCTGAAGGAAGGACGCTGGTCGGCGCTCGGCGCGGCGCAGGGCTGCCCCGATGTCGATGTCGTGATGGCGCTCGCCCCCGACGGACAGGTATGGGAGGCGAAACACAACCAGCTGTTCCGCTACGACCGGACCACCGGCCGTTGCATCCCCACCGAACTGCGGAAGCCGCACGGCAGGCAGTCGGAACGCATCCAGGGATTCAGGATGTCGCCGGACGGCCGGCTCTGGGCTGGCGCGGATGGGTATCTGGCGCTCGTATCGGCCCCGATTGCCGGCGTTTCCGTGCCGTCGCGCTACCTCGGCCAGGAATCGGGCAGCACATCCCTCTTCGACCATGCCGGCAACCTGTGGGCACTGCGTTGCCCGACCGGCATCTGCCTGGCGGCGTCGGCCGGACAAAGCGCAGGCGACACCATCGACCTGGCCACGGCGACGACGAGCCGGCTCGACCAGCGCGGCCAATTGGGTTCGCTGGCGCCGCGCGTCGTGTTCGAGGACCGCGAAGGCGACATCTGGATCGGTTCGCCGACCGGCGTGGAACGCTTCCGCCGCAATACCTTGCGTCCCGTGGAACTGCCGGCGATCAAGGGCGATTTCCATGTCGCGCCCGACACCGACGGCACCGTGTGGGTGGTCGCGCCCCAGGAAAAACGGGGATGGCGCTACGATCCGGCCGCGCGCCGCCTCACGCCGCTGCCGGACAAGTATCGGGGCGCCACGCTCGGACCGGATGGCACCGTCGTGCTCCTGAAGGAAGATGGCATCACATTGCGTCGCGCCGGCGTCGAGACCCATGTCGATCTTCCGGGGCCGATGCCGACGGCCGCCTGGGCACGCAGCGACGGCGAACGTGTCTGGTTCGGCGGATTCGGCGTCCCGGTCCAGCTCTGGGATGGCCACGCCTGGAGGCCGCCGGTCGAGTTGCCGGGGGCCGAATTCGTGTTCAGCGCCCCGGGACACCGCGGCCAGATGTGGCGCGCGCTCGCCGATGGGCGCCTCGTGCTGTTCGAAGGCGGGCGGGTGCGCACGGCATACGACCAGGCCGCGCTGGGCGGCATCGGCGAGCCGACCAGCGTGTCGGCCGCGCCCGAACTGGTCGTGTGCGGCGAGCAAGGCGTGATCGTGATGCATGCGGGGCAGTTCCGGCGCCTGCACGCACAGCGCGACGATGTGCTGCAGCGTGTTACCGGCCTGTTCGTGGCCGCCGATGGTTCCCGCTGGCTCAACGGCGGCACCGGCCTGCTGCGTGTCGAGGCAAGCGACTGGCGCCGGGCGGTGGAGACCGGTGCGCCGCTGCGCTATGCCCTGATGGGCGTACGCGACGGATACACGGGCACTGCCGCGAACGTGCCGTCCCTGCGGATGGTGAACGACCGCTTGTGGGTAACGACGACCGACGGCATCGTCGAGGTCGCCCCGACGCGGCGCGGCCTCGACGGCTCCGCGCCGCAGCCGTCGCTGCTGGGGGTGACCGGGGACGATGTCGCCTACTCCTTCACGCAGCCGCCCCGCATCCGTGCCGGCACGACGCGCCTGCGCGTCGACTTCACCGCGCCCGCGCTGAGCCGCCCAGAACGCGTCGTGTTCAGTTACCGGCTCGACGGCGTGGACCGGGCCTGGCAAACCGGCACGGAACGCAGCGCCACCTATACGGGACTGGGCCCGGGCGACTATCGTTTCCGCGTGCGTGCCATGAACGAGGGCGGCGTGTGGAGCGTGAGTGAACGGACGCTCGACCTGCACATCGCGCCGACGCTGGTGCAGACCGTCTGGTTCAAGGTCACGTGCATCCTGGCCGCCCTGCTGCTGTGGCTCGGCTACCGCTTGCGCGTGCGCTTCCTGACCCGCACGCTCACCGCGCGCCTGAGCGCGCAGCTGGAAGAGCGCGAACGCATCGCGCGCGACCTGCACGACACCGTGCTGCAGACGTTCCAGGGCTTCGTGATGAAAGTGGAGACGATCCTGCCCGAGTCCGAATCCGGCATGGGGGATGCGCTGCGACGCAGCCTGGGCGATGCCACGTCCGCCATCCAGGAAGGCCGCGACAAGATCACCTCCCTGCGCGCCGGCGTGCGCAAGGTGCCTCCCCTGCACGAGTATCTGCATATGGCGGGCGTGCAGGACGCCGCGCCGGGCCAGCGGTTCGCACTGCGTTGCGTAGGCGAGGCCCGCGCGCTGCATCCGATCGTGGAGCAGGAGCTGTGCGCCATCGGACGCGAAGCCTTGCGTAACGCTTTCCGTCATGCGGATGCGGGGCAGCACGAGGTGATCGTCGAGTATGGCGCGCGCGCTCTGGTGCTGACCGTGCGGGACGACGGACGCGGCTTCGACACCGGCGCCGGCGCAAAGCGCGGCCATTGGGGCTTGCGCGGCATCGACGAGCGAGCCCGGGGCATCCATGCCGATGCTGTCCTGCACACGGCACCGGGGACCGGGACGACGTGGCGGATCGAGATCAAGGCGGCGCTGGCGTATGCGGATGGCCGACGGCGCATGCCCTGGCCGCGGTGGTTTACATCGGCGGCTGTCCGTTGGAAGCGGTTACGCCCGCATCGACCGGCAAGTTGACGCCCGTGATCAGGCGCGCATCGTCGCTCGCCAGGAATGCCATCACGGCGGCGACGCCTTCCGGATCCTCCGGCGCGCCAAGCGGCATGCGTTCCTTGAACTTGGCCACCAGCTCGGGATCCTTCAACATGTCCTCGGTCATCCCGGTCTTCGTGAAGCTCGGATTGACCGCGTTCACCCGCACGCCGTCCTTGCCCGCATCGAGCGCCATCGCGCGCACCATGTTGCTGACGGCGCCCTTCGACGTGTTGTAGGCGAACGTATTCCAGTCGCCGCCCAGCCCGGACACGGACGAGGTCATCACGATCGAACCGCGTGTTTTCAGGAGTTCAGGCATCGCCGCCTTGGCCATGTGGAAGTAACCGGTCACATTCACGGCCATGACGTGGGCGAAATCGTCTTCGCTCGTCTGCATGATGTCGCCTTCGGTGGCCACGCCGGCATTGTTGACCAGGACGTGCAGCCCGCCGAAACGCTCGACGGCGGCCTTGACTGCGGCGGTCGCGGTCTCCTTGCTGGCGGTGTCGCCGACCTGCACGAGCACGCGGTCCTGCGGCAGGCCGGCCGCGGCTTTTTTCAGGCCGGCGTCGTCGATATCGAGCATGACGACGTTGGCGCCTTCTTCGAGAAAACGACGGGCAGCCGCCAGGCCGATGCCGGAAGCCGTGCCTGTGACGAGTACGGTTTTATCCTTGAAACGGTTCATCCTGTCCTCTTCGCTATCGGTCGGCCCGGGGCGACGATAGCACAGCCGTGCGAATGCGGATTTTCAGTACTTTTAGACAAGTCGGCAAATAACTGTTTGCCACAAGACGCGTTGGTATCGTCGTTCGGTACTTAACCGAGCTGTCGAAGGCTGTATTTCGAGCTGCCTTGCTTTTCCGCTTTTGACCTAGAGCAGACCTACACTGGCTATCGGCTGTCGCCGTGGTTTAGAACGACTGCAGGACCGACTTGGTCGTTAGACAGTCAAAGCAGACGAAGACATAAATCATTCCGCAGTCCCCGAGCACGAACTCATCATTGATCGAGTCAAGCTGAGCATAAAAGGACATGGCCTTGTTGCACGAGCAGGTCGGCACATCGTCAGCTTGAATAAAGTCGGGCTGCCCTCCAAGACGGTGCCGTTTACCTATGTGGGCATCGGCCCACTTGAACGGTGGGAGGGCGGCAGCCTCCTGATCAAGAGGTTCAGGGGTTAATTTGAACGCTGGTATTGCTCGCATGATTCGCTTTCATTTCGTCCGCATCTGGCCGGTTGCTGCCTTATAGAAGGTGACAGCAATCGACATATAGCTAACTCCACTTAACCCATGCCGGAATTGCTCCTTCGTTTACGTAGAAATAGGTAATAACTTTGTAGCATTGCTCGACATCGATACACCAAGACAGCGGATACTCATCCAGCTGCCCATTAGAAAGTCTGTCACGACAGGTTGCTGCTGACCCATTACGGATGATCAACGTTCTTGGTTCACTTGTAAGTCTCACTCATCACTTACACGGCCGTTTGCTCCTGTCGAGCAGGCTATCTATTTCCGCCTGGGTAAGCGTCATTGGCATCGGTTCAGCTGCCGGAAAACCATCTGCACCCATACGCGCTGGCTTGGGCGGCACTTCGTTTGGACAAGCCGGCACAGAAACCGGGAGCGACGCCGCCAGCGCAAATAATTGCTTGCGCAGCGGTGAATCAACGACGTTGGCATCGATCCAGAGCTCGTAAGCACGTCGCCGCTCGACCCAAGACAGGTGCGAGATCGCGTTGCCGGAGGGGGCCTGGAACACGCTGAGCCGTGCCGGCATGCCGTTGATGCGTTCGGGCTCATCCTCGGGCGCACGCCAAATACTCGTGCCGTCAACCGACATGTCTTGTTCGAATAGCGTCACAGTATGACCGTCGGGCATACGAAAGCCGCGATATAGGCGCGTGTGCGTAGTATTGTCGGGCTCGATCCTCGCACCCAAGATCTTGAAGTGGGCGAATTGCGTGCTAGACAGGTTCACTGGCTCGAACGGCAAATTTGCCAGGATCGGCGTAGACGGTTCGAATGCAATGCGGTAGCGCTCTAAGTTTGCCTCGCATACCTTTAGATAGCCGTTCGTTTTTACTTCGAGAGCTAGCTGCGCTTGGGCTTCTGCAAATCCGGGAGCGCCAGGCGGCAGGCCGAGTCCACAGGACACGCCACCTGAGGCTGGTCTGGCGTGGGAAATGGCCGCGGATAGCGCGACGGCGATGGCGACAATAGCCCAACCAATACGCCGGTTCATTGTTTTTGCATTCATCCTTGCAGCTTAGCAGTTACGAGACCGCGAAGATACGTGCTTTTCCACTGCCGCTACCGCTGCCGTCGACTTTGCCGGAGCACGGCCCTTGCCTGCCCCCAGATCAATCCAAAGGGCCGCAACCAGCCCGAAGCAGTCGTCACATTAGTGAGCTGCCGGGCGGGTTGATCGGCTCTCTCGGGCGGGATCGTGCGGCCGACAATAGCCGGCGTGACTCGCGATACCAGCGGCCCTGCCGTCTGCATTGATGGTCACGGTCAGAATGAACTGATCGCCCCAATTCGACCTGTAGTAGCTTTCCCTTGGCCAGGGTAGAGGTGCGAAATCAACTGTGATGCGTGCCGTCGTGATTTCATCAACTTGGATACGTGAGAGGTCCGCGAGCTTTGCCAGATGCCGGTAATAGCGTGTCAACACAGGCGCGAATTCAGAAGACGATGGCTGCATCGATGACGTCAGCAGGTCAAGTGACACCGAGGTCCGGCCATATGTGTCAGCCAGCGAACGCAGTATGCCGATTGACCAGTACCCGTTCAAGTCATTGTTCCGGCTAGCGAACGAACCGCACAAACCGCTGGCTATGTTCGTTAGCTTTGCTCTTCTAGGCATAGATCAGTCCCCGTTCAGTTAGCTGAACCCAAACCCGACACCCGCCACGCAGAAGCAGCTTCGATGATCGATTCTCGCCAATTTTTTGTCCGCTTCTGGTCGATAGCAGTCTCTGCTGAATGACTGCAACCGACCCAAAGCGGACAAACATTCATGTACAGATCGTCAAAGTTCTTCCGCAATTCTGCTGGCGCGCTTCACCCGCCTGAGGATTAACACAAATTGGCTGCTCGCTATCCAGAGCAAAGCATGATAGGTAAGGCCCGTTAGATTACAACACGGAGATTCTGATACGCTACCTCATCTATTAGGAGGAGTGTATGAAAAGTTATCAGGGAGGTGTGTTGTTTATCGACATGCTTGGCTTCGGCGCGTTAACAAACGGGCATCTCACTCTGGGTGCAGTTGAGTGCGAACCTTGGAAGGTCGACCCGAACGGGGCTTCTCCGCATCAGTTAATCGCAGCTCAGATCTTACTCGCGTTCCGGAGGGCATTGATGCGGACAAAGAACGCGTATAAGGCGGTAAGAGTGGCTCAGCTGTCAGACGCTGCATTTCTTTGGTCGGAGGACATCGGCGCACTGGCAGACGCGGGGAGATATGTAATGCACGAGGCCGCCGCAATGGGGCTTCTTTGCCGCGGAGGCCTTGCTATCGGTGGAGTTCATGAGCCAAACAAGCCGAATAATTCCCTTGGTGCATTCATTGTGGGAGATGCAGTTACTCGTGCCGTGTCTCATGAGGGCAAAGGCAAGGGAATGCGTATCTTTACTGATGAGGACACGGTTCGACATGTGTTGGAGGCACGTCCGGACGAAGTATTCACTCCACTTGTTGACCCGCTGAGTGGCATCACGATCGATGAGTGGCAGTGGTACGTACCAAGTCCATTACTACGGGAAGAGCACGACAAGAACAAGTTGCAAAGTCAAATTGAGAGCTTAGTCACGTGTCATACAATGTTTCGGTACTCACCAAAACTGTCATGGAGTGCCACAACTTCGGAAGGTCGCCGTCAGATAGCTTGCTCCGTGGTTGCGGTGTCAGATGCGATGCAACGACTGTCCCGGAACAAGGGAAACTTCGGCTTTTCTGTTGAGCACCTAATGCTCGCAAATCAGGGCCGTTCAGAACGCACTCGTCAGCGAGTTCACGAGACATTTGTTCAAGAGTTGCTCCGGGCAATTCAGCCGAAAGAGCGAAAATGATATGACAAGAGGTGTTCTGAATAGAGGGCTTAATGCTGCATGATATGTCTGCTTCTGACCGATCCCGGCCGTTCGGCTCAGCATAGCAGGTTGCCGAGCTGGAAAAGTCGCGGACTGTCACGACCGATTGAATGCGCAGCCGATAACGGCCGCCCTGCAGCATTTACGGGCTGGCCCCCGTCGCCACGTCCCAGCTACATGGCTGACCTACCCCCACACCAACTCGACCGGCACCCCAGCCCGAACCGTGTTGTGTATTTCGGCGACGGCGTCTGTTTCGCGCAGTAGCTGCGCTACCGCGGCACTGGAGGCAGACGAGGACACGGTTGCCCGGTAGGTGATATTGGTGGCGGCGAGGCCAACGCCCGAAAACTCAGCGCTTGCCTCCACTTCGACGCCTTCGATCGGGACGGCGAGACGCTCAGCTTCGCGATACAGGTCATTGCAGTAACAGGTTGCCAGCGCGAGCATTAGAAACTCGCCGCCGTTAATGGCGGAGCCTTTGCCCGAGACCTTTGGCGGTACACTCAAGGGTTGGGCCGAGTTGCCGGTCCGAACGATGACCTCGTGTCCGGCGGCTGAGTTTTTGACAATTGCTGTGACCTGCACGGGTCCTCCGCGGAGGGCTACCAGACGAGTTCAATGATGGGCGAGCCCGTATAGATTATCATGACGCCGTTGTCACCCTGCGCATTCCGCCAGCCGCTCGACCAGCGCATCCATCCGCTCAACCGGCACCTGCGCATAACCCAGCATCAGCCCATTGGCCACCGGCCCACCCGGCACCGCATGCGCCGACAACGCATTCACGACGATCCCTTGTTCCCGCGCCCTGCGCACGATCTCCACGTCCGCCGGGCCATCGGCAGGCAGGCGCAGGGCGAGGTGCATCCCCGCTGAAGCCCCTTCGATGACAGCGTGACTACCCAGGTGCCGCCCGAGCGCCTCCACCAGCGCATCCCGCCGCTGCCGATACAGCCGCCGCATCCGCCGCAAGTGCAACGCAAATTCCCCGCTGCGCAGAAATTCTGCCAGCGCCAGCTGCTCCGCCGTCCGTCCCGCTGCCGCCGATTGCGCGCGCATGAGGGCCAGCTGCGGCGCCAGCCCGGCCGGCACGACGACGAACCCGATCCGCAAAGCTGGAAACATCGTCTTGCTGAACGTGCCGCAATAGAGCACGGGCGCATCCGCCACAAGGCCCTGCATGGCCGCGAGCGGCGGGCCTTCGTGGCGGAATTCGCTGTCGTAGTCGTCCTCGACGATCAGCGCACCGGCCGCACGCGCGCCATCGATCAGCGCCAGGCGCCGCGCCGCCGACGTCACCACGCCGAGGGGATACTGGTGCGACGGCGTCGTGTAGATCAGCTTCGGACGGCGCGTGCTCCAGTCTTGAAGGGATGGCGCCATGCCCTCGCCATCCACCGCGATGCCCTTGACGACGAGACCCGCGCCGCGGAACGCGGCCAGCGCGCCGCCGTAGCCGGGGTTCTCGATCCAGGCGGTGTCTCCGGCGTCGGCGCAGGCGTGGGCGCACAGGTCGAGGCTCGCCTGTGTGCCGTCCGTGATGAAGACCTGGCCCGGCTCGCACACGACGCCGCGCGACGCGCGCAGGTAGTCCGCGATCGCCGTGCGCAGCGCAGGCTCGCCGGCCGGGTCGCCGTAGTTCAGCTGGTCCGCGGACAGGCCGCGCCAGGCGCGGTCCAGCAGGCGGCGCCACTGCGCCAGCGGGAACGCGCGCAGGTCCGGCACGCCGGGCGTGAACGGCAGCGCGACACTGGCGGTGCCGTTCACGGTCCGCAGGTTCTGCGCGCGGCGCGCGAGGCCCGCCTGCGGCACGTCGGCGCTGCGCCGGCGCGGTGCCTGGGCGATCCCGGCGACCACGGTGCCGCGCCGGTCCGGGATGACGAAGCCTTCGCACGCCAGCTGCTCGTACGCATACAGCACCGTGTTGCGGGCGATGCCCAGCTCCTGCGCCAGCGCGCGCGTCGCGAGCAGGCGCGTGCCGGCGGCCAGCGTGCCGTCGCGGATCGCGGCGCGCAGGCATTCGTGCAGCAGGCGCTGGCGCGGCCAGGCGTGATGCGCGTGGTCGCGGCCGAAAGCGTCCAGCAGCAGGGAATAATCCATCGTGGCTCCATGAAATTGCGTGGCTCTGGATCTGTTGCTGGAGCCATCCCGGCCATTATAGTGCGGCTTCCACCCACTTTATCGAGGCCATGAACACCGCTCCCTCTACCCGCACCCAGGTCAAGCGCATCGCGCGCAACGCATCCTACGACCCCGCCCTGCTGCATGCCATCGTCGATGCGGCCTACGTCTGCCACATCGCCTTCGCCGACGCGCATGGCACGCATTGCATCCCCACCGCCTGCTGGCGCAGCGGCGACTACCTGTACATCCACGGGTCGAACGGCAGCCGCATGCTGCAGCGCCTGACGGAACAGGATTGCTGCGTGACGATCACGCATGTGGACGGCCTCGTGCTCGCACGCTCCGCCTTCAATCATTCGATGAATTACCGCAGCGCGATGGTCTACGGCCGCTTCGAGGTCGTGGCGGAAGACGCCAAGCGCCAGACCCTGGCCGACTTCATGGAGCACCTGGCGCCGGGCCGGCAAGCGGAGATCCGTCCCGGGAACGACAAGGAATTCGCGGCGACGACCGTGATGCGCATCGCGCTGCTTGAAGCCGCGTGCAAGGTGCGTACGGGTCCGCCCGACGACGACGAGGAAGACATGCACATCGCCGCGTGGGCCGGCGTGCTGCCGCTCGCGCAGGCGCGCGGGACGCCGGTGCCGGACGCGCATTGTGCGGTGGCGGCGCCGGCCTACGTGAAGGACTGGGCTACTTCTTGACGATGCGTTCGAGCGTCTGCTCGACGTAGTCGCGGTCGTTGTCCGTGAAGCGCAGCTTGACCGGATACCACTCGTGGCCAGGGGCCAGCCAGATGTCGAGCGTCTGGTCCTTGGAGCCCGGTGGCGCGGCGCGCATCACGTGGACGGCATCCACTTCGCCGAGCGACGCGCCGGCCTGCACTTTCTCCCGGCCGACGACGCGGAAGGTCCACGGATCCGCGTCGCGCGGGCCGATGACGAAGAATTGCCATTCCGATCCCGGCTTGAACTTGTCCTTCGCGGCGCGCGCGACCGCCACCAGTTGCCACGAAATCGACACGCGGTCCTGCTCGCCGCCTTTGATCGGATACGTCTTGTCGCCGTCGCTGAAGGTGATGGTCTTGCCGTCGCGGTCGAAGGTGGCCGTCGTCGGGTCCTTGCGGAAGCGCTTGTCGTAGTACTCCGTTGGCGCCAGGCCCCAGTTGTCGACGAGGCCCGTGCTGCGGTTTTCCGTCAGCTTGCCCAGCAGGGCCACGCGCGACTCGGCGTTGACGGAATATTTACTGTCGTTCGCGCGCCAGGTGAGCGTCGCGTCGCCGCTCAGGTTGAAGCCGCGCTGGCGCGCGCCGATGGAATAGGTCAGGTCGGCCGACGGCGGCAGGTCGAACGGGCGCTTGATGGCCGGATGTTCTTCCGCTGCCACGGCATGGCCGCCCAGCGCCGTCATCAACATCATCCCTGCGCCTGCCATTCTTAAAACATTTTTCATATCAGCTTCCTGCTTGTTGAATCACGATTTTGCTCGCGGTCTGGGTCGTCACAGCCCCGCTCGCCTCGACGTTACGGATCTGTACCGGATACCAGCCGTAACCCGGCGCCAGCCACAGTTCCAGGCGCGAGTTGTACGAGCCGGGTTTCGGTGGACGCACGAGGTGCCACGTCGCGATGCGGCCCAGCCGCGTGTCGAGCTGTTCCTGTCCGGCCACCGTAAAGGTGAAAACGCTTGCGTCGCGGTCCTCGCCGACAAGGATGTCGATATTTCCCGACAATTGTTTCGAATCACCGCGCGCGATGGCCGTCAACTGCAGCGGCACGCTGGCTTTATCCTGCGCGCCCGGCACGAGCGGATACTTCAAGCCCGATGCCGAAAACGTCAGCGTGCCCTCCTGGCGATTGAAATGCGTCGCCGTCATGGCGCGCCCGCGCCGCTTCTCCGTCATCAACGTGGGGACGAATCCCTCATCTCCAACCGTGCCCTCGCTCGTGAGGGTGAGCAGGTTCACGTGCGCGAACACGACACGGATACCGGCCTCGATCTTCACGCGGTAGCTGGACGGCGTCACCCGCCACGACAGCAGCGCGTCGCCGCTCCACTTCGTGCCGTTCGCGTCCGTGCGCGCGACGTCGAGCGTGATGTCGGCCGAGGGCGGCATGTCGACCTTGTAACGGCGCGCTTCCGGCGCGGCCGGTTGGGGTTTCTGCGCCGCTTCCGCCTGGGCCTGCGCCTGGGGGGCCGCGTCCTGCTTGTCATCCTGCCGGGATTGTACGGTGCCTGCGCCGACCGCGGCGCCCCCCTGCCCCGTTTGCTGTCCCGGCGCATCGGTGGCGGCGATACCGTCCGATTCCGGCGTCAACGCAGCATCGGGCGCACCAGGTGCCGGTGCGGGCACCACGGGCTCCGGGTCGACCTCGGGCAACGGCGGCTGCTCCAGCGCCGGCTGCGGCGGTGGCACGGGCGGCAAGGGCCGCGGCTGCGGCGCCTCGACCAGCTCGGCCGTCATGGGCGCGCGTCCCGTGCGGGCAGACGGGTCGGGCACCTGGCCCATCTGGCGCGCGAACCAGACGAACACCAGCACGTGCAACAGGATCGTGAGCGCGCCCAGCACCAGTTGCCGGCGGCGTCGGGTCGTGGCGTATGCGGGGCTCATCCGCCTAGTGTAGCCGGTCCGCCCGCGCGCCGCCGCCTGCGCTTCCAACCATCGCATCCACCCATATCTATGTCGGCTCTTATTTATCTGTTACGCTAGCGGCCACCAACCAGGGAGACCACCATGCTGAAACCCTCCGCACCCGCCATGCCTGGCGTGACGGACACGCTGGAATTCGTCAAGAACCTGTGGGGATCCATGCAGATCCCCGGCACCGGCATGCCCGGCATGCCGGGGATGGCAGGCATCGCCGCACCGCCGATGTCGACCGAGGACCTGGACAAGCGTATCGCCGACCTCAAGGCGGTCGAGTCCTGGCTCAACCTGAACCTCAGCATGCTGCGCGGGACCATCCAGGCCCTCGAAGTGCAGCGCGGCACGCTGATGACGCTGAAGACGATGGGCGCCTCGATGGCCGAAGCGATGCGCCAGTCCGGCGTCAGCGCGGAAAAGATGGCGTCCATGCCGTTCTCGCCCTTCTTCGGTGCGCAGGGCCAGGGAGGCGCCGCTGCCAAGCCGGCACCCGCTGCCCCTGCCGCAAAGACGGAGACACCCAAGGCCCCGACTGCCGCCGCGGCGGGCAGCGGTGGCACGGCTCAGCCGGGCACGACCGCGCCGCAATCCACCGGTGCAGCGGACGCGCAAGCCAACCCGGCCGCGATGGCGATGCCGGCCGCCGTCGCGTGGTGGAACATGTTGCAGGAACAATTTACGCAAGCTGTCGCGAATGCGATGACGCCGAGCGCCGCAGCACCGGCAGTGCCCGGAAACGAGGGCGGCGGCGCACCGAAGGCGGAGCCGTCCAGGGCGGCATCGAAAACCGCCATGGCGCCCCCCGTCGAAGGCAGCGGCGGCCCGGCGGCCGGCAACGGCAACGGCAAGACACCTCGCACCAGCCGGACGAAGACCGACAAGCCCTGACGCTACGCCCGCAACGTCATCCCAGGTCGAACGGCAACTTGCGCAAGCGCTTGCCCGTGAGCTGGAAGATGGCGTTGGCGAAGGCCGGCGCCAGCGGCGGCAGGCCCGGCTCGCCCATGCCGGTCGGCGGGTCGGCGGACGGCACGATGAACACGCCCACGTGCGGCATGTCCGGCATGCGCGCCACCGTGTAGTCGCTGAAATTCCGCTGCTCGACGACGCCGTCCTTGAACGTGATCGCGGCGCCCGGCAACGTGGTGCCGAGGGCCGCCAGCACGGCGCCCTGCACCTGCGCCTCGATCGTCAACGGATTGACGGCCAGGTTGCAATGCACCCCGGCCGTGACCTTGTGCAGCCTGGGCACGTCCTTCTCGACCGACGCCTCGACCACGTAGGCCACCACGCTCCCGGACATGCCGTGCACGGCCACGCCCCAGGCACGGCCCTCGCCCAGGGGCTTCTTGCCGTAGCCGGACTTCTGCACCGCCAGGTCGAGCGCCGCCAGGTGGCGCGGGCGTTTATCACCCAGCAGCTTGCGGCGGTACTCGACCGGGTCGGCGCCTGCCGCATGCGCGACCTCATCGACCAGCGTCTCCATGACGAACGCCGTGTGGTTCGACGCCGATCCGCGCCACCACAGCACCGGCACGTTCGCCTTCGGATGATGCACCGACAGCTTCACCGGCAAGGCATACGCGTCAAGGATGCCCTCGGTCGTCGTGGAGTCCACGCCGTTCTTGATCAGCACCGATTCGAACGGCGTGCCCGCACTGATGGCCTGGCCGACGATCACGTGGTTCCACGCCACGACGTCGCCTTTGCCATCGAGCCCGATGTCGACCTTGTGCACGTGCGCCGGGCGATAGTAGCCGCCCTTGATGTCGTCCTCGCGGCTCCAGATGACTTTCACCGGACCGCGTCCGTACGCCCTGGCGACGTTGACCGCTTCGACCAGGTCGTCCGACGTGGTCACGCCGCGGCGGCCGAAACCGCCGCCCGACATCATGGTGTGCAAGGTGACCTGCGTGAGCTTGAGCCCCGCCGCCGCCGCGACGGCGGTCTGGTCGAACGTCTGGAACTGCACGCCCGCCCAGACCGAGCAGCGATCTGCATGGAGGTCGACCACGCAGTTGATCGGTTCCATCGGCGCGTGTGCCAGATAAGGAAATTCGTAGACGGCCGAGATCGACGTCGTCGCCAACGCCGGCGTGGCGGCGCGCGTCCGGTAATCGCGCAGCTGGCGTTCCGAATCGACCTTGTCGACGGCGCCCGTGTCCCAGTCGATGACGAGCGCGTCGCGGCCCTGACTCGCCGGCCAGTAACCGTCCGCGATCACGGCCACGCCGCGCCCGCCGCTGCCCACCGCCACCTCGACCACGTCGACGACGCCCTTGATCGCGCGGGCCTTGCCTGCATCGAGGCTGCGCACCCTGCCCCCGAACACGGGCGGACGCGCGACCACGGCCACCTTCATGCCGGGCAGCGTGAAGTCGATGCCGAACTGCTGCTTGCCGCTCGACTTGGCGCGCGCATCCAGGCGTCCGGTCGGCTTGCCGATGTGGCGAAAATCCTTCGCGTCCTTCAGTTTGACGGTCGCAGGCACCGGTTGCTTCATGGCCGCATCGGCCAGCGCGCCGTAGCGCGCCTTGCGGCCGCCGGGGCCGATGACGACGCCCGCGGCCGTGGTGCACGCGTCGGGCGCGACCTGCCACCGCTCAGCCGCGGCGGCGACCAGCATCGCGCGGGCGCGTGCGCCGATCTCGCGGTAATGCGTAAACGAGTGCGCCACCGAGATGGAGCTGCCGGTCATCTGGATGCCGAACAGCGGGTCCTTGTAGGCGTCGCCGGCCGGCGCCAGCTCGGCGCGCACGCGCGACCAGTCGGCATCGAGCTCCTCGGCGACCAGCATCGGCAGCGCCGTGTGCACGCCCTGGCCGAATTCGAGCCGGTCGACCAGCACGGTGACGGTGTCGTCGGGCGCGATGTGCAGGAACGCATTGGGTGAGGCGGGCGCCGGCGTGGCCGCGCGGCCCTGGACGGGGATGACGAAGCCGAGTACGAGCCCGCCGGTGGATTTCAGAAAGCCGCGGCGGGTCAATGCCACCTGGTTGCTTCGTTCGATGCGCACGCCGCTCTCCGCTGTGATCAAAGCGGAATTCTTACACGGCGGACGGCGCCGCCGGCGTTATGATTTTCACCAGATCGTGTAGCGAATTACGCCACTTCGGCGATCGTCCCGCTTTCGAGTACAGGCTGCAGCTGCGCCAGTTGCTCCATCAGTTGCGCGAAGCGTTGCTGCCCCGGCAGCAGCCGGTCCACGTGGTGCAGCACCTCGTACGCCTCGGCCGACAGGGCGCCGTCGTAGCCATGCTGCTGCAGGTGCGAGACGAGGATCTGGGCCGCGTTGAACAGGATACGCTGGTTGTTCGGCACCTTCTTGCGCGCCTGGCGCATCCACTCGACCGCGTCCATCAGCTTGCCCGTCTTCCACAGCAACACGCCCTGGTTCATCAGGTCGGTCGCTTCCTTCTTCGAGACGCGAATGAACTCCAGGCCCTCGTCGCCGAGGCGCGCCTTGTCGAAGATCTTCTGCACTTCGTCGAGCAGCAGCGGGTTGTCGTGGTTGTTGCGGATCACGTAGCACAGCAGCTCCACGGGCGCATCCTTCACGCCCACCGCGAACAGCAGGGTCGCCAGTTCCAGGCAGGTCGGGATGTCGGGCCGGTCCTCCGTCGCATTGAGAAGGGCTTCCAGCTCGTCGCCGGCCTTGCGCGCGCGCCGGTAGTCGCCGCTCTCGTGGTAGACGAGGCCCTCGGTGATCTTGGAACGCAGGGCGATGTCCGGATAGTCGGCGGCGAACTCGCGCTGCACCTGCAGCAGCAGCCGCAGCGCTTCCTTCGCATCGTTTTTCTGGCCGCACACGCGCGCGAGCCCGAGGTAGGCGTCCGGCGTCTTCATGACGGAATACTCGCCGATCAGGATGCACTTGCGGAAGGCCTGCTCCGCCAACTGCACATTGCCCACCTTGAGCGCCACGTTGCCCAGGTTGCGCTGGCGCGGCACGGAATTCGGCGACAGTTTTGCGGCCCGTTCGAGGATCGCGCACGCCTCGTCCAGCTTGCCCAGGTTCTGATAGGTCAACGCGAGCTGGTCGTACGCGTCGATGTAATAGCGGTTCTCCGCGATCACGCTCTGGAAGGATTGTCTCGCCTGTTCGAATTCGCCGTTGGCCATGCGGATCTTGGCGATGCCGGCGCGCGCCCACTGGTATTCGCGCTGCTCCAGCACGCGCTCGTACACCTCGCGCGCCTTGACCGGCTCGCCGCTCTTTTCCATCAGCTTGGCCTTCATGCGCAGGAGGTCGATCTCGTGCGCCTTGTGCCCTTCGATGGCGGCATCGCACAGGCGCGCCGCGCGCAGGTAGTCCTTCTCCGCATAGGCCTGGTCGATGAGGCGGAAGATCTGCTTCTTGTGCCATACGCGATTGAGCCGCGTGAGCAGCACGCCTTCCGTGATCGGCTTGATCAGGTAGGCATCCGGCTGGTGCTCGGCCGCGCCCATCACGGATTCCACGCTCTTTTCTGCCGACACCATCAGCCACACGGTGCTCGGGTTGACGAGGTTGCGCACGCGCGCTTCTTCCAGCACCTGCTGGCCGTTCTTGCCGTCGCCCAGGTTGTAGTCGCACAGGACGACGTCGTAGCGGATGCGCGTGAGCAGGCCCATCGCCTCGCCGCCGGACGATGCCTGGTCGATGTTCTTCGCGCCCAGGCTGCGCAAGGCTTCGCGCAGCAGCTGGCGCACGCCGACGAAATCGTCGACGACGAGGTAGTTCTTGTCGGCCCAGTCGATCTCGCCCACGGCCTTGAGGGAAGCAGGCGCGTTCATGGCAGGTTCAGGATGAAGCAGCCGCCGCCGAAGCGGCCGCCGTTTTCCAGGCGCAGCGTGCCGCGCCGCTCGCGGTGCTGGTGCATGCGCGCGACTTCGCTGGAAAAATACAGGCCCAGGCCCGCGCTGTTGGTCAGGAAGTTCATGCCCTTCGCGGTGTCCCGCGTGGCGATCGCGCCGGCCTTCAGCAGGGACGGCGGATAACCGGGGCCGTTGTCTTCCACGCGCAGTTCGAGCCAGTTGTCGTCGGTGACGCGGATCGCGAGGCGCACCGTGTCGCACGTGTAGTGGATGGCGTTGTTGATCGCATGCGACAGCACGCCCGTGATCAGGTCTTCGTCGAAGTGCCAGACGAGGTCCGGGTCGTAATCGAGCTCCAGCTTCAGGCCGCGCGATTTCAGCAGCACGCGTTCCAGCGCCACCACCTGGTCGACCAGCTGGCCCAGCTCGAGCGGTTGCACGTCGAACGGGTACGCGGGCGTGCCCACCTGCTTGTACAGCGCGAGCAGCTGCATCAGGTTGTCGTTCAGGCGCTTCGTCTGGTACAGCATGTGCGCCATCTGCGGATATGCCGATTCCGTCTGCGGAGATGCATCGACCAAAAGCCGCTCCAGCGTCCCGGACAGGACGCTGATGGAGTTCTTCATGTCGTGCGCGGTCGAGGCGAGAAACAGCGACAGCTCGGGCGCGTCGGGGGTGTCGTCCATGGGTGGATCATGTGTGAAATGTTGCTTCCCACACATTATACCTTTGAAACTTTCGGTTGCCCGAAAGAAATCAATTTTCTGGCTGCGGACCCCGCGGGGCGCGGCGTGCGCGCAACACGAAGCGGGCCGGATCGAGCGCGTCGACGAGGCTGGACTCCAGCGGCAGGGGCTCGCCCTCGATCTGCGCGGCCAGCAATTCGGCCGACAAACCGGCCCAGATCAGGCCGCGCGACGCATAGCCGAGCAGTCCATACAGACCCGGATGGCGCGGTACGTCGCGCAGGCGCTCGGTGGTGCCGGCGGCGTCGAAGTCCGGCAGGCGGCCGACGAGCGGCAGGCGGTCCGGGGCAACGCAACGGAAGCCGACGCGGCCCGCCAGCGGCGCATCCTCGGCCGCATGCGGATCGGACAGCAGGCCGCGCAGGCGTTCCAGGTTTTCCGCATGGCTTGCGGGCGACAGCGCCGGATTCGGATCGGCGTCGTACGTGGCACCCGCGCTGCACACGCCCCCGGACGGCGGGGTCAGGTACGCCTCGCGGCACAGCACGACGGGGAGCTTCGGCACCATGTCGGCCGGCACATGCGACACCTGCCCGCGCAGCATCGTCAACGGCAGCGGCGCGGCCTGCGGCACCTGCGCGGCGCCGGCACCGTTGGCCAGGATCAGGTTCGGCGCGTGCGCGACCACGATGCCGTGTTCGTTCGTCAGGCGCCACTGCCCGCCATCGCGTTCGATGCGCACGTCGCCCACGCCGAGTTTGCGCTCCAGGAGGCCGCCGCAGGCGTCCAGCATGGCCTCGCACACGCTGCCGGGCCGCGCCCAGCCTGCACCGCGGAACAGCCAGCCGCCATCCGGCGCCGGCAGGCCGCCGAGCAGCGCTTCCGCTTCGGGGCGTTCCAGCCACTCGGCGAACTCCGCCGGCAGCGACTTGTCGGCGGCGATGGCGCGCTGCACGTCGGCGTGATCGGCGTCGCGCGCCAGTTGCAGCACGCCGCATTTGGCGCCCTCGATGGCGCGGCCGATGCCGCCCAGGCGTTCCCAGTGGCGCAGCGCGTACAGGTAGGCGGCGCGCGTCAGGCGCGTGGGCACGTTGTCGTCCTTCGACAGCAGCGGCATGAAGATGCCCGCCCGGTTGCCCGACGCTTCCATCGCCGGCTGCGGCTGGCGGTCGACGACGGTCACCTGCCAGCCGCGCGCGCACAGGCGCTCGGCCGCGGCGGAACCGGCGATGCCGGCGCCCAGCACGATGGCGCGGCGTTCCGGCACCGGCGGTGCGGGCGGACGCGGCTTGCGGCTGGCGAAGCGCGCGTGAACGCCGTCCGCGTCGAACACGAAGCCCTGCGCCGTCAGCGCGGCGACCTGGTCTTGCGTGAGGCCTTGCGCCTGCAGGCAGCCATCCTGCGCGGCCACGCGCGCGACGTGGCGCGCGAAGTCCGTGCCTTCGTGTTCGATGTCGTGCAGGCGGAACATGTCGACGCGCGCCGTCAGCTGGGCCAGCGCGTCCGTCAGCGGGGCGCTGATCAGGTCCAGCGTGACGCCCGGCTCCGCCTGCGGCATGCGGTGGAAGCCCGGCAGCAGGTGCTCGCACAGGGAGATGATGTGCAGATTGGGCGAGCGGTGCGGATCGGTGCGCCAGACGTCGGTCAGGACGCGGACCGCGGCGCCGTCGCCGTAGTGCGAATCGAAGACGGTGTAGCGGGCCCGGGTGCACCAGCAGGCGCGATAGTCCATGGCATCATCTCCGGCGGCGGCACAGGCAGGCACGGTCGTGGTCGTCGACCATGCCGATGCCCTGCATGTAGGCATACACGATGGTCGAGCCGACGAACTTGAAGCCCCGCTTGGCCAGGTCTTTCGAGATGCGGTCGGACAGCCCGGTGCTCGCCGGCCGCGCGCCGTCCGGCCAGTCGTTGACGATGGGCTTGCCGTCCACGAAGGCCCACAGGTAGTCGTCCAGGGTCAAACCCTGTTCGCGCAGGCGCAGGTAGGCTTGCGCATTGTTGATGGCGGCCGCGACCTTCAGGCGGTTGCGCACGATGCCGGGATTCGCCAGCAGTGCCGCGACTTTCGCATCGTCGTAGCTGGCGATCTTGTCCGCGTCCCAGCCGTCGAAGGCGATGCGGTAGTTGTCGCGTTTGTTCAGGATCGTTTCCCACGACAGCCCGGCCTGCGCGCCTTCGAGATTGAGCATTTCGAACAGCGTCGTCTCGTCGTGGCAGGGTACGCCCCACTCGTGGTCGTGATAAGCGATGTAGCGTGGGTTGGCCATGTTGGCCCAGGTGCAGCGGGTGTCGTTCATACATCAAGTATAACCCCCTGCGGCGCCGATTTTCATTGTTGGCAAACCGATTTGCTTTACACTTGCCGCCATGAACCAACCGACGCAATTAGGCAGATACCGGATCGTGCGCGTGCTCGGACGCGGCGCCATGGGCGAGGTCTACGAAGGCCTCGATCCGCGCCTGGACCGCAGCGTCGCGATCAAGGTCATCTCCACCGCCTGCGATGCGGAACCGGAACTGCGTGCGTCCTATTCGGCCCGCTTCATCCGCGAGGCGCAGGCCGTCGCGCGGCTGAACCATCCGCACATCGTCGGCCTGTACGACTTCGGCGAGGAAAACGGCATCGCCTACATGGTGATGGAACTGGTGCGCGGCGAGGAACTGGCGGCGTACTTCGACATGACGCAGGATTTCCACCTCGAGTTCACGCTCGAGGATGCCGTACGCATGACGTGCGAGCTGCTCGATGCCCTCGGCTACGCGCACCGCAACGGCGTGATCCACCGCGACATCAAGCCGGCCAACGTCATGCTGAGCCACGACCTTTCCGTAAAACTGACGGACTTCGGCGTCGCCCACATGGCCGCCCTGAACGCCGCCGTGCAGGATGCGGATGGCGCCGAGATGGTCGGCACGCCCAGCTTCATGTCGCCCGAACAGATCACGGGCCAGGCCGTCGGCCCGCAGTCCGACATCTTCGCCGTCGGGATCATCCTGTACCAGTTCCTGACCAACGAGCGGCCGTTCCGCGGCGCCGGCATGTTCGCCGTGCAGCAGAAGATCCTGCACGACCATCCGGTCCCGCCGACCCTGCTGAATCCCCTGCTCGGCCCGGCCTTCGACCGCGTCGTGATGCGCGCCCTCGCCAAGCACCCGGAACAGCGATATCCCAGCGCCGAAGCGTTCCGCGACGACCTGCGGCGCGCGCTCGACGGCGACACGCTTGCGGCTTCGCCGTGGCGGCCGCTGGACACCGTCACGCCGCGCTCTCCGGCCGACATCGTGCACCATGCGCATGACGATGCGGATGCGACCCGTGTTGAAGACATTGACGCGACGCGCCTCGTGCCCATGACGCGGCCATGACAAGAAAATGAGCGATTCGACCATCGTACGCAGTGTGGCTGGACGCGGCGACTTCTTCCGCCGCCTGCAGCAGCTCACTACGCGCATCCACGCCACGCGCAACGTCGACGAGATCATGCTCGACCTGTCCGAAGGCATCTGCACGCTGTTCGGCGCGGACCGCCTGACGATCTACACGGTCGGCGAGGACAAGGCGAGCCTCGTCTCCAAGATCAAGACGGGGATGGCGTCGTTCCGCCAGCTGCGCCTGCCGATCTCCGCGCAAAGCGTGGCCGGCTACGCCGCGCTGGCGCGCCGGCTGCTCAACCTGAACGACGTCTACGATGCGGCCGAACTGCAGCGCTACGCGGCCGACCTGCGCTTCCAGCAGGGCGTGGACCGGCGCACGGGCTACCGCACGACGCAGATGCTCGTCGTCCCGATCATGCACGACCGCGAAGTGATCGGCGTCCTCCAATTGATCAACAACCTGCACGGCGGCCCGTTCGACAGCACGGTCGTCGAAGGCGCGCGCTACCTGTGCGACACGCTCGCCATCGCGTTCGCCCAGCGCCGGCAGGAAGCAAAGCGCGAGCGCACCGGATTCGTCGGCGCATTGGGATCGCGGGCGCTGGGCCGCGAACAGGTCGAGCAGGCGGTGGAACAGGCGCGCGCGCAAGGCCGCGACGTGGAAGACGTGCTCCTCGACGACTTCAAGTTGAAACTGCCCGTCGTCGGCCGCGCACTCGCGGACCATTTCGCCGTCCCTTATCTCGCCTTCCACCCGGGCGGCGCGTGCCGGCGGAACTCCTCGACGGCATGGACCGCGCGGCCGCCGAAGTGCGCCAGTGGCTGCCGGTGGAACGCAACGACCACGCGCTGTACGTCGTCTGCATCGACCCGGAACAAGTCAGGGCGGACAATGCCGTCGCCATGCTGTTCCCGCAATCGCGCCCCGTGTTCTGCGTGACGACGCGGCGCGATTTCGCGGCGCTGCTCGACCAGTACTTCGGCCCGGCCACGGCACCCGCGGCGTTGCCGCCCGAGCGTGCGGACAGGCTGATGGACACCGTCGCGGCGCTCGTCGCGGGCAGCCACCGCGAGGGCCTGTCGGACCTGCGCATCGAGACGGCGCCGGGCGACAGGCCGGGCGAGATCCGCTTCACGGTCAGCGGCGTCCTGCGGCTGCCGTGAAAATCGCCAACCCTCCAGGGCAGCGTGCTAGCATGCCGCACCTGTATTGATATCCACCGCGTTCGATGAGCCCCTGGAAGCAGCTAACCCCGAGCATCTACCACCGCCTCGCCTTCGGCTGCGCGTACGGACTGACCGACGTCGGCCTCGTGCGCCAGTCCAACGAAGACAACTTCCTCATCGATCCCGCGCTTCGCCTGGTGGCCGTCGCCGACGGCATGGGCGGTCATGACGGCGGCGAAATCGCGGCGCGCCTGGCCCTGGAAACCGTGCGCGACGCCCTGGGCGCCGTCGACCCGAAAAAATCGTCTCCCGGCGATGCGGCCGACCCGGACGCGACCTGGCAGGACGAACACATGCCCGCCGTCGTGGCCGTGCATGAAGCCGTCGACGCCGCCAATGCGCGCGTGTACGGCGCCAACGTGCACAACGGGCTTGGGGAAGGCAGCGGCATGGGCACCACGCTGACGGGCTTCTGGCAAAGCCTGCCGGACGGCCCGCTCGTCGTCTTCCACGTCGGCGACAGCCGCCTGTACCGCTACCGCGACGGCGAACTGGCCGTGCTCACGCGCGACCAGACCATGTACCAGCAGGCGCTGGAAGCGGGCGTCTCCGGCGACTTCCCGCCGCGGAACCTGCTGCTGCAGGCGATCGGCCCGACGGCCGCGATCGCCCCCGACGTCAAGGCGTGCACACCCCATCCCGGCGATCTGTACCTGCTGTGCAGCGACGGCTTGTACGGCAACACGCCGCACGCCGCGATCGAACGCGTGCTGGCCGGCGCGCATGCGCAAACGCTGGAGCACTGCTGCGCCGACCTGATCGCCCTCGCCAAGACGCACGGCAGCCGTGACAACATCACGGCCGTACTGGCGCTCGTCGAACGCTGACCGGCGAAGTGTCTCTATTTGCACTATGCAAATAGAATTTCTCTGGAAGAATGTAGATTTGATACGAGGAAAGATGATACTCTGTAGGAGCTCTCCTACTTTCATCCTCCTGGACCTCGTATGGACTACCGCAGCGCCTACATTCGCCGCAGCAGAAAAGGTTCGCGTCTGAAACAACGACTGGCCGCCGTCGGCCTGCTCGGCGTCGCGGCGTGCGCCGGCCTGTACGCGCTCGCGATGAGCGAGTCCGCGGCGCCGGCGCTGTCCGCACAGGCGCACGCACCGGCCGCGAGCGCGACGCCGGCGCCGGCCGTCCTGCGCACCGCGGCCCAGGTGGAGACGAAGAAGACGCGCCGCGTCTATCCCTATTCGATCGTGCCCGGCGGCGTCCTCAACCGCCAGGAACTCACGCGTGCCGTCGCCGTGGACCAGGTCGTGGCGGAGCATTATTCGGCGTTCGAGGCAGGTAACACCACCGTCAGGACCGTCGACAAGCCGCGCGCCGTGTACGTCTCGTACCGCAAGGGCGACAAGGTATTCTGGACGTCGAAGAAACTCCAGCTGGCCCAGGGCGAGACGCTGCTGTCCGACGGCCAGAACGAGATCCGCACGCGCTGCGGCAACCGCATTTCGGACGTGCCCCAGCTGCCCGTCGAAGCCAAGGGACCGAGCGAGGAAGAACTCGATTCTTCCGTCGAACAGGCCCAGGAAGACGAAGGCACGGTGGAGCAGGTCGGGTACGCGGCCGACACCAATCCGGCCGGCCACGGCTACCAGTTGCAGACCTTCGGCAGCGGCGAGACCGCGCAGACCGGCGGCACGGGGCCCACGCGCACCAGCTTCGGACCGAACGGCATCCACAGCGCCGGCATGGGCCCGATCTGGGATGGCGGCACGTTGCCGGCGGCGCTGGCCAAGGTGTCGAGCGACACCGCGCAGACCGGCACCGACGGCAGTTCGGGCACCGGCACGCCGGGCAGCGGCGGCACGTCGACCGGCACGGACGCCGGCGGTTCCGGCGGCGGCGATCCCGGCAAAACAGGGGGCACGACGCCCGGTGGCACAACGGACGGAACGACCGGCACGCAACCGGGCACCGACACCGGCCCCGGCTCGAAACCGTCCCCTCTCCCCGGCACGCTGCTGCCGACGGACCAGCCCGGCCAGACCAACGATCCGGGCAATGACCCAGGTAAAAACGCGGTCAAGCCGCATGGCGACGTGCCGGAGCCGGGCACGCTGTGGCTGGCCGGCGCCGGCGTGGCAGCACTGCTGGCATCGCGCCGCGCGAAGAAGCGGACGCGCAACTGATCAGTCTTCGATCACGGCGCGTCCCGCGCGCCGCAATTCGTCCAGGTGGTCGAGCATCTGCCGGATGACCTCCGGCGGATGCCCCTGCCAATCCTCCACTTCCGCGACGATCCTGAGCGGCGCCCGCGTGCGGTACGAACGCGTGGGATTGCCGGGAAAGCGTTTATTCGTCAGGTTCGGATCGTCCTCGAACGTCCCCGTGGGTTCCACGATATAGATGTGGCCCCGCCCCTCGGCACCGCCCAGCGCGGTGGCCAATTCCGCACCCCAGATCGCCGCTTCCAGGTTGGCGCTGAAGTACACGTTGTTCGAAACGCGGCCTTCCTCGAAGTTGGAGGCGTAGCCCGGGACCAGCAGGTCGCCCGGCTGGAAACGGGTCCTGGTGCCGTGGTAGAAAGGGCCCGGGACGTTGTCGCAGGATTCGTGGGTAACGGGAGTCCATTCTTGATGATCCATACGGCCTCTTATTTCAACAACTTGATGTGTTTAACGAGGGGAATCCGCTCACCGTCGCCCGGCCCGGGGATACGGCCGGCATTCCGTTCGATCGCCACCTCGACCGCCACCCGCCTGCCAACCAGCTCCTTGCGCAATGTGACGACGTCATGGTCGTCGGGCTCGCTGAACAGATCGTCGCAAAGCTGGGTGCAATACGCGTGGATCCGCTCGCCTTTGTCGGTCAGCACCGTCAGTTGGTCGGCATCGCTGCCGCCGCCTGAGAACAGGTAGCCCTGGAAAGTCCCTGCGCGCTCTTTGGTACCGCAGAACTGGGGGCGATACGACTCGCCCGCCAGCATGTCGCAGCCCCGCTCGAACTCGTCGACGATCATGGCACAGCTGTTGGCCGCGTTACAGGGCGGATGCGTCGCCGGCGAGACTTGCCGGCACTGCCGGGCCAACAGCGTCGCGCGTTGCTGGCCCATCTGCTGTGCGCAGGACACGTCGGCTGCCGACGACGACGAGCAAGCCAGTGCGGCAAGCAGAAACGGCAGGCTGTTGATCAGGCGATTCATGCATGAAACCGGTAACGTAATCCTTCATGATACTGAAAGGATGACGTCACAAGTGCACGCTTTATCACTCGTGAACATGCCCTCATTTCGATTGATACGGACCGGTAACGGGCGGGCCGAGCCGCGGCACCGTATCGAGTCCCGTGTCAATCGTCGACAACAGGTTCTGGACGGCGATTTCGAGCCCGTCCTGATTGCACCAATACTCGGCAAGCGTCCCGACCACGTAATACGACGAGCAATTAAACCCGTCTTCGATATCGTTGTACCAGATCGCCTTGCGGCCGATGATCGCAACGACCCAGAATCCGCCGTCCATCTCACCGAACGCCGCCTCGCGCCACTTCTCCGGCACGATCCTGACGGCTTCCCAAAAGCGGAACACACGAGGACTCATCCGCCCCTCGGCCTCCATGATCTTGTCCCATAACTCGACTTCTGTAATCGGCTTCCAGTCCGTCATGTTTACCCTGCCGTGATACACATTTGCATTGACGACAAGTTACCACACCGGAGATACTGGACAGCGATCGAACCGCCCCGGAGGTCTCACATGAAACGGTCCCTGCTGGCGTTGTGTCCGGCCATCGCGCTGTGCGGCTGCCAGGTCATGCCGGACCTGTCCGATACGACGAACGCGACGATGCGCTTCCGCGTCCACTACCAGGCGCCCGGCGTCGGCACGCCGATGGTGGAAGTCACGACCAACACATCCGCGCCCGCCAACCGCTGCGTCTACGTCAACGAACCGTTCGGTGTCTCCGCCAACGTGCAGGATGCCGGCGGCGTGCACTCCATCGTCATCGGCCCGTCGGGCTATCCGCTCGACCGCGTCAAGGCACGCAACAATCCGGGCGACGTCATCGCGATTCCCGGGCCTGCGGATGGCACGCCACCGAACCCCGGCCTGCTCGACGACACCCGGGTCCACGTGCTCTACAGCACGGCCAAGTCCTTCGATACCGTCACGCTGTTCGCCGTCTACGAATTCCGCAACGCGACGCGCGCGCAGATGCGCGCCACGGCACGCAACTGGGGCCCGACGACGGGCGCGTCCGAGGTCTATGACTTTTACGTGGAAAAGGCGCAGCCTTCCGATCCGTCCCGCCAACCCGGGATGCCCTGCGCCGTGGGCAACGGCTGAGAACTCCCATGACGCTCGCGCTCTACGGACATCCCTTCTCCTCGTACACGCAGAAAGTGCTCGTCGCGCTGTACGAGAACGACACGCCTTTCGAGTTCCGCTGCCTCGGGCCGGACACGCCGCAGCACGCGGCGCAATGGCTGCAGCGCTGGCCGCTGCGCAAGTTCCCGCTGCTCGTCGACGGCGAGCGCAACGTCGTCGAGACGAGCATCATCATCGAATACCTGCACCTGACGCATCCGGGGCCCGTACGCCTGCTGCCGGACGATCCGCTCGCGGCGCTGGACGTCCGTTTCATGGACCGCTTCTTCGACCTGCACGTGATGAACCTGGTCCAGCACGCGGTGAACGGTGCGCTCACGGGCGATGCAGGCAAGCGCGCGGACGCCGTCGCGACGGCGACGGAAAAACTGGAACTCGCCTACGGCTGGCTGGAAGGCTGCCTGGCCGGGCGCACGTGGACAGCGGGCGACACGTTCTCGCTGGCGGATTGCGCCGCCGCGCCCGCGCTGTTCTACGCGGACTGGACGCATCCGATCGCGGAACGCTACCCAACCCTGCGCGCCTACCGCGCGCGCCTGCTGGCGCGGCCGTCGTTCGCCCGCGCGGTGGACGAGGCGCGGTCGTACCGCCCGCTATTCCCGCTGGGCGCGCCCGACCGCGACTGAGCGCAGGCGTCAGTAATCCCAGAACACCGGCACGTAACGGTACGCGTCGCCATCCGCCATCACCCGTCCGATGGACGGGAACGGCAGGTGCGCCGCGACCAGCAGTCCGCCGTCGTCGATCAGCTCGCGGAACAGACGGTCGCGCACCTTGGCCGCTTCTTCGGGATCGTGTTCGAAACCGTTCTGCCAGCCGGGATGTTCGAAGTTGACGGGGAAGACGGCATCGCCGGCGAACATCAATCGCTTGCCGCCGGACGCCAGGTCGACCACGCAGTGGCCGGGCGTGTGGCCGCCCGTCAGACGGGCCACCACGCCGGGCGCGACTTCGCGGCGCTCCTCGAAGACCTGCAGCCGGTCGCGGTATTCGGCGAGGAAGCGCGCGGCGGTCGAGCGCAGCACGGGCGGCACCGCTTCCGGCATGACCGTCAGCGAGAAATCGGGCGACGCCCAGAACTTCACTTCGGCGTCGGTCACGTGGATGCGCACGTCCGGACGCAGTCTCTCCTTCACGCCGGGCGCCAGCAGCCCGCCCACGTGGTCCATGTGCATGTGGGTGATCACGATGTCCGTCACGGATGCCAGATCGATGCCGATGGCCTCCAGCCGCGCCGGGAACTGGCCGGCGCGCGGGAAGCCCGGAAACTGCGTGCCGACCCCGGCGTCGACGAGGATGGTCTGGTCGCCGCTGCGCACGACGAGCACGTTCAGCGGCCAGTCGAATTTATCCGGCGGCAGGAACATGTGATCCAGCCAGCCTGCCAGCTCGGCCGGATCGGCATTCGTGGCCATCGTCACGGCGGGCAGCGGCAGCACGCCGTCGCTGACCACCATCACGTCGATGTCGCCGACCTTCAGCGCGTAACGGGACGGCACCAGTTCTTCGGGCCCGTGGCTGGCGGGGCGCAATGGCGTATCTACGGTAAGCATCATGGTCTCCTGAAAGAGGCCCGGGGGTCGGGCATGGATGCATCGTAGAGAGGAAGACCGCGTGCCAGAAGCCACGCGCGCGGGCGCACCGTGTTGCCCGCAACGCACCAGTCACGCGTGATGCCGGCAGATCTCCGTGCAGAAATCGAGGAAGGCTTCGACGGCCGCCGGCGGCAGGCGCCGCGACGGCCGGATCGCGTACAGGGGAAATCGCTCGTCCGGCCAGTCGGGGAACAGGTCGACGAGGGCGCCGCCCGTGATCAGGGATTCGAAGCCCAGCGCCAGCATCTGCGCGACGCCCGCCCCGGCCACGCACGCGCGCACGAGCGCATCGCCGTCCGTCAGCGTCAGCCGGCCGCGCGTCTCGACGACGAGCACCTCTTTCCCGCGGTGGAACTCCCAATCGAACACGCGCCCGTCCTGCGGGTTGATGTACTGGAGGCACTCATGTTTCGCCAGGTCCTGCGGCACCTTCGGCCGGCCGTGGCGCTTCAGGTAGGCGGGTGCCGCCACCGTCAGCACGCGGGTGTTCAGCAGCAGCCGCGACGACATGCTCGATGCCGGCTGCGGTCCGAAGCGCACCGCGACGTCGACGCCTTCCGCCACCAGGTCGGCCGCATCCGGTACCGGCACCATCCTGATTTCCAGCTCCGGATAGCGCGCGAGGAATTCGGGCAGCCGCGGCGCCAGCACGTAGCGCACGAACAGCGGATTCAGGCTGACGCGCAGCACGCCGCGCACCTGTGCCGCAGCGCCCGCGACCGCGTCCGCCGCTTCCTCGATGCCCGACAGGTGCGGCGCCGCCAGTTCGTACAGGCGCGTACCCTCGCCTGTCAGGCGCAGCGCGCGCGTCGTCCGTTCCAGCAGCCGCACGCCGATCTTCGCTTCCAGCCGCGCCACCGAGCGGCTCACGCCCGAAGCCGACAACCCCAGCACCTCCGCCGCGCGCGTAAAACTGCCCGTCTCGACGACGGCCGCCAGCACGCTCATCTCCGCCAGCAATCTCCCGTCCATGGGTCACCTTTGAATTTTGTCACAAATGATTTGCATGCCACCATCTTAATCAAAAGTGGGCACTCCCCTATCTTGTCGTGGACGCCGCGCCATCCCGGTCGCGGCCCAACCAGGGAGACCGACATGACCCGCCCCATCCTCTTCAAGAACGGCACCATCGTGACGATGGACGCCGCCGTCCCCGACCTCGCGACCGGCGACGTGCTCGTCGAAGGCGACCGCATCGCCGCCATCGCGCCCTCGCTGCCGGCCGGGGACGCCGAGATCATCGACGCCACCGGCTGCATCGTGCTGCCCGGCCTCGTCGACGCGCACCACCACGCGTGGCTGGGCGCCCTGCGCCGGCTGATGCCCGACGTGGACGACCTGTTCGCCTACATCGGCGTCGTCGCCGAGACGCTGGGCAAGCACTACCGTCCGCGCGACATGTATCTGTCCACGCACCTGACGGCCATCGCGTCGCTCGACGCGGGCATCACGACGATCGTCGACGCCTGCCACAGTTCGCGCAGCCCGGACCACACGGACGCCGCCCTCGACGCGCTCGCCGCAAGCGGCATCCGCGCGCTGCACATGGTCGGCCCGGCGATGGACAAGGGCGCATCGAGCGCGCACCTGCCGGGCGACCTGGAACGCCTCGCGCGCACCTGGAACGCAGATGACAGCCTCGTACGCGTGGGCCTGTTCGGCCAGTTCAATCTCGCATGGTGGCAGGCGGCGCGCCGCCTCGACATGCGCATCCTGACGGAATTCATCGGCGACCTCGCCACGCTCGGCCCCGAGTTTTCCGAACCCGGCATCCTCGGCCCGCACAACATCTTCAACCACTGCACGCGGCTGCCGGAGACGACGTGGCGTCGGCTCGCGGACGCCGGCGCCAACGTCACCGTCAACCCGCGCTCGGACGCGCTGTTCGGCTTCGACGACGACAGCTTCGCGTACCAGCGCGCCGTCGACCACGGCCTGTCTCCGGCGCTCGGCATCGACCTCGACACCGCCTTCGGCAGCGACATGTTCGGCGAGATGCACGCCCTGTTCCACCAGCAGCGCGCCGCCATGCGCAACCGCCGTTCCCGGGGCGAGCAGGACGTGCCGGCCCCGATCACCGTGCGCGCCGTGCTGGAAGCGGCGACGGTCAACGGCGCCCGCACCGCCGGCCTGGAACGCACGATCGGCACGCTCGCGCCGGGCAAGCAGGCCAACATCATCATGGTGCGCACGAACGGCGCCGCCGTGTTCCCGCTGACGCATGCCATCGGCACCATCGTGCAGGCCGTCGAGCGGTCGGACGTGGACATGGTGATGGTCGCGGGCCGGCTGCGCAAGCGGAACGGTACCCTGCCCGGCGTCGACCTGGACCGCCTCGCCGCCGACGTCACGGCGTCGCGCGACTACCTGCTGGCCGCGGGAGGCATGCATGTCGGCCTCTGAGACGTTGTCGATGTCATCGTCATACCGCGACCGCCCGGTGCCGGCCGTCATCGCCGCGCTGTTCTGCGGCTGCCTGGCCGTCGGCCTGCCGCTGCCTGTCGTGCCCTTGTTCATCCACGACAGTCTCGGCTTCGGCAGCGCCGTCGTCGGGCTGGCCATCGGCATCCAGTTTCTCGCGACCGTGGTCACGCGGGGTTACGCCGGCCGCGTCGCCGACGTGCACGGCGGCCGCCGCGCCGCGCTGCAGGGCGCGCTATGGTGGGCGCTCGGCGGGCTGCTGTACCTGGTCGCGACCTTGCCCGGGCTGTCTGCCGGCGCCAGCCTGGCGATCCTCGTCGCGGGCCGCCTGGCCGCGGGGTTCGGCGAAAGCCAGTTCGTCACGGGCTGCGTGGCGTGGTCGATCGCATCGGTCGGGCCGCAGTGCGCCGGCATGTCGATGTCGTGGACGGGGATCGCCATCTTCGCCGCGCTGGCCGTTGGCGCACCGGCCGGCATGGCACTGTTCACGCGCTCCGGTGCGGGCGCCACGATGCTCGCCTGCGTGCTGTCTCCGCTGCTGGGTGGCGCCATCGCACTCGGTGCGCGGCCGTACGCAATGGCGGCCGGGCCTCGGCTGCCGTTCCACCGCGTGCTGGGCCAGATCTGGCGCGAGGGCGCGGGCCTGATGCTGTCCGGTGCCGGCATCGCGGGCCTGACGGCATTCGCCTCGCTGTACTTCGCGCTGCGCGGCTGGGGGCACGCGGGGCTCGTGATGACCGCGTTTGGCACCGGCTTCATCGCCGTGCGCCTCGTCCTCGGCCACCTGCCGGACCGCGTGGGCGGCTACCGCGTGGCCCTGTGGTCGCTCGCCGTCGAAGCCGTCGGCCAGGTCATGCTGTGGCAGGCGCCGACCGAAGCGGCGGCATTGGCGGGCGCACTCGTCACGGGCCTGGGCTGCGCGCTCGTGTTCCCGGCCCTCGGCGTGGAAGCGCTGAAGCGCGTGCCGCCGGCCAACCGCGGCAGCGCGATGGGCGCGTTCGTCGCGTTCCTCGACATTGCCTACGGCCTCGCCGGCCCGGCCGCCGGCATCGTGGCGGGCCGCTTCGGCTATGGGGCCGTCTACCTGCTCGGCGCCGCCTGCGCGCTGGCCGGCGCCGTCCTCGTGCGACGCCTCGCGTGAGCACGACCTACACTCGATATTCGAAAGGAGAAACACATGGCACGCATCTTCATTTCCGGCTCGTCCACGGGCCTCGGCCTGATGGCCGGCGAACTGCTGGCCGCGCAAGGCCACCGCGTCGTCCTGCACGCCCGCGATGGCGCGCGCGCCGCGCAGGCGCGTGCAGCATTACCACAGGCCGAAGCGGTCGTCGAAGGCGACCTCGAGACGGTCGCCGGCATGCGCACCGTCGCGGCGCGCGTCAACGACCTCGGGCAGGTCGACGCCGTCATCCACAACGCCGCCGTCGGCTACCGCGAAGACCACCACCTGACGGCGGACGGCCTGCCGCACGTCTTCGCCGTCAACACGCTGTCGGCCTACGTGCTGACGGCGCTGATCGACAAGCCGGCACGGCTCGTCTACCTGAGCTCCGGCATGCATCACCACGCAGACGCCCACCTGGACGACATCCTGTGGCAGAAACGCCGCTGGAACGGATCGAACGCGTACGCGGAGAGCAAGCTGCACGACGCGATGCTGGCCTTCGCCATCGCGCGCCGCTGGCCTGGTGTGCTGTCCAACGCGCTCGAACCCGGTTGGGTGCCCACGCGCATGGGCGGCCCGGGCGCGCCGGACGACATGGACCAGGCGCACCGCACGCAAGCGTGGCTCGCGGTGAGCGACGATCCGGCGGCACGGGTGACGGGCCGCTACTTCTACCACCTGAAGCCGATGAGGCCGAACCCGCAGGTGCAGGATGCGGCGCTGCAGGACCGGCTCATCGCGATCTGCGTAGCGTGTTCGGGCATTGTCCTGCCGGACTGACCGCTATTCAAAACAGTGTTGCATCGTTACAAATTTTGAATCGTTCACATTCTTGTGAATTTTGGTGATTTATTCGCTTTTAAAAACGCGTTTCCCATTCCATTTGGAGCGACAAACACGTCCCGATTATCGAATTGACAGGTAAATTGGAATAATCAGTGAGAATGTGGCACAAATATCCGGAAATAAAAGCTTTCCCTCTCCGGGATAAATATGAATTCCCACCGCACCCTCGCTTGCGAGAGGGTAACGGGCACAATTTCACCGTGTTAACATCCATTTATTGGGGTTGTTCATTCATTAAATAAAACAGGACAGGAAAAATTAATGGCGATGTTTATCACCAGCCGTGACATCACGGTCAGCGAAGCGGATGGCTATGCGGATTTCGTGGTCAAACTGAATGCGCCGAGTACCTTGCAGGTCAGCGTGAACTATCGTATCGACGGCATTACCGCAGGATATTCGGATTACACTTATTCCAGCGGTACCCTGTCATTCGCGCCGGGCGTGACCACGCAAACCCTGCGCGTCGCATTGGCCAATGACGTCAACGTCGAAACACCGGAAAGCCTTGCCCTGAACCTGTCCTCGCCGGTCAATGCCGTCCTTGGCGATAACCAGGCCATCGCCACTATCATCGACAACGATACGGCGGCGAGTACGACCAGCAAGGCCAACATTTCCGTACTCGACGTGGTGGTCGATGAAAAAGCCGGCAGCGCGACCTTCGACATCGTGCTCGACAAGGCCGCATCGAGCAGTTTCACGGTGGGCTACAGTACCGCCGACGGCAACGCAACGGCCGGTGCCGATTACACGACTGCCAGCGGCACCGTCACCTTCGCCGCCGGCCAGACGGTCAAGCACGTGACCGTCAATATCGCGGACGATGCCGCGATCGAACCGAACGAAGTCTTCCACCTGAACCTGGGCGCCATCGCGGGCAACGCCGCCGGCGTGGTGCAGCTCGGCGACGGCATGGGATCCGCCCTGATCGGCCGCAGCGACCAGGCGGCCCTCGCCAAACCGTCCATCAGCGCCTCGGACATCATGGTCGGCGAAGCGGACAACTACGTCGAGTTCGTGGTGAAGCTGGATGCCCCGGGCACGACGCCGGTCAGCGTCAACTACCGCGTCGACGATCTCACCACGGGCTATTCGGATTACGGCTACGTGAGCGGCACGCTGTCGTTCGCACCGGGCGTGACCACCCAGACCGTGCGTGTCGCGCTGTCCAGCGACATCGGCGCCGAAACGCTGGAAAGCTTCGCGCTGAACCTCTCGTCTCCGGTCAATGCCGTGCTGGCCGATAACCAGGCCGTGGCGACAATCGTCGACAACGACACGCTCGCGGACACCGGCAGCAAGGCCAGCGTGTCCGTACGCGACGTCGTCATCGACGAGAAAGCTGGCCTCGCGACCTTCGACATCGTGCTGGACAAGGCTGTGACAAGCAACTTCACGGTGGCCTACTCGACGGCCAACGGCAGCGCGACGGCGGGCACCGACTACACGGCGGCCAGCGGTACCGTCAGCTTCGTCGCAGGCCAGACCGTGCAGCACGTAGCCATCGCCATCGCGGACGACACGGCGGCCGAACAGGACGAGCTGTTCCACCTGAACCTGGGTGCCGTCACCGGCAGCGGCGCCACCATGGTGCAGATCGGCGACGGCACTGGTACCGCCCTGATCGGCCACAACGACCAGGTGGCCAGCGCGACGCCTTCGATCAGCGTGACAGACATCACGGTCGGCGAAGGGGACGGCTATGCGGAGTTCACGGTCGAGCTGAACGCGCCGGGCACGACGCAGGTCACCGTCAACTACCGCGTCGACGGCCTTACCGCGGGCTATTCGGATTACGATTTCTCCAGCGGCACGCTGTCGTTCGCGCCGGGCGTGACCACGCAGACCGTGCGCATCGCCCTGCCCGAAGACACGGGCGCCGAGACGCTGAAAAGCTTCGCGCTGAACCTGTCCTCGCCCGTCAACGCGGTGCTGGCCGATAACCAGGCCGTGGCGACGATCGTCGACAACGACACGTTCGCAGACACGGGCAGCAAGGCCAGCGTGTCCGTTCGCGACGTCGTCGTCGACGAAAAGGCCGGCCTCGCGACCTTCGACATCGTGCTGGACAAGGCCGTGTCGAACAACTTCACGGTGGCCTATGCCACGGCCAACGGCAGCGCGGCAGCGGGCACCGACTACACGGCGGCCAGCGGCACGGTCAGCTTCGTCGCAGGCCAGGTGGTGCAGCACGTGACCGTCAACATCGCGGACGATGCCACGCCAGAATCGGACGAAGTCTTCCAGCTGAACCTGGGGGCCATCACGGGCAACGCCGCAAGCATGGTCCAGGTCGGGGACGGCACCGGTACCGCCCTGATCGGCCACAACGACCAGACGGCCATCGCCAAGCCATCCATCACCACCTCGAACATCACCGTCAGCGAAGCGGACGGCTACGCGGAATTCGTGGTCGCGCTGAACGCGCCGGGCACGACGCAGGTCAGCGTCAACTACCGCATCGACGGCCTCACCACGGGCTACTCGGATTACAGCTTCGTGAACGGCACGCTGTCGTTCGCGCCAGGCGTGACCACGCAGACCGTGCGTGTCGCGCTGGTCAACGACACCAGCGCCGAAACGCCGAAAAGCTTCGCCCTGAACCTGTCGTCGCCGGTCAATGCCGTGCTGGCCGATAACCAGGCCGTGGCGACGATCATCGACAACGACACGTTCGCGGACACCGGCAGCAAGGCCAGCGTGTCCGTGCACGACGTCGTCATCGACGAGAAAGCCGGCCTCGCGACTTTCGACATCGTGCTGGACAAGGCCGTCTCGAACAACTTCACGGTGGCCTACTCGACAGCCAACGGCAGCGCGGCAGCGGGCACCGACTACACGGCGGCCAGCGGCACCGTCAGCTTCGTCGCAGGCCAGACGGTGCAGCACGTGACCGTCAACATCGCGGACGATGCCACGCTCGAATCGGACGAAGTCTTCCAGCTGAACCTGGGCGCCGTCACCGGCAGCGGCGCGACCATGGCACAGATCGGCGACGGCACCGGCACCGCCCTGATCGGCCACAACGACCAGGCGGCCGTCGCGACGCCTTCGATCAGCGTGTCGGACATCACCGTCGGCGAAGGCGACGACTACGCCGAGTTCACGGTCGAACTGAACGCGCCGGGCACGACGCAAGTCAGCGTCAACTACCGCCTCGACGGTCTCACCACGGGCTATTCGGATTACGAATTCGCCAGCGGCACGCTGTCGTTCGCGCCGGGCGTGACGACGCAGACCGTGCGCGTGGCGTTGATCAACGATACCAGCGCCGAGATGACGGAGAGCTTCGCACTGAACCTGTCCTCGCCCGTCAACGCCGTGCTGGCCGATAACCAGGCCGTGGCGACGATCGTCGACAACGACGCGTTCGCAGATACCGTCAGCAAGGCCAGCGTGTCCGTTCGCGACGTCGTCGTCGACGAAAAGGCCGGCCTCGCGACCTTCGACATCGTGCTGGACAAGGCCGTGTCGAACAATGTCACGGTGGCCTATGCCACGGCCAACGGCAGCGCGACGGCGGGCACCGACTACACGGCGGCCAGCGGTACCGTCACCTTCGTCGCAGGCCAGGTGGTGCAGCACGTGTCCGTCAACATCGCGGACGACGCCCTGCTCGAATCGGACGAAGTCTTCCACCTGAACCTGAGTGCCCTGTCCGGCAGCGGCGCCGGCATGGTGCGGATCGGCGACGGCACCGGTACCGCCCTGATCGGCCACAACGACCAGGTGGCCAGCGCCAAGCCATCCATCAGCGTGGCGGACATCAAGGTCAGCGAAGGCGACGATTATGCGGACTTCGTCGTCGTGCTGGACGCGCCGGGCAGCGCGCAGGTCAGCGTCAACTACCGGGCCGACGGTCTCACCACGGGCTATTCGGACTATGCCTTCAGCAGCGGCACGCTGTCGTTCGCGCCGGGCGTGACCACGCAGACCGTGCGCATCACCCTGGTCAACGACAGCAGCACCGAAACGCTGGAGAGCTTCGCGCTGAACCTGTCGTCGCCGGTCAATGCCGTGCTGGCGGATAACCAGGCCGTGGCGACGATCCTCGACGACGATCCGGCGCAAGGCAGGGTCCTGCACTATGGCATGGGCAACGACACCTACCAGATCGGCAATACCGCCGACGTCATCCTCGAGGCGGTCGGCGGCGGCACCGATCTTGCGGTCAGCACGGTATCGTACGTCCTGCCCGACAACGTCGAAAACCTGCGTCTCGATTCGTCCGCCGCGATCAACGGCACGGGCAATGCCCTGAACAACATCATCTACGCGGGTGCCGGGGCGAACGTCATCAATGGCGGCGCCGGCACGGATACCCTCTCGTATGCCTATGCCACGACGACCGGCACCACGGGCGTGACGCTCGACCTGTCGCTGACGAACGCCTCCGGCGAGTCCGTCGCCAGCGGCATCTCCGGCGCCGACCGGGTCTCGAATATCGAAAACGTCTCGGGCTCCCGCTACAACGACAAACTGACGGGCAACAGCGGCGCCAACGTGCTCGACGGGGGTGCCGGTGCCGACACCTTGTCCGGTGGCCTCGGCAACGACACCTATTATGTCGACAATGCCGGCGACGTCATCGTGGAATCCAGCGACGCCACGCGTGGCGGCGTGGATGTCGTGATCGCCACGGTGAGCCGCACCCTGGGCAGCTACCAGGAAAAACTCTACCTGAACGGTTCCGCGACAATCAATGGCACGGGTAACGAGCTGGCCAACACGCTCACGGGCAACGCCGGCAACAACGTCCTGGATGGCGGTGCCGGTGCCGACAGTTTGTCCGGCGGTGCCGGGGACGACATCCTGATTGGCGGCGCGGGCAAGGATACGTTGAAGGGAGACGCCGGCAAGGACGTCTTCGATTTCAACGCGCTGTCCGAAATGGGCACGACGAGCGCCACGTGGGATGTGATCGGCGACTTCACGGCCGGGCAGGACAAGATCGACCTGTCCACGCTCGACGCGAATACCGCGACCACGGCCAACGACGCGTTCACGGAAATCATTGCCGCCACGGCCGCCTTCACCAAGGCGGGGCAGCTGAAATTCGCCAACGGCGTACTGTACGGGAATGTCGATGCCGACGCCGACGCCGAATTCGCGATCCAGTTGACGGGCGTGACCACGCTCGGCGCGGCCGACATCGTGCTTTAACCGGCGCCGGCCGTCAGCGTGTGGCCGGCGTGTCGTAGCGCCGCTGCACGTCGTCGTAGAACTGCTTCATGGTCCAGAACGCGAGCTTCTTCTTGCCGGCGTCCGTGACCAGGCCCTTGCGGTTCCAGAAGTCCTGGTAGTACGGGTGCTGGCGGCGCGGCGAGCGAAAGTCGACGAGCACCCACGGCGTCATCCCGCGCAGGCCCGGGATCGCGGACAGCATCTTGAACTGGTTGCGATACAAGGTGTCCTGGTATTCCTCGCTCCAGCGCGTGTCGGCGTCGGCGTGGTAACCGCCCAGCGCCTCGGCGCCGAATTCCGTCACCACGACCGGCTTGTTGTAGCGGACGTCGAAGCGGTAATTCAGCATCTCCGCGTTGCTGGCCCAGTACCAGCCGGCGTATTCGTTGAAGCTGGCGAGGTCGAGGTAGTCCGCGAGAGGGTCCTCCACCGTGATGTCGCTGCCCTTGCGGTGGATTTCCAGCGCGGCCGCCACGAGGCGCGTATCGTCCAGCGACCGCGCGGTCCTGGCGAGATTGCTCATAAAGGTGTTGCGCGGGCCGCCGATCGGCGTCTCGTTCCCCACCGACCAGACGACGACGCTGGCGCGGTTCTTGTCGCGCGTGACGAGGTCCGTCAGCTGCGCGTTCGCGTTGGCGTAGGTGTCGGGATTCGTCCACGAGATCGTCCAGTACACGGGCACTTCCGCCCACACCATCAGGCCCATCTCGTCGGCCAGGCGGATCATCTCTTCGCTGTGCGGGTAGTGCGCGAGCCGCACGTAGTTGCAGTTCATCTCCTTGGCCCACTGCAGCAGCATGCGCATGTCGCCCGCACCGCGCGGACGGCCCGGGATCAGCGGGTTCTCTTCATGCATCGAGATCCCGCGCAGGAACACGGACTTGCCATTCAAGAGGATGTCCCGGCCGCGCGTCTCGATCGTGCGGAAGCCGATGCGGTCGACCACCTTGTCGCCGCCGCCACTGAGTTCCACCGTGTACAGCTTGGGCTGTTCGGGCGACCAGTACGTCAGTTTGTTGACGGGGAAGTTCAGCGCCGCGCGGCCGTTCGCATCCGTGCGCACGGTGGTCTTGATGCCCGCTTCGGGGATGCTGACGGTCACCTGCTGCGCCTTCGCTTCGCCCGCCATTTGAATGAAACCTTCGATGCGGCGGGCGTCGCCCTTCGCCAGCTGCACCTTGTAGTCGGCGATCCAGGTGGCGGGGAGCTCGGCCAGCAGCACGTCGCGCGTGATGCCGCCGTAGTTCCACCAGTCCGTGTTCACGGTCGGGATCTCGTCCTGGTGGCGCGTGTTGTCGGCCTTGACAACGACGACGTTGCGGCCTTTCGCCAGCTTGTCCGTCACGTCGAACTGGAACGGCGTGAAGCCGCCCTTGTGCATGCCGAGTTTTTTACCGTTCAGGTAGACGTGCGCCTCGTAGTTGACGGCGCCGAAGTACAGCGCGTAATGCTTGCCCGGCTTCGGATCGGCCTGGAACGTCTGGCGCAGCCACACAGTGCCCTCGTACAGCTGCAGCTTTTCCGCCTGCGAGTTCCAGTCGCCCGGCACCTTCATCGTGGGTGCGTGGTCGAAGTCGTACTCGACCCACTCCGTCTTGTCCTTCGGCTTGCGGTCGTCGTAGAAGCCGCCCTTGCCGCTGTCCGACTGGTCGAACGGCATGTGGCGGTAGTCGTAGTAGCCGTTCTCGTACGGATCGATGATGTAGCTCCAGCGGCCGTCCAGGCTTACGTGGCTGCGGGCGTAGATGTTCTGGGTCGGCGCCATCAGGCTGCTGGCGTGGGACGCTTTCGATGGCTGGCCGGCCAGCTGGACATCCACAGGGTCGGCGGCATGCGCGGTGCACGCCACCAGTGTCAATACAGCGAAATGCAGCACGGCCGTCAGCCGGGCAAACGGGTATGTCATGGCGTCTCCTGATTGTTATTCAGGGAATGGTAGCGCTGTCACAGTACCGGTGCAATCTTTACAATGGAGCGTACGCCGCCCGTACGTTATACTCGTGCGATAAGGGGTGTTCGCGCCATGTCGGCGCGGCAGGTGATAGCGCTGGTCGGGCCGCCACGCGGTCTTGTTACGACCCCATGCTTACACCCACGACCCTGCAAATCATCGGTGCCGCGCTGTTCGGCGTGGCCGTCCTCCACACCTTCTCCGTCAAGTATTTCGAGCGCCTCGCGCACACGCACCCGCGCCATGCCGGCATCTGGCACCTGCTCGGCGAAGTGGAAGTCGTGTTCGGGTTCTGGGCGATGGTGCTCATGCTGTTCATGTTCGGCAGCGCCGGCCGCCATGAGTCCGTGGCCTATCTCGAGTCGCGCAATTTTACGGAGCCGATGTTCGTGTTCGCGATCATGGTCGTCGCGGGGAGCCGGCCGATCCTGGCCTTCGCCCACCTGCTCGTGCGCACCGGCGCGCGCCTGCTGCCGCTGCCGCGGACGATGGCCCTGTGCTTCGTCGTGCTGTCGCTCGTGCCGCTGCTGGGCGCCTTCATCACCGAACCGGCCGCGATGACCCTGGCCGCGCTGCTGCTGCGCGACAGCGTGTTCGCCCGCAATACGGGAGCACACGACACGGCCCCGCGCCTGAAGTACGCCATCCTCGGCGTCCTGTTCGTCAACGTCTCCATCGGCGGCACCCTGACGCCGTTCGCCGCGCCGCCCGTGCTGATGGTCGCGTCCACGTGGGGCTGGGACCTCGGCTTCATGCTTGCCACCTTCGGCTGGAAATCCGCGCTGGCCGTGGCGGCCAACACGATCCTGCTGCTCGTCGTGTTCCGGCGCCAGTTCGTCGCGCTGGGCGACACCCCGGATACCGCGGCCGATCCCGTGCCGCTGCCGGTCATCGCGATGCACCTGCTGTTCCTCGTGCTGATCGTCGTCTTCGCCCATCATCCGCAAGTCTTCATGGGCATCTTCCTGTTCTTCCTCGGCTTCACGGCCGCCTACCAGCGCTACCAGGACAACCTGATCCTGCGCGAGGCGCTGCTCGTCGCCTTCTTCCTGGCCGGCCTCGTCGTGCTGGGCGGCCTGCAGGCCTGGTGGCTTGCGCCGCTGTTGACGAGCATGAGCGCCGACGCCGTGTTCTTCGGGACCACCGCGCTCACGGCCATCACCGACAATGCCGCCCTCACCTACCTCGGCGCCCAGGTGCCCGGCCTCAGCCTCGCGTACAAGACCGCCCTCGTCGGCGGCGCGGTCGCGGGCGGTGGCCTGACCCTGATCGCCAATGCGCCCAATCCGGCCGGCGCCGCGATTTTGCGAGACAGCTTTCCCGACCGTGCGATCAGTCCCCTCGGGCTGCTCGCCGCCGCAACACCGCCCACGCTGATCGCGGTGGCGGCCCTGCACTTCCTCTGATCCCCTACTGGAGACGCAAGCAATGAACGACCTGGTGAACGCCATCAACGGCATCGTGTGGAGCCCGGCCCTGATCGCCCTGTGCCTGGGCGCCGGCCTGTATTTTTCGGTGCGCTCGCGCTTCCTGCAGCTGCGCCATCTACGCGAGATGGTGCGCCTCATGATGGAAGGGAAAAGCTCGGCCGAAGGCGTGTCGTCGTTCCAGGCGCTGGCCATGACGCTGGCCGGCCGCGTCGGCACCGGCAACATCGCGGGCGTCGCCACGGCCATCACGTTCGGCGGTCCGGGTGCCGTATTCTGGATGTGGGCCGTGGCCTTCCTGGGCGCCAGCTCGGCGTTCGTCGAGTCCACGCTCGGCCAGGTCTACAAGGAGCAGATCCACCGCGAGTTCCGCGGCGGCCCCGCGTTCTACATCGAGAAGGGCCTGGGCATGAAGTGGTATGCCTGGATCTTCGCCGTCGTCACCATCTTCGCCACCGGCGTGCTGCTGCCGGGCGTGCAGGCGAATTCGATCGCGGAAGGCCTGCGCAACGCCACCGGCATCGACGCCAACGTCACCGCCGCGCTGCTCGCCATCGCGCTCGGCTTCATCATCTTCGGCGGCGTCAAGCGCATCGCCCACTTCGCCGAAATCGTCGTGCCGTTCATGGCCCTCGCGTACATCATCGTCGCCTGCGTCATCATCTTCCTGAACTGGCAGGCGCTGCCGGGCGTGCTCACGTTGATCTTCAGCTCGGCCTTCGGCCTGGACGCCGGCTTCGGCGCCATCGTCGGCATGGCGATCCAATGGGGCGTCAAGCGCGGCGTGTATTCGAACGAAGCGGGCCAGGGCACCGGACCGCACGCGTCGTCCGCCGCGGAAGTCAGCCATCCGGCCAAGCAGGGCCTCGTGCAAGGCTTCTCGGTCTACATCGACACGCTGTTCGTGTGCTCGGCGACGGCCTTCATGCTGCTGATCACCGGCCAGTACAACGTCGAAGGGCCGGACGGCACCGCGATCCACACGGGCGTCCACGGCGTCGCCTCGGGCCCGGGCTACGTGCAGACCGCGCTGGAAAACGTCATGCCGGGCTTCGGCTCGCTGTTCGTCGCGCTCGCCCTGCTGTTCTTCGCCTTCACGACGATCGTTGCCTATTACTACATCGCCGAAACCAACATCGCCTATATCAACCGCACGGTGCACCGTCCGTGGATGACGCTCGTGCTCAAGGTCTGCATGATCGGCGCGACCGTGTACGGCTCGGTGAAGACGGCCGACGTGGCCTGGGCGCTGGGCGACCTGGGCGTCGGCCTGATGGCCTGGCTGAACATCGCCGCGATCCTGCTGCTGCGTAACGTCGCCTTCAAATGCCTGCGCGACTACGAAGCGCAGCGCGCGGCCGGCAAGGAGCCCGAGTTCGATCCCGCCGCGCTGGGCATCGAGCGTGCCGATTACTGGGTCAAACGGGCCGCCGGCCGGCGCCAGCAAGACGCCGACGCGGTCACGGCCGAGGTGTGAACAGATCGTCATCGATTTGACGGACGAGTGTGGCTATTTGTCCCATTGCGTCGAAACCATTTGTAATTACGGGGAGGAACCTGCAAGAATAAATTACCATGTCGAAACTAAATTTCTCCGAGAGCAAATCCGAAGCGCCGGCACTCGACGCGCTGGCGCAAGGATTACGTCGTCTCGCCGCAACCGCCAGTGTGGAGACGCTGCGGCAGGAAACGGTGGCCATTGCGGTGTCGCTGTGCGGCGCCGAGCGTGGATACTGGGTGGCCGCGGGCGAGACCGCCTGTATCGGAGACACGACGAGTTTCGCCGTCGGCGACGGCATGGTCGTGCTGGAACATGCGCAGACGAGCGACGCCGCCCTGCTCGACATCCTTGCCACGTCGGCGTCAATCGCGCTGATGAATACGGCCCTGCGGGAACAGTCGGCGGGGCTGGCATTCGAACAAACGCTGCTGCACACCCTCGTCGACAACATCCCATTCCGGATCTACGCCAAGGACCGCGACAGCCGCTTCCTGTTCGGGAATAACCGCATGGCCCGGCTGGCCGGCGTCGAGACGCCCCCGCAACTGATCGGCAAGACCGACTACGATTTCTTCCCGGCCGAGCTGGCGGCCAAATACTTCGCCGACGAAAAGCAGGTCATGGACTCGGGCCGGTCGCTGTTCGATTACGAGGAACTGGTCGAGGACCAGGACACAGGCGAATTGGGCTGGACCGTCACGACCAAGGTGCTGCTGCGCGGCGAAGACGGCGCGGTGAACGGCATCGTCGGCATCGGCTACGACGTCACGCAGCGCAAGCTCATGGAAGAGCACCTGCGCGAGCGCACCCAGGCGCTGGAAGTGGCCAATGCCCGGCTGGAGGCCGAAAAGGAACACCAGCAAATCCTGATCCGCAAGCTGAGCGACATGCAGGGCCAGTTGCTGCAGTCCGAAAAGATGGCGTCGATCGGCCTGCTGGCCGCCGGTGTCGCCCACGAGATCAACAATCCGCTCGCGTTCATCAGTTCGAACTTCGGCGCGCTCGAACGCGACGCAAAAGATATCCTGAAGCTCATCAGCGCATTCGAAGGCGTCGAAGGCTTATTGCCGGGCGATGCCCGCGCACCGGTCGCCTTCATGAAGCAGGACATCGGCCTGGACGATATCCGCCAGGACCTCGACGCCCTGTTCGTCGAATCCCGGGAAGGTCTGCAGCGTGTCAAACACATCGTGCAGAACCTGAAGGATTTTTCCCGGCCCGGCGGCACGGAAAAGGAAATGGCCGACCTCGAACAGGGATTGAACAGCACCCTGAACGTGGCCTGGAACGAAATCAAGTACAAGGCGGACGTCGTCAAGGAATATGCCGGCGTCCCCGGGCTGTATTGCCTGCCTTCGCAGATCAACCAGGTGTTCCTGAACCTGCTCATCAATGCGGCGCATGCGATCGAGGGCAAGGGCACCATCGTGGTCCGCACCGGCTACGACGACAAGGTCGTCTGGGTCGAGATCGAGGACAACGGCAGCGGGATCGCGCCCGCGCATCTCGATCATATTTTCGAACCCTTCTTTACCACCAAGCCCGTTGGCAAAGGGACCGGGCTTGGTCTGTCGATCGTGTACGGGATCGTGCAGGGGCATCAGGGCACGATCGACGTAAAAAGCGAACTCGGCAAGGGGACCGTGTTCAGGGTGGCATTGCCACGGACGGCATGACGGCCGCCCTCCTTTCTTGAAGGATTGATACGCCGCAGAAATTTTTCGCTTAAAAAAGTGAACTTAGGAAGTTTCCCTGGCTCAAAGCTACTCATTCACTCGCTTGAGCCAAGCCACTCCTGATGAAAAAATCTGCTACTTTCGCTTCGAACATCCGTGCAAACGTTCTCCTGTCCTGCGGCGCCGTCGTGCTGCTCGCAGCGGCCCCGATGGCTTCCGCCGTCGCCAAAGACTTGTATGTCTCCACGACCGGTTCCGACTCGAACCCGGGCACGCAAGCCGCGCCGGTGAAGACGATCGCGCGTGCCGATGCTCTCGCAAGCGCCGGTACCATCATCCACGTCGCCGCAGGCACGTACCGGGTCTCCGCGCCCTCGCTGGATAACGCCGGCATCAAAACGAGCAAGAGCGGTACCGCAACCGCCCGCATCAAATTCGTCTCGGACGTGAAATGGGGCGCGAAAATCATCGTGTCGGGCACCGGCATCACGTGGGACTCGCGCGGCAGCTATGTCGATATCGATGGTTTCGACATCTCCGGATCGGGCCGTCACGGCATCCTGGCCGCCGGCGCAAACCTCACGATGACCAACAACTTCGTCCATGACCTGACCATCAGCGGCGGTTGCAACGGCAGCGGCGGCGCCGCCATCGATACCTACGGCCCGGTCGGCGGTGTCGTCATCGACCGCAACGTGGTGCGCAACATCGGTGCCTCGATGATCGGCCGATGCAACACGGTGCAAGGCATCTACATCGCGAACGCGAACAATGTCGTCACCAACAACCTCGTCTCGGGTGTTGCCATGGCCGGCATCCAGCAGTGGCACGGCGCGACCGCGTCGACGATCGTCAACAACACGGTCTTCCACACCAAGGACGGTATCCTGTTGGGCCAGGGCGATGCCGGCACGACCACGGGTTCAGCCAACAACTACGTTGCCAACAATGTCGTGTATGACAACACGACCTACGGCATCGTCGAACTGGGCAAGATGGCCGGTAACAACCGCTATGTGAACAACCTGGTGGCAAAAAGCGGCACCAGCATGCGCGTGGCGGGCAGCGTCAGCGGCACCATTTCGTCGGACCCGCTGTTCGTGGCCTACCAGGCCAACGGCACCGGCAACTATCGCCTGTCGAGCAGCTCGCCGGCGATCGACCGCGGTACGTCGACCTCGGCACCGCGCGTCGACCTGATGCTGGTGGCCCGCCCCCGCGGCGCGGCGATCGATATCGGCGCCTACGAGTTCTAAGCCGGCAGGTCGGGCGCCCAGCTGCGCCGCAACGCGCCCTGTGCGTCCGCGCCCCACAGCACCTTGCCGGGGTTGAGGATGTCCTGCGGATCGAATACCCGCTTGATGGCCCGCATCAGTTCCACCGCGGGCAGCCCGGCTTCCTGCACCAGGAAATCCATCTTGTGCATGCCGATGCCGTGCTCGCCCGAGCACGTGCCATCGAGGCGGATCGCACGGGCCACCAGCCGGGCGTTGAGCAATTCCGCGCGTTCGCGTTGCTCCGGCTGGTGCGGATCGATCAGGTAGCCGAAATGGAAATTGCCGTCGCCGACATGCCCGACCAGGTAGTACGGCATACCCATCTCGTCCGCTTCGCGCACCGACTCGAGCAGGCATTCCGCCAGGCGGCTGATCGGCACGCAGGTGTCGGTGCTGATCGCGCGGCAGCCGGGGATCGAGGCGATGGCCGCGAAATAGGCGTGATGGCGCGCTGTCCAGAGACGCGACCGCGCTTCGGCGTCGGTCGCCCAGGCGAACGCCGCGCCGCCGTGTTCCGCAGTCAAGGCCTCGACCGATTCCGCCTGTTCGCGCACGGAGGCCGGTGTGCCGTGGAATTCCATCAGCAGCATCGGTCCTTCGCGCAGATCCAGCTTGCTGTACCGGTTCACCATCCGCACGGCATGCGCGTCGAGCAGTTCCATGCGCGCGATCGGGATGCCGGATTGGACCACGTCGATCGCGGCACCGACAGCTTCGGCGATACCCGGGAACGAACACACGGCCGCCGACTGCGCTTCCGGCAGCGGGTGCAGGCGCACGACGATCTCGGTGAACACGCCGAGCGTGCCTTCGCTGCCCACCATCAGCCGGGTCAGGTCGTAGCCCGCACTGCTCTTGCGCGCACGCGTCCCGGTATGCACGATCTCGCCGGCGGCCGTGACGACCTGCAGCGCGAGCACGTTCTCGCGCATCGTGCCGTAGCGCACGGCATTGGTGCCGCTGGCACGCGTGGCGCACATGCCGCCGATCGACGCATCCGCGCCCGGATCCACGGGGAAGAACAATCCGGTGCCCTTGAGCGCCTGGTTCAGCTGCATCCTCGTCACACCCGGCTGCACCGTCGCCGTCATGTCTGCCGTGTCGATGGCAAGCACACGGTTCATGCGGCTCACGTCCAGGCTGATGCCGCCCCGTACCGCCAGCAGATGACCTTCCAGCGACGACCCCGCGCCGAACGGGATCACGGGGACCGCGTGCTTGTTGGCCAGGGCGAGCAGCGCCTGGACATCTTCGACGTCCTCGGCGAACACCACGGCGTCCGGAGGATTCACGTCCACGAACGCGGACTCGTCGCGGCCGTGCTGGTCGCGGACCGCGGCGGCGGTCGAGAAACGGGCGCCGAAGCGGGCTTGCAGTTCGGCCAGCAAGGGGGCCGGCAGGCCCTGGGCCGTGCGGTCGTTCATTCCATGACTCCTTTTACTTGGCGGGCGCGTCGACGTGCTCGTAACTGAAAATGCGCGAGATCCGCCACTGCTTTCCTTGCAAGAGCATCAAGTGCGTAAAGTTCGCGTGGCCCGCAAGCGTCTCCGGCGCACCCGCCGGCCGTGCATAGAACTTATGCTCGCCGGTCACCATGGCGCCATACAGCGTCTCGCCATGGCGCATCGGGAAGAAGCGGATCGTTCCCGGTATGGCTTCACGGCGCAATTTGACCGGCGCGCTCTTCATGCCGTCGTTTACCGCGGACAGCGCCTTCTTGCCGATCAGCTTGCCGCCACGATCGTGATAAAACTCGACGTCCTGTGCGAGCCAGGCATTCATGGCGTCCGGGTCGGCGCGATTGTAGGCTTCCCAATACGCCTTGTCCGCGGCGCGTGCGCCGGCATCCCAGGCGCTGTCGGCTGCCGGCTGGGCCATGGCGGTGGTGGACGCCATGGCGAGCATGGCGATGGATGTGGATACTAAACCGCGTGCAAACATCAATTCTCCAATATTGATCCGGGGACGCATGCCGACTGCTCCAGCCGTTCCGAATTATATTGCGTGCCTTCGCCAACGGCTAACGCCGAGTACCGGAAATGGCGGGCGGCCTAGCGGCTGGGCGCCTGGAAATCCACGTCGGCCGTCTTCACGATTCCCGCGCTGCGGCCGGGGCCAGTGTGGTAGCTCCAGTACAGGTTCGTGTGCGCTGGCGGGTTCCGGTGCGCCCCATTCGGTCTTGTCGCCTGTCGTGTGGGCATCGCTGACGAGGATGACGTCGTACCCGCGCGTAAAGGCGCCATGGATCGTCGAGCGGATGCAGGCATCGGTCTCGGCACCTGCCACGAACAATCTGCCCACCCGCAGCCCCGCCAGGTGCTCGGCCAGTACGGTATCTTCGAAGGCGTCGCCGTAGGCCTTGTCGATCCGTGCATCGTCCGGCGCGGGATGAAGCTCGGGCACCAGCTCCCAGCCCTCCGTGCCGCGCACCAGGCCGTCGTCCGCATGTTGAACCCAGATCACCGGAACGCCCGCGGCGCGCGCCTTGGCGACCAGCTGGTTGATGTTCGCGACGACCGCATCGCGGGCGTGCGCCTGGGCGACCACGTCCCGCTGCACGTCGACGATGAGCAGGGCGGTGTTTGGGCGGTTCTCGAATGTCGTCATAAAGGCCTCGTTGAAAGTGTGCTGTCTTTGCCCGGCGGTGCGAGGCTCTTTCGTTCTCTGTCGATGAGCGTTATTTCAAGAGCCGAGGTTCAAGCGGACAACCTGGACGAAGTCCGTTTCTGGCCGGGCCTGCCTGTCATCAGCATAGCAGTTTGCAAAAGTGAACACGCACAAGGGCGTAACAGATAGCGGTAGCCGATCCAAGGCGGACCTTGGGCAGCAATGCTGTTAGCGGCTGGGCTTACCGAACACGCGCGTATGCCAGTACATCTGTGGTGCGGCAAACCAGCCTTCGTTCCTGGTCGTTCGGAACTGAGCAAGTTGAGCCATCGGTATTTGATAGCGGCTGAACAAAGCTAACAGGTCTCTGAGGGACGGCTGCGACAGGTTCGTTCTCACCACCAAGGTATCTTGTTCCCACCGAAGAACGCCAGGAATCTCCAGCGCCCATTCAAACAGATGCTTCTCGTCTAGCTGCGACCCAAAATGCACGCCTGAACAGTCGAGATAAATCATTGGTTTCCTTGCTCTTCTACGTCTTCTCCTAGCCCGTTGCTGCCGCTCAGTGTATGACTGCTGTCGACCCAATACACACGTTGGCTGCCGTCCCAAGTAAGCTCTAACGAACGTGGCTTGGTCACACAATTCCTACTGAAGTTCGGCGTACAAACGCCGCAGTATCGCGTCGCCTGCATCTGAATTCGCGAGCAGATAACTACCGCTCCAGTTATCCCAACCGGCGGAAATCTCAAGCTCGGCACGTAAGAACGACGGGCATACTCCTTCATCGAGTCCGGCGACGATGCCGCCATGTCTAGCAAACCCGAGTTCGTTTTCGAGTTTAGCGCATGCCTGCTGGTATGCCACGGAATCGTAATCGCCGAAATCGAGATTCAGGTGCCCGTTAGCGGCAATGTGCAAGGATGGGTTCATAGCGATGCGGTTATGGCTGAGTTCACAAACTGATCCATGCTCCACGTAGGTCCGCTGTTGGCCGAATGCGGGCCTACAACGACGTCCGCTTCCGACCCATTGCAGACGTTCGAGCTATGACTTCAACGTCTTAGCGATCCGGCGCGTCAGGTATCCGGCGAAAAATGCTATCGCTCCAAGTCCAAACGCCATTGTTAGTACGACTGGCACGAGAACAATTGCCGATAAGCGTTCAGACGCTGTCCCTACAACTAAACCTAAGCCAGTCCAGCAACACAAGGCCAGCGTCAAGCCTGCAAAGAATCGGGTTGCGTCTGCTTGGAAGCATCCTGCAACGAAAGCGATAAGGACTGAAAAAAAGGCGGCCGGCAGCCCAAAGCCAGACGTTGCAGCCATAACAACTGCGTAGATTCCAAACGCGGCCGCGCCAGCTATAAGCGACCAACTTTGAATTTTCATTTTTATGCGCAGAGTAGGTCTATCAACAATGTTTAAACGGTCGGCCCATGTCCGCTCTTGGCCGAACTCGGCCGTTCATTGTACGGCAGTAGCCGACCCGTAGGGGACGGTCGTGACGAGGGCTGATAGTTAGATGCGTGCGTTCTGTAAGCGAGCAAACAACTCACCTAACGTCAGTTTTTCAGTCCAAATTTCGCCGAGCGCGATTCCGTGTTTAGCTTTGAGGTCATCGGTCAATGTCTCAATTTCCAACGCGTCCGCGACCCAACGGTTGGGGTACAAGTCGCGATAGATTTCCCAGATCCGATCGTCAGGGCTGAACTTTAATTTCTCACTGTCCCGAAAGGCAAAAGCGGCAACGAAGAGCAAGAGGAACTCTCTTATGTCCTCCTTAGTAGCTTGTGGAAATGCTCTACGCCACTGTGCACCCTGGCACTTTCGAAATTGATATCCCTTGGGAATGCTAGTTCCGAACCTTAGCCAGAGTATCGACAGCAGAATCAAAAGACCCACTACCGCAAGCATGCTCATTTCGCTCACCACCTTATTGTTTTCGCTACACCGCCAACGACCGCTCCTGGCCGATAGAAGAAGTCTCACAGCTATCGCAAAACCATGGTCAAATTATAAAAGAGAGAAAGTAATCCATAGATACCAGAGGAACGGCGCAATCAAAATCACATAGACACTGCGTCGGACAACTTTGGAAGCAGGAGCTTGTGTTCCAGTATTACGCCTTTCCAGATGAGCCGACCACAGAGCGCTAGAACCACTCACGAGCAACGCAAGTACATAGGTCACAAAAAGCACACCAATCATCAGGAATGCATCTGACCCTCCCATTTGCCCTTTATGCTCCTTCGCATAGGCAATGACAGAAAAGATCCACGCGATGCCCAGCAGTAGCGGCACAATGCCGACGACCATGAGAGCGTTCGCGATGCGTAGTTGGCTTTGTAGTGTCATATCAACAGTCTACGGCATCCGAGACAGTAAAAATGCACGGATGGTCACAAGCTATTTTTCGCTGAACAAAATCACCGCAAGTCTGCTCTTTCCCCTTCGCGGCCGCTTCGTGTAAGGCAGATTCCGACCCATAGCGGACGTAGCTAAAGCTGGCTAAGCGAACTCGGCCGCCATTCGAAGCGCGCTAAAAGCGATGTACTCGTTCGTGTATTCGGGGCCTTCCGCCTCTGGTCCCGCAAGCCAACAGTCAAACTCGTCGTCGCATCTTTCGACAGCTTCCTTCAATGAGCGCCTCTCGTCTTGCGAGCAGTTGTCGATGAGGCATTCCCGTGCCCGGTCATCAGCGATTCCGTATTTTTCAGCGAGAGCAATCAGGTGATGTAGTTGAAGCGGAACGTTTGAAGGTCGAAGGTTCATGACGGTACCTAGATATGGCAGCGATTCGAACGACCGCTATTGGCCGATCTAGGCCGTTGGACCCAGCATACCAGCTTGCTTGGTTGCAAAGTTCACGGACTGTTACGACAGGCAGCAGCTACATGGAGTGGACTTCGTAGTCCAAGTTAAATACAACGTTCAAAGACCCAAAGGGCAGTCTCGCCAAAATTTTCTTGAGCCGGCAGTTTCACCCGCACCTCCACACTCATGAATTGGGTGGAAACCCTTGTCGTCTCCGGTTGCGCTGCCGTTTCGATGCGGTGTGAAGGTCACAGTGTTACCGTCAGAGATCAAGGAAACTAGTGACGTCTGCTTCTGAAATGTCGCTTCGCTTTTGACGACCGTAGCCGCCAATCTCGAGGCAGCTAATTCCTTCCAATTTAGAGGATGGGCGACGCCATTATGCGATCTCTCCAGTGCTTGACTGATAGCCCTACTTAGTTCCACAGCTGATATTGGCGCATGTAACACGATGTAGGGCTCAACCGTAATCCCGATACCAGACGTTGTCGTGCTGACCGGACAGACTATGTACCGCGATGGGAGCCTGTAGATAGACGCTTTTCTGACCGGGATAGTGGCCCCGAAAACGGAAAGTATGGGCTGACGAGACGGCTAACCAGTTTCATGATAAGGCTCGCAACAGGATAAGTGGACGATCGCTTTTGGCCAGTTGCAGACTGTCGGGACAGCATAGCACCTTGCTACATCGAAAAATCTCGTGAAGTGTCACGAACGTCTGCAACCACCTCGAAGCAAACCTTCGCCTTCGTCCAATCTCAACAGCCATGTCGACGTGCGAAAACAAGGAACTCTACTTGCTCTGGATCTGAAAGCCACCTAGCTGTAATCTCTGCACCTGGGTCTTCAGCGTTAATTAAGTCTGCCTCGGGTTGCCATGTTTTATCGTCGGGATTTCCAAAGCCAACCGTACATCCTGACTTGATAAGCGAACCTGAAACTCGCCCGATCGCCAAGGGAAGCTCATCCTTTGCGTATGTCGGCCCACCGAAGCTACTTGTAGTGATATGGCAAAGGAACACAAGGTCGCGCTCCGCTTCGCAAATCAACGACCTGATCCATTCTTGCTCAAGCTGGTCTGTATAAGTCATAAATGGCGTTCGCCAATGACATCTTCGAGAAATTCACATCAGGGCAATGTCTACTCCTGGCCGGCTGTTGCCGTCCAGTGTACGACAGAGACCGACCCGAAGCGGACACAGGAGTTTAGTGATCGTATTTCGCCAAGAAGTCGTTAATCTCTTGGTCTGCAGCTGCCCAGTTGGGACCACGCGCCTCATACATGCTGACAAGACCAAGCAGCTCTATCAAGTTTTCGGCCTGAAAGCGCAAGCCGTCTTTCTCGGCGTACCAACCGTCGTTTCCGGGTGCGGTTACGGTGTAAGTCTTTTGGGTAAGAACGAGGTAGGCCGGGACTTCCACATTCGCAGCCGCGCAGAGGAAAGTTTGGACTTGATCCATACAAATACTCCAATGAGTCCGAGGTCGGGTTGTCCTGAGGGTCGCCTACGTCTGCTTCTGGCCGATTGCGGCCCTTGGCACGCACCATCTAAGACGTATTTTGCTTCGATCCGCACTAACGCGCATCCAGCATCGCCGTAAACCGCTGCGCCCCCGGCAGCCCGGCACACATGAGCATCGACGGCGCAACCCCAGGCGCCCCGTCGGTCCACCACAAACTGTGCCCCCGCAACGCCACCGCGGCGACGCGTTCGCCGACGTCCTGGTCCAGCGCAAACCGCCACGCCCCGCCGACGGGCGCGGCCTGTGCGGCATCGATCAACGCCGGCTCCGGCATCCCATCGAACTGCGCCAGCCTGAACGCGGAATCCAGCGATGCCCGCGCCAGATCCTCGATCGCGTCATACCAGGCCGCATGCTTGTGAAACCAGTCCAGCAACGGCGGCGCGCCGACGGCCCCGATCATCAACGGGAAGTAGCGCCCGACGCGATCCACGCTGGGCATCATCACGCCGCCCAGTCCTTCCGGTCCGAGAATTCCGGGCGCAATCGCAAACCGCCACACCGGACTGGTGAGATAGTGATTCAACCACTGCTCCCCCAACTGCTGCCGGCTCGCATGAATGCACTGCTGCAGCCACGCATCCCAGGCCGCTACCAGCCCATCGGGCAGCCCGCGCGACACGAAGTCGCCCAGGGTGGAGACCTTGCCGAAGTACCCGGTCACAGCTTGTCCACGCAGCGGAACTGTTCCAGCACGGCGCGGCGGAACGGGTTGACGACGCTGCTCGCGGTCAGCTCCAGCGCGGCCTTGCGGCCGTCCGCGTCGAACGTCACGTTGTAGCGCTCGCCCTGCGCCGTGGGCGCCACGGTCGCCTTGTCGAGCATGCGGAACCACGCCCACGGGCCTTCCGTGTGTAAGGAGCCGTGCGCACTCGCGGGCGTCATGTCCAGCTTGACCTGCCCGCTGCCCTTCCCGCTCGGCAGCTGGAACGACGCCGGCGTCAGCGCGCCCGGCGCGGCGGTCAACGCCTGCCCGTCGATGTCGAGCACGAATTTGGTAATCGAAGGATCGAGCGACACCGGCTTCAGGTCGAAGCGCATCGATGCCTGGCGGCCGCCGTTCGCGAAGAACGCATCGCGGATTTTTGCAGCGCGCTGGAATTCGTCCAGCGTGGATTGCGGGATGCCCAGCGTGCCGTCGTTCGCGGTCGCGCGCCAGCGCCATTGGGCGCCGCCCATGTCGACGTACTGCGCGAGGTTCTTCGCGAAGAAGTCGTCGATCAGGCCACCCGGCGCGAACATGCGGCCGAAGTCGTCGGCGGTGACGTCCTGCGCGGCGGATTTCACGATCGGGTAGCGGCCCGCGACGGCCTGGCGGCAGAACTGCGCCGGGCCCGCGGTCCACAAGGCGTTCAGGCGTTCGCGTTCGCTGCCGGACGTGAGCCCTGCGCCGCCGTTGTCGATCGACTTCAGCATCGTACCCAACGGGGCCGGTTTGCCGTCCGCTTCCAGTTTGACTTTCGCGAGCGCGTCGCCCGGTGGCGGCGGCGCGCCCGTGCGCTTGGCGGCGGCGGCGCTGTCCAGGTAGACCGCGACGTCCTTCAGCATGCCCAGCGACTGGTCCAGCGGCGACGGCGTCCCCGCCGTCATCTTGTGCAGGTCTTCGAAGTGGGCGTCGACCGGATTCGCGGCCTTGACGGGTGCGGCCGGTGCGGCATCGTCCGTGCTCGCCATCGCGTTTTCCAGCTTCTTCTTGTACGCGTCCAGCTTGCCCTTGACGGCAGCCGTGACGGATGCCGCAAGCGGCGCCTTGGTCCCGCCGAGCGTCGTCTCCTTGCTGGCCGCGACGAGAAATTTACGCATCGGCGAGTCCGCGCCGGACAGCAGATTGGTGATGCGCGCGCCCTGCTCCAGCGTGCCGAACGGACGCAGGCTCACGTCGGCCAGCAGCGCATCCCATTGCGCGATGTAGTCGTCGTAGTACAGGCGCAGCACGGCCTGGCGGACCTGGTCGCGATTGCCGGCCTGCGTCGCTTCCTGCTGCGCCAGCACCCAGCGTTCCTTCTCGACGTCGTCGACGGCTTCGTTGCTCATCTCGAGGAACTTCGCATAGCCGGCGGGCGAGAACATGCCGTTCACGCCGCGCGTGATCGGCTCTCCGCTCTTGCGCACGAAGACGTTCGCGGCTTCGCGTCCGCCCGCGCTGGCGGGGCTGAACTCCGGCAGCTTCTCGCGCATCAGCTGGCGTTTCAGGCGGTTGTAGACGCGCTGTTCGAGCGGCATGCGCGCGAGCGTGAGACGCGTGTCGCTGATCAGTTGCGGATCGAGTCGCGGCATCGCCTGGCCACTGCGGAAGTTTTCCATCAGCGCCAGCTCGTGCGCGGCCAGTGCCCCTTTCTGGTCGTCGCTGGCATCCTTCAGGTTGCGCGCATCGTCCAGCGCGGCCCAGGCGGCGACGGATTCGGCGTCGAAGTGGCTCGCGTCGCCCAGCATCAAGTAGACGCGCAGGACTTCGTACAGGTACTCGGGGCTGTTGGCCGCGCTTCTGCGCAGCTGGTCTTCCATGCGCTGCTGCAGGCGCGGCAGCAGCGTGTCCTGCAGCACCTTGCGGTAGGCGATGCGCGCGGCTTCGCCCAGCTTGTCGCCCTGGTACAGGCCGAAGCGGTTCAAGAGCGGCGCGCCCTTGTCGCGGTCGTCGTAGCCGCCCGGCAGCGTGCGCAGCGCGTCCAGCACGGGCAGCAGCTGCACCGTCGATCCCTGCGCGGGCAACGCGGCCACCTGCTTCGCGATGTCCGCCGATTTCGCTTCCATGTCCGCGACGTACGCGCGGTTGCGCACATAGCTCGTGATCATGCCGGCACCCAGCAGCACGAACGCGATGCCGATGGCAGCAACGGTACCCCACTGGATCATGCGCCGGCGCTTCTCCAGCGCGTGGTTCACGCCGGCCAGCTCGGCCTCGGGGAAGATCACCTGCTGCAGCAGATGCGTGATGAAGTAGCTGCGGCCGCTGGCGGCGTTCGGCGCCAGCGCCTGGCGCTCCAGGCCGAACGACGCGGCCATCGCGCTCATCACACGGTCCAGCGGGCTGCCTTCCTGCGTGCCGCTGCTGAAGTAGACGCCGCGCAGCAGCGCCTGGCGTTCGTAGCGGTTCGATGCGAATACGTCGTCCAGGAAGCGTTTCAACACGTCCTCGATGCCCGCGAACTGCTGCGGGAAGCTGTAGACGAGCGCGCGCTTGTGCGGGTCGCGCTCCTGCTGCATGCGCGCGAGCACGCGTTCCTGCAGGCGCTTTTCCAGTTGTTCGAATTCGGCCGGGAACGCGGCCAGCGCGGCGTCGCCATCCATCCCGTCCTGCAGCGGGAACGTCATGCCCCACACCTGCGCGCGCTCTTCGCGGCCCAGCGCATCGAAGAATTCGACGAAGCCGCCCAGCAGGTCGCACTTCGTCACGAGCACGTAGACCGGGAAGCGCACGCCGAGTTGATCATGCAATTCCTTGAGGCGGTCGCGGATCGCCTGGGCCTGCGCTTGCCGGCCCGCTTCCGTGTCCTGCAGGAGATCGCTCACCGGGATGGTGACGATCACGCCGTTGATGGGACGGCGACGGCGGTATTTTTTCAGCAGTTGCAGGAAGCCCGTCCATGCGGCCTTGTCGGCGCGGGCGTTGCTGTCCTGCGTCGTGTAGCGGCCGGCCGTATCGAGCAGCACGGCGTCGTCCGTGAACCACCAGTCGCAGTTGCGCGTGCCGCCCACGCCGCCGATCGCACCTTTGCCCAGCGCGTCGGCGAGCGGGAATTTCAGGCCGGACTGCGTCAGCGCCGTCGTCTTGCCGCTGCCCGGCGCGCCGATGAACATATACCACGGCAGCTGGTACAGGCCGCCCTTGCCGCCGGTCTTCGCCTTCTTCAGGATCGCGATCGCGTCCTGCATGCGTTTGTTCAGCTGCGCGACTTCGGCGGCGCCCTCCTCGGGCGCGGGCGCCGGCTGGGAGTCCTCGCCGGCCACGCTCTTCATCAGTTCGCGATTGGCACGCCATGCCTTGAACCAGCGCCAGCCCAGCCAGCCGGCCCACAGCGCGAAGACGATGAGGATGAAGGTCCAGCGCACCGTCTCCGATGCGAACGGATAGTGGCCGTCGTAGGACACCAGCGGTAACTCGAACCAGATGACCAGCGCGAGCAGCAGCGCGCCCAGGAAGGCCAGCACGGCGGGCTTGATCAGCCAGGTGAAGAACTTTTTCATTGCGAATTCCGTATCGGGATCAAGGTGCCGTCGCAGGCGTCAGCAGGACGATCTCCACGCGGCGGTTGCGCGAGCGGCCGGCCGGCGTGTCGTTCGACGCGAGCGGTTCCGAGTCGCCGCGGCCTTCCACGCTGTAGCGCGCTTCGGGGCCGGCGCGTTCGGCCAGCAGGTCGCGCACGGCGGTGGCGCGGGCCTTCGAGAGTTCGTAGTTGGACGGGAAGTGCGCCGACAGGCCGGGCTTCGTGTTGTCCGTATGGCCTACCACGATCACCTTGCCGGGCACGGTCTTCAGCGCGTCGCCGATGCGGCCCAGCAGGCCGAGATAGGCACCGGAGACGTCGCCGCTGCCCGATGCGAACACGCCGTCGCCGCGCAGCGTGACGACGGAGCGGTCGGCGCTGTCGACGACGGTGACGAGGCCCTGCGCGATCTCGGGCGCGAGGAAGCCGGCCAGGCGCGGCACGACCGGCGCCGGCGATGCGGGTGTCGCAGCCGCAGGCGGTGCAGTCTTCAGCGACAGCAGGTTCGCGAACACGGGATCGGACGCATTGCCCAGCCGGTGGCCGAGGAAGAGCTGCAGCAGGATCAGGATGACGGCGGCGCCGGCGGCCATGATCCACACGGGGACCATGCGCCACAGCGGTTCGCCCTTGCCCGTGGCGCCCTTCCAGTGCGGCGACAGCTCGGTTTCAACGGGTGTCTTCTGCTGCGCGATCAGCTGCTGCAGGCGTTCGCGCAGCGCGTCCAGCTGGCTGCGGCCGTTGTCGATGACGCGGTAGCGCCCTTCGAGGCCGAGCGCGAGGCACAGATACATCAGCTCCAGCGCGTCGACGTTTTCCTTGGGCGCCTGCGACAGCTTTTGCAGGATCAGGAAGAACTTCTCGCCGCCGAATGCCTCGTTGTGGAACGCGACGAGCAGGCTGCGGCTGGCCCAGACGCCGCCGCCGCCCCACGGCGTCGACGAGATGGTCTCGTCCAGCAGGGTGCACAGGGAATAACGCGCGGCCGCGATCTGGTCGTGGTTCACATGCGCGGCCTTCGCGGCCGTCTCGAACGTCTTGATCGCTTGAATCAGCTGCATGCGCAGCGCCTCGACGTCCGGATGCGACGCCATGCGGCGCAGCGGCGGCACGAGATCGAGCAGCGGATTCGCGGCGCGCACGAGCGGATTCAGGCCCACGCCGTGCAGCTGCGCCGGCACGCCGGAAGGTTGAGGACGCGGCGGCTCGGAAGCCGGCGGTTGGCTGGGCGCCGTGCGGCGCCCGCCGGGTGCGGGCACCAGCACGGTGCGGTCGGGGTCCTGCATGGGGTTCGTGGGTTCGCTCAAGCGATCCTCCAGTTACTTGCGGATGGCCCAGAACTCCATCTGCAGGCCCGGGTACTCGTTCGGGATGTGCATCGCGAAGCCGACGGAATTCTGCAGCTGGGCCCAGTGCTCGCCCGCCTTGTCGAGTTCAAAATAGGTGTAGCCGGCGTGGAACGGCAGCTGGCGCGGCGCCACGGGCAGCGCGCGCAGGGCGATGCCCGGCAGCTGCAGGTTGACCAGGTCGCGGATCTTTTCGATCGACCCGATCTTGACCATGGCAGGGAAGCCGCTGCGCACGGCTTCCGGCGGCATGTGCGCGTTCACCGCCAGCACGAACGTCGCGGTGCGCAGCAATTCCTTGTCCGGCACGACGGCCACGCGGATGCCGAACTGGCGCTCTTCCAGCGTGAGCGCGACGGCGCGCGGGTCGACGACGAGCGACAGCGCCGCACGCACGTCCTCGATCAGCGGCGCGAAGCTTTCATTGAGCTTGTCGTGGCGGTACACGGGATACGTGGCGGCGCGCTTGTCCGGGCGGCTGAACGTCGACAGTTCGCCGGCCAGTTGCGCCAGTTCCGCATACAGCCGCTCCGGATGCAGGCCCGTCATGCCGGCCAGGTGGCCGAACAGCGGCAGGCTGCGGTTCAAGAGCTGCAGCATCAGGAAGTCCGCGATCTCGGCGGCACCGGCGACACCGGGCTGGCTCAATCGACCCGCCAGCGCCTGCGCACGCTGGTTCAGCAGGCCGACCAGTTCATCGGCAAAGGCCGACAGGCGCGGCGCGACGCGGAAGTCCAGGCACGGCGGGCAATACGCCGGATCGAGCACGACACGGTTGTCCGGCCGCCGCTCGATCACGCGCGCGATGCCCAGGGTCGTGTAGGCGTTGACGACGTCCTTTTCCAGCGCGACGCGCAGGCGCAGGCTGCCCACCTGCATCAGCGCGCTGTTGTCGAGGCCATTGCTGTCCATCGCCTCGTAGTCGACGGGGCGATGGCGCGCGAAGTTGTCGGGGCCGGGGTCGTCGCCCGTTTCCGCGATGCCCATGCGGCGCAGCGGCAGCGCCAGCACGATCAGCGCATCGCGCGCATCCTCCGGGATGTCGAGCGGCTCGGGCAGCGCGTCGTCCTGCGGCAGGTTCAAGGTCGTGCCGTCCGGGAGCACGGCGCTCGCCGCCAGCAGCGCGAGCTTGCCCTGGGCAAGCAGTTGTTCGTCGATGACCAGCCTGGTGAAACCCCACGCGTAGGCGCGCACGCCCGCGACGCGGTGTTCGATCACGCTGTGCAGGTAGCGGTCGTGCTGTTGCAGGTGCTGGGGCTGCAGCAGCATGCCCTCCGACCAGATGACTTTACTATTCCAGGACATTCGTTGGCAGTGGTTGGAGTATCGGTTGATGGAAGGTCAGCGGCGCGCCTGGCGCAGCCGCGCGATCTGTTCCTCGTAGGCCTTGCCGAAGGCTTCGCCGAACAGGCGGTGGAAATCGCTGTCCGCCTCGCTGGCCATTTGCGTGTACAGCTCGACCATGCGGTCCCACATCTTGGCCTTGCGGTTAGCCGCGAGCATCTTGTCCATCACGGTCGGCACCTGCAGCCGCGCCTCGATGGCGGCCGGGTCGAAGCGGGCGAGCACACCTTCGAGCGCGGCGCGCATGCCGGCCATGATCGCCAGCTCGTGCGCCTTCAGGTCGTCGAACGCGTTGGCGAACGCGCGCGCCGGCTGCATATAGCCCGGCATCGTCCCGTTGATCATCTGCGTCAGCGCGCTGTCGGCGTCCGGGAAGAATTTCAAGGGATTGTTGGCGGCGGCCGAGATCATCGTCATGTCCAGGCGGCTCTCGCGCTTGGTCATGGCGCGGCCCATCAGCACGCCCATCGTGCCGGTCGTCGCTTCGCGCAGCATGGCACCGGCCAGTTCCGCGATCTCCTCGGCGCTGCGCTTCGTGTTCAGTTCCGACAGGCCCAGGCCGCGCATCAGGGCCTGGATCACGGGGTCGTCCGCCGCCGCGGTGCCTGGGGCGCGCGGCGCGGCCTGCACCGGAGGCGGAGGCGGAGGCGGTGGCGCGGCAGGTACGGGCATCACGGGCGGCGCGCTCGGCGCGAACGCGGTCGCTTCGGCCTGGTCGACCGGCAGCGGTGCGGGCACCGGTGCCGGTGCCGGTGCCGCCTGCACGCGTGGCGGCAGGAAGTCGGCCAGCGGATCGTAATCGTCCGGAATCGCCATCGCCGCTGCGGGCTGCGGATGCGGCGCCGCAAAGCTCGGCATGGGCGCGGGCGCGGGCGGCGCCGCAAACGGCAACTGCTCCGGCGGCACGTGATCGCTCTCGGCACCGCGCCATGCCGGCACGCTGGGCGCGGGCGCGGGGGCCGGCGCCGGGCTGCCGAACAGATTCAGGCCCAGCGGATCGAAGCTCGGGTTCAGCGGATCGCCGCCCACGTCCAGGATGCCGGCATTGGCCAGCGAGTCGTCCGGATTCATGGGCAGGTCGGGCGTGACGGGGGGTGGTGGCGGTGCAACCTGCAGCGGCGACGGCGGCACAGGCTGCGGCGCCGCGGCGGGCATGAATGCCGTCGCCTCGCTCTCCACGCTGGCCAACAGTTGATAGTCGCCGATGGTGACGCGGTCGCCGTCTTCCAGCTGCACGGAACGGCCGGTGCCGACGGGGCGGTCGTTGACGAGGCTCGGGTTGCTGCCGACGTCGACGAGCCAGAACGCGTCGTCGCGGTACTCGACGCGCGCATGCAGGCGCGAGATGTATTTGCCGGGATCGTCGAGCACCAGGTCGTTGCCGGGCGCCCGGCCGATGGCGCCGCCCAGCTGGTCGAAGCGCCGCGTCAGCGCCTGTGCCGGCGCCGCATTGCGGTACATGTAGACGCTCAGTGTGATGGGCATTGGAGTCCTGGGTGAATCGAACGATTATACATTTGCACGTCGGCTCTCAACTGCGCCCCACGTCCTTCAGAAAGCGCGCCCGTTCCTGCGGGTCGGGCAGGTTTTCGGCCAGCAGGCGATAAAACTCGTCGGCGTTCCCCGTCATCTTCGATGCGCGCTTGGCGAGCACCTTCGCGATCGGACCGACATACACGGCCAGCTTCATCTGCGCCGCTTCCATCTGCTCGGGGCTCAGTTGCAGCAGCGTGGGCATGCCCGTCATCTGCGTCAGTTGCGTCTTGGGCGCACTGGCCTGGCTGCGGCCGCTCATCGTGGCCAGCGTGGACAGGCCGTGCTTCTTCTTGATGTCGCGGACGCTGTCCTGGAACTGCGTGCGGCCCGCATCGGAACCGATGTGCGGCAGCAGCCGGTTGCACAGGTCGTCCAGGTCGACGGCGTCGCGCGCCGCATTCTTGAGCACCAGTTTCGCGACGGGGCCGATCTGCGTCGACAGCGCCGTCTGCAGGTCCGGGGCCAGGCTGTGCAGCCACTCCGGGGCGCTGGTCAGGCTGGAGGCGCTGCCCGTCGCGGGCATGCTCTGCGACGCGCCGGTGGGATGCGCGGGCCGCGCCGGCTCGGGCACGACCGGACGCTGGAACGCGAGCACGGTGCGCTCGTTGTCTTCGTCGGTGAGCGGCACACCGCCCGTCTGCTGCATGTAGGCGGCGTTCAGCGCGTCCAGGAAGGCTTGTGCGCTGGGGTAGCGGTCCTCGACGCGCTTGGCCATCGCCTTCGCGAGCACCGCGTCGAACGCGGGATTCAGCGACGGCTGGCGCTCGCTCGGGCGCGGCGGCATCTCGTGGATGATCTGGTGCATGACGGTCGATGCCGGCCCGCTGAACGGCCGCACGCCCGTCAGCATCTGGTACAGCACGATGCCGACGGCGAACAGGTCGGAGCGGCCGTCGACGGTCTCGCCCTTGAACTGTTCGGGCGACATGTAGCTCGGGGTGCCGATCACGGCGCCCACCTGCGTTAGGGTCGACGACTCGATCTTGGCGATGCCGAAGTCCGTGATCTTGACTTGCGCGTCGCCCGTGATGAGGATGTTGGCCGGCTTGATGTCGCGGTGGACGACGCCGCGCGTGTGCGCGTAGTCAAGCGCGCGCAGCAGCTGCGTGATGCAGGTGATGCTGGCCGCGAGGTCCATCGGCACGTCCTTGACGAGGAACGCGTTCAGCGGCGTGCCGTCCACGTATTCCATCGCGATGTAGGTCGTGTCCGCGTACGCGCCGAAGTCGTACACGGCGACGATGTTCGGGTGCACGAGGCGCCCCGACGCCTGCGCCTCGTTGCGGAAGCGGGCGACGATGTCGGCTTCCTGCAGGCCGTCCAGCAGCTCGTGCCGGATCGTCTTGAGCGCGACCGTGCGCGCGATGTCGGCGTCGTACGCCTTGTAGACCACACCCATGGCGCCGCTGCCCAGCACGCCGTCGATGCGGTACTTGCCTATCCTGTCGATTGTTGCCATTGACTTTGTCCTGCTTACTCTTCCAGCATCTTCAGCGCGCTATTCAGGCTCGTACGCATGCGATTGAACGAGCGACCCAGGCCGCTGATCTCGTCGTTGCCCTTGACGTCGAATTCGTCCGCCTCGAACTTGCCCATGCTGACGTCGTCGGCGACAGTCGCCAGGCGCTTGATGCGGCGCGTGACGAACAAATGGACCATCACGTTCAGTGCGATGAAGACGGCGACGAACACGCCGAACAGCGACGCCATGAACGTTTTGAAAATCGAGTTGGCGCGCGCCAGCGGCACGGTCATCGGCACGGAGATCACCTGCGCGCCCACCACTTCGTTCAGCTTCCAGCCGAAGCCGTTGTTCGGGCCGTAGATGTCGACCATGGTCTTGGGCGCTTCGGCGGCCGTCGTGTGGCAACCCAGGCAGACCGGATCCTTGATCTGCAGCGGGCGCGCGATATACAGGCTGCGGCCCGTCGCGGTATCGCGCTCGCCGACGAATTCCTTCATGTCCGGCTTGTTGCGCAGGGTCTGCACAACGTCCACTTCCCAGTCCGACGCCTTGTCGCGCAGGTTGGTCGGGTTCAGCGTCGCTTCCTTGTACGAAAAGTCGGGGTACGACTTCAGGATCACGTTGAGGTTTTCGACGGCCGAATACGACGGCACCGACTGCGGGTGGAACTCGAACTTCATCTGGTTCTTCAGCAGCGGCTGGATCTGGCTCGCGGTGTAGCCGCGCACGCTCTTGGCCGCTTCCAGCAGCAGGCGTGCGTTCTGCAGGGTTTCCTCGCGCGCGCTCTCCTTGAGCAGGCGGTCCGCGACGACGCCGGCGGCGAGGAAGCCGACGGCGAAGATCGACACGAACACCAGGTTGAATTTGGCGGCGATCGAAAGTTTCATGTTATGTGTTCTCCTGATTGAATTCTGGTTGGCGCGGCGTCAGAACAGTCCATTGTCCGGACGACGGGCCGGGTACAGCACGGGCTTCCAGTCGGGGCTCTGGCCGAGTGCGCGGTCGAGCTGCTTGCGGAAATCCGGGTCGGCCAGGCGCGGTTTGAACCGCGCCACGAAGCGCCGGCGCGCCGGCAGCGCGGACGCCAGCCAGTCGTTCACGTCGGCAAACGCGGCGTCGCGTTCCTTCACGGGCGCCACCTTGCCGGCGTTCCTGACGCCGGGTACGCGCGCCAGGTGGTCGCGGAAGGCCGGCGGCATTGCGCTCACGAAGGCACGCGGCGGGCGACCAACCACCGGCTGCGGCTTGCTGGTGTCGATGCCGGCGTATTGTTCGGCGGCGAGTTTCAATGTCGTTCCCGACCTGGCGACCTGCTGCTCACCCTCTTCCGCGAACACGGCATCCATGCCGTCGCCCGCATGCACGATGGTCGAGCCGGTCGGGACGGTCACCTGCAGCGCGGGCGTGACCACGCTGGCGCGGCGTCCCTTGGCATACACCTTGGCCCAGCCCTGCAGCAGCTCGAGTTCGACGGGCGACTTGCCGTCCGCCGCCAGGTTCGCGACGAGCACACGGCTCTGCGGGCCCAGCGCGACGATCGCATCCGCGCCCGCTTCCACCTGCGCGCCGGCGGCCTCCGTCTCGAGGATGTCGTCCTTCTGCACGGCGACGCCGCTGGCGGCCTTGTACACGGCCGCGCCGCGGATCAGGCGCAGCGGCTGGTCGGCCAGGGTCAGGACGGTGCGAGTCTCTTCGGCGCGGAGCGCAACCGGGACAAGCATCAAGCAGGCAAAAAGAAGTCGGAATCGCATGGCAGCCTCAATTGATCTTCACGAGCGCGCCTTCGATGGTCATCACGGCACCCGACTTCACCTGCATCATCGCGCCGGCCTTGATCTCCGTGTTCGCGTCGGACTGCACCGCGATCTCCGGCGACTTGATCGTGATCTTGGCCGCTTCGATCTTGATGCTGCTGCCGCCGACCTTCAGCTCGATCGACGTATTTGCCTCGATGACGATCTTGTTGCCCACCTTGACGCTCTGGTTGTTGTCGACCTTGCGCGTCTCGTCGTTCTTGACCGTCGTCGACAGGTTGTTGTCGATGGCGACCGTCTGGTCGTTCTTGACGTGCACCTTGCGGTCGTTGCCCACGTCGAGGCTCTGGTCGTTGGCGATCTCGATGGTCTGGTCGCCCTTGTCCTTCTTCTCGAAGCCGACCTTCAGCGTGTCGTTGTTCTTCACGACGCGGTTGAAATCCTTCTCGGCCTGGACGAAGATCTCCTCGCTGTCCTTCTTGTCCTCGAAGCGGATCTCGTTGAAGCCGTTGCCGCCCTTGGACGTGTTCGACTTGATGGTCGATTTGGTCTGGTCGGCCGGCAGCGTGTACGGCGGCATGGCGTCGCCGTTGTAGACGCAACCCGTGACGAGCGGCCGGTCCGGGTCGCCCTCGAGGAAGCTGACGACGACTTCCATGCCGATGCGCGGCACGAACATCATGCCCCAGCCCTTGCCGGCCCAGCCCTGCTGCACGCGCACCCAGCACGAGCTTTGCTCGTCCGACTTGCCGTCGCGGTCCCAGTGGAACTGCACCTTGATGCGGCCGTACTTGTCGGTCCAGATCTCCTCGCCCGCCTTGCCGACCACCATCGCCGTCTGCGGTCCCTGCACGATGGGCTTGCGCGCCGTCGCCGGCGGGCGGTAGCTGTGCTCCTTGCCGATCGCCTGGAAGCTGCATTCGAACTTGAGCCGCTCATTGCAGCCCTCCTTGCGGGCATCCGAACGGTAGTCGACGCCGGTGATCGACGTCTCGGCCGACGTGACCAGGAATACGCGGTTCTGGTCGTCGCGCGGATGGTCGGCCAGCGTGAACAGCGCGCCCGTCGTCAGGCCGCGCGCACTCGCTGCGCCCTCGATCCGCTCGCCCTGCCCGTGCAACGCTTCCATGCGCGCACGCGCGAAGCCGGTACCGGTGTCCGCCACATGGTAGCGGCCGGGATAATCGTAGTGTTCGTAGCTCTGCTGCCCGAACGGGGCGGGCATGCTGGCCTTGACCCGCAGGCCGCCACTGATGCTGGACGACGCCTTCTCGAAGTCGAAGTCGTTCAGTGCCATCGCGCTCGGCTGGATCTCGCCGCCCGGATGCAGGCGCGTCACGGCTTCTTCCAGGGCGTCGCGCGCCTTTTCCTCATCGCGGAACGGGATGCTGTCGTAACCGCTCACCGTCGCGTGCGCGCCATAGCCGTCGGCCAGCACCATCGTGTGCTCGCCGTCCGCGTGCCTGAAGTAGAAATAGATGCCCTCTTCTTCCAGCAGGCGGCAGACGAAATCGAAGTCGGACTCGCGGTACTGGACGCAGTATTCGCGCTGCGCCGGCGTCGCGGACAGCATGCCGTCGTCCAGTGCGATCGCCCCGCCGTACTCGCCGATGACGTCCCTGAGGATGTCGAGCGCGCTCTTTTCCTGGAAGATGCGGCAGTTGGTCGAACGCGTCAGCAGCCACAAGGCCGGACGCACGATGGCGAGGTAGGACGGCTTGCCGTCGCGCCAGCCCTGGTAGGCAAAGCGCGTCACGATGCCGTGGAAGTGGCGCTTGCCGCCCTGCGGCAGGTCGAGGCTCACGGTCATGCCGGTGCCGAGGACGTCGGCGATCTTGATGTCGACGAGTTCGGACGCCAGCTCGATGCGGAACTCCGACAGGCGGCCCAGCGCCTCGCTGCACTGCATGCGCTTGAACAGCAGATCGTCGCCGCCGAGGATGGTCTTGACGGCGGCTTCGCGGTGGGTCTGGGTGGGCAGGATGGGCATGCGGCGACGGACGGTTAAGGAATCATGGTCTTGACGGTGCCGGCATTCGTGAAGCCGATCACGCCGCCCCAGTTGCACATGCACTTGGAGACGTTGTCGAGCGCCGGCATGTTGGCGATGAGGACCGTGGGCGCGCCGGGCACCCAGGGCGCGGACGTCGCCGGCACGCACGGCATGGGCGTGAGCACGCCCAGCGCCGCAGCGGTGGCCGCAGCCACCGTCGGATTGGCGGGCGACTGACACATCCCGAACGGCATGATGTTCACGAGCGGGACGTGGTCCATGATGTTGGCGGCGGGCGGGCCCTCGGCCAGCACCTTGTTCTTCGGGAGGACCACCAGCGAGGATGGCGCGGCGCCGAAGGTGCACGTCATCATGGCGCCCATGGAGACTTGGTTTGGCATGACTTCTTCCTGTGGCAGCGCCGCTGGTTCAATCTCGAGCGCAACGATCAGTATGGCGGATGCCATCTGAAGTTGCAACGTGTTTGGCGGGCATACGGAAGCGCCGCGTGCCTGCTTCGGTCAGGCTCGCGATCCCGACCATCCGGTCATCGACGTCCTTCCCCGCATGCGTCCATTTGTCCTTGCTGCGCTGGACGACCAGCACGACGCGCGGGGCGGGATCGCCACGCTGCGCGTCGAGCAGCCGCGCCAGCGACTCGCACGCGTAGGCGTTGCAGGTCGCGCTGCGCATGTCGCGCGGCAGCGCGCAGCCGGCGGGCGTGTGGTTGATGCACGATCCGGCCTGGCTCGCCGGCGGCAGGCTGGCCACATAGCGCTCGACGACCTCGACATCGGTCATCTCGGGATGCCGGCGCATATAGGCGCGCAGCGTTCCCGCCGTCAGGTACGCATGGTCGCCGCCGCGGGTGCAGCAGCCGCCGCGGCATAGGCCGCACAGGCGGCCGGGCAGCGTCGATACCGCGTGTTCCGTGTCGTCCGCCAGCACTTCCTCGACCGCGTCACGGGCCTGGGAAACCAAGTCCATCAGGCGCCGGCGGTAACCCGCGCGGCGCCGCTCGGCCAGCGCGCGCGTGCGGCGTGGCCCCGATGGCAGCGCGATGCGCAGGCCCCCGTTCGGATCCGCAGCGTCGCCCACCCGGCGCGCCAGGTACGACCACGCCGCGGCGTTTTCAAGCTGCCGGTCATGGTCCTGCGCCTGCACGTCCGCGACGGTCGCACGCCGTTCCCGCACCTGCGCCGCCTGCCGCGCCAGGTAAGGCGCGAAGGCGGCATCGCCCATCCCGGCGCGGCGGCCGACGACCATCCGGCACGCCGCCGCCGCGCAGCTGGGGTAAGGGCCGCCCTGGCGCACCGCTCCGCCCGACACGTGCGGTGGGATGCGGTCGCCGCAGACCACGCAGGTCACGGGGACGAAGCGGTTCACGATCATGACGGCTTACCCGACCTCGTCGCCCTGCTCGATCGCGCGCGTCACCGCGGCCAGTTGCACGGCTGCGAGGTTGTTCAGGTCGTAGATGTACTGGCACTTGTCGTCGTCGGCGAAGTCGATCATCACGATGTTGGGCATGAACATCTTGAGCGTGCCTCCCGACGAGTACGAGGCCAGGTTGATGTTGTCCGGCAGCGCGTTCTGCAGGTATTCCGCGAAATCCATGAACATGTTCAGCCACATCTCGCTCAGACCCATGCGGTTCTTTGCGGTCCACAGGTTGTCGTTGCGGGACTTGATGCTGGCGAGCAGGCCGGTCGTCGTCCAGTACATCATGCCCATGGCGTGCGGGCTCGCCGCGCCGTTCCGGTATTCGACCGAACGCGCGAACTGGAAATGCTTCTTGACCTTCACGCCCATGGTCGCCGTCCGCATGATCTTCGACTGGTTCGAGATGTTCTCCTGCATTTTCCCCTTCTGGGTCTTGCCGTTCATCGGATTCGTGCCGCCGGCGCCCCAGTACTGCAGGCCCGCGACGGCCGGATCGTAGTTCGCGGGCGGTTTGTACAGGTTCTTGATGGGCGTGATGCCCACGCGCTCGTTGACGTCCAGCTGCGCATACCCTTCCGGCATGAAGGCGACGATCACCTTGCCGGCGAGTTGGGCCAGCGTCTTGGTATTCAGGTTGCCGCCGCCGGTGTACAGCTTCTGGCCCAACCTGGCCTGGCACATGCCGGCGATCAGCTTCCAGTTCGTGCACTTGTCGAATTTCAGGATCAGGAATTCGCCCGAAAAATCGGCGCTCGACACGAAGTCGTAGGCGTCATCCAGCATTTCGGCCAGGCCCAGGCCCTTGTCTGTACCGCCTTTCAGCTTCGAGCGCTCGAGCACGGTCGTGCCGGTGGCGCCGACCACGCCGCGCGTCTTGTTTTCCACCTTGTGCAGCATGCCGTCGGCGTGGAACGCACGCATCTCGACTTTCTTGACGCCGTGTTCCAGCTGGTTGGTCGCGAACGCCGCGATGCGCAGGTCGAAGAAGCGCACGCCCGCCCGGGCCTGTTGGCCGATATCGAGCGTTTGCGTCTGCGCGTTCTTGTCGCCTCCCGTGATGCCGGCATCGTGGCTGCCGGCCATGACGATCTCATTCAGCCTGCGGTGCGCGCCAAGGTCGCTGTACTTGATCATTCGATTCTCCTCCGTCCCGTTAAAATTCGTAGTCGAACTGGCCGTCCTTGACCAGGACCCGCACGCGCTCGATCGCCTCGCCCTTCATCATCCGGTCGAGGAACGTGCGCGACACGTCCGGCAGCATCGTGTTGGTAAGGATCGCGTCGATCATGCGGCCGCCCGACTCGCTCTCGGTGCAGCGCGAGACCACGAGCTTGACGACGTCGTCGCCGTATTCGAACGGGATCTTGTAGCGCGCTTCCACGCGCTTCTTGATGCGGTTCAGCTGCAGCTTGACGATCTTGCCCAGCATGTCGTCCGACAGCGGGTAGTACGGGATCGTCACGATGCGGCCCAGCAGCGCCGGCGGGAACACCTTCAGCAGCGGCGCCCGCAGCGCGCTGGCCATGCCGTCCGGATCCGGCATCAGGTCCGGGTCCTTGCACAGGCCCGCGATCAGGTCCGTGCCCGCGTTCGTCGTCAGGATGATCAGCGTGTTCTTGAAGTCGATGAAGCGGCCCTCGCCGTCTTCCATGAAGCCCTTGTCGAACACCTGGAAGAACATCTCGTGCACGTCCGGGTGCGCCTTTTCCACTTCGTCGAGGAGCACGACGGAATATGGCCGGCGGCGCACGGCCTCCGTCAGCACGCCGCCTTCGCCATAGCCCACGTAGCCCGGCGGCGCGCCTTTCAGCGTCGACACCGTGTGCGCTTCCTGGTACTCGCTCATATTGATGGTGATGAGGTTCTGCTCGCCGCCGTACAGGGCTTCGGCCAGCGCCAGCGCCGTTTCCGTCTTGCCGACGCCGGACGTACCGGCCAGCATGAACACGCCGATCGGCTTGTTCGGGTTGTCCAGGCCAGCGCGCGAGGTCTGGATGCGCTTGGCGATCATCTCCATCGCATGGTCCTGGCCGATCACGCGCTGGCTCAGCGTGGAGGCGATATTCAGGATCGTCTCCATCTCGTTCTTCGCCATGCGGCCGACGGGGATGCCGGTCCAGTCGCCGACGACGGCCGCCACGGCCTGGTAGTCGACGGTCGGCAGGATCAGCGGGGTCTCGCCCTGCAGCGCGGTCAGCTTCGCCTGCACGGCCTGCAGCTGTTCCTTCAATGCGGTGCGTTCGGCCTCGTTGGCCGCCGGTTCCGCGGCTGCCGTTTCGAGCTTCGACCCGGTGCCTTCGACCGGCTGCGCACCGTCGCGCAGCTGCGCCCGCAGCGACAGCAGTTCGTCGACGAGCGCGCGCTCGTCGTTCCAGCGCTGCTCCAGGCCCGCCAGGCGTTCCTTCTCGGCCGCCAGCGCGATCTCCGTTTCATGAGCGCGTGCGCCGACTTCGATGCTGATCGCGCCTTCGCGGCGGATGATGTCCATCTCGACGTTCAGCGCGTCGATACGCTTGCGGCTGTCGTCCACCTCGGCCGGCGTCGCGTGCAGGCTCACGGCCACGCGCGCGCAGGCGGTGTCGATCAGGCTCACGGATTTATCGGGCAGCTGGCGCGCCGGGATGTAGCGGTGCGACAGGCGCACGGCCGCTTCCAGCGCCTCGTCGAGGATCTGCACCTGGTGGTGCTTTTCCATCGTCGACGCCACGCCGCGCATCATGCGGATCGCGCGCTCTTCGCTCGGCTCGTCGACCTGGATGCTCTGGAAGCGGCGGGTCAGCGCCGGGTCCTTTTCGATGTGCTTCTTGTACTCGGCAAACGTGGTCGCGCCGATCGTGCGGAGCGTGCCGCGCGCCAGGGCCGGCTTGAGCAGGTTGGCCGCATCGCCCGTACCGGCCGCGCCGCCTGCACCGACGAGCGTGTGGGTCTCGTCGATGAACAGGATGATGGGCTTCTCGCTGGCCTGCACCTCGTCGATGACGGAACGCAGGCGCTGTTCGAACTCGCCCTTCATGCTGGCGCCGGCCTGCAGCAGGCCCACGTCCAGCGCCAGCAGCTGCACCTCTTTCAGTGCGGGCGGCACGTCGCCGCGCGCGATGCGCTGCGCAAAACCTTCCACGACGGCCGTCTTGCCGACGCCGGCCTCGCCGATCATGATCGGGTTGTTCTGGCGGCGGCGCATCAGGATGTCGACCATCTGCCGGATCTCGTCGTCGCGGCCCACGATCGGGTCCATCTTGCCGCTTCTCGCCTGTTCCGTCAGGTCGACCGTGAATTTCTTCAGCGCTTCCTGCTTGCCCATCTGCGCCGGGGCAATCGCACCGGATGTCTCGCCGGGCGCCGCGGCCTGGAAGCCGTCGCTGGCCGCCATCTTCGCTTCCGGCGACTCCTTCAGCAAGGTGGCGAAGCGGTCGGACAGGTCATCGGCCTTGACGCGCTCGAACTGGCGGCTGATCGCGTACAGCGCGTTGCGCAGGTTGGACGTCTTCAGCATGCCGAACACGAGGTGGCCGCTGCGCACCGACGATTCGCCGAACATCAGCGTGCCGAACACCCACGCGCGCTCCACCGTTTCTTCCAGCTGCGACGACAGGTCCGTCACCGACGTGGCGCCGCGCGGCAGGCGGTCCAGCGCGGCCGTCACGTCGCGCGCGAGCACGGCGGCGTCCAGTTCGTAGTGGCGGATGATGCGGTGCAGGTCGGAGTCCTGCAGTTGCAGGATCTGGTGCACCCAGTGGACCATCTCCACATACGGATTGCCGCGCAGCTTGCAGAACACCGTGCTGCTTTCGATCGCGCGATAGCACAGCGCGTTGAGTTTTCCAAACAGTGCGACACGGGAGATTTCGGCCATGATCGGTTCTTTCGCGTGGGGTCAGCCCTGGCGGGCGGTCGGGTTGATCAAGAGTTGACGGGCATCGCGCGCGGCCGGGCCGCTCGCGAGATAAGTGGTCCAGCCGAGGCGGCGCGCGCCCAGCTTCAGGGGTGGAACGTCGGGACGCTTGAGCACGAGGCGCACGTCCCAGTCGAGCACCGTGCCGGCGTAGCTCTTCACCCAGTCGACGACGCGTGTCATGCTGGCGCCGCCGGGCAGCATGCGCTCGTAGTCCTCGTAATCGAGCGGGCCGATCACGAGCCGGAACTTGTGCTGGCAATCCCACACCTTCGTGCCCAGCACGGCCGACGTGCCGAGGCGGTTGCCGCGGTCTTCCATGCCGATACGGGTCTGGCCGTCCAGCGGGATCTTCATCCAGTGGCCGACGAATTGTTCGAGTTCGACGGGCAGCTTGAAATACGCGCGCAGGATCGTCACGAGGCCCGCGGCCGGGCGGCGCTGGTTGGCCATCAGGCCGGCGAAGTGCAGCTTGGCGAAGTCGCCGATCTCGTCGCGCCCACGCAGGGCCGGCGCACCGATGCCGAACAGGCTGCCCACGTAATCGGCGAAGCGGTCGCTGTCCGGGCGGTCCAGGCTGATGGCCGGGTCGGCCGCGGCGCGCGCGCGATAGAACAGCGACACCATGCGGTGGTGGAACACGTCCAGGAACGCGACCAGCGTCGGGTCGTTGTGATTGCGGGCGCGGTCGCGCGCATACTCCGTCAGGTGCAGCGGCAGCGGGCCGTTGGGGCCGAACAGGCCGAGGAAGTTCACCGCCAGGCGCGCGCGCGCATCGCCTTCGGCCGGCGTGAAACCGGCCAGCGCGCCGGGCTCGAAATTGAGCGACGGGTCGCGGCCGAAGCGCACGGCGTCGTCGCGCGGACGCAGCGATGCGCCGATGCGGGGCTTGTCCGGGTGCGCGTTCTCCAGCAGGCGCAGGGCCTGGAAGAAGTCCATGCCTGTTCCGTCTTCTTGCAGGCTGCGTTCGACGTCTACAGGATCGCGCATGCGCCCCCCGCTGCATTCCAGCGCATGATCTCGCCGCGGCCGACGGTGCGCACGACGGTCTCCGTGAACGAATTGATCGACACGTATTGCGTGAAGAAGTGGCTGAGCACCCCGCCCAGCACGAACGCGCCGGCGCCTTCGAACGCGCCGTCGTCCATCGTCACCGTGATCTCCAGGCCGCGCCCGAACGTGATCGGCCCCGGCGCGGGCATGCGCCGCGTGACCGGTTTCGACGAGACCGAGCGCACGCCTTCCACCTGGCGCTGGCTTGCCGCGTCGAGCGGATGGCAGTACAGCGCGAGCAGTTCGCGCAGCGCGCGCGCACCCTGGTCCGGGTCGGTGTCTGCCAGCGACAGGTAGTTCAGCGACAGCTGGTTGATGAGGCGCCACGCCATGCCGCCTTCGGCGAACGACGGGAAAGGCTGGCTCGGGCCGCCCAGCACGCGTACCGATTGCACCGGTCCGCCCTGCTCCAGGATGAAATCCGTCTTGCCGACGCCGAGCGACATCGTCAGCGGCAGGTCGCGGTTCGTGCACCACACGACGAGGCCGAGCTGGCGCAGGTTGTGGCGGTACGGCGCTTCCTGCGCGTCGACGAGCGTGATGAACGTCTCGGAGCCGACGTACGAGGAGCGCGGGCCGCGCTGGCGCTGGCGTTGCGACAGCAGCCGCGGCTCGCGCCGGATCTGGTAATAGGCCTCGCCCGCGACGGCCGCGGCGCCCAGGTCGCGCGCGCTGTACAGCGGGTGGAATTCCTGTTCGGCGTCGGTGCCGGTACCGTAGCCCGTCACGCTCTCGATCTGGTGCACCTCGAAATCCATGGGCCGCGTGCGATCGGGCAGCACGTGGTATTCGAACTGGTCGCCGGTCAGGTTGATGCGGTCGGCGCGGCGCTGGAACAAATTCACGACGGGCGTGCAGTTCAGCGCGAAATTCGTGTGGTCGAGCGACTGTTCCAGGCGCGCGTCGCCGCGCGCCAGCAGCACGATGATTTCGAGCTCTGTTTCCGCGCACGCCGCCACCGCCGGGCCCAGGTCCGCCAGCTCGACGAACAGGAAGCGCTGCGCGAACGCGAAGTATTCCTGCAGCAGGCGGTAGCCCTGGAAGCTGCGCTGGCCGCTGGGCAGCAGCGCGTCCTCCTCGGCGAAACCGCGCGGGCGCAGCGCCGTCTTCGGCAGCAGCGTGTGGCGGCCCTGCCGGCTGCCCGGCAGCGCGAGCACGCCGAGGACGCCGCCCAGCAGCCTTTCGTAGATCTGGCCCGGCATCTCGTCGCTGCCGCGCAAGTGCAGCGTGAGGCGGTCCAGTCCGAGTTTCGAGAACGGCATGCCGTTGGTCGTGCGCAGGCGCAGGCGCAGGCCCGCCTTCACGCCCGCCGGCAGCCTGGCCTCGACGCCGGCGATGGCGCCGCCGTGCGTGAAGAACTTCGCTTCGACGAGTTCGATCGGCCACAGGGTGACGTCGTGCGCCGTGCGGTACTCGCAGGCCGTGGCGTCGTCCTTGCCGAGGACACTGCGCATCGCCGCGCCGCGCGGAATGCGGTAGCCCGCGTTCAGCGCGGGGTTGCCGAGGTCGGGCTGCAGCTGCACGATCGCCATCGACGGCGTCGGCGCGAGGAAGTGCGGGTAGACCAGCTCGGACAGGTGCTGGGTAAAACGCGGGAACTCGGCGTCGATCTTTATCTGCACGCGTGCGGCCATGAAGGCGAAACCCTCCAGCAGGCGCTCGACGTACGGGTCGGCGCACTCGAAGCCTTCCAGGCCGAGGCGGCCGGCGATCTTCGGGTACTGGACCGCGAATTCGCCGCCCATCTCGCGCAGGTGCTGCAGCTCCTGGCTGTAGTAGCGAAGCAGGCGTGGGTTGGTCATGTCCGTGTGCTGGAGAATTCGGTGAGGCTGATCTGGGCAAGATCGAGATCGAGCTCGGTCTTGAGGAACAGGCGCTCGGGATACGGTTGGGCCCACATGTCGGCCTGGATCTCGAACATGATCTTGCTGATCGATTCCTGCTGCGGCACGACCTTGACGGTGACGGACGAGCGGATCAGGCGCGGTTCGAAATCCCAGATGGCCTGGCGGATCGCGCGCTCCAGGTCGGCCGCGCTCATGTTGGCCAGCGACGCACCGGACATGTCCGGCATGCCGTAGTTGAGGACGGAGTTCGCCAGGTGCGGCAGGCGCGGCACGTCGGAGACCGACAGCAGGTTGGTCGTGTTCAGCAGCCACGCGAGGTCGCGCAGCACGCCTTCGCGCAGGCCGCGCACCGACAGCACGCGCCGTTCGCGCGACTCGACCTCCTGGTCGGGTTCATCGTCGGTGAGGCGGTCGAGCAGCGAAGGTTGCAGGCGCTCGCGCGGTGCCAGTTCAGCCATGTTCGGTGCTGTCGAATTCGATCAGGCGCGCGTCCATCAATGGGAAGTCGTCGCTACCGTTCGTGAACATGCGCTGGCCGAGCGGGAACTCGCCCGTCCACTCGGTCTTGCGTGCGAGCTTGAGCGCGTCGTCACCGGCGTCGACGCTGCCCGGGTAACGGGTCGGGATCAGCCCGACGGCCTGGGCGCCGTTGGTCCAGGTGAAGGTGGCGGCCGTCCAGACGGCGTCGCGCAGGTCGGCCGGCGGGTCGATCTCGATGCGCGCGATGCGCATGAACGGCACCCACACGTAGCGGCCGTTGACGATCACTTCCAGCACGGGGCCGAGGCGGCCGTCGGCATCGGCCAGCCAGTCGAAGCGCGTGCCGTCGAGGGTGCCGGGCGACGCGGGCGCGGCGTCGAACGCGGCGGCGCGCAGTGCGGCGGCGGCGTCCGGATCGGTGGCGTCCAGCTTCAGGGCTTCGGCCAGCTGGGCCATCCACGGCTGCGGCTCGCCGAAGATCACGGGGGCGCGGCGGCCGGCAAAGATCTCGGCGCGCAAGGCCTCGCACTGGATCGCCTCGCGATAGGTCTGCACCATCGGCAGCGCGCCGGCATCCATTTCGCCCGCGACGTTCAGCTGCGTCAGGGCGCGGTTCCACTGGCCCAGCACGGACAACAGCTGGAACAGGAACACGCGCAGTTTCGGGTCGGCGCTGTTCTTGCGCACCGCATCCTGCAGCGCGGCGAGCGCGCCGGCCAGGTCTCCATCACGAATCAGCTGTTGCGCAAGCATCGCTCGTCCCCTTTAAAAATTCTGTAACCGGCTTGCCGGCCGCGCGAACGGCGGCGGCAAGCCATGCGCGGCTGCTCGATCAGGCGTCGGCGTTTTCTGCGATGTTCCAGACAAAAGTCTTGTCGCCTGCGACCGTGCCCTTGCTGTCCTGCGGGGTGTAGGCGAAGGTCACCTTGGCGAAGTTCAGCGTGACGTTCTCGGTCAGGCGGTCCTCGCCGCCGCTGCCGCCGGTCGAGATCGAGGTGACCAGCACTTCTTCCATGGTGATCACGATGTATTTCTGCTGGCCTTCGCCGGCTTTACGCACCATCAGCACGCACTTGGCAATGTGCGAACCCTTGGCCAGGGCGGTCATCAGCGCGTTCGACGAGCTGTCGATGTACTTCGTGAACGAGATGTCCTGGAAGTTGGCCTTGCCGGCGCCGCCGCCACCGCCCATGTGGGTGGTGCCCGACTGGCTCATGCCCCAGCTCCACGCCAGCACGTCGATGTCGCCCTTCGGACCCTGGACCTTGTCACGCGACTCGCCCTTGATCTTGTCGCCCATGTTGATGAACATATCCAATGCCATGTCTTATTCTCCTAGTTGGTTGTACTTCCGAATACGCGCGGGCACGCGACCCGCGCGGGACTTCAAAAACGGCTCAAGCCTTTGCCGACGGCAGTTTCGACACGAGGCGCAGCGACACGGTCAGGCCTTCCAGCTGGTAGTGCGGGCGCAGGAAGAACTTGGACGTGTAGTAGCCCGGGTTGCCTTCGACTTCTTCCAGCACCACTTCGGCGGCGGCCAGCGGTTTCTGGGCCTTGGTCGCTTCGCTGGAGCTGCCCGGATCGCCGTCCACGTACTGCATGATCCACTTGGTCAGCCAGCGCTCCATCTCGTCGCGCTCCTTGAACGAACCGAGCTTGTCGCGCACGATGCACTTCAGGTAGTGCGCGAAACGGCAGGTCGCGAACAGGTACGGCAGGCGCGCGGCCAGGGCGGCGTTGGCGCTGGCGTCCGGATCGTCGTACTCGGCCGGCTTGTGCAGCGACTGCGCGCCGATGAAGGCGGCGAAGTCCGTGTTCTTCTTGTGCACCAGCGGCATGAAGCCGTTGGCCGCCAGTTCCGCCTCGCGGCGGTCCGAGATTGCGATCTCGGTCGGGCACTGCATGTCGACGCCGCCATCATCGGTCGGGAAGGCATGCACCGGCAGGCCTTCGACCGCGCCGCCGGACTCGATGCCGCGAATGCGCGAGCACCAGCCGTATTCCTTGAACGAGCGGTTGATGTTGACGGCCATCGCGTAGGACGAGTTGGCCCACGTGTAGTTCTTGCTGCCTTCCGCACTGGTGTCTTCCTCGAAGTCGAATTCCTCGACCGGGTTGCTCTTGGCGCCGTACGGCTGGCGCGCCAGGAAGCGCGGCATGGTCAGGCCGACGTAGCGCGAATCCTCGGACTCGCGGAACGAACGCCATGCGGCGTGTTCCGGGGTCTGGAAGATCTTGGTCAGGTCGCGCGGATTGGCCAGCTCGTTCCACGACTCCATCAGCATGACGGACGGCGCGGCGGCCGCGATGAACGGCGCGTGCGCGGCGGCGGCGACCTTGGCCATCGACGACAGCAGCTCGACGTCCGGCGCGCTGTTGTCGAAGTAGTAGTCGGCGACGATGGAGCCGAACGGCTCACCGCCGAACTGGCCGAATTCTTCCTCGTACATCTTCTTGAAGATCGGGCTCTGGTCCCAGGCCGTGCCCTTGAACTTCTTGAGCGTCTTGCCCAGGTCGTTCTTCGAGATGTTCATCACGCGGATCTTGAGCATCTCGTCGGTTTCGGTGTTGTTCACCAGGTAGTGCAGGCCGCGCCAGGCGCTTTCGACCTTCTGGAACTCCTCGGTGTGCATGATCAGGTTGACCTGCTCCGTGAGCTTCTTGTCGAGCGCGGCGATCAGGCCCTGGATCGTGCCCAGCACGTCGCTGGTGATCAGGTTGGTGCCGGCGAGCGCCTGCTCGGCCAGCGTGCGCACCGCGACTTCGACCGATTCCTTGGCCTTGTCGGATTGCGGCTTGAATTCCTTCTGCAGCAGCGCGCCGAAGTCGCTCATCTCGAGCGTACCCGACTCCTGCTGGCTTTGTGCTAACGCTTCGGACATGTCGTTCTCCCGTCTTTCTTTATTCGGTGGGCTTCGGTGCGGACGTCAGCGCCTGCATCAGCGCCGGTTCGGCGAGCAGCTTGGAGATCAGCTCTTCCGCGCCGGTCTTGCCGTCCATGTAGGTCATCAGGTTGGCCAGCTGGCCGCGCGCCTCGAGCAGCTTGTTCAGCGAATCCACCTTGCGCGCGACGGCGGCCGGGGTGAAGTCGTCCATGCTTTCGAAGGTCATGTCGACGGCCAGGTTGCCCTCGCCCGTCAGCGTGTTCGGCACCTGCACCGCGACGCGCGGCTTCATGGCCTTCAGGCGCTCGTCGAAGTTGTCGACGTCGATCTCGAGGAACTTGCGCTCCGCGACCGGCGCCAGCGGCTCGGCCGACTGGCCCGACAGGTCGGCCAGGACGCCCATCACGAACGGCAGCTGCACCTTCTTCTCGGCGCCGTACACTTCGACGTCGTACTCGATCTGCACGCGCGGCGCGCGATTGCGTGCGATGAACTTCTGGCTACTTTCTTTGCCCACGGTTTACTCCTCCTAGATTGAACTGCTACCGGCCTGAATTTCAATAATCGTCCGACCCGTTGGACTCGCCCGGCTGGGGTCCACGGATCACGTACAACTGCTGCAAGCTGTCCGGCGCCAAGTTCTCCATGACTTCCATGAAGGTCATCGGCGCGAGCTGCTTGGCCCGCTCCAGCAGCATCGGCACGGGGCTCGACGGCTCGTAGCGCTGGTAGTAAGCGAGAATCTTGTCGATCATGCGGACCACGTCGGCGCGGCTGGTCACGTCGCCCGTGATGCCGGCGGCGCGCGGTGCGGCCGTGCCGCCAGCCTGCGCCGCGGCGGCGTCACCGTCGGGTGCGGCGTCCGGGGCCTCGGGCGCGGCCTGCACACGGCTGGCCAGCAGGTCGGCCATGCGGCGCAGCTGGCGCGTGAGCGGCGTGAGGTTCAGGGACTGCGTGCTGCCCACGTGGTGCGCGAGCGCGGCCTCCAGGCTGACGATGCTGTCCAACGCACCGTTGACGGCGCTGGTGGCCACCTGCATCGCGTCATCGGACACGTCGGCCAGCGCGGCGTCGATCGATTCGGGCGCCAGCGCGGTCTGCCCGTCCGGGACGGGTGCCTCGCCGTGCGCCTGCTCCAGCACGCGCAGGGTCAGGGGTCCGAGGCCGGGCAGCATGACGAAGGCGGTCTCGCGCAGCTCGCGCAGGGTCGTCGCCGGGTCGGTCAACTGGGCCAGGCAATTGATGCGCAAGGTGGGATCGTTGTCGTCGTCCGGATCGAGTTCCGGATGGACGCCGTCCCAGCGCTCGCCCACGAGACGTTCGAGCAGGCGCACGCCGTCGGCGAAGCCGGGCATGGCGTGCAGCGCCAGCAGCGCACGCACGAGCGGCATCGCCACGCGCAGGTCACGCGTGCGGCCGAGCAGCTCGAGGGCCTGCTTCTTGACTTGCTTCCATTCAGGGGGACGGCGGGGACGATCGTGTCCCCATACTGGACTTCTGGCTTGCCGAGCGCACTCTGCTCGAGCTCCAGGAATGCGGGGTCATACTCGAGATTCGGTCCGCAAGGGCGGCCTCCTCCAAATCCTCGAGCAGGACATCGACGTCGACAATACTCATGATTGTGCACGTTCTTACTAGTTTTAGGACATGTATTCGAACTCGTCGTCACGGCATCGGGGCCGCGCGCGGTTCTTATTTAGTTAGTTTCGTGAGGATTTTTCCCCCACGAATCGGGCACTATACGCCATTTGACGTGCTCGTCGTTAATAAGAAACCTAAATTTTTTTGCATTAAATCTTGCCCAAAATGGTTGACAGCAGTTTTAGAACGCGATCATTTTCGGCACAGATGAGCCAAATGAAGGGCATTGATTGCCATTCATGGAACGATGGTTGTAATTTCTTTACAGCAGATGTAAATATGGCATTCAGGCGCAGCCGGCTACCAACAGTAGCGGCACGCCCGTCCACGCCACCGCCACGAGGGCCAGCACGGCCAGCACGAGGCGGGCCCAGTCGAGCAGGCCGGCGTCGTCGCGCCGGGGCACCCCGCGCGCACGCCACGCGAGCCACGCGCACGCGCCGATGGCGCCGAGGGTGACGGCCCCGAGCAGCACGCGGTCCGGCCCGCCGGGACGCATGCCGGCCGGCGTGCACTGGGCCGCCGCGAGGCCGTAGGTGAAGGCGAAGTGCAGACTCCACACGAGCAGCGGCAGCGTCCCCGCCAGCAGGCGGCGCCAGAACGATTCGCGGGTGCGCAGCATCGCCATGGTCACGTCATCACCAACGGCACGAGCCGCACGACGAGCATCCCGGCGATGCCCTGCAACGTGGTCATGTGCCACACGAGCGCAATGGTGTCGAGCGATGCGCGGCTGCGCTCCCCCAGCAGCCCGCACCACGCGCGCGCGGCGAGATACGGCGCCAGCACGGCGAGCGTCGCGACATGCAGTCCCTGGTAGGACGCGAGCGCGGCGACGGCCGCGGCCCATGCGGTGGCAGTCGGATCCAGTCCGGCATCGAACAGGCCGCGCACGTCGAGCGCACACGATGCGAGCACGCAGCCCAGCGCGGCGAGCACGAGCCACGGCAGGCGCCGCGTGGCGACGGCGAGCGTCGCGAACCACACGAGCAGTGATCCCAGCACCAGCAGGCCGGCGGAGGCCAGCGCCACGTCCTGCGACGGCAGCGTGGCGCCGGGCGGCGGGCACACTGTCAGGCGCATCGTCACGTGCACGTAGGCGAACGCGAAGCACGCGAAGATGCTGAGGTCCACGACGAGCATCACGATGGCGGCCCACCACGCGTGCGATGCCGTGCCTGTGGCGCCGACCGGGATGCGTTCGCCGTGGCCGATGTCGACGTCGGCGTGCGCGTTCTCGCGGTCCGCCTGCCACATCCAGCCCAGCACCGCCGCGATGGCCGTCACGCCGCAGATCCAGGCGAGCACGTTCAGCTTCACGGTCAGCAGCAGGAAGAAGCCGGCCGTGCCGGCGGCGGCGATCAAGGGCAGCCAGCTGTCGCCGGGCAGGATGAGGACGTAGCGCGGGGTCGCCGCGACGGGACTCGTGGCGATGGTCTCGCGCGCACCCGTCGCCGTGCGCGGCAGGTAGTGGCGGCCCTCCTCCACGTCGCGTACGAGTTCCGGACGGTCCCACAGCGGGTCGATCGAGTCGATGCGCGGGATGCTGCGGTTGCCGTAGTCCTCGGACGGCAGCCATTCGAGGGTGGACGCATTCCACGGGTTGCCGACGGGGCGTTCCGGCTGGCGCAACGCACGCCACGCATCCCACGCGAACAGCACGACGCCAAGCGCGAACGTGAACGCGCCCACCGTCGACAGCATGTTCAGGCCATTCCATCCGAGGTCCGCCGCATACGTGTAGACGCGGCGCGGCATGCCGAGCAGGCCGGTCACGTGCATCGGGAAGAACGCGACATTGAACCCGACGAACATCAGGCCGAACACCCAGCGCGCGAGCCCTTCCGATAATCGGTTGCCGTTCACGAGCGGGAGCCAGTAGTACAGCGCGGCGAACACGGGGAACACCATCCCGCCGATCAGCACGTAGTGGAAGTGCGCGACGACGAAATAGGTGTCGTGCACCTGCCAGTCGAACGGGATCACGGCGACCATCACCCCGGTCAGCCCGCCCAGCACGAAGATCGCCATGAAGCCGAGCAGGAACAGCGTGGGCGCGTTCGCCTTGACTTTGCCCTTCCACAGCGTGGCGATCCACGCGAACACCTGGATCGCGGTGGGCACCGCCACCGCCATGCTGGCCGCGGACACGAACCCCATCTCCAGCGTGCCGAGGCCCGCCGTGAACATATGGTGCGCCCACAGGCCGAAGCTGAACACGCCCACGCCGACGAGGGCCGCGATGATGGCGCGGCGCGCGACGAGCGGCGTGGCGGCGAGGGTCGGCACGATCGTCGACACCATGCCGGCGGCCGGTAGAAAGATGATGTAGACCTCGGGGTGGCCGAAGAACCAGAACAGGTGCTGCCACAGCAGCGGATCGCCGCCGCGGTCGGCGAGGAAGAACGGCCAGTCGAACGCGCGCTCCAGCTCCAGCAATGCGGTGCCCGCGATCACGGCGGGGAACGCGAACACGATCATCACGCCCACGACCAGCATGGCCCAGGCATACACCGGCATGCGGCCCAGGGTCATGCCCGGCGCGCGTGTAAAGAGGATGCCGACGATCAGTTCGATGGCGCCGGCGATCGCCGAGATCTCGATGAAGCCAATGCCCAGCAGCCAGAAGTCGGCGTTGAGGCCCGGCGAATATTTCAGGCCTGTCAGCGGCGGGTACATGAACCAGCCGCCGTCCGGTGCGAGGCCGACGAACAAGGTGCAGAAGAAGGCGAGGCCGCCAATTGCGTACGCCCAATATGCGTACGCGGACAGGCGCGGGAACGGCAGGTCGCGCGCCCCCAGCATGTTCGGCAGCAGGTACACGGCGATGGCTTCCACGATCGGGATCGCGAACAGGAACATCATCACCGAACCGTGCATCGTGAAGACCTGGTTGTACGTTTCCGCGCCGAGGAAGCCATTGCCCGGCACGGCCAGTTGCACACGCATCAGGAGGCCCAGCACGCCGGCGAGAATGAAGAACAGCAGCGCCGTGCCGATGTACAGCAGGCCGATGTTCGTGTTGTTCACGGACGAGAAAAAGCGCCAGCCGCGCTGCGTGCGCCAGACGTCTTCCAACCGCGCGAGGTCGTTGTCCCGGGCCGTCATTGCAGGTGCTCGAGATAGGCCGCCAGCGCGCGCAGCGTGTCGCCGTCGGTGCCGGCGGCGGCGGGCATGAACACGCCCGGCTTGACGGCCTGCGGGTCCGCGATCCAGCCGGCGAGCGTGCTCTGGTGGGTGCGCAGCAGACCGGCGCCGATGTGCGCGCGGCTGCCGACGTGCGTCAGGTCGGGCCCGAGGCGCGCCGTCTCGGCCACGCCGCGGATGGTGTGGCACGTCTGGCAGCGCTGTTCGAGGAAGGCGGCGCGGCCCCGTTCCAGCAGCGCGCCCTGCGGCTCGCGTGCCGGCAGTGCCTGTCGCCGCAGCCAGTCGCGGAACGCCTCGGGTGTCAGCGCCACCACGTGCAGGGCCATGTTCGCATGCTGGGCGCCGCAGAATTCCGCGCACTGGCCGCGGTAGACGCCGGGCCGGTCGGCGCGCAAGGTGAGGCCGGTGACGCGTCCGGGGATCATGTCGCGCTTGCCGGACAACGACGGCACCCACAGGCTGTGGATCACATCGGCCGCGTTCAGGCCCACGTACACGGCCTGCCCGACCGGGACGTGGATCTCGTTGGCGGTGACGATCTCGCGCCCGCCGGACGGATCGCGGTAGCGCACTTCCCACCACCACATGCGCGCCGTGACGGAGATCGACAGCGCGGCCTGCGAGCTTTGCGGCACGAGCTGCGCGCTGCGCCACGTGCTCCACGTGAGCAGCGCCGACAGCACGAGCACGGGAAACGCGACGCCGGCTCCCGCGATCCACAGGCCGGGCCGCAACGGCCGTGCGTTGTTGCGCAGGCTGAGCGCCATCAGCGCCATCACGGCGACGAAGATGACGGTGGCGGCCCCGAACAGGACCCACGCGAACTGTCTGATGACGGCGGCGTCGGCGCCGGCCGGGTGGAGGACGGATTGCAGCGTCCCATTCATCGCAATGTGTACAAATAGGCGGCCATGTGTTTGGCCTCCTGTTCCGTCATGCCCATGTTCGGCATGATCGTGCCGGGCTTGAGGGCGGGCGGATCCAGCAGCCACGCCACGAGGCGCGGCGGCACGTTGGGGATGCCGCCGGCGATGTAGCTGAGGCGCCCGAACTTTTCCAGGTCCGGGCCGGCCTCGCCGCCCGCGCCCGGGACGTCCGGGATCTTGTGGCACGCGCCGCACTGGTATTGCGTGACCAGCTGCTTGCCGATCTTCGCATCGCCGCCGATGTACGGCTTGCGGAAGTCGTCGTCGCCACAACCGGCGAGCAGCCCCGCACACGTCAATACGAGCGCGGCGCAGGCGATGGAAGAGCGTGACAGGGAGGTTGGCACGGTTGAATCCACGACGTTGAGTTGGCTTTTATAATACCGGAGACGATGCATTTTTTTTAACACGATTCGTTTGGGACACTCGCATGCCCGCCACGCGCACCCGCCTGATCATGATGACCGTCATCGCTACCCTGCTCGGATCGGGGACGGTCGCCGCGCTCGGGGCTTCATCGTGCTGCGCGCCGGCTGGTACGACATCGGCGCCACCACGCAGCACTTCCCGTTCATCTACAGCATGCTCGAACAAGGTATGCATTACTCGGTGCGGCGCCATGCGAAGAGCGTGGCCGAACCCGCGCTGGGCAACCACGAGCAGGTGCTGCGCGGCGCGATCGTCTACCGCGACAACTGTGCCCAGTGCCACGGCGGTCCCGGCACGGCGCCCGCCAAGCATGGCCTGAGCATGCAGCCGGTGCCCGGTCCGCTGGTGGACGCGACGCGCCACTGGAAGCCGCGCGAGGTGTACTGGATCACGCGCCACGGCATCAAGATGAGCGGCATGCCGGGCTGGGAATACCACCTGAGCGAGGACGAACTCTGGGCCAGCGTGGCCTTCATCATGCAGCTGCCCACGCTGAGCGCGGACGATTACCGGACGATGACGGCGGAGGCGAAAAAATGAACCGGCTTGCTCTGGTACTGGCAGCGCTCCTGCTCGCCGGCTGCGGCGATGCCAACCGCGCGCCCGCCGGCCTGCAGGGGGACGCGGCGCGCGGCCGCATCGCCCTCGCGCAATACGGCTGCCGCGCATGCCACATGATCCCGGGCGTGACCGGATCGAAGGTCTACGTGGGGCGGCCGCTCGAAGAGATGGCCAAGCGCCCCGTCATCGCGGGCACGCTGCCGAACAACCAGGCGAACCTCGTGCGCTGGATCCGCAACCCGCAGGCCATCGACCCGCGCACTGCGATGCCCGTGCTGGGGGTGTCCGAGCGGGATGCGGTCGACATGAGTGCCTGGCTGCTGTCACACTGATGCCCGCTCGATGGCTTGTTCCAGGTCGGCCACGCCGGCACGGATCACGTCCGGCGTGAACGCGGAAAAGCCCAGCAGCAGCCCGGGATCGATGGCGCAAGCGGCACCCGCCTGCGGATTCGTGTAATAGCCCAGCGTGCGCACGTCCACGCCGAGATCGCGGGCGTGATGCGCGACCGTCTCCTCGTCCAGCCGCTCCGTGAAATGCACGCACAGGTCCAGGCCCGCGTCCGACGGGCCCTGGCGCAGCCGGCCTTTCAGGCGCGCATCGAGCGCATCGACGAGGGCTTGGCGGCGCTCGCCATACGCGTCGCGGGTGCGGCGGATGTGGCGCGCGAAGTGGCCGCCGGCGATGAAGTCGGCCAGCGTCGCCTGCGGCACGATGGGGCTGTGGCGGTCGACGACGGCTTTTGCGCGCGCCAGCGCGGCAGCCAGCGCAGGCGGCGCCACGACGTAGCCCAGGCGCAGCGCGGGAAACAGCACCTTCGACAAGGTGCCGACGTAGATCACGCAGCCCGCGCGGTCCATGCTTTGCAGCGACGCGAGCGGCGGCCCGGTGTGACGGTATTCGCTGTCGTAATCGTCCTCGACGATCCATGCGCGGTTCGCCTCGGCCCAGCGCAGCAGTTCGAGGCGGCGGCGCAGGCTCATGGTCACGCCCAGCGGCAGCTGGTGCGACGGCGTCGCGAACGCGAGGCGCGCATCAGGGTAGTGCCGGGCCGCGTACGCGACGTCCATGCCCTCGTCGTCGACGGGCACGGGACAGACGCGCGCACCGGCCACCGTGAACGGTGCCACCGCGCCCTGGTAGCCGGGCGATTCGATCCACATCGCTTCGCCCGGCGCGAGCAGCAACTGGGCCAGCAGGTACAGCGCCTGCTGCGAACCGGACGTGATCACCACCTGGTCCGGCGTGCACTGCACGCCACGCGACGCCTGCAAATAGGCGCACAGCAGCTCGCGCAGCGGCGCGTACCCGGCGCCGGGACCGTAGCCGAGCGCCCCGGTCGAATGGCGCCAGTGCCGCGCTTCCAGCCGGCGCCAGACGTCGAACGGGAACAGGTCCAGCCCCGGCATGCTGGCACGGAAGGCCCGCAGCGGCCCCGCGTGATGCAGCACGCGCGCCATGCCGCCCGCGATGAGCTCTCCGCGCGCCGACAGCGGCCGCACCATCGGCGCCGCGGCGGCGTCGCCCGCGCGCGCACCGGCCGGCAGCGACGCGCTGACGAACGTGCCCTTCCCCACCGTGCCCTGCAAATAGCCCTCGGCCATCAACTGCTCGTACGCGGCCAGCACGGTCTGGCGCGACACGTTCAACAGGCCGCACAGGGTGCGCGTGGCGGGCAGGCGCACGCCGGCGGCGATGCGGCCGTCGAGGATCGCGTCCTTCAAATGGACGTACAGCTGGCGGAACAGGGGCGTGGCCGTGTCGCGCTCGAGCGTGGCGGCGGCGAGGATGTCGTGGACGTGCATGTCGATGCGATGGAATTGGTACTGTCATCTTCACGCTAATTGGTCATTTGAGCAAGCCATCCTTGAACTTAAGATGAAGGCTCGTTCGCACACGGAGACATGATGAAACGATTCGAAGCCACCCTGGCCTGGCAGCGCGGCGACCAGGCCTTCACCGACCTGCGCTACAGCCGCGCGCACCGCTGGCACTTCGACGGCGGCATCGACGTGCCGGCCTCGTCGTCGCCATTGTCCGTGCCCGTGCCGCTGTCCGACCCGGCCGCCGTCGATCCGGAAGAGGCCCTCGTCGCGGCGGCCGCCAGCTGCCACATGCTGTTCTTCCTGTCGCTCGCGGCCGCGCGCGGCTACGTCGTCGACCGCTACCTCGATCACGCCGTCGGCCTGCTCGATACCGGTCCGGACGGACGCCCGGCCATCACCCGCATCGTGCTCGATCCCGTCATCGCGTTCGACGGAGAGCGGCAGCCCGACCGCGCCGCGCTGGCCGAACTGCATCACGAAGCGCACGCGCGCTGCTACATCGCCAATTCGCTGAAGGGAGACGTTGTCGTGGAGGGCTACGAATAATGTACGTGCCGACGCAGTTTGCCGTGGCCGACCAGGCCGACATGCTGGACCTCATCGCCGCCAATCCGCTGGGCGCGCTCGTGCGCCTCGGCCCAGGCGGGCTGGAAGGAGACCACATCCCGTTCGAGCTGGCGGCGCCCACCGACGCGGCGCCGCACGGCCTGCTGCGTGCCCACGTGGCACGCGCGAATCCGATCTGGCGGGCGGACGATGCATCGGTGCTCGTGCTGTTCCAGGGCGCGTCCAGCTATGTGTCGCCGCTGCTGTACGACGTCGAGACGGCCGGGGGACGCGTGGTGCCGACGTGGAATTACCAGGTCGTCCATGCGCACGGACGGCTGCGCGCGATCGACGATCCGGCGTGGATTCTCGGCCAGATGACGCGGCTGACGGGGCGCCATGAAGATGCGCGCGACGGGTGGAAGGTAGAGGACGCGCCGCGCGAGTTCATCGACAGGATCGTGCGGACGACCGTCGGCATCGAGATCGCGATCGAGCGCCTCGAAGCGAAATTCAAGATGAGCCAGAACCGCACGCCCGACGAGCGGGCGCGCGTGCTGGCTGCGATGGCGTAGTGCCGTGTGTCGGCTTATTTACCGGAAGTCGTTCCGGATTTAGCCATGTGCATCTGCTGGGCCGACTTCAGGTGCTGCTCGACGACCGGCATGTGCTGGTCGGCGAGCGCCTTCACGTCCGGATCCTTGATCTTCTTGGCGTCGCTGGTCAGCTTGGCCTTGGTGTCCTTGTGGTCCTTCACGCCGGCGCCTGCCATGTAGGCCTTGTCGAACGCGTCGCCGCTCAGTTTTTCCAGCTTGGCGGACATCGCCTTGTGCTTGGCGTCCAGCTCGGTCGGCAGGGTCACGCCGCGCGCCTGAGCCAGCGCCTGCACCTTAGACAGTGCCTGGCCGTGGTCGTCGACCATCTGCTGGGCGAAGGCTTTCACGTCGGCGTTCTGGCTCTTGCTCAGGGCCAGCTTGCCGGTCTCGACTTCAGCCATGTCTGCCATCGCCATGTCCTTGACGGCTTTCTCGTCGGACGCGCTCAGCTTGGCGCCGCTGGCTGGCGCACCCGCTGCGGCCTGGCCGGCACCACTGGCGCCCATGCTCGAGCTGGTCGAGGACTGGCCCAACATGCCCGCGGCGCCATGACCGGTCATGCCGGCCGCGCCGGTCTGGTTGGCGCGGTTTTCCATGCCCGTGCTGTTGGTGTTGTCGATGGTGCCCTCGCGGGTGGTTTTACCCGAGGTGTTCTGTTTGCCGGGGGTGCTGCTGGTACCCGTCTGGCTCGGGGTCTGGCTGACCGCCGCCGTCTGGGCGTGGACGCCGACGGCAGTGAACATGGCGGCCACTGCCGACACGGCCAGCAGCCCTTTCAAGGTGTTCTTGTTCTGCATGTTTCGCTCTCCTGAACTCTGTTATGAAGTTGGCGCCTGGCGGGGGCCGCAGTGCGCAAGCTCGTGTTGGAATGACAACGGCCGTGGCAAAGTGTATCGCCGTGTTTTCTTGAACAGCGCGCGTTAGCCAACAGGAAAGTTTTATCGATATGCGCATTTTTCATGATGACTTGCATGCAATGGCTGACATGAATTCATTTCGCCCGGCGCTGAGATTTCCTCGTTTGTCCGGCCGGCGGCCATCCGCGAACATGGCGTCACCAACGACACTTTCAGGAGACGGAACATGTTACTCAAGGAACGCGTGGCGATCGTCACGGGCGGCGCCGGCGTCAACGGCCTCGGTTTTGCAACGGCGCGCATGCTGGCCGAACACGGCGCCCGCGTCGTCATCCTCGACCTGCCCGGCGCCAATCCGGCCGGCGCGGCCGCGGAACTGGGCGCGGGCCACCTCGGCCTCGCGGCCGACATCACGGACAAGGTGCAATGCGACGCCGCCGCCCGCGCCGTGCTGGAGCGCTACGGCCGCATCGACATCCTGTTCAACAATGCCGGCATCACCCAGCCGCGCAAGACGCTCGACATCTCCGCGGCCGACTACGACGCCGTGCTGGACGTGAGCCTGCGCGGCACGCTGCTGATGTCGCAGGCCGTGCTGCCCGCCATGCAGCAGCAGCAGAGCGGCAGCATCGTCAACACGTCATCCGTGTCGGCGCAGCGCGGCGGCGGCATTCTCGGCGGCCCGCATTACTCGGCCGCGAAGGCCGGCGTGCTGGGCCTGACCCGGGCGATGGCGCGCGAATTCGGCCCGGACGGCATCCGCGTCAACGCGATCACGCCGGGCCTGATCGCCACCGACATCATCAAGGGCAAGCTGACGGAAGAGAGAAAAGGCGAGATCGCCAGCGACATCCCGCTGGCGCGCCTGGGCCGTGCGAGCGACATCGCCGGGGCCGTCGTGTTCCTCGCCAGCGATTTGTCCGCCTACTGCACCGGCATCACGCTGGACGTCAACGGCGGCATGCTCATTCACTGAAGTCAGCGAATCCCCGGATCCACTCCACGACCGTCCGCACCCCCTGCAACCCTTCCCGGCTCTTCGGGACGACCAGGTGGTGCGCGGTCGCCTCGATGGCGAGTTCGCCGAACGGGCACACCAGCTTCCCCTGCCGCAGGTAATCGTGCACGAGCACCGTGCTCTCGATGCACATGCCGAGTCCGTTTTCCGCCGCGCTGAGCGTCATGAAGGCGCGGTCCAGGCGCAGGCCCCGCACGGGGCTGCCGCAATCCGGCGCGAAGCGCGCGATCCAGTCGTCCCACGACGTCAGCGAGACGTCGTTCTGGATCAGGTAGAAATTCTCGATGTCGCCCGGCGGCAAAGGCAGCGTCCAGCCCTCCACGAGCCCGGGACTGCACACCGGCACATAGCGTTCGCTCTCCGAAATCGGCTCGATGTGCACGCCCGTCGATGCCGGCGGCCGCCCATACGTCACCGCCACGTCGACGCCGCTGCTGGAAAAATCCGGCGCCTGGTGCACGGCCCACAGCCGCACGTCGATCTCGGGATGGGCGCGCAGGAACGCGGGCAGGCGCGGCATGATCCAGATCGCGGCGTAGCTGGGCGCGCACTGGATCGTCACCACCTGCTGGCGGCTGCTGCGGTCGAGGATCGTGCGCAGCTCGTCGTCGATGTCGGCGAACGAACGCCGGATCACGTCATACAGGCGCGCCCCTTCCGCCGTGGGTACGACGCCGCGCCGCGCGCGTTCGAACAGCAGGGTGCCCAGCGCCTCTTCCAAGGTCTGGATCGAATGGCTGACGGCGGACGACGTGATCGACAGTTCCTGCGCGGCCGCCGCGAACGACCGGTGCATGTAGGCCGCCTCGAACGCCTGCAGTCCCTTGAGTGAAGCCTTGCGCAACGCGCGGTATCGCTGAACTGGTTTCATCTATCGCCAAGAATTACTCGCTATACGGTCGGGACGGCCCTTCCTACACTGGACCCATTCGAACAACCGCAACCGGAGACACCAATGGAACATCCGCACGCCGCCCTGAAGAGCGCGGCCTACCGCATCCGCCGCTACGCCCTGCGCATGGGCGAGGTCCAGGGCCAGGGCTATGTCGGGCAGGCGCTCGGCATGGCCGACATCCTCGCCGTCGCTTACCGGCACGCGCTGCATTATCGGCCGGAAGCGCCGGAATGGGAAGGCCGTGACCGATTCCTGCTGTCGCACGGCCATTATGCGATCGCGCTGTACGCCGCGCTGCTGGAAGCGGGCATCCTGCCGGAAGAGGAACTCGAGACCTACGGCAGCGACGACAGCCGCCTGCCGATGTCCGGCATGGCCACCTACACGCCCGGCATGGAAATCTCCGGCGGCTCGCTGGGCCAGGGCCTCACGATCGCCGTCGGCATGGCGCTGGGCCTGCGCCAGAAGAACAATCCGGCGTTCGTCTACAACTCGATGTCCGACGGCGAGCTCGACGAAGGCTCGACGTGGGAAGCGGCGCTGTCCGCGGCCCACTTCGGCCTCGGCAACCTCATCACGCTCGTCGACATCAACAACCAGCAGGCGGACGGCCCGTCGACGAAAATCCTCGGCTTCGAGCCGCTCGTGCAGAAGTGGGAATCGTTCGGCTGGTTCGTGCAGCGCGCCGACGGCAACGACATCGGCGCCGTGCTGGCCGCCTTCGATGCCGCGCGCAATCATCCGAAGGCGCAGCCGCGCGTGATCCTGTTCGACACGCTGATGGGCAGCGGGGTGCCATTCCTCGAACAACGCGACAAGAACCATTTCATCCGCGTCGAAGCCGACGAATGGCAGCAGGCCATCGCCATCCTCGACGCCCGCCACGCAGGAGACCAGTCATGAGCACCGCAACCCCGAACAAACCGCGCCTGACCACGTCGGCGATGATCGCCTCCATCGCCGCCGAAGGCCAGCGCACGCAGAGCGCCCCGTTCGGCAACGCGCTGGTGGCACTGGCGCGCGACCGCAAGGACATCGTCGGCATGAGCGCCGACCTCGCCAAGTACACCGACCTGCACCTGTTCGCGCAGGCCTATCCGGAACGCTTCTTTCAGATGGGCATGGCGGAGCAGCTGCTGATGGGTGCCGCCGGCGGCATGGCCAAGGAAGGCTTTACGCCGTTCGTCACCACCTACGCCGTGTTCGCGTCGCGCCGCGCCTACGACTTCATCCACCAGGTCATCGCGGAAGAAAACCTGAACGTCAAGATCGCCTGCGCGCTGCCGGGCCTGACGACGGGCTACGGCCCCAGCCACCAGGCGACCGAGGACATCGCCATCTTCCGCGGCGTGCCGGGACTCACCATCGTCGACCCGTGCGACGCGCTCGACACTGAGCAGGCCGTGACCGCGATCGCGGCGCACCAGGGCCCCGTCTACATGCGCCTGCTGCGCGGCAAGGTGCCGCTCGTGCTGGACGAGTACGACTACAAGTTCGAACTCGGCAAGGCGAAACTGCTGCGCGACGGCCGCGACGTGCTCGTGATCTCCAGTGGCATCATGACGATGCGCGCGCTGGAAGTGGCCGAGGCGCTGAAGGCGGACAACGTCGGCGTGGCCGTGCTGCACACGCCCACCATCAAGCCGCTGGATGAGGAAGCGATCATCCGCGAAGCGAAGCGCAGCGGCCGGCTGGTCGTCGTGGCCGAGAACCATTCCGTCGTGGGCGGGCTCGGCGAAGCGGTCGCGGGCACGCTGCTGCGCGCGGGCGTGGCACCGGCATTCCGCCAGATCGCGCTGCCGGATGCCTTCCTCGACGCCGGCGCGCTGCCGACGCTGCACGACCGCTACGGCATCTCGACGCAGGCGATGGCCGCCAGCATCAAGTCCTGGCTGCGCTGACAGCCGCCGCACGCGCGGCCGCGCACAGGAGGCACCAAGACTTCCGGCGGCCGCGTGACACAATGAGAACGATCTGGAGACACGGATGAAAACTTCTAGCGTCACATCGCCGGCCGCCCTGGCGGCCGCCGCCACCGACCTCGAAACGCGCGCCTACGCGAAAGTCACGCGCCGGCTCGTCCCCTTCCTCATGCTGTGCTACCTGGCAGCCTACCTCGACCGCGTGAACGTCGGCTTCGCCAAGCTGCAGATGCTGAGCGACCTGCGCTGGAGCGACACGGTCTACGGCCTCGGCGCCGGCATCTTCTTCCTCGGCTACTTCCTGTTCGAGGTACCCAGCAACCTGATCCTGCACCGCTTCGGCGCGCGCCGCTGGCTGGCGCGCATCATGATCACCTGGGCCGTCATCTCGGCCAGCTTCAGCGTCGTGGGCTCACCCACGGCGTTCTACGTCATGCGCTTCCTGCTCGGCGTCGCCGAAGCGGGTTTCGCGCCGGGTGTCATCCTGTACATCACCTACTGGTTCCCGCAGGCGCGCCGCGCCAAGGTGATGGCGCTGTTCTTCATGGCGATCCCGCTCGCGAGCATCGTCGGCGCGCCGCTGTCCGGCTGGATCCTCGAGACCTTCTCCGGCGTGCACGGCCTGCGCGGCTGGCAGTGGCTGTTCGCGCTGGAGGCGCTGCCCTCGCTGCTACTGGGCGTCGCGATCCTGTTCTACCTGGACGACAGCATCGACGCGGCCCGCTGGCTCGCGCCGGACGAAAAGGCCGTCCTGCAGCGCAATCTCGCCAGCGAGAACGGCGACAAGGTCGCGCACCACTCGGCCGCCGCGTTCCTGTCCGACCGCCGTTTGTGGCTGCTCACCGCGATCTACTTCTGCATCGTGATGGGCCAGTACGGCATCACGTTCTGGCTGCCGGCCATCGTCAGGAACGCGGGTGTCAGCGGCGCCGGCACCGTCGGCCTGCTGGCGGCGATCCCGTATCTGGTGGCCCTCGCCTGCCTGCCCCTGATCGGCCGCAGCTCCGACCGCACCAAGGCACGCCGCCTGCACACCGGCGTGCCGATGCTGGTGGCGGCGGCCGCGCTGTTCGCCCTGCCGTACACGGACGGCGTCGGTATGGCGCTCGTGCTGCTGAGCCTTGCCGCGGCCGGCGCGATCGGTTGCACGTCGCAGTTCTGGACCTTGCCCACCGCCTTCCTCGGCGGCATGACGGCGGCGGCGGGCATCGCCACCATCAACTGCATCGCCAACCTGGCCGGCTTCTTTTCCCCGTCCCTCGTCGGCTGGCTGAACGACGTCACCGGCAAGCAGGGCGCGGGCCTGATGCTCACGTCGAGCGTCCTGCTGGTGGGCGCCTGCATGCTGGCCTTCGTGCCGAAACAGATCGTCGACCGCTGAGCGGTTCCCTCCCCCTGCTGTAACAGGCCCTCGCATCGCGTGGGGGCCGGGGCGGCGCACGCCCACGCACACTACAACAATCATTGGAGACAACATGAAAGCATCGCCATTGCACCTGGCGTGGTGCCTGGCCGTCTGCGCCGGCGCGCAGGCCCAGTCGAACGTAACCGTCTACGGCCTCGTCGACATGAACGCCGGCTGGACCTCGAACCTGGCGCCGAACGGCGGCAATACGCTGCGCGTGAATTCGGGCGGCATGAACACGTCGCGCCTCGGCTTCCTCGGCAGCGAAGACCTCGGCGGCGGCACGAAAGCCTTGTTTCAACTTGAGATGGGCATCGCGGCCGACACGGGCGTCGCCGACAACCCGCTGTTCAAGCGCCAGGCCACCGTCGGCCTGACGGGACGCTGGGGCACGCTGCTGCTCGGCCGCGCATTCACGACAGTCTACGACTTCGTGCTGCCCTACGACCCGATGGGCTATGCGCCGATGTATTCTTGGGCGCCCGCCGGCAATGCGAGCGGCGCCAGCAAGTACGGCATGACGCTGGCGTTCGACAACATGGTCAAGTACGCAGGCAAGGTCGGCAACCTGAGTGTCGGCGCCAGCTACGGCGCGGGCGAGCAGGCGGCGACGGGCGACGGCGCCAAGGGTGCGGTGGCCGCGAATTATGCGGCCGGGCCGGTGTCCGTCGTGGCGACGTACGAACGGGTGAAAGGAAACCGGAGCGACGTCGCGACGGTCTGGCATCTGGGCGCGCTGGTCGACACGGGCCGCCTGAAGCTGCAGGCCGCGATGCGCGACTACCGGCTCGATCCATCGGCGCCTGGACCGGACGTGCGTGCGCGCCTGTACTGGGGCGGTGCCAACTACCTCGTCACACCAGGGCTGACCGCGACCGGCGCCGTCTACTACCAGGACGTGAGGAACGTCCCGCGCGGGACCGACGCCGACCCGGTCATGATCGTAGGGCGCCTTCGCTACGCACTGTCGAAGCGGACGGACCTGTATCTGACGGGGGCGTATGCGAAGGCACGGCACGGCCAGCTCGTGAGCCTCGCGCGCGACGAAGCCGGCTTCGGCAGCACGCAGCGCAGCATCGTCGCCGGCATGCAGCACCGCTTCTGACGGTCAGCGGAAGCTCAGCGCGCCCGTCAGGTCGCCTGGCGGACGCGCCCCGCGCGCCGCGAACGCCGCGTTGCGCGCGGCCAGGCCTTCCAGCAGCGGCAGGCCGTGCAGGCGCGTGATGAAGCGCAGGATCGACGTCGTGTCGTAGAAATTGTGGTCGACGGCGCCCTTCTTCGCGTACGGCGAGATGACGATGGCCGGGATGCGCGAGCCGGGGCCCCAGCGGTCGCCCTGCGGCGGCGCGACGTGGTCCCACCAGCCGCCGTTCTCGTCGAAAGTGACGACGACGACCATGTCCTTCCACTGCGGCGATTTCTTGAGGTGCTCGATCACGTTGGCCACGTGGGCATCGCCGGATTCGACGTCCGAATAGCCCGCGTGCAGGTTCAAATTCCCCTGCGGCTTGTAGAAGCAAACGGCGGGCAGCCGGCCTGCGATGGCGTCGGCGATGAATTTGTTGGAGATCGGGCTGTCGCCCATGCCGCCGTCGCGCAGGTGCTCGGCGCGCGCCGCGGTGCCCGGTCCGAACTGCTTGAAGTAATTGAGCGGCTGGTGGTGGAACTGGAAGTTCGGGCGCTCGCCTTCGCCGCGGCCGTCCAGCGCCGCCTGCCACGCACCCGCATACCACGCCCAGCCGACGCCCTTTTCGGACAGCAGGTCGCCAATCGTTTGATAGGTCTGCGGCGGCAGCACGGCCGGGTCGTGCGGATCGGCCAGGTGCGCATCGCCGCCCGGCGCCGGACGCACCCAGCTCGGCTGGAACGGCGGCGCCATCGTGTTGACCGCGTAGCCGTCCGGCGTGATCGCGCCGTTGTTGACGAACTTCGGCTTGCCCTCCAGCGCCGACTTCGGCGAATCCGGCGCCAGCGCGAGACGATAGCCCGTCGGGCCGTCTTCCAGCACGGCGATCTTCTTCGCGGCCGGGGTGGACGCCGCATCGAAGAATTCCGGCACGCGGCCGCTGATCAGGAACTGGTGGTTCAGGTACGAGCCGCCGAACGCGCCCATGAAGAAGTTGTCGCACAAGGTGAATTCGCGCGCGATCTGCCACAGGCCCAGGTTCTTCGACGTCTCGCCGTAATGCCCCATCGTCAGCGCGCCGTTGTCGCCCCACGCCACGAAGCCGTCGTTCTTGCCGCCGTTGATCTGCATCTGGTTCTGGTAGAACAGATGCCACAGGTCGCGCGTGATGATCGCTTCCGGCAGCGGCTTGCCCGCGGCGTCCGTCAGCTTGAACGGCGCGTTCGGCAGGTGCTGGATGTCGTCTTCCCTGATCAGGTAATCCTTGCCGCCGATGTTCTGGCGTGCCGGCACCATGCCGCCCCAGATCTTCGGCAATTCCGGGAGGACGCTGCCGTCGCGGTCCTTCTGCGGAACGGCGTTCGCCGGCAGCGGGTGCGCGAGGCCGGGAAAGTCCGCGAACAGGTTGTTGAAGCTGCGGTTCTCCAGGTAGATCACGACGACGTTCTTGACGTGCGCCTTCAGCTTGGCGTCCAGCGAGCCGGCGGTCGGTTTGACCGCCCTGGCAGCGGGCTTCGCGTCGGCGGCCGGGGCGATCGATGCCGACAGGCCCACGGCGGCCGCGGCCTGGAAGATGCGGCGGCGCGCAGGGCTGGCGGGGTAGTCGTCGTGGTCCTGCATGGCGTTCTCCTGGGGCGCAAAGCATCGATTATCTGTGCTTTTTGCCATCAGGAAAAGAAAAAAGCGGGCGTCAATACGGGCAAAAACGACAGCAATCGCTTACAACGCCTTAACGCCGATTTACCCCTCTTTAACCGCGCTTAACACCCCCGCAAGCCAGAATCTCGGGAACGAATCGACGAAAGGATCACCATGAAACGCACCGCGCTCGCCGTCCTCGGCGCCCTCTCCCTGGCCTGCGCGCCCCTTGCCCACGCCGACGACACGGCCAAGCCTTCCCTGAAGCTGCCGCAGGCGCAGGTGGAACGTCTGCTGGAGGTCTATGCCCTGGTGAAGCAGAACTACGTCGGCGAGGCCGACGACAAGGCGTTGTTCGACGGCGCCCTGTCCGGCATGCTGGCCGCCCTCGACGCGCACTCGCGCTACCTGGACAAGGACGCCATGCGCGACGTCGGACGCGAGAACAGCGGCGAGTACGTGGGCATCGGCATCGAGGTCGAAGGCGACCGCAACCAGCTGCGCGTCGTCTCCGCCACCGAGGGCTCGCCGGCCGAACGTGCCGGCATCCGGGCGGGCGACACGATCGTCTCCGTGGATGGCGCACCCGTCGCCGCGATGGCCAACGACGACGTCGCGCGGCGCATGCACGGCGCGCCCGGGACGGTGGTCGCCGTCGGCATCGCACGCCGCAACAAGGTCGAGACGCTGCGCATCACGCGCGCCGACCTGCACAACGACACCGTGCGCGTGAAGATGGCGGCGCCGGGCCTCGCGTGGATCCGCATCTCGGAATTCGGCGGCGCCACGGCGGCCGACCTGGCGGCGGCGCTGAAAACACTGGAGACGCCGCGCGGCCTGATCCTGGACCTGCGCAACGATCCGGGCGGCCTCGTGGCGACGGGTGTCGCGGTCGCCGGCGCCTTCCTGCAGCCGGGCACCGTGTTGTTCTCGGCGCGCGGGCGCGAACCGGGCGCCAATGCCACCGTCACGGTCGACGAGCGCTATTACCGCCAGCAGGGCCAGCCCGACGTGCTGGCCGGCCTGCCCGCGTGGACGCGCACCGTGCCGCTGACGGTGCTCGTGAACGGCGCGTCCGCGTCGGCTGCGGAACTCGTCACGGGTGCCCTGCAGGACCAGCACCGCGCCACCGTCATCGGCACGCGCACGTTCGGCAAGGGGTCGATCCAGTCGGTCATCGGGCTGGACGAGGACAGCGGCATCAAGTTCACCGTGGCGCGCTACTTCACGCCGAACGGCCACGAGATCCAGGCGCGCGGCATCACGCCCGACATCGTCGTGACGCCCGCGGCGGCGGCCGACGACGACCTGCTGCTGCGCGAGGCCGACCTGGCGAAACACCTGCCCGCGACGCAGCCGCTGGACACGACGCTCGAGGCGAAGCGCGAACCGCTGGAGTCGACGCGCACGTTCGGCACGCGCGACGACAAGGCCCTGCAGACCGCGGTGGCGGTACTGACGCCCGAGGACAAGCGTTCGTCCACGCTCGCGGCCCTGTTGCGCCGCTGGAGCGGAGCGCCGCTGGCGGCGACCGCTGCGCCGTAACGATCACGTCACAATCCGGCGTCAGAATACGCATCGCTCCCAGGGAAGAGAGCACATGGCGGCTCGGCCGCCCTACCGGCGCCGGCGGTCGGGAAACATACCGGCACCAATTCTAGAAGCCCGCCTTGGCGCGCAGCCGGCCCTTGACGTGGCGGCGCGCGCGCGGCATCGCATCGAGGGCACGCGCGGCCAGCACGCCTTCGATGAAGCCGAGCAGTCCCGCCTCCTGCGGCACGCGGTCACGCAGCTGCGCGACCAGTTCGCGCGCGACGAAGGCATCGTTGATCTCGCCCAGCTCGTCCTGCATGCCGCTCAAGAGATCGTGCCGCCGGGTCGCCTTGCGGTCGTGCGACAGCGCGGCGAAGAACTCGCGCGCATAGCGTTCCTTCTTGGCCGCGATGCGCACCTTGTGCAGGCACTCCGGCCGTTTCAGGTCGTAGCCGCGGGCGCGCTTGCGCACGCGCGCGGCCGCGTGCTGCACGAGCTTCGGCGCGGCCTTCGCGATCTTCTGGTCGAGCGGGTCGGCCGGCAAGGCCGTGTTCTGCCAGCCCTTGCCCGCGATCCAGCCGCCCAGCGCCAGCATCAGGGTCGTGTAGCGCGGGCTGCCGACGGCCGAGCGCACGCGCGCCCGATGACGCTCCGCTTCTTCGCGCGCCGCGACCTCCACGCGCGCCATCGACGGTTTCTGCGCCTCCGTCAGCGGCAGGCCGGGCAGCACGGCGTCGAGGAACACGTCCCAGTTGCGCGCGTCGCCCAGTTCGCCGGCGAGCCAGTCGATATCGGCCGCCAGCGGTTCCGGCAGCGCCACGAGCCCGTCGACCATGTCCTGGGCCGCGCGCAGGCGGCGCAGGCCGACGCGCATCTGGTGCAGGCTCTCGACGTCGCCCGCCAGCACGCCCCGCTCGTTGGCCTGCATCTGCTGCAGGCAGTTCTGCAGGATGCCGCCCAGCGCCTCGCCCAGCGTGGCCTTGCGCCTGACCGTCACCGGCGTGGCCTTGACGGCGTGCGCCTTGTCCTCGATCGCCAGCGCATAGCCGCGCTCGGCCTTGCTGACGTTCTCGATGCGCACGGGCGTCGCCTCGTGCACCCGCTGCGCCAGTTCGTACAGGCAGGCCGGATCGCCATCCTTCACTTCCAGCTCCAGCTCGCGCACTTGCGTCTTGCGCTCGCCATGCTGCAGCTCGCCCACGTCCAGCGCGCACTCGACGTGCGTGCCGTCCGGCAGGGCCAGCATCCACGTCGTGCGCTTCGTGCGGTTGACGAAGACCGGCTCGGGCGCGAGCTGCTGGCCGTCCAGGCTGTGGGCCAGGTCGGGCAACGCTTCACGCAGCTGGCGGTCGAACAGGTCGTGGTCGGGCACCTCGGACTGGATTTCGGCTTCCAGCTCGGTCCTCCGGTGCAGCCCGGCCACGGCGCTGCCGCCGCCCTTCAGGGTCTGCACATGACGCTCGCCGGCGCTGCGCACGCGCAGGGCGAAGCCGTGCTTCCACAAGTCGAAAGCGCCGGTATCGAAATAGCGGTCGACGTGCTCCTGATCGCGCGGCTTCGATACGGCGTGCTCGCGCAGCACGGCGGATTTTTTCAACTGCGCGGCGCTCGTCGCGTCCACGGCCAGTTTGATTTCACATTCCATCGAATTCTCCTGTCATCCCATCTTCTTACTGTAGCGCATCGCCTTTGAGGTCGACACACGAATCGGCGCTCCCGTACCCGCGTTGGATCAAGCCGGTGTGCAAGCACGCCTGAGGCAGAACAGGCCGAGACCGGCCATGCGCCGCTACCGTACGGGTGCTGCCCGCGCATTCATGCAAGCGGCATTTCCAAGGAGACAGAAATGGCACGGTTCGGTGTCGAGGCGATCCGCTACTTCAGCCATGCGCGTGCGGCGCACGTGGACACGGCGGGGGACCTCACGTACACGTTCAATCGAAGTAACGGCCTGGACAATAAACTGCGCGGCGCCGGCCACACGCGCGCGTTCTACTGGGCCAACACGGATGTCTGGGAGACGGACATCCGCGACAGCGACCAGGGCGGCGACGACCGCCATTGGGTCGACGACGTCGACCTGTTCTGGATCGAAACCCACGGCAACCACGACGACGCCGGCCACGTCGTGCTGTTGTACGACACGCCCGCCACGGAATGGCTCGCCAATTCGGCGCGCTGGCAACTGGGCGAGGACTGGAACAACGAATGGGTGATGGCGTATTCGTGCGACACGGCGGCGCTGCCCACCGTCGCGGGCCTGTGGAACATCTTCGCGCGCATGCACATCTATTGCGGCGCCTGGGACCTGATGTGGGACGGCATCACGACGGACGAATGCGGCGAGGACGTGGGCGACAACCTCGTGCACGGCGACACGGTGGCGCACGCCTGGCACGACGGCGTCTCGGACTGGTGGGTCGACAACCACCCGATCACGGTGTGCGTGGGCGATGCCGCCACCTGGAACGGTGGCGCGATCCGCTGGGATCTCAGCGCCATCAACCGCGATCACCTGTGGGGCCACGGCACCGTGACCCCGGACCTGCCGCCTGCCCGGCAGGCCTGCCTGCTGTGGACCTGGACGGAGGGCTGAACGATGAGCGACCACACCCTGCTGCACAAGCTGGCCGGCGCCTGCGCCAACGCGCGCATTCCCGAACAGGCCGACATCCTCCTGCTGCAGTCACCGACGCGGGAACAATTGCAGGCACGCGCCCGCCGCTTCGTCACCCTGCTCCAGGAACACGGCGACTGCCCGCACGACAATGGCGGCGCCTGGCAACAGCGCGACGACCACACGGTGATCCACCTGCCGGACGGCGCGCGCGCCATGGTCTACCACGCGTCCGGCGCCCTGCGCTACGTCTCCGGCCTTGGCCCGGCGGAAGCAGCATTCGAGCATGACGCCGAGCGCGCCGTCCTGCAACGCCTCGTCGAGGAACGCGCGCGCAAATTGACCCTGTCCGACTGGGCCGGCCCGAACGGAGAGCTGCGCTTCGAGCGCCTGTTCCGCACGCTGGGCCAGGGCGCCGACCCGGCCGGCAAGACATCCGCAGCGACGCTGTTCCGCGCCCTCGGCGCCTGGCGCCAGGTCGCGGGCGGCATCCCGGTGCTGGGTGCCGCATCCGTCGCGCTGCGGCTCGCGGGCGACGGCCGGCTGGACGCGCTGTCGGTGCAGGTGCGCCCAGCCAACGGCGAAGTGCTGGACCGCGCCGCCATCATCGAACCGCAAACGGGTGCGCGCCAGATCGTGGCGCAACTGGCCACCTTGCTCGGCCAGAAAGAGGTCGCGGGCGACTTGGTGGAATCGGCGACCCTGCAGTTCGGCTACCTCGACCTGGGCAAGCGTAAGACGCAGCGCGTGCTGGCGCCCGCCTATGTCGCGCACGTCGTCCTGCGCCACAAGACGGGGCGCCAGGCGTATGTGCTTGCCGTGCGCGCGACGGAACGGGCCTATCTCGACCTGCCCGTGTATGGCAGCGGGATCGTGGCCGGACACGGGCGGACGGAGATTGCGCGCTGCGAGATACGCTGATGGATACGCTGACCGGTACGCTCAGGCAGCCGGCTGTGGGTGCAGATCCAGCCTGCGGCCGGCCTTGACGATCTGGCTGGGCACCTCGTGGCCGACGAGGTCCTGCAGGCGGACAGCCGCCTGCAGCAACAGGGCCAGGTCGACGCCCGTGTCGTAGCCCATCAGCTCGAGCGCATGCACGACCTCCTCCGTGCACACATTGCCGGTGGCGCCGGGCGCATACGGACAGCCGCCGATGCCGCCGAGGGAGGCGTCGAAGCGGTCGGCACCCGCGTCGATGGCGGCCAGCACGTTCGCGAGGCCCATGCCGCGCGTGTTGTGGAAGTGCAGTGTGAGTTCGGTGCCGGGCCAGCACGCGCGTACCGCTTCCGTGAGCGCGCGCACCTGGGTGGGATACGCCATGCCGGTGGTGTCGCACAGCGTGATGCCGTGCACGCCGAGTTCGTCGACGAAGCGGGCGCACCAGTCCAGCACGTCCTGCTGCGGCACGTCGCCTTCCATCGGGCAGCCGAAGCTGCACGACAGCGACACGTTGACGGCGATGCCGTGGCGCCGCGCCAGTGCCGCGACGTCGGCCAGTCCCGCGAAGGATTGTGCACGCGTCATGCGCAGGTTGGACAGGTTGTGGCTTTCGCTGGCCGACATGACGAGATTCATCTCGCCGACACCGGCCGCGACGGCACGCTCGGCCCCGCGCACGTTCGGCACGAGGGCGCTGTACACGACGCCCGGTGCGCGCGCGATGCCGGCGAATACGTCGGCCGCATCCGCCAGCACGGGCACGGCCTTCGGCGACACGAAGGAGCTGACTTCGAGCTTGGCGAGACCCGCGCCCGACAGCAGGTCGGCCAGGGCGATCTTGTCGGCCGTCGGCACGAAGCGGCACTCGGCCTGCAGGCCGTCGCGCAGGCCGACTTCCTGGATGTGGATGCGGCGACCGGCGCCGTTCCAGGCGCTCACGCCACCACCTTGCGCGCGCGCAGCGCCGTGATCTGGTCTTCGGTGAGGCCGATCTCGCGCAGGACGGCATCCGTGTCCTCGCCCAGCCGCGGCGCCGCCGAGCGCACGCTGCCCGGCGTGCCCATCAGCTTCGGCACGATGCCGGGCACTTCCACCTCGTAGCCTTCTCTCGTCTGCTGCGTCAGGATCATGTCGCGCGCCCGGTAGTGCGGGTCTTCGGCAATGTCCTTCGCCGTGTAGACCTTGCCGGCCGGGACTTTCGCCGCGCCCAGCACGTCCAGGACGTCCGCCACGGTCCGCTCCGCCGTCCACGCGCCGATGGCCGCATCGATCTCGTCCACGCGCGCGACGCGGCCCGCATTGTTCGCGAGGTCAGTCGCGTCGCCCAGGTCGGGCCGGCCGATGGCCTGCATCAAGCGCTTGAAGATGCTGTCGCCGTTGCCCGCGACGAGCACGTAGCCGTCGACGCACCGGTAGGCGTTCGACGGGGCGATGCCCGGTAACGCGCTGCCGGCGGCCTCGCGCACGGCGCCGAACGCGCTGTATTCGGGAATGAGACTTTCCATCACGTTGAACACGGCTTCGTGCAGCGCGACGTCGATCACCTGCCCTTTGCCGCCGTTGACCTTGCGGTGGTACAGCGCCGTCAGCACGCCGATGGTGCCGTGCAGCGCGGCCAGGGTGTCGCCGATCGAGATGCCGCAGCGCACCGGTACGCGCCCCGGCTCGCCGGTCAGGTGACGCAGGCCGCCCATCGCTTCGCCGATCGCGCCGAAGCCCGGCAGGTCGCGGTACGGCCCCGTCTGGCCGTAGCCGGAAATGCGCAGCATGACGAGGCCCGGATTCAGCTCGGACAGCACGTCCCACCCCATGCCCCAGCTTTCCAGGGTGCCGGGACGGAAGTTCTCGACGAGCACGTCGGCTTCGGCGATCAGCTTGCGCGCGATATCCTGCCCCTCCTCGCTTCTCAGGTCGAGGGCGAGCGAGCGCTTGTTGCGCGACTGGACCTGCCACCAGACGGAGGTACCGTCCTTCATCATGCGCCAGTTGCGCAGCGGGTCGCCCGCGCCCGGTGCCTCGATCTTGATCACGTCGGCGCCGAAATCGCCCAGCGTCTTGCCGGCGAACGGGCCGGCGATCAATTGTCCCATCTCGATCACGCGCACGCCCTGCAGGGCGTTGGCGGACATCGTGTGTGCGGCCGTCATGCTCATCTTGTCCTCGTCAGTTTGCAGATTGTTCGCGCTGGCGCAGCCGTTCGGGCAGGCCGAACGCCAGCACACCGGCACAGACCACGCCCAGCGCCGCGATCACGTACAGGGCGGGCGTCGTGCTGCCGGTGACGTCCTTGATGCGTCCCACCATCACCGGGCTGACGATGCCGCCCAACTGCCCCAGCGTATTGATCAGCGCGATGCCGCCCGCCGCGCCGGCGCCCGTCACCAGTTTCGGCGGCAGCGCCCAGAACGCGGGGATCGACGCTACCACACCCGCACCCATCACGGCCAGTGCCGCGACCAGCAGGCCCGGCTGGTGGTCGAACAGGCCGGCGCCGCAAAAGCCCACCGCGCCCAGCAGCACGAGGCCGATCACGAACTTCGTGCGCTCGCCGCTGGCGTCCGACAGCCGGCCCACGGTCACCATCGCGATCGCACCGCACAGGTAGGGCACCGCCGTGAGCAGGCCGATGGTCGTCGGGCTCGTCGTGCCGGCGCTGCGGATCATGTGCGGCGCCCAGAAGTTCAGGCCGTAGGAGCTCACCTGGATCAGGAAATAGACGAGGCCCAGCGTGAAGAACCCCGGCGTCTTGAGGGCGCCCACCAGCGAGTGGCTGCCAATCTGGCGGTTCTGTTCGGCGATGCGCGTGGCCAGCAGCGCGCGTTCCTGCGGGGCCAGCCAGGATGCGTCCTCGACGCGGTCCTTCAGCACGAGGAACACGATGGCGCCGAGGCCGATGCAAGGCAGGCCGCCCACGAGGAACAGCCAGTGCCAGCCGGACATGCCCAGCACGCCGTCCAAGTGGGCCAGCACGAGGCCGGCGGCGGGCGCGCCGACGAGGCCGGAGAATGCCGAGGCCAGGAACAGCATCGAGGTGATGCGGCCGCGGTAGGCGGTCGGGAACCACAGCGTGAGGAAGTACAGCACGTAGAACTGCCATTCGTTCTGCACCAGCGCCATCAGCGCGGTGGCGATGCCCCACGAGACCATGATGCGCGCGATCCAGCGCCGCGCGCCGACCTTGTACAGCATCATGTTGCTGGGGACTTCGAACAGGACGTAGCCGACCGAGAACAGGCCGGCCCCGAGGCCGTACGCCGTGTCGGACAGCGACAGGCTGCTCTGCAGTGCGAACTTGGCGAAGCTGATGTTGATGCGGTCGAAAAAGGCGAACAGGTAGCAGATCATGATGAGGGGCATGATGCGCCATGCCACCTTCGCCACGATCCGCGCCATGTCCGGCACGGCGGCGTCGGCCGCGCCGGCCGAGGCGGAAAGAATCTTGTTCATTGTTGTCTCCGGATGGATAAGTGTCGAATGACCCGCACGCTCTTGGTGGCGTGATGATGGAATTCTGGCAGCACTCCCCCAGGCGCGGAATGACCAAGGTGTGAACCCCGCTTTCGCGTTTCGCGAAAGCTCGCCCGTGCTAGGTGCCGGCGCCCAGATGGTCGACGAGCAGGCGCGCGTGGCGCGGCAGGGTTTCCAGGTCGCGCACGCCGATCAGGAGCTGGCGCCGCGCCCACGCATCCGTCAGCGGGATCTGGCGCAGGTTCAGCGAGCGCACGAGCGCGCGCACGGCATCGGCGGGGAGCACCGCGACGCCGAGGCCGGCCGCCACCATCTGGCACATCGCATCGAAGCTGCGCACCTGAATGCGCACGCGCAGGCGCCGGCCCATCGCTTCCGTCTCGACCTGCAGGCGCTGCGCCAGCGACGTGCCCTGCGACAGGCTGACGACGTCGAAATCCGCCGCCTCCTCGAAGCCCAGGCTGCGCCGGCGCGCGAGCGCATGGCCGGCCGGGACGACGAGCACGAGGCGGTCTTCGCGATACGGCATCAGGTGCAGGCCGAGGGCGGGGGTGCGGTCGGCGAAGATGCCGATGTCGGCGCGGCCTTCGAGCACGCCCAGCACGATCTCGTTGCTGTTGAGTTCAGCGAGCTCGATCCGGATCGCCGGATTGGCCTTGGCGAAGGCGGCGATGTCGGCCGGCAGGAACTGGGTGATGGCGGAGGTATTGGCCCACAGGCGCGCCACGCCGACGATGCCGCTGGCGTGGTCGTGCAGCTCGGCCGCCAGGAGGTTCACGTCGCCGAGGATGCGCTGCGCGTGCCGGGCCAGCGCGAGGCCGGCCGCGGTGGGCGTGATGCCGCGCGAATGGCGCTCGAACAGCGCGGCGCCGACGGCGGCCTCCAGGTCGGTGATCCGCTTGCTCGCCGCCCCGACGGCGAGATTGGCGAGCAAGGCCCCCTTGCTGATGCTGCCGGAGCGGACGACGTGGCTGAACAGGGAAAGAGAGACGAGGTCGAGACGGTGCAGGTTCATGATTTCAGTGTGACGAGACAAACCCGGCGCCGGGAAACGCCGGCGGAATGGCAAAGGTCGCCCGCATCCGCCTTGCCTCCGCTGCCGGGGTCAAGCCGAACAGCCGCCGGAACTCGCGGCTGAACTGCGATGGACTCGTATAGCCCACCGCATGGCACGCCGCTTCCGCGGTCAGGTCGCTGCGTACCATCAGCAGGCGGGCCTGGTGCAGCCGCGTCGATTTCAGGTACTGCATGGGGGACGTCTGCGTGATCGCCTTGAAGTGGCTGTGGAAGGCCGGAATGCTCATGCCTGCTTCCCGCGCCAGCTGCGCCAGGTCGAGCGCTTCCGCGTAACCGGCATGGATGCGGCGCAACGCCCGGCCGATCTTGCCGTACTGGCCTTTCAGCGCGAGCGCCTCGCGCATCGAGCGTCCCTGCGCGCCGGTGAGCACCCGGAAATACAGTTCGCGCAGCAGGCCCGGTCCCAGTACGGCCGCCTCCAGCGGCCGGTTCAAGGCTTCCAGGAACCGCAGTACCGAGCCACGCATGTCCGCATCGATGGGACTCGACAACATGCTCTGCGGCGCCTGGGCAGGTTCGGCCAGGGCGTGGCGGTCGATGTGCAGCATCAGGTCCGCGGCGACGGCGAAATCGAGATGCAGGTACAGCGCGAGCAACGGCTGCGCCGGCGTCGCCTCCGTCTCCATGTCGAACGGCACGGGAACGGAGACCGCCAGGTAATGCTGCGCATCGTAGACGTACAGTCTGTCGCCGAAGTAGCCGCGCTTGCGGCCCTGGCCGACGATCACGATACCGGGATCGTAGAGCACCGGCGTGCGCGTCAACGCGCGGTCGGAACGCAGGATCCGCACGGTAGGCAGCGCCGTGAGGTTGTAGCCCTCGTTGGGCGCCAATGCGCGCAGCAGCTCGACCATGCGCCGCTGCGCGTGGCCGGATGGATCGCCGCCGTCATCCATAGTTTTAGGCAAGATAAACAGTCGAATTGGGCTTATTGGGTCATCTCGCGAAGAATACCATGCAGCTTTCATCGATTCAGGAAAGAAGACATGGCAACCCATAAACTCCTGCTGATCACCGGCGTCAGCAGCGGCTTCGGCCGCGCCCTTGCGCAACAAGCCCTGGCCGACGGTCACCGCGTGGTGGGGACGGTCAGGAACGCGCAGGCCGCGGAAGCGTTCGCGGCAATGTGCCCGGCGCGCGCCCACGCGCGCATCCTCGACGTGACGCAATTCGATGCGATCGACGGCGTCGTCGCGGACATCGAAGCGAACGTCGGCGCCGTCGATGTCCTCGTCAACAACGCCGGCTACGGGCATGAAGGCATCCTGGAAGAATCGCCGCTGTCCGATATGCGCCGCCAGTTCGACGTCAACGTCTTCGGGCCGGTCGCCATGATGAAAGCCGTGCTGCCGTTCATGCGCGCCCGCCGGCGCGGCCATATCGTCAACATCACGTCGATGGGCGGCTACATCACGATGCCCGGCATCGCCTACTACTGCGGCAGCAAATTCGCGCTGGAAGGCATCTCGGACACGCTCGCCAGGGAAGTCCAGCCGTTCGGCATCGCCGTCACCGCGATCGCACCGGGCTCGTTCCGCACCGATTGGGCTGGCCGCTCGATGCAGCGTACCGCGCGTTCGATTGCCGACTACGACGCGCAGTTCGACCCGGTGCGCAAGGCGCGCGAGGAAAAGAGCGGCAGGCAGCCGGGCGATCCGGCCAGGGCGGCGCGCGCGATACTGGCCGTGATCGAGGCAGACGCGCCGCCGACGCACCTGCTGCTCGGCAGCGACGCGCTGCAACTGGTGCGGGGCAAGCTGGCCGACCTCGGGCGCGAACTCGATGCCTGGGAAGAGGTCTCGGTCTCGACCGACGGTTGACAGCCGTTTAATCGAACTTCGAAAAATCCGGCTTGCGCTTTTCGAAGAACGCCGTAAAGGCTTCCTTGGCCTCGGCACCGGTCAGCATCGCACTGAACCGCTCGTTCTCCGCCGCGATGGTGTCTTTCACGAGCGCCGCGCGCGACCGCTTCATGAGCGCCTTGGTCGTGCGGATCGACGCGGCCGGCAGTTTCACCAGCTTGGCGGCCTGCCCCTGCGCGAACGACAGCAGTTCGGCGGCCGGCAGCACCTTGGCCACGATGCCCATCTCGAACGCTTCCTGCGCGCCGAAGGCTTCGCCCAGCATCAGCTTTTCCGCCGCGCGGGTGTAGCCGGCCGATTGCGCGACGAGCAGCGACGATGCGAACTCGGGGCACAGGCCCAGCTGCGAGAATGGCATCGAGAACTTGGCGTTGTCGGCGCAGTAGACGAGGTCGCAGTGCATCAGCAGGGTCGTGCCGATGCCGACGGCGGCACCGGCGACGGCCGCGACCACCGGCTTGCTGCAGCCTTCCAGCGCCTGCATGAACTGGAACACGGGACGGGATTCGAGCATCGAGCCGGGGCCCACGTTGTGCAGAAAGTCTTCCAGGTCGTTACCGGCCGTGAAGATCTCGGGCTTGCCGGTGATGAGGATGGCGCGGACCTGCGGGTCGGTGTCGGCCGCGCGCAGGGCGTCGGCCAGCAGGGTGTACATGGCGCCCGTGATGGCGTTCTTGCGTTCCGGGCGGTTGAATTCGAGGGTGAGGATGCCGTCGGCGGTGGTGGTCAGGATGTCCATTGGGTGTCTCGTTTGTTCATATAAAAAAGGGCGCTGCGGTTGTGCCACAGCGCCCCTTCCGTTCACGTCGTGTGGATTACACGCGTTCGATGATGCCCGCCGCGCCCATGCCGGCGCCGACGCACATGGTGACCATGCCGTACTTCAGGTTGTTACGGCGCAGGGCGTGCACGACCGTGGCTGCACGGATCGCGCCGGTGGCGCCCAGCGGGTGGCCCAGGGCGATCGCGCCGCCCATCGGGTTCACTTTGCTGGTGTCCAGGCCCAGGTCGCGGATGACGGCCAGTGCCTGTGCCGCGAAGGCTTCGTTCAGTTCGATCCAGTCCAGTTGGTCCTGCGTGATGCCGGCGGCGGCCAGCGCGGCCGGGATCGCGACCTTCGGACCGATGCCCATGATCTCCGGCGGCACGCCGCGCACGGCGAACGAGGAGAACTTGGCCAGCGGGGTCAGGTTGTGTTCGCGCAGGATCTTCTCGCTGACGACGATCAGCGCACCGGCGCCGTCCGACATCTGCGACGACGTCGCGGCCGTCACGCTGCCCTTGGCGGCGAAGACCGGCTTCAGCTTCGCCATGCCTTCCATGCTGGCGTCGGCGCGCGGGCCTTCGTCCAGGTCGACGGTGCGGCGCTTGACCTTGATCTCGCCGCTCGCCAGGTCCGGCGTGCGGGTGACGATTTCCACCGGGGTGATCTCGTCCTTGAACAGGCCGGCCTGCTGGGCGGCGATGGCCTTGCGGTGCGATTCCAGGCCGAAGGCGTCCTGGTCTTCGCGGCTCACCTTCCACTGGGCGGCGACCTTCTCGGCCGTCAGGCCCATGCCGTACGCCAGGCCCACGTTCTCGTCCTTGAACGTCTCCATGTTGATCGACGGGTGGTGGCCCATCATCGGCACCATCGACATCGATTCGACGCCGCCGGCGATCATCACGTCGGCCTCGCCGACGCGGATGCGGTCCGCGGCCATGGCCAGGGCAGTGATGCCCGAGGCGCAGTAACGGTTGACGGTCACACCGCCGACCGTGTTCGGCAGGCCGGCCAGCACGACGGCGTTACGGGCCACGTTGAAGCCCTGCTCCGCTTCCGGGAACGAGCAGCCGACGATGGCGTCGACGATCAGTGCCGGGTCCAGGTTCGGCACGGCCGCCATCGCGCCGCGGATCGCGGCCACCAGCAGGTCGTCCGGACGGGTCTTGTTGAAGAAGCCGCGCGGCGCCTTGCCGATCGGGGTGCGGGTCGCTGCGACGATGTATGCGTCTTGAAGTTGTTTGCTCATGTCAGTAGTCCTTAGTGTCGCGCCGCGATCAGTTACGTACCGGTTTACCGTTTTGCATCATGCCCATGATGCGTTCCTGGGTCTTCGGATTGTTCAGCAGCGAGACGAATGCCTTGCGTTCCATGTCGAGCAGCCACTGCTCGGACACGACGCTGCCCTGGTCGATGTCGCCACCGGAGACGATCTCCGCGATCGTGTCGCCCAGCTGGTAGTCATAGGCCGAGATGAAGCCGCCGTCGCGCATGTTGACCAGCTGGCCGCGGATCGTGCCCCAGCCGTAGCGGCCGGTGACGGTGACCGGGCGGCGCAGCGGTGCGCGGTAGCCGGCGTCGAACATCGAGCGCGCGGTGACCTTCGCCACGTGCAGCAGTTCGTACGGGTTGAAGACGATGATGTCGTCGTCCTTCAGGTAGCCCATCGCCTTCGCTTCCAGGGCCGATTTCGACACCTGCGCGGTGGCCGCGTTGGTGAAGCCGGTCTTCAGGAATTGCAGGATGTCGTTGCCCTTGGCTTCGTTGGCCGCGCGCACTGCCGCTTCCTTCAGGCCGCCGCCGGCCGGCACCAGGCCGACGCCCACTTCCACGAGGCCGATGTACGACTCGATCGAGGCGACGCGCTTCGATGCGTGCAGCGCCATCTCGCAGCCGCCGCCCAGCGCCAGGCCCGCCACCGCGGCCACGACCGGGATGTTCGAGTATTTCATCGCCATGAACGTGTCCTGCAGTTCCTTGACGATCGGGTCCATCGCTTTCGCGCCGCCCGCCATGAAGGCCGGCAGGGCCGATTGCAGGTCGGCGCCGGCCGAGAACGCGCCGCCGTCGGCCGCATCGGTATTCCAGATCACGATGCCCTTGAAGCCCTTCTCGGCTTCGGCCAGCGCGCGCTGGATGCCCTTGATGACGCCGTCGCCGATCACGTGCATCTTCGTCTTCAGCGAGATGACCAGCACCTCGTCGCCCGAGTGCCACAGGCGCACGGAATCGTCCTCGAACACGGTGGTGCCGGCGGTCTTCGGATCATCGCCGCCCGCACCGACGACCGGCGCACGGAACTGCTGGCGCTCGTAGACCGGCAGGTCGGAACGCGGCACATAGGCGTTCTTCGTGACCGAGTACGAACCTTCAGGCGTGTGCACGCCCTTCTCCGCGACCGGCGCGCTGAACACCCATGCCGGCAGCGGTGCATCGGTCAGGGCCTTGCCCGCTTCGATGTCTTCCTTGACCCACTGGGCGATGGTGTTCCAGCCGGCGGCCTGCCACGTTTCGAACGGGCCGACGCTCCAGCCGAAGCCCCAGCGCATCGCGAAGTCCACGTCGCGCGCGTTGTCGGCGATCGAGTCCAGGTGGAACGCGATGTAGTGGAAGGCGTCGCGGAAGATCGCCCACAGGAACTGCGCCTGCGGGTTGGTCGATTCGCGCATCGCCTTGAATTTCTTGACCGGGTCCTTCTCTTTCAGGATGCGCGCGACGATGTCGGCCGCCTTGGCGCCGCCCGGCACGTATTCGCCGGTCGCGGTGTCCAGGCGCAGGATGTCCTTGCCGACCTTTTTATAGAAGCCGCCGCCCGTCTTCTGGCCCAGCGCGCCCTTTTCGATCAGCTTGGCCAGCACGTCCGGCGTCTTGTACACGCTGAAGAACGGGTCGTCCTGCAGGTTGTCCTGCATCGTCTTGATGACGTGGCCCATCGTGTCCAGGCCGACGACGTCCGCCGTGCGGAACGTGCCCGACTTGGCGCGGCCCAGCTTGGCACCGGTCAGGTCGTCGACGACGTCCACGGACAGGCCGAACTTCTCGGCTTCGTGGATCGTGGCCAGCATGCCGAAGATGCCGACGCGGTTGGCGATGAAGTTCGGCGTGTCTTTCGCACGCACGACGCCCTTGCCCAGCACGGACGTCAGGAAGGTCTCGAGCTGGTCGAGGATTGCCGGCTTCGTGGCGGCGGTCGGGATCAGTTCGACCAGGTGCATGTAGCGCGGCGGGTTGAAGAAGTGCACGCCGCAGAAGCGCGACTTCAGTTCGGCGTCGAAGCCTTCGGCCAGCTTCTCGATCGACAGGCCCGACGTGTTCGACGCGAAGATCGCGTTCGCGCCGATGTGCGGTGCGACCTTCTTGTACAGGTCGTGCTTCCAGTCCATGCGCTCGGCGATGGCTTCGATGATCAGGTCGCAGCCGGCCAGCACGTCGAGGTTGTCCTCGTAGTTGGCGGCTTCGATCAGCGCCGCGTCTTCCTTGTTGCCCAGCGGTGCCGGCGACAGTTTTTTGAGGTTCTCGATGGCCTTCAAAACGATACCGTTTTTCGGGCCTTCTTTTGCCGGCAGGTCGAACAGCACGACCGGGACCTTGGCGTTGACGCAGTGCGCAGCGATCTGCGCGCCCATCACGCCGGCGCCCAGCACGGCGACTTTCTTGACGATGAAATTAGTCATCTCTCGTAATCCTTAGTTAGGTCGTCGTTCCCGCGGAGGCGGGAACCCATGCTGAGCTTCGGAAACCGGTCGATTCGCCTTGATGCATGGCTTCCGAATTCGGTTCTTCAGTATGGGTCCCCGCTTTCGCGGGGACGACGGGTAGATTTGATGGTGCGATTTAGAACAGGTCTGCGTCCAGCGCCGTCAGGTTGCTTGCGCCCGAACGTGCCTGGCGGATCAGCATCGCGGTTTCCGGGTACAGGCGGGCGAAGTAGAAGCGTGCGGTCGCCAGTTTCGATTCGTAGAACTTGTCGCCCGAATCCTTCTTGGCCAGCGCGATCTTCGCCATCTGCGCGAAGAAGTACGAGAACACCATGTGGCCCACGACGCGCAGGTAAGGCACGGCGGCGGCACCCACTTCGTCCTGGTTCTGGAAGGCCTTCATGCCGATTTCCATCGTCAGCTTGCCGACCTTCTCGCCCAGTTCGCCCAGCGGGCTCACGAATTCGGCCATCTGCTCGTCCAGGCCGTTCTCTTCGACGAACGCCTTGACCTTCTCGCCGAACGCGCGCAGCTTGGCGCCGTTGTCCATCAGGATCTTACGACCCAGCAGGTCCAGCGACTGCACGGTGTTCGTGCCTTCGTAGATCATGTTGATGCGGGCGTCGCGCACGTACTGCTCCATGCCCCACTCGGCGATGTAGCCGTGGCCGCCGTACACCTGCATCGCTTCCGACGTGGCGATCCAGCCGTTGTCGGTGATGAAGGCCTTCACGATCGGGGTCAGGAGCGCGACTTCGCCGGCGGCTTCCTTGCGGACTTCTTCGTCCGGGTGGTTCAGTTCGCGGTCGATCTGCAGCGCGACGTACGACGTCAGGGCGCGCGCGCCTTCGGCATAAGCCTTGGCGGTCAGCAGCATGCGGCGCACGTCCGGGTGGACGATGATCGGGTCGGCCGGCTTGTCCGGTGCCTTCGGGCCCGACAGGCTGCGCATCTGGATGCGGTCTTTCGCATAGACCAGCGCGTTCTGGTACGCGACTTCGGTCAGGCCCAGCGACTGCATGCCGACGCCCAGGCGGGCGGCGTTCATGAACACGAACATCGCGTTCAGGCCCTTGTGCGGCTGGCCGATCAGCGTGCCGATGGCGCCGTCCAGGTTCATCTGGCAGGTCGAGTTGCCGTGGATGCCCATCTTCTCTTCGATGGCACCGCAGGTGATGCCGTTGCGGGCACCGACCGAACCGTCGGCGTTCGGCAGGAACTTCGGCACGAGGAACAGCGAGATGCCTTTCGAGCCTTCCGGTGCGTCCGGCAGGCGGGCCAGCACCAGGTGGACGATGTTTTCCGACATGTCGTGCTCGCCGGCCGAGATGAAGATCTTCGAGCCGGTGATGCTGTACGTGCCGTCGGCCTGCGGTTCGGCCTTCGTGCGCAGCAGGCCCAGGTCGGTGCCGCAGTGCGCTTCGGTCAGGCACATCGTGCCGGTCCATTCGCCCGAGACGAGCTTCGGCAGGTAGAACTTCTTCTGGTCGTCGGTGCCGTGTTCCTTCAGGCACTCGTACGCGCCGTGCGACAGGCCCGGGTACATGGTCCATGCCTGGTTCGAGGAGTTCAGCATCTCGTAGAACGAGTTGTTCAGCGAGACCGGCAGGCCCTGGCCGCCGTATTCGGGATCGCAGGCCAGTGCGGCCCAGCCGCCTTCCACGTACTGTTTATAGGCTTCCTTGAAACCCTTCGGCGTGGTGACGGCCTTGGTGGCGGCGTCGTAGTGGCAGCCTTCGCGGTCGCCGCTGTGATTCAGCGGGAACAGCACTTCCTGCGTGAATTTCGCGCCTTCTTCCAGCACCTGGTTGATGATGTCGGCGTCGATCTCCTGGTACGCCGGCAGGTTCTTGAATTCTTCGGTGACGTTGAGGAACTCGTGCAGAACGAACTGCATATCCCGAAGTGGCGCGACGTACTGACCCATGGTGTTCTCCTGACAGGTAAATATTTTGTGTGTTGAATTACTGAGCGCGGACGGTATCCGCCTGGCTGCTTTGCTTGTTGGGGTTGCGGTAATCTTCGACCAGGCGCGCGAAGCCGCGGTGTGCGCGGTCGACGGCGCCCGGGATGCGCAGGAAGCGCGCATCGTGGTGCACCGCCAGCACGAGGCCATACATCTCGTACACGAGTTGCTCCGGGTCGGTGCCCGGCTTCAGGTCGCCGCATTCGATCGCCTGTTGCGCGCAGCGCAGCAAGGCGCCCTGCCACGTGCGGACCATGGCGACGAGTTCTTCGCGGATCGGGCCCGGACGGTCGTCGTATTCGACGGCACCACTGATATAGATGCAGCCGGACGCGATCTCCACCGACACGCGCTTGAGCCAGTGGTTGAACATCGCTTGCAGGCGCGGCAGGCCGCGGGCTTCCTTCAGGCTGGGGAAGAAGACTTCCTGCTCGAAGCGGCGGTGGTACAGCTTGAGCACGTCGATCTGCAGGTCTTCGCGCGACCCGAAGTGCGCGAAGACGCCCGATTTGCTCATGTTCATGCGGTCGGCCAGCAGGCCGATCGTCAGGCCTTCCAGACCGTCGCGGCTGGCGAGCTCGAGCGCAACATCGAGGATGGCGGCCCGCGTCATCTCGCCCTTGCGCATGCTCATGCTTTTCGCTGTCGTATTAATAATATGCCTCGCGTAAGAGAGGATTTAATCTAGCCGAAAAAATCCGAACGCTCGTACTATTATCTACCAGCCGTGAAATGTCAAACGGGAACTTAGAGGCGACGTTCTAGTGTGTTGTCAGCCGCCCGCACGGGTGATGGCGCGGCGGTCGCGCTTGGTCGGGCGGCCCTTGATCGTGCTGCCCGGTTCGGGGAACAAACGGCGTGCTTCCTGGTCGTTTTCGCGGCGCACGATGCTCTCTTCCGTCTCGCGGTACAACGCCTGGGCGACAGGCGCCGGGCCCCGTTTGTCGGACAGGCCCAGCACGACCACTTCCCAGCGATTCGAACCGTTGTCGATGAAAATCTTATCATCGACCTTGACGGAGCGGGCGGGTTTGACGGGCTCGCCGCCGATCCGCACGCGGCCCCGGTCGACCGCATCCGCCGCCAGCGAGCGCGTCTTGAAGAAGCGCGCGGCCCACAGCCATTTGTCGATCCTTACGTTGTCATTGTCCGTCATAGCGTCTTTCCATCATGCGTAGCCGATCGCGACGACCCGCATGGTCATTTTATAGAGAAGATAGGCCATTTCGTGGCCGCAGCGGCGCACCCAACCAAGTTGCCGCAAATCATCCAGGCAGACCTGCACGCCATCGGCCACGCCCCGCTCGATCTGGCGGGCCAGCGTACCGGCAAATTGCGCATCGCGCACGACGACATTCGCTTCCTGGTTGACGAACAGCGACAGCCCGTCGCAATTGCTGGACCCGACCGTGGCCCAGTTGTCGTCCACGACGCAGACCTTCGCGTGCAACTGCGTCTTGCGGTATTCGACGATGCGGACGCCCGCCGCCAGCAACTGGGGGTAGAACGACGACGCGACAGCATCCTGCATGCGGAACTCGCCCACGCCGATCATGAGGCAGACGTCGACGCCGCGCCGCGCCGCCTGGCACAGTGCCTCACGGAACTTGCGGCCCGGCGCGAAATACGGCGTGGCCATCAGCACCCGCTTGCGCGCGCGGCCGATCGCCTGCAGGTAGGCGCGCTGGATCGTGCGGCGGTTGCGCAGGTTGTCGCGCACGACGAATGCCGCCCGCATTGGGTGGTCGCCCAGCGCGGCCGGCTGCTTGCGCATTTCCCGGAACAAATTAATCCGTCGAACGAGCGGCAAATGGCCCGCGCGCGTCCACTGAGCCTGCGCTTCGCGGTGGATTTCGGCGACGAGCGGCCCTTGCACGCGCACGGCGAAATCCCAGCGGGGTGCCGGCAGCGGCGCGTGCGGCTCGTAATCGTGCAGGTTGTCGTCGTTCGTGTTGATGCCGCCGACGAACGCGACCTGGCGGTCCATCACGGCGATCTTGCGGTGGCTGCGCGCGGCGCCGCGCTTGAACCACGGATTGAACATGCGGTAGTGCACGCAGGCCGCGCAGAATTCCTCTTTCAGCCGCAAGGCGACGCGGTTGCCGGTGCCGAACCAGTCGGCCAGCACGCGCACCTTGACGCCGCGCTTCGCAGCACGGATCAGTGCGTCGGTGACGGCGCGCGCCGTGTCGTCCTCGGCATAGATATAGGTCTCGTACAGGATCTCGTGCTTGGCCGAGTCGATGGCAGCCAGCAGCGCCGGGAAATAGGTGCTGCCACTTTCGAGGAGGGTAACGTCGTTGTTGGCTACATAGGTAACGGTGCGCATCGCTATGCCAGCTGCAGGTTGGCCACGATCGGTGCGTGGTCCGACAGGCGCGCCCACTGCGGGCCGTGCAGCACTTCGGCATGCTCGACCTTGAAGCCGCGCACATAGATCCGGTCGAGCCGGAACCAGGGTAGCGCGGCAGGAAATGTCCGCGCCGGCACCAGGCGTTTTTCGCGCCCGGCCGCATTGCGCACGATATCACCAATCCGCGCGCCGAGCCGCGCCGGCCGCTCCAGTTCATCGAATACCTCAACCACGCCCAGTTTCAGGCGCAGGCAATCGCTCAGGGTATTGCGCCAGTCGTTGAAGTCGCCGGCGATGATGACGGGCTCGTCCGCGCGTGCCGAGTCCTGCACGCACTGGACCAGCGCTTCGGTCTGGCGCCGGCGGCTTACTTCGAACAGGCCCAGGTGCACGACGTAGCAGTGGACGTTGCCGGACGGCGTCTCCAGCACGCAGTGCAGGATGCCGCGCTGTTCGTAGGCGTGGTCGGAGACGTCGTGGTTGTTCTGGTTCGAGATCGGAAAACCGGACAGCAGCGCATTGCCGTGGTGGCCGTGGTCGTACACGGCATTCATACCGTAGGCGGCATGCAGGTTTTCACCCGCAAAGAATTCGTGCTGGGCCTTCTCGGGCCAGTGGTGATGGGGAGTGCGTACCTTTTCGCCGTAGCGGGCCTGGTAGCGGTCGTGCCGGCCCTGCACCTCCTGCAGGAACACGACGTCCGCATCGAAGGCACCGATGGCTTTTTTCAGCGCCAACACGCGCGGCGTACTACGGAAGGAAGAGACGCCCTTGTGGATGTTGTAGGTCGCAACACGGATTTTCATGGGAACATTGTAACCCCATCAGTCCGTGCCTTTGCGGGGCGGGGAGCGCAATCGTGCGCCGGGTGAAAACGTGGAGCCCTCCCCGGCTTCTGGCCAGGAAGGGCCTTGGGGGACTGCTCAGGGGGCTACGGCGGCGTGCCTGAAATCGCCGTTCGGCAGAGGACGCGCTTCAGGTGGCATGACGGGGTCCCGGTAGACCGGGTTGGTGCGCAACGGACCCATCAGGCGGAGACCGCTCAATAGCTCGATGCACAGGTAATCGTTATCGACGCCAACGTCTTTGACCTTCTGCTCGTGTCTGCGTTCGCTCATGATTCCTCCCTTTGTTGGACATTGCTAAATTGAAAAGTCGCCAGAAACGACTTGTGGAACTTAATGAAATCATTTCTAGCTGTCAAACAAGCGATTGTATTGTGTGCATCAAATTTGAGTAAATTTAATTCCGTTTATACAATGAAGGGGAAACGCCCGATGTAACAATCGAGGACAATTGGTCATACCAAAGGTCGCAAATAATCACGATGCCTGATGGGTTTGCAGCACCCGATCCAGCACCTTTTGCTCCAACGCACCGAACTCCACGCTGCCCCGCGCGCGCGGCCGCGCCAGGCCGACGTCCAGGTCGAGCGCCAGCCGCCCCTGCTCGATCAGCAGGATGCGATCCGCCAGCACCACGGCTTCCTGCACGTCATGCGTAACGAGCACGGCCGTAAAGCCGCGCGCTGTCCACAGCGATTCGATCAGCTGCTGCATCTCGATGCGTGTGAGGGCGTCGAGCGCCCCGAGGGGCTCGTCCAGCAACAACAGCTGCGGTTCGTGCACGAGCGCGCGCGCCAGGGCCACGCGCTGGCGCTGGCCGCCGGACAGCGCGGCCGGCCAGTCGTCCGCACGATCCGGCAGGCCGACGCTCTGCAGCGCCGCACGGGCCCGCTCCTCGCCATCCTTCAGGCCCAGCGCCACGTTCTGCAGCACGGTCTTCCACGGCAGCAGGCGTGCGTCCTGGAACATCATGCGAACTTCAGGCTTCTGCCCGCCACCGCTGATTCTGACCTGGCCGGCGTCAGGAAGTTCCAGGCCCGCGATCGCGCGCAGCAACGTACTCTTGCCGCAGCCGCTGCGGCCCACGACGGCGACGAATTCGCCCGGCTCGATCTTGAGGTTGACGGCATCGAGCACGGTGCGGCCGGCATAGCGTTTGGTCAGGCTGCGCACGTCGAGGTGCGCACCCACCCGGATGTCTTGATTGTCTTTTGGCATGAAGGATCAGCGGTAGGCGGGATTCCAGCGCAGGAAGCGGCGTTCCAGGCCGCGCGCCGCCAGGTCGGCAGCCTTGCCCAGCAGGGCGTACAGCAGCACCCCGACCAGCACGACGTCGGTTTGCAGGAATTCGCGCGCATTCATCGTCATGTAGCCGATGCCGGCCTGCGCAGAGATGGTTTCGGCGACGATGAGAAGCACCCACACGAGACCCAGCGAGAAGCGCACGCCGACGAGGATCGAAGGCAGCGCGCCGGGCAGGATCACGTCGCGGTACAGGGCCCAGCCGGACAGGCCGTAGCTGCGCGCCATCTCGATCAGGCCGGCGTCCACCGAACGGATGCCATGGAATGTATTCAGGTAGACGGGGAAGAACACGCCCACGGACAGCAGGAACAGTTTCGCGGCCTCGTCGATGCCGAACCACAGGATCACGAGCGGGATCAGCGCCAGCGCCGGGATGTTGCGCACCATCTGCACCGTCGTGTCGAGCAGGGTGGCCGCGCGCCGGCTGCTGCCGTTCAGGAGGCCCAGCGCGAGGCCCAGCGCGGCGCCGAGGCCGAAGCCGGCCGCCGCGCGCCACAGGCTTACGCGCAGATGCGTCCACAGCTCGCCGGACACGGCCAGGTCACCGAACGCTTTCGCGACGGCCAGCGGCTCGGGCAGGATGCGCGTCGACAGCAGGCCGGTGCGCGACGCGGCCTGCCATGCGACGATCAACAGGACCGGCAGCGCCCACGGCGCCAGCGGCGCGAGCAGGCGTGCAAGCGACGCGCCGCCGCGCGGCTGCGCGGACGCCGGGAGGGTCCGGACCGCGCGCTGCATCACGCCACCTTCTTCGGCAGGATGTCGACGGCCATCACCTCGCCGAACGGACCGGTAATGGAATGCTCGCCGTGCTCCTTGCCTTTGCCGAGCAGCGGGAACACGAGTTCCGCGAAGCGGTACGACTCTTCCAGGTGCGGGTAGCCGGACAGGATGAACGTCTCGATGCCGAGGTCCTGGTACTCGCGCATGCGCGCGGCCACCGTTTCGGGATCGCCCACGAGCGCCGTGCCCGCGCCGCCGCGCACGAGGCCCACGCCGGCCCAAAGGTTGGGCGACACTTCCAGCTTGTCGCGCCGGCCGCCGTGCAGGGCGGCCATGCGGCGCTGGCCCACCGAATCCATCTTCGCGAACGCCGCCTGGGCCTTGGCGATGGTGGCGTCGTCCAGATGGCTGATCAACTTGTCCGCCGCAGCCCACGCTTCCTCGTTCGTCTCGCGCACGATCACGTGCAGGCGGATGCCGAATTTCACCGTGCGGCCGTGCTTCGCGGCGCGCGCGCGGATGTCGGCGATCTTCGCGGCCACGGCGGCCGGCGGCTCGCCCCAGGTCAGGTAGACATCCATCTGTTCGGCGGCCAGTTCGTGCGCCGCGTCCGACGAGCCGCCGAAGTACAGCGGCGGATACGGCTTCTGTACGGGCGGATAGAGCGTGCGCGCGCCTTTCACCGTCAGGTGCTTGCCCGAGAAGTGATAGCCCTCGTCGCCGCCCTCCCCGGCCAGCGCGGCGCGCCAGATGCGGATGAATTCATCCGAGATCTCGTAGCGCGTCTCGTGGTCGGCAAAGACGCCGTCCGCTTCCAGCTCCGCCTGGTCGCCGCCCGTGACGACGTTGATCAGGAGGCGGCCGTTGGACAGGCGGTCGAACGTCGACGCCATGCGCACGGAGAGGCCCGGCGTCGACAGGCCGGGACGGATCGCGACGAGGAATTTCAGCTTGCGCGTGGCGTGGATCAGCGACGACGCGACGACCCACGCATCCTCGCACGAGCGCCCGGTGGGCAGCAGCACGCCGTCGTAGCCGAGCGTGTCGGCCGCCACGGCGATCTGGCGCGTGTAGTCGGCGTCGACGGGGCGGGCCCCCTTGCTGGTGCCGAGATAGCGGCTGTCGCCGTGGGTCGGGATGAACCAGAAAACGTTCGGCGTACTCATTGCTTATTCCTTCGCGAGCAGGTTGGCGGGCGGCTGCGCATCGCGCACGACGATCGGTTTCGGGATCAATTTGAGGCTGTGGAACGTGTCCGCGATCTTCTGCTGCGCGGCCAGCACGTCCGGGGTCACCGTGCGCACGCCGTACGCGTAGCGCCGCGCCGCGAGGGCCACGACGTCCACGGGCAGGCCCGTCTGCGCCGCGAGGATGGTCGCGACTTCCTGCTGGTGCGTGCGGCCCCATTCGTCGACCTTGGCCAGTTCGTCGATCACGGTGCGCACGACGTCGCCATACTGCTCGGCGAACGGGCGCGCGGCCACGTAGAACTGGTGGTTGGCGGCGAGCCCCTTGCCATCGGCGAGCACGCGCGCGCCCAGCTGCTTCTCGGCCGCGGCCAGGAACGGGTCCCAGATCACCCAGGCGTCCACGGCGCCGCGCTCGAACGCGGCGCGCGCCTCGGCTGGCGGCAGGTACACGGTCTGGATGGCGCGGTAATCGACGCCGGCCTTTTCCAGCGCCTTCACGAGCAGGTAGTGCACGTTCGAGCCCTTGTTGAGCGCGACCTTTTTCCCTTTCAGTTCCGTCACGCTGCGTAGTAGGGAATTCTTCGGCACGACGATCGCCTCGGAGTCCGGCGACGGCGGCTCGTTGCCGACGTAGACCAGGTTCGCGCCCGCGGCCTGGGCGAAGATCGGCGGCGCTTCGCCGACCGTGCCGAAGTCGATGCTGCCCACGTTCAGGCCTTCGAGCAGCGCGGGGCCGGCCGGGAACTCGGTCCATTTGACCGTGATGTTCTTCTCGGCCAGGCGCTTTTCCAGCGTGCCGCGGCCCTTCAGCAGCGTGAGCGTGCCGTATTTCTGGTAGCCGATGCGCACCTCGCGCGGCGCGCCCGCGGCCTGGGCCTGCGGCAGATCGGCGAACGGGGCGGCGACGGCTGCCGCAAACAACAGGCCGAGCGTACGACGGCGCTGGCCGCGCCGCGTGCCGGCATCGAATGAATCGGTCATGGGGGGTGATCCTTTTTATCGTGATGGTCAGGCGGCGACGGCGAGCACGTGGGCGGCCGGTGTAATGCGCTGCAAGTCGTCGTGCAGCTGCGCGACGCCGGCGGCAATGCGCACGGCGATGGCCGGCGCCGGGCGCAGGCCCAGCTCCGGATCCCACGGCAGCTGCTCCGACGTCGCGAAGATGCTGGGCAGGATGTGGCGCGGCGCGAGCGAGGCGAGCACGGGGCGCAGCGCGTAATCGAGCGCCAGCATGTGCGACTGGCTGCCGCCGGTGGCCAGCGGCAGCACGAGCTTGTCCGCCAGGCCGTCCTGCGGCAGCAGGTCGAGGAACGCTTTCAATACGCCGCTGAAGGACGCTTTATAGACAGGGGTGCCGATGACGATCGCATCGGCGTCGCGCACGCGGGCGACGGCGTCCGCGATGGCCGGGTCCCTGACGTCGGCGCGCAGCAGCGCCAGCGCGGGCAGCTCGCGCACCTGCAGCGCGCCCGTGCGATGGCCCAGCGCGGCCAGGCGTTCACCCACCAGTTGCTGCAGGCGCCATGTCGTCGAGGGAGAGGATGGGCTTCCGCCCAGCAGGAGAACAGTCATGGTCGTTCCGGGTCGATGAGATGGACACAGGCTACTGCTGCCCTCATCGATGCGGAACGAATGCTTTTACGTTTTGATATGCCGTTTTCGTTAAAAGATTTCGCGCATATGAAACTGCGGGAACTGCGGCGGCTAGATGACGACGCCCGCCTCGGGCACCGGCCGGAAGCGCGGCAGGACGACGCGGAAGCGGGTGCCCACGCCCACTTCGCTGTGCACCTCGAAGCGGCCGCCGTGCTTCTGCACGATCCCGTACGACAGCGACAGGCCGAGGCCGGTGCCTTTACCCACCGGCTTGGTCGTGAAGAAGGGCTCGAAGATGCGCCCCAGCCGGTCCTCGGGGATGCCGGTGCCGGTGTCCTCCACTTCGATCCACACGTGCTTCTCGTCGTGGGCCGTGCGCAGGGTGATGCGGCCGTGCTTCTCGATCGCATGCGCCGCATTGACCAGCAGGTTCATGAAGACCTGGTTCAGTTGCGACGGGTAGCACTCGATCTGCGGGATGCTTCCGTACTCCTTGGTCACCTCGGCCTTGTACTTGATCTCGTTCCAGACCACGTTCAAGGTGCTGTTCAGGCCCGCTTCGAGGTCGGCGTACTGCAGGTCGCCGCCGTCGACGTGCGAGAAATCCTTCATGTCCTGCACGATGCGGCGCACACGGTCGATGCCGTCGAGCGATTCGCGCAGCAGCGGCTCCAGGTCCTCGCGCAGGTACTCGGCGTCGACTTCGTCCTTCACCCGTGCGATGTCGGCACGGTCTTCGGGGCTGAACGATCCTTCCAGCGCCGCGTAGCTGTCGAGCAGCCGGAGCATGCCTTGCGCATATCGCTGCAGGCTGCCCAGGTTCGAATTGACGAAGCCGATCGGATTGTTGATCTCGTGCGCGACGCCGGCCGCCAGCACGCCGATCGACGCCATCTTCTCCGACTGCAGCAGCTGGCTCTGGGCCTCGCCCAGCTTCTTGATCAGCTCCGCCTGGCGCGCCTTTTCCTTTTCCAGGGTCGCATTCGCTTCCTGCAGGTCGCGGGTGCGTTCGCGCACCTTCGATTCGAGCTGGTCGCGCGACTCGCGCAGCGCTTCCTCGGCCCGGTGGCGCTCGGTGACGTCGGTGTAGCCGAACACCCGCCCGATGATGCGCTCGCCCAGGAACTGGGGCGCGAGCGGCATTCGAAGAAGCGGCCGTTCGTCAGGCGGAACAGGTCCTGGGTCTCGGTCGTATCGGCCACCTGCCGCAGCCGGGTGCGGATCAGGTCGCCCTGCTCCACCTGGCCCGCGATGTATTCGATGATGCCGTCGTCGTCGCCCGCCTCCAGCAGCGCGGCCGGGATGCCCCACATCGCCGAGAACAGCCGGTTCATGCTCGTGATCTTGCCATGCCAGTCGATCACGAGGATGCCGTCCGCGGTGGATTCCAGCGTCGTGCGCAACTGGGCCAGGGTCTGTTCGAGCAGGGCCTCGACCTGGCGCTCATGGCGGCAGTCCTGCGCGCGCACGAGCAGCAGCGGGCGGTCGCCTTCGTGGATCACGCGCACGGACTTCATCACCGTCAGCATCGACGCATCGGCGCGCAGGTACTCGCCTTCCTGCGCCTCGACGTCGAGATACTGGCCGCCGCGCACGTCCTCCCAATAGAACACGTCCTGCAGCGAGCTTTCGATGTCGGTGATGACCATGTCGCGCAACTGCGCGGCCGCGTAACCGAGCGTCTGTTCGACCATGCGGTTGGCGACGAGGATGCGCAGGTCGGCCGGATCGACCAGCATCATCATGTGCGGACTGTGGTCGACCATCTGCTGGTGCAGGTTCATGGCTGGCTCCTCCGCGCCGGATCGCCGGCGTCGAAGTAGTAGCTGACGCGCTTGCGCGGGCTGAGGTAGTTGTAGATGTCCTTGGGCACCTGCGACGGGCGGATCGACTTCACGATGTTCAGGTCCGGCTGCGTATCGAGGTTGACGACGATCGCCTCCTCGCGCGGCACGCTGGCCTCGTAGATCATGACCTGCGGCCTGGTCGGCTTGGCGGTGTTGACGTTGACGCACATGCCGACGACGCCGTTGGCCAGCTGGACGATCGTGCCCGGCGGGTACACGCCGAGGCAGCGGATGAACACCTGCAGCAGCTTCGGGTCGAACCGGCTGCGCATCTTGGCGAACATCAGCGACAGGGCCTCGTGCGGCGTGAGCGATTCGGCCGGATTGCGCGGATTGCACAATTCGTCGTAATGGTTCGCGATCGCGACGATACGCGCGAGGATGTTGATCGCCTCCCCCTGCAGGTGGCGCGGATAGCCGCTGCCGTCGAACATCTCGTGGTGGTCGCGGATGATGGCCAGCGCCGGTGCCGCGAGGCCCAGCTTCTGGGCGATCTCGAAACCGCCGTGGCTGTGCGTTTCGACCAGCGCCTGCTCGGCGTGGTTATACGCATCGAGCTTGTTCAGCACCTTGTCGGGAATATTCTTCGTCCCGACGTCGTGGAACAGCGCGCCCATGCCCAGCACGCTCGCCACCTCGTGCGGCAGCTTGATGTCGCGCGCGATCATCATCGACAGCATCGTGACGTTGAGCGAGTGGACATAGATTTCCTCGCCGCCCAGCTTGTCGCCCATCAGGTTGATCGCCAGCTCGGGCGCGGACAGGATCGAATCCGTGATCTGGCCGATCAGCTTGCCGGCCACGCGGACCGTCTCGGCCGGCTGGGAAAACAGGTTGCGGTCGATGTCGCGGATGGCACGCGCCGTGTTCACGAACGCCTGCTCGACACGCGCCGCGTTCTCGCGCTGTTCGCGGATGCGTTCCATCATCTCCCGTTTCGCCGCCATGACCGGCGACTCGGCACGCGACTCCGGCGACACCGCTGCCGGGACGGGCTGCGCCGGCGCGGACGCCGCTGCCGCCGTGGGCACCGGCACGTCGCTGAGCGCGGGATCGACGCGGACCGTGGCCAGGCCCAGGCCGCGCAGGATGCGCAGCTGGTCCTCGGTCTTGACCTTGAAATGGCTGAACGCGAACGGATGCTGGAACCATTTCAGGTCCAGGTAGACATACAGGCCGATCTGGACCTGGTCGATTGGGATGGTGACTGTATCGGCCATGAATATGCGCCTCCTTCAAGACCGAAAGTATCAATTCCCAGCCATTTCGGTCAAGAAACATTTGTTGCCATGTGGAATTGATGACACAATCCCGGCGGCGCCGCCACAATCAGGCCCCCGTCACCACCCGGTTGCGGCCCTGCTGCTTGGCACGGTACAGCGCCTTGTCGGCCGCCCAGAACAGCGCCTCGGCATCCTGGGCATGGGCCGGATAAGCCGCGACGCCGAACGACGCCGTCACGCGTTCCGGTCCCTCGCCCTGGGGATGCGGCGCGATGGCGGCCAGCGCGATGCGGATCGCCTCCGCGCGCGTGCCCGCGTCCGCCGCCGCGCATTCCGGAAGCAAGAGTACCATCTCCTCGCCGCCGTAGCGGCACGCGATGTCGCCTTCGCGGATGCCCAGACGGAGCTGTTGCGCGATGGTGCGCAGCACGGCGTCGCCGACGGCGTGGCCGTAGTCGTCGTTGACACGTTTGAAATGGTCGATGTCGACCAGCACGAGACTGACGGGCACGTTCTTGCGGCGCGCCCGGGCCAGTTCGCGTTTCAGCGCGGCGTCGAAATGGCGCCGGTTGAACAGGCCCGTGAGCGGATCGAGCACCGACTGGCGGCGCAGCGATTCGCGCAGGCGCGCATTGCCCAGCGCCAGCGCGAGCTGCTCGGCGACCGTCACCGCGAGGCGCTCCTGTTCTTCGTAGTCCGCCCCGGCGGCGAGGCCCTCGAGGTGCAGCATGCCGACCAGTTCATCGTGCGTCACGAGCGGAACGCACAGGCGCCCGGAGGCCTCATCCGCCGGCTTGCGGTAGTGTGCGCACGGCAGGTCGTTGGGGCCCGCCGTGCGGTAGCGTGCCCCATGGCGCAGCGACCAGCACGACTCGATCCCGATCTCGGGCGGCTGTTCGGACGGCGTGCCCCATTGCGTATGCAGGTCCAGCATGTGGTCGTCCTCGTCGCGCAGCAGGAACAGCGTGCCGGACACGCCGGGCAAGAGTTTCGGCAGCGAGCGCGCGATCACGGGTGCCGCGTCGGGGACCGACGGCACGGCCTCCACGGCGCGCAGCAGTTCGGCGACCTGCTTCAGTTCGCGGTTGTGGCGCGTCGTCAGGGCGACGGCCTCCGCGAGCTGGCCGGCCTGCGCTTCCAGCTGCCCGGCGATGACGCGGCGCGCGCGCAGCATGCGCATCACGATCAGCAGGAGCGCCCCCAGCACCAGGATATCGAAGACGGTGGCGGCGACGCTCACGACGAACGACCGGTTCGAACGGGCCAGCAGGTCGGCCTGCAGAGCGTCGTGCCGCACCCTGCTCCGCGCATCCTCTTCGGCGACCAGGCGGCGCAGGTCGTCCATGTACTGCTTGCCGCGCAGGGTGCTGACGGCGCGCTCCGTCGCGTCGAACCCCGCACGGCGGCGGAGCTGGATGATCTCCTCGACTTCGGCCAGCTTCAGTTCGGCCAAGCGCGCGATGCGCCACGCGGTGGCGCGCTCGGCATCCGTGCGCGCCTTGTCCTTCGCGTCGCGCAGCGCCGCGGGCAGCGTGCCCCGGATCCGTTCGTACGGTTCGAGGAAAACATCGTTGCCGGTGATGACGAAGCCGCGCTGCGCCGTCTCGGCGTCGCGCATGGCGGTCAGGATGTCATCGAGGCGCTGCTGCGCGAGCAGTTCGGCGCGCGATTGCGCCAGCAGATCGTTGACGGAGCGGTTCAGCCAGAACGGCACCGCCGCGATCAGGACCATGACGATGAAGACGGCCAGGGCGACGAACTTCAGATGTCTTGCGCTGCGCATGCGGGGGTGATCGGGACTCGGTTGCTATAAGGCAAGGCAAAATAGCACAGTTTCCGCCGCGCACGGTTGAAATGGACGATTGTTTACTTGTCGCCCACGTGACGGGGTAATTGCAGGATCGCTTCCGCGTTCGACGCAGAGAAGCACCGATCTGCCGCTTCCAACAACGGCAGCCATGCATATTGCAAGTGCTCGCGCGGCGCGAGGGTGATCGGGATGTCGCGCGGGACGCAGACGGAGAACACGTGTTCCGTGTTGTGGGTGACGCCGGGCGCGTAGCGGTGGCGCCAGGTCTGGTAGATCTCGTAGATGTTCGACAGATGCCAGTCGACGAGGACGATCTTGTCGCCGTCGGCGACAATGCCCGTTTCCTCGAACAGTTCGCGCGTGGCCGTTTCCAGCAGCGGTTCGTCGGGATGGTCGAGGGACCCGGTGACGGATTGCCAGAAGCCGGGTCGGTCGGCGCGTTCGATCAGGAGCACGTCCAGGTCGGCGGTGTGGATAACGACAAGGACCGATTGGGGAATCTTATGCAATTAATTTATCCTAACAGGATTGACATGTACTATACATTCATCGTTCGGGATAAATTCTACATCAACCTGTCCAGATTGATTCTCAACAATTTTTACGGCCTTCATAGCCGAATAGTCGAGAAGAATTAGTGGAAGCGCGAATTGACTACCAAAAATATTTATCAGCGACCCAAATTGTTGCTGCAATTGAAGTGGAGCATATTCACCAAGAATCTTCTCCCTATAGTCAGCTGCCCCTGAGGGGAGTGCTTCGAATGTTACCGTTATTCCCCCTACCTTCCTTCCTTTCCGCTTTGGCAGCTCGACAAACACATTATAAAGATATTCGATTTCCTTTATCTGATCGCCTGAGATTCGCAAACCGTCGACAAAGTTTACATCTACGCCAAGAAATTTCAACACGCCCCTCGCATTGCGTATATATCGTAGCATCGCAAATATTGACTGAGCATCTGACGCTTTTATAAATTCCGCGCTCTCGCCTTTTATTACCTCATCCCCATCCACCTCAAGTATTACCCGAACAGGAGCTCCGCTTGCAGCAGCCTCATAGAATTTATATATTCGAGAAAAAAATGGAAGCTGAGATAGCAGCTTACCACTCCACAGCGAATAATGATGCTCCAATGTTACCGTAGATTTTTTCCTTGTATCCTGAGTAAAGTCTACGGTCATCTTAAACGTAAGGTAACCTTCAAATGTGTCACCAACGAACGTTACTGATTTCGCACCACCTATCAAAAATCCCTTGACGTCGTCGAGCAATACACGTGTCGCGTCGTCATCGCCGATAGACAACTTGCAAACCGCAACCTTCTTCTTTGCAGTTTCAATAACAAGATTGCCATTACAGCCGTTATGTAGATCAAAAAGGGGCGAACCTGTTAAGCGTATCGCAGCCGAGTCAATTTCCAGTGCAGTTCCGTGTTCGATTAGGTCAGTGTACTTCTTTTGAAATTCTTCACCAAAATGTTCGATTACTGTAGCTTGACATATGACATCCTGCCAAGCAGAGAATGTGTAGATTGTTTGACCGGATTTGAATTCAACATCAACACCAAATCGCGGATCTATCCGCTTTAATTCTTCTGCAGATAATCGACAAATTTCCCCTACGGCGCTAGGTATGCTCTTTTTAGCGATACCCCCCATAACAACTGCCTTTAAAGCATCGTGTGTTCTTCGCGGTATCGGACTGACTCCCAACTCATCAAGCGCATCCTGCTCAGCCTGCGCTTTCCATGACTTCAAAAGCCCAACGGTATATTTCGCCTCATCCCTATCGATTAAAGTAGAGCAATTAACGCAGAGCCAAATTGCGTTTAGTATCGATTTGCGTTCATCAGGAGATTGATTTTCGTCATATCTCGGCCCTCCCTTCGAGGCAGCAGCAATATGAGCCGCAATCCCAATGCAATTTGCGCCCGCTGGAGACAGAGTTGGGCCAGAAGTGGATACTCTGCATTCAGGATTAGAGCAATGCCCGTTAACTCGCCTCTCGAGTTTCGAGATCACAGGCTTTGGAAAATTGTCTCGCCCAGTCTTCATCTCATCAAATAAAAACTAAAAATACAAATTACCGAAACTGCAAAGCTAACCACTCAACAAAAAAGGGCTCCCGTTAACCCATAACAGGAGCCCTTTATAATTCACGTCTTTGGATTGATTACGCCACTTTCGGCTCGTTACGCAGGCGGATATGCAGCTCTTTCAGCTGCTTCTCGTCGACTTCCGACGGCGCGTTGGTCAGCAGATCCTGCGCGCGCTGCGTCTTCGGGAACGCGATCACGTCGCGGATCGACTCGGAGCCGGTCATCAGCGTGATCAGGCGGTCCAGGCCGAACGCCAGGCCGCCGTGCGGCGGGGCGCCGTATTGCAGGGCGTCGAGCAGGAAACCGAACTTCAGCTGCGCTTCTTCCGCATCGATCTTCAGCGCGCGGAACACCTTGCTCTGGACTTCTTCGCGGTGGATACGGATCGAGCCGCCGCCCAGTTCCCAGCCGTTCAGGACCATGTCGTAGGCCTTGGCGATGCAGGCGCCCGGGTTCGTCTCGAGCATGTCTTCGTGGCCGTCCTTCGGTGCCGTGAACGGGTGGTGCGTCGCGTTCCAGCGGTCGCCGTCTTCGTCGTACTCGAACATCGGGAAGTCGATGACCCACAGCGGCGCCCAGACGTCGTCGAACAGGCCGGCCTTCTTGCCGAATTCCGAGTGGCCGATCTTCACGCGCAGCGCGCCCATCGAGTCGTTCACGACCTTGGCTTTATCGGCACCGAAGAAGATCAGGTCGCCGTCTTCGGCGCCGGTCAGTTCCAGCACCTTGGCCAGGACGTCGTCCGAGATGTTTTTCACGATCGGCGATTGCAGGCCGTCGCGGCCCTTGGCCTTCTCGTTGACCTTGATGTAGGCGAGGCCCTTGGCGCCGTAGATGCCGACGAATTGCGTGTACGCGTCGATTTCCGAACGCGGCATCGAACCGCCCTGCGGCACGCGCAGGCCGATGACGCGGCCGCCCGCCATGTTGGCGGCGTTGTTGAAGACCTTGAATTCGACGGTCTTCATCAGCTCCGTCAGTTCGGTGAACTGCAGTTTCACGCGCATGTCCGGCTTGTCCGAGCCGTAGGAGCCCATGGCGGTGGCGAAGTCCATCACCGGGAACGGATTCGGCAGGTCGATGCCGGCGGCGTTCTTGAAGACCACGCGCATCATGTCTTCGAACAGGTCACGGATTTCCTGCTCGGTCAGGAACGACGTTTCGCAGTCGATCTGGGTGAATTCCGGCTGGCGGTCGGCGCGCAGGTCTTCGTCGCGGAAGCACTTGGTGATCTGGTAGTAGCGGTCGAAGTTGGCGACCATCAGCAGCTGCTTGAACAGCTGCGGCGACTGCGGCAGCGCGAAGAAGTTGCCCGGGTTGACGCGCGACGGCACCAGGTAGTCGCGCGCGCCTTCCGGCGTGGACTTGGTCAGCATCGGGGTCTCGATGTCGATGAAGCCCAGGTTGTCCAGGTACTTGCGCACTTCCATCGACACCTTGTAGCGCAGTCGCAGGTTGTGCTGCATCTGCTGGCGGCGCAGGTCGAGCACGCGGTGCGTCAGGCGCGTGGTTTCCGACAGGTTGTCGTCGTCCAGCTGGAACGGGACCGGCACCGAAGCGTTCAGCACTTCCAGCCTGGTGGTGTTGATCTCGATCTTGCCCGACTTCAGGTTGGCGTTGGCAGTGCCCTCCAGGCGGTTCACGACGGTACCCGTCACGCGCAGGCAGTACTCGTTGCGCACGTGCTCGGCGACCTTGAAGACCTCCGCATTGTCGGGGTGGCAGACGACCTGCACGAGACCTTCGCGATCGCGCAGGTCGATGAAGATCACGCCGCCGTGGTCGCGACGACGGTGCACCCAGCCGCACAGGCTGACGGTTTGGCCCAGCAGCTCTTCGGTCACGAGGCCGCAGTAGTGAGTACGCATGGAGGACATAGTTTTTCGATCCTGGTTGGTTGATTCGGTGGGCCTGCTCTTGGCCGGCCCTGGATTCTTTGCTGCCTTGTTGGTTCTATTCCGCGGTGGCGGCGGCCTGCGCCTCTGCGACCGCGTCGGCCGGCGCCGCCGGCGCCACGACGCCCATCGAGACGATGTACTTGAGGGCCGCGTCGACCGTCATGTCCAGCTCGACGACGCGGCTCCGTTCCATCATCAGGAAAAAGCCGGACGTCGGGTTGGGCGTGGTCGGCACGTACACGCTCACGTACTCGCCCACCAGGTGATTCTTGACGTCGCCGCCCGGCACGCCGGTCAGGAAGGCGATCGTGTACGAATTCTCGTGCGGGTACGGGATCAGCACGGCCTTGCGGAACGCGTTGCCCGAGGACGAGAACAGCGTGTCCGACACCTGCTTGACGCTGCCGTACACCGAATTCACGACGGGGATGCGCTGCAGCAGCCGCTCCCACATGCGCACGAACCATTTGCCGACCAGGTTATTGGTCAGCACGCCGGTCAGGAACACGATCGCCAGCGTGATGATGGCGCCCAGGCCCGGGATGTAGGTGCGCGGCTGCCACTCGCTCGGCACGAGTACGAGCGACTGGTCCAGCGTGCTGATCACGAAGTTCAGCACCCAGGCGGTGATCGCCAGGGGAACCAGGACCAGCGCGCCTGTGATGAAATATTTACGCATCGATTGTCGTGACGGATCTCGTCCGATGATTTGTCGGGTGCTCATTATGCGCCGGCCGCGATGGGCCGGCGCCGCGGTCAGGTACTGCTGCTGTCCTTCGCCGGCGCGGCGGCGGGCGCCGATGCGGGCGACGCGTCGGTGCTGCCCGCGCTGCTTGTGCCGCCCGTGCTACCGTCGGACGACGTCGCTGGTGCCGTGCCGGTTGCCGGCGCAGAGCCACCGCGGAAGTCGGTCACGTACCAGCCGGTACCTTTCAACTGGAAACCGGCGGCGGTGACTTGCTTCTTGAACGATGACTTGCCGCACGACGGGCAAACGGTCAGAACCGGATCGGAAATCTTTTGCAGCACATCCTTGGCAAAACCGCATTCATCGCAGCGGTAGGCGTAAATCGGCATCTGAATACTCCGCAAAAATCATCAAAACCCTGAATTATAAAGCTTTTACGGAGCAGATGGACGCCTGGCCGACTTGCTGCACTGTGGAAACAGTGTTGTTTTTCGTCAGCGCACGATTGGTTCTGTTTGCCGAACATCAACTTAACTGATTAAATAGCATTCTTAGCAGCAATGCTGCGCAAGGATTAAGAAACAGAAGTTTGCGCGACCGGCTTCCGGCCCGCCGCAATACCGAAGAAAAGCACTTCAAATCGGGGCCCGCTTGCGGGCCCTTTTCTTTTATCGGCGTTGCCAGATCATCCAGCGTTCCTTGCCGGCGAACACGGGAATCGAATCCTCGACGGCCTCATCGGCCACGCACTCGAACGCGGGCTTCAACAAGCCATCCAGTTCCTCACGCGTGATGCCGAACGGCGGCCCCTTCGGCGCCTCGTCGAAATAAAAATAACCGGCCAGCAGACCACCCTGCCCCAGCAGCTCCGCCCAGCGCCGTGCCATGTCCGGTCGTCGTGCATGCGGCAACGCGCACAGGAACGCCTGCTCGTAGACGAGGTCCAGCGGCTTCTCCGGTGCATACGCAAAGAAATCGGCTTGCCGGATGCGGTCCGCCCACGGCCCGGCCAGCGCGCGGGCGCGGGCGACGGCTTCGGGCGAGAAATCGATGGCGGTAGCGTCCCAGCCGGCCTCGCACATCAGTTTCAGTTCGTGCGCGGAGCCGCAGCCCGGCACCAGCACGACGCGTGGCTGAGAAGAGGCCACGAACCGACGCAACGCCAGCGACACCCCGCCCCGCTCCCACGGCGTGAAACTGCGCTCAAAGCGCTCGTCCCAGAATTGCGGCGACAGCGGATCGCGGCTGGCGAAATCCGGTGCCAAGGCCATTACAGGCCCCAGTTCCAGTGGTCCGCGAGATGCATGCCGACGACGAGCACGGCCAGCACGCCCGTCACGCACGCGACGAACATCAAGAGACGGTTCGTGCGGCGCTGCTCGACCAGCAGCATGGCCATGACGGCGTCCTGGTCGATCTCGCGATGCGCATGCCTTTCCAGCACCTGGTGCGCCAGGCGCGGCAGTTGCGGAAAGATCGCCGCGTAACGGGGCGCCTCGTCGCGCAAGTGGTCGACAAAGGCGCGCCAGCCGACCTGCTCGGCCATCCAGCGCTCCAGGTACGGTTTCGCGGTCTTCCACAGGTCGAGGTCCGGGTCGAGCTGGCGGCCCAGGCCTTCGATGTTCAGCATCGTCTTCTGCAACAGCACGAGTTGCGGCTGCACTTCGACGTTGAAGCGGCGCGACGTCTGGAACAGGCGCAGCAGCACCTGACCGAAGGAAATGTCTTTCAGGGGACGGTCGAAGATCGGCTCGCACGTGGCGCGCACGGCGGCTTCCAGTTCGTCGACGCGGGTCTCGCGCGGCGCCCAGCCCGATTCGATGTGCGCCTCGGCCACGCGCTTGTAGTCGCGACGGAAGAACGCGAGGAAGTTCTGCGACAGGTAGTCCTTGTCGAAATCGTTCAGCGTGCCGACGATGCCGAAGTCCAGCGCGATGTAGCGCCCGAACGTGTCAGGATCGATCGACACGAGGATATTACCCGGGTGCATGTCCGCGTGAAAAAACCCGTCGCGGAAGACTTGCGTGAAGAAGATTTCGACGCCATCGCTGGACAATTTCTTGAGGTCGACGCCGGCCGCGACGAGACGGTCCGTCTGCGAGATCGGGATGCCGTTCATGCGCTCCATCACGATCACGCTGCTGGAGCAATAGTCCCAGTACATCTCCGGCACCATCAGCAAATCGGAATTCGCAAAATTGCGGCGCAGCTGGCTCGCATTGGCGGCCTCGCGCATCAGGTCGAGCTCGTCGTGCAGGTATTTATCGAACTCGGCCACGACCTCGCGCGGCTTCAAGCGGCGGCTGTCGGCCCACACCTTTTCGATGAGACTGGCGGCCATCTGCATCAGGGCAATGTCTTCGTCGATCGTGGTCTTCATGCCCGGACGCAGCACTTTCACCGCGACCTGCTTACCATTCTTGAGCTCGGCAAAGTGCACCTGGGCGATCGATGCGGATGCGACCGGCGTGCGCTCGAACGAAGCGAACAATGTCTCGGGTGAGGCGCCGAGGGACCGCGTGATCTGGGCGACGGCCAGGTCGGAAGGGAACGGCGGCACGCGGTCCTGCAACAGCGACAGCTCGGCCACGATGTCCGGCGGCATCAGGTCGGGCCGGGTCGACAGCACCTGGCCGAATTTCACGAAGATCGGGCCCAGCTCTTCCAGCGCGAGACGCAGGCGGATCGCGCGCGGCGACGTGATGCGGCGCCAGAAGAAGACGGTATTGATCAGGCGGGCGGTGCGGGGTACGTGCAGGCCGGAAATCGCGATCTCGTCCAGGCCATATTTGACGATGACGGTGAAGATCTTCAGCAGGCGCAGGAATTTCAGGATCATCAGTGGTCCGAAGGCGTGTCAGGGGTCGTCGGAACGGGAGCGATGCTGCGTGCAGCGAGCTTCTGCTCCAGTTTGGCGATGCGCTTGGCCGTGCGCTCGACGTCGTCGCGCAGGCGGCCGACGTCGTCGGCGAAATGATCGACAGTGGCCGGGCGCACGAGCACGCGGCGTTCTTCCAGCAGGAATTCGGCGACGTTTTCCGCGAGCCGGCGTCCGGCCGTGGCCGCGCCCGTCATCGCGGAACGCGCGCCGCCGGCCAGGCACACGGCGCCGATCGGCCCGACCACCCGCTCGAGGTCGTGCTCGGCATCCCAGCGCAGGCCCTTGGACAATTGCGAGATCGTGTTGGCGAACTCGGCATCACCCTCGATGCGTACGTACGAAAACGCGCGGTCGCGGTTCTGCAGGATCAGCGGCAGGTCGGACAGCTTGACGTGGATGGTGACGCTGGCCGCGTCGTCGACGCCCGCCGTCTCGAGCATGCCGTCGCGCGCCACGCGCATGCGCAGGGCGAGATGTCCGGTATCGATGACGGCGGTCTTGCCGGCATGGCGCATCAACGCGTCGCGCGCCCATGCTTCCTGTGCCAGCAGGTGGTTGATCGTCGCTACGGCCGGGGCCGAGGGCGACAGGAAAGAGGGAGTCGAAGACATGACGTGTTTGGTGTTCACAAAATAAAACCGCCCGGCATAGGTCGGGCGGTTTCGATCTTACCAGTTCACCAGAGCATAAACCCCGGAGCACGGAACTTTTCTTGCGAAAATTTTAAGTGATCTGCTGAATGCCCGCCAGGACCCAGCCGCCATTGCCGGCCAGCGGCTTCGCCAGGTTCCAGACTTCGACGAACGGTTCCGGCGCCGCGCCCGGCGCGTTGCGGATCATGCCGTTGAACTGGACGCTCGCCAGGTAATCGCGGTCGGTCGTCTCGATGCCCAGCAGCTGCGAATCGATGCTGACGACTTCCGTATAGTCCGGCTGGCCGCCCCGCTCCTGGATCTGCAGCGACAGTTCGGCGTACACCTCGGGCGACGTGAATTCGCGCAGGTCGGCCAGGTCGCCGCGGTCCCAGGCCGCTTGCATGCGGATGAACGAGGACCTGGCGTGGCGCAGGAACGCTTCCGTGTCGAACCCGGCCGGCACGCCCCACTGCTCGTGCGCGGGCGCGGCCTTGTCGAGGGACGGCGCGTTCGAGAAGCCCGACTGGAAGCCGCCCTGGTTGCCGGCATAGGCATTGTTCAGGCCGGAACCGATTTCAGGCGTGGCCGAGGCCGGCACGGGATTCTGGTTAAAACCCGTAAAAGTCGGGTTGGCCGGCGTGTCCTTGCGGCGGAACATGCGGATGATGAACATCACGGCGAACACGAGCAGCAGGATCATCAGGATCGACGACAGGGCGCTGGCCATCGCGCCGCCGATGCCGAAGTGCGAGAACAGCGCGCCCAGGCCGAGTCCCAGCAACGCCCCGCCCAGCACGCCTTTCCACATGCTCGGCCGCTTCTGCGGCACCTGGGCCGGCGCCATCGGGGCCGGAGCCGGACGCTGGTACGACGGCTGCTGGGCAGGCGTGGGAGCCGGTGCCGGCGCCGGAGCACGCATGCGGCTCACGGACTGCGACTGGCGGCCGAAGGAACGGCCACCGCCGACCGGGCGCGCATCGGCGACGCTGGACAGCGTCATCAGCGCGATCATCATGCTGGCCAAAAACTTTTTCATCAGCTCACCTCAAAGTTTGATGCCGGTGTGCAGTGCGGCCACACCGGCCGTCAGGTTGTAGTACTGCACTCTTTCCAGGCCCGCCGTTTCCATCATGGCCTTCAGCGTTTCCTGGTCCGGATGCATGCGGATCGATTCCGCCAGATACCGGTAGCTTTCCGCATCGTTGGCGATGCGCTGGCCCAGCCACGGCAGCACCGAGAACGAGTACACGTCGTACGGCTTTTGCAGCGGCGCCGCCACTTTCGAAAACTCCAGCACCAGCAACTTGCCGCCCGGCTTGAGCACCCGGCGCATTTCCGCCAGTGCCTGATCCTTGTGCGTCATGTTGCGCAGGCCAAAGGCCACGCTGACCCGATCGAAATAATTGTCCGGGAACGGCAGTTTTTCCGCGTCACAGAGTAATGTGGGGGTGACAAGACCTTTGTTCAATAGACGATCGCGGCCCACGCGCAGCATCGACTCGTTGATGTCCGTGAGCCAGACCTCGCCACTCGGCCCCGCCGCCTTGGCAAACGCCTTCGACAGGTCGCCCGTGCCGCCCGCGATGTCGAGCACCTTGAAGCCGGGACGGATGCCGGCCTGGGCGATGGTGAACGCCTTCCACACGCGGTGCAGGCCGGCGGACATCAGGTCGTTCATCACGTCGTATTTGGACGCGACCGAGTGGAATACCTTGGCTACCTCGTGGACCTTCTCGTCTTCCGAGACGGTCTTGTAGCCGAAATGGGTGGTGTTGGTCATAGTAGCAAGCCGTTTAGTCTTGCCACATTATACAAGCCGGGGTGTCTCGCCCGGCTTAAAGATGGCTTACCCGGGCGGACGCGATGAAAACGTTTGCGGCGACGTTAATGTCGGCTTTACCACACACGATAACAATCGTGCATCCCAATTGTTAAAACTCTGCTTATAATGGATTTCGCTTGCGCACAGTCTGGAACAGGGATGTTTTATCGCTTAACCATGTGCTGCCGGCGACAACTCATTACTGTTTAAAAAAAATCTTCTTGAGAGAGAGAAATATGGCGACTGGCACCGTGAAATGGTTCAACGACGCAAAAGGCTTTGGCTTCATCAAACCTGACGATGGTGGCGACGATCTGTTCGCACACTTCTCGGCCATCAATTCGGCCGGCTTCAAATCGCTGGCGGAAAACCAGCGCGTCACGTTCGACGTGACCTCCGGCCCGAAGGGCAAGCAGGCAGCAAACATCCAGCCGCAATAATTCCCGACCGGGACCGCAGACAGGATTACGCCGGCCCACCAGGCTGGCAAAGAAAAAAGCGCCGTGTGGTACACCGGCGCTTTTTTCATTCGTGGCTACAATTAGTGGCTGCAGCCCCCGCCGCTGCCGCAACCGCCACCCTTCGGCCCGGCCGCCGGCACGGCGCTCGCCTCGCGGCCGCTGTCGCCTTCATACCCCGCCGCATGCAGGCGGCTCAGGTAATCCTGCCACAGGGCGTCGTGCTCGTTACCCAGCTTGTACAGGTAATCCCACGTGAAAATGCCGGACTCGTGGCCGTCCGTGAACAGCGGCTTGACGCCATAGTTCCCGACCGGCTCGACGCCGCGGATGCCCACGTCGCGCTTGCCGACCTGCAGCACTTCCTGGCCCGGGCCGTGGCCCTTCACTTCGGCCGATGGCGAGTACACGCGCATCAGCTCGAACGGAATGGAGAACGCGGCGCCGTCGTCGAAGGCGATTTCGAGGATCTTCGATTGCTGGCGGATGGTCAGGTTGGTGGGGGTGGGCATGATGGGGTCCGTTCAGTAGCAAAGCAAGAACGTCATTCCCGCGCACGCGGGAATCCATAATGAGCTGATCGAAGATACTCTGCATGGATTCCCGCTTTCGCGGGAATGACGGCGGTACATATTTTAGCGGTCGGTGAACCTGCGTGCGATCGCCTCCGCCAGTTGCGGCACCCGCGCCCGGCGCGCGACCAGCACCGCCTCGTCCGTCGTGCGCTGCGCCTGCGCCCACACGGGCGCGGGGAAGTGCGCGTCGTCGGCGTAGCGCGGGATCACGTGCCAGTGCAGGTGCGGCACCACATTGCCGAGGCTGGCGACATTGACCTTCAGCGGCTGCATCACCTCGCGCACGGCGAGTTCCAGCTTGTACACCGCGTCGTTCAGCAGCAGGCGATCCTCGTCCGCCAGGTCGCTCACCTCGCGCACATGATCCATCCAGATCACGCGCGCGAAGCCGGGGTAGTTGGCATCGTCGACGAGAATGACGGCGAACTTGTCGTTATCGACAACCGTCGGCACCGCCAACTCGCACAACTCGCAACCCATCATACGAGCACCCGCTCGATGCCGCCGTTGTTGGCGTTGGCGACGTAGTTCGGCAACCAGTTCTCGCCCAGCAGGTGGCGCGCCATCTCGACGACGATGTAGTCGGCCGTGGTGCCCGAATCGTCGTTGTAGCGCGACAGGCCCTGCAGGCAGGACGGGCAGCTCGTCAGGATCTTGACGTCGCCCTTGAACCCGTCTTCGCGCAGCTTGTCGGCACCTTTCACCATTTCCTGCTCCTTGCGGAAGCGGACCTGGGTCGAGATGTCCGGACGGCTCACGGCGAACGTGCCCGACTCGCCGCAGCAGCGGTCGTTCTTTTCGATCTTGACGTTGTCGACGGTCTGCACGAGCGCGTTCACGGTCTTCACCGAATCCTGCAGCTTCATCGGCGTATGGCACGGGTCGTGGTACATGTAGCGCGTACCGGTGACGCCTTCCAGCTTGACGCCCTTCTCCATCAGGTATTCGTGGATGTCGATGAGGCGGCAGCCCGGGAAGATCTTGTCGAACTCGTAGTTCGCCAGCGAGTCGTAGCAGGTGCCGCACGACACCACGACCGTCTTGATGTCGAGGTAGTTCAGCGTGTTGGCCATGCGATGGAACAGCACGCGGTTATCCGTCACCATCTTGTCGGCCTTGTCGTACTGGCCGGCGCCGCGCTGCGGATAGCCGCAGCACAGGTAACCCGGCGGCAGCACGGTCTGCACGCCCACTTCCCACAGCATCGCCTGCGTGGCCAGGCCCACCTGCGAGAACAGGCGCTCGGAGCCGCAGCCCGGGAAGTAGAACACGGCTTCCGTATCGGCGTTCGTCACCTTCGGGTTACGGATGATCGGGATGATCTTGTCGTCCTCGATGTCCAGCAGCGCGCGCGCCGTCTTCTTCGGCAGGTTGCCCGGCATCTTCTTGTTCACGAAGTGGATCACCTGCTCGCGGATCGGCGCCTTGCCGGTCGTCGGAGGCGGTGCCTTCGTCTGTTCCTTCGCGACGGCCTTCAGCACGGTCGCGCCGAGGCGCTGGGCCTTGTAGCCCCAGTCGATCATCCCCTTGCGCATCGCGTTGATCGTCGTCGGATCGGTCGCGTTCAGGAAGAACATGCCCGCGCGCTGGGCCGGCTTGAAGCTGCGCTTGTCCATCTTGCGCAGCAGGTTACGCATGTTCATCGAGACGTCGCCGAAGTCGATGTTGACCGGGCACGGCGTCACGCACTTGTGGCACACGGTGCAGTGGTCGGACACGTCCTCGAATTCTTCCCAGTGGCGGATCGACACGCCGCGGCGCGTCTGCTCTTCGTACAGGAACGCTTCGATCAGCGCGGACGTCGCGAGGATCTTGTCGCGCGGCGAGTACAGCAGGTTCGATTGCGGCACGTGCGTCGTGCACACGGGCTTGCACTTGCCGCAGCGCAGGCAGTCCTTCACGCTGTTGGCGATCTCGCCGATGTCGCTCTGCTGCATGATCAGCGACTCGTGGCCCATCAGGCCGAACGACGGCGTGTACGCGTTGCGCAGGTCGGCGTACGCGGTGTCGCTGTTCAGCAGCTTGCCCTTGTTGAAGCGGCCTTCCGGGTCCACGCGTTTTTTATAGTCGCGGAAGTCGCGGATCTCGTCCTCGGTGAGGAATTCCAGCTTCGTGATGCCGATGCCGTGTTCGCCCGAGATGACGCCGTCCAGCGAACGCGCCAGCTTCATGATGCGCTCGACGGCCTTGTGCGCATCCTGCAGCATCGCGTAGTCGTCCGAGTTCACGGGCAGGTTCGTGTGCACGTTGCCGTCGCCGGCGTGCATGTGCAGCGCGACGAACACGCGCGAACGCAGCACGCGCTTGTGGATCGCGGTGGCTTCGGCGAGAATCGGTTCGTAGGCCGCACCGTTGAAGATCTGGCGCAGCGGCGCGCGGATCTCCTGCTTCCACGAGACGCGCACGGTATGGTCCTGCACGACGTCGAACAGCTTCGCGTCCGGCTGCTGCGCGAGGCGCGCCTGGAACGTGCCGGTGAGGCCGTCGAGGCCGACGTCGGCCAGTTTATCCAGCACGGCGCCCAGCGGCTGGTCGAGGTTCGCCAGGATCCACGTCCAGCGCGCGGATACGCGGGCCAGCAGATCGTCGCCCTGCTGTGGACGGTCGCCGAGGATCTCTTCCTTCGACACGCCTTCGCCGGTGGCGTCGTCCGCCTTCGTCACTTCCAGGTTCCCGGACGCGAAGTAGGCATGCAATTCTTCGACGAGCTGCAGCTTGTTCTTGATCGACAGTTCGACGTTGATGCGCTCGATGCCGTCCGTGTACTCGCCCATGCGGTTCAGCGGAATGACGACGTCTTCGTTGATCTTGAAAGCGTTCGTATGGCGCGCGATGGCGGCCGTGCGCGAGCGGTCGAGCCAGAATTTTTTACGGGCTTCCGGGCTGACGGCGACGAAGCCTTCGCCCACGCGCGTGTTCGCGAGACGCACGACTTCCGACGTGGCCAGCGCGACGGCGTTCTCGTCGTCGCCGACGATGTCGCCGAACAGCGCCATCTTCGGCAGGGTGCCGCGCTTGGATTTCGTCGCATAGCCGACGGCGCGCAGGTAGCGCTCGTCCAGGTGTTCCAGGCCCGCGAGGCGCAGGCTGGCGAATTCCGGCTTGCCGCTCTTCGGCAGGCTGTCGAGGTAATCCTTGATCTCGACGATCGACGGGATCGCGTCGCGCGCCTGGCCGAAGAATTCCAGCGCGACGGTGCGCGTGAACTTCGGCATCTTGTGCAGGATCCAGCGCGACGACGTAATCAGGCCATCGGTGCCCTCTTTCTGGATGCCCGGCAGGCCCGCGAGGAATTTGTCGGTGACGTCCTTGCCGAGGCCTTCCTTGCGGAAGCGGCGGCCTTCGATGGCCAGCGTCTCGGTGCGGAACGGCTGGCCTTTCGGCGCGCCCTTTTCCGACGGGTGCGTCCATTCGAGCTTGAACGTGGCGACGGGCGCGTCGTGGATCTTGCCCAGGTTGTGGTCGACGCGCGTGACGTCGAGCCAGTCGCCGTTCGGGTCGACCATGCGCCACGACGCAAGATTGTCCAGCGCGGTGCCCCACAGGACGGCCTTCTTGCCGCCCGCGTTCATCGCGATGTTCCCGCCGATGCAGGAAGCGTGCGCGGACGTCGGGTCGACGGCGAACACGAAGCCGGCCTTCTCGGCCGCCTGCGACACGCGCTGCGTGACGACGCCGGCGCCCGTGAAGATCGTCGCGTACTCGCGGTCGACGCCCGGCAGGCGCGTCATCTCGACCTCGCCCATCTGCAGCAGCTTTTCCGTGTTGATCACGGCCGACATCGGCGACAGCGGAATCGCACCGCCCGTGTAGCCGGTGCCGCCGCCGCGCGGGATGATGGTCAGTCCGAGTTCGATGCAGCCTTTCACCAGGCCGGCCATCTCGTCTTCCGAATCCGGCAGCAGCACGAGGAACGGGTATTCGACGCGCCAGTCGGTGGCGTCCGTCACGTGCGACGTGCGGTGCATGCCGTCGAAGCGGATGTTGCGTTTATCGGTGTAGCGGCCCAGCACGGCCTTGGCGCGCTTGCGCAGGTCGTAGGTGTCCGCGAACTCGCGGCCGAAGTCGTCGACGGCCTTGCGCGCGGCGACGAGCAGCTGCTCGACGGCGGCGCTGCGGCGGCTTGCAGTGGCCGGATCGGACTCGCCCGCATCGACGGTCAGGCGGCGCTTGTCGACTTCCGCCAGGCGGTGATGAAGCGCTTCGATCAGCTTGGCGCGACGCTTCGGATTGTCCAGCAGGTCGTCCTGGAGGTACGGATTGCGGCGCACGACCCAGATGTCGCCCAGGACTTCGTACAGCATGCGGGCCGAGCGCCCGGTCTGGCGGGCACCGCGCAATTCATCCAGCAACTGCCACGATGACTCGCCCAGCAGACGGATCACGATCTCGCGATCGGAGAACGACGTGTAGTTATAGGGGATTTCGCGCAGCCGGATGGGCGCGTTTTCTTCGAGCAGGGCGTGGATATTGGCAGGAGCGTTCATGGGGAGATCGACTGTCGTACTGACGCGTAGGACTCTCTATTCTAGCTTATTGCGATGCACCACGCTGGGGAAGGAATAATTTTTGCAACGGTGGAGAAGCAGAAACGGACGGAAAACGACGCTTCCGCTCAAATTTGTTTTGGCTGAATGCAAGATTTTCCGGCGAAAGCTCGGCGTGATGAAAGAACAGGCATCTTATCCACGCCGGATGGGGACCGTCGCGAGGGCGTTGCCAAACTTGTCCTGGACAACCAGGGTCTCTCCATCAAGTTTGATGTCCTTGAATCGATGCGCGTACATCACCTCGTCAGGCAAGGTTCTCAGGATCTCCTGGGAAAAAATGATGTGCCCGCGGCGATCGATCTCCAGTGTCAGCCGAAAGTACGAACGATCAAGCTTGCACTTCAACCTACATTTCACGCCTTCGGCACGAAACGTCTTCTCCAGGAAAACCCACTCGTTCCTGTAATGTTCAGCCCTGAACGACTGGATCGCGTCGTGAAAGTACTCTGCGGGAACATGCTGATCCTTGCTGCACTTGGCGATGCCCGCTTCGAGCAATCCAATGAAATACTCCGGCAGTCGCTCGTCCGCGACTGTTGCGTACTCTGCAATATCGAACTGCACTTCCGCTGTCAGTGCATTCGACGTGTTCTTGTATGTCAGCTCTGCCGGGGCACTCTTGCAGACCACACAAATCCTGTTGAAACCTTCGGCATGCAACTTTCGTGCGGCCAGATGTCTTTGCACATAATTGCAAAGAAACCGCGTTTGATTCCTGAATGCCAGCGCCGCGTCGGACCTGTACTCGACCAGATCGGGGTAAAGATAAATGCCAGTCAATTTCATGGGCAAGCCATCATCACCCGAAGATTCTGCCCGTTGTCTCCCCAGCCACTTCCACCACCCGTTCGGGATGTACAACAGCGTGACGGTCATGAAGACGTACCGCCCGAACTTGCCGATCGCCATATAGATCACGCTGGGCCAGAACGGCAGGTGCAGCCAGCCGGCCAGGGTGCACAGCGGGTCGCCGATGCCCGGCACCCAGGACAGCAGCATCGTCTTCGCCCCATAGCGTTTGAGCCAGTGGAACCAGCGCGACGAGCGCTCCTTCGCGAAGGCGACCTTGGCGCGGTAGCCGATCCAGTAGTCGACGATGCCGCCCAGCGTGTTGCCCAGGGTGGCGACGAGGACCGTGGGCCAGAACATCGCGGGATTCGCTTTCACGACGGCGAACACGGCCGGCTCGGAACCGAGCGGCAGCAGGGTCGCGGAAACGAAGGCGATGAGGAATACCGACGTGAGCCCGACGGTGGGCACGGCGAGGAATTTCAGCAGCCACAGGACGGCGGATTCGATCATCGGCAGGAAAGAATGGACGGCGGAAGGATAAGTTGAGTACATTATAATGAGGAGCAACACCTCGCAACGACACGGTACGCCAGGCTCTACCAAGCCAGGTTGCCGCACTGCTCGCCTCGGTTACCCACCAAGCAGGACAGTCAGCGTCGCCCCGGAACCCAGAACAGCCCGCAACGATCATGACTACCGACTACCTCAAGAAAATCCTCACCGCGCGCGTCTACGACGTGGCCGTCGAAACCCCGCTGGAGTACGCCCCCAGCCTGTCGAAGCGCACCGACAACAAGATTTACCTGAAGCGCGAGGACATGCAGAGCGTGTTCAGCTTCAAGCTGCGCGGCGCCTACAACAAGATGGCCAACCTGTCGGAGTCGCAACTGAAACGCGGCGTGATTTGCGCGTCGGCGGGTAACCACGCGCAGGGTGTCGCCATGTCGGCGGCCCGCCTGAACTGCCGCGCCGTGATCGTCATGCCGACCACCACGCCCAGCGTGAAGGTGGATGCGGTGCGCGCGTTCGGCGGCAGCAACGTGGAAGTCGTCCTGCACGGCGAGTCGTACACGGATGCGTTCAACCATGCGCAGATGCTGGAAAAGGAACAGAAGCTGGCGTTCGTGCACCCGTTCGACGATCCGGACGTCATCGCCGGCCAGGGCACCATCGGCGTCGAGATCCTGCGCCAGCATTCGGCGCCGATCCACGCGATCTTCCTCGCGATCGGCGGCGGTGGCCTGATCAGCGGCGTGGCCGCCTATGTAAAACAGATCCGCCCGGACATCAAGATCATCGGCGTGCAGACGAACGATTCGGACGCGATGGCACGCAGCCTCAAGGCCGGCGAGCGCGTGACCCTGTCGGACGTCGGCCTGTTCGCGGACGGCACCGCCGTGCGCCTCGTGGGTTCCGAGACGTTCCGCCTGTGCCAGCAACTGGTCGATGAAATCATCATCGTCGACAACGACGCGATCTGCGCCGCCATCAAGGACGTGTTCACCGACACGCGCAGCATCGTCGAGCCGTCCGGCGCGCTGGCCGTCGCGGGTGCCAAGGCGTACGTGGAACGGTCACTGATGACGAAGAATCCGATCCGTGGCGAGACGCTCGTCGCCGTGCCGTCCGGCGCGAACATGAACTTCGACCGCCTGCGCTTCGTCGCCGAGCGCGCCGAACTGGGCGAGGCACGCGAAGCCGTGTTCGCCGTGACGATCCCCGAGCAGCGCGGCAGCTTCAAGCGCTTCTGCGCGCTGATCGGCCCGCGCAATGTCACCGAGTTCAACTACCGCATCAGCGACGAGCGCGAGGCGCACGTCTTCGTCGGCGTGCAGATCGGCAGCCGCAGCGAGTCGGGCACCGTCGCGCGCACGTTCGAGGAGCACGGCTTCCGCACCCTCGACCTCACGCATGACGAACTGGCCAAGCAGCACGTGCGCCACCTCGTCGGCGGCAAGAGCGGGCTCGCGCACGACGAACTGCTGTACCGCTTCGAATTCCCGGAACGTCCGGGCGCGCTGATGCGCTTCCTCGACACCCTGGCGCCGAACTGGAACATCTCGCTGTTCCACTACCGGAACCAGGGCGGCGACGTGGGTCGCATCCTCGTCGGCCTGCAGGTGCCGTCGGGCGAGATGGACGAGTTCCGCGAGTTCCTCGCGACGCTCGGTTATCGTCATTGGGACGAGAGCGCGAATCCGGTCTACAAGCTGTTCCTGTGATGCCTGGTGGGGCTCGTGCTTGATGCCCCCGGCATCAAGCACCCCACCCTACGGCAAACGATATCGTAGGGTGGGCATTTGGGGCCGGGGGCCCCAAATGAAACGTGCCCACGGTGATGTACCCGTAATGCATGCGTTAACTGGGCGCGCATCCAATCTCGGAAAGGTGTACGATACGCCGCTTTGCCGCCGCCGGACCGGCACCGTCACGAGCACGCCCGGCATCGAGAACACACCATGACCAATACCCCTGAACAATCGCCTCTTGGCAAAAACTCGGCCTACCAGACCGAATACGCGCCGGAGCTGCTGTTTCCCATCCCGCGCCAGCACAAGCGCGACGAGCTCGGCCTGACGGGCACGCTACCCTTCTTCGGCGTCGACATCTGGAACGCCTACGAGCTGTCGTGGCTGAACATGCGCGGCAAGCCCCAGGTTGCCATCGCGACCTTCACGGTGCCGGCCGATTCGCCCAACATCGTCGAATCGAAATCCTTCAAGCTTTACCTGAATTCGTTCAACCAGACCCGGCTGGCCAACACGGACGCCCTGCTGGCCCTGCTGCGCGAAGACCTGTCGAACGCGGTGGGTGCGCCCGTGCATGCGGCGCTGACCCTGCCCGAGGACTTCGACAAGCTCAAAATGGGCGAGCTGGACGGCCTCCTGATCGACCGCCTCGACGTCGAGATCGACAATTACAGTCCGTCGCCGGAACTCCTCAAGGCCAACCACGAAGAAGCCGCGGTCGAGGAAACCCTCGTGTCGCACCTGCTCAAATCGAACTGCCTCGTCACCGGCCAGCCGGACTGGGGCAGCGTGCAGATCCGCTATGCCGGTCCACAGATCGACCAGGAAAGCCTGCTGCGCTACCTGATCGGTTTCCGTGAGCACAACGAGTTCCACGAGCAATGTGTCGAGCGCATCTTCACGGACATCCTGCGCCAATGCAAACCGCACAAGCTGGCCGTGTACGCCCGCTACACCCGGCGCGGCGGCCTGGACATCAATCCGTGGCGCGCCAATTTCAGCACCGGCAAACCGCCGAATTTGCGCACCGCGCGTCAATAAACAGTGCGGATGGGTGATTTTTGGTCGTTCGTCCCCATCTACAGTGTACGTTTCCGGCGACATCCTTCACGATATTCTCGGATGTGTGAAACGGCAACTTAGCGCTAGAAAAATCGGTAAAAGAGGGCCCGGGAAGACGTTTCATGCGTGAATCCCGGGATTTCGTGGCGGAAATTGCGCACGCCCCTTTGTCGGGTGCGAGGTCTTTACGCAAAGGTTTGCGGCAGGGATCACACAGGTACCGGACGGCGTGCAAAATCGAATTACACGGCCATAAAACAGGCCTATAATTCCCGCTCGCAAGCACCCCAGGGTGCACCGCAATAGAAGCGTGTTATGACTAATCTAAGCAAAATCCTCTCGCTCGAGAACGTGCAGCTGGACATCGAAGTGTCGAGCAAAAAGCGCGCCTTCGAGCAGGCCGGCCTGATCTTCGAGAACAACTGCGGCATCGCCCGCTCCACCGTGTCGGACAACCTGTTCGCGCGCGAGCGTCTCGGGTCGACGGGTCTCGGTCACGGCGTCGCCGTGCCGCACGGTCGCATCAAGGGCAGCAAAAGCCTCAAATCGCCGCTGGCCGCGTTCGTGCGCCTGGCCGAGCCGATTCCGTTCGAATCGCCGGACGGCCAGCCCGTGAAACTGCTCTTTTTCCTGCTGATCCCGGACCACGTCACGCAACAGCACCTGGAAATCCTGTCGGAGATCGCGGAACTGTTCTCGGACGAGGCGATCCGCACGGCCTTGAGCACGGACACGGATCCAAAGTCCGTGTACGAACGCATCATCAACTGGCAACCGAGCCTGCAGGCCCTCGGCTGACCCTGCGAAAGCGACCATGCTGCAGACCCCGCTGACCATCCAACGGCTGTACGACGACAACCGCGACAGCCTGCAACTGGGCTGGTTCGCCGGATTCCCGGGCGGAGAACGCCAGATTTCCGGCGACGCCGTCTCCGCCGCGGACCAGGTCGGCCACCTGAACCTGATCCACCCGGGCCGCATGCAGGTGTTCGGTCACCAGGAACTGAATTACTACCAGCGCCTGAAATCCGGCTCGCGCAGCCATCTGATCGGCGAACTGATCGCGGGCGGTCCGCCGGCGCTGTTCATCGCGCAGGGCCTCGATACCCCGCCGGACATCCTCGCCATCTGCGACGAGCAGAACATCCCGCTGTTCTCGACGCCGCTGCCGGCCGCGCAGGTCATCGACTACCTGCGCGTCTACCTGTCGAAGAAGCTGGCGCAGCGCGTCATCATGCACGGCGTGTTCATGGACGTGCTGGGTGTCGGTGTCCTGATCACGGGCGACTCGGGCCTGGGCAAGAGCGAGCTGGGCCTGGAACTGATCTCGCGCTCGCACGGCCTCGTGGCCGACGACGCCGTGGAATTCTCGCGCATCGCCCCGAACATGATCGAAGGCCGCTGCCCGCCGCTGCTGCAGAACCTGCTTGAAGTGCGCGGCCTGGGCCTCCTCGACATCAAGGCGATCTTCGGCGAGACGGCCGTGCGCCGCAAGATGCGCTTGAAACTGATCGTCCACCTCGTCAAGCGCGGCGCGCTGGACGAAGAAGTCGAACGCCTGCCCTTCCACTTCCCCACCGAGGACGTGCTGGGCCTGCCGATCCGCAAAGTCGTGATTCCCGTCGCGGCCGGCCGCAACATCGCGGTGCTGCTGGAAGCTGCGGTGCGCAATACGATCCTGCAGCTGCGCGGGATCGATACGCTGCAGGAGTTCATGGAAAGGCAGCGGCAGGCCATGTCCAGCGACTGAGGCTGTTGCAAATACCTCATCCATAAGCCTTGTGCGATGCGGCAAAGACTTGCCAATGCTATCATCGCCGCATGCGCATCCTACTCATCACCGGTATCTCGGGCTCCGGTAAATCCGTCGCCCTGAACGTCCTCGAAGACGCTGGCTACTACTGCGTCGACAACCTGCCCCCTGCCCTGCTGCCTGCCCTCGTCGGCAGCATCGAGGGCGACGAAACCAGACGCATCGCCGTCGCCGTCGACGCGCGCAGCGCCGAATCGCTGGCCGAGCTGCCGACGACGGTTGCCGCGCTGCGGGAAGAAGGCCACCAGGTGAAGGTGATCTTCCTGACCGCCAGCACGCACTCGCTCGTCGCCCGTTTTTCCGAGACGCGCCGCAGCCACCCGCTGTCGCACGAACTGCGTCCGGGCGAGAACCCGGCGTCGCGCCGCACGCTGATCGAATGCATTTCGGAAGAACGCGACCGCCTCGGACAGATCGAGAAGATGGGCCACGTGATCGACACGTCGGAACTGTCGGCCAACAAGCTGCGCGCCTGGGTCAAGGAACTGGCCGAGGTCACCTACGCGCCGCTGACCCTGTATTTCGAATCGTTCGCGTTCAAGCGCGGCGTGCCGCTCGACGCCGACTTCGTGTTCGACGTGCGCGCCGTGCCGAACCCGTATTACGACCTCACCTTGCGTCCGCTGAACGGCAAGGACGCGCCCGTGATCGCCTTCCTCGACGCCCAGCCGCAGGCGGCCGAGCTGCTGTCCGACATCCGCGCGTTCATCGCCAAGTGGCTGCCGTCGTTCAAGAAGGACAACCGCAGCTATCTCACCGTGGCCGTCGGCTGCACGGGCGGCCAGCACCGCTCCGTGTACATGGCGGAGCGGCTCGGCGCGTATTTCGGCGAAACGGAACGCGTCGTCGTGCGCCACCGCGAGCAGCCGTGATCCGCCGAAATCAGAAGAACTCGTCGAGCAGCCGGTAGAAGCTGCTCTTCGCAGCATCGAACGTCGCGCCGTACGCGGCCAGGAACGGCTCGACCCACTCCTCTCCCAATTCCTCCGCGATGTCGCGCGTGGCCAGCGCCAGGTCCTGCCAGCGGTCCGCCACGCCCAGGCGGCCGCAATCGATCCAGCCGGTGCGACCCGCATCGTCGACGATCAGGTTCGGCAGGCACGCGTCGCCATGCGTGACGACCAGGTCTTCGCTGCGCGGTGCCTGCGCGGCGAGGCGGGCGAACAGCGCGGCGGGCGCCAAGCCCTGGTGTTCGTCGTCGAGATCGTCCTCGTCCACCAGCCCTGCCTCCATCCGCGCCCGGGCGCGTTCGATGCGCCGCGCCGCGCGGTGGTCGAACGGACACGCAGCCGGATCGAGCGCATGCAGCGCGCGCAACGCGCCCGCAAGCCGTTCGACAGTCACACGCGGCGCCAGCCCGGCGGCCAGCAGGTCGCGCCCCGGCACGGCGCCCAGCAGCAGCCAGTCCGTCCCGTCCTCCGACGCGGCATCGAGCACCGGCGCGCACGGCATGCCGGTGCCGGCCAGCCAGCGCAGCCTCTCCCCTTCGTCGCGCAATTCGGCCAGCGACCCGGCCGGTTCGAATTTCGCGAACAGCACGGGGCGATCCGGTGCGTCGAGGCGGAACACGTCCGCTTCCGAACAACCGATGTCCTGGCGCGTCCAGCGGTAGCCGGCCAGGCGTGTCTTCCAGGCGGTGGGTGTTTTCATTTGGCTCCTTTGCCGAAGTGCCGGCGCAGCCGCGCGTGGCGATGGCGGAAGAACAGCGCCACGCCCGCGCGCACGAGCGCGCGCGGCAGCAGGCGCGGACGGAACATCAGGTTGTCGACGACGGTGGTGCCCCGCGCGGACGGCGCGACGATGCGTTCGTGCTGCCAGAACGCCATCGACAGCATCGGCGAGCGTTCGAGGAAGCGCCGGCCCGGCTCCAGTTCGACGAGCGTGAGGTCGCTCCGGTCGATGGGGAGCACGCGCAGCAACAGCAGCCAACTGCGGCACAGACGCTGTCCCGGCACGAAGGCGTCCAGAGGCAGCGCACGTATCCCGCGCGGGAACGTCATGCGCAGCAGCGGCGCCATCTCGTCGGCGATGCCCTCGACGGACGTGACCCGGCGCCACACCGTGTCCGGCGCGGCGGCCAGCTCGGATTCGAAACGCAGCGAGATCACAACTCAGTTACAGGTCACGCAGTGGATGCGCGTGATCGGGCCAGACAGGCGCGAAGAACCAGGCGACCATCTCCGGCGTGACCGCATCGAGCGTGGGCGGATTCCACCGCGGCGCATTGTCCTTGTCGATCACGAGCGCGCGCACGCCTTCGAGCACTTCGCCGTGTTCGAACGTGCGGCGCACGAGCGAGCGCTCCATGCGCAGGCAGTCCGCCACGCCAAGACTCCCACCGCGCACGAGCATCTCGCGCGTCACGGACATCATCAGCGGCGAGCGCTGGCGCATCGTGGCCAGCGCCTTTTGCGCGAACGGGCCCGCATCCGTCTCCAGCGACGCCATCACGGCCGCGACGGAGTCCGCGCCGAAGTGGCGGTCGATCGCCTCGCGCTGCGCTTCCAGTTCGCTGGCGCCGGCAGAGAACGGCGCGGCGAACGCGCGGATCGCGGCGGGCAGCTCCGCGCCCGGCGTCGTCTCGATCAGCGCGCGCAGCGCATCCAGCTGCGCGCCTGGCACGAACACGTCGGCGAGACCGACGTAGATCGCGTCCGCCGCGCCGATGGTCACGCCCGTCACGCCGAGGTAGTGGCCCAGGCGGCCCGGTGCATGCGAAAGAAAATGGCTGCCGCCCACGTCCGGGAACAGGCCGATGTTCACTTCAGGCATGGCGATCTTCGAGCGCTCCGTCACGATGCGCAGGCCGCAGTCCGGCCCGCCCTGCGCGATGCCCATGCCGCCGCCCATCACGACGCCGTCCATCAGGGAGATGAACGGCTTCGGATAAAAGTGAATGAGGTGATTGAGCGCGTATTCCTCGGTGAAAAAATCTTCCAGCAGCGGGCTGCCCGTCTGCGGCGTGGCCCTGCCCGCTTCGTGGAAAAAGCGGATGTCGCCGCCGGCGCACAAGGCCTTGTCGCTGCTGCTCTTGATGACGACGGCGTCGATGCCGGCATCGATGCGCCAGGCGAGCAGCGTGGCGGTGAGCGCGCGGACCATGTCCAGCGACAGCGAGTTCAATGCCTTCGGGCGGTCCAGGGTGATGATGCCGGTGCGGTTGGCGACCCGCGATAAAACGTAGTCGGTCATGTCTCGTTGTTATTGAAATAATCAGACCGACATTGTAGCGCCCATAAAAACGAAAAGGGCGCCGATGCGCCCTTCGTTTCTGGTGCTACTGCACGCGTGGCATCACGCCGCGGCGGGCTCTTCCTCCCCACCCTCGGACATGCGCTTGATACACGCGTTGTCATGATCCTTGAGCATTTGCTTGTATTTGACGACCTGGCGGTCCAGGCGGTCCATCAACATGTCGATCGCGGCGTATAGGTCGTGCGCGGCACTGGCGACATGGACGATCTTGCCCGCGAGGCGCAGGTTGATCTCGGCTTTCTGGCGTTTTTCTTTCTCGGTGAGATTGTCGATGCAGAGGATGACGTGGGAGTCGATCACTTGATCGAAATGACGGGTGATGCGTTCGAGCTTGTTCTGTACGTATTCTCGGATGGCTGGAGTTACATCGAGATGATGTCCGCTGATTGTGAGATTCATACACACTCCTTTGAAGATGCACTGCCGTCAAGTGCGCGCATCCGGCGCAATGGGCCAGTGGTGTTGCAAGAGCTTTGCTACAGGGATTTGCGGAGACTAACGGGTGGGATCTTCAGCGCCTCACGGTACTTCGCAACCGTGCGTCGCGCGATAACCATTCCCTGTTCCCCTAGCATCTCCGCGATCTTGCTGTCGGATAAAGGGTTCTTGGGGTCTTCTGCTCCTGTCAGTTGAACGATGAGTGCCCGTATTGCCGTCGACGATGCTTCGCCTCCCGCTTCGGTGGCAACGTGACTCCCGAAGAAATACTTCAACTCGAACATGCCGTGCGGGGTCAGCATATATTTCTGAGTTGTGACTCGAGAAATTGTGCTCTCGTGTAGACCTAGTGTATCAGCTATCTCACGTAAAACAAGGGGCCGCATCGCGACTGCGCCATGGGAAAAAAAGTTGCGCTGGCGATCGACAATTGCCTGAGCTACACGGAGGATCGTGTCGAAGCGCTGGCGCATGTTCTTGATGAGCCACTTGGCTTCCTGCAACTGCGCGTTCATCTGCGTTTCCGATTTGCCCTGCTTCATCAGCGAGGCGTACAGGCTGTTCACGCGCAGGCGCGGCATCACTTCCGGATTCAGTTGCACGCTCCAGCCATCCTTGGCGCGGCGCACGATCACGTCGGGAACCACGAAGTCCGACACGTCCGACGCGAACGCCGCGCCCGGATGCGGATTGCACTGGCGGATGACGGCCTGGGCTTCGCGCAGGTCTTCGTCGTCGCAATCGAGCGCCTTCTTCAGCTTGTTGAATTCGCGCTGCGCGAACCACGTCAGGTATTTTTCGACGATGACGAGCGCCATGCGCCGCGTGACCATCGGCACACCGGGCATGCGGCGGATCTGCAGGGCCAGGCATTCGGCCGCGCTGCGCGCGCCCACGCCGGGCGGGTCCATGCTTTGCACGAGAGCGAGCGCCGTGCGCAATTCCTCGAACTCGATTTCCAGTTCTTCCGGCAGGCGCGCGTGGATGTCTTCCAGCGGTTCTTCCAGATAGCCGTTGTCGTCGAGCGCATCGACGACGAGCTCCACGAGCGCGCAGTCGCGCGCCGCGCAGCACGTCATGCGCACCTGTTCCATCAAATGTTCGCGCAGGGTGACGGGGCTCGCCTCCAGCTGCGGGCGGCCGTCCTCCTCCTCGCCGCCGCCGCTGCCGCTGCGGCCGTATTCGCCCCAGTCCTCGCCGCCTTCGCCGCCACCTTCTCCGCTGTCGCCGCCGGCGTCACCGCCTTCGCCATTGCCGCTCTCGGCGGGCGCACTGCCGCCTTCTTCGCCGTTGCCCTGGGCGGCGGGCGCCTCGCCCGCCTGCGATGACGCCGGCGCGCCGATGGTGGCGTTATTTATGGCACCGTCCGCCAGCAGGCGCACGGAGCGGTCGAGCGGATCGTCGAGCCGTTCGAGCAGCGGATTCTCGCTCAGGACCTGCTCGATTTCCTGGTGGAGCTCGAGCGTGGACAGCTGCAGCAGGCGGATCGACTGCTGCAGTTGCGGCGTCAGTGCAAGGTGCTGTGAGGTCTTGAGTTGCAGCGTCTGTTTCATGACTACATTCGGAAGTGTTCGCCCAGGTAGACGCGGCGCACCGATTCGTTGGCGATGATGTCGTCGGGTCGGCCGGATGCCAGCACCGCCCCCTGGTTGATGATGTAGGCGCGGTCGCAGATGCCCAGCGTCTCGCGCACATTGTGGTCCGTGATCAGCACGCCGATGCCGCGCTCCTTCAGGAAGCGCACGATACGTTGGATCTCGATGACGGCAATTGGATCCACGCCGGCGAACGGTTCGTCCAGCAGCACGAAGCGCGGATTGGTCGCGAGCGCGCGCGCGATCTCCACACGGCGGCGTTCGCCACCGGACAGCGACAGCGCCGGACTCTCGCGCAGCTTCTCGATCTGCAGCTCGGCCAGCAGCTCGTCGAGACGTTCGGTGATGCGCGCCTTGGTGAGCGGCTTGCCGTTCTCGCGCTGCAATTCCAGCACGGCGCGGATGTTCTCTTCCACCGTCAGCTTGCGGAACACCGACGCTTCCTGCGGCAGGTACGACAGACCCAGCAGCGCGCGCCGGTGGATCGGCAGGCTCGTGATGTCGGTGCCGTTGATGTCGATGCTGCCGGCGTCCGACGGCACGAGGCCCACGATCATGTAGAACGACGTCGTCTTGCCCGCGCCGTTCGGACCCAGCAGGCCGACGACCTCGCCGCATGCGACCTGCAGCGACACGTCACGGACGACGAGGCGCTTGCCATAGCTCTTCTGCAGCCCCTTGACGACGAGCGTGCTGCCGCCGCATTCGGCCGGCGGCGCCTGCGTCCCTGCTTCCATCGTGCGCGCCTCCGTCATTGCTTGCCTGCCGGAGCGGGGGCCGGTGCCGCCGTCGCGCGGCGCGGCTGCAGCGTGATGCTGCCGCGGCCGTTGCCCGGCTTGTCCGTGCCGTTGGCGTCGTTCAGGCCAAGCAGCTTCTCGTTGCGGTTGTCGTAGGAAATGAATTCGCTGGCCATCTCCTGCGTGACCTTCTTGCCCTCGAGCTGGCGGATGACGGCCTTCGAGAACAGCTTCACGAGGTCGCTGCGCTCGTCGTATTCGATGCGCTGGGCCTGGCCTTCGCCCCACAGGTCGGGGCCGCCGTCGCGCTTCTGGCGGAAGGTCGCGAGCTTGCCGGGATTGGCCGTGAGGATGAAGGTGCGCCAACCGTCCGGCGCTACCTTGACCTCGGCGCGGTCGGATTTCAGGATCATGGTGCCGCGCGTGATGATGACGTTGCCGGTGGCGACGTAATTCTGCGTCACCTGGTCGACGTTGGCGTTGTCGAACGCAATGTCGACGGGCTTGAGCGCGTCCGCCTTTTCGGCCGAGGCAGCCAGCGGCACCAGCAGGAAGATGGCGGCGGCGAGTATTTTTTTCATTCGATTGTCCTCTCTAATGGCTTGCCTGAGGGCTTGCGCGCGACTGGCGTGGCGGATAGGTCATCTTGCCGCGGCCACCCAGCGCGATCTGCTGCGTGGCGTTGTTGGCCACCATGCCCACCGCGTCGACCGATGCGGCGCCGAGCGTCATGTGGACCGGCTTGTCGGTCTTCGCGATCTCGTCGTCCGGCAGGATCGTCAACACCTCGGTGCGGATCCGCATCGGCTCCGCACCCGGGGCGGCCGGACGCCGGATGTCGACGTTGCCCGTCAGGTCGATCTGGTTCTGGTTCTGGCTCACGAGCGCGCTGTTGGACGTCATCGTCATCGGCGGATGCTCGTCGGTGAGACTCTGCACGACCGGCTTGTCGACGAGCGCCGTATTGTCGACCGGGCGGTGCGTCAGGCGTTCGCCCGAGATCACGTAGCGCGGCTTGCCGGCCTCCGACATGCGCACCCAGCTGAAGTTGTCGACGATGTAGTCCGGCTCGTTGCCGGCATTGAAGCCCGCCGCGTTCTCATCGCCCTGCATCACCTGCACGAGCCAGAAGCTGCCGAACGCGCAAAACACGGCGAACAGCATCAGGAGCAGCAGGCGCCAGCGGTGCGCGGTACGCTTGTAGCTTGCGGGAGCCATGGTTTCTCTTATCCGAAGTAAGGCGCGAGCGCCTGTTCGTAGGTGCCCTGGGCACGCATCACCATGTCGCAGACTTCGCGCACGGCGCCGCGGCCGCCCGGGTTCTTCGTCACATAATGGGCGCGGTACTGCACTTCCGGATGCCCGCTCGGCACCGTCACCGCAAAGCCCACACGTGTAAACAGCGGCAGGTCGATCACGTCGTCGCCGATGTAGCCGCACTCCTCCGCCGTCACGCCGGTCTTGTTCAACAGCTCGGCGAACGCGAGGCGCTTGTCGTGCTGCCCCTGGAACACGTGCGTGATCCCGAGATCGCTAGCTCGCTTGATGACGATGGGCGACGTGCGCGCGCTGATGATCGCCGTCTGTACGCCGGTGCGGTTCAGCAGCTGGATGCCGAGGCCGTCCAGCACGTAGAACGTCTTCGTGACTTCGCCGTCCGGGCCATAGGTCAGGCTGCCGTCGGTGAGGACGCCGTCGACGTCGAAGATCATGACTTTCACGCGCGCCGCGCGCTCCATGTGTGCCAGCGGAGTCACCATCAGATCACCTTGGCGCGCGTGAGGTCGTGGATGTGCAGTGCGCCCACCAGCACGCCGTCCGCATCGGTGACGAGCATCTGGTTGATGCGGAATTCTTCCATCACGGCGACGGCATCCACCGCCAGCTGTTCCGGATGCACGCGGCGCGGATTCGGATGCATCACGTCGCGGATCACGAGCTTGCTGAAATCCTGGGCTTTTTCGATCAGGCGGCGCAGGTCGCCGTCCGTGAACACGCCGACGGGGCGGCCGGCATCGTCGACGATGGCCGTCATGCCCATGCCCTTGTGCGAGATTTCCAGCAGCGCGTCCGTGAGGAGCGCGTCCGGTTTCACCTTCGGCACCGCGTCGCCGCTGCGCATCACGTCGCGCACGTGCGTGAGCAGGCGGCGTCCGAGCGCGCCGCCCGGATGCGAGCGTGCGAAATCGTCCGATTTGAAGCCGCGCAGTTCGAGCAGCGCGACGGCCAGCGCATCGCCCAGCGCGAGGGTCGCGGTGGTGCTGGCGGTCGGCGCCAGGTTCAGCGGGCAGGCTTCCTTCTCGACGGCCACGTCCAGGTGCACGTCCGCCGCCAGGGCCAGGCTCGATTCGGGCTTGCCCGTGATGGCGATGACGGGCACGTTCATGCGCTTGACGGCCGGGATCACGATGGCCAGTTCGCTGCTTTCGCCGGAATACGAGATGGCGATCAGCACGTCCTGCGCCGTCACCATGCCGAGGTCGCCGTGCGCGGCTTCGCCCGGGTGCAGGAACAGTGCCGGGGTGCCGGTCGAGGCCAGCGTCGCGGCGATCTTGCGGCCGATGTGGCCCGACTTGCCCATGCCCGACACGACGACGCGGCCTTTGCACGCCATCATCAGCGCGACGGCGCGCGGCACGCTGTCGTCGCGGCCGAGGCGCGCGGACAGCTTGCGGATCGCCTCGCCTTCGATATCCAGCGCCTCGCGGGCCAGTTCCAGCGCCCGCTGGGCCTGGGCCTCGTTAAAACTTGTCAGCATTATTTTTTCATCGGTTACACTCATAGACAAAGTATATCCGAATTGGGAAAGCAAAAAACTTGCCAGACGTAACAAACAACATATTTACGGGACCTCGCCGTCGCGCCACATGACCTCAGGCCTCGAACTCACTCTGCTTTTGCTGGGCAGCGCGGTCCTCGGCGTCGTCGCGTTCCGCATGCTGCACCTGCCGCCGATGCTGGGCTATCTCGCCGTCGGCGTGCTGATCGGCCCCCACGCGCTGGCCCTCGCCGACAACGGCACTACGACGCAGGCCCTGGCCGAATTCGGCGTCGTCTTCCTCATGTTCTCCATCGGGCTGGAATTCTCGCTGGCCCAGCTGCGCGCCATGCGCCGCATCGTGTTCGGGCTCGGGCTCGCGCAGGTCGTGCTGACGATCGTCGTGACGGTGCTCGTGTCGCTGTGGACGCGCTACCTGCCGCCCTCGATGCAGATCGGCTGGCAGGCCGCGCTGGCGCTGGGCGGGGCGCTGGCGATGTCGTCGACGGCCATCGTCTCGAAGCTCCTGACGGAACGGCTGGAACTGGAAAGCGAACATGGACGCCGCATCATCGGCATCCTGCTGTTCCAGGACCTCGCCGTCGTGCCGCTGCTGATCCTGATCCCGTCGCTGGCGAAACCGGCCGAGGAACTCGCGATGACGCTCGCGTGGGCCGGCATCAAGGCCGCCGCCGTGCTGGCGCTGCTGCTGTTCTTCGGCCAGAAGCTGATGCGCAAGTGGTTCAACATCGTCGTCAAGCGCCGCTCACAGGAACTGTTCATGCTGAACCTGCTGCTCGTGACCCTGGGCGCGGCCGCGATCACGGAACACGCGGGCCTGTCGATGGCGCTGGGCGCGTTCGTGGCCGGCATGCTGATCTCCGAGACGCCCTACAAGCATCAAGTGGAAGAGGACATCAAGCCGTTCCGCGACGTGCTGCTGGGCCTCTTCTTCATCACCATCGGCATGCTGCTGAACGTGCAGCTCGTGCTCGAGAACTGGTGGGTCGTCCTGCTCCTGCTGGCCGTGCCCGTGATGCTGAAATTCGCGCTGATCGCGCTGCTGGCCAAGGCGTTCGGCTCCACCGACGGCGTCGCCATGCGCACGGGCCTCGCGCTCGCGCAGGCCGGCGAATTCGGCTTCGTGCTGCTGAGCCTCGCATCGGGTTCGCACCTGATCGCCCCGTTCATCATCCAGCTCGTGCTCGCGTCGATGGTGTTGTCGATGCTGGTCGCGCCGTTCGTCATCGCGAACATGGACAAGCTCGTGATGAAGGTGGCGACCAACGAATGGATGCTGCAATCGCTGCAGCTGACGCAGATCGCGAGCCGCACGATGGCCACCCAGAAGCACGTGATCATCGCCGGCTTCGGCCGCAGCGGCCAGTCGCTGGCCACCCTGCTGTCGGAAGAAAAGCTGCCGTGGTACGCGCTCGACCTCGACCCCGAGCGGGTGCAGGAAGCGCGCACGGCCGGCATCAACGTCTCGTACGGCGACTGTACGCGCCGCGAAGCGCTGATCGCGGCCGGCATCAACCGCGCCAGCGCCCTCGTGATCACGTTCGCGGACACCCGCCTCGCGGTCAAGGTGCTGCACCTCGTGCACGAGCTGGCGCCGAAGCTGCCCGTCATCGTGCGCGCCCACGACGACACGGAACTCGACGTGCTGAAAAAAGCCGGCGCCACCGAGGTCGTGCCGGAAGCGCTGGAATCGAGCCTGATGCTGGCCTCGCACGCGCTGGTCGTGATGGGCGTGCCGCTGCGCCGCGTCGTGCACCGCGTGCAGGCCGCGCGCGACGAGCGCTACGCGTCGCTGCGCGGCTTCTTCCATGGCGCCAGCGACATCGCGGACGGCACGGAACACAACTACGTGCGCCTGCATTCGGTGACCCTGCGCGACGACGCCGGCGCCGTCGGGCGCTGCATCGCGGAGCTGGAGCTGGACGAAGTGGGCGCCGAAGTCACGGCCGTGCGGCGCGGGAGCGACCGTATCGAGCCGACGCCGGAGACGGAATTGCGGGCGGGGGATGTGGTGGTCCTGCGGGGAACGGGCAACGCGGTCACGCGCGCCGAGGGACGGTTGCTGCGCTGACTGTAGCAGCCGCTCGACTGATACAGCATGTGCCTGTACGGGGCGCCTTGTGCCTTGTCCCTGCCGTGCCGTGCTTCTAGACTGGGGCCTTCTCCACGTTGGGACTGCCTGCCATGACCGAACTCCTGCCTCTGATGAGCTATTGCCTTGTGATGTCCGCCACGCCCGGGCCGAACAACGTCATGCTTGCCACCACGGGCGCCAGTTTCGGCTATCGCGGTGCGCTGCCGGTTATCCTCGGCATCCAGGCCGGTATCTTTGTGCAGACCATGCTCGTGTGCGCGGGGCTGGGCAGCCTGTTCGTCGCGTACCCGATGGCGCAGCAGGTACTGCGGATCGCGGGTGCGCTGTACCTGATGTTCCTGGCCTGGAAGCTTGCCGGCGCCTCGGTGGCAGGCACCGGCGCACCGAAGCCCGTGTCCTTTACGCAGGCGGCGCTGTTCCAGGCGCTGAACCCCAAGAGCTGGCTCAAGGCGATCACCATCGCATCGGTCTTCATGCCTGCGCAGAGCAACATGCTCGCCAGCGCGCTGCTGGTGTCCATGATCGGCACCATGGTGGGCATGCCGTGCAGCGTCATGTGGGCGCTGTTCGGCGTCTCGATCCGCAGCGTGCTGAAGGCGTCCCGCAGCCAGCGCATCTTCAACCTGGCGATGGGGACCATCCTGGTGGTCCTCGCCGTGATGTGTTTACGCTAGACTCCCACGATGTTCCCCATCGACCGCTCCTCACCCATCGCCCTGTTCGAGCAGATCGAGGCCGCATTGCGCCAGCAGATCGCGCAACGCGTCCTGCCTGGCGGGACCAGGCTGCCGTCGATCCGCCAGCTCGCCACGCAGCTCTCGGTCAGCACCAACACCGTGGTGATGGCTTACGACAGGCTGGTGGCCGCAGGCGTCATCGATACGCACGGCACCGCGGGCTTCTTCGTCCGCGCACCGGCCGACGCCGGCCGCGCCGTTCCCGACGAGGTTGCGCTCGAGGCGGGCCAGGAGCAGGAGCCGGTCTGGCTGATCCAGCAGGCCAACGACCAGCGGCCGGGCGTGCTGCTGGCCAGCAGCGGCGCCTTGCCGCCCACCTGGCTGCAGGACGCGCTGCCGGCGGCCGCCGTGCAACGTGGCCTGGCGCGCAGCGCGGCCGGCATGGCCTCGCGCTGTCCGCCGCAAGGGCTGGCCGAACTGCGCGAGCAGATCGCGTTGCTGTTGCGCGGCATCGGCATCGCTGCGGACGCCAGCCACGTCCTCACCACCTTCGGCGGCACCCATGCAATCGACCTGATCTGCCGCACCTTTCTACAGCCCGGCGATACGGTGCTGGTCGAGGATCCGGGATACTTCCTGATGTTCGGCCGGCTGCGCCAGGACGGCGTGCGCCTGGTGCCCATCAAGCGCCGCCCCGATGGCCTCGACCTCGACGAACTGGAAGCTGCCTGCCGCGCCCACCGTCCGCGCCTGCTGTTCGTGCAAACGGCTTTGCACAATCCCACCGGGTGGAGCAGCAGCGCCACCAATCTGCACAAGGTGCTGATCATGGCGCAGCAGTACGGCTTCCTGATCGCCGAAGACGACGTGCACGGCCATTTCCAGCATGGCCACAGCACGCGGCTGGCATCGCTGTCCGGGCTGGATGGTGTGATTTACTACTCCAGCCTGTGCAAGGCGCTGAGCCCGGCCCTGCGCATGGGCTACCTGGCGGCGGCGCCCGCCTTGCTGAAGCTGTTAATGCGAACCAAGATCCACGCCATCATGACGTTACCGGCGTTGAACGAATACGTTCTGCTGGAAGTGCTCAAGGCCGGCAACCTGCGCAAGCACCTGGAGCGGCTGCAACGCAAGATCATGGCGGCGCGCAACGCCAGCACCCGGCAACTGAGCGCGGCCGGCGTGCTGTTCGAGCAGCCCGGCGACGCAGGCATTTTCTTGTGGGGCACCATGCCCGAAGGGCTGGACGTCGACTTGCTGGTGCAGGACGCCTACCGCAACAAGATCGTGATGATGCGCGGCGCCGCGTTCTCGGCCAACGACACGCCCGACCAGCACATCCGCTTCAACGTCGCCATCAGCCAGCATCCCCGCGTGAGCACCTATCTTGACGAACGCCTGCGCGCGGTGGCTGGCGCGCGCCGTTATCTCTCGAGCGTATGAACAGGTCAGTCATGAGTTTGCCAATCTTCCAAGTCGACACATTCACCAGCCAGCTATTTGGGGAAACCCGGCTGCCGTGATCTTGATGGAGACGTTTCCGGACGATGGGCTGCTGCATCGGATTGCTGCCGAAAACAACGTCCCCGAAACTGCCTTCCTGGTCCCGGACAATGGCAATTACCGCCTGCGCTGGTTCACGCCTACGGTCGAGGTCCCGCTGTGTGGCCATGCGACGCTTGCCAGCGCCGCGGTTGTAATGGAGCGGCTGCAGCCGGGACGCACGACGGTGACGTTCGATTCGGCGAGCGGGCCCCTGACCGTGAAGCGCCTGGGCGAACGGTACGTGATGAATTTTCCGGTGCGTGTGCCGCGATCGATACCAGTTCCGGAGGGGTTGGCGGAAGCATTGGGCATCGAGCCGGTGGAGACACTCGACGACGGTTTTAATTACATCGCAGTACTGCGCGAGATGGCGGCGGTACGCAGCCTGGCACCCGACATGACTGCGATCGCACGGCTCGACCGCCCCGGCGTCGTCGTCACCGCGCAGGGAGACCAGCGATGGGATTGTGTGAGCCGATATTTCGCTCCAACCAAAGGCATACCGGAAGACCCGGTGACCGGCGGAGCGCACTGCGGACTTGCGCCGTACTGGAGTACACGTTTGGGAAAGCGTGAACTGCGCGCATTCCAGGCGTCACCGCGGGGTGGCGAACTGACGTGCCGGCTGGTCGGAGACCGTGTCGAGCTGGAAGGCGCGTGTGTGTTTTATCTGGAAGGCAGGATCGCTGTTCCCGTCGGACTGTAACGGTCAAGCGTATCAAGCCCGGGCGACGACGCGGTTGCGTCCACCTTCCTTGGCTTGATAGAGCGCCTGGTCGGCCTGCGCGACGAGCTGCTGCGCCACGCCCTCGATCGCATGGTCCCGCTCGAAATCGTCGAGGGTCGCCACGCCGATCGACACCGACACGGCCAGCGTCTCCCCTTCAGGCATCACGAACGGCTTCTCCGCCACGCTGGCGCGGATGCGCTGGGCGACCATGCTCGCGCTGCCCAGGTCCGCATCGATCAGCAGCACGACGAATTCCTCGCCGCCGAAGCGGCCCAGCGCATCCGTCATGCGCAGCTCCGCCTTGATACGCGCCGCGACTTCGCGCAGCACGTCGTCGCCGGCCAGGTGGCCGTACGTGTCGTTGACCTGCTTGAACCAGTCGATGTCGATGTACATGCACGACAGCCGGTACGCCTGGCGCCGCGCCCGGGAAATCTCCTCGACGATGCGGCGGTCCATGTAGCGGCGGTTGTAGACGCCCGTCAGCGCATCGGTCAGGCCGATGTACTTCAGCATCTCGTTGCTGATCACGTTCTCCAGGCAGATCGCGATGATCGACGCCATGTGCTCGACGAAGTCCGTCCCGAGCAGCGGCGTGAAGCGGCCCGGGTCGCGGCTGCCCAGGTTCAGGCTGCCGATCAGCCGTTTATTCCGCAGCAGCGGCACCATCGCCACGCTGGCCAGGCCCGCCGGAGGATGCGGAAAGGCGTGACGTTGCGTGGCCGCGTCGAACGGTAACATCCGCGGTTTCGGCGTGCGGCCGGCGGACAGGTCGTAGCCGAGTCCGTCGGCGTTTTCATGGAACAGCAGATTGGGGAACGCCTCGAAATCCACGCCCAGCTTGTGCATGACGGTATAGATGTCGGCGCCCGTGTCGACGAGCGACAGGGTGACGGCGTCGAGGTCGGAGACCACGGGCAGCAGGCGGAAGATGGTACCGACCAGTTCTGTGAAGGTGCTTGCGCCGACGATTTCCAGGTCGAACGCCTGGTGCCGCATCATGATGGCGTGGTTGCCCTCGGCCTGGTCCATCAGGCTGGCCAACTGGCGGCGCAAGGCCTCGTTCTCGGCGATGAGTTCGCGCACACTGGCGCCGCGCTCGTGCATGTGTGGTTCCCCTTCAGCAAGAAACCCTAATTTACGCGAACTTACGCGGCTTGAAAACGAAAATGATGAGGTAAGGCCAACAACATTGCCAAGATGTCATCTTGTTGTTGCGTGCACCGCGTCCCGGGCCCGTTCCAGCAGCGGCGATGCCAGCAGGTGGACGGCACGCGGCACGAGGTCCAGCCGCACGTCCGCCCCGAGCGCGGCGAGGCGCTCGAACATCCGTTCGCTGTGCTGCACGGGCACCGTCCGGTCCATGCGGCCGTGCACGAGCGTGACGGCCGTGCGCCGCTCCCAAACGTCCGGCAGCGGCGCGCAGCGTCCCGCGATGGCGACGACGTGGCGCGCCAGATAGCGGTCCTGGCATGCGGCCAGCGCCATGATCGCGCCTTGCGAAAAGCCCGCCAGCACCGTCTGTTCCGCGCCCACGCCATGCGTGCGCTGTAAGTCTTCGATGGTCGCGACGAATGCCGGCAGCGCGGCGCGGATGCGGCCCGGACGGTTTTCTTCCGTGATGCCGGCGACGGACATCCATTGGAAACCCGCGCCGCCGCGGTCGCAGGGGTGGGCGGCGGGCGGCGCGACGACGCGCGCTTGCGGGTCGTGCGCGGTGACCAGGTCGGCCAGCGGCGCCATGTCGGCGGGAGTTTGGCCTACGCCATGGAGCAGGACGATCAGGGAATGCATCCGCGCAGTCTAACGCATCCGCCGCATATCGATATACGCCCACCGACTCAGGCGTTTTCCAAATTAACAAGCGCGAAACCATTCGTTCCAGCGGGGAGTGCTCGTCGATACCATCCTTGCAATCATGACTTGTCATGACAGGACATACCAGACCATGACCATCGCCACCTTACGCGCCATCGAACCATCCGCCATCCCGCTGTATTCGCAAGTCCGTGAACGGCTGCGCGAACGCATCGTCGACGGCACCTACGCCCCGCAGGCCCGGCTGCCGTCCGAAAGCGAGATCGGCACCCTCCTCGGCGTGAGCCGCATCACCGTGCGCCAGGCGCTGGGCGACCTGCAGAAGGAAGGCGTGATCGTCAAGGTGCCCGGCAAGGGGACGTTCGTCGCGGAGACCCGCCCGAGCCAGGAACTGGCGCGGCTGGAAGGCTTCGGCGAAGCGATGTCGCGCAAGGGCCACCGGATCGTCAACCGCGTCGTGAAGCACGCGCTCGTCGAGGCATCGCCCCTTGTGGCGGCGCGGCTGCGCGTGGCGCCGGGCGCGCCGGTGACGGAGATCCACCGCGTGCGCTGGCTCGACCGCGAGCCGGTGTCGTTCGAGATCACGTACCTGCCGCCCGCGATCGGCGAGCGCCTGCGCGGCGAGAATCTCGCGGAGCGCGACATCTTCCTGATCCTGGAAGCCGACTATGGCATCACGCTGGGCCACGCAGACATCCAGATCGGTGCCATCAACGCGGATGTCGCGCTGGCGCAGGCGCTGCGCGTGGAACCGGGTGCCGCGCTGCTGCGCATCGAGCGCCTCACGTGGACGGCGGACGGCGTGCCGCTCGACTTCGAATACCTGTACGTCCGCGGCGAAGCCTTCCAGTACGCCCTGCGCCTGCCGCGCCACCCCTGACACCCATTTTTGAACCAGGAACCCGATATGGAAACGCATATTCAAACCGTCGACGTGCTCGTGATCGGCGGCGGCACGGCCGGCCCGATGGCCGCCGTGAAAGCCAAGGAAGCGAACCCGCAGCTGCGCGTGCTGTTGCTGGAAAAGGCCAACGTCAAGCGCAGCGGCGCCATCTCGATGGGCATGGACGGCCTCAACAACGCCGTCGTGCCGGGCTTCGCGACGCCGGAACAGTACGTCAAGGAGATCACCATCGCCAACGACGGCATCGTCAACCAGGCCACCGTGATGGCGTATGCGCAGAACAGCTACGCGATGATCCAGGAGCTGGACAGCTGGGGCGTGAAGTTCGAGAAGGACGAGACGGGCGACTACGCGATGCGCAAGGTCCACCACATGGGCACCTATGTGCTGCCGATGCCCGAGGGCCACGACATCAAGAAGGTGCTGTACCGCCGCCTGAAACGGGCACGCGTCGAGATCACCAATCGCCTCGTCGCCACCCGCCTGCTGACGGCCGAAGATGGTTCCATCGCGGGCGCGATGGCCTTCGACTGCCGCACGGGCGACTTCCACGTGATCCGCGCAAAGTCCGTCGTGCTGGCGACGGGCGCCGCCGGCCGTCTCGGCCTGCCGGCGTCGGGCTATCTGTTCGGCACCTACGAAAACGCGACCAACGCGGGCGACGGCTACAGCATGGCCTACCACGCGGGCGCCGAGCTGTCCGGCATCGAATGCTTCCAGATCAACCCGCTGATCAAGGATTACAACGGCCCCGCCTGCGCGTACGTCACCGGCCCGTTCGGCGGCCACACGACCAATGCGAAGGGCGAGCGCTTCATCGAATGCGATTACTGGAGCGGCCAGATGATGCAGGAGTTCTACGACGAACTCCAGGGCGGCAACGGCCCCGTCTTCCTCAAGATGAACCATCTGGCCGAGGAAACCATCCAGACCATCGAGACGATCCTGCACACGAACGAGCGCCCGAGCCGCGGCCGCTTCCACGAAGGCCGCGGCACGGACTACCGCGAGCAGATGGTCGAGATGCACATTTCCGAGATCGGCCTGTGCAGCGGTCACTCGGCGTCCGGCGTGTGGGTCGACGAGCATGCGCGCACGACGGTGCCCGGCCTGCACGCGGCCGGCGACCTCGCCTGCGTCCCGCATAACTACATGCTGGGCGCCTTCGTCTACGGCCGCCTGGCCGGCGAGAGCGCGGCCGCGTACTGCGCGGCGCACGAGCTGCCCGCCGTCGACGAGGCCCAGGTCGCGCTTGAGCGCGAGCGCGTGTGGGCACCGCTGGCGCGCGAGGACGGGCTGCCGCCGAACCAGGTCGAGTACAAGCTGCGCCGCATGGTCAACGACTACCTGCAGCCGCCGAAGGTGACGCGCAAGATGGAGATCGGCCTGCAGCGCTTCGAGATGATCCGCGCCGACCTGGATCGCCTCCAGGCGAGGAATCCGCACGAGTTGATGCGCGCGATGGAGATCCACGCGATCCGCGACTGCGCCGAGATGGCCGCGCGCGCGTCGCTGTACCGCACGGAGAGCCGCTGGGGCCTGTACCACAACCGCGTCGACTACCCGCAGCGCAACGATGCCGACTGGTTCGTGCACGTGCAGCTCAAGAAGCAGGATGGCGAGATGACCTGCTTCAAGCGCCCGATCGCCCCGTACATCGTTCCGCTCGACGACAACGAGAAGGACGCCTACCGCCGCCTGCGCGTGCACAAGACCGAAGCCCTCGCGGCCTGACCAGGAGAACCTCATGCCGACCACCATCAACATCACCAGCGTCCCCGTCACCGTCGACGAAGACAAATGCATCGCACACAAGGGCTGCACCGTGTGCGTGGACGTGTGCCCCCTCGACGTGCTGGCCATCGACATGGTCAAGGGCAAGGCCTACATGAAGTTCGACGAATGCTGGTACTGCATGCCGTGCGAGAAGGATTGCCCCACGGGTGCCGTCCACGTCGATATCCCTTATTTGCTTCGATAACTGCTGCGCTGAACCATCCAACGGAGAACAATAAATGAAATTCCTTGCCCTGTCCCTGCTGCTCGCCTTCGGTTCCGCCAACGCGGCCGAAACCATCCGTGTCGCCATCGGCACGCAGGACACGACCATCAACTGCGCCACCGGCGGCCTGCTGATCCGCGAGCTGCACCTGCTGGAAAAATACCTGCCGCACGACGGCAAGTACAAGGACGTCAAGTACGACATCGAGTGGAAGAACTTCACGTCGGGCGCACCGCTGACGAACGAGATGGTGGCCGGCAAGCTGGACCTCGGCTCGATGGCCGACTTCCCCGGCTCCTTCAACGGCGCCGCGCACGCCAAGGCGGGCAAGAAGAGCATCTTCATCACCGTCCTGTCGGGCAGCACGCTCGGTTCCGGCAACGGCATCGTCGTGCCGAAGAACTCGCCCGTGCAATCGCTGGCGGAACTGAAGGGCAAGACGATCTCCGTGCCGTTCGCCTCCACCGCCCACGGCATGCTGCTGCGCGCCGTGAAGGCGCAAGGCTGGGATCCGGAAAAGGACGTGAACATCACGACGCAGGCCCCGGAAGTCGCCGGCTCCGCCCTGCAAAGCAACAAGGTCGACGCGCACGCCGACTTCGTCCCGTTCGCCGAACTGTTCCCGCACCGCGGCTTCGCCCGCAAGATCTACGACGGCTCGCAGGCCCAGGCGCCGACGATGCACGGCAGCCTCGTCGACGCGGCCTATGCGAAGAAGTACCCGGAAATCGTCGTCGCCTACCTGCGCGCCGCCATCGAAGCGGACCGCCTGATCGCGGCCGAGCCGGAAAAATACAGTGAGCTGATCGCGAAAGTGACGGGCATCGAAGCGGAAGTGAACTACCTGTTCCACGGCCCGGTGGGCCTGCAAACGCGCGACTTCACGTGGAAGCCGGAATACCGCCAGGCCGTGAAAACGTCGATCGAGACCCTGCGGCTTCTGAAGCGCACGGATTCCGACATCGACGTCAACAGCTTCATCGACGACTCGTACCTCCGCACCGCGTTCAAACAGGCGGGCCTGGACTACGACATGCAGTTGAAGAACTACGAGAAGCTGCCGCTGAAGGCGAAGGATGCGGTAACGGGCAAGCCGATCGCGGACTTCCGCCACCTCACGCAGATCTGGGTCCAGGGCGAGCCGCTCGTGCGCCACTACGCGAGCGCCACCACCGCCATCGCCGAACTGCGCAAACTGGAACAGGCAGGCAAGAAGGTACGTACCGTGTATGCCCACGACCAGGGCTCGGGCCTGAAACTGCTGGCGGGCGACGCGTGGTTCGTCGTCGCGGCCGACGGCAAGGACGTCAGCGCCTATCTGCTGAAGGCGGATGCGCAGACGCAGGCGGCGAAGGTCAAAGGGAAAGTCGTCGACTTCGATACGCTCAAGGGCGGGAAATCGATCTGATGCCAATACCCGTTAGCGGATGATTCGTCATCCCCGCGCAGGCGGGGATCCAAGTTTTGCGGCCGTAGTCGAAGAAATTGGGTTCCCGCCTCCGCGGGAACGACGTTCAAACGCAGCGTTCCTATTCCAGTAACCCAGGAGCCTCAATGGACACAACCGCCCCTCGCACACTCGACCCGGCCCTGCTGCGCCGCGCGGGCCGCCTGCTGCTGCGCGCACTGTCGCTCGTCGCCTGCGTGGCGGCCTGGCAGTGGGCTTCAATGCACCACCTCGACCTCGGCCTGATCACGTTCCAGAACGTGCCGTCGCCGAAGGACGTGCTGGACGCCGCGACGACCCTGCTCGAATCGCCCAAGCTGGCGCTGCACCTGAAGGCCAGCGTGTGGCGCGTGTTCGCCGGCTTCGTGGCGGCGGGCATCGTCGGCATCGGGCTCGGTCTGTTCATCGGCCGTTCGCGCGTGCTGGAAGACGTGCTGCTGCCGCCGCTGGAAATGTTGCGCCCGATCCCGGCCGTCGCGTGGATCCCGCTGGCGATCCTGATGTTCCCGTCATCGGAATTGTCGATGGTGTTCATCACGTTCATCGGTGCGCTGTTCCCGATTCTCCTGAACACGGTCCACGGCGTGGAAGGCGCCGACCCGCGCCTGGTCGCGTCGTCGCGCAGCCTCGGCGCCGGCCGCTGGACCATCTTCTCGGAAGTGATCCTGCCGGCGGCCGCACCGAACATCGTCACGGGCCTGTCGATCGGCATGGGCACGGCATGGTTCTGCCTCGTGACGGCGGAGATGATCTCCGGCCAGTTCGGCATCGGCTATTACACGTGGGCCGCGTACACGATCCAGAACTATCCGGACATCGTCGTCGGCATGCTGTTCATCGGCGTCATCGGCATGGGCAGCAGCGCGCTCGTGAAAAAGATCGGCGATCTCGCCATGCCCTGGTACCACATGCAGAGGAAAAAACGATGAACCAGACCACCAACTTCGAGCGCGCGCAACTCGCGCAGGGCGGCGCCATCGAGATCGACAAACTCGGCATCCGCCTCGGCGAGGGATCGCAGGCGTTCGACGCCGTGCAGGACGTGTCGCTGTCCATCGCACCGGGCGAATTCGTGTGCGTGCTGGGTCCCTCGGGCTGCGGCAAGTCGACCCTGCTCGGCGCGCTGGCCGGCCACTGGACGCCGAGCCGCGGCAGCATCCACGTCGACGGCGCGCCCGTCGCCGGGCCGCATCCGGACCGCGGCCTCGTCTTCCAGCAGCACACGCTGTTCCCGTGGAAGAAGGTGCTCGACAACGTCGCCTTCGGTCTCAAGATGCAGGGCGTGGGCCGGCACGAGCGGCGCGAACGGGCGCGCGAGCTGCTGGGCCTCGTGGGCCTTGCCGGCTTCGAGGACCGCTACCCGATCCAGCTGTCGGGCGGCATGCAGCAGCGCGTCGAAATCGCGCGCGTGTTGATCAACCATCCGCGCGTGATGCTGATGGACGAACCGTTCGGCGCACTCGACGCGCAGACGCGCCTGAAAATGCAGGAACTGCTGCTGGACGTGTGGGCGCGCGTGAACACGACGATCATCTTCATCACGCACGACATCGACGAAGCGCTGTTCCTCGCCGACCGCATCCTCGTGATGAGCCCGCGGCCAGGCCGCATCATCGACGAGATCCGCCTCGACTTCGAACGCCCGCGCCATCCCGACGTCATGACGTCGAGCCACTTCACGCGCCTGAAGCGCCACTGCCTGGACCTGCTGCACCCGCAGGCCAGCATCACGCCGCTCGCACGCCTGAGCCCACTGGGCCCTCTCTGAACTCTGCCATGCAAGGACATACCGTGACTTCCGATTTTTACGACGACCCCGAACTCGCCGAACTGGCCGAACGCCTGCAGGACGATGACGCCACGGTGCGGCGCATCGCCTTGATGGACCTGGCCGACCTGGACGGCGATGCCCACGTGCCGCTGCTGCTGGCCGCGCTCGGCGACGATGCCGCCGTCGTGCGCACGGAAGCCGCACGGGCGCTGGAAGCCTTCGAGTCGCCGGCGACCGTGCGCGGCCTTGCGCGCCTGCTGTCGGACGAGGATGCCGACGTGCGCGCCGCCGCGGCCCAGAGCCTCTCCGAACTGAAGCTGCCGGAATCGGCGCAGGAACTGCTGCCGTTCATCGCGACCGACGATCCGTTCGTGCGCGCGGCCGCGCTGCGCGGCGTGCGCGAGCTGCGCGTGCCGGACAGTTTTGCGCCCGCGCTGGCGGCACTCGGCGATGCCGACCCGCTCGTGCGGCGCGAAGCGGTGACCGTGCTGGGTTACCTGAAACGTCTCGATGGAGTCGATGCACTGACGCGGCTGGCGATCCAGGACCCGGTGCCGGAAGTCCGGCGCGCCGCCGCGGGTGCGCTGGGCTTTGCCGAAGAGACGCCGGCCGTACTGGTCGCCCTGCTCGCTGCCCTGTCCGACCAGGCCTGGCAGGTGCGCGAGGAAGCGGCGACGACGCTCGGCAAGCTGCGCCTGCGCGACGCGGCGCCGGCCCTCATCGCCGCGCTGGACGACGCCTACTGGCAGGTGCGCCTGCGCGCCGCCCGCAGCCTGGGCCGCCTGCGCAACATCGATGCGCTGCCCGGCTTGACCGCCGCGCTCACGCACACGATCAGCAATTTGAGGAAGGAAGCGGCGCTGGCGCTGGGCGAAATCGGCTCGCCGGCCGCCCTGCCCGCGTTGCGCGCGGCGGAAAGCGACCCGGATCCGGAAGTGCGCAAGTCGGTGCGGCTCGCGCTCCAGCAGATCGGGGCGCAGGCATGACGGCGCTGCCGGAGACCATCGAGAACCACGCCGCGCAGGGCGTGCTGGCGCTGCACTGGCCGGACGGCCGCAGCGCCAGCGTCACGCACGCGCGGCTGCGCGCCCTGTGTCCGTGTTCCGAATGCCGTGCGCAGCGGCGGGCCGGGATCGACATCCGGGAAGATGCCGGCGTGCGCCTGGCCGCCATCGAACCTGTCGGTGCCTATGCGCTGAACCTGACGTTCAGCGATGGGCATCGGCGGGGCATTTACCCGTTCGAGATGCTGGCGACGTTCGATTAAAAGGCGATCTCGGTCGTCAATTCCTGCCCGAGATGCAGCTCGCGGCCGGCCCCCGACGTCACGATGCAATTCATGCCCAGGCACACGGCACCTTCCATGCGCGGATTGGCGCGGTAGGTCTGCAGGATGTCGAGCGGATCCGGTCCGCGGACACCCGTCGCCTGGTCGATGGACGGGATCGGGCAGCGCGCGCACGGCTTCACGGGACGGATCGCCAGGTCGCCGATCGTGAGCGTCGCCAGGAAATCCTCTTCGCAGGCATCGAGGCCGTCGACGACGAGATTCGGGCGGAAGCGGTCCATCGGCAGCGTATGGCGGCCGGCCGCGACGAGGCGCGCATTCAGGTCGTCCAGCGACGCCTGGCCGATCAGCAGCAGCGGATACCCGTCGGCGAAGCGCGTCTGCGCTTCCACGCCATCCGTCCACTTGGTGCTCGTCGGGCGCACGACGTCGCGGTGGAAACGCACGAGGCGGCACGGGGCTTGCACCGCGTTTGAAAACCAGTCGGCCGCCGCGTCGCCGCAATCGGCGGCGTCCACCGTGTCGTCCCAGATCTTCACCGTGCGTTTCGGCGCGGACTCGTCCCAGGCGAGCGGCAGCACCAGCGGATCCATGCCGGGCCCATGGACGCGCAGCGCGGCGCCGTCCGGCAGCGGCCGGATCAGCGACATGCGCGGATGCTCGCGCTGCGTGAGGAACTGGCCGTCTTCCGTCACCAGCATCCATTCGCGGTCGTGCACGCCCAGTGCGAACAGACCGGATTCGAGCACGGTGGCGGACCGGACGGCGATGCCGGCGCAGGATTTGATCGGGTACAGGAGCAGATGGGTGAGCAGGGCCATGGATCGGTTCGTTCTGATGGGATCTGGAGAGACAGGCCGATAGTATGCACCAATCCACACCGCGGTTCCTGTTTGCCAATCCCAAAAAACCCGCGTACACTCCGTCCCGTCGTTTCGTGGCCTGCACGAAACGACACCAATGCTAGGGGTCCTGCGCCGTCATCGATGGCGTGGGTGAGAAATACCCTCCGAACCTGATCTGGATAATGCCAGCGAAGGGAAGCTCGAAAAGTCTACGTGCACGTTCGTTCGCACTACGCATCTTCGTACTCCTTAAGCTGGATCGCCGATCTTCAGTGACCAACAAGGAGTACACTTGAACGCCGATCCGAAATTCCTCTCCGCCAGCGCCACCGTCGACGCCGCCGCTGTCGCGCCGCTGCCCAATTCCCGCAAGGTCTACGTGACGGGCAGCCGCCCGGACATCCGCGTGCCGATGCGCGAGATCACCCAGTCCGACACGCCCGCGTCCTTCGGCCATGAACCGAACCCGCCGGTGTGGGTCTACGACACGTCCGGCCCGTACACCGATCCGGACGCCGCCATCGACATCCGCTCGGGCTTGCCCGCGCTGCGCGCCGACTGGATCCGCGAGCGCGGCGACACCGAAGAACTGGCCGGCCCGTCGTCGCACTACGGCGTCGAACGCCTGAGCGACCCGAAGCTGGCCGAGCTGCGTTTCAATCTGCAGCGCAAGCCGCGCCGCGCCGTGCTTGGGCGCAACGTCACGCAGATGCATTACGCGCGCCAGGGCATCATCACGCCCGAGATGGAATACGTCGCCATCCGCGAAAACCTGCGCCGCCAGGAGTACCTCGCCGCCATGGAAGCTGCCGGCCCCACGGGCAAGCGCATGGCGCAGATGATCGGCCGCCAGCATCCGGGCCAGTCGTTCGGCGCCAGCATCCCGCGCGAGATCACGCCCGAATTCGTGCGCGAGGAGATCGCGAAGGGCCGTGCCATCCTGCCGAACAACATCAACCACCCGGAATCGGAACCGATGATCATCGGCCGCAACTTCCTCGTGAAGATCAACGCGAACATCGGCAACTCGGCCGTGACGTCGTCGATCGGCGAGGAAGTCGAGAAGATGACGTGGGCCACGCGCTGGGGCGGCGACACCGTGATGGACCTGTCGACCGGCAAGCATATCCACGAGACGCGCGAATGGATCATCCGGAACAGCCCCGTCCCCATCGGCACGGTGCCGCTGTACCAGGCGCTGGAAAAGGTGAACGGCAAGGCCGAGGACCTGACCTGGGAAATCTACCGCGACACGCTGATCGAGCAGGCGGAGCAAGGCGTCGACTACTTCACCATCCACGCCGGCGTGCGTCTGGCCTACGTGCCGATGACGGCGAACCGCCTGACGGGCATCGTCTCGCGCGGCGGCTCGATCATGGCCAAGTGGTGCCTCGCCCACCACAAGGAATCGTTCCTGTACACGCGTTTCGAAGAGATCTGCGAGATCATGAAGGCGTACGACGTCGCGTTCAGCCTGGGCGACGGGCTGCGCCCCGGCTCGATCTACGACGCCAACGACGAAGCGCAACTGTCCGAACTGAAGACGCTCGGCGAGCTGACGCAGATCGCGTGGAAGCACGACGTGCAGGTGATGATCGAGGGTCCGGGCCATGTGCCGCTGCAGCTCATCAAGGAAAACATGGACCTGCAGCTGGAGCAGTGCCACGAGGCGCCGTTCTACACGCTGGGGCCCCTGACCACCGACATCGCACCGGGCTACGACCACATCACGTCCGGCATCGGCGCGGCCAACATCGGCTGGTACGGCACGGCGATGCTGTGCTACGTCACGCCGAAGGAGCACCTGGGCCTGCCCGACAAGGACGACGTCAAGGACGGCATCATCACGTACAAGATCGCGGCGCACGCGGCCGACCTGGCCAAGGGCCATCCGGGCGCGCAGATCCGCGACAACGCGCTGTCGAAAGCCCGCTTCGAATTCCGCTGGGAAGACCAGTTCAACCTGGGCCTCGACCCGGACAAGGCGCGTTCCTTCCACGACGAGACCCTGCCCAAGGATTCCGCCAAGGTGGCGCACTTCTGCTCGATGTGCGGTCCTCACTTCTGCTCGATGAAGATCACGCAGGAAGTGCGCGACTACGCGGCCGGCCAGGGCATCGCCGCGAACGCCGCGCTGGAACAGGGCATGCAGGTGAAGGCCGTCGAGTTCATGAAGCGTGGCGCCGAGCTGTATCACAAGGAATAAGGGGATGGTCGAGATCGAACTGAACGGCGCCGCGCACACGCTGCCGGCGCAGGCCAGCCTGCACGACCTCGTGGAATCGCTGGGCCTCGCGGGACAGAAGCTCGCGCTGGCCGTGAACCGCCAGGTCGTCCCGCGCGAGCGCTGGCGCGACACGCCCTTGCAGGCGCGCGACCGCGTGGACGTGGTGCGCGCCATCGGCGGCGGCTGATCCTCAACGATACGGAGCACAACATGACAAGTACGACCCAAGCGGACCGGCCTTTGGTCATCGCCGGCAAGGCATACAACTCGCGCCTGCTGGTGGGCAGCGGCAAATACCGCGACCTGGAACAGACCCGCGCAGCGACCGAAGCATCGGGCGCCGACATCATCACGGTGGCGATCCGCCGCGTGAACATCGGCCAGAACGCGAACGAACCGAACCTGCTCGACGTGGTGCCGCCGTCGCGCTGGACCATCCTGCCCAACACGGCGGGCTGCTACAACGCGAACGACGCCGTGTACACCTTGCAGCTGGCGCGCGAACTGCTGAACGGCCACAAGCTCGTCAAGCTGGAAGTGCTGGGCGACGAGAAGACGCTGTTCCCGAACATGCCGGAGACGCTGATCGCCGCGCGCGAACTGGTGCGCGACGGCTTCGACGTGATGGTCTATTGCAGCGACGACCCGATCCAGGCACGCATGCTGGAAGACATCGGCTGCGCCGCGATCATGCCGCTCGCGTCGCTGATCGGTTCCGGCATGGGCATCCTGAATCCGTGGAACCTGTCGCTGATCATCGAGCAGACGCAGGTACCGGTGATCGTCGACGCGGGCGTCGGCACGGCGTCGGATGCGGCCATCGCGATGGAACTGGGCTGCGACGGCGTGCTGATGAACAGCGCCATCGCCGGCGCCAAGGATCCCGTGCGCATGGCCGGTGCGATGCGTCTCGCCGTGGAAGCGGGCCGCGAAGCGTATCTCGCCGGCCGCATGCCGCGCAAGTTCGCGGCGTCGCCGTCGTCGCCGATGGCGGGCCGGATCTGATGGACGCGGCCCTGCGGCCCTGCGTCCTCGTGTGCGCCGGCCTCGATCCGTCGGGCGGCGCCGGCATCCAGGCCGACATCGAAGCGATTTCGGCCCAGGGCGCGCACGCGCTGCCGCTCGTGACGGCGCTGACGGTCCAGGACAACAACGCCGTGCGCGAAGTGGTGCCCGTCGACGCGGGCCTGCTGCTGCGCCAGGCCGCCGTGCTGGCCGACACGATGCCCATCCACGCGGTGAAGATCGGCATCCCCGGCAACCGGGAAAACGCGGAAGCCATCGCCGGCATCGTGCGCATGCTGCGCGTGCGCCGGGCCGGGCTGCCGGTCGTCCTCGACCCGGTGCTGGCCAGCGGCCGCGGCGACAGCCTGGCGCGCGGCGATGCGCTGGCCGCGCTGGCGCCGCTGCTGGCCGTGACGACGCTGGTCGTGCCGAACCTGCCGGAAGCGGCGGCGCTGGGCATCTCCACGACGGGGGCCGACCTGCCCTGCCCTCACGTGCTGGTTACGGGCGGCCACGCCGACGGTGTCGATGTCGTCAACCGCTGGCTCTCGGCCGCCGGCGCGCGCGAATGGCGCTGGCCGCGGCTGCGCGGCGAATTCCACGGCAGCGGCTGCACGCTCGCATCGAGCATCGCGGCGCGCCTGGCGCTGGGCGACACGATGGCGCAGGCGCTCGAACTGGGCCAGCGCTACTGCGACCGGACGCTCGCGCATGCCTACGCCATCGCGCCGGGCCAGCGCATCCCGCGCCGCATCTATCCATAGGAGAACAAAAATGCGAGGTTTGTACCTGGTGACCCCGAACTGGGACGACACCGACCGCCTGCTGGAGGTGACGGAACAGGCGCTGCGCGCCGGCGCCGCGCTGATCCAGTACCGCCACAAGGATGCGGGACCTGAGCTGCGCCGCGAACAGGCATCCGCCCTGCTCGCGCTGTGCCGCCGCAACGGCCGGCCGCTGATCATCAACGACCACGTGATGTTGTGCACGGAGCTCGATGCGGACGGCATCCACGTGGGCGGCCTCGATGCACCGGTGGCGGCCGTGCGCGGCCTCGTCGGCCCGGACAAGATCGTGGGCGCGTCGTGCTACGGCGACCTGGAACTGGCGCGCCGCGCGCAGGGCGCGGGCGCGAGCTATGTCGCGTTCGGCGGATTTTACCCGTCGCTCGTGAAGAAGTATGCGGTGACGACGCCGCCGGACATCGTCCTGCAGGCCAAGGCCAGCCTGTGCGTGCCGGTGGTCGTCATCGGCGGAATGACGGCGGCGAACGCGCGGCCGCTCGTGTCGCGCGGGGCCGATATGGTCGCGGCGATCAGCAGTGTGGTGCAGGCGCCGGATCAGTATTCCGCGGCGCGGGAGTTCGTGGCGCTGTTTTGAGCGGCCTGCGGCCCCGGAACGTCGCCCCCGCGAAGGCGGGGGCCCAATTTCTGGCTGCGTGGCCGCACACTCAACTTGGATCCCCGCCTTCGCGGGGATGACGGTTCAACAGTTAGCGGTCTACGGTTACGCCTTGGCCAGCTTGAACTGCGCCAGCTCACCGGTCAGGTACCCGACCGCCGCACCGAACTTGTCCTTGTAATTGGCCTTGATGAGCGGATCCAGCGTGCCCTTGACGTTGGCGTGGATGCCACCCCAGTCGCCGGGATGCTGGAAGTTGCTCATGATGTAGGTCCAGCCGTTGACGTCGTCGACGGCATGCAGGCCCGTCGACTCGCCGCCGGCCGGCACGGACAGCAGGCGCGCGAGCTGCTTCGTGTCGACGTTGTACGCCCACAGGAAGTTGTTCACGTGCTGGCTGCTGTCTTCGCCGATGAACAGCGTGCGCATCTTCTCCGAGAACTTCAGGTTGTCCGGGTTGCCCACCTTGTCCGGGTTCGCCGTGTTGCCGAGGGCGTCGGCGGCGATGTCCTCGCCGACCAGCAGCGGCTTCGTATCCGCCGGCATCCACTCGCTGTTGATGGCATTGCCGGCCGTGTCCTTCTGGCCGCCCTTCAGGTTCAGCATCATGACAGCACCCGCGTTCAGCGCCTTCGGGATCGAGATGCCGTTGCCCGGCACGTTCAGCGCGTGTCCGGCCACCATCGAGCTCTGGCAGTTCTGCAGGGCCGAGTAGGCGATCTTGTCCTTGATGTTGACGGTGGTGCCTTCCATCTTCGTGAAGCCCATCGACGCGCCGACGAGGGCGGCGTAGCGGTGCGTCTCCAGGAACGCGGCCGCCTTTTCCATGCCGGCCTTCACCTTGATCCACTCGACGCGGCCGTTGGCGGTGACCTTCGTGTAGGTCGCATCCGCCGGGTCGGTCGTCTTGACGTCCATGATGTCGGCCGGTTTCAGCGACGCGGCCAGCGAGCGGATCTCGGCGCTCGTGGCGGCGCCGAGCTTGATCCACGTGAGCGGTGCGGCGGCGGCGGCCGGGTCCAGCGAGAAGCCGGTGCCGACCTTGGCCACGTACAGCGTGCCCGCGGACAGGTCTTTCTCTTTATCGGCCACGAACACGAAGTAGCCGCTGTTGGTGGCGTCGTCGCCCATGATCACGGTGCGGTTGTCCGGCATCACCTGCACCAGCTCGTGCGAGATGCGGCCCAGGCAGTAGTGCTTCTTGATCGACGCCGTGCCGTCCGTGTTGACCGTCACTTCCGGCAGGTGGCCGTAGTTGTACGGGTTCGCCTTCGTCTCGTCGCCGTACAGGTTCTTGCTGAAGGCCTTGAATTGCGCGTCGGTGGCCGCGAGGTAGGCGTTCGGCTCGTACTCCTCGCTCGACAGGTGCGTGCCCCACGGCGACAGGCTGGCGCCGCACGTGATCCACAGGCCGTTGACGCTGGACGTATCGACGTTGTGGTACTTCACGAGCGTCAGCTTGCCGGTGGTCTTGTCCTGGTCGAGGGTCAGTACGGCGATCGGCGACGGCAGCTTGCCGTACATGTCCGTCTTGCCGTCCTGCGCCCACGTCGTGTACTCGAACTGCACGACGGCGAACACCGGATTGCCCTTCACGCCGGCCACATTCGCGTTCGGCACCGTCAGCAGCGACGTGCCGTCCGGCGAGTCCGAGAAGAACTGGCGCTCCTTGCCGGCGACGGTGGTGTCGACGATAGCCTTGTTGTTGATGTCGTAGTAGCCGCCGGCGAGGATGGTGCCGCCGCTGCCGTTCGGGACCATGTCGCCCGTGATGAAAAACGGTTGATACGACAGCTTGAAATCGAGCTTGCTGCTGTCGCTGAAATTGACCGTCATCGTCGAGCCGACGGACGTCGTCGCCATCGCCGCGGCGGCAGCCAGGGTCGGCGCCGTCATCGAACCGAACGACACGCTGGCGAGGGTCACGGCCGGCGTCGTCGGCGCGGTGGTCGTCGGGGTGTCATTGTCGCTGCCGCCGCCGCAGCCGGCCAGCAGAGCGGCCACGCCGCCGGCGCCCAGCGGCAGCATCGGGGTGGCGCCCATCAGGCGAAGCAGGCGGCGGCGGGACACGTCGGGATTCGGGTTCATGCGTCAACTCTCCAGGAAGTAAATTGCAATGCCCGGGAGAATAGTGGACGAGTATGTCGTCTTGATTACATAACGATAATCATGCAAGCCGATGCGTCGCGGTGGTTTTCTCGGTGGTCGCCTACATCGGAATCAGATAAATCCGAACCGACGGCATGGCAATGCCCTCCGTCAGTGTTGATTATTGGAATTCTTGCGCTCCTTCAAAGTTATGGCACCTGCGGCGCGTTAGTTTCCCAAAGCAATCAAACCACCGACGAAAGGGGACGCATCGCATGAAACCCGGATACTTCAGCCTGGCCCTGTGCCTGATCCCGCTGGCCGCGACGGCCGCACCGGTCGCGACACCGTACGCGGACAACAACGGCGCACTGCCGCCGGCCAGCCAGTACAACGGCCCGTTGTTCAAGCTCAGCCACGCGTACCCCGCCAAGGCCGCAACACCGGCCATGCCCTGGCGCGACGCCATCCAGAACGGCCAGATCACGCTCCAGAACGCGAGCGTGTACGCCCAGGCGCTGAAGGAGGCGGTCGGCAAGGATATGCGGACCCTGCTGTTCGACTACACGCACTGGGACGCCGCCGCGCGCGGCTGGTACAACGAACCATGGCTGGGCAGTGCCTCACCGGCCCTCAGGTACGGCGGACGCGAAGCCATCCACGGCATGTACGTCGGCACGAACCCGCTGGACGCCTCGCTCTTCGCCGCCAGCGGCCTGAAGCGGCCGATCACGACATACGTGCTGACCTACTACGACAAGGTCGCCGCCCAGACCCTGAACCACATCTGGACGGCGGGTGGCGGCATGAAGCCGAACGTCACGCCCACCAGCACCCAGTTCGCGGAAGGTTCGCTGATCATCAAGGCCGCGTTCGTCACCGCCGGGCCGGATGTGTGGCCCGTGATGGCCGGCACCCAGGCCTGGCCGCTGTACATCTCGACCAACGCCACAGCCAACCCCAACCCCAACGACGCCCCGCCGCCGAAGGTGACGAACACGTACCTGATGCAGTTCGACATCATCGTCAAGGACAGCCAGTCCGCCCCGGACACCGGCTGGGTCTTCACGACACTCGTGTACGACAAGAACGCCAAGCCCGGCCCGAACGGCATCTGGGACCAGATGGTCGTGCTCGGCGCGCAATGGGGTAACGACCCGCAGGCCAACAGTACGGTCAACCCGGCCGCGCCCCTGCTGCAGAACTGGAACAACCCGGCCGCGCCCGCGTACGGCAGCGCCACGCTCGGCTGGGGCAACCGCCTGTCCGGTCCGAACGACGGCGCCATGAACGACATCGGCTACAAGGATGCAAGCGGCCAGCAGAAGATCGTGAAGAATGCGCAGGACTCCTCGTGCATGGGCTGTCACAGCACCGCCCAGTGGAACGTGAAGGCCAACGACATGCCGCACTGGCTGCTGCCCTCGCTGTCGACCAAGGACAAGAAAGCCCCCGTACCGGTCGAGGGTAGCGATACCGCCTTCCTGTCGCCGCCCCCCGGTTCGGTGGAATGGCTGAAATGGTTCCAGAACCGCAAGGGCAACGTGCCGATGGACGCCGGCAGCGTCGCCGCCGACTTCGACATGGTGCTGACCTTCAAATCCCTCCCGCTGTGGTCCACCGCAACGACCGGCAAGGCGCACCGTCTCGCCGGTTTCGACCTCCGCGGCAAGCCGCTCGCGCCGCGCGCGGGCAAATAAGAGGAGGCCCCATGTCAACCAACTACAAACGCTTTTATACGAAAGCGGGCGCCATGCCGGCCGGGATCAGCGAAGGTTACCCGGTGCCGGGCCCGCAGACGGCGGACGCCGACCGCATCGCGACCAGCGCCTTCTTCACGACCGACTGGGCGCAGGCGCAAGCGACGCCGTACGACTTCATCGTCATCGGTACGGGCCCCACCGCCGTCGCATTCATCGACCGCGTGCTGGCGCGCAATCCGCAGGCGCGCATCCTCGTGCTGGAGCGCGGCGGCTACTGGCTGCCCGTGCATTACCAGATGCTGCCGGCGGCCTTCCAGGCCACCAGCTCGCCCTGCACGACGTATCCGTGGACGCGCAGCACGGCGATGGCCACGACCGGCTCGAAGTTCTTCCAGGCCGGCTACATCCCCGTGCTGGGCGGGCGCTCGACCTACTGGAGCGCCTGGTGCCCGGCACCGGAACCGGACCTGATGCGCGACTGGCCGCAGGCGCTCGTCGACGTCACGCGCAAGCCTGGCTTCTGGGACAGTGCCCGCGCCTTCCTGCACGTGACGACGGCGGACCGCATCGACGACACCGTCTATGGCAGCCTGCAGCGCCAGCTCGACACCAACCTGCGCGAGAACTTCAAGCGCTTCGTGCCGTCGGCCGAAGGCGCGTTCCCGGCACCGATGGCCGTCGGCCACAGCGAATGGCAAGGTGTGAAGTTCTACAAGTACTCGACGGTCGGCGCCCTGCTCGGCCTTCAGCAGCGCCAGCAGGCCCTCGCGGACCATGGCCACGGCCAGGAACTGGCGCTCGTCGACCAGTGCATCGTCCAGCGGCTGCTGCACGACGGCCAGGGCACTGTCACCGCGCTCTACACGAGCCGCGGCCCGCTAAGCGTGGGCAATGTGCGCATCGTGCTGGCGATGGGGACGATCCCGCCGGCGACCCTGCTGATGAACTCCTTCGGCGACCAGCTGCCGAACATCGGCAAGCGCTACACGGGCCACTTCATGTCGCACGTGATCGCGCGCGTCAAACGGTCGGCGTTCAAGGATCTCGCTGCGCTGGAACTGGGCGCGCAATACCTGCACGGGAAGGATGAGCAGGGCCTGCAATACCACGTGCAGGTGAGTGCCTTTGCCTCCAGCGACCCGGCCGGCGACGCCGCCACCATCGCGTACGAGGCGCCGGACGCCGCAGCCGTCGCGTCGATGGCGCAGCTGACCGGTTCGGAAGACTATGTCGTGTTCGTGTGCGCCACCTTGGGCGAGGTCGGCGAGAACAATCCCGACAACTGGATCCGCCCGAACGGCGGCCCCGACCCGACGACGAACATCACCGTGCAACTGCAGGCCGGCCCGCGCGAACAGCATCTGTGGGACGTGCTGGACGAAGCCACCTACCAGACCATCGCCGCCCTGGCCAGCCGGGGCAGCGGTGCGACGCCCGAGATCGAATACTGGATCGAAGGCGGCGCGCCGGAACAGGGCTTCTGGCAGACGCGCCGGCCGGGCAAGCAGCAGATCCGCCTGCCGATCATCGTGCACGAGGCGTCGTCGTTGTGGATCGGGGAGGATCCGGCCACGTCCGTCGTCGGGCTGGATTATCGGCCGCATGGGGTCAGGAATGTCTATGTCACCGGGGGTGGGCTGTTTCCGACGTCGGGGTCGTGGAATCCGACTTTGACCATGTGTGGGTTGGCGCAGGATCTGGCGGAGAGGCTGAGCTGACGGGATCCGGAGTCGAAGTTGACCGTGCCGTCAACTTTCGTTAAAATTGTAGATAACACGGCCCTTCTCGGTGATTCCACTTCGGTGGGAAAGCTGCTGAAGGGTTTTTTATTTCTACTTTACCAGTCCGCTTCCCAACCTTCCGGAACACCCATCCCCGCCAGGTTGAGTCCTAGATGAGATAAGTTCGGGAAGGCGCGAAGATGTGCTCTCATCCGTTCCGGCCAGCTGGAACGCGGGTTGATGACGCGCATTAAGTGCCGTGTGATCCTCAGCAGCAAAAAACACCGGGCCCGGACATGCTGGTCCGTCTCGAACGACATCACCCAAGGCTGTTCTGTTGTCGCGGGCAATCGTGGTTGATCGACGATATTACGATTCCATAACCGGCTGTGGTGGGCGCATACGTTGCGCAGATAATTCAGACTGCGTAGCCAGGTGGCGAAAATACGTCCGTTACTGATTCCATATTGTCCGGCAATCGCATCCTGCTCAGTTTCACGCATTCCGTGGAACAACGTCGACATCGTACCGAAATCCCATACCTCGCATGCCACCCACATTGCCAACGGCAATCCGTATTTTTCCTTGTTGTGGCGGACGAATTCTTCCTTCGAACGGTTGATCAGTTGCGCATGCTTTCCGAGCCACTCATGGTGTCGCGTTAGGCCACTACTCTTATCCAGTTTGCTACTGAAGTCCTCATGAAAGTACTCGGGCTTAAGATAGGCAAACCTGTCGAGCCGACCAAGCACATGGGACACGTCAACGCGTAAAGCAACTTCGATACGCTCAAGCGCGTCCAGTGCGAGTAAGCGCAACTGCTTGTCGAACACGTAGAGATCAACTGCGTTCTGAAATGTGGCGCCCGGTTTGAACTGATCGAAGAGCAAAGTCTCGATCTTTACTTTCTTAGGCTTTCGACAGTCTTCCCCAAGCAGGATCAAAGGTCCGCTTCGCTCACGAAACGCAAACCAGTAACCACTCAGCCGGTAGTAGCCGATACGCTCGAGGTAATCAAGCGCCAGCGCACGATCACCGACAAGCATGCCACGAGAAACAAGTTGATCGAGTTGCTCCTCGTAGCTTTTCCAGGGTTTGGAATAAGTCATCAGCGCCGACGCAGGAATCCACTGGATTCCTACCTATGCTTACACGTTGAACAGGAAGTTCAACACATCCCCATCCTTAACGATATATTCCTTGCCTTCCGCACGCATCTTGCCCGCTTCCTTGGCGCCCGCTTCACCCTTGTAGGTGATGTAGTCGTCGAAGGAAATGGTCTGCGCGCGGATGAAGCCGCGTTCGAAGTCCGTGTGGATCACGCCGGCCGCCTGCGGGGCGGTAGCGCCGATCGGGACGGTCCAGGCGCGCACTTCCTTCACGCCGGCCGTGAAATAGGTTTGCAGGCCCAGCAGCTTGAAGGCGGCGCGGATCAGGCGGTCGAGGCCCGGCTCTTCCATGCCCAGGTCGGCCAGGAATTCCAGCTTGTCGGCGTCGTCCAGGTTGGCGATTTCCGATTCGATGGCGGCGGAGATCGCGACGATTGGCGCGTTCTGCTTGTTGGCGAATTCCGTCAGCAGGTCCAGCAGCGGATTGTCCTTGAAACCGCTCTCGGAGACGTTGGCCACGAACATGGCCGGTTTCGCCGTGATCAGGCACAGCGGCTTGATCAGTTCCATCTGGTCGGCGTCCAGGCCCAGCGTGCGTGCGGGCTGGCCTTCGTTCAGGTGCGGCAGCAGCTTTTCCAGGATCGCGACCAGCTTGATCGCGTCCTTGTCGCCGGCACGCGCCTTTTTCTGCTCGCGGTGCAGGGCTTTCTCGGCGGTGCCCATGTCGGCCAGTGCCAGTTCGGTCTGGATGACTTCGATGTCGTCGATCGGGCTGACCTTGCCGGCCACGTGGATGACGTTCGGGTCTTCGAAGCAGCGCACGACGTTGACGATGGCGTCCGTCTCGCGGATGTGCGACAGGAACTGGTTGCCCAGGCCCTCGCCCTTCGACGCGCCGGCCACGAGGCCCGCGATGTCGACGAACTCGACGATGGCCTTGACGACGCGCTCCGGCTTCACGATGGCCGACAGCTGGTCGATGCGCGGATCCGGCACCTCGACGACGCCGACGTTCGGCTCGATGGTGCAGAACGGGTAGTTTTCAGCCGGGATGCCGGCCTTGGTCAGGGCGTTGAACAGGGTGGACTTGCCGACGTTGGGCAGGCCGACGATGCCGCATTTGAGACTCATGGGAAGCTTTCAGGGGTCGAATTTACGAAACCCCGTATTGTACCTCCGCTTGCCTGCAAAGACCGCAAACAGGCCGCGAACTGGCCAGTTTACGTCGCTTAAAGCGGACGAATCCGTGCAAGATCCGGTTTGTTCACAAATGCTGTGAAGGCATCCTGCAGCCGCTCGCCCTCGTCCATCGCCTGCCGCCAGGCACGGATACGGGCATCGTGATCCAGCCCATAAAACTTGAAATCGCTGCGGTCGATGATTTTTCCGCGCGGCATCTTGTCAAGAAAGTCATGGCTCGGCGCCACGATCAGCACGTTGTCCAGCCAGCCGCGATTCGGCCCGCGGGCGGCGCGGCGCCACGGCAGCGCCTTGTCCAGCCAGCCCGGCACGATGTGCTCGGAGAAATGCGGATACAGCACGATGTCGCCGGACGCCTGCTCAGCCACCCGGGAATACGGCAGCGCCAGGTTGTAGTCGATGATGCCGCCATCCCAGTAGTGGCCGGGCGGTGCGCCGGCGATGTCGCGCACGGGCTTCATCAGCATGGGTAACGTGCCCGAGGCCAGCAGGCCGGCCGCGAGATTCTCCGGCGTGAGCGGCGAGAAATGCGTGGCGAAGCTGTCGAAGCGGTCGCGCAGCCAGGGCGTGTGTGCGCGGCCGTCGCCGAGCACGACGCGGTCCATCAGGTGTGCCAGCTTGTCGCGCGAAAAGAGGTTGTGCAGCGCGGCCGCCGCGAATCCGCGCATCTCGGCATGACGGTGGCGCGGCGCCGCGAGGGCACGCTTCCCGCGCACCGTCAGCACGTGCAGGCGGTAGTAAGGGTGGTTGACGATGTCGTCCTCGTGACCCCGCACGAATTCGTTCAGCAGGCCCTGCACGACGGCATCGATCTGGTCCTGCGACGGCTTCGTGCTCGTATAGCGCTGGCCACTGTAGAGCTCACCCAGGCGTGCGAACGCCTTGACCGGATCGCGCTGGCAGGCGGCGGCCATGCGCCAGGCGCCGATCGACGAGCCGATCAGCACGCGCTCGCGCGGCGCGCGCGGGAACCACTCGCCGAACACCCACTGGTCGAGGGCGCGGAACACGAGGCCCTTCGGTCCGCCGGCTGCGGCGGGCACGACGGCGATGTCTTCCGCCCGCAAACCATGCGTGCGGATCCGGGCCAGGGCCAGCGGGCCCGCGTGGAAAGTCAGTGCAGTCATCGCGAAATTATCGCAGGAAGAGCACGATTGCGTGGGCTCAAGGGTTGACGTGTCCTGCTCCGTAACATGGTCCGGTCGTCCTGACTGGAGCCAGCATGATCAGTAGATATTGTGCCCTGCTAATGCTCATGATCGTCACGCTGCTGGCGCCGATTGGCCATGCTCGGACTGGCACGGGCATTGATGCGTCCATCATCGTCGAGCGCCATGTGCGCCACTACCTCGTCGAGCAGGACGGCACCTACCGGCTCACCGTGGACGACGTGCGTACCATCGCCGGTTCGCACGCCCCGCAGGACCAGAACCGGTTCATCATCCCCTACGACAAGGCGCTCGACGAGCTCCCGACGGTAGACGCATACACGCAAAAGCCCGACGGGCGGCGCATTCCCGTGCCGCAAGACGCGCACACAAGAACCGTCGTGTTCCCCGATGCGGCGATGGGCGACCAGCTGGTCGCGCACTACGTCATCCGCCGTCGCGTACCGCCGTTGTCCGGGCACTTCGAAGACGTGGCGGTCATGCCTGTTCACTTCCACAGGAACACCACGCTGATCTACGACATGCCGGCAGCGCTGCCGCTGCACGCGGATGCCGTCGGCTTCGTACCGATACCGGCGGACAGTCCTCCGGGCCGGCGACGCTACCAATGGCGCTACGTGAACGGGAGTGAGATACGTGTCGAGGCCGGTGCCGTCAGCGTGCTCGACGACGGGCACCGCCTGGCGGTGTCCACCATTGCCGATTACCCGGCGCTCGCCGCCGCCGTACGCGACGCCATGTCCGCCAAGCGCCTGCCCTCCCCGGCCATCGCGACGCTGGCACACCAGTTGACCTCCGCATTGCCCGGCACGCGCGCCCGCGTGCTGGCCCTGTCCGACTGGGTGCGCAAAAATGGCCGCCACGGCGACGCCAAGGACCACGCCACACAGCTGCAAGCCATGCTGGCGGCCATCGGCATCGACAGTACGCCGGCTCTCGTCAACGGCGGCAATGCCTACCGGCTGCCGGACGCGCCCGTGCTGGCCGTCCTCGACCACATGATCCTGTACGTGCCGGCGCTGGACCTGTTCGTCGACCCGGCCGCCGCATCCGTCCAGGCGGGCTATTTGCCGCCCGCCCTGCTGGGCAAGCCCGTGCTGCTGCTCAGGAGCGGGACGTTCGCGATGACGCCCGTGCTGCAGCCGCAGAAGGTGCGCGCGGTGGCCACGGTCGACGTCGGGCAGGATGGGCACGTCGACTTCAACGTGGACCGGACCGTGTCCGGCGCGCTGGCCGAACCATTGCGCACAAGCCCCTTGCTGCGCGATGTGAAGCTAGCGAATGACAACGACACGCTGACGCTGTCCGGTACCGACGTCATCGGTCATATGCGCACGGGCCGGACACTGGCAACGCACCACCCGGCCTGGAGCGCCGTGGACGCCGCCATGGCCGGCCTGACGCAGGAACGCGACCGGCACCACGACTTCGTCTGCCCGGCCATCGACGCCGGGGACGAGACCCGGCTGCGCCTGCCCGCGGGCCTGCGGTTCACATCTCTGCCCGGGACGGCCAGCGTGATTACCGGCGGCATCTTCTATCGCGCAACCTACACGCGCGAAAGCGATGGTGTGCTGGTCAAACGCCGCCTCACATTCCGCCACGGCCGCGCGACCTGCACGCCGGAGGACTATCGCGCCATGCAGCCGGCACTGGAACGCATCCGGCGCGACCTGCGCAGCCGCGTCACCTTAGGCAAACGCATCCCGCCACCCACGCGCACGCAACCCGGCCACGGCCTCGTCCGTGAGATCGAAGCGCAAGTCGACGCGATCCCGGCCCGAGCGGTAGCCGCCGGGCCAGCGGGCGATCTCGACGAAGCCGCAGCGTTTGAAAAAGCCGGCCGTGTGCGGATGCGTATCGACCGTCACGTAGCGGGGCCGCAGCTTGCGTCCGGCCATGTGCAGCAGGCGATAGGCCAGCAGCGCACGGCCGATGCCCGTGCCGTGGCGGTCGGCCCGCACGAGGCCGAACACGAGCGTGCCGAGGTCGTAGAACTCGGACAATTCGTAGCCGCCGAAGCCGACGATCTCACCCGCCTCCACGACTACGAACAGCGGACCGTCCGGGTCGTCCAGCGCGGAACGCAGCCATGATTCTTCCGTCGCCGGAAAGTGATCCGGCACGTTGGAGCGAAATGCCGCCAGCACGGCTTTTCGGTCGTCTGGGCGGTAACGTCTGATTTTCAATTGCATGTCGATGTGAATAGTTATTCGTACCACCCCATAAAATAAATCCGAAATGCTTAGGTGATTCCGCACAACCCCTGTATATTTCATCGGGCACCTCGTCAAGTCGTCGTTATTGTTGGTTTCTTTCCCGTCTCGCCCGTCCGGGCATTCCTGTCTGATACCCCTCGGTTACACCTCTCTTGTTCGTGATGTGCATCGGGCATTTCGCCCTTAACATCTACTGAAGGTATCTACATGGCTACGCAAACCGGCACCGTGAAATGGTTCAACGACTCCAAGGGCTTCGGCTTCATCTCGCCTGACGCAGGCGGCGACGATCTGTTCGCGCACTTCAAGGACATCCAGTCGGAAGGCTTCAAAAGCCTGTCCGAAAACCAGCGCGTCTCTTTCGAACGCGCGCCCAGCCCCAAGGGCGATAAAGCGAGCAATATCCGCGCGATCTGATCGATCCCGCCTCTGCTGCACCAAAGGCCCGCTTGAGCGGGCTTTTTTACGTCCTGCGCCAGACACGCGCACACGACAGTTCGCGCGCCTTGTACGCCAGGGCAATGGCCGTTACATTAGTGCCATGCAACCCGATGAAACCATTACCGTCGAAGACGCCGTGCAGGTGCTGGCCATGGTCGGCGACCTGTCGATGGGTCTGCCGCCGGATCACTCCATCCGCACGGCACGCCTCGCCGCACGGCTGGCGGAAGAAAACGGCGACGGTGCCGATGCGTGCACGAGCACGAGATTGGTGGCGCTGCTGCGCTGGTCGGGCAGCACGGCGACGGCGGCCGGGTTCGCGCACCTGCTGGGCGATGACGTCAGGGGCCGCCATGCGATGGTGACCCGGACATTGTCCGGCCACGCGGGCCTCACGTTCGCCAACGTGATGCCGCTGGCGCAGATGCAGTGCGAAGTGGCGGGCGATATTGCCGTGCTGCTCGGGTTGCCGGGAGACGTCGAGAACAGCCTGCGCCACCTGTTCGGCAGCCACCACCGCGGCGACATGCAGGACGTGCTGTTTGCCCCGAACATTCCGCGCGCCGTGTTCTATGTGCGCCTGGCCGGTGACCTGGAAGTGCTCGCGCCCGCGCATGGCACCGACGGCGCCCTGCGCCTGATCGGCGAGCGCGCCGGCGTGAAATATCCGGCGACGCTCGTGCAGAGACTGTCGCCGCATGCGCAGGACTGGCTCAACATGCTGGAAGAACCTTCCTGCGCCGCCAATTATCCCGGTCACGACCGGCGCGTGCCATTGTCCATCGTGGCCGACGTCATCGAACTGAAACTGCCGTGGCTCACAGGCTATTCGCGCCGCGTGGCCGCGCTGGCGCGGCGCAGCGCGTCGCTGGCCGGCATGATGGCGCTGGAAGAAAGTCCGCTGGTGCGGGCCGCGCTGCTGCACGGCATCGGCAAGGTGGCCATACCGAACGTCGTGTGGGAGCGGCCAGGCAAGCTCGATGCGGACGACTGGGACCAGGTCCGCAAAGTGCCGTTCTGGACGGCACGCGCGGGCACGCAAATCCCGGCGATCCAGAACGAGGCCACGCTCGCGTCCTTCATGTACGAGCGCCTCGACGGCAGCGGTTATTTCCGCAAGGCGCGCGGCGAAGCGCTGGGCATGCAGGAACGGCTGCTCGGTGCGGCCGCCGCGTTCGTCTCGCTGTGTTCGCCGCGGCCGTGGCGTCCTGCACACGGGGAGGCGGCCGCGTCCACCTTGATGACGGCACAGGCGGCAGCCGGACGCTTCGACCGGCAGGCGGTGGAAGCCGTCCTCGCGGCGGCGCGCGGCGCGGAGAAGCCACGGCCCGTGCGCGACCGTCTGCTGTCAGACCGGGAACTCGAGGTACTGCGCCACATCACTCAGGGCGAAACGAGCCGGGAAGCGGCCCGCGCCATGCGCATCACGCCGGCGAGCGTCCGCATGCACGTCGACAATATCTTCCAGAAACTGGAATCGGGCTCGCGCCCGGCTGCCACGCTGAAGGCGCTGGCGCGCGGGCTCATCTGAGAGTCGAACTTAGTCCGTGTGCAGCTGCATGGTCGCAGCATTCATCTTGCCTTCGCACACCATCGGAATGATGCGCAGGCTTTTATCGATGGCTTCCTCGATCAGGGTCTGCTCTTCGCGGCGGGGACGATGGAGCACGAAGTCGGCGACGGCCTGCTGCAGGCTCAGCGTGCGCGGATGGCCGATGCCCAGGCGCAGGCGCCAGTAATCCTGTGTGCCGAGCGCGGCCGTGATGTCCTTCAGGCCGTTGTGGCCACCCGAGGAACCGCCACGCTTCAGCTTGGCCGCGCCGGGCGGCAGGTCGAGTTCATCATGTACGACGAGGATCTCTTCCGGTCCGATCTTGAAGAAGCGCGCCAGACCGCCGACGGACTGGCCGGAGCGGTTCATGAAGGTCAGCGGCTCGAGCAGCCAGACGTCCTTGCCCGAGATCGATGTCTTGGCGACCATGGCGTTGAAGCGCGATTCGCGCTGCAAGTGGCAACCGGGCAAGGAGTTGGCAAGGTTGTCGACGAGCCAGAAGCCGGCGTTGTGACGGGTTTGTTCGTATTCCGGGCCGGGGTTGCCGAGGCCGACGATCAGGCGGATGTGCATATAAAACGAAATAATCGAGCGTAAAGCTCGATTATCCCGTAAAACGCGGCCGTGCAGTCTAAAGCACGGCCGCGTTACCCTTATTTGCTCGCGGCGACAGCATCCAGGATCACCTTGGCGACGTCCGCCGGACGCGACTGCTGCGGCACGTGGCTGGTCGGCAGTTCGGTCGTTTTCGCGCCGATGGCCTTCGCGAAACGGCGTTCCAGGTCCGGCTGGATCATGCGGTCGTTCTTGCTGACGATGTACCAGCTCGGGTGGTTTTTCCAGGCGGCGACGGTTGTCTTCTCGCCGAACGCTTTCACGGCGATCGGGCCCTGCGTCGCGGCCATCACGGCGGCCTGCGCGGCGGGCACGTCCTGGGCGAAATCTTCCTTCAGCACGGCCGGCGACAGGCTGGCGAAACCGGCCTTGTCGACCGTCAGCTTGGTGATGCCGGGTGCCGGCGGCAGGTCCTTGCCGAGGTCGGCGGTAGCCTGGCCGGCGTCCGGCGCGAAGGCCGCGACGTACACGAGGCTGGCCACTTTATCGCCCGCGCCCGCTTCCGTGATCACGGTGCCGCCCCAGGAATGGCCGACCAGCACGACCTTGCCCGGCTGGTTGTCGATCGCGCGCTTCGTGGCGGCGACGTCGTCGGCCAGCGAGGTCAGGCTGTTCTGCACGGCCGTGACCTTGACGCCCTTGGCCTGCAGCAGCGGGATCACCTTGGCCCAGTCGGAACCGTCGGCGAAGGCGCCGTGGACGATGACGACGGACGGCTGCTCGGCGGCCGTGGCGGCCTGGGCGACACTGGTGCCGGCGGCGGCGATGGCAGCGGCGGCGGCGACGTTGCGGACGATGGTGGTGATCGATGCTTTCATGATGGCTCCTTTGGGTGGTTCGTTGTTGGGGTGTCGATGGAAGCCAGTGTAGAGAGACCGCCCGACGCGCGGTATCGGTTGAACGACCGACCCGGCGCTTGCCGCCATACGCCATCGTCGTTACAGTACCGGGATGCAAATCGACAACACCGTCACCGTCGAAGACGCCGTCCAGGCCCTGGCCCTCGTCGGCGACCTGTCCATGGGCCAGCCCACCGATGGCTCCATTCGCGCCGCACGGCTCGCGGCGCGCCTCGCGCAGGCCGACGGCGCTTCGCCGGATGGCTGCTGCCACGCGCGGCTCGTCGCCCTGCTGCGCTGGTCCGGCTGCACGGCGAACGCCTCCGGCTTCGCGACCCTGCTCGGCGACGACGTCGGCGGCCGCGACGCCATGCTCACGCAGACGCTGCCGGCGGACAATCCGCTGACGGTGCAAAGCGTGACGCCGCTCGCGCGCATCCACTGCGAAGTGTCGGGCGACATCGCCGGCCTGCTGGGCCTGCCGGCGGAAGTCGAGGCCGGGCTGCGCCACGTCTGGGAACATTACGACGGCAATGGCTTGCCGGAACGGCTGCGCGGGTCGGCCATCCCGACCGTCGTCTTCTACACGAGTCTCGCTGGCGACCTCGAGATCCTCGCGCGCACGCATGGCTTCGATGAGGCGTTGCAGATGATCGCCCGGATGGCCGACCGCAAATACCCGGCGCCGCTCGCGCGCCTGCTTGCCGATCATGCGCAGGCGTGGCTGGACGAACTGGACACGCCGGCGCCCGCTGCCGTCGACCCGCTGCTGGCGCGGCACGTGCCGCTGTCCATCGTGGCCGACATGATGGAGTTGAAGCTGCCGTGGCTGGCGGGCTATTCGCGCCGCGTGGCCGAGCTGGTGGAAGCGGCTGCCATCCGCGCCGACCTGTCCCCGGCCCAGCAGCAATGTCTCGGACGCGCCGCCCTCATCCACGGCATGGGCCGCGCGGCGGTGTCGAACACGATATGGGAACGGGAAGGCAAGCTCAGCGCCGCCGATTGGGAAAAGATCCGGCTGGTGCCGTACTGGACCGCGCGGGCCGGGGTCCAGATCCCGACCTTGCGTCTGGAAGCGGCACTGGCGTCGCACGCCTACGAACGGCTGGACGGCAGCGGCTATTTCCGCAACCTGGACGCCGATGCGCTCGGCCTGCCACACCGTCTGCTGGCGGCCGCGTGCGCGTACGTGGCGTTGTGCATGCCGCGGCCCTGGCGTCCGGCGTATGTGCCCGATGAGGCTGCACGTGTGCTGGCGGAACAGGCACAAAGCTTCGATACGAACGCCGTGCGCTACGTCATCGATGCGGCCGGCGTCCCGGCGGCCGGCGTCCCGGCGGCCGGCGGCCCTGCCCCCGCAGCGCCCGCCCGCAAGAACCTGCTATCGGACCGCGAAACCGAAGTCCTGCGCCGCATCAGCCTGGGCGAAAGCAACAAGGAAGCGGCACGGGTCATGCAGATCAGTCCGTCGACGGTACGCACGCACGTGGAAAGCATTTTCCGCAAGCTGGAGTGCTCGACGCGGGCCGCGGCCACGCTCAAGGCGCTGACGCTGGGTTTGATCTGAAAAACAAAAAACCCGCCGGACTCGCGTCGCGACGGGTTTTGTGATGCGGAGTAAAAATTACTCTGCAGCGGCTTCGGCCGTTGCGGCACCGCGCGGGATCGACGAGGTGGCGACGGTCTGGTCCTTGCCGTGGGCAACCACGGTCACGCCTTCCGGCAGGGTCAGCTGCGACACGTGGACCGACTGGCCGGCTTCCAGCGTCGACAGGTCGACGGTGATGAATTCCGGCAGTTGGCCCGGCAGGCAGGACACGTCCAGTTCGTTCAGCACGTGCGACACGATGGCGCCGCTCAGCTTGACTGCCGGCGAGATCTCGGCGTTGACGAAGTGCAGGGCGACCTTGGCGTGGATCGGCTGCGATGCGTCGACGCGCTGGAAGTCAGCGTGCAGGACCAGTTGCTTGTATGCGTGCATCTGGAAGTCGCGCAGCAGGACTTTCTGCGCCTTGCCGTCCAGTTCCAGATCCAGGATCGAACCGTGGAAAGCTTCTTTCTTGAGCGCGTGGTACAACGCGTTGCCATCCAGGGCGATCAGTTCCGGGGCAGCGGCGCCACCGTAGATGATGCCCGGGGTCTGGCCGGCGTTGCGCAGGCGGCGGCTCGCTCCGGTCCCCTGCTGAGTACGTGCAAATGCGACTACTTTCATGGTGTTACTCCAAAGTGTGGGTCCGAATGCCGGGGTGTGCCGGCCCGGTGACCCGGATTGTGACGCCCCCGCGACCAGGGGCATCGGTAAAGAGCGCACTTGCGCACGCTCAAGAAATTCCGTAAACCTTTGATACGTCAACGGCGCGCCGGCTTTTCAGCCAGGCGCGCCGCGCTTGCAACCTTGGTTCGATCAGTCGACGAACAGCGAGATGACCGAGTCGCCCTTGACGATACGCTTGAACGTTTCGGCCAGCAGCGGTGCGCAGGTCAGCTGGCGGATCTTGCCGCAAGCCTGGCCAGCCGGGCTCAGCGGGATCGTGTCGGTGACGACCAGTTCGTCCAGCGGCGAGTTCGAGATGCGCTCGATGGCCGGGCCGGACAGCACCGGGTGCGTGCAGTACGCGACGACTTTCTTCGCGCCACGCTCTTTCAGGACTTCGGCAGCCTTGGTCAGCGTGCCTGCGGTGTCGACCATGTCGTCCATGATCACGCAGTTGCGGCCTTCGACTTCACCGATGATGTTCATGACTTCCGACACGTTCGCCTTCGGGCGACGCTTGTCGATGATCGCCAGGTCGCAGCCGAGGCGCTTGGCCAGCGCACGGGCACGCACCACGCCGCCGACGTCCGGCGACACGACGAGCAGGTCGTCGTAGTTGCGCTTCTGCAGGTCACCCAGCAGCAGCGGCGACGCGTAGATGTTGTCGACCGGGATGTCGAAGAAGCCCTGGATCTGGTCGGCGTGCAGGTCCATGATCAGGACGCGCTCGACGCCGGCTTCCTGCAGCATGTTCGCGACGACCTTGGCCGAGATCGCGACACGCGCGGAACGCGGACGGCGATCCTGGCGGGCATAGCCGAAATAAGGAATCGCCGCGGTGATGCGGCCTGCCGATGCGCGCTTGAGAGCGTCGACCATCAGCATGATTTCCATCAGGCTGTCATTGGTGGGAGCGCAGGTCGATTGCAGAACGAAGACGTCCTTGCCACGAACGTTCTCGTTGATTTCGACCATGACTTCGCCGTCGGAGAACTTCGAGACCACGGCTTTGCCGAGAGGAATGCCGAGGTTTTTTGCGACCCCTTCTGCTAGCGCCGGATTGGCATTGCCGGTAAAAACCATCAGGTTTTCGTAAGCCATGGGAGTCCCAGAGATGTAAGAAGCGTTGAAAGAACTTGAAAAGCAGCTAATCGTCGGATGATTAACGCTGAACCACAAAAAAAAATGAGCCGCTCATTGGCGGCTCCATTTTTATCTGCCTGCTGGAGCACTCGTCATCGTCAGCTCAGGCAAAGAAACTTTGGCAGGGGAACAAGGATTCGAACCTTGGTATGCCGGAATCAAAATCCGGTGCCTTAACCAGCTTGGCGATTCCCCTACACTGAAACTTACAGCTTGTCGCTGCACTCGATTATTATATCGCCGAATGCGTCGACAGGCAAAATTTTATTCTACAACTCATTGATTTGCAAGAGCGATTTTCATCGGATGTCGCTGCAGCGCTTTCGCTTTCCACGCTCTCCACCGGGTCGGCACATGCTTCAGTACCTGTTCAGCTTCCTGCTCTGTGGAAAATGCGCAAAACACGCACGATCCCGAACCAGTCATCCTGGCCGCTCCGTAACCACCCAACCATTCGATCGCCTCTGCTACCGGCGGGAACAAGCGGGCTGCCACGTCCTGCAAATCATTTTTCCCGAAGCCTATCAAATCACTCGACTCGACATGTCGCCTGGAAAAGTCCGATATTGTGATGGCTTTCGTGTTTCTTGTCAAATCGGGGGCCGTAAAAATTGCAACGGTGGGCACGGACACGCCCGGTTCGATGACGACATACCAGCAATCCGGCCCCGGCACGGCCTCCAATGCCTCGCCCACACCTTCGGCGAAGGCCGTCTCGCCGAACAGGAAAAACGGGATGTCGGCGCCCAGCGGCACGCCCAGCGTGATCAGCTCGGCATCCGTCAGGCCGGCCTGCCATAAATGATTGGCCGCCATCAGCGCCGTGGCCGCATCGGACGAGCCACCGCCGAGCCCGCCACCCATCGGCAGGCGTTTTTCGACGGCGACATCGATACCCGGCGGCAGGCGGCCGTGACGGCGCTGGTATGTCGCCTGCAACGCACGCAGCGCACGGACGATCAGGTCCTGCTCTTCCGGCACACCGGGCACATCCGTCGTGCGCACGATGCGGTCGTCGCTGCGCAAGTCGAAGTGCAGCGTGTCGCTGCGGTCGATCAGTTGAAAAACGGATTGCAGCAGGTGAAAGCCGTCGGGCCGGCGGCCCACGACGTGCAGGAACAGGTTCAGCTTGGCCGGCGCCGGGCAGTTGTGCAGAGACGTCGCTGCCATGTCACGCCACCGGATCGATGACGATGCGGATCGTCAGCGCATCGCCGACGGCCGTCGTGCTGCGCTCGGCATCGATGCGGCGCGGCATCGGGGTGCCGCCCGGGCCGTTCTGCCATTCCACGAAGCGCAGGCGCCAACCATCATTCGTGACGACGCTGTCGTGCGCGGGCGACGCCGTAAAACGCTTGCCGGCCGCATCGACGGCATAACCCTGCAGCCAGTCGCGCAGGCCGCTCACGGGCAAGATCCAGCCGAGCGACTTCGCCGTCAGCGTATCGATGTCCTTTTCCACGCGCGGCTCGCGGCCGGACTGTTTTAATGTCGCGGCGTCGGGCGTGACGGTAATCTCGGCGGCGGTCTGGCCCAGCGGCGTGAACAGGGACACGTCGATGCGGCCGGGGCGCTGCACCCACGTGAAATTGCCGTTGATCGATTGCGGCTGGCCATCTTTCTGATAATTCGCGGCCAGGCGGCCGTTCAGGTCGATGGTGTCGCGATAGGCGCCCACCTGGGCGGTCGGGTTGGCCAGCGGGACGCTGGCGGTGGTGGCGCAGCCGGCCAGCAAAGAGGTAAAGCCAGCGGCGCAGGCGGCGGCGAGAATGAAACGGGAAAGTGCGGGCATCGGCATGGAATGAACAGGTCAATAAACCGACGGACGCCGCAGCGTCCGTCATTGTCATTATTTCACAGAGTCTGATGGAGCCGCGCGAGTGTGCTCTTGAGCGCATCGTTCTTCGGATCCTTCGCCTGCGCTTCGCGCCACAGCTTGCGGGCATCTTCCTTCTGGCCCTTCTTCCACAGCACTTCGCCCAGGTGAACGGCGATTTCCGGATCGTTGCGCAGCGTATAAGCCTTGCGCAGATGGGTTTCGGCCTCGTCCAGCTTACCGAGGCGATAGTTCACCCAGCCCATGCTGTCGAGGATGAACGGGTCGCCCGGCGCCATTTTCAGGGCCTTGGCAATCAGTTGATGGGCTTCCTTCAGGCGGACGTTGCGGTCGGCAAGCGAATAGCCGAGTGCGTTATAGGCCTGCATATTGTCCGGCGACTTGGCGATCACTTTACGTAGCGACTTTTCCATCACGGCCGTCTTGCCCATCTTTTCGGCCATCAGGGCATAGTCGTACAGGAAATCCATATTGTCCGGGAAGCGCTTGACGCCCTGCTCCATCAGCTTGAACGCCTCCTTGGGCTGGCCCGCGTCCCGCAGGATTTGCGCTTCGACGAGCACGATCTGCGCCTGTTCCGTCTTGTCGTCCGTTTTCAGGGTGCCCAGCAGCTTGCGCGCGCCGGCGACGTCGCCCTGCTTCGCGGTCAGTTGGGCGCGGCGCAGCTCGGCGCCGAACTGGACCTTCGGGTCCTCGGTGTCGAGCCGGTCGAGCCAGTCGGCCGCGGCCTTGTAATCGCCCCGCTCCTCGGCGATCTGGGACAGGATCATCACGGCCTTGGACGGATCACGCTCGTCTTCCGGCGCCTTGTCCATCAGGTCCACGAAGCGGCTGAAATATTTTTCGGCGGCCGGACGGTCGTTCATCTGCATCGACAGGATGCCGAGCGCGTACAGGGTGCCCGGATTGTCGGGCTGGGCCTTGTCGAGCGTGAGGAATTCCTGGCGCGCGGCCTCGTACTGCTTTTCGTTGACGAGCAGGCGCGCATACGCCGAACGGACTTCGCGCGCCTCCGGGTGGGCGGCAAGGAAATCCTTCAGCACCTTGATGGCACCGCCTTCGTCCTCGCTCACCTGGGCCGCGGTCAGCGCAGCGATCTCGGAATCGGGTTTCAGTTGCAGGGCGGTCTGCGCCTCGCGCTTTGCGGCCGCCTTGTCGTTGCGCGCCAGCGCGGCCTGGGCCAGCACGACGTGCGTTTCCATCAGGTTGCCGTACGGCGCGACGAGGCGCTCGAGCATGGCGCCGGCGGCTTCCTTGTCCTTGGCGCGCAGCAGCAATTGCTGCATCTGGAACATGACGAGGCCGCGCGCGGCCGGGGTCGCGTCCGCCAGACGCTGTTTCAAGATACTTTCGGCCTCGCCGAGGTTGTCAGAGAGGATGACCAACCCCAGATAGTACTGGCTGGCCTCATCGGAGTCCGGTGCGTACTGGCGCCACAGCTTCACGGCGGCGAGCGCGTCGTCGGCCTGCTTGGCGGACAGCGCCATCTCGGCGGCGCGTTTGGCCAGGCGCGGGTCCTTCGTCTGCTGGGCCAGGCTCATCATCGTCAGGTACGGGCCTTGCCAGTCCCCGTTCTTGTATGCCATCTCGGCCTGCATGAGCTGGGCCATCATGGCCGGGGTCATCTCGACGTTGGGGAGCTTTTCAGCCTGTTCGCCTTCCTTGGCCTGGTCGGGATGGTTCCGGGCTTCGGCGGCGGCGAGCGGCTGGTCGGACAGGTCCTGGGCCGGTTGCTGCTGCTTGGGAGCCACAGCGCAGGCCGACAGCAGTGCGGAGAGGGTTACAATGGCGAAAGCGTTTTTCAAGGCAAGTCCCACGTCGTCGAGATTGTCCGATTCTACGCCATGCACCCGCCGCGCGTGCGCCACTGCAACACGAATTTACATTCCTCTCACGTTGTCAATCATTCATGCCTGAATTACCAGAAGTCGAAGTCACCCGGCGGGGTGTTGCCCCGCATCTAGAAGACCGCATCGTCGAAGACGTCGTGCTGCGCCGCGAAGGCCTGCGCTGGCCGTTTCCCCCGAATTTGCGCGAGCTGCTCGCGGGCCGCCGCATCCTCGGCACGGGTCGCCGCGGCAAATACCTGCTGCTGACATTCGAACATGGCACCTTGATCGTCCATCTGGGCATGTCGGGCCATTTGCGCGTGCTGCCGGAAGGCGTCGACTTGAAAAAGCACGACCACTTCGACCTCGTCGTACGCGGCCCGGAAGGCCGGAGGATCCTGCGCCTGCACGACCCGCGCCGCTTCGGCGCCGTCCTCTGGCATGGTCACGACGACGGCGAGCTGGAACAGCACGTGCTGCTGCGCGGCCTGGGTGTCGAACCGCTCGAAGACAAGTTCTCCGGCGCCCTGCTCCACCAGGCGACGAGAAACCGCAGCGCCCCGATCAAGCAGGTGCTGCTGGCGGGCGACATCGTCGTCGGCGTCGGCAATATCTATGCGTGCGAGAGCCTGTTTCGTGCCGGCATCAACCCGAAGACGGCCGCCGGCAAGATCAGCCGCGCCCGCTACGACAAGCTGGCCGAGGCGATCCGCGACATCCTCGCCGCCGCCATCGTGCAAGGCGGCAGCACGCTGCGTGACTTTATTGCCGTAAATGGTCAATCGGGCTATTTCCAGCAGACATATTTCGTCTATGATCGTGCAGGAGTTCCTTGCCGCAACTGTGGCACGCCGGTCCGCCAGATCAAGCAGGGCCAGCGGTCCACGTTCTACTGCGCGGTCTGCCAGCGGTAAGGTCATCGACGAGCGCGGGACATACGATATGCAGGATTTGCAACAGTACGCGAACTGGCGCGCGCAGGTCGCCCAGGCGCTGGAAGAGTATCGCGGCTGGGCCCAGGAGGCCGAGCTGCTGGACGGGGCGGCGGAACAGCGCGTCACGCGTGCGCTCGCGCGGTTGCGCGACGACCGGCTGTCGGTCGCGTTCGTGGCCGAGTTCTCGCGCGGTAAATCCGAGCTGATCAACGCCATCTTCTTTGCCGACTACGGCCAGCGCATCGTGCCGTCGAGCCCCGGCCGTACGACGATGTGCCCGACCGAATTCGCGTGGGAGCCGGCCATCGTCCCGAGCATTCGCCTGCTCCCGATCGAGACGCGCGCCGAGCGCCTCGCGACGGGCGATTACCGCGACGTGCCCGACGCCTGGACCGTGCTGCCGCTCGACCTGTCCGCGCCGGAGCGCATGCACGAGACCTTCCTGCAGGTGAGCCTCACGCGCCGCGTCACGCCGGGCGAAGCGCAGCGCTACGGCCTGTACGATCCGGACGACCCCGATCTTGCGGCGACCCTCGGCGCGGACGGCCTCGTGGAGATCCCGCGCTGGCGCCATGCGCTGATCAACGTGCCGCATCCGCTGCTCAAGCAGGGCCTCGTGATCCTCGACACGCCGGGCCTGAACGCGATCGGCACGGAGCCTGAACTCACCTTGAACCTGATCCCGAACGCGCACGCCGTGCTGTTCATCCTGGCCGCCGAGACGGGCGTCACGAAGAGCGACATCGACGTGTGGCGCACGCATATTGGCGGCGGCGCTGGCCGGATCGTCGTGCTGAACAAGATCGATGCGCTGTGGGACGAACTGAGGACGCCGCAGGACAACGACGACGCCATCGCACGCCAGCAGCACGACGCCGCGCGCCTGCTGGGCGTGGCGGATACGCAGGTGTTCCCGGTGTCCGCGCAAAAGGCCCTCGTCGGCAAGATCACGGGCGATCTCGGCCTGTTCGAAAAGAGCCGCGTGGGCGCGCTGGAATCGGCGCTGTTCCACGAACTGATCCCGGCGCGCCAGGACATCCTGCGCCGGCAGTTGCAGGACGACCTCGCGACGTTGACGGGCGCCCAGTCCGCATTGCTCGGCGCGCGCGGGCGCGACCTCGTCGAACAGCTGCAGGAACTGCAAAGCCTGCGCGGCAAGAACCAGGGCGTGATCGCCCACATGGTGCGCCGCGTCGAGATGGAAAAGAAGGAGTTCGACGCCAGCCTGTTCAAGCTGCAGGGCACGCGCGCCGTATTCACCACGCTGTCGACGGAGCTGTACTCGACCATCGGCATGGACGTCGTGCAGGACCGCGTCGACGCCGTGCGCGCCGCGATGGAAGCCGCGCGCTTTTCGACCGGCATGCGCGCGCCGGTGCGCACGTTCTTCGACCAGGTGCGCGCGAGCCTGGTTGCGGCCGAGGCAAAGATCGCCGAGATCGCGGCGATGATGGAGACGATGGTGCGGCGCTTCTCCACCGAGCACGGACTCGCGCTGGCGCTGCCGGCCGCGCTGTCGCTGGAACGCTACCGCCGCGAGATCGACGCCATCGAGGCCATCTACGTGAAGCAGTTCGGCACGGCGACCCTGCTCATCACCAGCCGCGGGACACTCCTCGAACGCTTCTTCGACACGATCGCGTCGCGCATCAAATTCGCGTTCCGCGAAGCCAACGGCGATGCCGAGGCGTGGCTGAAGGTGATCATGGCGCCGCTGGAAGCGCAGATCCGCCAGCACCGCGACCAGCTGCGCCACCGCCAGGCATCGATCCAGCGCATCCTGGAAGCCACCGACAGCCTGGAACAGAAAATCGCCGCCTTCGAGGCGGCCCAACACGACCTGGAGCAGGTCAAGGCGCGACTCGCGAACCTGTCCGGCGTCGTCGCCGACGCGCTGCGCGCCGACCTGCCCGAATTGCGAGCAGCTTGATAGATGAAACGCAGCACCGACACCGAAATCCTGTCCGACCCGAGCTTCTCGCGCGCCGTCATCGACTGGCAGCGCGCCCACGGCCGCCACGCCCTGCCCTGGCAGAACACGCGCGACGCCTACCGCATCTGGCTCTCCGAAATCATGCTGCAGCAGACGCAGGTGACGGCGGTGCTGAGCTATTACGCGCGCTTCCTCGAGCGCTTCCCGACCGTGCACGACCTCGCCGCCGCGCCGGCGGAAGACGTGATGGCGCACTGGAGCGGTCTCGGTTACTACACGCGGGCACGCAACCTGCACGCGTGCGCCAAGCGCGTCGTCGCGGATTACGGCGGCGTGTTCCCCAGCGACCCGGCGCTGCTGGCCGACCTGCCCGGCATCGGCCGCTCGACGGCCGCCGCCATCGCCGCGTTTTCAGCCGGCGCGCGCGCGGCCATCCTCGACGGCAACGTCAAGCGCGTGTTCGCGCGCGTGTTCGGCATCGACGAATACCCGGGCATCAAGCCGGTGGAAGACGCGCTGTGGCGCCGCGCCGACGCGCTGCTGCCGGAAGGCGACGGCATCGAAGCCTATACGCAGGGGTTGATGGACCTGGGCGCCACGCTGTGCACGCGCGGCAAACCGGATTGCGACCGCTGCCCGCTGCGCGATCGCTGCGTGGCCTTCGCCACCGACCGCACGTCCGTGCTGCCCGTGCCGAAGCCGAAGAAGGCGACGCCGGAGCGGCGCGCGCTGATGCTGGCCGTCGTCGACAACGGCCAGGTGCTGCTGCAGCAACGGCCGGATTCCGGCATCTGGGGCGGCCTGCTGTCGCTGCCGGAATACGACGGCCACGTGGCGCTGGATGAGGCGGACGACGTGTCGACGGCGACGCTGGCCGGCGCCGCCGGCGAGTTCGGCACGGTGGCGGAAGTCGAGGCATTGCTGCCGCTGGTGCATGGGTTCACGCACTACCGCCTGCACATCCAGCCCTACCGTATCGCCGTGGCCGCGCGCACCGAGACGCCGCCGGGCCACGTGTGGTGGGACCTGGCGACCATCGCGGCCGCGCCGCTGCCGGCGCCGATCAAGAAGCTGCTGGGGCAATTGGCGGCGCCGTCGTTGTTCTCCTGACAGGAATTGACAGTGGTCCGGCCTAGACTGGCCGCACTGTCAACCACCGAAGGAGAACTACCATGCTGACCCCGACCTACACCATCCTCTACGTCGCCGATCCGCAGGCCAGCGCGCGCCTGTATGGCAAGCTGCTGGACGCGCAGCACGTCGAGAGCTCGCCCACGTTCGTGCTGTTTCCGCTGGAGAATGGCCGCATGCTGGGCCTGTGGGCGAAGTCCGATGCGGTGCCGGCCGCCGACTTCCACGGCAGCGGCAGTGAGCTCGCATTCCGGGTGCCCGACGATGCGCAGGTCGATGCGCTGCACGGCAAGTGGCGCGAGGCCGGACTGCGCATCCTGCAGGCCCCGACCAAGGTGGATTTCGGTTACACGTTCACCGCGGCCGATCCGGACGGCCACCGCCTGCGCGTGTTCGCGCGCGGAGAATAAGAATCAGAACGTATCGAGCGAATAGATGCGCCGGTGTTCCTTGATGGCGTACCGGTCCGTCATCCCCGCAATGTAATCCGCAATCTTGCGGGCCTGCTTCATCGTGTCGCCGGAGTCCACCTGGTAATCCGGCGGCAGCAGCACGGGATCGGTCATGAAGGCGTCGAACAGCTCGTGCACGATGCGGCTCGCCTTCACGCGCATGCGGTTCACCTGGTAGTGACGGTACAGATTCGCGTGCAGGAAGCGCTTCAGCGCCGTCGTCTCCTCGCGCATCTTCTGCGAGAAGCGGATCAGAGGCGGACCGGCGCGCACGTCCTCGATGCTTTGCGGCGCCGCGTCGGCCAGCAGCTCGGCCGACGTCGCAGCCAGGTCGGCCGTCATCGCCGTGATCATCAGGCGGATCGTCTCGTACAGCTCGCGCCGTCCCTGCAGGCCGGGGTATTGCTGGACCACTTCGCGGTGCAGGCGGGCGAACAGGTCCACCTCTTCCATCTGCTTCATCGTGAGCAGGCCCGAACGCAGGCCGTCGTCGATGTCGTGGTTGTTGTACGCGATTTCGTCGGCCAGGTTCGTCAGCTGCGCTTCCAGGCTCGGTTGCGTCCTGTCGATGAAGCGCTGGCCGAGTTCTCCCAGCTGGCGCGCATTCGTCAGCGAGCAGTGTTTCAGGATGCCTTCGCGGGTCTCGAACGTGAGGTTCAGGCCGTCGAAAGCGCCGTAGTGTTCTTCGAGATGGTCGACGACGCGCAGGCTTTGCAGGTTGTGCTCGAAGCCGCCGTAGTCCTTCATGCAGTCGTTCAGCACGTCCTGGCCGACGTGGCCGAATGGCGTGTGGCCGAGGTCGTGCGCGAGCGCGGTCGCTTCGACGAGGTCTTCGTTCAGGCGCAGGCTGCGCGCCAGGGTGCGCGCGATCTGCGCGACTTCGATCGAGTGCGTGAGGCGGGTGCGGAATAAATCTCCCTCGTGATTGAGGAAGACCTGGGTCTTGTATTCGAGCCGGCGGAACGCGGTCGAGTGGATGATGCGGTCGCGGTCGCGCTGGAATTCGCTGCGCGAGCCCGGCGACGGTTCCGGATGGCGACGCCCACGGCTCTTCGACGACTGCGCCGCGTAAGGAGCCAGGTGGGCGTCGAAGTCGATCATTTCGTACAGGTCTCCAGCGTAGCGTCCAACAACTCGCGCGGGGCATTGGTGATGCTCGGGCTGCCCAGCGGTTTCAGGAGGATGAACTTGATGGCGCCGCCCTCGTTCTTCTTGTCGACTTCCATCAGCTCGATCCAGCGCTCGTTGCCCAGGTCCGGCGCGACGACCGGCAGCCCGGCCGCCTTCACCAGCGCGCGCACGCGGTCGACCGCGGCGTCGTCGATGAGGTTCAAACGGCGCGACAGGTCGGCCGCCATCACCATGCCGCAGCCGACGGCTTCGCCGTGCAGCCAGGCGCCATAGCCCAGGCCCGCTTCGATGGCGTGGCCGAACGTGTGGCCGAAGTTCAGCACCGCGCGCAGGCCGCCTTCGCGCTCGTCGCGGGCGACGACGTCCGCCTTGATCTCGCACGAGCGCGCGATCGCGTGCGCGAGGGCCGCGTGGTCGCGTGCCACCAGTTTCTCGATGTTCGCCTCGATCCAGTCGAAGAAACCGGCGTCGAGGATGGCGCCGTGCTTGATGACTTCCGCGAGGCCGGCCGACAGTTCGCGGTCCGGCAGCGTGTCGAGCGTGGCGGTGTCCGCGATCACGGCGCGCGGCTGGTAGAACGCGCCGATCATGTTCTTGCCCAGCGGGTGGTTGATGCCCGTCTTGCCGCCCACGGAGGAATCGACCTGCGCCAGCAAGGTGGTCGGGATCTGCACGAACGGCACGCCGCGCATGTAGGTCGCGGCCGCGAAACCGGTCATGTCGCCGATCACGCCGCCGCCCAGCGCCACGAGCGTCGTCTTGCGGTCGCATTTATTCGCCAGCAGCGCGTCGAACACCTCGTTCAGGCTCTCCCAGTTCTTGAACTCTTCGCCGTCGCGCAGGATGATGGGCACGACCTCGCGCCCGGCCGCGCGCAGCGGGGCGGCAACCTTGTCCAGGTACAGCGGCGCGACCGTCGTGTTGGTGACGATGGCCACCTTGCCGCTGCCGCCGATGTGGCGGTTCAAAAGGGAAGTATCGTCCAGCAGGCCGCGGCCGATCGCGATCGGATAGCTGCGGTCGCCCAGCTCGACGTTAAGAGAGATGCATGCCTGTTCGTTCATTGTCGTCTTTGCGTTGGCCAGCTCGCGTGCGGCGTTGTCCGCCTCGAGCTGGTCCAGGATTGTCTGAACCATCGATTGTACGTTAGGTCGGCCCGTGTCGATGACCATGTCGGCGATCTCGCGGTACAGCGGCTCGCGCTGCGCGGTCAGGTCTTCCAGCTTCTTGCGCGGGTCGGCCGTCTGCAGCAGCGGGCGGTTCTTGTCGTGCGCCGTGCGCGCCAGGATGCTGGAGACGCTCGCGCGCAGGTAGATCACGGTGCCCCGCTCCGCCAGCAGCGCGCGGCTGGTCGCGTTCAGCACGGCGCCGCCACCGGTCGCCAGCACGATGCCGTTCTGCGCGGTGAGTTCGCGGATCACGTCGGCTTCGCGGCGGCGGAAGCTGGCCTCGCCCTCGATCTCGAAGATCCATGGAATCGTGGCGCCCGTACGCGCTTCGATCTCATGGTCGGAATCGATGAAGGTCATGTCCAGGCGCCGCGCCAGCAGGCGGCCGATGGTGGTCTTGCCGGCCCCCATCAGGCCGACGAGGAAGATGTTGTTGTTCTTACAGTCAGACACGTGTACGCGTTCAAATAAAAACGGCCAGGTAATCCCTGGCCGCTTTGTTGCAATCGGGCATCCCTTAAGAAAACTTATGGGCAGGTGAACGACAGTTTAAACGGAATACTGGTTACGGAGCCAGCGGGCGTCGTGACCGTGACGTTGAAGGTGGCCGTGGACGGACCCGTGCAATTGGTCGGGTTCGTGCTGCCGACGCTGAACAGGTGCGTGTAGCCCTGCGCGATGCTGCCCACCGTCAGGCCGGTCGGATCGTCGACGGCACTGTTCGTGTGCGGCGCGACGTTCGGCACCGTGGCGGGAACGACCGGCGCGGCGGTGCCGTTCAGCATGCTCGTGATCGCGACCGTGGAATTGGCCGGCATCGGGTTGTTGTTCACGTCGTTGAACTGCAGCCGGAAGCTCTTGGTCGCGCTGGACGGGAGCGTGCCCAGGTCGACCGTGCCGCCCGCGAGCGGCGTGGCGCTGCCGTCCATGTAGACGGATTTGACGGCGCTGCCGCTCATGAAGATCGCGGTGCGGGCGTAGACCGTATTGGTGCCGTCCGTCGAGCTGGCGCAGATCGTGGCCAGGCCGGGGCGCGTCGCGTCCGGCGTGACGGCGTTGCACGGCGTGTGCGGCGTGCCCGGGATCGCCACGCGCGGCGCCTGGGTGCGGAACGCCACCGAGCACACGCCGTTGACGGTGTTGCAGCCGCCCTTGTCGGACGAGCCGATGGCGCCCATGTTCGTCTGGAACACGACCGGCGTGCCGTCCGGGACCGGATTGCCGAAGGCATCGGCCACCATCACCTGCACGGTCGTGGCGGCCGGGTTGTCCACGCTCCAGCCCTCGACGTTGAACGAGCCCGAGCTCAGCGAGAACGCGCGCTGCGCCGGCAGGCCGGTCGTCACGACGATCGAATCGGACAGGGTCGAGATGTCCGGACCGCCGTTGGTGCCGGTGCCCTTCAGCGTGGCCTGGACACGGAACGACATCGGCGTCGCGCCCGAGTTGACCGTCGTGACCACGCTGCCGGTGGCGTCGGTCGTGTCGCTCGCCTTGTTGATGACGACGTCGGCGCCCGCGGGAACGGGCGTGAAATCCACGCGCTGGCCGGCCAGCGGGTTGCCGAAGATGTCGACGACCTTGTACGTCAGGATCGCGGTCTCGGTGCGGCCGTTGCCGCCGTTGCCGCGCACGACGATCGACTGGGTGGTCGGCGTCGCGCCCACGAACTGCACCGACGCGGCGGCCGGCGGCGCGATCGTCAGCGTGGCCGATGCCGACCGGGAGACGCCGGCGGCGGACACGGTGATGGTGTCGTTGTTGGCGCAGCCCTTGTCGCGGTAGACCGTCTGCACGGTGCCGTTATTGGTCGGCACGGTCGCGGCCAGCGTCGCCTTGCCGGCCGTGACGCAGGCCGAGCTGAAGCTCACGTTGACCTGCTGTTCGGTGTACTTGCTGGTGCCGTTCAGCACGTCGACCGACAGCACGGTCGACCCGTACGCCTGAATATTGGCCGGGCTGGCGGACAGCGTGCCGAAGGTCAGCGTGGTGGCGCCGACGGAATAGTTCGCCGTGCCGCTCGCGGTCGTGCCGGCCACGTCCGACGTGGCGGTCACGGTGCCCGCACCGCCCGCGGCCAGGCTCGCGGCGCGCATGCTGACCATGGCGACGCCGTTGACGTCGGTAAGCGCGGTGCCCGCCGTCGGCGAGAACACGGCCAGCGCGTTGTCGGTGGCGAAGGTGACGATCGCGTTCGGTACGGGTTTCTTGTTCGCGTCCAGCACGGTCGCCTTGACGGTCAGCGGCGTGGCGCCGGTCAGCGCATTGCTCGACGCGCCGGCCGCGTTCGTGAAGCCCACGGAGACGGTCGGCGCCGCGGGCGTCGTCGTACCGCCGGTGCCGGTGCCGCTGCCGCCGGAACCGGTCGATCCCGTCGTCGCGCCCGGATTGCCGCCGCCGCCGCCGCACGCGGTCAGCACCATGGCCATCAGCAGGCCGGCTACGCGCACGCCATGGCGCGCCGCGGATTCATTCTTGAAGTGGTTCATGTCTTTGCTTCTTGTTGTCTTGTTATTTACTCTGTCAATGCCCGTTCTGCAGGCGCTCGGCCACGATCTTCGGCGTGATGAAGACGAGCAGCTCGGTCTTGCTGTGCTCGCGCGACGTCGACTTGAACAGGTTGCCCACGACCGGGATGTCGCCGATCAGCGGCACCTTGTTGTCGCTGCGGGTCTCGGTCATCTGGTAGATGCCGCCCAGGACCACCGTGCCGCCGTTCTCGACCATCACCTTGGTCTTCACGTGCTGCGTGTTGATGGCGAAGCCCGACGCGGTCGACTCGCCCTTCGAATCCTTGGCCACGTCCACGTCCAGCACGACGTTGCCGTCCGGCGTGATCTGCGGCGTGACTTCCAGCTTCAGGTTCGCCTTCTTGAACGTGACCGACGTGGCGCCGCTGCTCGTGGCCTGCTGGTACGGCAGCTCGACACCCTGCTCGATGATGGCCGGGACGTTGTCCTCGGTGACCACACGCGGGCTGGAGATGATCTTGCCCTTGCCGTCCGCTTCCAGCGCGGACAGCTCCAGGTTGAGGAAGCGGTTCGCGGCCGACGAGAACAGCGAGAACGCGATCGACGGCGCGTTCGTGCCGTTGATGCCGGACGCCGGCAGGTTCACGAGGGTGCTGTTGGTGTAGCCGTCGCCCTTGTCCGGTGTCTGGCCCGTGATCTGGCCCACGCCCGTCATGTTGCCGCCGATGGCCACGCGCTGGTTGCCGCTGACCTGGTAGCCCGAGTCGCCGCCGCGCAGGTTGCGCAGGTCGGCGAAACCGAGCTTGGCGCCGAGGTTGCGCGAGAAGCCGTCGTTCGCTTCCACGAGGCGCGCTTCGACGAGCACCTGCTTGGTCGCGATGTCGGTCTTCTGGATCAGCTTGCGGATGTCCTCGATCTTCGACGCGATGTCGGTCACGAACAACTGGTTCGTGCGCGGGTCGATGATGGCGCTGCCGCGCTTGGACAGCACGCGGTTCTTGCCGCCGCCGTCACTGCTGCCGCCGCCGCCCGCATCCAGGCCGAACACGGTGCGGAACGCGTCCGCCTTCTGGTAGTTCAGCTGGAAGATCTCGGAGCGCAGCGGTTCCAGGTCGGAGATCTGGGCCTTCTGCTCGAGCTCCAGTTTTTCCTTGGTCAGCAGTTCTTCCTTCGGCGCGATCCACAACACGTTGCCGTTCTTGCGCATGTCGAGGCCCTTGGCCTGCAGGACGACGTCCAGCGCCTGGTCCCACGGCACGTCCTTCAGGCGCAGCGTGAGGTTGCCGGTGACGGAGTCGCTCGTGATGATGTTCAGGCCCGAGATGTCGGCGATCGCCTGCAATGCCTGGCGCACCTCGACGTTCTGGAAGTTGAACGACAGCTTCTCGCCGCGGTAGCTCGCGCCGCCTGCGCCGCCGGCCGGCCGGTTCGGATCTTCCTTGACGGGCTTGACGTCGATGACGAGCTGGGTGTCGCTCTGGTAGACGGTCTGCTCCCAGTTGCCGTGGGCCTCGACGACCATGTGCGTGTTCTCGCCGTGCGGCGTCGTCGTGATGCGCGACACGGGCGTGCCGAAGTCGGTCACGTCCAGGCGGCGGCGCAGGGTGGGCGGCACGCCGGTCTTGAGGAAATCGACGAGGATCTGGGGGCCGACCTGGCGCACGTCGACGGCGACCTGGCCGTTCGGCAGGTCGACGACGATGCGGCCTTCGCCATTGGTGCCGCGGCGGAAATCGAGGTCGCGCAGCAGCGGCACGCTGGCCGGTGCGACGGTCGCCGCGCGGACCGGCTGGCCGGACGCGTCGGCGGCACGCGCGGGCGCGCCCGAGCCTTCGACGGTGACGACGACGTCCTTGCCGTCGATGACGGCGGCGTAGCCCAGCACGCGCTTGAGGTTCAGCACGAGGCGCGTGCGTTCGCCCGCCTGCACGACGTTCACGCCGCGCACGTCGCCCAGGTTGATGTCCTGGACAGTCTTGCCGGTGGCGTTGGCGGTGGCGCCGAAATCGAGCGCGATGCGGGCCGGACTGGTGATCGAAAAGCCAATCGGCAGCTGCTTCGGCGGCGCCTTCATGCCCACGCGGATGACGACGTCGCCGCCCTGCTGGTTGGCGCTGATCGACTCGATCGCGTTGTCCTGGGCCCAGGCGCAGACCGTGGCCAGTGCCAGCAGCATGCCGCCTGCGGCGGAAAGGAATCGGGTCATTTACGGTTCTCCTTGGTTTGCAGCTCCAGCTTCGTCACGCGTTGCGTCCATTCGCCGGCCGCGTCCTGCACCACTTCGCGGATGTCGACGGCGTCCTCGCTCACGTGCGTCACGACGCCGAAGTTCTGGCCGATGCGCTGGCCGGCTTTCACCTGGTGCAGCGAGCGTTCGACCTGCAGCAGCGCGTAGCGCGTGCCGCCCTTCTCCATCATGCCGACCATTTGCATGGTGTCGAGCGGGAAGGTCTCCAGCAGTTCGCGCGGGCGCTGCAGGTCGGGCTGGTTGGGGTTGTTCGAGGTCGCGGCGGCGCGGGCCAGTTCGCCCAGCAGCTTGCTCGGTTCGAACGGGTCGACGGCATCCTTCGCGCCATACGCGTAAGGCAGAAAATCCTTGGGCTCGGGCAGTGGCTTCACGGCGGGCCGCGTGTCGCGCTTGACCTGCTCCATCCAGTCGCGCACCTCGCGCACGTCGGAATCGCCGCAGCCGGCCAGCAGTGTGGTCGCCATCAGGGCGCCGATCGCGATGCGCGCGCTCATGCCTTCTCCTTCTTGGCGTTCTTCTTCGCCTTGCGGGCCTTGGCCTGCGCGTCCAGTTCTTCCTGGTCGAGGTAGCGGAAGGTCTTGGCGATGGCGTCCAGCGACAGCGTGCCGTCCTTGCCGGCGGTGAGCGCCAGGTTGTTCAGGGTGACGATGCGGGGCATCTTGGCCATGTCGGCCGCGAATTCGCCGATGTCGTGGTAGTGGCCCGTGACCTTGATGTCGATCGGCAGCTCGGCGTAGTAATCCTTGACGACGACCTGGCCCGGCTTGAACAGTTCGAACTGCAGGCCGCGGCCGATACCGGCCTGGTTGATGTCGGACAGCAGCGCGGCCATCTCGGCCTTGCTCGGCAACTGCTTCTCGAGACGTTCGACGTAGCGGTTCACCTGCTGCTGCTGGGCTTCCAGCGCGTCCAGGTTGATCGCCTGCGCCATCTTGGCCTTGTAGTCGTCGCGCAGCTTGAGTTCCTGCGCGGCCAGGACGTCCTGTTCCTCGAACTGGCCACTCCAGTAAAAGAAGTAGCCGAGGCCGAGGACGGCCGCCATCACGCCGGCCGCGCACAACAAGCGCGGCGCCAGCGGCCACAGGCCGGGATGGCGTCCCTGCAGGCCCTCGAACTGGGATGCCAGGTCGGCGAAAGACTGTTTCAGATCGATGTTCATGACTTGGTGCCGCCTGGTTTGGTCGTCGACGGCTTGGCATCGTCTTCATCCACACGGGCGCGCTTGATGGCGACGTTCAACGTGAATTCGACGACCTTGCGACCGGTCTTGCTCTGCGCGAGCGGGACCGCGCGCACCTCGGTCAGGTCCGGGCGCTCCAGCCACGGCGAACTGCCGGACAGGTTGCGCAGCAGCTCCGCCACGCGCTCCTGCGACTGCGCGTAGCCATTCAGCAGCACGCGCTGGCCATCCTGCTTGAAGCTCTTCAGGTACACGCCTTCCGGCGTCTGGCGCACCAGTTCGTCGAGCAGGTACACGGGCTGGTTGCGGTCGCCCTGCAAGTCTTCGACGGCCTGCTGGCGCGCCTTCAGCGCCTCGATCTCGGCCTTCAGGCTGGCGATCTTGCTGATCTTCTTGTCCAGTTCCGCGTTGGCGTTCTTGAGCACCAGGTTGCGTTCGTTCTGCGTCGCGATGCGGCTCGCGTTGTACGCGCCCACGAGCAGCACGAGCGCGACGCCGGCCAGGCCACCCAGCGCCATCAGCGCGACGAACGCGGTCTGTTTCTGCTTGCGCTTCGCTTCCCGGTGCGGGAGCAGGTTAATGCGGATCATCAGCCGAACCTCCGCAGTGCCAGGCCGCAGGCGACGAGATAGCCGGGGGCGTCCGTGCGCAGCTGCTGCTCGCGCACGGCGGGGCCCAGCTGCATGCCGAAGAACGGCGCCACGACGCTTGTTGCAATGCGCGTGCGGCCCGCGATGATGTCGGGCAGGCCGGGCAACTGGGTGCTGCCGCCGGCCAGGACGATCTGGTCGATGCGCGTGTACGGCGTCGACGTGTAGAAGAACTGGATCGCGCGCGTGACTTCCAGCGCGGCGTTTTCCAGCCAGGGCGCCAGCAGGTCGGCGCGATAGTTGTCCGGCAGGTCGCCCGATTTCTTGCGCGTTTCCGCATCCTCGAACGAGAGGCCATAGGCGCGCACGATGTCCTGCGTGAGCTGCACGCCCCCGAACGGCTGCTCGCGCTCGTAGACGGTCTCGCCGTTCTGCAGCACAGAGACGTGGGTGGCGTTGGCGCCGATCTGGAACAGCGCGACGATGCGGTCCTTCGGGCCCTTGTCGTTGTCGAGGAGGCGCTGCAGCGCGGCGCGGGCGGCGTACGATTCGATGTCCATCACGGTGGCCGTGAGGCCGGCCGCCTCGGCGATGGCGACGCGGTCCTCGACCTTTTCGCGGCGCGCGGCGGCCAGCATGACTTCCATGTCCTCCACCGAATTGGCGACCGGGCCGATCACGTCGAAGTCGAGGCTGACCTCGTCCAGCGCGAACGGAATGTACTGGCTGGCCTCGGACTCGACCTGCACTTCGAGCTGGTCTTCCGGCAAGCCGGCCGGCAGGATGATCTTCTTGGTGATGACGGCGGCCGGCGGCATGCCGAGCGCCACGTGCTTGATGCGGGTGCCGCTCTTCTGTACGACGCGGCGCACCGCGTCCGACACCGCCTCGATGTTCTCGATGTTGCCGTCGACGACGGCACCGCGCGGCAGCGGTTCCGCCGCATGGCGCTCCAGCCGCAACTCACCCTTGCCGCTGTCCGACAACTCGACCAGGCGCACGCCGGACGTACTGATATCGAGCCCGACCAACGGCGGGCTCTTCTGTCCGAACAAGGAACCTAGACTGATCACGAGCGCACTCCCTCTCTGCTGCTTCTTTGAACGCCCGCTTGGGGAACGATTGAAATGGTAGAAATAAAGTGCACATATATCAGGCACCGTATTGAATCGTAGCAATACTGATGTATGAGGACAAGAAATTTCTACACGGGAACATAATAGCGCGCAGCGGGAAAACGACACTGTTTTCGCTCTGATATCAATCAATCTTGCCGCTCTTTTCACACCTATTGTTCACTTGTCTAGCCGTGCCTCAGATACAAGCGTGACTTATAATGAAATGGATCAATAAAGCGACCGACATTACGCATGAAAGCATCCCAACACGGGGGCAGCCCCGCCCCGCAGTCTCCTACGCCGAAGCACACACCCAAGCGCATCCTCCTGACCATCCTCGCCGCCCTGGCCGGTTTGGCCGTCTGCGGGGTGCTGGTGGTCGTGTTCGCGCTGGCGATGGCCTACCCGAACCTGCCCGCCCTCGACACCCTGACCGACTACCGGCCCAAGATGCCGTTGCGGATCTTCACGGCCGATAACGTCCTGATCGGCGAGTTCGGCGAGGAGCGCCGCACCCTCGTCCACTTCAAGGACATCCCGGACGTGATGAAGAAGGCCGTGCTGTCCATCGAGGACGACCGTTTCTATGAACACGGCGGCGTGGACTACTGGGGCATCCTGCGCGCGGCCGTGCACAACGCGACCGGCGGCGCGCGCCAGGGCGCGTCGACCATCACCCAGCAGGTGGCCCGCAACTTCTTCCTGTCGTCCGAGCAGACCCTCAAGCGCAAGGCGTACGAGGCGCTCCTGGCGTACAAGATCGAGAAGAACCTCACCAAGGACCAGATCCTCGAGGTCTACATGAACCAGATCTACCTGGGCCAGCGCGCGTTCGGCTTCTCGTCGGCCGCGCAGATCTACTTCGGCAAGGATCTGAAAGACATCTCGGTCGCGGAAGCGGCGATGCTGGCCGGCCTGCCCAAGGCGCCGTCCGCGTACAACCCGGTCGTCAATCCGAAGCGCGCGCGCATGCGCCAGCAGTACATCCTGCAGCGCATGCACGACCTGCGCTACATCACCGACGCCCAGTACGAACAGGCGAAGAACGAGGAACTCAAGATCAAGACGGACAGCACGGCGTTCGGCGTGCATGCCGAATACGTGGCCGAGATGGCGCGCCAGCTCGTGTACGAACAGTTCAAGGAAGACACCTATACGCGCGGCCTGAACGTGTTCACGACGATCACCAAGGCCGACCAGGACGCCGCCTACCTCGCGCTGCGCCGCGGCGTGATGGATTACGAGCGCCGCCACCCGTATCGCGGCCCGGAAAAATACATCGAGATCCCGTCCGCCAAGGGCGAAGCCGACGAAGCCATCGAGGCGGAACTGGCCGAGCATCCGGATTCGGACGACATCGTCGCCGCCATCGTGCTGCAGGCGTCGCCCACGCAGGTGAAGGCCGTGCTGGCGTCGGGCGAAGAGATCACCATCACGGGCGCCGGCCTGGCGTTCGCCAGGGACTGGCTGTCGCCGAAGGCGGCCGAGACCCGGCGCGTGCGCCGCGGCGCCGTCATCCGCGTGACGCAGGACGGCGGCTCGTCGTGGAACATCACGCAGCTGCCGGAAGTGGAATCCGCCTTCATCGCGGTGACCCCGGACGACGGCGCGATCCGCGCGCTGGTGGGCGGCTTCGACTTCAACCGCAGCAAGTTCAATCACGTGACGCAGGCGTGGCGCCAGCCGGGATCGTCGTTCAAGCCGTTCATCTATTCGGCGTCGCTGGAGCGCGGCTTCTCGCCCGCCACCCTGATCAACGACGCGCCGATCTCGTTCGACGCGGGTGCGACGGGCGGCCAGGCGTGGGAACCGAAAAACTACGACAACAAGTACGAAGGCCCGATGACGATGCGGCGCGGCCTGACCAAGTCGAAGAACATGATCTCGATCCGCATCCTGAACAAGATCGGCGCCCGCTACGGCCAGGAATACGCGACGCGCTTCGGCTTCGATCCGGACAAGAACCCGCCGTACCTGACGCTCGCGCTGGGCGCCGGTGCGACGACGCCGCTGCAGATGGCCGGCGCCTATTCCGTGTTCGCCAACGGCGGCTACCGCATCAGCCCCTACATCATCTCGAAGGTGACGGATGCGGACGGCAAGGTGCTGTCGGAAGCGCGTCCGGACCGCGCCGGCGTCGACGCCAACCGCGTCATCGACGAGCGCAACGCGTGGCTGATGGACAGCATGCTGAAGGACGTGGCCCGCTACGGCACGGCCGCCAAGGCGTCGCAGGTGCTGAAGCGCACGGACATCGCCGGCAAGACGGGGACGACGAACGATTCGATCGACGCCTGGTTCGCGGGCTACCAGCCGCACCTGGTCGGCATCGCGTGGATCGGCTACGACCAGCCGCGCAACCTGGGCAACAAGGAAACGGGCGGTGGCCTGGCGCTGCCGATCTGGATCGGCTTCATGCAGAAGGCGCTCAAGTCCGAACCGGTGCTCGATCGTCCGGTGCCGCCGGGCCTCGTGCAGTACGGCGACGAGTTCTATTACGCCGAGAATCCGCCGGGCACGGGCGTGCAGTCACTCGACGTGGGGCCGGTGGCCCCGGCGGCCGAGCAGAAGTCGCGCGACGCCGTGCGCAACGAGTTGTTCTGACGAAGGGCGCCGCCGCCCGCCTTACTTCAGCTTGACCGGCGCGCCGCCCTGCTGGGTGGCGAAATCCGACAGCGACGTGAAGAACTCCGTGTCGTCGCGCGTATTGCGCCACTCGTCGCCCACGCGCTTGTAGTGGAAGCCGCCGGCGCGGGCCGCGATCCACATTTCCTGCAACGGCGCCTGGCTGTTGACGATGATCTTCGAGCCGTTGTCGACGAACTCGATCTCGAGCACGTTGCCGCTGCGCTTGCACTCGACGTCGACGATATCCTGCTCGAACAGGCGGTCGAACGCCTGCTCGATGTCGTTCAGGGTGGACTCGGCCAGGGCCAAGAATTCGGATTCGGTCATGCTACACTCCAAGGTCTGCTAATCAAACCGTGATTCTAATCGTGAAGTCCCCATTTGCGCTCCTGACAAGCCTGGCGACCCTGATGGCGCTGTCGGCCTGCGGCCAGACCGGTCCGCTCTACATGCCCAAGCCGCCCACCCGTACCCCTGCCGCGAACACCAGCGCGGCACCGGCCGGCACGACGAATACGCCCGCCGCGGCGACCCAGCTCACGCCGCCGGCCCCCGCTGCCGGCGTGACGATGCCCGTCGGCGACTCCAACGCCAACAATACGCAAGCCCCGAACCAGCCTTCGCCGGCCAGCCAACAGTAAGCACATCCATGTCGCACTTCACCTACCAAGACGGCGTCCTGCACGCCGAACGCGTTCCCCTGTCCCAAATTGCCACCGAACACGGCACCCCGACCTACGTCTACTCGAAAGCCCAGCTGCTGGAAAACTTCGCCGGCTACGCGCGCCCGTGCGCGGGCCGCGACGCGCTGGTCTGCTATGCGATGAAGGCGAACTCCAACCTGGCCATCCTCGACCTGCTGGCCCGGGAAGGCGCAGGCTTCGACATCGTGTCGGGCGGCGAGCTGCTGCGCGTGATCGCGGCCGGCGGCGACCCGGGCAAGGTGATCTTCTCGGGCGTCGGCAAGACCGCGGCGGAGATCGCGCTGGCGCTGGAGAAAGGCATCCTGTGCTTCAACGTCGAGTCGATTCCCGAGCTGCACCGCATCAACGAGGTCGCGGGCCGCATGGGCAAGCGCGCGCCCATCTCGCTGCGCGTGAACCCGAACGTCGACCCGAAAACCCACCCGTACATCGCCACCGGCCTGAAGGCCAGCAAGTTCGGCGTCGCGTTCTCGGACGCGCTGGACACCTACCGCACCGCGGCGAAGCTGCCGCACCTGGACGTCGTCGGCATCGACTGCCACATCGGCTCGCAGCTGCTGGACGACGCGCCGCTGCTGGAAGCGCTGGACAAGCTGATCGAACTGATCGACACGCTCGCGGGCGAAGGCATCCACATCCACCACCTGGACGTGGGCGGCGGCCTGGGCATCGACTACGGCACGGGCGAGGACTCGCCGGTGCCGATCGCGCACTACGTCGAGCGCGTGTTCGCGCGCGTGGACGCGTGGCGCGCGGAAAAGCACGGCGGCCAACCGATCAAGGTGATCTTCGAGCCGGGCCGCTCGATCGTCGGCAACACGGGCGTGCTGCTGATGTCGGTGGAATTCCTGAAGCCGGGCGAGGAAAAGAATTTCTGCGTCGTCGATGCCGCCATGAACGACATGGCCCGTCCCACGCTGTACCAGGCCTGGATGGACGTCAAGCCGGTCGTGCAGCGCGCCGGCGATGCGGTGACCTATGACCTCGTCGGCCCCGTGTGCGAATCGGGCGACTGGCTCGCCCGCGACCGCGCGCTGGCCGTCGAGCCGGGCGACGTGCTGGCCATGATGGCGGCCGGTGCCTACGGCTTCACGATGGCATCGAACTACAACACGCGCGGCCGCGCGGCCGAGGTGCTCGTCGACGGGGACCAGGCGCATGTGATCCGCAAGCGTGAAAACCCGGCGGACCTGTTCGCGTTAGAAAGCATCGTCACGTAACCGTGACGAGGTTTGATTGATGCCCCGGGCTTCGGGATTGATGCCCCCGGCATCAATCACTCACTCGCGTCTTCTTGACCGGTCATCCGGCCACATCTGCGCCGCACACGCGGCAGCCTGCTCGTTCCAGCGACCGCCCAGGTCGAGACAGCGTTCGAGCAGGCCATAGCGCGGCCGCCCCATGCCAAAAACGAGCACGAGGGCCAGTACCACGACGATCACCAGCGCAAGGGGCCACTTCATGTCGTCATGATCGCACGGAAGCCGTGGTGACACGTTTTTCGGTGCGCGGACGGCTGAGGCTCCACCAGACGCGCAACAGCAGGAGCACGCCGACGATGCTGCCCCACACGATGGGCTGCTCGAAGTTGTGCTTGCCCGCCTTCATCCACCAGTAGTGCAGGATCGCCAGCGGCGCGATCGCGTAGATCACCTTGTGCAGCCGGGCCCAGTTGCGGCCGAGGCGCTTGATCATCCCGTTCGTGCTCGTCGCCGCGAGCGGGATCAGCAGCACGAAGGCGGCAAAGCCCACCGTGATGAACGGGCGCTTCAGCACATCCTTCCACATGGCGGCCACGTCGAAGAAATGGTCGAACCACAGGAACGTCATGAAGTGCATGAAGGCGTAGAAGAAGGTAAACAGCCCGACCATGCGCCGCAGTCGAACGAGCCAGTTCCAGCCCGTCAGGCGGCGCAGCGGCGTGACGGCGAGCGTCGCGCACAGCAGGTACAGGGCCCAGTCGCCGCTGCCGTGCGTGAGGAATTCGACCGGATCGACGGGCACCCCGGCCGCCGTCAGCCACGCCATGCGCAGGAACGGCAGCAGCGCCAGCATGAACAGGACGGCCTTCAGGGCCTTGAACTGGGTCGGCGTCGGGTTGAAAGCCATCTCAGCCCCCGCTCAATACAACTTCTTGAGATCCATGCCCGTGTACAGCGAGGCGACCTCGTTATAGCCGTTGAACAGCAGCGTCTTGCGCTTGGGTGTGAACAGGCCGCCCTCGCCGATGCGGCGCTCCGTCGCCTGCGACCAGCGAGGGTGGTCGACGTTCGGGTTCACGTTCGAATAAAAGCCGTATTCGTCGGGCGCGATGCCGTTCCACGCCGTACGCGGCTGCTCGCGCAGGAAGCGGATCTTGACGATGGATTTCGCCGACTTGAAGCCGTATTTCCACGGCACGACGATGCGCACGGGCGCGCCGTTCTGGTTCGGCAGCACCTGGCCGTACATGCCAACGGTGAGGAGCGTCAGCGGATGCATGGCTTCGTCCATGCGCAAGCCTTCCACGTACGGCCATTCGAGCACGCGGCTTTTAACGCCCGGCATCTGGCTGCGGTCGGCCAGGCTCGTGAATTCGATGTATTTCGCGTTGCTCGTCGGTTCGACCTGGCGGATCAGGCTCGACAGCGAATAGCCGACCCACGGAATCACCATCGACCAGCCCTCGACGCAGCGCAGGCGGTAGATCCGCTCTTCCAGCGGCGCCAGTTTTACCAGGCGGTCGAGGTCGATCGTCTGCGGTTTCTTGACTTCGCCTTCGATCTGCACGGTCCACGGGCGCGTCTTCAAAGTGTGCGCGTTCGCGGCCGGATCGGCCTTGTCCGTGCCGAATTCGTAGAAGTTGTTGTAGTGGGTCGCGTCGTCGAACGAGGTCTGCTTCTCGTTCGTCGAGAACGCCGGGTTGCGCGTGGCCGGCAGCTTTTGCACCGTGCCCTGGGCGAAGGCTTCGCGCGTGGCCATTTCCCACAGCGACGAGCCGACGACGGCCGACGCCGCGACCTTGGCGAGGAAGGCGCGCCGGCCTTCATAGACCTCGCGCGGCGTGATTTCGGACGGGAACGGCAAATCGATGCCGTTCGGATTTTTTCTGATCAACATGGCGGCTCCGGCTGTATGTAATGTTTCTCGCGACATATCAACGTTACACCATCTGCCGCCGCAGGGTCGTCCGGGCGGCGATTTGTTACCAATTGCCGCCCACCGACATAATCGAACACATTACAGCTTGCCGTACGAGTGCAGCCCCGACAGGAACATGTTCACGCCCAGGAAGGCGAACGTCGTCACGACGAGGCCGATCAGCGCCCACCACGCCGCCGCGCGGCCGCGCAGGCCGGACATCAAACGCATGTGCAGCCAGGCCGCGTAGTTCAGCCAGACGATCAGCGCCCACGTTTCCTTCGGGTCCCACGACCAGTAGCCGCCCCACGCCTCGGCCGCCCACAGGGCGCCCAGGATGGTGGCAACGGTGAAGAACGCGAAGCCGACGGAGATCGCCTTGTACATCACGTCGTCCAGCACTTCCAGCGCCGGCAGGCGGTCGGCCAGGATACCGTGCGACTTCAGCAGATAGGCCGATCCGACCATCGCGGCCAGCGCGAACGTGCCGTAGCCGATGAAGTTCGCCGGCACGTGGATCTTCATCCACCAGCTCTGCAGCGCGGGCACGAGCGGCTGGATCTCGGCGGCGTCGCGCGCGACCGTGTACCACAGCAGGAAGCCGACGGCGGCCGAGATCACGAGCAGCACGAACGGGCCCAGCTGGCGCGTCTGGTAACGCTGTTCGTAGTACAGGTAGAACGTCGCCGTGATCATCGAGAACAGGATGAACACTTCGTACAGGTTCGACACGGGGATGTGGCCGACGTCCGTGCCGATCAGGTAGGACTCGTACCAGCGCACCATCATGCCCGTGAAGCCGAGCACGACTGCGGCCCAGCACAGCTTGGAGCCGACGCTGCCGCCGAACGGCGAACGCGTGAGCAGACCGAGCCAGTAGAACACGGTCGAGAACACGAACAGCGCACTCATCCACAGGATCGCGGACTGGCTCGACAGCATGTATTTCAGGAAGAATTTCTGGTTGGCCGCATCGAGCGAGCCGCCGTACAGCTGCACCGCCCACAGCGCCAGCAGCGCGACGAGCGGCATCAGCCAGCGTACCGGCTTGAAGGTCCAGCCGACGAAGGCGAACACCGGCGCGGCCAGGATAAGAATCGCCTGCTCGTAGATGTCCATGTAGGCGCCGAAGCGGCTCAAAGCGTAGAGCGCGGCGGCCAGGAGGCCGGCGCCGAACAGCCAGTCGATGGCCGTGAGGCGCTTGAAGAAGCCCGGCGGGCGGGTGTACGCCGCGCCCTGCGCTTGCGATGCGGATGAAATGTCCATGGGTGTCTCCTGTTTCCTTGCTCTGCTAGCTTACGCCGATTGCGGCAATTTGGTCTTCAAGTCTTCGAATTCGCGCTCGAAATCGAGCGTCTTGCGCTGCGTGCTCATCGCCATCAGCGCGTGCGCGCCGCCGTCCGGCGCCGGTTTCACCCAGACCCAGACGCGGCGCTCGCGGATATAGAACATCGAGAAGATGCCCAGCACCAGCAACAGGCAGCCCACGTAGACCACTTTCTTGCCGGGCGAGCGCGTCACCTGCAGCACGGACGCCTTCACTTCCTTGAAATCGTCCAGCGCGAGGAACACGGGGGCGCCGTAGAAAAAGCTGTCGGACAATGCGTTCGTCGCCTGCTGCAGGAAGCGGCCGTGGGCCTCGGTCGGCGTGGCGGGTGCCATGCCGTCGCGCGCACGCGCGGCCTGCCACAGCTCCCACATGGCGCCGTTGAGCATCTTCATGAACACGGTGGCCGCCTTTTCCTGTTCCGCGGCGGGGATGCGCTCGAGGAATTTTGAGACGGCCAGATAGCCGCCCTGGTTGCCGTCGCCCGCGAAGATGGCGAGCGTCTTGGCGGCCGATTCCTGCAACTGCGCCGACAACGCCCCGCTCGCGTCGCCCGGCGGCAGCGCGCGCGCGGCATAGCGGCGGGCCGCTTCTTCACGGAGCGACGGGTCCGCGAGCGCGGCACGCAGGCGCATCCACTCGCCCAGGCCGTGGTCGTCGTCGGCGGGGATGCGCAGGAAACTGAACTGGTCGGACGGATTGCTGCGCACGCCGGCCAGGAATACTTCATGGCCTTCCAGCGTGACGGGCTGCATGTAGTTCAGGTATTCGCGCGCCTGTCCGGTCTTGTCGCGCAGCTTGTATTGCACGCTGGGGCCGACGTTTTTCAGGTCCTTGTTGCCCACGTTCTTCGCGGCCGAGCCCGAGTGCTGGGACAAGGTCTGGGCGAACTGTTCCTCGAGGCTCTTGCCTTTGGTGACGGCACGCGCATCGTTGTTCTGGCTCGTGTTCTCGACGTTGAACGGACGGAACCCCGACCACTCGACCGAGTAAACATCGGCGCCCTGCTTCAGCTCGGTCGCATTGCCGACTTCGCCCTCGAAGGCGAACGATTTATTGCCCGTGCCCGTCATGGGCCAGCCCGTCAGCTTGAGCTTGCTGCCGCCATCCTCGAAGCTGGACTGGTAGACGGCGATGCCGCGGTAGATCAGCGGCTGGTTGACCTTGATGGTGGCAGGGAAGGTCTTGCCCGTCTCGTGGTCGCGGATCACGACTTCGCTGGCGAACAGCTTCGGCATGCCCGTCGAGTAAAAGTCGATGATGAATTTGCGCAGCTCGATGGTGAACGGCAGATCCTGCACGAGCACGCCGTCGGCCTGCTGGAGCAGCGCGGTGTCGCTGGCCTGGCCTTCGGGAATCATCGTGTTGCCGCGGAAGGTCGGGTTGCCGAGGCCCAGGCGGTGCTGCGCCGGGATGGCGGAGATGAGGCCCGTGCCGGCATACGGCGTCTTGCCCATGAACCATTGCTGGAAGCGGATAGGCAAGTTCGAATCGAGCAGGCCGCCCAGCAGGATCACGATGATGGCCGTGTGCGCGAAGATGTAGCCGAACTTGTTGCCGGCGCCCTTTTTCGCAGCGACGAGCACGCCGCCCGCCTTGTCGACCATCTTTGTCTTGTAGCCGGCGTCGACGAGACGGGACGCCGTCTGCTGTGCGAGCGGGACCATGTCCAGCGGCGCCGTCCATTCGCCCCGGTGGTGGAAATTGCGCAGCGATTCTTCGCGCACGGAATCGCGCCAGCTCCGCATGTCGCGGATGAACTTGGGCGCGTTGCGCGCGATGCACAGGCTCGTGGACACGATCAGGAACGCGAGGATCAGCAGGAACCACCAAGCTGAATAGACGGTGTACAGGCTGAGCTTGCGGAACACCTCAAACCAGAACGGACCGAACTGGTTCACGTAGTCCGACATTGCCTTGTCCTGCTGCATGATGGTACCGATGATGGCGGCGATCGCAATCATGACCAGCAGGGTGATTGCGAAACGCATCGAGGACAGCAATTCGACTGCTTCCGCCACGCCGCGCCGGCGCGTCTTCAGTTCAATTCCGGTGGTACTCATCGACTTTCACTCTAGATACAACATTCATTGAGGATACAACAAAAGGGCGCCCCGCTTGCGCGGTCGCCCTTCCCTGTTGTTTCCTGTTTTTATTGTAGGCCGATTATTCGGCTCTATTTACTCTGACCGGCTTGTACCGGGTATCACTTCAAGCCGGCGATATAGTCCGCCACTGCCTTCATTTCTTCGTCCGACAACCGCTTGGCCAAGGTCGCCATCTGCGGGCTGTTGCTGCGCGTACCCGCTTTGAACGCCTGCAGCTGGGCGACGGTGTAATCCTGGTACTGGCCCGCCACGCGCGGATACTGGGCCGGGATGCCGGAACCGGTGGCGCCGTGGCAGCTCGCGCAGGCGGCCACGCCGCGGTCTGCGATGCCGCCACGATAGATCTTGCGGCCCAGTTCGAGCATGTCCTTGTTGCGCGCGGCGCCCTGTTTGGGCTGCTGCGTGGCGAGGTAGGCGGCAATATTCTTCTTTTCGTCCTCGCTCAGCATCTTGGCGTACGTCGTCATCACGGGCTGGTTGCGGGCCGGCGTCGTGAAGTCGACGAGTTGCTTGTGCAGGTAAGCGCCGACCTGGCCGGCCAGCCTGGGGTTCGTGTTGATGGTCGAATTGCCGCCGGCGCCGTGGCACGACGCGCAGGCCGGCAGGCCGCGGGCATTGTCGCCGGTGTCGTAGAGGGAACCGCCCTTGGCCGGATCGGCCTTGGCGGCGGCCGGGGGCGCGTGGGCCGCGTCCGCTGCAAGAGCGCTGCCCACGATGAGGAAACTGGCCAGCAAGGACTTCACGATCGCCGCGCAAGCGGCCGGTTGGAACACACGATTCATTCAAGCACCCTGAAAAAGTCAAAGATAAACTTGCAGTTGCAGTGCAGCGGTCATGCTCGTGCCCCCACGCGCCGACAGTGCAGCCTTCAGGCTCGCCGGCGGCAGGTAACTCCCTATTGTACAATAGCCTTAGTTTCCTGCCCTCACCTTCGTTGTCTTTTTCGCTCCACTTCCCTCATGTCCAAACTCTGGCAAGCCCGCTTCTTCACGACCGTCAACCAGTTGCGGGATCTTCCCAAGACCCAGGTGCCGGAAATCGCCTTCGCCGGCCGGTCCAATGCGGGCAAATCGACGGCGATTAATATCCTGACAAACCAGAAGGGTCTCGCCTTCGCGTCCAAGACGCCCGGCCGCACGCAGCATATCAATTTCTTCTCGATCGGCGGGGCGCACGTCGCCATGCACCGCAAGGATCCGACCAAGGTCGAGGAAATCGAAGGCCTGCTCGTCGACCTGCCGGGCTACGGCTACGCGGAAGTGTCGGGCGATGCCAAGCTGCACTGGCAAAGGCTCCTGGGCGACTACGTGCAGCGGCGCGAACAACTGGCCGCGCTCGTCCTGATCATGGATTCGCGCCGCCCGTTCACCGACCTCGACATCCAGATGCTGGAATGGTTCGCCCCGACGGGCAAGCCGATCCACTGCATCCTCACAAAGGTCGACAAGCTCAACCGCAACGAATCCGTCAACGCCTTGCGCCAGGCGCAACAAGTGCTGGACAGCTATGTCGACGAGGAAGGCAACGGCTTTCCGTTCACCGTCCAGCTGTTCTCGGCCCTGAAGCGCATCGGCATCGAGGAAGCCAACGACAAGATCATCGAACTGCTCGGCCTGGAAGAAGACACGCCTCCGGCCGATACTGACAACTGACTCAGGAACCGACATGCCGATCATCACGCCTTCGCAATACCCCGCCGTGCGCATGCGCCGCATGCGCCGCGACCCGTTCTCGCGCGCCCTGATGCGCGAGAACGTCGTCACCGCCTCCGACCTGATCTATCCCGTGTTCATCCTCGACGGCCAGAACCAGCGCCAGCAGGTCGCGTCGATGCCGGGCGTGGAGCGCCTGTCGGTCGACCTGCTGCTGAAGGTGGCCGAGGAAGCGGTCGCGCTGGGCATCCCCGTGCTCGCGCTGTTCCCCGTCATCGAGGCGTCGCTCAAGACCTATGACGGCGTCGAAGCGACGAACCCGGACGGCCTCGTGCCGCGCGCCGTGCGCGAACTGAAGCGCCACTTCCCGCAGCTGGGCATCATGACGGACGTCGCGCTCGACCCGTACACGACCCATGGACAGGATGGCCTGCCGGACGAGAACGGCTACATCGTCAACGAAAAGACGATCGCGATGCTGACGCGCCAGGCGCTGGCCCAGGCCGAGGCCGGCGTCGACGTCGTCGCCCCGTCGGACATGATGGACGGCCGCATCGGCGCGATCCGCATGGCGCTGGAAGAAAAGGAACTGATCCACACGCGCATCATGGCCTATTCGGCCAAGTACGCGTCCGGCTACTACGGCCCGTTCCGCGAAGCCGTGGGCTCGGCCGCCAACCTGGGCAAGGCCGACAAGAACACGTACCAGATGGACCCGGCCAACAGCGACGAAGCCCTGCGCGAAGTGGCGCTGGACATCGCGGAAGGCGCGGACATGGTGATGGTCAAGCCGGGCATGCCGTACCTGGACGTCGTGCGCCGCGTGAAGGACGAGTTCAAGGTGCCGACCTTCGCCTACCAGGTCAGCGGCGAGTACGCGATGCTGCAGGCCGCGTTCCAGAACGGCTGGCTCGATCCGGACAAGGTCATCATGGAGACGATGATGTCGTTCAAGCGCGCCGGCGCGGATGGGGTGCTCACCTATTTCGCGATGGACGTGGCGCGGCGCCTGAAGGCTGCGGCGTAAATCAGCGGGCTTTCTGGTTCGCGGCGATCCAGCGCGCCAGCTCCTCGCTCGTCTGTCCGCCGTACTTGATCTTCCCGTTGGGCGCGATCATGGCGGGCACGGACTTGATGCCCAGCGCCAGTCCGGTACCGAGGTTCTTCCTGACCGGCGCATCGCAGGATGCGTCCGCCACGGTTTGTCCCGTCATCGCGCGATCGAGGGCATCGCGCCGGTCGGGCGCGCACCAGATATGCTCCAGCAACGCCTGGTTCTGCCCGCCGGACAGCAGCGGGTAGACGAAGACGTACACGGTCGTGTCGTCCAGTTTTTCGATTTCCCGGTGCATCGTGCGGCAGGGCGCGCAATCGACGTCGGAAAAGATCGCCACGGTCCGGCTGCCGTTGCCGAATTTGTAGGCAATGGCCTGATCCAACGGCAATTGATCGAAACTCGTCGAACCCGGCCCGCACATGCCGACCAGGCACGCCAGGCTCACCAACGCATTGCTCATGCCACCCCCGTGGACAGTCCAGGGCTCAGTGTAGCAATAAGGAAATCGCTGAAGTCTCTCGGATTTCCACTACGAACTATCGTGGCGGTTTGTATTCCGGGAACATTTCCTTGTACAGGAAGGCCATCAGTTCGTCCGTATCCTGCGGCCGCGCCGACAGGGTCACGACGCGGTTCAGGCGGTGCGAATCCCACTCGAAGTCGCCGGTCTTTTCCTTGCGGATCAGCTCGATCATCTTCTTGACGATCGCGGTCTCGATATCCGGATCGCTGCCGCGCTCGACCGTCACGGCCGTCAGCCAGCGGCGCTTGAAGTTCGGGTTCCAGCCGCGGAATTTCAGGTCCGCCCTGCTGAACGTCTTGTTCGAGACGCTGAACACACCGCCCGTCTCGTTCGGATCCTGGCCGCCGCGGCCGTTGATGGCGGCGATGTTGGCGAGCGCGTTGCGCGTGCCGCGCGCGGCTTCGCTTTCCTCGGCCTGGTCCGTCTGCGCCGGGGCGCCGCGGCGCTTGCGCTGGGCCTCGATGTAGGCCTGCATGTCGACTTCCTGCGGCGGCGCCTTGGCCTCTTCCTTCGGCGGCTGTGGCGCCGGTTTTTCCTCGACCGGCTTGACGTCCGGCACGGTGATCGTGTTCGGCAGGCGCGGCATCGGGATCTGCCGCGGCGTGAACTTCGGCGGTGCCGCCTCGGCGGTTTTCTTCGGCGCCTGCTCGGCCGGCTTGGCGGCGGGCTTGTTCGGCTTCACCGGCGGCAGCCAGACGACGGCTTCGCCGGACTTCGGCGGGGCATGATGCTCGGTCTTGGGCTGCAGCAGGTAGATGGCCACGAGCAGCAGGTGCAGGCCGATCGTGACCGCGATACCCGTGCGGTTCGGACCCTTTTCTCCATAGACGACCACGTTCCGTCCGGGCAGCGGCTGGCCGCAATGTGCACAGACATCGCTGTCTTCCAGCGGGATATGGGAATGGTCACGCAAGATAATGAACGCCTCCGGTCGGAGGACAAATAAAAGATATTGACGAGGCGCAGTCTAACCCGTTTGGGTAGCCCGCGCACGCGGTGTTAAGGTTCTGTAATGAGAGTACAAGCTGGGTAGCTTAATGGTTGTTACAGTGTGTATCAACCTTACTCTCAAGAAAGACCCCCGCCTACGCGGGGGCGACGTTTTACGCCACCTTCGTCAATACCACTTTCCGCCCCTGCTCCACATCGACGAGCTGCGCATCCGTCATCGGCCCCGTGCCGCTGTACTTGTCGAGGTACAAATAAATCACGGGCGTGATGTACAGGGTGATGACTTGCGAGAAGATCAGGCCGCCGCACACCGCGAGGCCCAGCGGCTGGCGCAGCTCGGCGCCGGCACCCAGGCCCAGGGCGATCGGCAGCGCGCCCATCAGCGCGGCCAAGGTCGTCATCATGATCGGGCGGAAGCGCAGGATGCACGCCTCGCGGATCGCCTGCTCCGGCGCCATACCGTGGTTGCGCTGGGCGTCGAGGGCGAAGTCGATCATCATGATCGCGTTCTTCTTCACGATACCGATCAGCATCAGGATGCCGATGATGGCGATCATCGTCAGGTCCAGGTTGAACAGGCGCAGGGTCAGCAGCGCGCCCACCGCAGCGGACGGCAGGCCGGCCAGGATCGTGATCGGGTGGATGAAGCTCTCGTACAGCACGCCCAGCAGCACGTAGATCACGCCGACCGCCGCGACGATCAGGATCAGCTGGCTCGACTGCGAATCCTGGAACACGGCCGCGTCGCCGCCGTATTTCGTGATGATGGACGCAGGCAGCTTCATGTCGCGGCCCATCTGCTCGATGGCGGCCGTGGCGTCGCCCAGCGGCGCGTCCGGCGCGAGGTTGAACGACAGGGTGATCGCCTGCAGCTGACCCTGGTGGTTGACGGCGATGGGGCCGACCGTGCGCTTGACGGTCGCCACGCTCGAGAGCTGCACGAGCTGGCCCGTCTTGCTGCGCACCGACAGGCGCGACAGCGCGTCCTCGAACTGGCGGTCCTCGTTGGCCGTTTCCAGGATCACGTAATAGCTGGCCGCGCTGGAATAAATCGTCGACACCTGGCGCTCGCCGAACGCCGCGTACAGCGCCGTGCGGATGTCGCCCAGCTGCACGCCCAGCAGATTCGCCTTGTCGCGGTCGATGTCGAGCTTGGCCTGCAAGCCCTTGTCCTGGGTATCGCTCGTCACGTCGCGGAACAGCGGGTTGTTGCGCATGCGTTCCTGGTACTCGTTGGCCCACTGGCCGATGTCCGCGCCGGACACGCTCTGCAACGTGTACTGGTAGCGGCTCTTGCTCTGGCGGCCGCCCAGCTGCAGGTTCTGCACGGGCGCCATGTAGACGTTGACGCCGGCGATCCCGCGCAGCGACTTGCGCAGGCGGTCGACCACCTGCGGCATCTTGTCGCGCTGGTCGCGGGGTTTCAGCACGATGAACATGCGGCCGTTGTTGCCGCCGCCGGTAAAGGACGTGACGTCCTGCACGGCCGGATCGGCCTGGATCACTTCCGCCACCTTCGTCTGCAGCACGACCAGCGCGGACGACGAGATGTCCTCGGCGGCCTCGGTCGTCACGCGCAGCTGGCCGATGTCTTCTTCGGGGAAGAAGCCTTTCGGGATTGTCGTGTACAGCACGACGGTCAGCGCGAACGTGCCGAACGCGACGAGCAGCACGACGAAGCGGTGCTTCAGCGCCACGTCGAGCGTTTTTTCATAGGCATTGCGCAGCGCGGTAAAACCCCGTTCGAAATGGCGGCCGATGAAACTCTTCTCTTCCGTGTGGTCGTGGCCATGCGCCGGCAAAAGGCGCGACGCCAGCATCGGCACGAGCGTCAGCGACACGGCGGCCGACACGAGGATCGCGAGGCCGACGATGACGGCGAATTCGTGGAACAGCAGGCCGATCACGCCCGGCATGAAGAAGATCGGGATGAACACGGCGATCAGCGACACGGAGATCGAGACGATGGTAAAACCCATCTCGCGCGAGCCGTCGAGCGCGGCGCGCATCGGCTTCTTGCCCATCTCGATGTGGCGCACGATGTTTTCCAGCACGACGATGGCATCGTCGACGACGAGGCCCACGGCGAGCGTGATGCCCAGCAGAGAAATATTGTCGAGGCTGTAGCCGAGCCAGAACAGCAGCGCCAGCGCCCCCAGCAGCGAGATGGGCATCGTGACCGCGGGAATGAACGTGGCCGACGCGCGGTGCAGGAACAGGAAGATCACGAGCACGACGAGGCCCACCGTCAGCGCCAGCGTGAAGTTCACGTCGTGGATCGCCTCGCGGATCGAGACGGAGCGGTCGTTGACGAGGTTGATCTTGATGGAGCTCGGGAGCTGCGACTGGAAGCGCGGCAGCAGACGGCGCACGCCGTCCACCACTTCGACCGTGTTCGCGTTCGGCTGGCGCTGCACGAGCAGCACGATGGCGCGCTCGCCGTTGTAGGCGCCGAAGGCCCGGGTCGACTGGTAGCTGTCCTCGACGGTCGCCACGTCGCGCAGGCGCACCGGCAGGCCGTCGCGCGTGGCGACGATCAGGTTCTCGAAGTCGGCCGCCTTCATCATCTGGGCGGGGCCCTGGATGGTCAGCGTCTGCTGCGGGCCGTCCAGGATGCCCAGCGCCGAGTTCGAGTTGGACGAGCGCAGCGCCGTCGCCAGCTCGTCCATCGTGATATTGCGGGCATTCATGAGGTCTGTCTTCGCGCGCACGCGCACGGCGAAGCGCTTGCCGCCGTTGACGGACACCTGGGCCACGCCCGGCAACGTGGAGATCGCGGGCGACACGAGGTTTTCCGCGTAGTCGTTCAGCTCCGACAGATTCATCGACGGCGACGTCATCGTCATGAACAGCACGGGCGCGTCGGCCGGGTTGACCTTGCGGTACGACGGCAGCGTCGTCATTTCCTGCGGCAGCTGGCGCTGGGCGGCGAGCAGCGCGGCCTGGACGTCGACGGCGGCCGCGTTGACGTCGATCGACGGGTCGAATTCCAGCGTGAGCGACGTGCTGCCCTGCGTGCTCGTCGACGTGATCAGGTTGATGCCGGCGATCGTCGAGAACTGCTTTTCGAGCGGCAGCGCGACGGACGAGGCCATCGTCTCGGGGCTGGCGCCGTCCAGGTTGGCGTTGACGTTGATGACGGGCGTGTTATAGCTGGGCAGCGCCGCGACGGGGATGTGGGAATACGCCAGGATGCCGACCAGGATCAGGCTGATCGACAGCAGCACGACCATCACGGGCCGGCGGATGCACAGTTCGGACAGGTTCATCGTGTTCAGCCCTTGTCGGCGACGTGGACGTCTTTACCTTTGCCCATTTCGGACGCCAGGCGCACCTTCGCACCCGGGCGCACGTTCTGCTTGCCGTCGGTGATGACCTGCTCGCTGCCCGCGAGGCCGCTGACGGCCGCATCCACGCCCGCACCGTACACGCGGTGCACCGGCACGAGGCGGGCCGAATGATCCTTCTCGAGCACGTACACGAACGTGCCCTGGGCATTGGTGATGATGGCGTTCTGCGGGATCACGACGGCATCCTTCAAGGTCTGCACGATGACCTTCGTGTTCACGTACTGGCCGGGCCACAGCGTCGTCTCGCGGTTGTCGAACTCGGCCTTCACCTTGATCGTGCCGGCTTGCGGGTCGACCGTGTTGTCGACGAAGCTGAGCGTGCCCTTCACGGGCGCCAGGTCGGCGCCGGGCAGCGCCTCGACCTCGACCTTGCCCCGCTTCTGCGCCGCCAGCAGCGACGGCAGGCTGGATTCCGGCAAGGTGAACGCGACGGTGATCGGGTCGAGCTGGGTGACCGTCGTCAGCGACGTCGCCGGCTGCACGAGGCTGCCCGGATAGACGTTGATGCCGCCCACGCGGCCGGACATCGGCGCGCGGATCGCGGTGTAGCTCGTCGTGACGCTGCTCGCGCGCGCGGCCGCGATGTCGGCCTGCAGCGTGGCGCGGGCCTGGTCGACCTGGGCGCGCAGCGTGTCGACGGCGCTCTGCGCGATGAAGTGCTGGGCGAACAAGTCCTGGCTGCGCTTGAACTGGCGTTCGAGGTCGGCCAGCGACGCGCGGTCGCGTTCGACCTGGGCCTGGGCCTTGTCGAGGTTGGCGCGGTCTTCGCGGTCGTCCAGCGAGAACATCAGTTCGCCCTGTTTGACGAACTGGCCTTCCTTGATGTGGACTTGCCGGATGGTGGCGGTCGTCTGCGGGTGCAGGTCGACGGTGCGGATCGGCGTCACGGTGCCGTTGGCCTGCTGCACGACGGCCACGTCCTGGCGTTGCGGCGCCACGACGTTGACGACGGCCGGCGGCTGCGCACCTTTACCCTTGCCGCCCGGGGCGGCGGCCCCGTCGGCATGCGAATCGGACCCATGGTTCAGGATCCATGTACCCGCGCCGACGGCAACGACAACGCCGACGACGATCGCGATATTCTTGGTTTTCATTCCACTCCCTGTGCCGCTTGGCGCGGCCTCTCTCTTGTAATATTTTTATGCGATGAGGATGACGCCGGCCGCGAGACCGGGACCTCTCCAGAGATTGTCCCACACGGGTGTAACAGCAATGTTTCTGCCCGTGCGATTTTTCAGCGTGCTTATTTGCCGGGATAAAATTCCGGCAACATCAAAGTCGCTTCGAGCCCGCCTTCCGGATGGTTGGCGAGGCTGATGCTGCCGCCGTGCTGCTCGGCGATGTTGCGGGCGATCGTGAGACCGAGCCCGGTCCCGCCCGATTCGCGCGAGCGCGACGTTTCCACCCGGTAGAACGGGTCGAACACGCGCGCCAGCTCGGCGCCCGGAATGCCGGGGCCGGCGTCGCGGATGCGAATGCGCGCCGCGCCATTGATGCGGTCGACGCTCACCTTGGCCGCGTGGCCGTACTTGACGGCGTTGTCGATCAGGTTGACGAGGCAGCGGCGCAGGTCCATCGGCCGGCCCAGCAGCGCCATGCCGGCGTGGCCCGTCAGGGTCACGCGCTGGCAGCTCTCGGCCGCGTCGGCGACGACGGAATCCAGCAGCGAGTCGAGATCCAGCATCTGCATGGCTTCGTTCGTGTCCATGCTGCGCGCCAGGTCGAGGCCTTCGCGCACCATCGCCTGCATCGCGGACAGGTCGCCGATCAGGCGCTCCTGCAGCTCGGGCTCGCTGACCTTTTCCAGGCGCAGGCGCATGCGCGTGAGCGGCGTCTGCAGGTCGTGCGTGATGGCGGCCAGCATCTGCGTGCGCTGGAAGATGTACTGGCGGATGCGCGCCTGCATCGCGTTGAAGGCGGCACTGGCCTGGCGGATCTCGTCGGCGCCCGTGAGGTCGAGCGGCGGGTGGTTGATGTCGTTGCCGAGGTCTTTCGCCGCCTGCGCCAGCTGCTTCAGCGGCCGCGTCGTCATGCGCGCCACGAGGTAGGCAAGGAAGGCGACGCTGACGAGGAACATCGAGATCGTCCACGTGTAGTCGGTGCGTTGCGGCGACGTGGCCGAGCGCGGCGGCAGCACGGACAACACGAGATCGTCGCCGTCGCGCAGGCGCACGGCGATGCTCTCGCACGTGCCGCGCCACTTCATGCGCAGCAGGCCGAACACGACGGGCTGTTCGCGCGCCGTCGCGCACGCGGCCGGACGCGTGGCCAGCGACCGCATCGCATAGCCTTTGCCCATGCGCGCGGCGAGCGCCTGGGTGAATTCGGAATTGGCCGGGGCGAGCGCGGCCGGGTGGGTCTCGACGTCGGCGAGCTGCATGCCGGGACGGTTGGCCACGTCGAGGTAGGCCTTGCGCGCGGACTCGGGAACGATCTCGGTGGCCATGATGAGCTGCTCGGCCCGGTCGAGGTTGTGCAGGTCGCGGAACTCGTCGATGACGCGCGCGCGCTCGGCGTCGGCCAGCAACTGGGTCAGCGCGGCCGTGAGCAGGATGCCCAGCAGCAGGGTGGCAAACACGCGGCCCGTCATCGAGCCGAGGAAAGCTCTCACGCGCCCGGCTCCACGGTGACCTGGCCGGCCAGCACGTAGCCGCCGTTGCGGACGGTCTTGATGATCTGGGGCATGCGCGCATCCTCGCCCAGCTTCTGGCGCAGGCGGCTGATCTGGATGTCGATCGAGCGGTCGAACGGGTCGGCATCGCGGCCCTGCGTGAGGTTCAGCAGCTGGTCGCGGTTCAGCACGCGGTTCGGGTGCTCCAGGAAGACGCGCAGCAGGCGGAACTCGGCGCCGGACAGCATGATGATCACGCCCTGCGGATTGACGAGGTGGCGCGCGGTGAGGTCGAGCGTCCAGCCCGAGAATTTCATCTGCTGCACGTTCTCGGCCTGCGAGTTCGGCGGCATCGCGTGGCTGCGGCGCAGCACACTGCGGATGCGCGCGAGCAGTTCGCGCGGCTCGAACGGCTTCGGCAGGTAGTCGTCCGCGCCCATTTCGAGGCCGAGGATGCGGTCCAGCGGCTCGCTGCGGGCCGTGAGCATGATGACGGGCATGGTCGAATGCGCGCGCAGCTTGCGGCACAGCGTGAGGCCGTCGTCGCCCGGCAGGTTGAGGTCGAGCACGATCAGGTCCGGGCGCGACTCGTCCAGGAGTTTCCACATGGCGGTGCCGTCGGCCGCGGCAAGCGCGCGGTAGCCGTTCGCTTCCAGGTAATCGGCCAGCAGCGATCGGATATCGCGGTCGTCGTCGACGATCAGGATGGTAGATGGATTGTCCATGTCGCCATTATCGCGACTTGTCCCGGCCCTGAACAGTGACTTTGTATCGGCTTGTATATGGATCTTCCAGGGAAACAAATTGATACAAAGAACGAGAGACGGGAAACGCTGCGCTTACATCTTGCGCCCATGATGGGAACCGTGCGAAGACGACGCGATGCACGCAGATCGGAGCATGATGACAACGTTTGGCCGTTTGCCAACTTTAACCCCTACTAGGAACCTGAGATGAAAACCTATCGCAAACACCTCCTCGCCGCCCTGTCCGCGCTGACTCTCGGCGCTGCCGCACTGGGCGCGCATGCACAGACGACGGACCAGGCCGCACCGCAGGCCCGCCACGGCATGCAGCACCAGAAACTGACCCCGGAACAGCGCGCGCAATTCCGCGCCCAGCGCATCGCCAAGCTGCATGACGCGCTGAAGATCACGCCGGCCCAGGAAAACGCCTGGAACGCGTTCGTGACCTCGATGCAGCCGCCGGCGCGCCAGCAGCACGACCGCGCCGCCTGGGCCAACCTGACGGCGCCGGAACGCATGGCGAAGATGATCGAGCGCCAGAAGCAGCGCACGGCCGCCCTGGAACAGCGCCAGGCGTCGCTGAGCACCTTCTACTCGGTCCTGAGCGCGGACCAGAAGAAGACGTTCGACGAGAAGGCGGCGCATTTTGGCCGCGGCCACGGTGGGCATCGTGGCTGGCAGCAGCGCGGCAACACCGCGCAGGGTTGATCCCTCAAGACCGTCGTTCCCGCGCAGGCGGGAACCCAAGTTTCCGGCTGAGCCACGAACTTGGGCCCCTGCCAAGGCGGACGGCCAGTCCAGGGGCGACGTTGATTACTGCAGCCGGCCGAGCGACCCGAGGAACTTGTTCGCATCCTGATAGCCGATCACCCGGCTATCAGGAATCTCTTTGCCCTGCTTGTCGAACAGGATGATGCCCGGCGGTCCGAACAGCCCGAAGCGCTTGAGCATCGCCCGGTCATCCGCATCGTTGGCCGTCACGTCCACCTGCAGCAGCACCGTGTTCGCCAGCCGCGCCTTGACGGCGGGATCGACGAAGGTCAGCTTTTCCATTTCCTTGCACGACACGCACCAGTCCGCGTAAAAGTCGAGCATCGCCGTGCGGCCGCCGGTCGCGGCCAGCGCCGCGTCGAGCTGGTCGACGGTCTTGATACGCGTGAACGCGAGCGGCTGCGCGGGCGCGCCGCCCGTGAAGCGGGCCAGCGGCGCGAGCGGATCGCGTGCACCGCTGGCCACGCCGACCAGTTGCGTGGCGCCCAGCACGACGCACGCGCCGCCGAGCGCGAGTCCGGCCCAGTGTCCGCGCAGGCCGCGCAGCAGATAGAACCCATAGCCCAGCAGCAGCGCCGCCCACAGGATCATCTGCACGATGCCCGGCAACACGGGCGCGGCCATCCACAAGGCCATCGCCAGCATCAGCACGCCGAAGAAGCGCTTCACCGATTCCATCCACAACCCGGCGCGCGGCAGCAGCGAGCCCGCCGACACGCCCACGAGCAGCAACGGAACGCTCATGCCGATCGCCATCGCGAACAGCGCGGCGCCGCCGATGACGACATCGCGCGTCTGGCTGATGTATACGAGCGCACCCGCCAGCGGCGCGGCCACGCACGGGCCGACGATCAGCGCGGAAATGGCGCCCATCACGAACACGCCGGCGAGCTTGCCGGACGACTGGCGGCCCGAGGCGCTGGACAGCCGCGTCTGCAGCGCTGCGGGAACCTGCAACTGGTAGACGTCGAACATCGACAACGCCATCACGACGATGAGCAGCGCGAAGCCGCCCAGCACCCACGGGTTCTGCAGCGCCGCCGCCAGGCCTTCGCCCAGCAGGCCGGCCGCCACGCCCAGCGCCGTGTAGACGATCGCCATCCCGAACGAGTACGCGAGCGACAGCACGAAGCCGCGCGTGCGGTGCACTTCTTTTCCTTCACCCACGATGATCGACGACAGGATCGGCACCATCGGCAGCACGCACGGCGTGAACGCGAGGCCCAGGCCCAGCAGGATGAACGCGGGGACGATGGCCAGCAGGCGGCCGCCCTGCAGCAGGGACGCGATGCCGGACAGTTCGGACGGTGCGGCCGGTTTCACGGGCGCGCTGGGTGCGGGCGCGGCCGGGGTGTCGACCTGCGGCGCAGGCTGGGCAGCCTGTCCAGGGAAATTAAAACCGCCGCCGCCCTGCCCCGGCGCGACACTCATCTGCGGTTCGGTGCCGCCGGCACCCGGCGTGAGCTGGACCGATGCATCCTGCGGCGGATAGCACAGGCCCTTGTCGGCGCAGCCCTGGCCAGTGGCCGTCAGCGTGAACGGGCCGGTGGCGTCGACCGGGATGCGGATCTCGACGCCGTTGTGATAGGTCTCGACGTTCTTCTGGAACGTATCGTCGTACTTGATCTTGCCCGGCGGGATGACGGGCTCGCCCAGCTTCGCGCCTGTCGCGTTGAAACGGAAGCGCTCGCGGTACATGTAGTAGCCGTCGGCGATCGCGTAATTGACGACGACCGTGTGCGCATCAAGCATGCGCGCGGAGAACTTGAATGCCTGTTCAGGCGGCAGGAAGTCGTCGTCGGCGTGGGCGGGCGGGACGAAGGCGAGGCAGGCCAACAGCCATGCGGCCAGCAGTCGCGCTATCGACAGGGAAAAAGATCGGGACATGGTCGGAATATTGGTTCAACGCATCAGCATGGTACACCGGGTGCGCGTCGTTCGCTGCGGGCGAAAAAAAACCAGGCCGCAGCCTGGTTTTTCATGATGCTTGAACCGCGATTACTCGGCGGTCGGCGCGTCTTCAGCCGAGGTGACTTCCGGACGGTCGACCAGCTCGACGAAGGCCATCGGGGCGTTGTCGCCAACGCGGAAGCCCATCTTCAGGATGCGGATGTAGCCGCCCGGACGCGCGTTGTAGCGCGGGCCGATTTCGGCGAACAGCTTCTGGACGATTTCGCGGTCACGCAGGCGGGCGAATGCCAGGCGCTTGTTGGCCAGGGTGTCGCTCTTGCCCAGGGTGATGATCGGCTCGACGACTTTGCGCAGTTCCTTGGCTTTCGGCAGGGTGGTCTTGATCGCTTCGTGACGCAGCAGCGAAACGGTCATGTTGCGCAGCATGGCGAGGCGGTGGGACGAGGTACGGTTCAGCTTGCGAAGGCCGTGACGGTGACGCATGGTATTTCCTTTCGAGTTAAGTTTAAATCCGAGCTCTTCGATCGCCTTCATTAAGGCGCGGGCCGGTTCAGATCGAAAACGTCTGGTACAACATGTCTCAGACGGTACAGCAACTACAAACTTCAGCAGACCACTACAGCATCAGGGTCCCGAGAAACCGTAGCGAGCGGGCTCAGTTTCGTTCGAGAAGCACAGCCGTACTTACGGTACGGCGAGCATCGCAGGACGAAAATGTGCACGCGCAGTAGGTTTATCGGGATCCCCCCCGATTACTTTTCCAGACCTGCGGGCGGCCAGTTTTCCAGCTTCATGCCCAGGGTCAGACCACGGGAAGCCAGGACTTCCTTGATCTCGTTCAGCGACTTGCGGCCCAGGTTCGGCGTCTTCAGCAGTTCGTTTTCCGAACGCTGGATCAGGTCGCCGATGTAGTAGATGTTCTCGGCCTTCAGGCAGTTTGCCGAACGGACGGTCAGCTCCAGGTCGTCGACCGGACGCAGCAGGATCGGATCGACCAGCGGAGCACGCGACGGTGCTTCGGCGGCGGCTTCCGTGCCTTCCAGGGCGGCGAACACGTTCAACTGGTCGACCAGGACGCGGGCCGACTGGCGGATCGCTTCTTCCGGCGTGATGACGCCGTTGGTCTCGATGTTGATGATCAGCTTGTCGAGGTCGGTACGCTGTTCGACACGGGCCGATTCCACGGCGTACGACACGCGGCGGACCGGCGAGAACGATGCGTCCAGGATGATGCGGCCGATGGTCTTGTTCGTGTCTTCCGACAGGCGGCGCACGTTACCCGGCACATAGCCGCGGCCTTTTTCGACCTTGATCTGCATGTCCAGCTTGCCGCCGGCGGTCAGATGGGCGATCACGTGTTCCGGGTTGATCAGTTCCACGTCATGCGGCAGGTCGATGTCCGATGCCAGGACCGGGCCTTCGCCTTCCTTCTTCAGGGTCAGCGTCACGGAGTCACGGTTGTGCACCTTGAACACGACGCCCTTCAGGTTCAGCAGCAGGTCGACAACGTCTTCCTGCACACCGTCCAGCGACGAGTACTCGTGCACGACGCCGGCGATCGTCACTTCGGTCGGCGCGTAGCCGATCATCGACGACAGCAGGACGCGGCGCAGCGCGTTACCCAGCGTGTGGCCATAACCACGTTCGAACGGTTCCATCACGACTTTCGCGTGGCCGGCGCCGAGCGTTTCGACATCGATAATACGTGGCTTCAACAAACTATTTTGCATGAGTGTCCTCTTCAATACCCTCGGCTCGTTACACCGATAAGGCTGATGGCATCAGTAGTAGAAACGCCTGCTTCTTCGAGCAGGCGGTATGGCGAATTCGGTGTTGCCCGTCATTCCCGCGAAAGCGGGAATCCATACGTCGCCGGCTCGAGAGCCTCAGCATGGATCCCCGCTTTCGCGGGGACGACTTCGGCGCGGGATGACCGCGCCAAAGTCGATTAACGCGAGTACAGTTCGACGATCAGCGCTTCGTTGACGTCGGCAGCGATCTCGTTACGCTCCGGATAGGCGCGGAAGGTTGCTTCCATCTTCTTGGCGTCAACCGACACCCAGCTCGGGAAACCAACTTGCTCGGCCAGCGACAGGGCTTCGACGATACGGGTCTGCTTCTTGGCCTTTTCGCGGACAGCGACGACGTCGCCGGTCTTGACCTGGTACGACGCGATGTTCACGACGTTGCCGTTCACGGTCAGGGCCTTGTGGCTGACCAGCTGACGTGCTTCAGCGCGGGTCGAGCCGAAGCCCATGCGGTAGACGACGTTGTCCAGACGCGATTCCAGCAGCTTCAGCAGGGTCTCACCGGTGTTGCCCTTGCGGCGCGACGCTTCGGCGAAGTAGCGGCGGAACTGACGCTCCAGCACGCCGTAGATACGCTTGACCTTCTGCTTTTCGCGCAGCTGGTTGCCGTAGTCCGACGTACGCTGGCCCGACTTGACGCCGTGCTGGCCAGGTTTGACGTCCAGTTTGCACTTGGAGTCGAGCGAGCGGCGTGCGCTCTTCAGGAACAGGTCGGTGCCTTCACGGCGCGACAGTTTTGCTTTAGGTCCGATATAACGTGCCACGTTAAACTTCCTTTGTTTGAATGATCACACCCCGGATGTAGCCAGTGCTACAACAGGCGCTAGTCCAGTTCTTCGATGAGACCGGACGTGGCTTACAAAAACCTCATGGCCAGGACGGCCCGAGGCGACAATAGCCGGGCAGTATAACCCATTTCGGGGTTAACTGCACCGGCGATTCTTTACACCACGGCGTGTGGCGCATCAATGCTGCGACAGGCGGCGAACCGCCCGGGCAACATTAGATACGACGACGCTTCGGCGGACGGCAGCCGTTGTGCGGAACCGGCGTCACGTCCTGGATCTCGGTGATCTTGATACCCAGGTTGTTCAGCGCGCGCACAGCCGATTCACGGCCCGGGCCCGGGCCCTTGATGCGCACTTCCAGGTTCTTCACGCCGTATTCCTGAGCGACCTTGCCTGCAGCTTCAGCTGCGACCTGAGCCGCAAACGGGGTCGATTTACGCGAACCCTTGAAGCCTGCGCCGCCGGACGTCGCCCACGACAGGGCGTTGCCCTGACGATCGGTGATCGTGATGATGGTGTTGTTGAACGATGCGTGGACGTGTGCGATGCCTTCGGCGACGTTCTTTTTGACTTTCTTGCGGATGCGGGCTGCAGCCGCCGAGCTTTGTTGCTTAGCCATGGTCAGTTCCTAGATTATTTCTTGAGCGATTGAGCTGCCTTGCGCGGGCCCTTGCGGGTACGTGCATTGGTACGGGTGCGTTGACCGCGGACCGGCAGGCCCTTGCGGTGACGCATACCGCGGTAGCAGCCCAGGTCCATCAGACGCTTGATGCTCATGGACAGCTCACGGCGCAGGTCGCCCTCGACCACGAACTTGCCGACTGCGTCACGCAGCTTTTCCAGCTCGTTGTCGTCCAGGTCCTTGACCTTCTTGTTGGTCGCAACGCCGGTCGATTCGCAGATCTGCTTCGAGCGGGTACGGCCGATACCATAGATCGCCGTCAGGCCGATGACGGTGTGCTGGTGATTGGGGACGTTGACCCCTGCAATACGTGCCATTCGATATTCCTCGTATTAACCTTGACGCTGCTTGTGACGCGGCTCGACGCAGATCACACGGACCACGCCCTTGCGCTTGATGATCTTGCAGTTGCGGCAGATCCGCTTGACTGAAGCGTTAACTTTCATTTTGCACTCTCTTCCAGATTCGATAACTTGATTAGTTTTACTTGGTGCGGAACACGATGCGGGCCCGGGACAAGTCGTAAGGGGTCAGTTCCACCGTTACCTTGTCACCCGGAAGAATGCGGATGTAATTCATTCGCATTTTACCCGAGATATGTCCAAGCACCACGTGCCCGTTTTCCAGCTTCACGCGAAAGGTCGCGTTCGGGAGATTCTCGAGAATCTCCCCTTGCATTTGGATGACGTCGTCTTTTGCCATTCGGTCTATTCACTCCTGGGGGCGCCCGCCGCTTAACGCGACGGCATCCCGCCCTTGAAATTAGCCTTGCGCAGCAGCGACTCATATTGCTGCGACATGACGTAGTTCTGCACCTGCGCCATGAAATCCATCGTGACGACCACGATGATCAGGAGCGAGGTTCCGCCGAAGTAGAAAGGAACTTTCCACTGGCTCTGGAAGAACTCCGGCACCAGGCAAACCAGCGTGATATAGACCGCACCGGCCAGGGTCAGGCGCATCAGGATCTTGTCGATGTAGCGTGCGGTCTGCTCGCCCGGACGGATGCCCGGTACAAACGCGCCGCTCTTCTTCAAGTTGTCCGCCGTTTCCTTGCTGTTGAATACCAGCGCCGTGTAGAAGAAGCAGAAGAACACGATGGCCACCGCATACAGCAACGCGTGGATCGGTTCGCCTGGGCTCAGCGAGGCAGCGAGATCTTTCAAGAACCCGACGAACGGATTATTGACATCTTTACCACGCGTAAACCAGTCGACGATCGTGGCCGGGAACAGGATGATCGACGAAGCGAAGATCGGCGGGATCACACCAGCCATATTCAGCTTCAGCGGCAGGTGGCTCGTCTGGCCACCATAAATCTTGTTACCGACCTGGCGTTTCGCGTAATTCACCAGGATCTTGCGCTGGCCGCGTTCGACGAACACGACAGCGTAAGTCACCAGGGCTACCAGAATCACGATGATGATCGCGGAGAAGCTACCGATCGAACCGTTCGACACCAGAGTGAACAAGCCACTCAGCGCGCCCGGCAGACCAGCTGCGATACCGGCAAAAATGATGATCGAGATACCGTTGCCAAGACCACGCTCGGTGATCTGCTCGCCCAGCCACATGAGGAACATGGTGCCGGTCAGCAGGGTCACGACGGTCACGAAGCGGAAGCCGATGCCCGGATCGAGCACGAGGCCTTGCTGCGCCTCGAGCGCGACGGCGATACCGAACGCCTGGAACAGAGCCAGCACGACCGTGAAGTAACGGGTGTACTGGGTGATCTTGCGGCGGCCGGCCTCGCCCTCTTTCTTCAGTGCCTCCATCTGCGGCGAGACGATCGACACCAGCTGCATGATGATCGAAGCCGAAATGTACGGCGTGATGCCAAGTGCGAACACGGCAAAACGAGACAGGGCACCACCGGAGAACATGTTGAACATGCCGAGGATGCCGCCCTCGTTCTGCTTGAACAGCTGGGCCATGGCGACCGGATCAATCCCGGGGACCGGGATATGAGCTCCGATACGGTACACGACCAATGCGCCAAGCAAGAACCACAACCGGCCCCAGGGGAAACCGGATGCAGCACTTTTACCAAGTTGTGAATTAGTCGCCAATTTTTGCTCCGATCAGGCAGCGGTCGCGTTTAGGCGACCGAGCCGCCAGCTGCTTCGATCGCTGCTTTCGCGCCAGCGGTTGCCTTGATGCCTTTCAGGTTCACCGCTTTGGTGATTTCGCCCGACAGGATCACGCGCACGTCGCGAGCGACGACCGGCAGCACGCCGGCTTGCTTGAGCACCAGGACGTCGACGTCGGCGACGGCCAGGTTGTTCAGGTCCGACAGACGCACTTCAGCCTTGAACGTAGCGTTCAGCGACTTGAAGCCGCGCTTCGGCAGACGGCGCTGCAGAGGCATCTGACCGCCTTCGAAGCCGACTTTGTGGAAGCCGCCCGAACGCGATTTCTGACCCTTGTGGCCGCGGCCGGCGGTCTTGCCCAGGCCCGAGCCGATACCGCGACCGACGCGGCGCTTGGCGTGTTTCGCGCCTTCAGCGGGTTGGATGGTATTGAGTTGCATTATTTTCTCCGTTGACCAAGCCGCAGCTTAGTCGACAATTTTCACGAGGTAGTTGACCTTGTTGATCATGCCGCGGATCGCCGGGGTGTCCTGCAGCTCGGAAACCGAGTTGACACGACGCAGACCCAGACCGCGCACGGTGGCGCGGTGATCCTGGCGGGTACCGATCAGGCCTTTGACCAGCTTGACTTTGATGGTGTTTGCCATAATTGTTCCCCTTAACCCAGGATCTCTTCCACCGACTTGCCGCGCTTGGCAGCGATGTCGGCCGGAGTGCTCATTTTTGCCAGACCGTCGAGGGTCGCGCGAACCAGGTTGTACGGGTTCGACGAACCGGTCGACTTGGCGACGACGTCGGTCACGCCCATGACTTCGAAGATTGCGCGCATTGCGCCGCCTGCGATCACGCCGGTACCCGGCTTGGCCGGCGACATCATCACGTACGACGCGCCGTGGCGGCCGGTGACGCTGTGCTGCAGCGTGCCGTTCTTGAGGGGCACCTTGATCAGGTTGCGGCGGGCTTCTTCCATCGCTTTCTGCACGCCGACCGGAACTTCCTTCGACTTGCCTTTGCCCATGCCGATGCGGCCATCGCCGTCACCGACAACGGTCAGCGCTGCAAAACCCATGATACGACCACCCTTGACCACTTTGGTCACGCGGTTGATCGCGATCATTTTCTCGCGCATGCCATCATCCGGCTTGTCGCTTGCCATTTTCGCTTGCATTTTTGCCATGACGATTCTTCCTTAGAACTTCAGACCAGCTTCGCGCGCGGCTTCTGCCAGCGCCTTCACACGGCCGTGGTAACGGAAACCCGAACGGTCGAATGCGACTTCGGTGATCCCTGCTTTCAGTGCTTTTTCTGCGACGCGCTTGCCAACCAGTGCGGCTGCAGCGGCGTTGCCGCCCGCACCCGACTTGCCGCCCAGCTCGGCGCGCACTTCTGCTTCCAGCGTCGAAGCCGAAACCAGGACCTTCGCATCCGGGCTGATCAGGTTCGCATAGATGTGCAGGTTGGTGCGGTGCACCGACAGGCGGTTCACGCCCAACTGCGCGATCTTGATGCGGGTTTGGCGTCCGCGACGCAGACGCGATTCTTTCTTGTCCATCGTCAGCTCCGATTATTTCTTCTTGGTTTCTTTAAGCTTCACCACTTCGTCCGCATAACGGACACCCTTGCCTTTGTACGGCTCAGGCGAGCGGTAAGCGCGCACTTCTGCGGCAACCTGGCCGACCTTTTGACGGTCGATACCCTTGATCAGGATCTCGGTCGGGGTCGGGGTCGCTGCGGTGACGCCTTCCGGCATCGCGTGCAGCACAGGGTGCGAGAAGCCCAGCGACAGGTTCAGGGCGTTGCCTTGCACGGCGGCCTTGTAACCCACGCCGACCAGGGTCAGGCGCTTTTCGAAACCTTTGGTGACACCGGTCACCATGTTGTTCACCAGAGCACGCAGGGTGCCCGACATGGCGTTCGATTCGCGGGAATCGTCGATCACGTCGAACGACAGCGTGCCGTTGTTGTTTTCCACTTTGACCAGACCGTTCAGCGGCTGGGTCAGGGTGCCCAGCGGGCCCTTGACGGTGATCGACGACGCGTTGATCGCGACATCGGTACCGGCCGGGACGGCGATTGGCATCTTAGCTACTCGAGACATCGTCTACTCCTTAAGCCACGTAGCAAATCACTTCGCCACCGACACCGGTAGCGCGTGCTTTGCGGTCGGTCATCACACCCTTCGGGGTCGAGACGATCGCCACGCCCAGGCCGTTCATGACCTGAGGGATCTCGTCTTTGCCCTTGTAGATGCGCAGGCCAGGACGGGAGACGCGCTCGATGCGCTCGATGACCGGACGGCCGACGTAGTACTTCAAACCGATTTTCAGTTCAGCCTTGCCACCTTCGGTGGACACGGCGTAATCTTCGATGTAACCCTCATCCTTCAGGACGTTGGCAATCGCAACCTTCAGCTTCGACGACGGCATTTCGACGGTGGTCTTCTGCACGCCTTGCGCGTTGCGAATACGGGTCAGCATATCGGCGATAGGATCGCTCATACTCATTGCTTGTTCTCCTATTACCAGCTAGCTTTGGTCATACCCGGGATTTCGCCTTTCATGGCGAATTCGCGGAGTTTGGTACGGGCCAGACCGAATTTACGGAAAGTGCCACGGGGACGGCCGGTCATGGCGCAGCGGTTACGCTGGCGAGTCGGCGCCGAGTTACGCGGCAGGGCCTGCAGCTTCAGGCGTGCTTCGTAACGCTCTTCTTCGGTCTTCGACTGGTCGTCGATGATTGCTTTCAGAGCGGCACGCTTTGCGGCGAATTTCTCCACCAGGTCTGCACGCTTCTGTTCGCGGTTAATCAGTGCAAGTTTTGCCATGTTCTTAGTTCCGGAACGGGAATTTGAATGCGGCGAGCAGCGCTTTGGCTTCTTCGTCGGTCTTAGCGGTCGTGGTGATCGAGATGTTCATGCCACGCAGCGCATCGATCTTGTCGTAATCGATTTCCGGGAAGATGATCTGCTCTTTGACGCCGATGTTGTAGTTGCCGCGACCATCGAACGATTTGCCGCTGACGCCACGGAAGTCACGCACGCGCGGCAGGGCCACGGTGATGAAACGGTCCAGGAATTCGTACATGCGGGCGCCACGCAGGGTCACCATCGTGCCGATCGGGTAGCCTTCGCGGATCTTGAAACCTGCGATTGCCTTGCGAGCCTTGGTCACGACCGGCTTCTGGCCAGCGATCTTCGTCAGGTCGCCGGTTGCGTGCTCGATGATCTTCTTGTCGGCGACAGCTTCCGACAGACCCATGTTCAGGGTGATCTTGGTCAGGCGCGGCACTTCCATCACCGACTTGTAACCGAATTTTTCGGTCAGTTCGGCAACGACTTTGTCTTTATAAACTTGTTGGAGACGGGCCATTTCTCATTACCCTTTCACTACTTCGCCGTTCGACTTGAAGACGCGGACTTTTTTGCCATCCACTTCTTTGAAGCCAACGCGATCAGCCTTGCCGGTCGCTGCGTTAAACAGCGCGACGTTCGACACGTGAATCGGCATGGTCTTGTCGACGATACCACCAGTTACGCCGGTCATCGGGTTCGGCTTGACGGCCTTCTTGGCCAGGTTCACGCCTTCGACGATGACGTGCTCAGCATCTACGCGCTGCTGAACGACACCGCGCTTGCCTTTGTCTTTACCGGCCAGAACGATGACTTCGTCGTTTTTACGAATCTTATCCATTGCTGCTCCCTTACAGAACTTCAGGTGCCAGGGACACGATCTTCATGAACTTCTCGGTACGCAGTTCGCGCGTCACCGGTCCGAAGATGCGGGTACCGATCGGCTCCAGCTTGCTGTTCAGCAGGACGGCGGCATTGCCGTCGAACTTCACCAGGGAGCCGTCCTGGCGGCGCACACCTTTAGCGGTACGCACGACCACGGCGTTGTAGATTTCACCCTTCTTGACGCGGCCGCGCGGAGCAGCTTGCTTCACGGTGACCTTGATCACGTCGCCAATGCTGGCGTAACGGCGCTTGGAGCCGCCCAATACCTTGATGCACAGAACTTCTTTTGCACCGGTATTGTCGGCCACTTCGAGCCGGCTTTCGGTTTGAATCATGATATTTTCTTTCCCAACTTAAGCCGAAGAAACCCCACGGAAAACCGTAGGCCTGCGGTCAGTCTTGGTCCCGCCGTCCGCACTCATTGCAAGCGCGTACGTTTGGGTGATTGGACTTTCCAATGTTCGTTGCAGGCCGCAGTTACCGAAGGACAAACTGCGGCAACACATGAACGAAGCCCGCTAGTATTCCACATACCAGCGGGCCACGCAAGACAAATTTTAGAGGCGTTGTAACAACACCCCCTCAGGCATTACAGAACCGGAGCGACCTGCAGAACTTTGGTCAGGGTCCAAGCCTTCGTCTTCGAGATCGGGCGACCTTCCGCGATCTCGACGGTGTCGCCGATCTTCGCCTGGTTGGTCTCGTCGTGCGCGTGATACTTGTTCGAGCGCACGATGATCTTGCCGTACAGCGGGTGCTTGACGTGACGTTCGATCAGCACGGTCACCGTCTTGTCCATCTTGTCGGACACGACTTTGCCGACCAGCGTACGCTTCAGCGCCGTTTTAGTGGTGTCGTTCATTTGGCTTCCTTCTGGTTCATCACAGTCTTGACACGCGCGATATCGCGGCGCACCTTCTTGAGCTGGGCGGTGTTCGTCAGTTGCTGCGTAGCGATTTGCATGCGCAGGCCGAACTGTGCCTTCAGCAGCTCATTCAGCTCTTGTTGCAGAGCTGCCTGGTCCTTGCCGCGGAGTTCCGTTGCTTTCATTCTTAACTCCTGTTATTGACCGACTTGACGCACGACGAACGTCGTAGCCAGCGGCAGTTTGGCGGCAGCCAGACGGAAGGCTTCGCGCGCCAGTTCTTCAGCGACGCCGTCCATTTCGTACAGGACCTTGCCCGGCTGGATCTCGGCCACGTAGTACTCCGGATTACCTTTACCGTTACCCATACGGACTTCAGCCGGCTTGTTCGAGATCGGCTTGTCCGGGAAGATACGGATCCAGATACGGCCGCCACGCTTGATGTGACGGGTCATGGCACGACGTGCAGCTTCGATCTGGCGTGCGGTGATACGGCCGCGGGCAACTGCCTTCAGACCGAATTCGCCGAACGAGACCGCGGTGCCGCGGGTGTGCGAAATGCCGGTGTTGCGGCCTTTCTGCTCTTTACGATACTTTCTGCGGGATGGCTGCAGCATGCTTATTCTCCTGCTTTCTCAGCGGCCGGCTTGGCAGCACGGCGGCCTGCGGGTGCGGTACCTGGCTTGGCGCCCGGGCGGCCACGGCCAGCCGGTTTGCCGTCGTCACGACGCGGACCGCGCGGCTTTTTCTCGTCGGCCGGAACGTCGATCACCGGTGCTTCGCCGGTCGGCGAACGGTCACCCTTGTAAACCCAGACTTTCACGCCGATGATGCCGTACGTGGTCGAGGCTTCGCTGGTGCCGTAGTCGATGTCGGCGCGCAGGGTGTGCAGGGGCACACGGCCTTCGCGGTACCATTCGGTACGTGCGATCTCGATGCCGTTCAGGCGGCCCGACGACATGATCTTGATGCCGACGGCGCCCAGACGCATGGCGTTCTGCATGGCGCGCTTCATCGCGCGGCGGAACATGATGCGCTTTTCGAGCTGCTGGGCGATCGAATCGGCGATCAGCTGCGAGTCGATTTCCGGCTTGCGGATTTCTTCGATATTGACGTGCACCGGCACGCCCATGATCTTCGTCAGCGACGACTTCAGGACTTCGATGTCTTCGCCCTTCTTGCCGATGACGACGCCCGGACGCGACGAGTAGATCGTGAAGCGCGCGTTCTTGGCCGGACGCTCGATGACGATGCGGCCGACGGAGGCGTTCTTCAGTTTCTTCTTCAGGAAAGCGCGGGCTTCCAGGTCTTCCTTCAGCATGTCGGCGAAGTTGCCGTTGCCAGCGTACCAGCGCGATGCCCAGTTACGGGTGACCGCCAGGCGGAAGCCGGTTGGGTGGATTTTCTGACCCATCGTGTGACTCCTTAGTTACCGACAGTCACGAAGATGTGACAGGATTGTTTCGAAATGCGATCACCGCGGCCTTTGGCACGTGCCGTAAAGCGCTTGAGGATCGGGCCCTTTTCGACATAGATCTGAACGACTTTCAGTTCGTCGATGTCGGCACCATCGTTGTGCTCGGCGTTCGCGATTGCGGACTCCAGCACTTTCTTGATGATGGTCGCGCCTTTTTTCGGGCTGAACTGCAGGATGTTCAGCGCGGCGTCGACTTTCTTGCCGCGGATCAGATCGGCGACGAGGCGGCCTTTCTGTTCCGACAGGCGGACGCCTTTGAGGATAGCTTTAGTTTCCATTATTTCTTCGCCTTCTTGTCAGCGGCGTGGCCCTTGAACGTGCGGGTCAGGGCGAATTCGCCCAGCTTGTGACCCACCATGTTCTCGGACACGTACACCGGCACGTGCACTTTACCGTTGTGGACGGCGATCGTCAGACCGATGAAGTCCGGGGTGATCGTCGAGCGGCGCGACCAGGTTTTGACCGGCTTTTTGTCTTTGTTCGCTTGCGCGGCTTCGACTTTTTTCACCAGGTGGGCGTCAATGAACGGCCCTTTTTTCAATGAACGAGTCATGTCTTATCCTTATTTCTTGCCGCGGCGCGAGACGATCATCGACGACGTGCGCTTGTTCGAACGCGTCTTCTTGCCCTTCGTCTGCTGGCCCCATGGCGACACCGGATGACGACCGGCAGCCGTACGACCTTCACCACCACCGTGCGGGTGGTCGATCGGGTTCATCACCACACCGCGAACGGTCGGGCGGACACCGCGCCAGCGCATTGCACCGGCTTTACCGATCTTGCGCAGGTTGTGCTCGCCGTTGCCGACTTCGCCAACCGTTGCGCGGCACTCGATGTGCACGCGGCGCACTTCACCCGAGCGCAGGCGAACCTGAGCGTAGGTACCTTCGCGAGCCATCAGCACGACGCCGGCGCCTGCGGTACGGGCCATTTGAGCACCCTTACCCGGCAGCATTTCGACGCAGTGCATGGTGGTACCGACCGGGATGTTGCGGATCGGCAGGCAGTTACCCGACTTGATCGGCGCTTCCGAGCCGTTCATGACGGTATCGCCCACGGACATGCCCTTGGTGGCGATGATGTACGCGCGGAAACCGTCGGCGTAGCACACCAGAGCGATGTGCGCGCTGCGGTTCGGGTCGTATTCAATGCGCTCGACCTTGGCCGGGATACCGTCCTTGTTGCGCTTGAAGTCGACCACGCGGTAGTGGTGCTTGTGACCACCGCCGATGTGGCGGGTGGTGATGTGACCGTTGTTGTTACGGCCAGCGGTCTTCGATTTCTTCTCAACCAGGGCTGCGAACGGACGACCCTTGTACAGGTCGGGGTTCACAACCTTCACCATGCCGCGGCGGCCTGGGGAGGTTGGCTTCATCTTAACGAGTGCCATTATTTAGCCTCCTCGACAAAATTGATTTCCTGGCCCGGCTTCAGGGCCACGAAAGCGCGCTTGGTGTGGTTGCGACGACCGGTGAAACGGCCCGAACGCTTCTGCTTGCCTTCGCGGTTCACGGTCTGCACCGATTCCACTTCGACTTTGAACAGCAGCTCGACGGCGGCTTTGATTTCCGGCTTGGTCGCGTCCGGCAGGACCTTGAACACGATCTGTTCGTTCTTTTCCGCGACGAAGGTCGCCTTTTCGGAAATGACCGGAGCCAGCAGCACCTTCATCAGGCGCTCTTCGCTGAATTTGATTGCGGCGCTCATGCGTACATCTCCTCGATCTTGGCCAGAGCAGCTTTGGTGACCAGGACTTTCTTGTAGAACACCAGCGACATCGGGTCGGCGTGCTTCGGCTCGACAACCAGCACGTTCGGCAGGTTGCGCGATGCCAGCAGCAGGTTTTCATCGATGGTGTCGGTGATCACCAGGACCGAGTCCAGACCCATGCCCTGCAGCTTTTGCGACAGCAGCTTGGTCTTCGGTGCTTCGACGGTCAGGTTCTCGATGACGCTCAGGCGGTCTTCGCGGGCCAGCTGCGAGAAGATCGAGCAGATACCTGCGCGATGCATCTTCTTGTTGACCTTGTGCGTGAAGTTCTCGTCCGGCGAGTTCGGGAAGATACGACCACCACCGCGCCACAGCGGCGACGACGACATACCGGCACGAGCGCGGCCCGTACCTTTTTGACGCCACGGCTTCTTGGTCGTGTGGGAGACTTCTTCACGATCCTTCTGCTTGCGGTTGCCCGAGCGCGCGTTAGCGGCGTAGGCGACCACGATCTGGTGGATCAGGGCTTCGTTGTAGTCACGGCCGAACACGGTGTCGGCGGCGTTGACTGCGGCGCCAGCTTGGCCTTGCTCATTCAGGAGCTTCAGTTCCATCTCTTACGCTCCTTTCTTGGCTTTGACTTTGACTGCCGGCTTGACGATCACTTGACCGTTCTTGGCGCCAGGAACGGCACCTTTAACCAGCAGCAGTTGACGCTCGGCGTCGATACGGGCGATTTCCAGGTTCTGGGTCGTGACAGTGACGTCACCCATGTGACCGGTCATGCGCTTACCCGGGAACACGCGGCCCGGATCCTGTGCCATACCGATGGAACCCGGCACGTTGTGCGAACGCGAGTTACCGTGGGTGGCGCGGCCCGACGAGAAGTTGTAACGCTTGATGGTACCGGCGTAGCCCTTACCGATCGAGGTGCCTTGCACGTCGATTTTCTGGCCCACTTCGAACATCGAGACATTGACTGCGTCGCCAGTCTTGAAACCAGCGGCTTGAGCGGCTTCGACGCGGAATTCCTTCAGCATCGTGCCAGCTTCGACGCCAGCTTTGGCGTAGTGACCGGCAGCGGCCTTGTTCACGCGCGAGGCGCGACGTTGACCGAAGACGACCTGAACTGCGGCATAACCATCAGTTTCAGGAGTTTTGATTTGCGCAACACGGTTGTTCGACACGTCCAGCACGGTGACGGGAATCGAATCGCCGTCGTCCGTGAAGATGCGCATCATGCCAACCTTGCGACCGAGAAGGCCCAGGCTCATTTTTTCTCCATTCCCACCTACGATTGGGCGGGGCTAGTTGACTTTCGGAAGTTTTAAAAAAACTTCCTCTTAAACGCGTGGACCGAAAAAAGATAGGCCCACACCGAAGCCGGCTAGTATAGCGCGCGCTACGGATAGACGCAACAAGAGAATGCGGAGTTGACGCGGCCTGTTGCGTTTAACGCTAGTGTCTTGGAGATCAGAGGAATCCGTTCAGGCTGAACGGCACAGAAAAGATACCTTGGCGTCTTTTCTCTGCAGGCTCGGGGCCTGCGATATGGAGGAATTCTGGTGGGCGGTGCAGGATTCGAACCTGCGACCCCTTGGATGTCGACCAAGTATTCTAACCAGCTGAACTAACCGCCCGGGGAGCCGCATTATACGAGGATGTTTTAGCAAAGCGCAATACCCGTCCGAAAAAACTTGTGTGTCACCTCTCCCCCGTACAATGTGACATCCGCGACAACGGAAAGGATGATCGGATGAATGTAGTGTTCTTCAATAACACGACCCTGGCATGGCTGACGGCCCTCGGCATCGCGGCCGGCGTCGCGCTGGCCCTGTATATCGCCAAGCGGCTGGGCGTGCACCACATGCGCAAGCTGGCCGAGCGCACGGAGACGCGCCTGGACGACATCGTCGTCGAAGCGCTCGACGGCACGCGGCTGCTGGCCATCGTCATCATGGGCCTGTTCGCCGGCAGCAAGTTTCTCATCCTGCCGCCGGAAGTGCACCTGTTCGCGACGCGGGTCGCCATCGTCACCGGCCTGATCCAGGCCGCCGTCTGGGGCCACCGCGCGCTGCGCGCCTGGCTGACGGATTATTACCAGAACCGCGCCGGCGATCCGGCGCGCGCCACGTCGGCGGCGGCCGTCGGCTTCATCGCGCAGACCGTGCTGTGGACCGTGCTGCTGCTGATGGTGCTGGACAATCTGGGCGTTAACATCACGACCCTCGTCGCCTCGCTGGGGATCGGCGGTATCGCGGTGGCACTGGCCGTCCAGAACATCCTGGGCGATCTGTTCGCGTCGCTGTCCATCGTGCTCGACAAGCCCTTCGTCGTCGGCGACTTCATCATCGTCGACAAATACCTGGGCACCGTGGAATACGTGGGCTTGAAAACGACCCGGCTGCGCAGCCTGGGCGGCGAGCAGCTCGTGTTCTCGAACGCGGATTTGCTGAAGAGCCGCCTGCAGAACATGACGCGCATGAGCCGGCGCCGCGCCGCCTTCACGGTCGCCGTCGCGTACGACACGCCGACGGACAAGCTGCGCCTCATTCCTCCGCTGCTGACGGAGATCGTCCAGGCGCACGAAGGGGTGACGTTCGAGCGCGCGCACTTCGCCGGCATGGTCGCGCCCGCGCTGAATTTCGACGTCGTGTACTGGGTGGAAACGGCGGATTTCAACCGCTACATGGATATCCAGCAGGAGATTTATCTGCAGCTGATGGACCGTTTTGCGGCACTGGAGATCGAGTTCGCGTTTCCGACGCAGCGACTGCACCTGCACGATGCGCGCGAGGCGACACCGGCCGCGCCGGCGGCCACCTGACGGCTCATTGCGGCGGCGCCGTCGACGCCCGCACGACCAGCGTGCTGGCCAGCGCCGTGCGGCGCAGCGGCGCATGCTCGCCGCGGATGCGGTCGATCAGCAGTTCGATGGCGAGCTCCGCCATGTCGCGCTTGGGCGGCGCCACCGTCGTCAGCGGCGGCAGCGCATAGCCGGCGCCGGCGATGTCGTCATAGCCGACCACGGACAATTGCGCCGGCACGCGCACCCCGGCCGCACCGGCGGCGCACAGGCCGCCCAGCGCCATCAGGTCGCTTGTGACGAACACGGCCGTCGGCCGCTGCTCCCGCCCCAGCAGGCGCGTAAAGGCCGCGTGGCCGCCGGCGCTCGTGAATTCCTCGTGCACGATCCGGTCCGGCGCGACGGTCAAACCGGCCTCGGCCATCGCGCGCATGAAGCCGCCGACGCGTTCGCGCGTGCGCGGCAGGTCGGCCGGGCCGGACACGCAGGCGATGTCCCGGTGTCCCAGTTCGATCAGGTGACGCGTCGCCTGATATCCGCCCTCTTCCTGGCCGGCCAGGACCAGGTCCGCATCGAGCCCGGGCAGCGCCCGTTCCAGCTGGACGATCGGGACGGTTTCGTGGCGCAGCAACAGATCCTGTTCGTCGTCGGCGCCGCTGGCGACGAGGACCAGGCCATCGATGCGCTTTTCCATCAGCAGGCGCAGATAGGCCGTCTGCTTTTGCGCGCCGCCGTGCGCGTTGCACAGGATGATGTTGTAGCCGAGCCCGAATGCCGCGTCCTCGATCCAGCGGATCAGTTCGGCGAAGTATGGATTGGACGAGTTCGGCACGAGCACGCCGATGGTGTGGGTCTTGTCGTTCTTGAGGCTGCGGGCGACGGCACTGGGGATGTAGCGCATCTCGTCGATGATGCCGAGCACGCGCTGGCGCACGTCGTCGCTGACGACGCGCGTGTTGTTGATCACGTGCGACACCGTGGAGATCGACACCCCGGCACGCGCCGCTACCTGTTTCATGGTCGCCATCGCTTCCTCCTGAGGCGCGATTATTACCGATGTGTTTCAGTAATTACAACTACCGGACGCTCTTCATTCAAGATCAGGCCGCTATTCGGCTTATCAAGAGGCCTGAGTCCGACCGGTTCATCTGATATTTCCACGCAAAACGCTCGTGAAAAATTGTATACAGAGGATGCGCAAATACCCTGCTTTCCCTCTGTGAAGCGGCAGATTCATCTACTTCTTTTCCATTAGAAACTGTATACAAATTCGTTGACAGTGCCGAAATGCAGGGGCATCATGATTTGGAAACAAGCCGCCGCAGAGTGGCCCAAGCATTGTGGAGACATCGCAATCGGTTGCATCCGGATCTCGGATTGCCTGCCGTGGTTCACCGTCTCCACCGTCCGGAAATCATCGAACCACCCGACGCAGTTCAGGACAACATTCGACGGAGACACACATGAATAATCTGCTGTACAAGGTCGACGACCGCCCCCCTCTCATCACCACGACCCTCCTCGCCGCCCAGCACATGCTTGCCGCCCTCGGCGGCATCATCGCCGTGCCGCTCGTCGTCGGCGCGATCCTCAAATTGCCCGCGGACCAGATCGTCGCACTCGTCAACGCGGCGCTGCTGGGCTCGGGCATCGTCACGATCATCCAGTGCAAGGGCATCGGCCCGGTCGGCATCCGCCTCCCGTGCGTGATGGGCACCAGCTTCGCCTTCGTCGGCGCGGCCATCAGCATCGGTTTCGAGCATGGCGTGGCGGGCATCCTCGGCTCGTCGCTCGCCGGCTCCGTCGTCATGATCGTCGGCAGTTTCTTCATGCCGCAGATCCGCAAGCTGTTCCCGCACCAGGTGACGGCCGTCGTCGTGACGATGATCGGCCTGTCGCTCGTCCCCGTCGCCGTCGACTGGGCCGCGGGGGGCAAGGCGCCTGGCGCGAACTATGGCGCGCCCGAGAACCTGGGCATCGCGCTGTTCGTGCTGGCGATCGTCGTGGCGCTCGTGCAGTTCGGCAAGGGCATCATCTCCGCCTCCGCCATCGTGATCGGCATCGCGATCGGCTACGCCGTCTGCCTGGGCCTGGGCCTCGTCGACTTCTCGAGCGTGCAGAAGGCCGCCGTGTTCGCGCTGCCGCAGCCGCTGCACTTCGGCATGAGCTTCCCGCCGAGCGGCATCTTCGCGATGGGCCTCGCCTACGTCGTGACGATGGTCGAAACGACCGGCACGTTCATGGCGCTGGGCGCCGCGACGGAAACGAAGATGCGCGGCACGCTGCTCAAGCGCGGCGTGCTGTGCGATGGCGTCGGTTCCGCGTTCGCGTCGACCCTGGGCGCGCCGCCGATGTCGACGTTCGCGCAGAACGTGGGCGTCATCTCGCTGACCGGCGTCGCGAGCCGCCACGTCGTCGCCCTCACCGGCGTGATGCTGGCGCTGGCCGGCCTGTTCCCGGTGCTGGGCGCCGTCGTCGTCACGATCCCGCAGCCCGTGCTGGGCGGCGCCGGCCTCATGATGTTCGCGATGATCCTCACGGCCGGCGTGCAGATGCTGGGCAAGGTCGAGCACGACAAGCGCACGGGCCTCATCATCGCCGTCTCGATCGGTTGCGGCCTCGCCGTCAGCGTGCGTCCCGAACTGCTGGCCAAGCTGCCGCCGTTCGTGAACGAGATCTTCGGCTCGGGGATCAGCACGGGCGCCATCATGGCCGTCCTGCTGAACCTGGTGCTGCCGAACCGTCCCGTGGAAGTCCACGACGACGAAGAAGACGTCCCGCAGCCCCTGCTGGTGAAAGACCTGGAGGCGATCTGACAGGGACGATCCCCGACATTGTTTCCGCAGTGCCCGCGCATTGTTTCCGCAGTGTTGAAATCTAAAAAAGTGGAAAATCGATGAGCAAAACTCTCCTGATCAAACATGCGCGCGTCCTCGTCACGATGGACGCGCAACGCCGCGAAATCGAAGACGGCGCTATTTTCATCCGCGGCAACGTGATCGAGCACGTGGGCACGACGGACGACCTGCCGCGCGATGCCGACGAAGTGATCGACGCGCGTGGCCACGTCGTCATCCCCGGCCTCGTCAACACGCACCATCACATGTACCAGAGCCTCACGCGCGTCATCCCGGCCGCGCAGGACGGCGAGCTGTTCAACTGGCTGACGAACCTGTACCCCGTGTGGGCGAACCTGACGGGCGAGATGGTCCACGTGTCGACGCTCACCGCGATGGCGGAACTGATCCTGTCCGGCTGCACGACGAGCAGCGACCACCTGTACATCTACCCGAACGATTGCCGCCTCGACGACAGCATCGAAGCGGCGCACACCATCGGCATGCGCTTCCACGCGTCGCGCGGCGCGATGAGCGTGGGGCGCTCGAAAGGCGGCCTGCCGCCGGACAGCGTCGTGGAAGACGAAGCGGCGATCCTGAAGGACACGCAACGCCTGATCGAGACCTACCACGACGCCTCGCGCCACGCGATGCAGCGGATCGTCGTGGCGCCCTGCTCGCCGTTCTCCGTGTCGCGCGACCTGATGAAGGAAGCGGCGCTGCTGGCGCGCAGCCACGGCGTGTCGCTGCACACGCACCTCGCGGAAAACGTCAACGACATCGCCTACAGCCGCGAGAAATTCAACATGACGCCGGCCGAATATGCGGAAGACTGCGGGTGGGTCGGCCACGACGTGTGGCACGCGCACTGCGTGCAGCTGGACGACGCGGGCATCCGCCTGTTCGCACGGACGGGCACCGGCGTCGCGCACTGCCCGTGCTCGAACATGCGCCTCGCGTCCGGCATCGCACCGGTGCGCAAGATGGTCGATGCGGGCGTGCCCGTGGGCCTCGGCGTGGACGGCAGTGCGTCGAACGACGGCGCGCACATGCTGGGCGAGGTGCGCCAGGCGATGCTGCTGCAGCGCGTGGGCTTCGGCCCGGATGCGATGACGGCGCGCCAGGCGCTGGAACTCGCCACGCTGGGCGGCGCGAAGGTGCTCAATCGCGACGACATCGGCAGCATCGCGCCGGGCATGTCGGCGGATATCGTCATGTTCAAGCTGGATGGCGTCGGCTTCGCGGGGGCGCTGCACGATCCGGTGGCCGCGCTCGTGTTCTGCACGCCGGCCAACGTGAATCACAGCGTCATCAACGGCAAGGTCGTCGTGAAGGATGGCGTGTTGCGGACGGTGGATCTGCCGGTCGTGCTGGAGCGGCATAACCGGCTGGCCGAGGAACTGGCGCTGAAAGCCGCCTGACCGCTATTCGGCCTGCCCGGCTTTCCACTGCCGGCGCGTGAGCCGGTACAGGCAATGAGGCCGCAAAGGGTGCCCCGGCGCGACGCTGGGGTGCTCGAACATTTCGCCCCGATGCGTCATGCCGATGCGCTGCATGACGGCCTGCGAGCGCACGTTCGGCAGCGCGGTGAACGACACGATCTCGTCGAGGCCCAGCGTGGCGAATCCATACGCGAGCGCCGCCCGCGCCGCTTCCGACGCGTGGCCCCGACCCCAGTGGCCGACGGCGAGGCGCCAGCCGATCTCCACGCACGGGCCGATCGGCAAGGGCACGGCCGGGCTGCGCAGGCCGGTGAAGCCGATGAATTCGCCCGTGTGCCGCAGTTCGACGGCCCATAACCCATAGCCCCGTTCTGCGATCTCGGCGCGCAGCCTGGCGGCGAGCGTGTCGCTGGCGGCACGGTCTAGCGGCGCGGGAAAATGTTCCATCACGCGGGCATCCGCATTCATGCGCGCGAACGGTTCCAGGTCGGTGTCGCGCCACTGGCGCAGGCGCAGGCGTGCGGTGTCGATCACGGGGCCTCCAAAAGACAACGGGCCGGTCCGCAAGGCGGTACCGGCCCGGATCGCTGCGGCTCACGCCGCGGCGGAAATACGATTACTGCAGCTTGATTTCGACGTCAACGCCAGCCGGCAGGTCCAGCTTCATCAGCGCGTCGACGGTCTTGTCGGTCGGGTCCACGATGTCCATCAGACGCTGGTGCGTACGGATTTCGAACTGGTCGCGCGAGGTCTTGTTGACGTGCGGGGAACGCAGCACGTCGAAACGCTGGATGCGGGTCGGCAGCGGAACCGGGCCCTTGACGACTGCGCCGGTGCGCTTGGCGGTGTCGACGATTTCCAGAGCGGACTGGTCGATCAGCTTGTAGTCGAACGCTTTCAGGCGGATACGGATTTTCTGATTCGGAGCGGACATGCTATTTCCTTAAAAAAGAACGAACCGGCACACGGGCCGGCAATCAATGTGTCAGGTACTGCGGATACTGCGGAGGGGACGGCAGTATAACACCGTTTTATCCCTTACTGCACAAGCAGAAGGGACAGACCTTCTGGCCTGTCCCTTCTGTCTCGTCTTTGCTACTGGATCAAGCTATTAGGCGATGATCTTGGCAACCACGCCGGCGCCGACGGTACGGCCGCCTTCGCGGATTGCGAAGCGCAGACCTTCTTCCATCGCGATCGGAGCGATCAGCTTGACGGTGATCGACACGTTGTCGCCCGGCATGACCATCTCTTTGTCGGCCGGCAGAACGATCGAGCCGGTCACGTCAGTCGTACGGAAGTAGAACTGCGGACGGTAGTTGTTGAAGAACGGGGTGTGACGACCGCCTTCGTCCTTCGACAGCACGTACACTTCGCCCGTGAAGTCGGTGTGCGGCTTGATCGAACCCGGCTTGGCCAGGACCTGGCCACGCTGGACGTCTTCACGCTTCGTGCCGCGCAGCAGCAGGCCGACGTTGTCGCCAGCTTGACCCTGGTCCAGCAGCTTGCGGAACATTTCCACGCCGGTGCAGGTCGTCTTCACGGTATCGACGATACCGACGATTTCGATCTCTTCGCCGACCTTGATGATGCCGCGCTCGACACGACCGGTCACCACGGTACCGCGGCCCGAGATCGAGAACACGTCTTCCACCGGCATCAGGAAGGCGCCGTCGACGGCACGTTCCGGGGTCGGGATGTAGGTGTCCAGGGCTTCAGCCAGGCGGATGATGCAGTCTTCGCCCATTTCGCCCTGCTGGCCTTCCAGCGCCATACGAGCCGAACCCTTGATGATCGGCAGGTCGTCGCCCGGGAACTCGTACTTCGACAGGAGCTCACGCACCTCCATTTCGACCAGTTCCAGCAGTTCTGCGTCGTCGACCAGGTCGCACTTGTTCAGGAACACGATGATGTACGGAACACCCACCTGGCGAGCCAGCAGGATGTGTTCGCGGGTCTGCGGCATCGGGCCGTCAGCGGCGGAGCACACCAGGATCGCGCCGTCCATCTGGGCAGCACCGGTGATCATGTTCTTGATGTAGTCGGCGTGGCCCGGGCAGTCGACGTGTGCGTAGTGGCGGTTGGCCGTTTCGTACTCGACGTGCGCGGTGTTGATGGTGATGCCGCGTGCTTTTTCTTCCGGAGCCGCGTCGATCTGGTCGTAGGCCTTGGCTTCGCCGCCGAATTTCTTCGACAGAACGGTTGCGATTGCAGCCGTCAGGGTGGTTTTGCCGTGGTCAACGTGACCGATGGTGCCGACGTTCACGTGCGGCTTGGTCCGTTCGAATTTACCTTTTGCCATTTTGATCTTCCTTTAAAAGAACAATATCTTATTTTTTGTAGGACAGAGCAGGTTCACCGCCCTGTCCTCGACTGATTAACTATTACTTGGCTTTTGCCGTAACGATGGCGTCCATCACATGCTTCGGTGCTTCAGCATAGTGCTTGAATTCCATCGTGTAGGTCGCACGACCCTGGGTTGCCGAACGCAGCACGGTCGAGTAACCGAACATTTCCGACAGCGGGACTTCGGCCTTGATGATCTTGCCGCCGCCACCCGGGATCTCGTCCATGCCCTGCACCATGCCGCGGCGGGACGACAGGTCGCCCATCACCGTACCGGCGTAGTCTTCCGGCGTTTCCACTTCCACGGCCATCATCGGCTCGAGGATGACCGGGTTGGCGCGACGGCAGCCTTCCTTGAATGCCATCGAACCAGCCATGCGGAACGCGTTTTCGTTCGAGTCCACGTCGTGGTACGAACCGAAGGTCAGCGTGACTTTCACGTCGACCACCGGATAGCCGGCCATCACGCCGCTCGACAGCGTCTCGCGCACACCTTTTTCGACCGCCGGGATGAATTCACGCGGAATCACACCACCCTTGATCGCGTCGATGAACTCGAAGCCCTTGCCCGGTTCCTGCGGCTCGATCGACAGCACGGCGTGACCGTACTGACCACGACCACCCGACTGCTTGACGAACTTGCCTTCGACGTCGCTGACCGACTTGCGGATCGTTTCGCGGTAAGCCACCTGCGGCTTGCCGACGGTCGCTTCCACGCCGAATTCACGCTTCATACGGTCGACGATGATCTCCAGGTGCAGCTCGCCCATACCACCGATGATGGTCTGGCCCGATTCTTCGTCGGTGCGCACGCGGAACGACGGGTCTTCCTGAGCCAGACGGTTCAGTGCCAGGCCCATCTTTTCCTGGTCGGCCTTGGTCTTCGGCTCGACGGCCTGCTGGATCACCGGCTCCGGGAACACCATCTTTTCCAGGATGATCGGGGCAGCCGGGTCGCACAGCGTTTCACCGGTCGTCGCTTCTTTCAGGCCGACAGCAGCGGCGATGTCGCCGGCGCGGACTTCCTTGATCTCTTCGCGCTGGTTCGCGTGCATCTGCAGAATACGGCCGACGCGCTCTTTCTTGCTCTTGATCGGGTTGAACACGGTGTCGCCCGACTTGATGACGCCCGAGTACACGCGGAAGAAGATCAGCTGGCCGACGAACGGGTCGGTCATGATCTTGAATGCCAGCGCAGCGAATTTCTCGTCGTCCGATGCCGTACGGGTGACCGGCTGGTCGTCCTCGTCGGTACCGCTGACCGGCGGAATGTCGACCGGCGACGGCAGGTACTCGATGACCGCGTCCAGCATGGCCTGCACGCCCTTGTTCTTGAAGGCGGTGCCGCACATCATCGGGACGATTTCCGAAGCGATCGTACGCTGGCGCAGTGCCTGCTTGATCTCGGCTTCGGTCAGCTCGCCCTCTTCGAGGTACTTGTTCATCAGGTCTTCCGACGCTTCAGCAGCGGTCTCGACCAGTTTTTCGCGCCATTCGTTGGCTTGATCGACCAGCTCGGCCGGGATCTCGCGGTAGTCGAACTTCATGCCCTGCGACGCGTCGTCCCAGTAGATCGCTTGCATCTTGACGAGGTCGACCACGCCCTTGAAGTTGTCTTCGGCGCCGATCGGGATCTGCAGCGGGATCGGGTTGGCCTTCAGGCGGGCGCGCATCTGCTCGTACACCTTGAAGAAGTTCGCACCGGTACGGTCCATCTTGTTGACGAACGCCAGACGCGGGACTTTGTACTTGTTAGCCTGACGCCACACGGTTTCCGACTGCGGCTGCACGCCGCCGACTGCACAGTAGACCATGCAGGCGCCGTCCAGGACGCGCATCGAACGCTCCACCTCGATGGTGAAGTCGACGTGGCCCGGGGTGTCGATGATGTTGAAGCGGTGCGGCTCGAAATTGTTCGCCATACCCTTCCAGAAGCAGGTCGTCGCTGCCGAGGTAATGGTGATGCCGCGCTCTTGCTCCTGCTCCATCCAGTCCATGGTAGCTGCACCGTCGTGCACTTCACCGATCTTGTGGTTCACACCGGTGTAGAACAGGATGCGCTCGGTGGTCGTCGTCTTACCGGCGTCGATGTGAGCGGAGATACCGATGTTACGGTAGCGCTCAATAGGGGTAGTGCGTGCCATAAATTTTCCTAACTTTTGAATGGACAAAACCGAGCAGCATTCTGGTGATCAAAATGAGCTCGGCCTGAACAACTGATACTGCATGGCCGCACCACCCCGGAGGCGTTCTGCCCCCAAGGGAAGTTGGCCATTCGCTTAGAAGCGGAAGTGCGAGAACGCCTTGTTCGCTTCAGCCATACGGTGGACTTCGTCACGACGCTTCATCGCGCCGCCGCGGCCTTCTGCTGCTTCCATCAGCTCGCCACCCAGGCGCTGCTGCATGGATTTCTCGCTACGCTTGTTTGCGGCTTCGCGCAACCAACGCATAGACAGGGCCATACGGCGGACCGGACGCACTTCAACCGGCACCTGGTAGTTGGCGCCACCGACGCGGCGGGACTTCACCTCGACCATCGGCTTGCAGTTGTTGATCGCGGTTGCGAACACTTCCAGCGGGTCCTTGCCCGATTTCGACTGGATGTAGTCGAAGGCACCGTAGATGATGTTTTCTGCGACCGACTTCTTGCCGGACAACATCAGGACGTTGACGAACTTGGCGAGATCGATGTTGCCGAATTTCGGATCCGGCAGAATTTCGCGCTTGGGTACTTCACGACGACGTGGCATTTCAATTCCTTCCTGTCTTCAGTTGAGTGCTTGCGCACTCGCGAAAGGCCATCAAAGCCCTTCACTTACTCGGCCTTCCGGCCGCCTCAACTAACTCAATATTAATTTACCCAGATTGCAAGAAGATTACTTCTTGGCAGCCTTGGCACGCTTGGCACCGTACTTCGAACGGGCCTGCTTACGGTCTTTCACGCCCTGGGTATCCAGTGCACCGCGGACCATGTGGTAACGCACACCCGGCAAGTCTTTCACACGACCGCCGCGGATCAGCACGACCGAGTGTTCCTGCAGGTTGTGGCCTTCACCGCCGATGTACGAAATGACTTCGAAACCGTTGGTCAGGCGGACTTTGGCGACTTTACGCAGTGCCGAGTTCGGCTTCTTCGGGGTCGTCGTGTAGACACGGGTGCAGACACCACGCTTTTGCGGGCAGTTTTCCAGTGCCGGCGACTTGCTCTTCACAACCGCGGCTTCACGCGGCTTGCGAATCAGTTGATTGATGGTTGGCATCGTTCAAAAATCCAACAAAATGACTACTAGTTAATGACCCGGGGCTCTTGCTTCCCGGGGCTGAAACCTTGTCCCGCAACTCTCTGTACAGGCGACGAAAGCCACTCACCAGCGGGAGCGGCTGTTATGCGTAAACCATGCGTAGAATAATTCGAGAACTCGCGAGTATAGACCTGAAGCGGGGCCGGGTCAACAAACTTGCTGACCAAGCACCCCGACAGCGGCGGGAGATTGCGTAAACGCTCAGTAGATGTCGTGATAACGACACAACCAGTGTACGATGGATTTCATCCGTTGTGCAGAGGGAATGGCGTTACCTGTGGCAAAAATCGGATAATAGCCGACTTCGCCCACGCTCTGCCGCATACGCACGCTCGATGTCATTCCTGCTACGCCCGCGCAACCTGTACGTCGCGCTCACTTATCTGCTCCTGTCCTGCGTGCCGTACGTGGCGCCGCTGTTCGGCCAGCCGCTGTCGCACCCCGGCCAGGTGGCCGGCATCGAACTGCTGGCCTGGCTGGGCGTATGGGGCGTGTTCAAGCGCCCGGCGTACTTCCACTGGCTGCTGCTGCCCGCCTTCCTCGCGCTGCCCGTCGAGCTTTATTTATTTGCGTTCTACGGCCAGGGGATCTCCACGCACCACCTCGGCATCATCGCGGAGACGAGTCCGGCCGAGGCCATGGAATTCCTCGGCAGCAAAGTCTGGCTGCTGGCCGGCGTCTTCCTCGGCGTGCTCGCATGGTTCGTCACGAGCTGGATCGCGGCCTGGCGCACGCGCGACCTCGACTGGGCCGACGTGTCGCGCCCCGTCGTGCTGGGCGTGCTGGCGATCGCGGCCGTTGTCTTCGCCTACGGCCTGAAATACGGCGTCGCCCCGCCGCCGCTGACGCGTGCCGCTCCGGGGTCGGCGACCGTCCGGCTCGTGAAGACGCCCGCCCCGGACAGCGTCGAACCCGCCAGCGAAGAGACCGCAGCGCCGCGCCCGTCCAGCATCCCGCGCGCCGCATCGCTGCCGCCGCTGGCGCACTGGATGAAGCTGCCGTTCGACCTGGACGCGTTCGCCCACTCGTGGCCGTTCGGCCTGGCCGCGCGCGGCGTCGATTTTTACAAGGAACGCGTCTACCTCGCCGACCTGAACCGGAGAAGCGCCCGCTTCCGCTTCGATGCGCACCTGGCCGAACCGAACGACGATCCGCAGGTGATCGTGATGGTGATCGGCGAATCGTCGCGCTACGACCGCTGGAGCCTGAACGGCTACGAGCGCGACACGAACCCGCTGCTGTCGAAGGAAGACAACCTCGTCGTGCTGCGCGACGTGATCACGTCCGTGTCGGCCACGCGCTTGAGCGTCCCCGTCATCATCTCGCGCAAGCCGGCCACGCAAAGCCTCAAGGACGGGTTCTCGGAAAAATCCTTCCTGACCGCGTTCAAGGAAGCGGGCTATAAAACGTTCTGGCTGTCGAACCAGATCTCGTTCGGCAAGTTCGACACGCCCGTGTCCGTGTTCGCGAAGGAAGCGGACGTCGTCGACTTCCTGAACCTGGGCGGCTTCACGGACAATTCCAATTACGACGAAATCCTGTTCGGCCCGCTGAAACATGCCGTCGCGGACCCGGCGCCGAAAAAGCTGATCGTGCTGCACACGCTGGGCAGCCACTGGAACTACAGCCACCGCTACCCGAAGCAGTTCGACAAATGGCTGCCGTCGCTGTACGGCATCGACAAGCCCGTCTACACGGACATCCGCATCAAGGACAAGCTGAACAACAGCTACGACAGCTCGATCCTGTACACGGACTGGTTCCTCGACCACGTGATCGGCACCTTGAAAGAGGCCGACAAGCCGGCCGCGATGCTGTACGTGGCCGACCACGGCCAGACGCTGTACGACAACAACTGCCGCCTCGCCTTCCACGGCCACAACACGCAATACGAATTCCACGTCCCCGCGTTCGCCTGGTACTCCGACTCTTACGCGGAGCGCTTCCCGGACAAGGTCACGCAACTGCGCCGCCACCGCAAGGCGAAGCTGGCGACCGAAAACATGTTCCACACACTGCTCGACCTGGGCGACGTGCGCTACCCGGACGAGCGCCTGGACTGGAGCTTCGTGAACACCGCCTTCAAGCAGCACAAGCGCTACGTCGACAGCTACGGCTGGACCGACTACGACAACGCCACCATCAAGGGCGACTGCCACGAAGTGATCGCGAAAGGCAAGCCATTGCCGCGCGACTGATGCGCCATCTCAAACCGGGGTCAGAGCCCTTTTTTGGGCAATTTCCAAAAATCGGGCTCTGACCCCGGTGGTGACCCCGGTGGTGCCGGCCGCGCCATCCACGGATAGCGGTGCGCCGGCTGCGAGGCCAGCAGGTACAGGAACGCCCAGGCAAGGCGGGCGAGACGGTGACACAAGGTGCTGGCAAAGGTGGACATCGGTGCTCCGCTGCGTGATCGTCCTCCATCCCATGCAAGGTCGATGCCCGCCCGCGTCGACGGCGATGGCGCGCTGCCCGCGTGAGAAACGCACCAGATCGGCGCACGGACGCACCGCCGCGGCGCGTCATACGCATGCGCGGAGCACACACACACGGGCAAAGCCCGGCCGGACCCGGCTGGCACCGTTCTTGCAAATTGAACCTGCAACGAGAGGTGGGCCGGTGTCGGCATCGCGCACATCTCTAAATGGTGGCTAGGGTTCCGACCGCGCACGCGGTGCTGGTCCGAGAGCTGCCGGTTCCCCGCCGCCACGCGGCAAGGAGCTACACGGAGGGATAAAAGCCCGGGAGGAGGACGATTGCGCCGCAATCGCCCGCCTCTCGTTCTTATCCACTTCGGGAGCTCCATCATGCGTTTCTTCCAGCACCACCGCATCCTTCGCAGTTCCATCGCAACGGTTCTCGCCCTGTGCGCGGCGCTGTCGGCCGCCGGGCCGGCACACGCCGAGGTCAAGGTCGGCCTGTCCGACTGGCCGGGGTGGGTTGCCTGGTACGTCGCGGACCAGAAGGGATTCTTCAAGCGGCACGGCGCCAACGTCAAGCTGGTCTGGTTCGGCAACTACACGGACTCCGTCTCCGCGCTGTCGGCCGGCCAGCTCGATGCCAATGCGCAGACGTGGTCGGACACCATGACCCCGCTGGCGAAGAAGGTCGACGTCAAGGCCGTGCTGGTCAACGACAACTCGGCCGGCAACGACGCGCTGATGGTCGGCCCGAAGATCAAGTCGTTCGCCGACCTGAAGGGCCGCACGGTGGCGCTGGAGCAGTTCAGCATCTCGCACTTCGTGCTCGCCACGGCACTCGCGAAGAACGGCATGAGCGTCAACGACGTCAAGATCGTCAACCTGTCCGCCGGCGATGCGGCCGCCGCGTTCGTGGCAGGACGTGTGGATGCCGCCGTCGTGTGGAACCCGTGGGTCAACAAGATCCAGACGAGCGGCAAGGGCCACGCGCTGTTCACGTCGCGCGACATGCCGGGCCTCGTGCCCGACCTGCTCGTCGCCCACGGCAAGGCCCTGCGCGACAAGACCAAGCGCCAGGAACTCGTCGGCATGATCCAGGCATGGTTCGACACGCAGGCCTTCATCCACGACCACCCGGACGAGGCGGTGCAGATCATGTCGAAAGTGGTCGGCATCAAGCCGGCCGAGTACAAGGTCTTCCTGCCCGGCACCCGCTTCTTCGACCGCGCCGACAACCAGGCCGCGCTCGACGCGAGCAAGCCGCAGTCGCTCGTCGCGGCCGGTCCCGAGATCCACAAATTCCTCAGCACGAACAAGCTGATCGCCGGCCCGGTCGACTACGCCGCCGGCATCGACGCCTCGCTGCTGGCCGACGCCCTCAAGAAGTAAGCCATGCGCGACGACTTGCCTCCCCTTGACCGCGCGGCCGGCCCGACGGTGATGCGCAACCGCCGCTCGCCGTGGGACGTGCGCGGCGACCTGCGCCGCCGCAGCGCGCTCGCGCTGGCCGTCGCCGGCTTCGTGCTGCCGCTGGCGGCATGGATCGTCGTCTCGCTGAACGGCTGGGCCGATCCCGTGTTCCTGCCGCCGCCGTGGCAGGTACTGGCCCAGCTGGGCGAGTGGTACCGCGACGGCGACCTGCTGGGCGACGTGATCGTCAGCATCGGCCGCGTGCTGGGCGGTTTCTGCGTGGCGGCCCTCGTCGCCGTGCCGCTCGGCGTGCTGGTCGGGACGTATGCCCCGGTGCGCGCCTTCCTCGAGCCGCTGACGGAATTCACCCGCTACCTGCCCGCCGTCGCGTTCATCCCCCTGATCATGCTGTGGGTCGGCATCGAGGAGAGCGCCAAGGTCGCGGTGATCTGGGTCGGCGTGTTCTTCCAGATGCTGCTGCTCGTCGCCGCCGACGTGGCACGCGTGCCGGACGCACCGATCGAAGCGGCGCGCACGATGGGCGCGACCAACGAGGAGATCATCAAGTACGTGCTGATCCCGGCCGCGCGTCCCGCGATCCTGACCACGTTGCGGGGAGCGATGTGCCTGGCGTGGACGTACCTCGTCGTGGCCGAACTGGTGGCCGCGAACTCGGGCCTCGGCTACGCAATCCTGAAGGCGCAGCGCTTCCTGCAGACCGACAAGATCTTCGCCGGCATCCTGCTGATCGGCCTCGTGGGCCTGCTCACGGACCAGGCGTTCCGCTGGCTGCACAAGCGCTGCTTTCCCTGGCATCACCTGCGAGGCTGAAACATGACACCCAAGATTGCCGTACGCGGCCTCTATAAACACTATGGCCGCGGGACCCGGCGCACGCTGGCGCTGCAGCACGTGGACCTCGACATCGCCGCCGGCGAATTCGTGACCCTGGTCGGCGCGTCCGGCTGCGGCAAGTCCACCTTGCTGCGCACGATCTGCGGCCTGGAGGAATACGAACAAGGCAGCATCGTCTGCAACGGCCGCGACGTCGACGGCCCCGGCGCCGACCGCGCCATGGTCTTCCAGAGCTACAGCCTGTACCCGTGGCTGACGGTGAAGGACAACATCCGCTTCTGCCGCCGCCTCGCGCACCACGCCGCCGCGACCTCCAGCGACGTCGAAATCGCATCCGGCCGCGCCGACGCGCTGATCGGCCTGATGGGCCTTGCGCACGTGGCGCATGCGTATCCGGCGGAACTCTCGGGCGGCATGCAGCAGCGCGTGGCGATCGCGCGGGCGCTGATGGCGCGGCCCGACGTGCTGCTGATGGACGAGCCGTTCGGCGCGCTGGACGCGCAGACGCGTGAAGTGATGCACGACCTGATCCGCCACGTCCACCATCTGGAGAAGACGACCATCGTGTTCGTCACGCACGACGTCGAGGAAGCGATCTACCTGGGCGAGCGCGTCGTCGTGATGGCGCCGCGTCCGGGGCGCATCGATTCGATCGTCGACGTGCCGTTCGACGCCCGGCGCCACCAGGACCTCAAATTGGCGCCCGAATTCTCGGCCTTGAAACGCCGGATCCTGAACCGCATCCGCGAGACGTCCGGCGTCAAGACCGACCTGGAACAGCTCGAAAAACTCACCCGTACCGCACAAGACTGACGGAGGCACCATGCAGCTCACCGAACAAACCAATGAACTGGCACCGGACCTGGACCCGGCCCGCGTGCTGTGGACCGAACGCTTCCCCGGTGGCGCGCACTGGTCCTATCGCGTCCGGCGCGGCACCACGCTGCGCTTCATCGCGGCGGAAGCCGGCGCCAACGCCTCCGTGCTGCTGTATCGCGCCGACGAGCGCATGGAGCGCCTGAACCTGCCGGACACGCTGAAGGCCCAGCACACCGCGCACCTGACGGCGGGCCACGTGCTGTACTCGGACATGGGCCGCATTCTCGCCTCGATCCCGCGCGACACCGTGGGCTGGCACGACCCGCTGTGCGGCCTGTCGGACGCGGAAGGCATCGCGCGCCGCCACGGCGTCAAACGCTACCAGGAACACCGCAACGCGATGCACCGCAACGGCAAGGACAGCCTGCTCGTCGAGATGGGCAAGTGGGGCCTGGGCCTGCGCGACCTCGTGCCGAACGTGAACCTGTTTTCCAAAGTGGCCGTCGATGCGGACGGGCGCTTCCGCTTCGCCGAGAACCACGCGAAGGCCGGCGACTTCGTCGAGCTGCGCTTCGAGATGGACACGCTGGTGCTGGTCTCGACCGCGCCGCATCCGCTCGACCCGCGCCCCGAGTACGCGCCGGGCAAGGTCGCCATCGTCGCGTGGGATTCCGGCCCCGCCGGCAGCGACGACATCTGCCGCCTGTCGTGCCCGGAAAACGCCCGCGGCTACACCAACACCGAAATGATCTACCGCTGAGGAGACCGTCATGCACACCCTGCGCGAAAGCCCGCTCGATCCCGCCGCCGCCCTCGCCATCCACGACCTGCCGGCGGGCGAGCCGTGGCTGCACGAAGTCAAACGCGGCCAGACGCTGCGCATCGTCGACCTGGAGGGCAACCAGGCCGTCGACACGATCTTCTACAACGCCGCCGACACGGCCGAGAGCTACAGCGTCACCGACACGCTGCAGCGCCAGGGCGGCATCTACCTGTCCGCCGGTTCCGTGCTGTATTCGAACCGCGGCCGGCCGATGTTGTCTATCGTGGCCGACACGTGCGGCCGCCACGACACCTTGGGCGGTGCCTGCGCGGCCGAGAGCAACACCGTGCGCTACGCGCTGCAAAAGAAATTCATGCACAGCTGCCGCGACAACTATCTGCTCGCCCTCGCCCGTGCGGACATCGGGATGGACAAGCGCGACCTCGTCCCCAACGTGAACTTCTTCATGAACGTGCCGGTGACGGAAGACGGCGGCCTGTCGTTCGAAGACGGCCTGTCCGCGCCGGGCAAGTACGTCGAGCTGCGCGCCGAGATGGACGTGCTGGTGCTCGTGTCGAACTGCCCGCAGCTGAACAACCCGTGCAATGCCTACAACCCCACCCCGGTCCGCTTCGTGATCTGGGATGCCGCCTGAAAGACCGCCATGTTCGACAAGATCCTGATCGCCAACCGCGGCGAAATCGCCTGCCGCGTGATCCGCACCGCGCGCCGCCTCGGCATGAAGACGGTGGCCATCTATTCCGAGGCCGACGTCGAATCGCTGCACGTGCGCCTGGCCGATGAAGCCGTGTGCGTGGGCCCGGCCGCGGCCAGCGAAAGCTATCTGTCGGCCGAACGCGTGCTCGCCGCGGCACGCCGCACCGGCGCGCAGGCGATCCACCCCGGCTACGGCTTCATGAGCGAGAACGCCGGCTTCGCGGAAGCGTGCGCGCAGGCGGGCATCGTGTTCGTCGGTCCGACGCCGCAGCAGATGCGCGACTTCGGCCTGAAGCACACGGCGCGCGAACTGGCGCAGCAGGCGGACGTGCCGCTGCTGCCGGGCACCGGCCTGCTGGACAGCGTCGAAGACGCGCTCGCGCAAGCGCACCGCATCGGCTATCCCGTCATGTTGAAAAGTACGGCGGGCGGCGGCGGCATCGGCATGCGCCTGTGCCGCGACGACGACGAACTGGCCGGCGCCTACGCGTCCGTGCGCCACCTGTCCGAGAACAACTTCAAGAACAGCGGCATCTACCTGGAAAAATTCGTGCAGCGCGCGCGCCACGTCGAAGTACAGATCTTCGGCGACGGCCGCGGCAACGTCGTGTCGCTGGGCGAGCGCGATTGCTCCGTCCAGCGCCGCAACCAGAAGGTGATCGAGGAAACGCCCGCCCCCGGCCTGTCGGACGGCACGCGCCACGCGCTGGCCGCCACCGCCGTGCGCCTGGGCGCGTCGATCGGCTACCTGTCGGCCGGCACCGTCGAATACGTACTGGACGCCGACACGGGCGCGTTCTACTTCCTCGAAGTGAACACGCGCCTGCAGGTGGAACACGGCGTGACGGAAGAAGTGTTCGGCGTCGACCTCGTCGAATGGATGATCCGCGCGGCCGCCGGCGAACTCACGCTGCCGGAGCAGGCGTCGCTCGTGCCGAACGGCCACGCGATGCAGCTGCGCGTGTACGCGGAAGACCCGGCGCGCAACTTCCAACCCTGCTCCGGCGTACTGACGGCCGTCGAATTCGCGCCCGGCCTGCGCGTGGACACATGGGTCGAGCGCGGCGTCACCGTCAGCCCGTACTATGACCCGCTGCTGGCCAAGCTGATCGTCAAGTCGGACAGCCGCGAGGAATCGGTGGCCATGCTGGCAAACGCGCTCGAAACGTCGCGCATCGACGGCATCGAGACCAATCTCGCCTACCTCGCGCGCATCCTGCGCTACGACGATTTCGTCGCCGGCCGCCAGATCACGCAGATGCTGGCCGCGATGGACTTCGCGCCGCAGACCGTGGAAGTGCTGGACGGCGGCATCCAGACTACGGTGCAGGATTATCCGGGCCGCCAGGGCCTGTGGGCCGTCGGCATCCCGCCGTCCGGCCCGATGGACGCGTACGCACACCGCGTGGCGAACCACCTGCTCGACAACGACGCGGCGGCGCCCACGCTGGAGATGACCCTGCAGGGCGCCACCCTGCGTTTCAACTGCGCGTGCACGATCGCACTGGCCGGCGCCGACCTCGGCGCCAGCGTGTCGGGCACGGATGGCAAGCGCGAACTCGCCAACTGGGGCGTGCACGCCATCGCCTCCGGCGAAACGCTGCGCTTTGCCGGCGTTCGCGGTGCAGGCGTGCGCGCCTATCTCGCGTTCGCGGGCGGCGTCGACGTGCCCGAATATCTCGGCAGCCGCGCCACGTTCACGCTGGGCCAGTTCGGCGGCCACGGCGGCCGCGCCGTGCGCGCGGGCGACATGCTCAAGCTGAAGCCCGTGCCGGCGCAGCCCCGCGCCATCGCACCCGCCGCGCTGCCCGCGTATGCGCACCACTGGGACATCGCCGTACACTACGGCCCGCACGGCGCGCCCGACTTCTTCACGGACGACGACATCGCCATGTTCTTCGGTACGGACTGGCAGGTGCACTTCAATTCCAGCCGTACCGGCGTGCGCCTCGTCGGCCCCAAGCCGCGCTGGGCGCGCACGGACGGCGGCGAAGCGGGCCTGCACCCATCGAACATCCACGACAACGCCTACGCCATCGGCTCCATCGACTTCACCGGCGACATGCCCGTGATCCTCGGCCCGGACGGCCCGAGCCTGGGCGGCTTCGTGTGCCCCGCCGTGATCGTGTCCGCGGACCTGTGGAAGATGGGCCAGCTGAAGCCGGGCGACACGGTGCGCTTCCACCGCGTGTCCGTCGACGAGGCGGCGGCCCTGCGCGCGGCGCTGGAAGCCGTGTTCGAACGGACCGACGCGGTGCCCGTGTGGACGCCGCCGGTGTCGACGTCAGGCCAGGCGCAGCCGGCCGTCGCGGGCGAAGCGGCGCTGCCGGACGGCACCCGGGTCGTGTTCCGCCGCGCCGGCGACGACTACCTGCTGGTGGAATTCGGCGACCTCGCGCTGGACATCAACCTGCGCTTCCGCGTACATGCGCTGATGTGCGCGCTGGAAGAGGCGCGCCTCGATGGCGTCGTCGACCTCACACCGGGCATCCGTTCGCTGCAAGTCCACTTCGACCATCGCCGCCTGAGCGCGGCGCACCTGCTGGAACGGGTCGGCGCGCTGCTGGCGGCGCAGGGCCCCGTCGAGGACATGGTGGTCCCGTCGCGCATCGTGCACCTGCCGCTGGCCTGGAACGACACGCAGACACGTCTCGCGATCCAGAAGTACGAGACGACCGTCCGCCCGGACGCGCCCTGGTGCCCCAGTAATATCGAGTTCATCCGCCGCATCAACGGCCTGGACTCCATCCGCGACGTGTACGACGTCGTGTTCAAGGCAAGCTACATGGTGCTGGGCCTGGGCGACGTCTACCTCGGCGCGCCCGTCGCGACGCCGGTCGATCCGCGCCACCGCCTCGTGACGACGAAGTACAACCCGGCGCGCACGTGGACACCGGAAAACGCCGTCGGCATCGGCGGCGCCTATCTGTGCGTGTACGGCATGGAAGGCCCGGGCGGCTACCAGTTCGTCGGCCGCACGGTGCAGATGTGGAACCGCTACCGCCAGACGGCCAGCTTCCGCGACGGCAAACCGTGGCTGCTGCGCTTCTTCGACCAGATCCGCTTCTACGAAGTGACGGAAGACCGCCTGCTCGAACACCGGCGCGACTTCCCGCTCGGCCGCTTCGACGTGCGCATCGAGGAGACCACGTTCTCGCTGGCCGACTACAACGCGTTCCTCGCGCGCGAAGCGGATGCCATCGCCGCGTTCAAGACGCGCCAGCAGGCCGCGTTCGAAGCCGAGCGCGAACGCTGGCGCACGAGCGGCCAGGCCGAATGGGTCAGCGAGGAAGCCAGCAGCGACGCCGCGGAACTGGCCGATCTGCCCGATGGCAGCCAGTACCTGTCCGCCGTTGTCCCCGGCAGCGTGTGGAAGATCGTCGTGCCGGCCGGCGCCGCCGTGCGCGCGGGCGACACGCTGGCGATCTTCGAGTCGATGAAGATGGAAATCCCCGTCGTCGCCACCGCCGACGGCGTGCTGAACGAATGGCTCGTCGCCGAGGGCAAGCCCGTCGCCGCCGGCCAGCGCATCGCCGTCTTCACTCCCGCTTCCTGAATCCGTATCCCATCCAAACAAGGAGTCCCGCATGCACGACAAGAAGATCATTCTCGCCATTGCCACCCTGCTGCTTACTGGCGCCGCTCATGCCGACGACGCGCCCGCGTTCACCGGCCACGTCGACCTGGTCAGCAAATATATCCTGCGCGGCGTCAGCTCGACCTATGGACCCGGCCTGCCGGGCCTGGGCAACGCCGGCGCGGACGCACCCGAGTCGGACCAGCCCGCGCTGCAATGGGGCGTGGACTGGAACGATCCGTCCGGCTTCTTCCTCGGCTACTGGGCGTCGCAGATCAACTACTCGTACAAGCGCCTGGGCGAGTCGTATGCCGATCGCAGCATCGCCGACTTCCAGCACAAGAAATCGATCGAGAACGACTTCTACGGCGGCTACAACGGCAAGGTGGGCGAATTCGGCTACACGGTCGGCCTGACCGGCTATTACTACGTCAACGGCGAACACGCCAACGCGTTCGAAACCAAGCTGGGGGCCAGCTACGGCCCGTTCAGCGTGACGGCGCAGACGCTGCTCAAGGACGTCGTGTGGGGCAACCAGGGCGACACCTACTGGACGCTCGCCGCGAGCCAGCCGCTCCCGCACGACATCACCCTCTCCGCCACGCTGGGCTTCTACACGTACCACAAGGAAGGCCGCTACCTGGGCACGATCGACACGCTGACCGGCACGCGCTGCGCGGCCGGCACGAGCTTCATCGTCAACGGCTGCTTCGCCGGCGGCGCGCCGTCGTCCGGTGGCTGGCGCCATCTGACGATCGGCTTCACGCAGCCGCTCGGCGCCGGCTTCACGTGGGGCCTGCAAGGACTCGTGGGCGGCGACAACCGCTACGGCGTCAAGCAGGGCAACCGCCTGCTGGCCACCCTCAGCTACGGCTTCTGACCATTCTTCGGGAGACATCATGACGATCGCCGACATCCACGCCGCCTATCTGAGCGGCACGTCCACGCCCAGCCACCACATCGAGGACGTGCTGGCCCGCATCGCCGCGGCGGACCGCCCCGAGATCTGGATCCACCGCGCCGACGCATCCGACCTGCTGGCGCAGGCCCGCGCGCAGGACGCCGTGCTGGCGGCGGACGGCGCCGCCGCGCTGGACCGCCTGCCGCTGCTGGGCATTCCGTTCGCCGTCAAAGACAACATCGACGTGGCCGGCATGCCTACCACGGCCGCCTGTCCCGCCTTCGCGTACGTGCCGGACGCCTCCGCACCGGTGGTGCAGAAGCTCGTCGCGGCGGGGGCGCTGCTGGTCGGGAAGACGAACCTGGACCAGTTCGCGACGGGCCTCGTCGGCACGCGCTCGCCGTACGGCGCCGTGAGGAACGCGATCGACCCGGACTATGTGTCGGGCGGTTCCAGCTCCGGCTCGGCCGTCGCCGTGGCGCTGGGGATGGCCGCCTTCGCGCTCGGCACAGATACCGCAGGCTCCGGCCGCGTGCCCGCAGGCCTGAACGGCATCGTCGGCCTCAAGCCCACGCGTGGCCTGCTCTCGACGCGCGGCGTCGTGCCGGCCTGCCGCACGCTCGATTGCGTGTCCGTGTTCGCGGCCGACGTGGCCGACGCGTGGAAGGTGGTGCAGGCCGCGGCCGGGTACGATGCCGCCGATCCTTACTCGCGTACGATCCCGATGCGGGGCGTGCGCCGGCGCGGCTATCGCATTGCCGTGCCCGCGCAACTGGAATTCTTCGGCGACGCCGCCGCGAAAGCCGCGTTCGAAGCGACGCTCGCGCGCCTGCGCGACCTGCCCGGCTGCACCTTCGGCACCGTCGACTATGCGCCGTTCCGCGACGCCGCCGCCCTGCTCTACCAGGGCCCGTGGGTCGCCGAGCGCCATGCTGCCGTCGGCGCCTTCATCGACGCGCAGCCGGATGCCGCGCATCCCGTGGTGGCCGGCATCATCGGGCAAGCGCAGGAGTACGACGCGACCGCTGCGTTCCAGGGCCACTACCGGCTGGCGGCGCTGCGCCGCGCGGCCGAGGAAGCGCTGGCGGACTACGATATCCTGCTCGTGCCGACGACGCCGACCATGCCGCGCATCGCCGACGTGCTGGAACGCCCCGTGGAACTGAATTCGCAGCTGGGGTATTACACGAACTTCGTGAACTTCTTCGACATGGCCGCGCTGGCCGTGCCAGGGGTTGCCCGTGCGGACGGCCTGCCGGCGGGCGTCACGCTGATCGGCGCCGCCGGCAGCGACCACCTGCTGGCGACGGCCGCCGCAGCGCTGCTCGGCGGCGCGGATGCCGACGCGCTGGCCGCCGATCCGCTGCCGTTCGTCGAGCCCACGGTGCGGGTCGCGGTCGTCGGCGCGCACCTGGCGGGCCAACCGCTGAACTGGCAACTGCTGGAACGGGGCGCGCGCAAGGTGGCGGCCACGCACACGGCGCCGCACTACCGCCTGTATGCGCTGCCGGGCACGACGCCACCGAAGCCGGGGCTCGCACGGGTCGAACGCGACGGCACGGCGATCGAGGTCGAAGTGTGGGAACTGCCGCTGCGCCGTTTCGGCGAATTCGTGGCCGAGATCCCGGCGCCGCTGGGCATCGGCTCGCTCGAACTGGCGGGCGGCAGCCGGGTCAAGGGTTTCATCTGCGAACCGGCCGCCATCGCCAATGCCACGGACATCAGCGTGTTCGGCGGGTGGCGCGCATACCTGTCACGCCGGTCGGCTTGAACACCGGGGTCAGAGCCCGATTTTTGGAAATTTCCCAAATTCGGGCTCTGACCCCGAATTTACCGCGCCACGTCACCACGCTCCTTTCCAGACATCAAGACCGTCCGCACTGTCCGTCCATGCCGGCCCCGGACAGTCGCGGACGCAACCGTGCCGCTGTCCGCACCAATGAAATCAATGACTTAGCGGCTGGCATGGATCATGCAAATACGACACTGTCCACAACCCGTGTCCACATCATGATCCGCGATACATCCCAACAAGACGCCGTCATCGCCCCGCCCCCGGGCCACAAGCTGAAGCGTCGCGCACTCTGGATCGGCAGCGCCGTCGCGGTCGCCGCCCTGTGCGCCGGCCTCGTGTCGACGTGGCGCGGCAGCGAAGCCTCTGTCAGCGCGTCGCGCCTGCGCATCGCCGAGGTTACGCGCGGCACGCTCGTGCGCGACGCCTCCGTCAACGGCCGCGTCGTCGCCGCCGTCAGCCCGACCCTGTATGCCAAGGCGCCCGCCACCGTCAACCTGAAGGTCGCCGCCGGCGACACGGTCAAAAAGGGGCAAGTGCTGGCCGTGCTCGAATCGCCCGACCTGACGGACGTGCTGAAACGCGAGACGTCCGCGTACGAAGGCCTGAAGGCCGAGGTGGCGCGCCAGCAGATCCTGTCGCGCAAGCAGAAGCTGCTGGCGCAGAAGGAGGCCGACACCGCCGAGATCGACCGCCTGTCCGCCCAGCGCACGCTGGAGCGCTACGACAGCGTGGGCCAGCTCGGCGTCATCGCCAAGATCGATTACCAGAAAGCGAAGGACGCGGTGCAGTCCGCGCAGATCCGCGCGAAGCACGCCACGCAGGCGGCCAGCCTGGAAAGCGAGGACGTCGCGCTCGCGATCAAGACAAAGCTGAACGACCTGGAACGCGCGCGCCTGTCGATGGAAGAGGCGCAGCGCCGCGTCGACGAACTGACCGTGCGCGCGCCTGTCGACGGCTTCATCGGCACGCTGAACGTGCAGGACCGCATGGTCGTCGCCGCGAACGCGCCGCTGATGACGCTCGTCGACCTGTCGAAACTCGAGGTCGAGATCGAGGTGCCGGAAACGTATGCGGCCGACCTGGGCCTGGGCATGAACGCCGAGGTCACGCTCCCCGCGGGCACGGCGACGGGCAAGCTGTCGGCGCTGTCGCCGGAAGTCGTCAAGAGCATGGTGCTGGCGCGCGTGCGCTTCGACGGCGAGCAGCCGAAGGGCCTGCGCCAGAGCCAGCGCGTGACGGCACGCCTTCTCATCGAAGAAAAGCCGAACGTGCTGATGGTGGCGCGCGGCCCGTTCGTCGAAAGCGAGGGCGGACGCTATGCCTACGTCGTGCGCGACGGGATCGCCACGCGCACGCCGATCCGCATGGGCGCCACCAGCATGTCGGCCGTCGAAATCCTCTCGGGCGTGAAGCAGGGCGACAAGGTCGTCGTCGCCGGCACCGACGCCTTCAGCAATGCCCAACGCGTCTCGATCAATCAGTAACCAACCCAAAGGACAAGCCATGCTGCGCATGACCAATCTCTCCAAGGTATACCGCACCCACATGATCGAGACGCACGCGCTGCGCGGCTTCGAGATCGAAGTCCGCGAAGGCGAGTTCGTCACCGTGACCGGCCCGTCCGGGTCGGGCAAGACGAGCTTCCTCAACATCGCCGGCCTGCTCGAGGAATTCACCTCCGGCGAGTACATCCTCGACGGCGTCAACGTGAAGGGCCTGGACGACAACGCCCGCTCGCGCCTGCGCAACGAAAAGCTGGGCTTCATCTTCCAGGGTTTTAACCTGATCCCGGACCTGAACCTGTACGACAACGTCGACGTCCCGCTGCGCTACCGCGGCTTCAACGCGGCCGAGCGCAAGAAGCGCATCGAGGACGCGCTGGCCAAGGTCGGCCTGGCGTCGCGCATGAAACACTATCCGGCCGAGCTGTCTGGTGGCCAGCAGCAGCGCGTGGCCATCGCGCGCGCGCTGGCGGGCTCGCCGAAACTGCTGCTGGCGGACGAACCGACCGGCAACCTCGATACGCAGATGGCGCGCGGCGTGATGGAACTGCTGGAAGAGATCAATGCGGCCGGCACGACGATCCTGATGGTCACGCACGACCCGGAACTGGCCGTGCGCACCACGCGCAACGTGCACATCATCGACGGCCAGGTGTCGGACCTCGTGCGCCGCGGCCCGACCCTGGTCGACACGAAATCCGCCACGGCCACCGTCTGAGGAGACCAACGTGTTCGGCTATTACTTCAAACTCGGGGTGCGCAGCCTGCGCCGCAATCCCGCCCTCACCGCGCTGATGGTGCTGACCCTGGCCGTCGGCGTGGCCGCCAGCGTGTCCACGCTGACGATCCTGCACATGATGTCGAGCGACCCGATCCCGCAGAAAAGCACCCGGCTGTTCGTGCCGCTGATCGACAACGGCCCGGTCGAGGGCTACACGCCGGGCGAGGATCCGGACGACATCCAGATCAGCTACAAGGACGCCGTCAACCTGCTCAAGGGCGGCCAGGGCGTGCGCCGCACGGCGCTGTACGGCGTCTCCGCGCCGATCCAGCCGCCGCGCGCGGACATCCAGCCGTTCAACCTGTCCGGTCTCGCGCCCTCGCGCGACTTCTTCGCCATGTTCGACGTGCCCTTCATCCACGGCCAGGCCTGGACGGAACAGGACGAAGCGCGCGGCGCCGACGTCGTGGTCCTCAGCCGCGAGATCGCCGAAAAACTGTACGGCGACGCCAATCCCGTCGGCCAGCGCGTCATGCTGATGGGCTTCCCGTTCACCATCGTGGGCGTGATCGACAACTGGATGCCGCTGCCGCGCTTCTATCGCCTGAACGGCGGCGTGCGCTACGGCGCCGGCGAGGAATTCTTCATCCCGTTCGCGACGTCCATCCGTCACGAACTCACGCACAACGGCAGCATGAGCTGCTCGACGAACTCCGGCCCCGGCTTCGCCGCGCGCCTGGCATCCGAGTGCACCTGGATCACGGTGTGGTTCGAAACGGCATCCGCCGGCGAGCGCGCCGACCTGCAGGCCTGGCTCGACAACTATGCGGCCGACCAGCGCAAGCTGGGCCGCCTGAAGCGCAACGCCGTCAACCGCCTGTACGACGTGCCCGAATGGCTGGTGTTCACGAAGGTCGTCGGCAAGGACAGCAAGCTGCAGACCTGGCTCGCCTTCGGCTTCCTCGCGCTGTGCCTCGTGAACACCATCGGCCTGCTGCTGGCGAAGTTCTCGGTGCGCGCGTCCGAGATCGGCGTGCGGCGCGCGCTGGGCGCCTCGCGTACCGACATCTTCCGCCAGTTCCTCATCGAGACCGGCGTCGTGGGTCTCGTCGGCGGCGTGCTGGGACTCGTCCTCGCGTTCGGCGCGCTGGCGCTGATTTCCATGCAGGGCAAGCAGACCGCCGCCGTGGCCCACATGGACTGGCAGATGCTGTTCGTGACCTTCGTGATGTCGGTCGGTGCCGCCATCCTCGCCGGCCTCTTGCCGACCTGGCGCGCCTGCCAGGTCACGCCCGCCATCCAGCTCAAATCGCAGTAAGGAGACCGTCATGGAAATCCGTCCCATTTTGTCCGCGCTGTTGCGCAACAAGACCGGTCCGATCCTCGTCGCACTGCAGGTCGCCCTGAGCCTGGCGATCCTGGCCAACGCGGCCCACATCGTCAACGAACGACGCGCCGTCGCCGCGCGGCCGTCCGGCCTGTCCGACGAACATTCGACGTTCTACGTCACGGTGCGCAGCCTGTCGAACGACACGCCGGAGCAGCGCCTCGCCAACATCAAGCGCCAGACCGCGCTGCTGCGCGCCGTCGGCGGCGTGGCGTCGGTCGCCCACGTCAGCCAGATGCCGCTGTCGCGCAGCGGCAGCAACACCGGCGTCGCCGTCAACGACCGCCAGGACAAGCCGAGCGCCGTCGCCTCGCAATACGTCTCGGGCGATTCGCTCGTGCAGACCTTCGGCCTGAAACTGGTCGAAGGCCGCGACTTCCTGCCGGGCGAACTCCTCGACATCAACGAGGACACGACGGCCGACCCGCCGCCCCAGGTCATGCTGACGAAACCGCTGGCGGACAAGCTGTGGCCGGACCAGCCGGCCGTCGGCAAGACGATGTACTTCGGTACCGGCAAGGACGCGCGCGGCGTGCAGGTGGTCGGCGTCGTGCAAGGCCTGATGAGCGCCCACGCCGAAGTCGGCGAACGGGGCGAACAGTCCGTGATCATGCCGGGACGCCTGTACGGCAGCGAACCGGTTGTCCTGTATGCGGTCCGCACCGAGCCGGGCCAGCGCGACCGCGTGATGAAGGAAGCGGAGGAAGCGCTGCACAAGTCGTCGGCCACGCCGATGATCACGAAACTGAAGACCGTCGACGAAGACCGCAAGGACCGCTACCGCGCCGACGTCGCGCTGCAGTGGATGCTCGTCACCGTGAGCGTGCTGCTCCTCCTGATCACCGCCAGCGGCATCGTCGGCATGGCCAGCCTGTGGGTCACGCAGCGCCGCAAGCAGATCGGCGTGCGCCGCGCGCTGGGCGCGAAGAAGACCGACATCCTGCGCTATTTCATCACGGAGAACTTCATGATCACGAGCGCCGGCGTGTTCGGCGGCGTGGCGCTGGGCCTCGCGCTGAACCAGCTCCTCGTCAGCAAGCTGGAGATGGCGCGCCTGCCGGCCGGCTATCTCGTGTTCGGCGCCCTCGGCTTCTGGCTGCTGGGCGTGGCGGCGGCGTACGGTCCCGCATGGCGCGCGGCCAGCATTTCGCCGGCGACGGCGACCCGCAGCGTGTGACCCGGCAGTGATATGCTAGCGGGCATGCCTACCGTATTGATCATCGATGACAACGCCGCCGTCGGCATCGCGCTCGACGTGCTGTTCTCGCTGCACGACATCGCCTCGCTGCGCGCCGCCTCGCCCGAGGAAGGCCTCGCCCTCCTCGCGCGCGAGCAGGTCGACCTCGTCATCCAGGACATGAACTTCACGGCCGACACCACGTCGGGCGAGGAAGGCGTGGCGCTGTTCCGGGAAATCCGGAAACAATATCCGGACCTGCCGGTGATCCTGCTGACGGCGTGGACGCACCTGGACGCGGCCGTCGACCTGATCAAGGCCGGCGCCGCCGACTACCTGTCGAAACCGTGGAACGACGACCGCCTGCTCGCGACGGTGACGAACCTGATCGAGCTGGGGCAAGCCAACCGCGCGCTGGGCCAGCGCCTGCAGCGCGAACGCCGTGCGCGGCGCGAACTGGAACAGAATTTCGACCTGCGCGGCCTCGTATGGGCCGACCCGGCCACGGAGCGCGTGCTGAGCCTCGCCTGCCAGGTGGCGCGCGCCGACGTGCCGATCCTGATCACGGGACCGAACGGCACGGGCAAGGAACGCATCGCCGACATCATCCAGGCGAATTCGATGGTCCGCGACGGCCCGTTCGTCGTGCTGAACTGCGGCGCGCTGCCGTCGGAACTGATCGAGGCGGAGCTGTTCGGCGCCGATGCCGGCGCGTACACGGGCGCATCGAAGGCGCGCGAAGGCAAATTCGAAGCGGCCGACGGCGGCACCTTGTTCCTCGACGAGATCGGCAACCTGCCGCTGGCCGGGCAGATGAAACTGCTGCGCGTGCTGGAGACCGGGCGCTTTGAACGCCTCGGCTCCAACCGCGAGCGCCAGGTGAAGGTGCGCGTGATCAGCGCGACGAACGCGGACCTCGCGGCGATGATCCGCGCCGGCACCTTCCGCGAAGACTTGTACTACCGCCTGAACGTGATCGAACTGAAGCTGCCGGCACTCGCCGCGCGTCCGGGCGACATCCTGCCGCTGGCGCACGGCTTCCTCCCCCGCGGCAAGATCCTGCATCCCGGTGCGGAAGCCGCCCTGCTCGCGCACAACTGGCCGGGCAACGTGCGCGAACTGAAAAACGTGATGGCGCGCGCGAACCTGCTGGCCCAGGGCGACGTGATCAAGGCGCCCGACCTCGGCCTGCCGCTGCCGGCCCATGCCGCGCTCGACGCGGAGCCGGACCGTGAAGCCATCACGCAGGCGCTGGCGCGCGCGGGCGGCGTGATTGCGCAGGCGGCGGCGGAGCTCGGACTGTCGCGCCAGGCTTTATACCGCCGCATGGAGAGGTTGGGTATCGCCCGCGCCGCATGAAATTCCGGCTGTCGCTCGTCACGCGCTGGTCGGCGCTCGTCGGCACCTTGCTGGCGGTCGGGATCATCATCGCACTGGCGCTCGACCATTTGCTGCCGGGCCGCCCGCTCGCCGTGCTGGGCATCTGCCTGCTGTGCGTCGTGCCGATTTCCATCATCACCCTGCGCTCGCAGGTGCAGCCGATCCTGTCGCTGTTTCGCGCGTTGGAGGGCACGGTCACCAGCTACCGCGACGGCGATTTTTCGTTCAGCCTGCACTGGCCGCAGAACGACGAACTGTCCGACCTCATCGCCGCCCACAACGCGCTGGGCGAAGTGCTGCGCGAGCAGAGACTGGACCTCGTGCAGCGCGAACTGCTGCTCGACACGATGGTGCAGAACACGCCCGTCGCCATGCTGCTCGTGACGGAGCCGCCGGGCGCGGCCGACCGCGTCATTGTCTATGCCAACGTGGCGGCGCGCCAGCTGCTGTTCGAGGGCCATAAGCTGGAAGGCCATGCGCTGCACGACGTGCTGCAAAAGACGCCGGCGCTCGTGGAAGCGCTGGCACGCGGGGGCGACGGCTTGTTCACGGCCGGCGACGGCGAGGAGGAGGAGGTTTATCACCTCGCCCGCCGCAACTTCAGCCTGAACGGCCGGCGCCACGAACTGCTGCTGCTGCGCCAGTTGACGGCCGAGCTGCGGCGCCAGGAAGTGCAGACGTGGAAAAAAGTCATCCGCGTCATCAGCCACGAATTGAACAACTCGCTGGCCCCGCTCGCATCGCTCGCCCACTCCGGCACGGAGCTCGTGCGGCGCGGCCAGACGGAGCGCCTGCCGCAGATCCTGCAAACCATCGGCGAACGCACGCGCCACCTCGAGAGCTTCATCCTCGGCTACGCGCGCTTCGCGAAGCTGCCGGCACCGCGCCTGGAGACGATCGCCTGGTCCGACTTCGTGGCCGGGCTGGCGGACCAGGTCGCGTTCCGCCTGGGTGGAGAGCTGCCGGAGACGCCGGCCCACATCGACCGCGCGCAGATGGAACAGGCGCTGCTCAACCTGCTGAAGAACGCCCACGAATCCGGCTCGCGCCCGGAAGACGTCGAGCTGCACGTGCGGCGCGTACAGGACATCGTCCGCATCGACGTCTTCGACCGCGGCACGGGCATGAACGACGCCGTGCTGACGAATGCCCTTGTCCCGTTCTACTCGACGAAGCGCAGCGGCACGGGCCTCGGCCTGGCGCTGGCGCGCGAAATCGCCGAAGCCCACGGCGGCCGCATCACCCTCGGCAACCGCGAGGGCGGCGGCCTGGCCGTCACCCTGATCCTCCCCGCCTGAACTCGACACTTCGGGGTCAGAGCCCGGTTTTAGGAAATTGCTCAGATTCGGGGTCAGGTCCCTTTTTTCCGGCGCCATCTCGCGCATTGAACGCCGTTCCATGTACTTACCCGCACAATAGGCGATGTTGAGCGCAACGACCATTTATAATGTGCTCTGACCCCGAATTTGCCGCGAAAGCGCACGATCGTGCGATACTCCCGGTTTCGTCGACGTTGGAGTACGCGAAGAATGATCCGACTACCCCTGTTTTGCATGACCGCGCTGGCGCTGTTGGCCGGCTGCGTCCAGTCCCCCTCCACCCGCACGGCCTCCGCGCCCGCGCAGCCGCAGCATCCGCCGCAGCAGCAGGTGCCGGGCCAGGATTGCGCGCCGCCCGTCTATCCGCAGGAAGCGCTGCAGGCGCGCATGAGCGGCGTGTCGATGATGGCCTTCCTGGTCGCCAGCGACGGCACCGTGCGCGAGTCGCGCCTGCTCAAGTCGAGCGGTTACGCGATCCTCGACCACGCCGCGGAAGCCGCGCTCCGGCTGTGCCGCTTCAAGCCCGCGCTGAAGAACGGCCATACGGTCGCGGCGTGGCAGCCCGTCCAGTACGCGTGGTCGCTGCCGTAATGTCGAACGCCAGCGATCCCCGCTTCGCCCGGCCCGGCCACCCGCCGGCCACGATCACCGAATTCGAAGGCGTGCGCTCGCTGCACCTCGGCACCTCGTGGGTGCAGGGCTCGATGCGGCTGGCGCGGCCCGATGCGATCGAGCTCGAATACGTCCAGATGATGATGATGTGGATGCTGTTCCTGCCGGATCCGCGCCGCATCGTGCAGCTGGGCCTCGGCAGCGCTGCGCTGACGAAGTTCTGCCACCAGCGTTTTCCGCAGGCGCGCGTGACGGCCGTCGAGCTGAATCCGAACGTGATCGCCATCTGCCGCGACTACTTCGGCCTGCCGCCGGACGACGACCGCCTGGACGTGCGCGAGATGGACGCGCTGGACTTCGTGATGGATGACGCCAACCACGGCACGGTGGACGTGCTGCAGGTCGACCTGTACGACGAGGAAGCGCGCGGTCCCGTGCTCGATACGCCCGAGTTCTACGCCGCGTGCGCCGCCTGCCTGAAGGATGGCGGCGTCATGACGGCCAACGTGTTCGGCGATTTTTCCAACTACGACAAGAACCTCGATGCGATGCGGGACGCGTTCGACGCCGTCGTCTGGCTGCCCGAGGTCCACGACGCCAACATCGTCGTCATCGCATTCAAGGACGCGCCGCAGATCGATTTCGCCGTGCTGTACGAGCGCGCGGCCGACATCAAGCGGCGCTACAACCTGCCGGCCAAGAACTGGGTCAACGGGTTGAAGGAGTGGATGCGCGACCACGCCGGCTGATCGTGCGCCGGCCCCGGCCCGGCTCGGGCTAGCATGGGGCATGACCACCGACATCTCGCTCCTGCGCACCGCGCGCCTGCAACTGGTCGTTCCCGAAGCGCGCCACGTCGCCGCATTCGCCGCCCTGCATGCGGATCCGTACACGATGCGCTACATCGACCAGGGCCGCCCGCTGGACCGGACGGACGCCTGGCTGCATCTTGCGATGCTGATCGGTCACTGGCAAATGCGCGGCTACGGCGTGTGGATGCTCGAAGATCCCGCCGACGGCAGCTTCGTGGGCCGCGTCGGCCTGTTTCATCCGGCCGGGTGGGACGAAGCGGAACTGAGCTGGATGATCGTGCCCGCGCTGCGCGGCCGGGGACTTGCCACGGAAGCGGCACGGGCCGTGCGCGACGTCGCGTTCGCCACGCTGGGCATGACGTCGTTGATCAGCCTGATCAAACCCGGCAACGAAGCGTCGCGCCGCGTCGCGCTCAAAGCCGGGGCCATCGCCGCCGAGACCGTCGGCTTTCCCGACGGACCTCTGCAGACGTACCGCTACCGCAAATAGTTCCGTCATGCGCGGCGCATACGACTGAGCCAGCGCAACCCAGCCACGAGCGCATTGGGCATTGTCACGAAACGTCATCGACGATTCTGACGGAGCTCAACATGAATGTATTAATGGTTGGCGCCGGCAATGCCGGCTGCGCGCTCGGGGCCCTGCTCGCGTTGGACGGCCACCGTGTCGCCCTGCTCAAAACGTCGCGCGCGCTGCATGACGAGAACTTCGACACCGTCGCCGCGACGCACACGATCACGGTGATCGGCAAGGCCGGCGGCGCACCGCGCACGGCCGCACTGGCGCTGGCCACGCGCGATCCGGACGAAGCCTTCGACATCGCGCCGGACGCCGTCATCGTCACCACGCAGACCCAATGCCATCCGGACGTCGCCGCGCTGATCGGCCCGCGGCTCGACGGCCGCGCGCTGGTGCTGCTGGCGCCCGGCTACCTGGGTTCGTTCCACTTCCTGCCCTGGCAGGCCCGCGCCGGGTTCCTGCTGGCGGAAGGCGAAAGCCTGCCGTACGACGCGCGCCTCGTCGGGCGAGGCATCGTCGACATCCTGTTCCGCAACGTGCGCAATGCACTGGCCTTCGTGCCGCGGGCCCGCGCGGCCGAGGGACTGGCGCGCGCGGCACGTTTGTTCCCGACCTATGTCGCAACCCGCACCAACGTGGTCGAATCCGCGCTGCACAATCCGAACCTCGTCGTGCACACGATCGGTACGCTGCTCTCGGCCAGCCGCATCGAATACGCAGAAGGCGAGTTCTGGATGTACCGCGAAGCGTTCACGCCGTCGGTCCTGCGCCTGCTGGCGCGGCTCGACGCGGAAAAGAACGCCGTCATCGCTGCCACGGGCGGGCGGCCGTCGCCGTATTTCGACGAGTGCCGCTTCCGCAACGCCGACGACCTGGACGAACCCGCGCTGGCCGTGTTCCGCCGCTACGCACGGGAAGGCGGCCCGAAGGGACCGGCCAGCATGGAGACGCGCTTCATCACGGAAGACGTGCCGATGGGCCTCGCCCTGCTGTCCTCGATCGGCCGCCTGATGGACGTGCCGACACCCGTCGCGGACGCGCTGATCGTGATCGCCGAAGGCCTGCTCGACCGCGATTTCCGCAGCGAGCCCGAGGCGCGCACGCTGGCGAGCCTAGGGCTGGGCGACGCGTCGCCGGCCGACTTCCGTCGCCTGCTCGATGCTTGAGCGCGCCGCCCTGTACGGCTGGCTGGCGCGCCGCTACTACGCGTGGCGCCCGTATCTTCCGGCCCGCCTGCTGTACCATCCCGATTTCTTCCGCCTGCGCGCGCTGCTCGCCGGCGACGCCGCGGCCATCGATGCGCTCGCGCGGCGGCGCCTGCGCCGCATCCTCGTGCACGCACTCGCACACGTGCCGCACTACCGCCGTACCGTGCGGCTCAGCATCGCCGAGGCGGCCCACGAACCGCTGGTCGAGGTGCTGGCCGCCTTTCCCTGGCTGACCAAGGACGAGGTGATGGCGCGGCAGCGCGACTTCCTCGACAGCCGCCTCGACCCGCGCCGGCTGTTGTACGCGACGAGCGGCGGCTCGTCCGGCCAGGGCATCGGCATGTGGCGCAACAAGCGCCTGGCGGACATCGAAAAAGCCTTCTTTGCACACGAGTGGGGACGCTTCGGCTTTTCGTTCGACAAGTCGCGCATCCTGCGCATCGGGGCCGACGCACGGCGCCACGTGCACGAGCCGCCGGTACGCATGGCGGGCAACCGGCTGATGCTGTCGCCCTACCACGTCGGCCCCGCGCACCGCGCCGCCATCCTTGCGGCCCTCAACCGCTTCCGCCCGGACTACGTGCACGCATATCCCAGCTCCGCGGCGGCGCTGGCGGAACTGCTGCAACCCGGCGACCTCGATGTCCGCGTACGCGCCGTGCTGCTGGCGTCCGAGCCGGTCACACCCGCGCAACTGGCGGCGCTGCGCCGGCTGTTCGACTGCCCCGTCTCGCTCAACTACGGCCTGTCGGAACGCACGAACCTGGCCTTCGCCACCTGCACCGGCATGGAGAATCCGGCCTATCGCTTCCAGCCCCTGTACGGCTGGTCGGAAAACCGCTGGGACGGCACGCGCGCGGAAATCGTCGGCACCTCGCTGTGGAACGACGTGATGCCGCTGATCCGCTACCGCACCGGCGACTATGGCGTGATCGACGCGGGCGGCCGCTGCGCCGCCATCGACGGCCGCGCGCAGGAATTCCTGATCGACCGCGCGGGCAACCGTATCCCCGGTCTGTCCATCGTCATCGACGAGGCCACGTGGGACTTCGTGCGGCTGTACCAGGTGCGCCAGCGGCGTCCCGGCGAGATCGTCCTCGCGGTGGTCGGGCGCCATGGCCCGCTCGACGCCGCCCAGCGCGCCTTCCTGCTGGACGCCCAACGGCGCCGCTGGGGCGACCGGTTCGACATCGCGCTACAGGAAGAAAGCGATATCCCGCTGGCGCCGAACGGCAAGCGCAAGCTCGTGGTCAGCGCGCTGCGGGCGTGAGCGGCATGGCCGGCGCCGGCATCGCGTCGCGCCACCAATCGGCGCACTCCTGCGGCTGCGCCAGCGCCAGGCGCTCGCCCATCATCGGCGTCGCCAGCTTCACGCCGGCCGCGCGCGCAAGGTCGGCGATGCGCTCGAACGGCTCGTACCACGGGTGCAGCGCCAGGTCGAACGTGCCGTTATGGACCGGCACCAGCCAGCGTCCGCGCAGGTCCAGGTGGGCCTGCAGCGTCTCTTCCGGCAGCATGTGCACCTCGGGCCACATCTCGTTGTACGCACCGTTTTCGAGGAATGTCACGTCGAACGGGCCGTGGCGCTCGCCGATCGTCTTGAAATCGTCGTGGTAGCCCGTGTCGCCGCTGAAGAACAGTTTCAGGCCGGCCGCTTCGATGACCCACGATACCCACAACGTGCGGTCGCCGTCGCTGAGACTCCTGCCCGAGAAATGCCGCGACGGCGCGGCCGTCAGGCGTACGCCGTCGACGTCCGTCGACTGCCACCAGTCGACCTGGCGCACCTTCGCGGGATCGACGCCCCAGCGCACGATGCGGTCGCCCACGCCCAGCGGCGCAATGAACAGGTCGGCCTTCGGGATCAGGCGCCTGATGCTGTCGTGATCCAGGTGGTCGTAATGGTCGTGCGACAGGATCACGCCGGCGAGCGGCGGCAGCGCCTCGATGCCGATCGGCGCCGCGTGAAAACGCTTCGGCCCGGCCCACTGCACCGGCGCGGCGCGCTCGGAAAACACGGGGTCCGTGAGCCAGTAGCGGCCGGCGAGCTTGAACAGCATCGTCGAATGGCCCAGGCGCCACAGGCTCGCATCGGACGCGGACGCGATGTCGGCCGCCGTCAGCGGCTGCACGGGCAGCGGCTGGTCGGGCACCGCCGTCTTCGGCTTCGTCGTCGACACTTTCCAGAACAGCGCCAGCATCTCCAGGATGCCCTGGCGGCGGCGCGGGACGACGTTGCGGAAACGGCCGTCGGGGAGACGTGGGGCGGCGGTGGGTTCGGACATGGCGGTAACGGATCGTGTGGACGATGATCGATCATCGCACGTTCGCGGAAATCGTGCCGAATCAGCGCCGTTCGCGCCACCACAAGGACAACATGGCCAGCGCGAACGCGACGCCGAACGGCCACACGGGCAACGGCCGCGCGCCCGGCGCGACCGGCGCCGGCGTGCGCGCCGCATACTGCGCCGTCGCGGCGCGTCGTTCGCTCCTTTGCCACAACGTCCAGTCTGCGGGCGCGTACACGTACACCTGGCCCTCGTTCGTCCCCGTTTGCAGATGCAGCCAGCCGCTGGCCGCCGGCCACACGGCCACGCAGGCGGCATCCACCTGTTCCGGGCGGCGCTGCCAGGCGAGCGTCTGCTTCAATTCAGCGACGGTCACAGTGCCGCTCACGCCGCGCGCGCAGACAGCCAGGCGCCGGTGCGGCAGCGGCATCTCGTCCGGATTAAGCCATTCGACGTCCGCGCGGCGCTGCACGCGCAGGCGGTCGAGAACGTCCTGCCACCACAGCGCCAGCTGGCGCGGCTGCGCGATCGCATGACGGTGCCAGTCGCCCACGCCCAGCCAGGCGATGCGACCGTCTTTCCAGTCGCGCGTCCACAAGCCGTCTTGACCTGTCCACTCGCCGGCACGGTCGCCGTTCGGATTCAGGCCGCTGGACGCCATCGGCAGCACCGTGCCGGCGGTCTTGTTGGCCGGCTGCGGCGCCAGCGGCAACTGCACGCTGCGCGCCCACGTACCCGCATCGCGCGCATTCGCGCCCAGCACGAGTAGCCGCGTGCCAGCGGCCACGCGCGCCAGCAGCGTGTCGCGGGTGCCTGCGCCCGCGCGTTCGAACCACGCCGCGTCGACGACCTCCAGGTCCGGCGCGTCCATCTGCGTGCGCGCCGTCTCGGCACGTTCCAGTCCTTTGCCCAGTTCGACCTGCCAGTCGATGACGGCGCCGCTGGACGCCAGCAGGTCGTCCAGCACGCGCAGGTCGAACGACGGCGCGCCGAAACGGCCCCGCACCTGCAGCGGCGCCGGGTCCGTTACCGTGAACGGCACGGGGCCCTCGTCGACGACCTTGCCGGCGGCATCCAGCAGGCGCGCCCGCAACACCAGCCGCTCCGCGACGGGCGGCAGCCATTGCACGGCAAGGTCCGTATCTCCCTTCGCTTCGGCCAGCACCTGACCGTTCTCCGCCAGCAGTTGCAAGCGGCCGGGCGCAGACCACGAGCGATGTACCCGCAGCGTGAACACGCGGCCCAGCGCGATCGTGCGCGGGAAGTCGAGATCGAGCGCCGGGGTGTCGGGCTTTTTCCAGTCGAGCGAACGGGCCGGCAGGTCGTCCCATTCGGCCGCGCGCAGGCCGTCGCCGGACAGGCGCAAGGCACGCACGCCGGCCAGCGTGCGCGGCGGGTCGGCCGCGTCGACCGTCAGCGTGCTCCCCGCCTCGCCCGGCAGCGCGAATTCGCCGACGGTGCCCGCCAGCGCCATACTCGCCACGAGCGCCAGCACGGCATCGATCCAGCGCCGACGCACGGCATACGCCAGCGCGGCCAGCACCCCAATGACGACAGCAACGATGGCGATCATCGCCCGCCTCCCCGCAACGCCTTCGCGAACGGCGTCTCGACGACGGGCCGCGCCTGCAGCAGCACCGGTGCGTCCGTCACGCCACCGCGCAGCCATGCGGCCAGTTGCGCGCGCGCGGCCGGCTTGCCGTCGGCCGCGTCCTGGATCGCCCGCTGCGCCGCGAGCCGCTGCTCGTCGTCCGTGATCCGTTCGCGCACCCAGTCGTGCGCGGTGCGCGTCCACAGCGCGGGCAGCGGACCGTCGCCGCCCAGCGCCTGCACGAGGTCGCGCAGGTTCGCCGGTACGATCTCGGCGGCATTCGCCTGCGCGCGCTTGTAGCTCGCCGCGCCGGCCATGTCGCCGCTCATGCGCTTGTCCTCCTTGATGGCGGGCGGCGCGAACGCCGTCTTGTGCAGATAGATGCGTTCCGACTGCTGCAGTTCCTTGATCGCTTCCAGCGCCTTGTACTCGGGCGGCAGCGCGGTCTTCGGCGTGATGGCGCGCAGCGCCTTTTCCGCATCCCACATCGCCGAAAGTGCGCGCCGCAGCAGTTTTTTCGTCGCGTCGTCGAACAGGGTCGCGTTCTCGACCGAGTCGTGCGCGTGGCCGAATTCGTGCAGCACGTCGAGCTTCTGGCCGGGATGCGCGTCGTGGTCGTCGTCCTTGCCGAACAACGTGGATTCCTCGCCGAGGAACTGGCCATAGCGGCGGCGCAGCGCGGCCTGGTCGGCGGCGATGCTTTCGCTGCGTTCGCGCACCTCGTCCTCGCGCATCTTTTTCGACCGCATGTCCGCCACGAGCTGCTCCGTGTCAATGATCACCTGGCGCTGGCTGCGCAGGCTTTCCGGCTTGACGAGCGTGGGCAGCGCCGTTGTCTCTTCATCCCGTTCCGACGGCGGCGCGGGCAGGCGCAGCGTGACCGTGGGCGATTGCACCGTGTGCGGCCGCCCCGCGTTGTCGCTCGCACGCACGAAGAAATACAGCTCGTCGCCCGGTTCCATGCCGAGGTCCGTGAGCAGCCAATCCTTGCTCCAGCTGCGCCGGCGCGGGTCGGGCGATGCGGGCAGCGGCAGTTCGCGGTCGCTGAAGCGGATGTTCTCGCCGCTGCCGCGCGCCAGCGTCAGGTGCAGGGTGGCCTGCTGGACGCGGTAGTCGTCGGTGACTGTCACCGCAATGGCTGCGTTCTTCGCGTCGCGCGGCAAGTCCTTCGTCATCTCGTTCGGCTGCGTAATCGCGATCTCCGGCGGCTGGTCCGGTATGACCTTCAGCGTGTAGCGCGTGCCGCGCCAGCGCCAGAAGATGGATTCCGTCGCCGTCCAGCGCGCGCACTGCGCGCCCGCGTGCAGGGTCTGGCCGTCGCTCAATTCGATGGTTTCTTCCGCCTTCTGCGGGTCGTCCCGGCACCATTCGACGGCGGTCTGCTCGGGCACCTGCGCATCCTTCGGTGCGAAGGACGATGGCGCCACACCCGTGTACGACGGCGGCGCCAGTTTTACGACCAGTCCCGCGTGCGTTGCAAGCGGGGCGGCCTTCTGGCCAGGTGCCTGCGCGGCGACGGCCCGCGTGCCCGCGGCGTGCGGCAGCAGGGTCGAACCCCACGCCAGGCCCGCGAGCGCGAGATTCGCGAACAGCCATGTCCAGCCGAACGGCACGTGCGCAGCCACGATCGCGCGCACACGGCGCGGCGGCAGCGCGGCATCGATGCGTTTCAGCAGGCGCTCGCGCTGCAGGCGCGCGACAGACGTTTCCGGTTCCTGCGCCAGTAGCGCGGCGCTGTCTTCCATCTCCGGCACGGCGCCGTCGATCCAGTGCGCCCAGCCATGCGCCACGCGGCGCTGCAGGTGCAGGCCGTCCCACGCGCAGAACGCGGACCAGGCCAGCAGGCCGGGGCCGGAGCGCAGCAGCAGCCAGGGCAGTGCGCCGACGAACCACAAACCGGCCCGGCGCAGCAATGCGGCGCGCCACAGGCGGCGCACGAGATCAACGGCGCCGGACATGGGTGACGATCCTTTCGAGTGCGAACAGAACGACGAGCGCGAGACCCAGCCAGTGGCGCAGCGCGCCGGAAGCCGGTCCTGCCGGCGCGGCGGCGTCCGGCGCAAGCGCCTGTGCGGGCGCCGTGTAGGGTTGTACGCCGAAATACTGGCGCTGCCACGCGGCGAACAGCGCGCGCGCACCGTCGGCATCGTGCGGCGGCCCTGCGCGCCACAGCGGTCCGCGCAGGCCGGCGGGCGGCACGTCGGGCCGGTCCCACACGACGAGTTCCGTACGCGGGCCGGGCGCCGCATCCACGACGATATGCCATGTACCCTCGGCCGCGGCGAACAGCCGGCGCCAGTCGTCGGCACGGTCGCTGAAGACGGCGACGTGGCGCTCGGCCGGCGCGGCAGGCGCCGCCGCCGTGCGCAGCTCGACGGCGTGCCGGAAGCGCGGCAGCACGGCCGGCATGACGGCGTCGCCGACGACGACCAGGCGCGCACCCGGTTCGAATTCGCGCTCGTGCGCGTGCAGCCACGTCACCGCGTCGCGGTCGGGCAAGGTGATGCGCTGACCAGCCTCTTTGTCGACGACCGCCGGCGGCGTCCCCGGCACGACCAGCACCGAGTCCCCGCGCCACGCCAGCACGAGGTCGGCCAGCAGCGCGATCAGTGTCACGAGCAGCAGGCAGCGCAGTGCCAGCAGGATCACGTCGTGCCAGCGCCACACGCGCTGCATCTTCGGCTCCGCCGCCGGCAGGAAACGCGCGGACGCGAGCAGCGACGTCTTCGTCTGCTCGCGCTTCTGGCGGTGCCACAGGATGGGCAGCAGCACGATGGGCAGCGCCCACCACCACAAGCTCATTACGTTCATGCGGCCCGCGCTCCCCGTAACCAGGCGCGCAGGACCTCACCCGGCGCCTGCTCGATGCGCGCCTGGACCAGCGGCACGTCGTTCTTGCGGCACGCGCGCACGACCTCGTCGAAGTGCGCCGCGCGGTTGCGGACGTACGCCTCCTTCACGTCGCGGCCGAAGCGATAGACGGCGCCGCCGTGCTCGGGGTCGCGGTAAGCCGGCGTCGTATCGAACGTTGCATCCACCTCCGCCTGCGTGTACAGGCACAGCGCGCGCACGTCGTGGCGCATGCGGCGCAGGCGCAGCAGTGCATCGGACAGCGGCGACGGCCAGTCGAGAAAGTCGCTCGCTACGCACACGACGCCGGGCGCACGGGAAAAATGCAGGCTGGCGCGCAGCGTTTCGGCGCCGGGCAGCACGCCGCCCGCCTCGACGCCGTTCAGGCGCGCCAGCACGCGCTGCAACTGGCGCGGGCCACGCGCGGCCGGCGTGAAGTCGGCGCGCTCGCCCCGGCACACGACGAGGCCGAACGCATCGCCCTGGCGCTGCGCGATGGCGGCCACGCAGGCGAGCAGCACGCGCGCATACTGCAGCTTCGTGAGCCCTTCCACGCTGCGGCTGGGTTCCGCCATCGACGCCGTCGCATCCAGCACGAGCCAGACCGCGACATGGCTGTCGCGCTCTGCCTCGCGCACATAATATCGATCGGCGCGCGCGAGCAGCTTCCAGTCGACGCGGCGCCACTCGTCGCCGGGCGCATAGGCCCGGTATTCCGAGAACTCGACACCTGCCCCTCGCTCGCGCCCGGCGTGGATGCCGTGGCCGAGCCCCGCCAGCACGTGGCGCACCACGAGCTCGAGGTTGGTCGCATGTGCGATCAGCGCCGATGAAGACAGCACGTTTTACTCGGCCCGGATGCCGGCCTGCAGCGCGGCGAGGATGTCCGCGATGGCGACGCCGTCCGCCTCGGCCTCGAAGTTGCGCAGCACGCGGTGCGCCAGCACGGGCAGCAGCATCGCGCCAATGTCGTCGCGGGTGACCGCGAGGCGGCCGTGCATCAGCGCGCGCGCCTTCGATGCCAGCACGAGGGCCTGGCCGGCACGCGGGCCGGCGCCCCAGCCGATGTGCTTGCGGATCGCTTCCACCGGCGAATCGGCCGGGCGCGTCGCGCGCACGAGGCGCGTCGCATAGCGCAGCATCGAGTCCGAGATCTCGATGTCGCGCACGAGCAGCTGCAGGCGCAGCAGCGTCTCCAGGTCCATGGCGGGATCCGCGTCGCGCAGGCCGGCGTGCGTCGTCGCGCCGACCATCATCATCTCTTCTTCCTCGGTCGGGTAGCCGACGTCGATGCGCAGCAGGAAGCGGTCGAGCTGCGCTTCCGGCAGCGGATACGTGCCGGCCTGCTCGATCGGGTTCTGCGTCGCGAGCACGAAGAACGGCTTCGGCAGCTTGTGCGTCTGGCCGGCGAACGTCACGCTGCGTTCCTGCATCGCTTCCAGCAGGGCGGATTGCGTCTTCGGCGGCGCGCGGTTGATCTCGTCGGCGAGCAGCACCTGCGTGAACACGGGGCCCGGCTGGAAGCGGAACACGCGCTGGCGCGTGGCCTGGTCTTCTTCCAGGATCTCGGTGCCGACGATATCGGACGGCATCAGGTCGGGCGTGAACTGCACGCGCCGGAACTGCATGTCGGTCGCCTGCGCCAGCGATTTCACGAGCAGCGTCTTGCCGAGGCCCGGCACGCCCTCGACCAGCGCATGGCCGCCACCCAGCAGGCAGGTCACCAGCAGGTCGATCACGTCGCGCTGGCCGATAATCACGCGGCCCATGCTCGCCTTGAGCGCGTCCACTTTCGCTGCCAGGTCGGCGATCTCGTTCTCGGTCCACGCGGATGCTTCTGCCACGGCTATGCTCCTAAAGCGTATTGAATGATGTTGACGGCGAACCGCGTGTTGTCGACCGCGAGCCAGCGCTTGTTGCGGAAGTCGTAGTCCCACTCGCAGCCGTAATCCTTGTTCGAGTACAGCACGCCGATGCGACCATTGACCTCGATGGCGCGCAGGTATTCGTGCACGAGATCGTCGCCCCAGCCGTTCAGCTCCACCGCCGTGTTGGGCGGCCCGTCGAAATGGAAGAAGCTGGAATACAGCCGGTGGTTGTTGGGGATTTTATGCAGCGCCTTCGGGCCGAAGATGCGCGCCATCTCGGCCTCGAAGGATTTGGCGAACAGGCCGTCGATGTCGTGGTTGCAGTCGTCCACGAACACGAAGCCGCCGCCCTTCACGTAACGTTCGAAATTGCGCCGCTCGGCCGGGGTGAATTGCACGAGCTTGTGCCCGGCCAGGTAGCAGAACGGCGCTTCCAGCATCTTCGGGTCCGCCAGTGCAACGATGCGCTCGGCGGTATCGACCCGCAACGTCGTGTACTCGACGAGCGAGTTCAGGACGTTGCTGGGCATGCGCTGGTCCACGTCCCAGTCGCCCGACTCGTACGTCAGCCGCGTGAAGTAGAAGTCGTACGTCGCCATGCTCTTCAGCCGATCTTGCGGCCCGTGTTGATCACGTTGATGCCGTTGAAGCGCGTGGTCGACGTGCCGTGCGAGACGGCGCTCACCTGGCTCGGCTGGCCCTTGCCGTCGAAGAAGGAGCCGCTCATGCGCCAGTCGCGTTCATCGCAGATCGCCGTGCACGCATTCCAGAAGTCCTGCGTGTTCGACTGGTACGCCACGTCTTCCAGCATCTGGCCGATCTTGCCGTCCTTGATCTCGAAGTACAGCTGGCCGCCGAACTGGAAGTTGTAGCGCTGCTGGTCGATGGAGTAGGAGCCGCGGCCGAGTATGTAGATGCCTTTCTTGACGTCCTTGACCATCTCGTCCGGCGTCAGTTTCTGCTTGCCGGGGACGAGCGACACGTTCGGCATCCGCTGGAACTGCACCTTGCTCCAGCTGTCCGCATAGGAGCAGCCGTGCGATTCCTTTTCGCCGATGATGTGCGCCTGGTCGCGCGTGGCCTGGTAGTTGACGAGGATGCCGTCCCTGATGATGTCCCAGCGCTTCGCGGGCACGCCTTCGTCGTCGTAGGCGACGGCGCCCAGCGAACCCGGCGCGGTCTTGTCGCCCGTGAAGTTGACGATCTTCGAGCCGAAGTTGAATTGTCGCGATTCCCATTTGTCCAGCGTGCAGAAGCTGGTGCCGGCGTAATTGGCTTCGTAGCCCAGCACGCGGTCCAGCTCCGTCGGGTGGCCGACGGATTCGTGGATCGTCAGGAACAGGTTTTCCGGCGCCAGCACGAGGTCGTACTTGCCCGGGTCGACACTCTTCGCCGTGAGCTTTTCGCGCGCCTGGCGGCCCGCGTTCTTCGCTTCCTCGACGATGTCGTAGCCGCCGTTGTACAGCGTGGCCACGCCGCCGGCCGCGCGCACCTTGTGCTCCGGCTTGACGTCGAAATATTCGTAGCCCATGCCGACCGGCGGCGCCAGGCCCGCGCGCGCGCGGAATTTGCCGGTCGCCTTGTCGACCGCCGTCGCGTTGATCGGCGCCCACAGGCGGTGGATGTCCTGGTCGATGTACGAGCCGTCCGTCGATGCAAAATACTTCTGCTGGTTCACCTGGAACAGGTTCGCCGTCATGAAGCTGGCGCCGGCCGCGAGGCCCGCCTTGTTCGCGGCGATCAGCAGGTCGGCCTTGTCCTTGACGGGCACGCTGCGCCAGTCTTTTTTGATCGGCGTGGCCCATGCGACTTCGCCCACGCCCTTCACGGGCGCGAGCTGCACGGGTTCCGTCTGCAGCTTCGCGTTGGCCTTCGCGATGGCCACGGCCTGGCGCGCGGCGCCGGCGACGGCGTCCGGGGTCAGGGAGTTCGTGGCGGCGAAGCCGTAGGCGCCGGCGGCGATCACGCGCACGCCGATGCCCGTCGATTCGGTATTCGTCACGCTCTCGACGTTCAGGTCGCGCGTGGTGATGTACTGGTTCAGGTAGCGGCCGATGCGGACGTCGCAGTACGAGGCGCCCGCTTTTTTCGCGGCGTCCATCGCGGTATCGGCCAGCGATTTCTTGAAGCTCAGTGCGAGGGGATTGAGCAGTTCCTCGGCGGCGATCGCATTGCCGAACACGGGGACCAGCATGGTGCCGGCGGTGCCGGCACCGATTTTGAGGAAGGTACGGCGTTCCATGAATTCTCCATTACCGCAAAACCGTCGTTCCCGCCTCCGCGGGAACGACGTGCTTATTGTTACACCGCGTCGGAGAGCGACGTGAAGTTGAAGTCGCGTACTTTCATCGGCGGAATCAGCATCTGGAACGGCACCTCGTCGCCACCGATGACGACCGGCTTGCCGATCTCCTCGATATTGTTGAGCATCGTGACGGGGCTCTCGTTGAAGCGGAAGTTCTTGATCGGGTACTTGATCTTGCCGTTCTCAATGTAGAACGTGCCGTCGCGCGTGAGGCCCGTCAGCAGCACCGATTGCGGGTCGACCATGCGGATGTACCACGTGCGGGTGACGAGGACGCCCTTCTTCGTGTTGGCGATCAGCTCCGCCGTCGACTTGTCGGTGCCTGCCATGATGATGTTGCCCGGCGTGGCCGTCGCCGGCACGCCCTTCTTCTTCGCCCAGTACTGCGAGTAGTTCAGCGCGTTGACCTTGCCGTCCTTGATCAGGTCCATGCGCTTGCGCGCGATAAGGTTCTCGGTGTCCCACGGCAGGACGGGCACGTCCGGATTCCACGGGTCGGCCCAGATGTTGACCTGCTGGTCGAACAGCTTGTCGCCCAGGCGCGAGGCGCCGCCCTTCTTCGACAGGAAGCTGCGGCCTTCGTCGGTCTGGCGCGCGTCGAAGCCGAACAGCATGTAGCCGAGCAGCTCGGACGTGGCGGCCGGTTCCAGGATCACGGTGTAGCGGCCCGGTTCCAGCGCCTTCGCGTCGACGGAGCGCAGCGCCTTTTCGATTGCGACGTCGGCCGCTTCGCGCGCGTCGAACTTGTTCGCGTCGGAGGCCGAGCGCTTGACCCAGCCGGAGCCGCGGCCGTCTTCCGTGCGCACGGTGCAGGTGAAGTCGAGGCTCGTTTGCTGCTGGTGGCCGTACACGCCGTTCGAGTTGGCCACGCTGGAGATCTGGTTACCGTCCGTGAAGAAGCCGGCGGCGACGAGCTTGTTCTTCTTGCAGGCTTCGATCGCGTACGCCGCGGTCTGGGCGCGGAATTCCGGATCGATGGCGGCCGTCTTCGCGTTGAAGGTCTGCGACGCCTTGTACTCCTGCTTCGAGACGGCCGGCATGAATTCCGGATTCTCCGGCGCCAGGCGCGCGAGGTCCTCGGCGCGGCGCACGACTTTTTCCAGCGACTTGTCGTCGAACTCGTTGATGGTGGCGGTGCCCTGGCGCTTGCCGAAAGCGACCGTCACGGAGATGTTGGTGTCGTCCGCGAGGCCGGCGGTGGAGACCTGGTTGCGCGCGAAGCGGATGTTGCCGTTGCGGCTGCCGCTCACGGTGACGATGCATTCGTCCGCCTTCGAGAACGACAGGACGCGGTCGGTGATGTGTTTGGTTTGTTCCTGGGTCAGGATGGTCATGATGCAGGGTCCCCTTAGCCGATCTTGCGGGCGGTGTTGATGACGTTGATGCCGTTGAAGCGCGCGGTCGACGACCCGTGCGACACGATGCTGATCTGCGGAGGCTGGCCCTTGCCGTCGAAGAAGGAGCCGCCCATGCGCCAGTCACGCTCGTCGCAGATCGCCGTGCACGCATTCCAGAAGTCCTGCGTGTTCGACTGGTACGCCACGTCTTCCAGCATCTGGCCGATCTTGCCGTTCTTGATCTCGTAGAACAGCTGGCCGCCGAACTGGAAGTTGTAGCGCTGCTGGTCGATCGAGAACGAACCCTCGCCCACGATGTAGATGCCCTTCTTGATGTCCTTGACCATCTCGTCCGGCGTCAGTTTCTTCTGGCCGGCCTGCAGGGACACGTTCGGCATGCGCTGGAACTGCACGTTGCTCCAGCTGTCCGCGTACGAGCAGCCGTCCGATTCTTCCTTGCCGATGATGTGCGCCTGGTCGCGCGTGGCCTGGTAGCTGACGAGGATGCCGTCCTTGATGATGTCCCAGCGCTTGGTCTTGACGCCTTCGTCGTCGTAGCCCACGTTGCCCAGCGAGCCCGGAGTCGTCTTGTCGGCGACGATGTTCACCAGCGGCGAGCCGTACTTGAACGACTTCGACTCCCACTTGTCGAGCGTGGCGAAGCTGGTGCCGGCGTAGTTCGCCTCGTAGCCCAGCACGCGATCGAGCTCGGTCGGGTGACCGACGGATTCGTGGATCGTCAGGTACAGGTGTTCGGGCGACAGCATCAGGTCGTACTTGCCCGGCGTGACCGACTTCGCGGTCAGCTTGCGCTTGGCGTCGCGGCCCGCGGCGCGCGCGTCCTCGACGATGTCGTACGACTTCGTGTACAGCGTGGCGACGCCGCCCGCGGCCTTGATCTTGTCTTCCTTGCGTGCGTCCAGGTATTCGTAGCCCATGCCGACCGGCGTCGACAGGCCGTTACGCGAGCGGAACTTGCCGCTGGCCTTGTCCACCGCGGTCGCGGAGAACGGCGCCCACATACGTTGCAGGTCCTGGTCGATGTACGAACCGTCGGTCGATGCGAAGTACTTCTGCTGGTTCACCTGGAACAGCATCGACTGCATGAAGCTCGCGCCGGCATCCATGCCCGCCTTGTTCGCCGCGATCAGGAGTTCGGCCTTGTCCTTGATCGGCACCGCGCGCCAGTCCTTCACGATCGGGGTCGCCCACGACACTTCGCCCACGCCCTTGACCGGTGCGAGACGCACCGGTTCGGACTGCAGCTTCGCGTTCGCCTTGGCGATCGCAACCGCCTGGCGCGCCGCGCCGGCGATACCGTCCGGCGTCATGTCGTTGGTGGCGGCGAAGCCGTACGCGCCGTTGCACACCACGCGCACGCCGACGCCGGCCGATTCCGTGTTCGTCACGTTCTCGACGTTCAGGTCGCGGGTGATGATGTACTGGTTGAGATAGCGGCCGATGCGCACGTCGCAATAGCTCGCGCCGGCCTTGGTGGCGGCGTTGAGCGCGATATCGGCCAGCGCCTTCTTGGCCGCGACTGGCATCGCGGTGAGCAGCTCCTCGGCGGCGATCGCGTTGCCGAAGACGGGTACCAGCATGGCACCGGCGGTTCCGGCACCGATTTTAAGGAAGGTACGGCGTTCCATGGGTTCTCCTGAAATCACACACTTCTTTTTGGTCAGCGGCCCGGGTGGCGGACCGCTCCTTTTTTTACTGCGGGGTGATGAAGCCGATGCACCTTAGCAGCAAGTTGACGTTTTGAATAGGCAATCTTCATGCCACGTGGGAGGCGGCGGATTTGCACGCGTTCCGGCGTTTCGCGGTGTCCGCGACTGTCCGCCCGGTGTCCGCGACAGGTGGGCCGGACACCTCGCATATGCATGCGTCATTACGCTTGAATGCAACACGACATTACTGAATGGTTACGCGTGAGAATTTGTGCATTTTTACACTTAAGCACCGTGTATATTGCGTCGGCAACGCTGCATGTCACATTTCAGAACAGGGAATCCATGAAGATCGTCCGCCTTGCGGCCGCCGCCGCGATCGCGCTGGCCAGCTGCACGCTCCAGGCCCAGGAAGCCAGCCAGGCCACCGCCCCGCCGACCTCGGCGCCGCCCGTGTCGCCTGCCGTCGAGAACTCGGTCGTCAGGATCTTCAGCACCCTGCGCCGGCCCGATCCGTTCAAGCCCTGGACCAAGGCCACGCCGCAGGACATCACGGGATCGGGCGTGGTCATCGAAGGCAAGCGGATCCTCACCAACGCCCACGTCGTCGGTTACGCGAGCCAGGTGCAGGTGCAGGCCAGCCAGGACGGCGACAAGGTCGGCGCCACCGTCGTCGCCATCGCGCGCGGCATGGACCTGGCCCTCCTGAAGCTGGACGACGAGTCGTTCTTCGACAAGCACCGCCCGGTCGCGCGCACGAGCGTCCTGCCGGACGTGCGCGAGGCCGTGATGGCCTATGGCTATCCGATGGGCGGCACGTCGCTGTCCGTCACCAAAGGCATCGTCTCGCGCGTCGAATTCGTCCCCTACGGCTACGGCAGCGCAGGCCTGCGCGTGCAGATCGACGCGCCCATCAACCCCGGCAACAGCGGCGGTCCGGTGATCGACGGCGACAAGATGGTCGGCCTCGCGTTCTCGGTGGCGGCGAACGCTCAGAACATCGGCTACGTGATCCCGAACGAGGAAGTGGAACTGTTCCTGCGCGACGTGGCCGACGGCCGCTACGACGGCAAGCCGCTGCTGCTGGACGACATCCAGACGCTGGAGAACCCGATCCTGCGCCAGTATCTCAAGCTGGACAAGTCGGTCGACGGCGTCATCGTGCACCGCCCGTACCGCAGCGATGCCGCGTATCCGCTGAAGGAATGGGACGTCATCACGCGCATCGGCGACTACCCCATCGACAACCAGGGCATGGTCAGGCTGGGGCCCAACCTGCGCGTGCGCTTCCAGTACCGCGTGCAGCAGGTCGCGAAGAACGGCAAGGTGCCGCTCACCATCGTCCGCGGCGGCAAGACCATGCAGGTGCAGGTACCCGTGAACGGCCAGCGTCCCCTCTTGATCCCGGCGCTGGACGGCGACTATCCGTCGTACTTCGTGTACGGCCCGATCGTGTTCTCGCGCGCCACGGCGGAATACCTGTCCTTCATCAGCGGTAACGCGCAGCTGCTGAACGCCTACAGCTTCAACGCCAGCCCGCTCGTCACGCGCCGCGGCGACGAGCCGGACGCGCAGCGCGAAGAACTCGTCGTCGTCAGCTCGCCGTTCTTCCCGCACAAGCTCGTGACGGGTTACAGCAACCGCTTCGGCGCCGTCGTCGAGTCGATCAACGGCGTACCGGTACGCAGCCTGCGCCACCTGGTGGCCCTGCTGCGCGACCTGAAGGACGACCTCGTCGTGCTGCGCTTCGACCAGCGCCTGGGCGAGACGATGGTCCTGCCGCGCCAGGCGATGGTCGACGCGACCGAGGGCGTCCTGCAGGACAACGGCATCCGCTCGCAAGGTTCGCAAGACATGCTGGACGTCTGGAACGGCAAGAAGAATTGATGACGTCTGTGCTTTCGTTACGCCGCGCCGCATTGGGCGCGGCCGTGCTCTCGGCGTGCGCGCCGAGTCTCGCCGCGGCCGCACAGGCCTTGCCCACGCCGGCCCAGCTGGCGGCGCTGGCCTTTCCCGGCTGGAGCGAGAGCGCGGCCGGCCGCGTGCACAGCGCGTCCTTGCCGCCGCTCCCCGGCACCGGGCACGGCATCTATGCCGGCTGGAACGTGGGCACGAACCGCGTGCTCGTCGAACCGAAACTGGTGGTACGCACCGATCCCACGCACCTGACCCTGATCGCGGGCCTCGTGCCGGCCGGAGACGACGGCCGCACCGGCGCCGTCCACGCGACCCCGCTGGCGCTGGCGGCTTACCAGTTCGAACAGCATGGCGGCACGTGGGGCGTCGTCGGACGCCAGGGCATCTTCGCGCTGCGCGGCTTTTCCGGCGCCGCCGCCGTGCGCGAAGTCGCGCTGGCCGCGCGCCGTCCGGCCGTCGCAGTGGAATACGGCAGCTGCTGGCAGGGTTACTGCGGCACCTGGCTCGCCGTGTACGAAGTGGGCCGCGACGCCGTCCGGCGCGAGCCCGCCGTGGAACTGGCGCTGTCCGGCATCAACGTCGACAGCGCGGCGGATTGCCAGCGCCGCCTGTCTCCGCTCGTGAAGCCGCACCAGCAAGACCCCATCGCACGCGACGATGGGGGCACGCCGGACACGCATGACTGCTATGCGATCGAAAGCAGCTGGAGCATCGACGCGACGCACGAGCAGCCGGGGGACCTGACCATCCGCTACCAGGGCGCGATCAGCCGTGCCGAGTCGTACGCGGGTCCGCCGGCGGCGATCGACCAGAAGCAGGTGCTCCGGTACGGGAACGGGAAGTACCGGGCGGTGTCGGGATATTCGCCGGTGCCGGCGATCTGAATCACGGCGCGGTCTTCTTGACCGGCGTGAAGTTCAGATCCTGGAAGTCGTAACTGAAATCCGTCTCGGTCGAAATCGGCTGCATCCGCATCCGCTCGATACTCCCGTCCGGATTCAGCGCGAACGTCACGTACGCATCCGCATTGAAGTTGCGCTCCTTCCAGCGCACGATGAACGTGTCGTGCTGGTAGTGTTCCAGTTCGCCCGTCAGGTCGGGCGTGCGCGACATCGTCAGGATCTGTTTATTCCCGTCGTGGCGGATGGTCGCGATGCCGTACCACGGATCCTCGTACTCGCCGTCGTACGCCGTCCGCGCCAGCGACGGTTGCGACTTCGATGCGCGCGCGGCGTTCGCCTGCTTGACGCGCGCCAGTTCCTTTGCGTGCTTCTCGTCCTCGACGGCTTTCACGATGCCGATCCAGTCGGTCGTCGCGGCCGGGTCCAGCATGCGGTCGAGCAGCTGGTACTGCAGCGCGTTGAGCGAGCCGCCGCTTTCCGCATTGGTGAGGATGGCGATGCCCAGCTTCGCTTCGGGCACCAGTACCACCTTGGAATAAAAGCCCTGCAGCGCGCCGCTGTGCATCGCGAGCAACTTCCCCTGCCAGTCGCGCAGCTGGAAGCCGAGGCCATACGCGAGGAAGTTCGGACGCGTGGCGGCCAGCCTGGGATCGGGCTCGCTGATGCGCATCGGTGTCTGCGCCGTCCACATCTCGCGTGCCTGCTTCGCGCTGTACAGGCGGATCTCCTTCCCGTTCGCGTCCGTGCCCACGACGCCGCCGGCCAGCAGCACGTTCATCCAGCGCGCGATGTCCCCGGCATTCGTATTGATGCCGACGGCGCCCACCGCGTTCGCCACCGGCATCGCCTTCACGGCCGCGATCCTGTCGTTGATCTTGCTGTGGGCGTTCGCCACGTCCGGGTTGCCCGCGCTCTCCGCGAGGCTGGTCGTCGTCGCCGTCATGCCCACCGGCGCCAGGATGCGTTCGCGGATCGTCTCACCCCACGTCTTGCCTGACTTGGCCGCGATGATCTTGCCGGCCACGATGTACAGCAGGTTGTCGTACGCATAGCTGCTGCGGAAGCTCGTCGCGGGGCGGATGTAGCGCAGCTTGTGGATGATCTCGTCGGTCGAGAAATTCGTCGTGGGCCACCACAGCAGGTCGCCGGCGCCGAGACCCAGGCCGCTGCGGTGCGTGAGCAGGTCGCGCACCGTCATCTCGTGCGTGACGTATGCGTCGTACATCTGGAAGTCCGGCAGGTGCTTCGTGACCGGATCGTCCCACGCGAGCTTGCCTTCGTCGACAAGCATCGCCAGCGCGGCCGCCGTGAACGCCTTCGAGTTCGACGCGACCTCGAACAGCGTTTTCGCATCGACCTTGTCCGGCGCCCCCAGCTTGCGCACGCCGAAGCCCTGCGTGGCCACGACCTTGCCGTCCTTGACGATGGCGATCGCGATGCCGGGCACGTCGAACAGCGTCATCGTGCGTTGGACGTCGGTGGCCAGGTGAGCGTCGAGCGCGGAAACATCCTGCGTAATGACAGGTGCGGTGGGAGCGGCGACGGGCGCCTGCGCCAGTGCGGCGCCGGAAAAAGCGAGCAGGATCGCTGCTGCAATGCGGGTCATGGATTGCACTCTTGGGTTCCTTGGGTGGTGGAAGCGCGGGGCAGGATAGCATGTTCGCGTCGGCGCCACACCTCTGCTATGATCCGCCATTCAATGGATGCCTTCCTCGTTTCCACCGGCATCGTCGCCCTCGCCGAAATCGGCGACAAGACGCAGTTGCTGGCCTTCCTGCTCGCCGCGCGCTTCCGCCGTCCCTTGCCGATCGTGGCCGGCATCTTCGTCGCGACCATCGCCAACCACGCCTTCGCCGCCGCCGTCGGTGCGCTCGTGAGCCGCCTGCTCGGTCCGGACGTCATGCGCTGGGTGCTGGGCATCGCCTTCCTCGGCATGGCCGCCTGGATCATGGTGCCGGACGAGGTCGACGAAGACGAGACGCCGCTCGCGCGCTTCGGCGTCTTCCTCACCACCCTGCTCGCGTTCTTCGTCGCCGAGATGGGCGACAAGACGCAGGTCGCGACCGTCGCCCTGGCCGCGCGCTACTCGTCCGCCGTGGCGGTGGTCGCCGGCACGACGCTCGGCATGATGCTCGCGAACGTGCCGGCCGTGTACTTCGGCGACCGGATCGCCGGCCGTATTCCTTTAAAACTGGTGCACGGCCTGGCGGCGCTGGTCTTTGCCGTGCTGGGCATCGCGACGCTGCTCGGCGCGGGACGCAACCTGGGCTTCTAGGGCTGCTGCGTTACCCACACAGGGGCCGACCACAGGACCTTGCCGTCGTCCTGCGTCACCTTCGCATAATAGAAATGCGCGCCCGGCGCGGGCGTCGTCGTGACGTCCGCCTTGTCCGACAGCTGGCTCACGTCGCCGTTGCGGCCCGGGACGCCTTCGGTGATCGCCACCGTCGCGGCCTGCCGGCCCGTCGCGCTGGCGTAAGCCACCTGCAGCCGCAGCGCCCCCGCGTTATCGAACCGCTCGCCCATCAGGTGGCCGTTCGCGGTGAGGACGACCTGCGCATCCTTGTCCATCGTCGCGAACACGCGGCGCGCGCGCACGGCCTCGAGGAAGCTGGCGCGCGTCAGCGGCACGCCGTTCGGGATCAGTACGGCGCTGCGGTTGCTGTACGACGCGCCCCAGTTGGCGCAATGGTTGTCCTGGTTGCTGCTGAACGCCACGTGATATCCCGCCTCCAGCAGCTTGTTGCAGGCCAGCTCGAAATTGCTGCGCCGCGTCTCGCCCTCGTTCTCGCTGACGGAAAACGCGGAGCTGTTGACCACTTCGCACAAGGCCATGACGGCGTCGCCGTCTTGTGTGTAGGCGAGCGGCGTGCCGTTCACGGTGAACTGGCCGGTGAGCGCAGGGTGGTTGAACTGGCCCGTCAGGCCGCGCTGGCGCATCAGGGCATACAGCGTCGCGTAGTCGCTCTTCGGGGTGGCCGTGTCCGCAAGCAGCTCGCCCTTCGCGTTCTTCTCCCAGCCGAGCAACTCGTCACTGTCGAAGATGTTCAGGTGACCGCCGTTGCCGATCACGCCCCATTCCATGCCGTACAGCGCGAGGAAGCCCGGATTCGCATCCGAGTAATCGCGCGCCGTCTTCAGGCCGGCCCGGTACGCGGCCTTCGCTGTCGCGGGATCGGCATCCGGGTTCGTGCCGTCGGAACCGTCGTACATGTGGTTGTGTTCCGAGACCATCAGGAAGTCCAGGCCGTGCCTGCGCGCATACGGGTACGCCGCGTCCGGGCCGTAGGGCGCCGTCTGCGGGTCCTGCGCGCCGTGGCAGTCGGCGACGGGGGCGCCGCCGTCGCTGTCGCGCGTCTGGCTGTGCAGGTTGCCGTAATAGACCGTGTACGGCAGCGCGCCCGGCGCCGGCATGGCCATCATGCGCGCGCGTCCCGTCTGCAGCGGAGAAAAGGCGGGCAGCGCGGGCGCCGGCACGCTGCCGACGGCGATGTCCCAGGCCTGGTCGGCCGTCTCGCTGCCGCTCACGGCGTGCAGGCGCACGCGGTAGATGCCGGGCGCGGGGCGATGGCCGGCGAGGATGCCCGACCAGCGCACGGCCACGTCACGCGGCGTGCCGCCCAGCGCCAGCCGCCCCTGCCACTGGGCGACGCGGCGCCCGGACGGCGCGACGAGTTCCAGGCGCCACGTCACGCGACGGCGCGCGCGTAGACCGGGATACTCGAACGACAGGGTGAAGGTGCGCGCATCGCGGTCTTCACCGTGATACGGCGCGAGCAGGGTTGCATCGAACTCGCGGTGTTCGAGCGTCGCAGCCGCGGCAGAGTTGAACACGCCGGCCGCGGCCAGCACCAGGGAGAGGAGGAGGATTGAGGTTTTCATGATGCAATTTTTGCAATTGCATGCATGTCGGCCTTGATCCAGGATTCATAAAATTATCAATTAGATATTATCTTATTGACAAATTTTAAGGGCGTATCGTTTCGCTCGTTGTCGTGATGGCCGGCCACGTGCAGTTCCACCTCGTGCGTCCGGCCGTCGTCCACCAGCGCGATCGTATTACCCTGCTGCGCCACCCCGTCCACGTACAACAGCGGCTCGTCCGCGCGCCGCACGGCGATCATGTACTGGCTGCCGCGGTAACGGTAGTGCAGACGGAAGCCTTCCCAGGCGGCAGGCAGGCGGGGCATCAAGGTCAAGGTTTCGCCGGCTCGCGTCACGCCGAGCAACGATTCGACGATCAGCCTGTACATCCAGCCGGCCGAGCCTGCGTACCAGCTGCCGCTGTCCCGCCCTGCCGTCATCACATAGGGCTCCGCGCGCGCGTGCCCGGCCGGATCGAGCATGCGCGCCAGCTCCCAGGCGCGTTCCGTGTCGCCCAGGTGCGCGTACGCCATCGCCGCCCAGATCGCCGCCTGCGTGTCCTGGACACCGCCGTCGCGCATGAGCTGTGCATCCACGGCGTCCATCGCGATGCGCGCCCGGTCGCGGTCGGCCGCGCCGGACAGCACGGCCCAGCTCTGCGTGCCCGCGTCGATGCAGCCCGCGCCGTCGTCGCCGTATCCGCGCCGGTACCATGCGCCATCCCATGCGTTGCCGTCGATGTTGTGCGCAAGGACCTGGGCCGCGCTGCGGCACGTCGTGCAGAAGCCGTAGTCGCCGCGGCGGTCGGCGAGTTCCGCGAAGCGGCACAGCACGTCGTACAGGAAGAACCCGAGCCGGACGCTCTCGCCGCCTGCACTCATCGGCGGCAGCCCGTGCGGGCCGAACACGAGGGCCTGGCGCAGCGCGCGCACGCAGTGTTCGTAGATGCTGGCCTGTTCCTGCGAACGGTCCGGCAGGTCGCAATACGCCGCCTCGTCCTGGCGCAGCGCGCGGCCTTCGACGAACGGCGCGATCTCGTCCAGCAGCGTGTAGTCGCCCGTGACGCCCACGTAGCGGTGCACGGCGAGCGGCAGCCACAACGCGTCGTCCGCGCGGCGCGTGCGCTCGCCGCGGCCCGTCGGCGGATGCCACCAGTGCTGCACGTCGCCTTCGACGAACTGGTGGCCGGCGAACAGCAGGATGTGGTCGCGCAACAGTTCCGGACGCACGTGCACGGCGGCCATCGCATCCTGCAGCTGGTCGCGGAAACGGTACGCACCGACCGACTGGTCATGGCTGCTGCGCGCCCACATGCGGCACGCGATCGCCTGGTACATCAACCACCCGTTGGCGAGCACGTCGAACGCGGGCTCCGGCGTCTCGATGCGGACGGCGCCCAAGGTATCGTCCCAGAAGTCGCGCACGCGGGCCAGGTCGGCGGCGGCCGCGGCAAGCCCGCTGTGGCGCTGGACCATGCCCGTGGCGTCCAGGTTGCGGCGCCCGCCCACGCCCAGCATGAACACGAGTTCCTGTTCCTCGCCCGGCGCCAGGTCGACGACCGTCTGCAGCGCCGCGCACGGATCGAGCGCGGCGCCGCTGCGGCCGGACAAGGTCGTGCGCCCGAGCGCGGCCGGATTGGCGAGACTGCCGTCGGGGCCGATGAATTCCGCGCGGTCGCAGGTGAACGCCACGTGCTCGGCATCGAGGTGGAAGAACGCGACGCGGCCGGCGAAATCCGCGTTCCACGCATTGCGGGCGAACAGCGCGCCACTGACGGGATCCTGCTCCGTCACCACGTGCGGCGCGGCACCCGCGCGCAGCTCGCCCAGCACCCATTCCACGTAGCCCGTGACGGACAGGCGGCGCGGGACGCTGCTGTCGTTGCGCAGCTTGAGCACGATGTGTTTCAGCGGCGCGTCCAGCGCCACATACGTCAGCAGCTCGCTGCGGATGCCATGCGCCGCATGCTCGAACACGCTGTAGCCGAAGCCGTGGCGCGTGACGTAGTCGGCGCCGGACGGTGCCGGCAGGGCCGTCGGCGACCAGAACACGCCCGTCTGCTCGTCGCGCACATAGAACGCTTCGCCGACCGCCGGGCCGCCATCCCAAGGCGTCAGGCGGAATTCATGGGCGTTCTGGTTCCAGCTGTACGCCTGGCCGCTTTCCGAGATCACTGTGCCGAACATCGGGCTCGCCAGCACGTTGACCCAGGGCGCGGGCGTGCGCTGGTCCGGGCCCGTGCGGATGACGTATTCGCGCCCGTCCGCCGTGAAACCGCCGATGCCGTTGTCCTGCACGAGCTCCGGCACGGGGAGCGCGATCTCTTCGTTCTGGTCCGGCGCCGCGGTTGGCTCCAGCGCCGGCGGCAGCTCGACCTTGCGCGCGGCCGCGCGGCGCAGTTGTTCGGCGAGGCCGCCCTGGTCGTCCGCCAGGACCACGCGCGCCACGGCCTGCATCAGCATGCGCTCTTCCAGCGACAGCTGTTCGGACGTGCATACGTACACGCCGCCTGCGCCGGGCAGACGCATCACCTCGTCCTGCAGCGCCGCCGGGCCGTCGCACCAGACCACGAGATTGGCGGCGAGTCCTTTCGCCCGCCACCACGCGTACGCCTGGACCGCCTGGCGCGCGAGGTCGATGTTGGCGACGTCGCGCAGGTGCAGCAGCACGAGCGGACGGTCGCCCGGGATGCCCAGGGCTTCCAGGTCTGGCCGGCCGCACTGGTTGCGCGCGATGAGGGCTGGGTCGGCGCGCAGCGCAGTCTGCGGGCACAGCACGCTGCCGGCCAGGCGCGCGTACAACTGGGCATCCGCCTCGCTCGCATTCAACTGGCGCAGCATGACCTGGCCGTGCGTCCACGCGAGTTCGGGCACGCGGTCGGCCACGTCGCGGTCCCGGTATTTGTCGATCAGGCGCAGCGCGTGGTCGCGCGTCTCGGCCACGCCCAGCACGACGTCGATGGTCACTTCCTGGTGCGGCGCCAGCGTCAGGACGCGGCGGATTGCCAATGCCGGATCGGGCACGGCGCCGGCCGCACCGCCCAGCGGCGCCCGGCCGTCCAGCGCGGCGGGATGCGCCCTGCTCCGTCCACGGCCGATGAAGTGGGCGCGGTCCGTCCCGAACTGCGCCGCGGGTGCGTCCACACCGGGCGCATCCACGCCGGGTGCATCCACGCCGTGCACCGTCATCGCGTTCAACAGCCATTCCTGCCCGCGCGCGCACAGGATCGCATCGCGCTCTTCCACGATCTCCATCTGCACGGCTGCCGGCACCACCTCCGCATAACTCGTCAGCTCGATCGTGCGCGTTGCGCCCGTCCGGTTGGCGATGCGCAGGCGGCGCAGTTCGACGTCGTCGTCGGGTGCGACGATGATTTCCGTGTGCAGTTCGATGCCATGGTCGCGCCGGCGGAATGCCGCGCGGCCTTCGGAGAACCTGGCTTCGTAATGCTCGGGCCGCGCCAACGTGGGCCGCCACGTGTTCGACCACACGGCACCACTGTCCACGTCGCGCACGTAGCAGGCATGGCCGCTGTCGTCGGCGGTCGGATCCGCGCGCCAGCGCGTCACGGACGCGTCGCGCCAGGCGCTGTAGCCGGCGCCGCTCGCCGTCACCATCACGTGGTAGCGGCCGTTGGACAGCAGTTGCACGTCCTGCGGCGCGGCATCCGGCTGCGTCACCGTGCGCGCCGCCGTGGCGGTGTCCGGTGCGCCATGACGCGCGTCCTCGGTCTCCATGCGCGCGGTTCCTCGCGACAGCGGCACCGGCTCCTGCAGCAGCGGCAATGTGGCCTGGAACTGCGGTTCGGCGGCGAAGCGGCGCTGCATGGGCCGGTCGTGCAAGAGACAGGACAACGCCAGGAAACCCATGCCCTGGTGATGCGCCATGAACGCGCGCACGATGGCATACGCCTGGCCCGCGGGCCGCCGCGCCGGCGTGTAGTCGATGGCTTCATAAAAACCGTAGCGGCCCGTGAAGCCCAGCTGCGCCATGCGTTCCAGGTTGGCGCACGCGCGCTCCGGCTCGACCATCAGCGCCAGCATGGCGGCGTACGGCGCGACGACGAGGTCCTCGCCCTCCGCCCGCTGCACACCGGTGCCGGGTACGCCGAATGCGCGGCACTGGTATTGCAGCGCGGCGTCCATCGCGTTGCAGCCGGACGACGCAAAACCCCACGGCACGTCGCGGCGGCGGCCGTATTCCGCCTGCGCGCGGACGATGCCGCGATAGGTCTGGTCCAGCAGCGTGTCGCGATACGTCGGCATCACCAGCAGCGGTGCCAGGTACGCGTCCAGCGCGCCGTTCGCCGACAGCAGCATGTGCTGGCCGTACGCGCGGCACGACTGGCGGCCCAGCGCGTACCAGTGCTCCTGCGCGAGCTGGCCGCGCGCGATGCCGACGAAGCCGGCCAGGCGCGCAGTCGATGCAAGCAGGCCGGGTTCACCGTCGGCGAGCATGCCGAGGTCCATGTCGGCGCAGTCGCGCGCGGCGCGCGCCAGCTGGTCGATCTCCTGCAGGCGCTCACGTGCATTCGTGCTGCCTTCCGCCACGAGGCCGGCGAGCAGCAGCTGGCGCGTGCGTTCTTCCGGTTCCAGGTCGTCACCGGGCGCCTTCATGCCGAAGGCGGCCAACTCGCGCACCGTCGGGATGCGCGTGAGGCTCGAATCGATCACGTATTCCTGCACGACGCGCATCCACGGCGCCATCGCCAACAGGTCCGCCTGCGTGGCCGCCGCCTGGCGCGCCAGCCTGGCGGCCCAATCGCGCAGCAGCGGATCGGCGTCGTCCGGCACGACAGTGACCAATGCCTCGGCCTGGCGCGCCAGCGCCTGCAGGCAATCGGCGAGGCCCGGCAGCGTACCCGCGTTGCGGCAGCGCTCGGGCGTGAGATGCAGGCGCAGCGCGGCGATCGCCTCGCGCACGGCGGGCACGGACGGTGCGGCATGTTCCTCGACGACGTCCAGCGTGTCGCGGATACCGTCCAGCGCGCGGCTGGAGGCGATGGGCTCGTCGGCCAGCCGTTCCAGGCCGGCGGCCAGCGTGAGCAGGTGCGCCGCCAGGTTGCCGCTGCCGGTGGCCGACACGGACAGCGGCGGCAGCGGCTCCAGCGTAAGCGTGTCGTACGCGTCGTGGAAAAGGCCGCGCTGGCGCTCCAGCCGGCCCATCGTCTGGAGTGTCGCGCGCGTACGCGCGAGCAGTTCGCCCGGCGCGGCATAGCCGAAGTCCCAGGCCGTCAGGTTGGCCAGCAGCGCGACGCCCATGCCTGCGGGCGACGTGCGGTGCGCGACGACGGGCGCAGGGTGTTCCTGCAGATGGTCCGGCGGCAGCCAGTTGTTCTCCGCCGTGACGTGGTCCTCGAAGAATGCCCACGTGCGGCGCGCCGTCGTGCGCAGGAAGCGGCGCTGCACGTCCGCCAGGTGCGGTTCGTGACGGGCGGCCGGCAGGCTGACCCACCACGCCACCACGGGCGACAGGAACCACAGCAGCAGCAGGGGCGCGGCCGCGAACAGCGCGAGCGGATTCGCAAAACTGAGCAGCACGGCGACGCCCACCGCGAACGCGGGCGCGAACCACATGTTCTGCCAGTTCGACTCCATGTCCGTGCTGGAGCGCGACAGGCTGGGCGCCCGCCATTCCAGGCGCTGCCGTTTCGACACGAGCATGCGCCACGCGCCGCGCGCGATCGCGTCCACGCTGTAGCTGGCCTCGTGCGGCAGGAAGGCCGTGTCCAGCAGCGCGTGATACAGGCCGAGGCGCGCGTCGTGCGCGCAGTGCCTCAGGTGCGCGCCGGGCGCGACGTCGTGCGGCTTGGCGGCCAGGGCGACGAGGGTGCGCAGTGCGAACGGCACGAAGAACACGGCCAGCACGGCCGCGGTCCAGAACGCGGGCGCCGGCAGCAGCGCCCAGCACAGCACAAGCAGGAGGCACAGCGTGGGCGCGACGAGGCTGCGGCGCAGGTTGTCGAACAGCTTCCAGCGCGCCAGCGGCGGCAACGGATTCGCTTCGCGGCTGCCGTCCGCCCGCGGCACGCGGTCGCGCAGCCAGCCGGCCAGTTGCCAGTCGCCGCGGATCCCGCGATGGCGGCGCGCGACGTCGTCGCTGTAGCGCGGCGGGCACGGCGCGACGAGATGGGCGTCGCCGAGCAGGCCGGCACGCAGGTAGCAGCCGTCCAGCAGGTCGTGCGACAGCACGCGGTCGTCCGGCAGGCGCCCGCGCAGCACGCGGTCGTATGCGGCCAGGTCGTAGATGCCCTGGCCCGCGAACGTACCCGCGCCGAACAGGTCCTGGTCGATGCCGGGTGCACCGCCGCCGCACAGGCGTTCGTAGCGCGACGCGCCGTGCTGCGGCAGCGCCGCCGTCATGCGCGGCTGCAGCAGGCCATGGCCGGCCACCACGCGCCGGCCAGCGTCATCGAGCACGGGGTGATTCAGCGGATGCGCCATCGCCGCAACGAAGGCACGGGCGGCGTCGCGCGGCAGCCGGGTCTCGGCATCCAGCGTGATCACGTAGCGGATCTCGTCCAGGCCGGCGACGGCACCTTCGATCACGGCGAACGGCGCGCGCTCGCCCCGCAGCAGGAACGCGTTCAGGTCTTGCAGCTTGCCGCGCTTGCGCTCGCGGCCGATCCAGGCGCCCTCGCCCTCGCTCCACATGCGCTGGCGGTGCAGCAGCAGGAACGGCCGGCACTCCCCATACTTCGCATTCAGCGCGACGATGCCGGCGCGCGCCTGCTCGATCAGGTCGGCGTCGCCGTAGATTTCCTGGCGCGGCGCATCGACCAGGTCGGTCAGGAGGCAGAAGCGCAGGTGCGGGTCGCGGTTGGCGAGGTAGTGCACCTCGAGCGCCTGGACGAGGGCCGTCACGTTGTCGCGGCTGTACAGCAGGGCCGGCACGGCGACGATGGCGCGCGCATCGGAAGGAATGCCGGCACCGAAATCCATGCGCGGCAGCGGCGCCGGCGCAACGAGCCGCGCGGCCATCAGGTCGACGAGGGCGAGCGCGAGACGGCTCGCACCGAGCGCGCCCAGCAGGCCGATCGCGACGAGCAGCGCGGGGCCGGCGCCGTCCTGCGCCGCATGGACGGCGGCCGCCCCCGCGAACGCCGCGGTGCACGCGGCGACGGCGCCCAGGTAGGCCGGCAGCGCGCTCACGCGGCCGGGGCGCAGGTTCAGCCGCTGCTTCAGTTGCGGCAACCCTTCGCCGGCCAGATAGTGGCCGACGTGGCGCCGGCGCGCGTCATGCCCTTCCGCCGCCAGTGCCAGCGCCTCCGTCGCCACTTCGATCTCGCGCCGGCCGGCTTCCCGCGCGAGGCGCGCGACCACGTGGCGGTAATGGTCGCGCGTGGCGCCGTCCATGCGGCCGTAGACGCCGGCCGGATCGCCGCGCAGCGCCTGCTCGACGGCGCTCATCGTCTCGACGAATTCGCGCCAGTCCATGCTGCCCAGCAGGCGCAGGCTGGCGATGGCATTCGCGACCGAGACGTCGTCAGCGGCCTGCTGCGTGACGTCGGCCTGCATGGCCTGGTCGATCGTGCGGCCTTCGTCCGCGAGGCGCGTGGCGATCCATTGCAAGGCCTGCGTGAGCGGGCCGCCGCGGCCCTGCAGCCGGCGCGCGAGTTCGGCCACGAAGCCGGAACTCATCGGCTGCACGTCGCGCACCATGTCGGCCACGACGAGGATCAGGTCGCCGGGACGCTCCTCGGCCCGCGCCGTCATGCGGTCGGCCCAGCGGTTGGCCTGGACGCGCTGGCGCCGGGTATCCGCCTGGCGCACGGCGAGGCGGCGCAGGTTCTCCACCAGCACGAGGCGCAGCATGGCCGGCAGCGCCGCCAGCTCTCCCAGCGCCAGCGGCGCGCCCTCCTGGTAGGCGGCGACGAAGCGCGCCAGGCTTTCCGCGTCCAGCCGGCCGTCGCCATGCGCGATCACCTCCAGCGCCAGCTGGTACACGCGCGGATTGCCGCTCGCGTCAGGGTCTTGCAGGCAGGGCAGCGCGCGGCAATCGTCGTCGGGCAGGTCGCGGCGCGCGCGGTGGACGTGGTCGTCGATCAGCCAGGCGTGGTCGAGCAGCGCGTCGGCCGCCGGCGGCAGGCGCACACCGGCACGGGCGGCGCAGGCAAGGCCGGCGCAGGCGTCGGCGATGACGGCGGCATTGTCGTCCAGGCGATCGAGCAGACGGTCGCTGCCCGGCGCGTCGGCCAGTTGATGGCGCGCGGCGAGGCGGCGGCCGTGGACGGCCATCTGGGCGGCAGTAAACAGTTCGGCGCGCAGCGGAGCGTCGTCGTCGACGCCGGCGGCTGCGGGCGGCAGCGCTTTTTCTTCTTTCAACAGAAACCTCATGGTGGCGTGCGCAACCGACCGCCGGCTGACGCGGGACGCGACCATTCGGATGAAGCGTGAAGACGAGGGCGCACGGCTGCCGCCATGCTAAGCAATCAGGTGTCTGGAAACTGTGCGTTAGCGAACACTGGTTGACGATCGGTATGTTTTACGCCAGCGCGAGCCCGCCCACGAGGGTCCACGCCTGCGCATGGCCCGCGCGGCGCAGGCACAGGGCGGCCTTCGCGCTCCGGTTCCCACTGCGGCAGACAAACACGATCGGTCGTGCGGGATCGGACAGCCACCCCGGCAGGTGCTCGGCAAGGCGCGACAGCGGCACGTGGTGCGCATCGCGGCCGTGCAAGGTCAGCGCGCCGGCTGCCGCTTCGGCGGCTTCACGGACGTCGACGAGCAGCGCGTCCTCGTGGCGGCGCAGGAAGACGGCCAGCGTGTCCGGATGCAGCTGGCCCGGCGTGCCGGCGTCTCGCACCTCGCCCACCGTCGCGCAGGCCAGGCCGTTGACGTCCGTGGTATGGCAGATGACGGCAGCAGCGTGCGCGACCTGTGCCAGGCGATCCGCATCGATGGCGCCGAACACCTGGCGCACGGCCGTGCGGGGCAAGCGGCCTTCTTTCGCCTCGCCCAGCAGCCAGCCGCCGGGCACACGGGCCAGCACGGCGCCGCCGATCGCCATGCACGGCGCATGACCGCCATCGTCCAGCGCGACGGTGGCGCGCTCCGCAGCGTCGAATTCCTCCATGCGCAGGCCCGCGTCGCGCGCGAGCGCGGCGATACGGTCAACCTGTCCCGGCGGCGGATCGATCGCGACGCAGGTCCCGGCATCGAACACGATCCAGCCATGCCGCCCGTCGCCGCTGACCTGCATCACGCCTGGATCGCCGCCGCTGAGCGGCGACGTGCGCAACGCGTCGCCGCAGCGGCGGATGCGCGCGCAGGCGGCGTCGATGAAAGCATCGTCCGCGAGCGGGCCGATCGACAGGCGCACGGCACCGCCGCTGCGCCACAGGGGCAGGCCCATCGCATCGAGCACATAGCTGGGTGCGGCCTTCGCGGCGGAACAGGCCGACCCCGCGCTGACGCGCACGCCGGCCGCGTCGAACAGGTCGAGCAGGTCCTTGCTGGAGACGCCGGGCACGGCGAAATTCAACGTGGTCGGCAGGGTGTGCTCGAACGGCGCGTTGAAGACGATCGCGGGAAACGCGTCGCGCAACGCGGCCGCGAGACGGTCGCGCATGGCGAAGAGCATCGCGTGGGTGCGGAACGTCGTGCCCTCTTCCAGTGCGGCCAGTACGGCGCCGAGGGCGGCGATGCCGACCATGTTTTCCGTGCCGGAGCGCTGCCCGCCTTCCTGGCCGCCGCCGATCATCAGCGGCGTGTACGGCGCGCCGTCGCGCACGTACAGGATGCCGATGCCTTTCGGCGCATGCAGTTTATGACCGGAGAACGGCGCGTAGTCGATGCGCGTGTTCGCGAGATCCAGCGGCAGCTTGCCCAGCGCCTGCACGCAGTCGACCATCCAGTAGGCTTTCGATCCGCGCGCACGCAGCACGCCCGCGATGCCGTCCAGGTCCGAGATCACGCCCGTCTCGTTGTTGGCCGCCATCGTGCACACCAGCGCGGCGCGCGGCGCCAGGTCGCGCAGGACGTCCAGGCGATGGCGTCCGGTGGCGTCGACGGGCAGCGGCTGCAGGGTGAGCCCGGTGCCGAGCAGGCGATTCCAGTGCGCGAGGCTTTCCGACACGGCCTTGTGTTCGGTGGCGCCGTAGACCAGCAGGTCGCCGCAGTCTTCCCCGGCGGCGCGGCGTTCGCGCACGGCGACGAGCGCCGACAGCACGGCGGTCTGGATGCCTTCCGTGGCGCCGCTCGTGAACAGCACCCGTCCCGGCCCGGCGCCGAGCACGCGGCGGGCGCGCGCACGGGTCGTGTCGAGGATGCATTTGGCGCGCAGGCCGGTGGCGTGGCTGCTGCTCGGGTTGCCGAACGAGGCCTCCATCGCCTCGACCGCCGCGGCGATTGCGGAAGCCAGCACTGGCGAAGTGGCGTTTGCGTCGAGGTAGAAGTCGGGGGCCATAAAATAATTGCTAAAAGTCCAAAAATAAATGCGCCATCAGCGCGATTGTTGAGTAATATGTTACGGTTTGGTGCCGAAAATGACTTACTAAAGAATCTTTGATTTTTCCTAGGCTGAAGAACGAACATTCTAGAGATCGTGAGATGGACAAGACGAATTCACTCGACAAATATGATTGCGCGATTCTGGCTGCCCTGCAGGCGGACGCCACGCTGTCGATTTCCGGCCTGAGCGAAAAGGTCGGGCTGTCCAGCACCCCATGCTGGAAACGCGTCAAGCGTCTGGAAGAAGAGGGATACATCGAGAGCCGGGTCAGCATCGTCAACCGGCACAAGGTCGGCCTGCCCGTGACGGTGTTCGTCAGCGTGCGCACCAACGAGCACGACGAAAAATGGCTGGAGCGCTTCGCCTCCGCCGTCGTCGCGCTGCCGGAAGTCCTGGAATTCCACCGCATGAGCGGCGACGTCGACTACCTGCTCAAGGTCGTCACGACCGACATCGACGGCTATGATCGCTTCTACAAAAAACTGATCAAGACCGCGCAACTGTCCGGCGTCTCCTCCGCGTTCTCGATGGAGCAGATCAAGTGCACCACCGCGCTGCCGCTGGAACTGATCTCGCACGGGCTGCCCGCCTGACTGTTTGCACACCACGACTATCGTGCGATGATGGCGCCCGTTGATTAACACAACGGAGACAAACGGAATGGCATCAACCATCAAAACCGTGGCGCTGGCGGCGATCCTGCTCGCGACCGGGACTACCGCGCTCGCCCAGGACCAGGTCGTGCGCATCGGCGTGAGCGGCCCGCTGTCGGGTTCCAACGCCTTCGCCGGGAAGGACGACGAGAACGGCGTGCGCCTCGCGGTCGAAGAACTCAACACGCAAAAGCTCAAGGTGGGCGGCAAGACGCTGAAATTCGAACTGCTGTCCGAGGACGACCAGGGCGACCCGAAAGCCGGCGTGAGCGTGGCGCAGAAGTTCGCCGACGCCGGCGTCAAGTTCGTGCTCGGCCCGTACAACTCGGGCGTGGCGATCCCCGCCTCGCGCGTCTACAACGATGCCGGCATCCTGATGTCGACCGTGGGCACGAGCCCCAAGATCACCCAGGCGCGCTACCCGAACGTGTTCCGCATCGTCGCCAGCGATTCCCAGGTGGGCGCGTCGATGGCGTCGTACGCCGCGAAGGAACTCAAAATTAAAACCGTCGGCGTGATCGACGACCGCACCGCGTTCGGCCAGGGCATCGCCGACGAATTCGCGAAGCAGGCGCGCGCCTCGGGCGTCGCCGTCGTCGGCCGCGAATTCACCAACGACAAGGCGAGCGATTTCTCCGCCATCCTCACCGCGTTCCGCGCGAAGAAAGTGGACGCCATCTTCTTCGGCGGCTATGCGCCGCAGGGCGCCCCGATGGCGCGCCAGATGAAGCAGCTGGGCATGGCGAACGTGCGCCTGCTGGGCGGCGACACGCTGTGCAGCCCCGAGATGGCGAAGCTGGGCGGCGACGCCGTGGGCGAGAACGTGATGTGCGCGCAAGCCGGCGCGACGCTCGACAAGCAGGCGAACGGCCCCGCGTTCAAGGCGAGATATAAACAGCGCTACCAGCGCGACCCGGACGTGTACGCGCCCGCGTTCTACGACCAGACGATGTTCATCGCGAAGGCCATGCAGGCCGCGAACACGACGGACGCCGCGGCCGTCGGCAAGCAGCTGCACACGATGAGCTACCAGGGCGTGGCCGGCACGTACGGCTATGACGCGAGCGGCAACCTGAAGAAGACGGCCGTCACGGTCTATACCTTCAAGGGCGGGCAACTGGCGCCGCTGGCCAATTATTAAATCCCGTCATCACATAGAACATCCATGAAACACACCCTCAAGCTGGGCACCCTCGCCGCCGCCTGCCTCATCGCCTGCGCGCCGGTCCTCGCCGCCGACACCGCGGCCAAGCCCACGGCCAGCGCCACGAACGCCAGCGCCGCATCGAAACAGCTGAATCAACTGGCCGACGAATACTGGGACGCGCAGGCGCGCTTCGACCCCGTCTCCGCCGGCGAGAGCGGCGACAACCGCTTCCCCGACCAGATCGGCATGTCGATCGCGCCGAAGAACCGCGCGCAGCAGTTCGCGCTGTACAAAGGCATTCTTTCGCGCCTGCACGCGATCCGCCGCGACGGCCTCGCCCAGCGCGACCAGACGAGCTACGACATCCTCGACTACGAACTGAAGACCGCCCTGCGCTTCGAGCCGTTCCCCGAGCACCTGCTGCCGCTGAACCAGATGGACGCCCTGCCCGTCACGCTCGCGAACTACAGCAGCGGCCAGCAGGCGCAATCGCTGTCCACGGTGAAGGACTACCAGGCCTACCTGAGCCGCTTGAACCAGCTCGGTCCGTGGGTCGACCAGGCCATCGCCAACATGCGCGAAGGGATGAAGCGCGGGATCGTGCAGCCGAAGGCGATCATGGAAGCCGCCCTGCCCCAGTTCAAGCAACTGGTGGCGAACAAGGCCGAGGACAGCATCTACTACACGCCCGTGAAGAACTTCCCGGCGGGCTTTTCGGAGGCCGACAGGAAGAAGCTGACGGCCGCGTATCGCAGCACCATAGCCGGCAAGTTGAACCCGGCGTTGAAACGCCTCGTCGACTTCATCGAACACGACTACCTGCCGGCCTGCCGCACGAGCACGGGCTGGAGCGCGCTGCCGCAGGGGATGGACTGGTATCTCGCGCGCGTCGCGAGCCAGACGACGACCGACCTGCAGCCGGAACAGATCCACCAGATCGGCTTGCGGGAAGTCGCGCGCATCCAGGGCGAGTTCGCGCGCATCGGTCCGAAGATGGGCTACAACGGCCCCGCCGCCGGCCTGCCGGTGTGGGTGTCGGAACAGGCGAAGTACAAGCCGTTCAAGACCGAGGGCGAGATCATCGACATCTACCGCCACCTGAACACGCAGCTGCAGGCCAAGCTGCCGGCACTGTTCTCGCTGCGCCCGAAGACGCCGCTCGACCTGCGCCTGGAACCGGAACTGTCGCGCGCGACGGCGTCCGACCACTACACGCCGCCGGCAGTCGATGGCTCGCGTCCGGGCGTATTCTGGTCCGTCGTGAACGATCCGAAGGAGTACGGCACCACGGGCATGGTCACGCTGTTCCTGCACGAAGGCCAGCCGGGCCACCATTTCCACATCGCGCTGATGCAGGAGCTGGGCCTGCCGAACTTCCGCAAGTTCGGCGGCAACAACGCCTTCACGGAAGGCTGGGCGCTGTACGCCGAGACGCTGGGCAAGGAGATGGGCCTGTTCGACAAGCCCGAGGATTATTTCGGCCACCTGAACGACGAGATGCTGCGCGCCGTGCGCCTCGTCGTCGACACGGGCATGCACGCGAAGGGCTGGACGCGCGAGCAGTCGATCCAGTACATGCGCGAGACGCTGGGCTACACGGAAGCGGACGCGCGCAATGCGACCGAACGCTACATGGCGTGGCCGGCACAGGCGCTGGGCTACAAGATCGGCGCGCTGAAGATCCAGGAACTGCGCGCCCGCGCGGAAAAAGAGCTCGGTCCGAAATTCAGCCTGCCGAAGTTCCACGAGATCGTGCTCGGCGAAGGCACGCTGCCGCTGGCGCTGCTGGAGAAAAAGGTCGACCGCTGGATCGCGGACAGCAAATAACGAAAAACCGGGGCGCGCCCCGGTTTTTTTGCTCAATGTCGCTGGCGCGCCAGGTCGTCCTCCACGACCTTGCGGAAGACGTCGACCGACCACACCGGATCGTTCACGTAGATCGCCGGCTGATAGCCCTGCCCGTTGGCACGCGGCCGGTTCACGTACATCTTGTTCGGGATGACGACCAGGGCCAGGCCGGACGCGACCTTTTGCCACCGTACCTCCATGTAGGTGGAGTCGGAGCTGCTGGGCGCGCCGATCAGCTTCGTGTTCGAAAAGCGCGTGAACGTGTCGAGCGCGTCGAGACACGCGCTGGCGCATTGGCCGGGCACGATGACGTACACGGGCCGTGTGAACGCCGGCGGGTCCGTCGGCAGGTCGGCATCCGACGCGCCTGGCGTGCCGTCCTTCTCGACGTACCAGGTATCGCCGCGCGCCAGCGCCGCATGCAGGCCGGCGCTTTTTTCCTTCGCCCATGCCAGGCTTTCTACCTGCCCCTCCCGCGTGAGCTGCTCGACCAGGCCGGCGAGATGATCCGCGTTGCCCTGCGACGCGCGCCACCACACCTCGGTCCGCGCGGACCGCGCGACCAGGCGGCGCTGCACGCGGTCCTTGCCCCACAACGCCTCGGCGAAGGTGCGGCTCCAGACCGACGAGCCGCCCTGGTTCTGGCGCAGGTCGATGACGACGGCTGCGGCGTCGAGGAAGCGCTGGCGCCCGGTCTCGACGGCGCGTACCATCGCGCGGTAGGCATCGCGCTGTTTGTCGTCGGGCATGAACGTCGGCATCGCGGCCCAGAACAGGCCCTTGCGCGGCTCGCTCAGGCCGACGTCCAGCGTCTGGCCGTTGTAGCTTTCGGCCAGCCACCGGTCCATCCGCTCGCTTTTCGGCTGCCATGCGAGGTCCTGCTCGACGGTCTTGCCGCCCACGAGGAAGCGGCAGCGCCGGGGCACGGCGACGAACGGGTTGCCATAGTCGATGAAGACCTTGCGCGCGCGCGACCACCAGTGGCCCGCTTCGTCGACCTGTCCATCGAACGCGAACACGTTCTGCCGGATCAGGTCTTCCAGCAGCTTGCCGTCGCAGGACTCGACCCGCGCGCCGGCCGGCGGCCCGCCGTCTTCCGCCGCCACCACGTACAAGCCCGTACCGCGCCATGCGGTGACGAATCCGGGCCAGCGCTGGACCGGCAGCGTCGCGGGGTCGAGGTCCGCGTACAGGCCGGCATGCCCGTCGCCGATCGTGACGTTGAAGCGCTGGAGCGCGGCGCGGTAGCCGGCGGCGCTGTCGACCCGCGCGGCCAGGACGAGGCCCTGCTGCCGTGCGTTGTCGAGATTGGTGCGGAAGTGCGGATTGGCCGGGTCGTGCGCGCCGGGATGGTTGGCGAGCGTGATCCGGACCGCTTCGTCGATGTCCTGGACGGCCGCCTGACGCCATGCCTCCGGCGTCTGCGGCACGGCGGCATGCGCGTTCATGCCGCCGGCCAGGACGAGGGCAGCGATCGCGGCCTTCACGGTTTATCCGCCGGGACGATCCGCCACAACACTCCACCGCCATCGTCCACGACGAGCAGCGCGCCGTCCGCCGCCACCGTCACGGCCGCAGGACGGCCCCACACGTCGCGATCGGACAGCACCATGCCGGTCATGAAGTCCTGGTACTGGCCCGTCGGCGCGCCGTTCTTCATCATCACGCGCACGACCTTGTAGCCGGTGCGGATGCCGCGGTTCCACGAGCCGTGCAGCGCGAGGAAGATATCGCCGTCGTACTCTTTCGGGAACGCGTGCTTCGCGCCCGCCGGGGCGTGGTACACGGTCATGCCCAGCGGCGCGGAGTGCGCCTGGATCAGCGTGTCCGGCACGATGACCTTGTCCTTCAGGTCCGGGCGGACGCCTTTCAGTCGCGGGTCTTCGTGCGCGCCCAGGTAGTACCACGGCCAGCCGTAGAAGCCGCCCCGTTTTACGCGCGTGACGTAGTCCGGCGGCAGGTTGTCGCCCAGTTCGTCGCGCTCGTTGACGCTGCAATACAGGTCGCCCGTGTCCGGGTGCACGAACATGCCGACGCAGTTGCGCAGGCCGTTCGCGTAGTTGCGGCGGTTCTTGCCGTCCGGGTCGAACGCGAGCACGGTGGCGCGGTCGGTCTCCTCGCCCCACGTGCCGCCCAGGCCGTGCGCCGATTCCCATTGCGCGAGCGGCTGCGGCGGCTTGGCGCCGATGCCTTCGGCGACGTTGGTGGCCGAGCCGACCGAGACGAACAGGGTTTTACCGTCCTGCGAAAACGCGAGCGAGCGCGTGATGTGGTTGCCCATGCCATCGACGATCTTATCGACGATCGTCTCGGGCTTGCCCTTCGCCTTCAGGTCGCCCGCTGCGTACGGGAAGCGCACGACGGAATTCGCGTTGGCCACGTACAGGTATTTCGGATTCGTGGCCGGCCACAGCGCGAGGCCGTAGGGGCGCGACAGGTCCGTTGCGAACACGCTGTCCGTGCCCACCGCGGCGCCGTCGGCGGACAGGCGCAGGATGCGGACTTCGCCCTTGCCCGAATCGGCCAGGATGATGTCGCCGTTCGGCGCACGCAGCGCATAGCGCGCCTTGCCCGTTTCGGCCAGCACGCCCACCTTGAAGCCTTTCAGGACGGCCGGCAGCGCGCCGTCCGGACGCTTCGCGAGCTTGGGCCCATTACCCGCGCTCTCGCTGGCAAACGGTGCGACGAGCTGGTCGACCGTGATGTGATGCACGTCGCCCGGCTTGTCGTCGGTCCAGGCGCCGGCACGCGCGCCCGTCGTGGCGGCGGCCTTCGGCGCGGCGGACTTGCCACTTTGCGCGGCCAGGTAGTCGATGACGGCACCGCGCGCCTTCGCGTCCGCGATCCCGATCGGCATCGCGGTGCCCGGCACGTCCTTGGCCGGGTCGCGCAGGAAGACGTCGAGCTCCGCGCGCGTCCACGTCTTGCCGGCGGCACCGGCCTTCGACAGCGCATCCGTGTAGTTGTAGCCCGGCGCCGAGCCGGCCTTGCGGCCCACGACGTTGAACAGCGGCGGACCCGCGCGCGAGCCCATGGCGGCATCGGCCGTGTGGCAGCTGGCGCAGTTCTGTTCGAAATAGGTCTGGCCCGCGCCTGGTGCGGCCGACACGCCCGATGCGGCGCCCAGCAGCGCCAGTGCGGCCGCAATCTTATAGTTCATTTTTTCTCCCCCAAGGTAAATCAGTCGATCATGAAGACCGGATAGCGTCTCCACTCCGGCTCGCGCCAGCGCGCGCAGTTCGCGAAGATGAAGTCGAGCACCGCGCCCTGGTCCTGCAGCAGGTCCGGGTTCGCGGCCTTCCAGGCGCCGAACTTCGCGGCCAGGTCCGGCTCGGAGCCCAAGAGGCGCTCGGCCTCGTCCTCGAACACGTAATCGGAATACGCTTCCTTCTTTTCCAGCACGCTGTTGAAGAAGCCCCAGCGGAAGAAGCTGTCGTGGGCCTGCGGTTCCAGCGTCTCGACGGCGTAGCGGGCCTGGTCCTGGTCCAGCGGAACGAGGTAGTCGCCGGCGCGGATCGTGACGGTCTCGCGCACGCGCTCCAGTTGCACGTCGTCGTGGAACATGTGGCCCTCGTACGCGTCCGGCCGCGTCGTCAGGGCGGCGATGCGGTACGTGGACACTTCCTGCGTACGCTCGGCCTCCACGCGCTCCAGCCTGACGCCGTTCCAGCGCAGGCGCTCGATCGCTTCGCGCCACTGCTGCGGCACGACGTAGGCCGTCGGTGCCGGCACGACGACGTCGGCCGGGAAGCGGTTGTAGTGCGCGATGTCGCGCTCGAAAGGCTCGTTGCGGTCGTAGTACAGGCGCTGGTAATCGCCGAGGACGCTGGCCTTGTACTTCGCCGCATAGCCTTTGAAACGGAACGTGGACGGATTCATCTCGTCCATCGCCCAGTGCACGGGCCATTCACGGCGCGTGCGGCCGGCCGCGCGCGTGGCGCGGCGCATCTGCACGATCCGGTCGCCGTTGGCGATCGTGAAGTCGAGCGCCGTCTCCACGAGCGCGCGCATCGAGTGGTAGCGGTCGGCGAAGGGTTTCAGCATGTGCGTCTCGGGCATGAACCCGATCGTGTCGTGCAGTGCCGCGTAGCCCGTCGAGAAGCGCGCCGTCTCGAGGAAGTCGACGATGCCGTCATCGGGGCTGTCCTTGAGCGGGTTCACGTAGGGGCACGTCGGCCAGCCGCGCGTGTCCATCTCCGCGTACATCGCGGGCAGCATCTCGTCGCGCAGGAACGCACCGAGTTCTCCGCCCAGCTTGTCGGGCTGGGTCGGGATCAGGGTCATCGTGTAGCTGTAGTCGGCGCCGTTGGACGTGTGCGTGTCGACCATCACGTCCGGATCCCATTCCGTGAACAGTTTATTGAACGTCTGCGCCGTCAGCGTGTCGCACTTGACGAAGTCGCGGTTCAGGTCGAGGTGGCGGCTGTTGCCGCGGAAGCCGAACGACTCCGGTCCGTCCTGGTTCACGCGCGACGTATTGGCGCGGTTGAACGCGCCGTCCACGTTGTACAGCGGGACGAACAGGAACACGGTCCTGCCCAGCGCCGCGAGGCGGTCCGGCTGCTGGCAAAAATCGCGCACGAGTGCCATGCACGCATCGACGCCTTCCGGTTCGCCCGGATGGATGCCGTTGTTGTTGAAGAAGACGGGACGGCCCGCGGCCTTGATCTGCGCGCGGTCGAACACGCCGTCGGCCGAGATCACGCCGGCGTGGATCGGCACGCCCGCGTCGGAGGTCCCGACCACGGAAAAGCGCAGCACCTGGGAGTATTGGTGCGCGAGGTTCTCGTACCAGGCGATGCAATCGGACCAGGTCGTGGTCTGATTCTGGTTGCCCTTCTCGAAGGGCGTCTGCAATGCGTTGAGCATGGTGTGGTTGCTATCTTGTGGAAGGCTGAGGTCGCTACTGTACCCCAGAAGACTGCTTTCAGGCAGTCGCCACGTCCGATAGCGGGAGGGTGATGGCGACGAGGGTGCCCTCGCCGGGGCGCGACTGCACGTGGATGCTGCCGCCGAGGGCGAACACGCGCTCGCGCATGCCGATGATGCCGATGCCTTCCGACGCGACGGCCGGATCGAAGCCTTCGCCGTCGTCCTGCACTTCGATGTGCAGCGCGCCGTCCTCGTCGGACAGCGCCAGGCTCACGCGCGCGAAGCCGGCCTGGGAGTGCTTCATGATGTTCGACAGCGCTTCCTGCACGATGCGGTAGGCGGAGATCGCGAGTTCGTTGCCGATCTTCGAGAAGTCGCCTTGCGATTCGAATTCGAAGTGCACGCCGGAGCTGCGGTAGTGGCTGACCATCTCCTCGACGGCGCCGTGCAGGCCGAGCATGTCCAGCACTTCCGGACGCAGGCGGCGCACGAGGCGGCGGCCGTTCGCGTACAGGTCCAGCGCCAGCTTGGTGATGGCTTGCGCCTTGGCGCGTATCTGGTCGATTTCCTCACCCGGCGTGGCCTTGGCGGCCAGCTGCTGGATCGTCTGCGATTCCAGGCGCACGGCGATCAGCGACGCGTTCAACTCGTCGTGGATCTCGACCGCGATGGATTTTCTCTCGTCCTCGATGATGCTGTTGACCTTCTGGATCAGCTTGCGCTTGTCGGCGTCGGCGCGCAGCGCCTCGTTGCGCGACGCGAGGAGGTCGCGCGTGCGCTCGGCCACTTTGTTTTCCAGGTCCTGCTTCGACTGGTCCAGCGCGACGGACATCTCGCCGATCGACGCCTGCAATTCGCCCACCTCGCCGCCGGTCGTGACGGGCAGCTGCACGCGGTAGTTGCCGCCCCGGATGCGGCGCAGCACGGAGATCGCCTCGCGCAGCGGCACCGTGAGGCTGCGCGCGAGGATGTACGCGAGCGCGCCGCTCGCCGCCAGCGCCAGCGCGGCCATCGCCAGTTCGACGCGGAAACGGTGCAGCTGCTTGGCCAGCATGTTCGTGGGCGACATCGTCACGCGCACGAGGCCCACGACCTCCGTCGTCAGGGTCGGCGGGCGCGTGTCGCTGGAGGCGGAAACGTGCGGCGTGCCGTTGTCCGAGAACAGGTTGATCCATACGACCTGCTTGCGGATCTGCGCGTCGAACGTGAGACCCTCGTCCGCCTCGATCGGGTGGTCGGAACTGACGGAAATGGGGGTCAGGCCGTTCATGTCGACGACTTCGATGCGGTACACGCTGCTGTCCGACTGCACGAGGCCATTGATGGTCAGGCGCAGGTCGGACAGGTTGCCCGAGATGACGTTGTATTCGCTGGTCTCCGCGAGCGCACGTGCGAGGATGCGGCCGCGTTCCGCCAGTTCCTCGTTCACCTGGGCGCGGTGCGCATACCAGGAATACCAGACGAAGGATGTGAACAGCAGCGTCACGGGCAGCATGGTGATGAAGGCCATGCGCAGGCCGATGCTCCAGCCGCGCCAGAACTGCAGCGCGCCGGGCCGCAGCCTGGCGGGCCGCAGTTTCGCCGAGCGCAGTTTGGCGGCGCGCAGCGAGGCGTCACGGAGGGCGGCGGGGCGCTTCATGGGTGGCGTGCCGGCGCGGGCCGGGCAAAGTTGCGCGCGTTGTCCGGCACTTCGACGTCGAGCGAGCGCGCGACGCCCTCGTTGACGATGGTGTGGAAATAGCGCGGGAACTGAGGTGCCGGCAGCTCGCCGCCGGCCACGTAGCTGGCCACGATCTCGGCCACCTGGGCGTTGATGTCCTCGACCTCGGAATACGTCGTCGCCAGCGCGCCCGCCTTGACCATGTCGGCCGAGAAGCCGATCACGCCCTGTTTGTGGCGGTAGGTCGAGAGCAGGATGTTGCGGAAGTTTTCCGTGTTGTAGACGGCACTGTCGGGCAGCGCCAGCAGCACGTCGATCTGCCCGATCTGGCCCAGCAGGCGGTTGATGTCCTCGTCGGGGTCGGCCTGCACCACGTTCACCCGCTCGTTTTCCAGCATGGGCTTGAGGAACGCGGTGTCGGGACCCAGGATGGCGGCCACGCGCGGGGTGCGCCGGTACAGCAGGGCCACGAGGCTCAGCTGGTCGGCCGGCGCCGGTTCCGCGTACACGGCCGTGAACGAGGTGGCGCGCGCGGGCGGCAGCGTGCCGAGGATGGAGCGCACGACCTGGCTCGACGTGAACGTGGAGACGACGACGCAGTCGCAGCGGCGCTGCGCCACGTCGCGCAGCGCGGCCGGGCCGACGGTCACGTACAGCATGCGCCGGTGCTGCGCCAGTTCGGTGCGGAACACGGCGAACACGGGCACGAGGCGGCGCGTGATGTCGTCCACGATGCGGCGCGTGATGGCGCTGTCGTCCGTCGTGACGATCTGGAAGCGGTAGCCCTGCACGGGCTCCGGCTTGATGTCGCGGGTGGTGAAGGCGTGGGCGGAGGTCGCGAACATCAGGGCAGCCAGCGACAGCACGGCATTGGGTCCCTGCCTGCGCAGGGACGACGTGCGGGCGCAAACACCGTCGTTCCCGCGCAGGCGGGAACCCAAGTTTGCGAACCGGAGCACGGAAGACAGCACGGCAATGAAACGGGTCAGGGCTCGATCAAGCCATGCTTGACGGCGAGCTTGGTAATGTACGCCTGCCGGTGCACGCCGAGCTTCTCCTTCACGGACTGGCTGATGTTGCTGATGGTCTTGGTCGACAGGTTGAGGCGCTCGGCGATCTCCACATTGGTCAGGCCCTCGGCCATCAGCTTGAAGATCTCCAGGCTGCGCTCGTCCAGCTGCGACTGCGGCGAGACGTCGCCGCGCACGGCCAAGCTGGCCAGGCGCTCCGCGATCTGCGGCAGGAAGTACAGCTTGCCCGCATGCGCATGGCGCACGGCGTCGGCCAGGTCGGCCGGGTCGCAATCCTTGGTCACGAACGCGTGCGCGCCCAGGCGGTAGGTTTCCTTGATCAGGCTGTCCTGGTCGAACTGGCTGAGGAACACGATCTTGGCCTTGGGGTCGTTCCTGAGGATATTCTGCGCCGCATCCATCCCTGTCAGCTCGGTGCCGAAGCGGATGTCGAGCACGGCGACGTCCGGGCGGAATTCCGCATACATGGCTGCCGCTTCGCTCGGACTCTTGGCCTGGCCTACCACTTCCATTCCCTGCGCCGACAAGGACATCGCGAACCCGGTCATGACGATCGGGTGGTCGTCCGCCAGCATCACGCGGATCGGCTTTTGCTCTTTCTGCACGTTCGATTCTCCAGGCTACTTCTGCTTTCAGGCGAAAGCACAGAGACGATTATTCCACACAACAGCAACGGGCGCGAGGCAGCTTGCGACCATTTTCCTACATGTCAAGACGGCCTCAGCAATCAAGTGGAATTACATCTTGCTACGAAATCGCTTTACCTATTGCTATGAGATAGCATATATTGGTTCCGTTCGTTGGATTTTCCGCTTCACTCCGATTTACTTCCGGCATTGCCGGTACAACAACAAGGAGGATGGCCATGCAATTCACGAGTCTCTCGAGCGACAACCGCCCCAATGCGAAAGCCGCAAAATTTGCTCTCATTGCCGCCGTGCACGTGGTCGTCGGCACCGTGTTTGTCCACAGCATCAATACGAAGGCAATTTCTCTTTCTAAACTGCCGGAACAGGTGCTCGTCATGATCGAGCCCGAACGCCCGACGCCGCCGCCACCGCCGCCCGAGCCGCCGAAACCGGCGCAACAACTGGCGCCACCAAACCTGGTCGTGCCGAAGACGGAGGTCCCCGTCGCGCCGCCGCCGCTGCCGGACACCGTCACGGCGACCACGGCATCCGACCCGTCGCCGTTCCCGGCCATGCCGTCCGACCCCGTACCGGAAGCGCCGGCCACGCCCAGCGCCAATCCCGGCCAGATGCGCACGGCCGTGTTCGCGGACGCCAGCGGCTGCGCCCTGCCCGCGTATCCGACGGCCGCCGCGCGCGACGGCGTCACGGGCACGTCGACCCTGGCCCTGCTGGTGGGCACCGACGGTCGCGTGAGTTCGGCGCGCATCGAGCATTCGAGCGGCTCGCGCGTGCTCGACAGCGCCGCCCTCAACGCCCTGAGCCTGTGCAAATTCAAGCCCGCCACGAACAACGGCGTGCCGGAAGCCGGCTGGGCGAAGCTGGCCTTCGTCTGGACGCTCGACTAGTTTTTGTTGTCCCTCCTGGCCCGCCTTCCGGCGGGCTTTTTTTGCGTAAAAATATAAAAACAAAGGGAGACGCACGATGCGTCACGTATCTCCACTGGCCGTCTGGTCGGCCTGCGGCCTGGCTTTTCTCCTCGCGTGGCTCATGCTGCAGCCGCGCGCGGCGCCGCTGCCGACCGGTCCGTTCGTCCCCGGATTCAGCGCGGCGCGGGCGCAGGCGCACGTGCAGGTCCTCGCGCAGGCGCCGCGTCCCGCCGGCAGCAGCACCAACGCCCGCGCCCGCGCGTACCTGCTGGCGCGCATCCGCGCGCTCGGCCTCGAACCGGAAGTGCAAGTCGACACCGTGTCCGCGACATCGTGGGACTGGATGTCGCACGGGCACAGCACGATGGCGACCGCGCGCAACATCGTCGTGCGCAAGCGGGGCCTCGCGCGTCACGGCGCGGTGCTGGCCATGGCCCATTACGATTCCGCCGCCACGACGCCGGGCGCGGCCGACGGCGGCGCCTCCGCAGCGGCGCTGCTGGAAACGCTGCGCGTGCTGCAGGCCGGGCCGCCGCTCGACAACGACCTGCTGTTCGTCTTCACGGACGCCGACACGGCGCAGGCGATGGGCGCGCGCGCCTTCATGCAATCGCACCCGTGGGCGAAGCAGGTGCGCGTCGCCCTGCGCTTCGACAACGCCGGCAACCGCGGCCCACTGGAACTGATCGGCGCGGCGCACGCGGACGGCTTTGCAATGGACGCCTGGGCGCGCGGCGCGCCGGCACCGCAAGGTTCATCCTTCATGGCCGAACTGTACGAACGCCTGCCGCAAAGCGGGGGTGCCGCGCCGCTGGCCACCGGGACCTTCCCCGTACTGCACTTCGCCACCACGCAGGGGCCGCTCGGCTGGGAGGGCATGCACGACCTGCCGCAGCGCCTGTCCAGTGCGAGCCTGCAGCACGAGGGCGACACGATGCTCGCGCTGCTGCGCCGCCTCGGCAACGCCAACCTCGCATTCGCCTCGCCGCCGCGCGGCGAGGTGTATTTCGCGCTGCCCCTCGCCGGCATGGTCCACTACGACTACCGGCTGATCTGGCCGCTGGCGCTGCTCGCCTGCGCGCTGGGCACCTGGGCCTGCCGCACGGCCCTGCGCAACCGCATCTCCGGCACCGACATTGCCGACGCCATGTTCAGCGTCCTGTTCATCACCGTGTTCGCGACCTTCGCCGCTTACCTGTGCCGCGAGGCGCTGCCGGTGCTGCAGGCGCGCTACCCGGCCGCCGTCCTGGCCGACGACGGCGGCGTACGCTGGCAGCTGGCGGCCTTCATGCTGGTGCCGGCCGCCGTCTTCATCGCGCTGCAGCGGCGCCTGCAACAGCGGCTCGGCGTCGCGGCGACGGCGCTGGGCGTGCTGCTCGCCGCCGACGTCGCACTCGTCGCGACCTGTATACGCGCCCCCGGCGCCAGCTACGTGCTGGCGTGGCCGCTGCTTTCCGGGCAAGCCGCATGGCTCGTGCTCATGAGCGCACGCGCGTGGACGCCGGCCCGGCGCGCGGCCGTCGCGGTGACGGGCGCGTTGCCGGCACTCGTCCTGCTGCTGCCCGCGGTGCACGGAAGCTTCGCGTTCTTCACGCCGGCCTGGCTCGTGCTGCCCTCGAGCCTCGTGTGCCTGCTGGCGGGGCTGTGCGGCATGGCACTCGATGCGCTGGCGCGGCGCTGGCTCGTGCGGCCGCTGCTGGTCGGCGCCGGCGTGTCGTTCGGCATGGCGTATGCGGCCGTGCCGCAGGTGCCCGAGTTCCCCGCGCCGAACCGGCTCGTGTACTACAAGGACACCCCGAGCTGGCAGGCATTCTGGCTGCATCCGGCCGGGCCGCTCGATGCGTGGACGCGGCAGGTCTTTCCCAATACCTTGCACCCGTATGCGCTGCCCTACCTGTTCGGGCCCGACGCGGATCCCGTGTGGTACGCGGCGGCGCAGAAGGACGACAGCGTGGCGTGGCCCGACCTCGTCATCGACAAGGACGAGCGCAGCCCCCGGCAGCGCCACGTGGAATTCACGCTGCGCTCGAAGAACCGCGCGCCCGACATCATCGTGCGCGTGCAGGGTGCGTGCCCGTGGCGCACGAGCGTCAACGGCCGCGTGCTCACGGAGAAGTCGTGCTTTAGCTGGCACGTCACCCTGCATGGCATGGAAGACGAAGCGCTGCGCTTCGCGTTCGACTTCGCGGGCGATCCGCCGTTCCTCGTGTACGTCCAGGAACGCATCCCCGGCTTGCCCGGCCGCGACCTGCCGCCCCGTCCCGCCGGCCTGCCGCCGCTGCTGCCGCTGGCGGGCACCACCGTGGCGGCCGACGTGCTGCGGTTTCCCTGAAGTTTCCCCGAACGGCGCCTGCTCTACAATGCGGGTCCCGACAACGACCCGCATTTACCCATGCTCAAGCTCGTCCCCACGGCCATCGCCGCCACCCTGGCGCTGGCCTCCACGGCTCACGCAGCCTCCGTCACCGTCCAGGAAGCGCCATTGCGCGCCCATCTGGCCTTCCTGTCGTCCGACCTGCTGGAGGGCCGCGGCACCGGCCAGCGCGGCGGCGACCTCACCGTCGCCTACCTGGAAGCGCAGGCGCAGGCCGCCGGCCTGCGTCCCGCCAACGGCAACGGCTACCGCCAGGCGGTCAACATCGCCGGCGTGAAGGCACTGCCGCAGGACAGCACCGTCGCGCTGGTCGCGGGCGGCAAACCGCTGCCGCTGGCCTTCGGCAAGGACTGGGTGTGGGCGCCGGGCGATGCCCAGCCGGCGCACGACCTCGACGCTCCGCTCGTCTTCGTCGGCTACGGCATCGCGGCGCCGGAAGAAGGCGGCTGGGACGACTACAAGGGCGTCGACGTCAAGGGCAAGGTGCTCGTGATGCTCGTCAACGATCCCGCGCCGACCAGCGCGGCGCCGAACCGCTTCGCCGGCAAGAGCCTCACGTATTACGGCCGCTGGACGTATAAATTCGAGGAAGCGGCGCGCCGCGGCGCGGCGGGCGTCCTGCTGATCCACACGGATGCATCGGCCTCGTACGGCTGGGGCGTCGTGCACAACAGCTGGATGGCCGAGCGCTTCCAGCTGGCCGACGCCGACCTGGGCACCGGACTGCAGGGCTGGATCACGGACGCCACGGCACGCGCACTGTTCACGGCCGTCGGCCAGGATCTCGACAAGCTGCGCGCCGCCGCGGAAGACAAGTCGTTCAGGCCCGTCGAGCTGGACGCACGCGTGGCGGGCCACGCGCAGGCGGCCGTGCGCACGCTGCAGCAGTTCAACGTGGCCGGCGTGGTACCGGGCACCGATCCGAAGCTGAAAAACGAAGTCGTCATCTACTCGGCGCACTGGGACCACCTGGGCAAGCAAGGTGACACCGGGGACACGATCTACAACGGCGCCGTCGACAACGCGTCCGGCAGCGCGGGCCTGCTGGCGATGGCGCAGGAAGCGGCACGCCATCCGGCGAAGCGCAGCCAGATGTTTTTATGGGTCGCGGCCGAGGAACAGGGCCTGCTGGGCAGCGCGGCCTATGCGGCCCGTCCGCTCTGGCCGCTCGATAAAACGGCGGCGGCGCTGAACCTGGACAGCCTGAATTTCGTCGCGGCCGCGAAGGACATCGGCGTGCGCGGCAGCGAGCGTTCCGACCTGGGCACCATGGCGGCAGCGACGGCGAAGGCGATGCACCTGGCCGTCGCACCGGCGGGCCCGGACCTGGGCGGCGGCTACTTCCGCAGCGACCACTTCAGCTTCGCCAAGGCGGGCGTGCCGGCGTTTTCCATCTCCGGCGGACGTGACTGGGTGAAGGACAAGGAGGCGAACGACGCGAAGCAGAAGGCCTATGGTCCGCGCTACCACCAGGCGGACGACGAATACGATCCGAACTGGGACCTGGCGGGCATGGTGCAGCAGGCGCAGTTCACGCTGAACCTGGGCCGCAGGGTGGCCGATGCACCGGCCATGCCCGCGTGGAAGAAGGGTGACCAGTTCGGGAAGATCAGGGAGACAGCGGGCCGATAGCGAAAGGTTCCCCTTCGCACGCCAATACGGCATGCGTATCGCTGTTATTGTCGGATCACTGGCCGCGCCGTCTCCCCTTCCCCACCGACAACCCGAACAGCGCCAGCGCGACGACGACGAGTGCCAAGCTGGCCGGACCCGGCACGCGCGACGGGTCCATCAGCGCATAGGTGGCCAGGACGTTGTACAGGTCCATGTTCGTTTCCAGTGAGTTTTTAGTGAATGAGCGATGAGAGAGCAGGCAGGGACCGCGGCGCTTGCCGGGCCCCTGCTTCGAGCTTGAAGACATGATAAGGAGATGGGCCGTCCGGTCCCAGCCCCACCGGTGGGGTCATTGCGTTACATGCGCGAGACGGTGGGACGCAGCTGTTCCAGCAGGCCGGCCTCGGACGAGCAGCCGAATTTTTCGTAGACAGCCTTGACGCAGTCGCGCAGCACGGCGTCGCTGACTTCCATGTTGGCGCGCGCCGATTCGCGGCCGCCGCCGACGCCCATCCAGAACGCCACCTCGGCCTGTTGCGGCGACAGCTCCACGGAGCCGATTGCGCGCCAGATGCGCAGCGGCAGCGGCACGACGAATTTCATGAAGATGCCGACCGTGCGGATGTACGCGGGATCTTCGGCATGCAGCGCGGCCGCGCCGCCGGCGCTCATCCACTGCGCGCGCGCCTCCAGCACGCCGCCGGCCATGGCGAGGGTCCCGAGCGGCAGCAGCCACGGATAGCGGTCGCCGTGCGCGACGGATTCCACGAGACGCAGGCAGAACGGGGGCAAGGTCCGGCGGTTGAACGCCTGGCGCTCCTGCGCCCCAAGCTGGTCGAGCAGCGCGCCGGCCGAATCGCTCAGGTACAGGATCTGGCCGTCGACGGTGGCCAGCAGCATGGCTTCGTCCTCGACGACGCCGGCGCTGCCGGCCGCCAGTTCGGGCGCGTTGCGCAGCACGTGTTCGAAATACGTCGCCACGCGCTGCAGGTCTTCCTCGTCATGGCGGTCGAACGCGGGCCCCTCGTGGCGCCACAAGGTGATCTCGCCCAGCCGGCGGCCGGCATGCGACAACGGCACCTGCAGCGTGTGCAATGCGGGCGTGCCGTTCGCCGTGAAGCCGGCATGGTCGCGGTACGCATAGCCGCTCGGCGGCGGCAGCACCGACACGTACGCGGGGTCGTTTCCGGCCAGCGGCGACGCCTCGGCCGGATCGACGCGCAGCGCCAGTTCGGCGCAGGAATTCGGCACGAGTTCGCGCACCAGGGCGAAGGCATCCTGGACGATCGTCATCAGGTCCAGTCCCGCGTAGCACAGGATGCGCAGGCGGGCCCATTGACGGCTGTTCTTTTTGCGGGACACGGTCGGCTGGATGAAGTTGGGAGGCTAATACTGATCGTTATGACAATGGATGTCAACCTTCCGTGACCGGCTTCCTTTCGGCCTTTGCTGCCAGGATCTGCGCCAGCTTGCCGATTTCGACCGGCTTGACGAGGTGGTGATCGAAGCCAGCCTGGCGCGACAGCTCGCGGTCGCGCTGCTGGCCGTAGCCCGTGAGCGCGACGTAGACCGCATGCGCATGACGCGCGTCGCGGCGCAGGCGGCGCGCCAGTTCGTAGCCCGTCATGTCGGGCAGGCCGATGTCGAGGATGAAGACTTCGGTGGCGGGGTCGGCATGCGCCAGCGTGCCGGCCGCGTCCTCGTGGACGTACACCGTGTGGCCATGCGCGCGCAGCAGCACCGCGAGCGACTGGCCGGCGTCGCCGTTGTCGTCGACGATGGTGACCGTGAGCGGCCGCGCGGCCCCGCTGCCCTCGCCCGCGCGTACGACCTGCCCCACCTCGGCCTGCGCGAGCGGAAGGGTGACGGTCATCGTCGTGCCCTGCTGCAGCCCGGCGCTGTGCGCGGCCACCTGGCCGTTGTGCATGCGGACGATGCTTTTCACGAGCGCGAGGCCGATCCCGAGGCCGCCCTGCGAACGGTCCGGCGCGCGATCGGCCTGCGTGAACAGGTCGAACACGTGCGGCAGCAGTTGCGCGTCGATGCCGGTGCCGTTGTCGCGCACCGCGACCTGCGCCGCGCCGTCGTCGAGGGTGACGACCAGGGCGATGCGCCCGCCCGGCGGCGTGTACTTGGCCGAGTTGTTGAGCAGGTTGACGAGCACCTGGATCAGGCGCGTACGGTCGCCTTCGACGGGCACCGGCACATCCGGCAGCTCCACCGTGAGGCCGTGCTGACGCTCCTCGATGTGCGGGCGCGCCTGCTCCACGGCCGCCATCGCGACCTTGTTCAGGTCGAGGATCTCGTTCTCCAGTTTCACGAGGCCGCGGGTAACGCGCGAGACGTCCAGCAGGTCGTCGACGAGCTCCGTCATGTGGCGCACCTGGCGCGAGATGATGTTGCTGGCTTTCAGGCGCAGCCCTTCGTTCACTTCGGGCAGGCGCAGGAGCTGGGCCGCGCTCGTGATCGGCGCCAGCGGGTTACGGAGTTCGTGCGCCAGCATCGCGAGGAACTCGTCCTTCATCTTGTTGTGGCGCTCGGCCTCGGCGCGCGCCGCGCGCTCGCTGGCCAGCAGCTGCTCGCGCTCCTCGGCCGCGCGCTGCGCCATGTCGTACAGGCGCGCGTTGTCGATCGCGATCGCGGCCTGCACGGCAAAGGCGCCGATCAGCTCTTCGCTGCGTTCGCTGAACATCGCACGTTGCGAGTGGCCGAAGAACAGGCCGCCGATCACCTCGCCCGAGCGCGACACGACGGACGCGGCGAGATAGCTCACGACGGGCAGGTGCCCCGGCGGCATGCCGTGGTGCGGCGCCGACTGGCCATAGCGCGGGTCGTGGCGGATGTCGTCGCTGCGGATCGGCGCGCTGCCATGGAACGTCGGCCCGAACACGGCGGTGGCGCGCGGCATGCCCAGGCGTTCGAATGCGACGCGCGGCGCGCCGGACAGCGCGTACAACGAATACGCATCGCCGTTGTCGTCCTTGCCGTTGTAAAAGAACGCGCCGAATTCCGCGCCGACGAGTTGCGTGGCGGCGTCCGTGATGGCCTGCATCAGCGGTTCGAGGGCGATGGTCGATGCCAGCGTCTCGGTCGCGCCCTTCATCAGTTCCAGCACGCGCGTCTCTTCGCGCAGCGCTTCCTCGGCGCGGATGCGGCGCAGCGCTTCCCAGGTGCGGCGCGCGGCGTCTTCCAGCAGGCGGACCTCGTCCGCGATGCGGCCCGCGTCGAGCGGCGCATGCAGCGCCAGCACGGCCGCCAGGCGGTCGCCGTCCATCAGCGGCACCGCAATGCCGGCCTTCTCACCGGCCGCGCCATCCTCCGACCATACGGTCTCGCCCGCGCTCAGGCGTTCCGGCACGCCGGGTGCCAGCTGCGCCAGCGGCACGGTGCGTCCGGACTGCGGCGTGCGTTCGCCGCCATCCCACTGTTCCAGGATCACGGCCTCGGCGTCGCCCGGCCGCGTCTCGGCGTAGGTGACGGTGGCGTCGGTCACGTACGCGCCGACCTGGCCCAGCGCGGCCCGCAGCAGCGGACCGGACGACGTCTCGCGGCGCAGGATGTCGGCCAGTTCGAGCTGGAAGGCGCGGCGGCGTTCGGCCAGCACCGTTTCCGTCGTCTCGACGAAGGTCACGAGCACGCCTTCGGGGCGGCCATCGTCGCCATACACGGGGCTGTACGAATAGGCGAAGTGGCAGGTCTCGAAATAGCCGTAGCGGTTGATCGTCAATGCGAGATCGCTCGAGCCGACGGGCTCGCCCTGCAGGACGCGCGCCCACATCGGGCCGATGACCGGCCAGATCTCCGGCCAGGTCACACGGGCGTCGCCGCCCAGCGCTCCGTCTTTCTTGGCGCCGAGGATGGGCACGTAGGCGTCGTTGAAGAATTGCGTGTACGCGTCGCCCCAGGCCAGGTACATCGGCAGCTGGCAATCGAGCAGCGTGCGGACGGCGAGTTTCAGGCTGAACGGCCAATGTGCGACGGGGCCGACGGGCGTCGTCTCCCACGGATGGCGCCGCATCTGCAATTCCATGTCGCTCGGCTTTCGGGCGGATGTGTCATCCAGGGAAACGAGGTCGAAAGGCCAGGGCATATCGTGGGTGGTCGAAGGCAAGCCGGAGCGGCTCAGCTACCCATCATAGCAGGCGGCGCGAGCCCAACGCGACCATATCTTGAAATATTGTAACAAAGAGATGGGAAAATGTTACGTATCCCGTTCGATCCGTGCGAGCAGACGCCGGCCCGCACCGACGATCCTCGGGCCCGGGTCCATCTGCGCCCGCACGATCATGCCCTCCACGCACAGCAGCACCTCTTCCGCCACCTGGTCCGGTGACGCCAGCCCCAGCCGTGTGGCCACGTCGCCGAGATAGCGCTCCAGGTCGCGCTTGTGGCGCACGGCCTGCTCCCGGTGGCGGGGATCGTCCGTCGCCCCCGTCTCCGCGACGGCATTGATGAACGCGCAGCCCCGGAAGTCCTCTTGCGCGAACCACTCGCCCAGCACGTCGGCCACGGCGGCGAGCCCTTCCCCGCGCGCGAGCCTCGCGTCGACGGCGGCCGTGAACCACGACGTCCAGTAGTCGTGGCGCCAGTCGAGGAAGGCGGCGATCAAATCGTCTTTCGATGGGAAATGACGGTACAGCGACATCTTCGCCACGCCGGATTCCGCGACGATCCGGTCGATGCCGGTTGCACGGAAACCGTCGCGGTAGAACAGGCGCTTTGCCGTGTCGAGGATGCGGTCGCGGGCGGAGGGTTGGGCCATGGTCGTCGGATCAGGGTGGAGTGCGGGACTCCAGTATATGATACAGACCTGTCTACATCAACTAGCTGGATGGATGGGCCGTATCACGCCGGTTTCGCTTACGATACAGACCTGTCTACCTCACTTACACAAGGAGTGCTCATGTCCACGATCGAATCCCGTCCACCTCTTCCCCCGTTCACGCGTGAAACGGCCATCCAGAAAGTCCGCCTGGCGGAAGATGGCTGGAACAGCCGCAGCCCGGAAAAAGTCGCGCTGGCGTACACGCCGGACAGCTACTGGCGCAACCGCGCCGAATTCGTCACCGGCCGCGAGCAGATCGTCCAGTTCCTGGACCGCAAATGGAAGAAGGAACTGGACTACCGCCTGATCAAGGAGTTGTGGGCCGTGGAGGGCAACCGCATCGCCGTGCGCTATGCCTACGAATGGCACGACGATTCCGGCAACTGGTTCCGCACGTTCGGCAACGAGAACTGGGAATTCGACGAGAACGGCCTCATGCAGCGGCGCTATGCCTGCCTGAACGACATGCCGATCCAGGCAGCCGACCGCAAGTTTCACTGGCCGCTGGGCCGGCGGCCGATTGACCACCCCGGGTTGTCGGACCTGGGGTTGTAAGTCTTACTGGATGACGCCGCAGGCGATGCGGTCGCCGCCACCGCCCAGCGGCTTCGGCTGGTCAGCGAAATTGTCGCCGCCGGCGTGGATCATCAGGGCCTTGCCCTTCACTTCGGACAGTTTCGTCAAACGCGGCGCGGTCACGGCCGTGCTGGCGCCACCGTTGTCCGCGACGACGAGCGGCGGCAGGTCGCCCAGGTGGCCGTCGCCGGACGGGCCGCCATGGTGCTTGGCACCGGTCGGATCGAAGTGACCGCCGGCAGCGCCGGCCGGGACCTTCTTGCCATCCTTCTCGTTCGTGCCGCAGCTGCCCGTCTCGTGCACATGGTAGCCGTGGGATCCCGGCGGCAGGTTCGTCAGGTTGGGCGTGAACACGAGCCCGCTCTTGGATTCGGTAATGGTCACGACGCCGATCGGTTTGCCGGTGCCGTCGGGGCCGACGAGCGTCATCGACGCTTGCAGCTGGTCGGCGGCGTGGGCGCCGGCGGCCGCGGTCAGCGCGCATGCGAGCGCGATGAGCGATTTGATGGTCATACAGTCTCCTTTCAGGTTGAGAATGTGTCGCGGGAATAGTGTATTCGATAACTAGCTGAGTTGACGCAACGGATACCGTGGGCCGGGCAGGAACAATGGCGGGTCGGCGCAACGCCGACCGAGGAGACATCATGCCCGAACCCGACGACAACCCACTCGCAGACATCCGCCAGCACATCATCGACATCCACCCGGAACTGGCCTGCGACGCCAGCCTGCCTGACCGCCTTGAGCGCGCCTATGCGCATGCCGTGGTCCTGGGATTCACGGACGTCGATGCCATCGGCCGCTTCCTCCGCTACGAAGCGACGGCCCCGAATTTTTATCGCCAGCCCGCGATCGACGCCTGGCTCAGGCGGCCCGGCCAGCCGGTCGAGCAGCGGTTCGCGGATGTGCTCATGCGGGTGAAGTCGGGCTTCAGGCGGGATTGAGGGCGAGGACGTCGGCAGTGGTGCGCACCTCTGCATACTCGCCATGCAGGTTCGCCAGCGCCATCAGATGGACGTCTTCCGCGCTGCGCAAGGTACCGCCGAAATCCCTCTTCTCGAAGGTAAAGCAGGCATCCGCCACGACGACCGTCGCAAACCCGAGATTGCCGGCCGTGCGCGCCGTCGCCTCGACCGAATTGTTCGTGCTCACGCCGGCGATGACGACGTCGCGGATGCCGCGCGCGTGCAGCCACCGCTCGAGCCCCGTGTTGACGAAGGCATCCGGCACGTTCTTTTCGACGACGTGTTCATGCGGCAGCGGAGCGAACGCTTCCTGGAACTCGGCGCCGCTCTGGCCGGGCGCGAACACCGACGTCGGCGAGCGGCTGATGTGGCGGACGAGGACGACGGGCTCTCCCCGCTCCCGCCACGCGGCCAGCAGGCGGGCGAGGTTGGCTTCCGCCTGCGGGTTGTTCCGGGGCGGCAGGGTCGGGCTCCGCATACCTTTTTGCATGTCGATGATGAGTAGTGCGGTCATGGGGTCGGCTCTCCGAAATGTTCGACGACGAAATCAATAAAACTGCGCAGTTTGGGCGAGCGATACCGGTCCGGCAGGTAGACGATGTGCATCGGCCGCTCCGGCAATCCGTACTCGGGAAACAGCTGGACGAGCCGCCCTGCCCGCACGTCGGCCTCGAGCAGGATCGTCGGCTGCAGCACGATGCCGAGCCCCTGCAGCGCCGCGGTGCGCAAGGCCTGCCCGTTGTTGATTTTCACGCGTCCGGTGACGGGCACCTGGCAGACGTCGTGATCGTGCTGGAAGCGCCACTGGTTGATGCTGGCGGCGCCGAATGCGAGGCAGTCGTGACTGGCCAGGTCGGCCGGCGTCGCCGGCATACCGCGCCGCGCAAGGTAGTCGGGCGACGCGCACAGCATCAGCCGGTACGGCGCCAGCGGCCGGGCGACGACGTTCGCATCCGGCGGCAATTGGCCGACGCGGATGATGGCTTCGTAGCCGTCTTCCATCAGGTCGACGAAGCGATCGGAAATATCCAGTTCGACATCCACTTGCGGATAGCGCGCCAGGTAATCGGACAGCACCGGCGCCAGCGCCTCCGTGCCGAACGTGACGGGCGCGCTGACGCGTAACGTGCCCGCGGGCGCGAGGCGCATCGTGTGCGCCTGGGCATCCGTCTCGGCCACGAGCCGCAGGATCTCCTTGCAGCGCGCGTAATACGCCTCGCCGAACGCCGTCACGTGCTGGCGCCGCGTCGTGCGGTGCATCAGCTGCATGCCGAGCCGCTGCTCGAGCGCGCGCACGTGGTTGCCGGCCATCGTCGCCGACATGCCGCACGCGTCCGCCGCCGCGCTCAGGCTGCCCTTCTCGACGGTGAGCACGTAGACCTTCATGCTGTCCAGCAGATCCATTCGCAAGTCCTGGTTGGAAATGTTGCAAGAAAAGCCGAGTTTATCGTCTTTCCGTTGGCAATCACACTGGGCGTCTCATTTCAAAGGAGCCAACCCATGTACGCCATCCAGCTTGTCGAACCTTCGTTGACCGCTTTCCGCCGCACGTCGTTGCCCGATCCGCAGCCGGCCGCCGGCGAAGTCCTCATCCGCCTGCGCGCGGCTGCGCTGAACTACATCGATGTCGCCGTGGCAACGGGACGCTTCCCAGGCGCGACCTGGCCGCTGGTGCCCGTCGCCGACGGTGCCGGAGAGATCGTTGCGCTGGGCGCGGACGTGACCGGCATCGCGCTTGGCGATCGGGTGGTCCCGCACTTCATGCCGGACTGGCTCGACGGACCCATGCGCCCGGAACGGATCGCGGCCATGCGCGGTATCACGCTGCCCGGGTCGCTGTCGGAATACGTGGCCGTGCCGGCGAAGAGCGTCGTGCGGCTGCCGGAGCACCTCGATTTCGTCCAGGGCGCGACCTTGCCGATCGCGGCGACGACGGCGTGGAATGCGGTGCGCTCGGCGTCCGTGCGGCCCGGTTCCACGGTCGTCATCCTGGGAACCGGCGGCGTGAGCCTGTTCGCGCTGCAGTTCGCCAAGGCGAGCGGGGCGACCGTCATCCTTGTCTCGTCATCCGATGCGAAACTGGAGCGTGGCCGTGCGCTCGGCGCCGATCACCTCGTGAATTATCGTGCGACGCCCGACTGGGACCGGATCGTGCTCGAGACGACGAACGGCCGCGGCGCCGACCTCGTCGTCGAGACGGTCGGCGACGCCACGTTCGAGCGCTCGCTGCACGCGGCGGCCATGGGCGGCACAGTGTTCACGGTCGGCTTCCTGTCGGGCGCGACGACGTCGGTCAACCTGTTTTCCATCATCGGCAAGGCATTGCGCGTGGTGGGCAACAGCACGGGATCGGTGGCGGACCTGGCGGAAGCGGTGCGGGCCATCGAGGCCAACCGCATCGTGCCGGTGGTCGACCGCACCGTCGGCATCGACGAGGTGGCCGGGGCCTACGACATGCTGGCAAGCGGCGCCCACATCGGAAAAATCGGAATAGCGCATCTCTGATGATGCTCATGGGCCGGGCTCGTCCGCTCGATACACTGCACTGATCATTATTGCTTTATTTATAACTTTTAAGCAATGAAGGTTGCAGATGATCAGCATTGCCCGCCACTTCATGTGTTTGGCCCTGGCTGCCGCGTATTCGCTCGCCTGTGCCGCTGCCCAGCCAGGGCGCGACCCCGATCCGGGAGGTTGGGGCATCGTGACGAGCCAGCCCATCACGGTGGCGGGTCATGAATTCTGCCGGTACTTCATCACGGCCTGGCTCGACAAGCCCGGCAGCGACCGCTACACGATCGCCATTCGCGAGCGCCCGTCGGCGCGCTGGGGCACGCAGGTGTGGGTCGAATATGGCCCGCGCCGGGTGCTCCAGGTCCAATTGCCCCCCACGCGCACGGCGTTGAAGGCGCTGGGCGATAACGCCGCCGAGAGCGCCTACCAGGCCGTCCTGGACGCCGAGCGCCAACGCACGCTCATCCTCGACGCCGACCTCGCACCCGACGAATTCTGACCCGCATGAAGGAGTGAGCCATGTCCCACCGACTGTCCCTGCCTGTCGCCTGCAGCCTCGTGTTCTGGGGCGCCGCCGCGTGCGCTTCCGAACTGGTCTACGTGCCGGTCAACCCGAATTTCGGCGGCGCGCCCTCCAATGGGCCGGGCCTGCTCGGTGCGGCGTCGGCGACCAACAAGCATGGCCTGACTGGCCTCGGCGGGTCGTCGCCGCTGAACCAGTCACCCCTCCAGCAGTTCAACCAGACACTCGAACGCATGATGCTGAGCCAGTTCGCGTCCGCCGCGACGTCGAAGCTGATGGGATCGGACGGCAAGCTGTTACCGGGGACATTTTCGACCGAGAACTTCGTCATCACGGTGACCGACCTGGGCGGCGGCCTGCTGCGCGTGACCACGACGGACAAGACGACCGGCGCCGTTACCTCGTTCGAGGTGGGGCAATGAGTACCCAGACCCGCGCCCGGCTGGCCGCACTGGCCCTGCTGTGCTTACTGGGCGGATGCGCCCATGCGCCCTCGACGGTGCGCGACAATGCCCAGTTGACGCCCGACACCGCCATCACGCGCGACCTGCTGGCGCTGCCGCCACCCAAGGGCAGGATCGCCGTGGCCGTGTACGGCATCCGCGACCAGACCGGCCAGTACAAGCCAGCGCCGGACAGCTCCTTCTCCACCGCGGTGACGCAGGGCGCGTCGTCGATGCTGATCCGGGCGCTGCAGGACTCGGGCTGGTTCGTCCCGGTGGAACGCGAGAACCTGCAGAACCTGCTCACCGAACGCAAGATCGTGCGCGCGCTGGAGATGCCGCAGCCGGCAGGGACGCCGCCCGTGCAGATCCCGCCCCTGCTGGCGGCGTCGGTCCTGATCGAGGGCGGCGTCGTCGCCTACGAGAGCAACGTGCGCACCGGCGGCATGGGCGCGCGCTTCCTCGGCATCGGGATGAGCACCCAGTACCGGGTCGACCAGGTGACGGTCAATCTGCGCACGGTCGACATCCGCGGCGGCCAGATCCTGCAGAGCGTGTCGACCACCAAGACGATTTATTCGTACGAGCTGCATCCGAGCGTCTTCAAGTTCGTCAACGTGAAGGACCTCGCGGAATTCGAGGCCGGCACGACCCGCAACGAGCCCACGCAGTTGTGCGTCGGCGAGGCGATCGAGTCCGCCGTGGTCCACCTGATCGCGCAGGGCATCCGGGCCGGGAACTGGGCGCTGCAGGACGACGCCGGGATGGCCAATCCGGTGCTGCAACGCTACCTGGCCGCCGCAGGGAGAGCGCCATGAACGCGCTGCGGCCCGGCGCCTGCGGCCTGCTGCTGGTGGCCGGCATCCTCGCGGGCGCCCGCGCGGGCGATCTTGCCCCGTCCGAACTCGATCCGCCGCTTGCGGCGCCCCGGTCCACGGCAATTCTGCCCGCTCCGGCAGGCAGGGCATCGGTGTCGCAGGCGGGCACCGACAACAGCGCCAGCCTGCTGCAAACCGGCCTGGACAACGAGGCCGTGGTGCAGCAGAGCGGTCAGCGGAACACGGCCAGCATCCTGCAGGCAGGTAGCGGCAACCGCGCCGGGATCGACCAGCAGGGCGCGTTGAACACGGCCCGCATCGAGCAGTACGGCCAGCACGGCTATGCGCGCATCACCCAGTACGGCAACGGCAAGTCGGCCACCATCGTTCAGCATTAGGGGCCGCTGAATCGCTTCCCAATCCGCCCCTGTCCACTTCGAGGAGTACTCCATGAAACTCGCACTCTCGACAATCGCACTCGGTATCAGTCTGGCTTGCGCCAGCCAGGTTGCGTCGAGCCAGACCATCACGGTCACGCAGCAGGGCGGCGGCAACACCGTCGCCGCGGAGCAGGTTGGCCTGACACCGTACGACACAGCGCCGAGCGTCAGCGCATCGATCACGCAGACCGGCAATGACAACCACGTGGGCGGCCCCGGGGCCACGAGCAGCGGCATCTTCCAGCGCGACGCCCGTTACGGCGTGGCCGCCGTGGTCAGCCAGGACGGCACGGGAAACAATGCAGGCATCACGCAGGATGGCGCCAGGGGGTCGTTCGGCCTGAACGAAGCCAGGATCACGCAGCGCGGGAACGGGAACGATGCCGCGATCGCGCAGGCTATCGTGACGACGAGCCCTGTCATCGTCGACCAGAACGGCAGCGGCAACGTCGCCCGCGTGGAACAGATCGACAGCGCCGACACGGAAATCCGGACGTCCCAGACCGGCACGGGCAACAGGTTGACGGTCAGCCAGCAGGGAGGCACGCGTCACGGCCCGACGATCACGCAGACGGGCGATGGGAATACGGTAGCGGTGGTCGCCAACAACATGCTGGCGGGTGGCCCGGACATCGTGCAGAACGGCACCCGGAACAGCGCGAGCACGACGCAGAACGATGGCTGGGATGACTCGCTCACGATCCGGCAGGACGGATCGGACAACAGTGCCGACGTCAGTCAGACCGGCGACGACCATGTCGCCGACATCAACCAGGTCGGCAACGCCAACCTGGCCAGGGTAATCCAGGCCGGTGCCGGCAACACGGCCACGATTGCGCAGATCGGCAACACCAACACCGCGACGGTGGGCCAGGACGGTCAAGGCTATGTGGCCAACGTCAACCAGACGGGCTCGGGCAACTGGACGAACATCTACCAGCACTGAGGCCGACAGGCGACTGCAAAAAAAAACGGCACCCGAAGGTGCCGTTTTCATCAGCTGTTTAAGCTAGGACCGAAGCGATCACTCGCCGTCGCCGTGGTGCTGCTCGACCGAAGCCGCAGCCTGCTGCTGGTCTTCCATCGCCTGCAGCTCGGCAGCCATGTTGGCCTTCTCCTGCTGCAGCAGCGCTGCGCGCTCTTCGGCTTCCCACGCTTCTTTCTCCTTGCGGGCGCGGTGGAATGCCAGACCGGTACCGCCCGGGATCAGGCGGCCGACGATGACGTTTTCCTTCAGGCCGCGCAGACCGTCGCGCTTGCCCATGATCGCCGCTTCGGTCAGCACGCGGGTGGTTTCCTGGAACGATGCGGCCGAGATGAACGAGTCGGTCGACAGCGACGCCTTGGTAATACCCAGCAGCACGTTCTCGTAGGTCGCCGGCAGCTTGCCTGCGGCCGTCACGCGGTCGTTTTCTTCCAGCAGTTCCGAACGCTCCACCTGCTCGCCGACGATGTAGTCGGTGTCGCCGGCTTCGACGATCTGAACACGACGCAGCATCTGGCGAACGATCACCTCGATGTGCTTGTCGTTGATCTTCACGCCCTGCAGACGGTACACGTCCTGCACTTCGTCGACGATGTAGCGGGCCAGCGCTTCGATACCCAGCAGGCGCAGGATGTCTTGCGGATCGGCCGGGCCGTCCACGATCATCTCGCCCTTGTTCACCACCTGGCCGTCGTGCACCAGCACTTGCTTGTCCTTCGTGATCAGGAACTCGTGCTTGTTGCCGTCCATGTCGGTGATTTCCAGGCGCTGCTTGCCCTTGGTCTCTTTACCGAATGCGACCGTACCGGTGACTTCCGCCAGCATGCCGGCATCTTTCGGCGAACGGGCTTCGAACAGCTCGGCAACGCGCGGCAGACCACCGGTAATGTCACGGGTCTTCTGCGATTCGGTCGGGATACGTGCAAGCACTTCACCCACGGACGCCTGCTGGCCATCTTTCACCATGATCAGCGCGCCGACCTGGAAGCCGATCGTCACGGCGTGTTCCGTGCCGGCGATCTTGACTTCCTGGCCTTGTTCGTTCAGCAGCTTGACCTGCGGACGCAGGACCTTGCTGGCCGAACCGCGGCGTTTCGGGTCGATCGCCACCAGGGTCGACAGGCCGGTCACGTCGTCGACCTGGCGAGCGACGGTGACGCCCTCTTCCACGTTCTCGAACTTGATCGTGCCACCGTATTCCGTGATGATCGGACGGGTCAGCGGGTCCCACGTTGCCAGCGGCACGCCGGCTTTCACCACCATGCCGTCCTGGACAGCCAGGGTCGCGCCGTACGGCACCTTGTGACGCTCGCGCTCGCGGCCGTGGTCGTCCGTGATCAGCACTTCGCCCGAACGCGAAATGACGATCTGGGCGCCCTTGCCGTTGGTCACGTAACGCATAGTCGCCGTGAAGCGGACCGTACCGTTCGACTTGGCTTCCACCGACGATGCCACTGCCGCACGCGATGCCGCACCACCGATGTGGAACGTACGCATGGTCAGCTGGGTACCCGGCTCACCGATCGACTGTGCTGCGACCACACCGACAGCTTCGCCGGAGTTGACCAGCATGCCGCGGCCCAGGTCGCGGCCGTAGCACTTCGCGCACAGGCCATAACGGGTGTCGCAGTTCAGCGGCGTACGGACCTTGACTTCGTCGATGCCCAGACGCTCGATCTCTTCGACCATGTCTTCGTCCAGCAGCGTGCCGGCTTCGTACAGGGTCGCCTGCGTTTCCGGATTGACGACGTCGGTACCGGTCACGCGGCCCAGGATACGGTCGCGCAGGGCTTCGATCACTTCACCGCCTTCGACCATCGCCTTCATGTGCGTGCCGTTGGTGGTGCCGCAATCGTCTTCCGTCACGACCAGATCCTGCGTCACGTCGACCAGACGACGGGTCAGGTAACCCGAGTTTGCCGTCTTCAGCGCGGTGTCGGCCAGACCTTTACGGGCGCCGTGCGTCGAGATGAAGTACTGCAGAACGTTCAGGCCTTCGCGGAAGTTCGCGGTAATCGGCGTTTCGATAATCGAGCCATCCGGCTTCGCCATCAGGCCGCGCATACCGGCCAGCTGACGAATCTGGGCTGCGGAACCACGGGCGCCCGAGTCGGCCATCATGTAAATGGCGTTGAACGACTCTTGCGTACCCTGGGTGCCGTCGCGCTTCGTGACCGGCTCGACTTTCAGCTGGTCCATCATCGCCTTGCCCACTTCGTCCGAGGTCTTGCCCCAGATGTCGACGACCTTGTTGTAACGCTCGCCGGCGGTGACCAGACCCGAGGCGTACTGCTGCTCGATCTGCTTCACTTCCGCTTCGGCGGTCGAGATCATGGTCTTCTTGACGTCCGGGATCAGCATGTCGTCCACGGCGATCGAGATACCGGCGCGCGTTGCGAGACGGAAGCCGGACTGCATCAGCTTGTCGGCAAACACGACGGTCGCACGCAGGCCGCACTTGCGGAACGACGTGTTGATCAGCTTCGAGATCTCTTTCTTCTTCAGCGCGCGGTTCAGCACCGAGAACGGCAGGCCTTTCGGCAGGATCTCGGACAGGATCGCACGGCCGACCGTGGTCTCGTAACGGGTCAGCGTCTGGTCGAAACCGCCTTCGGCGTTGCGCGGGAATTCCACGATACGCACGGTGATGCGGGTCGCCAGTTCGACTTCCTTGTTGTCGTACGCGCGGATGACTTCCGACACGTCCGGGAACAGCATGCCTTCGCCCTTGGCGTTGATCGCCTCGCGGGTCGCGTAGTACAGACCCAGCACGATATCCTGGGACGGCACGATCGACGGTTCGCCGTTCGACGGGAACAGGATGTTGTTCGACGCCAGCATCAGCGTACGCGCTTCCATCTGTGCTTCGATCGACAGCGGGACGTGGACTGCCATCTGGTCACCGTCGAAGTCGGCGTTGAACGCCGCGCAGACCAGCGGGTGCAGCTGGATCGCTTTACCTTCGATCAGGACCGGCTCGAACGCCTGGATACCGAGACGGTGCAGCGTCGGCGCACGGTTCAGCATCACCGGGTGTTCCTTGATGACTTCTTCCAGGATGTCCCAGACGACCGGTTCCTGCTGCTCGACGAGCTTCTTCGCAGCCTTGATGGTGGTCGCGAGACCCATCAGTTCCAGCTTGTTGAAGATGAACGGCTTGAACAGCTCGAGCGCCATCAGCTTCGGCAGACCGCACTGGTGCAGTTTCAGCTGCGGACCCACCACGATGACCGAACGGCCCGAGTAGTCGACGCGCTTGCCCAGCAGGTTCTGACGGAAGCGGCCGCCCTTACCCTTGATCATTTCAGCCAGCGACTTCAGCGGACGCTTGTTGGCGCCGGTCATCGCCTTGCCGCGACGGCCGTTGTCCAGCAGCGAGTCCACTGCTTCCTGCAGCATGCGCTTCTCGTTACGCGTAATGATTTCCGGAGCGCGCAGTTCCATCAGGCGCTTCAGGCGGTTATTACGGTTGATGACGCGGCGATACAGGTCGTTCAGGTCGGACGTGGCGAAACGGCCGCCATCCAGCGGGACGAGCGGACGCAGCTCCGGCGGCAGGACCGGGAGCACTTCCATGATCATCCATTCCGGCTTGATGCCCGAACGCTGGAACGCCTCGAGCACTTTCAGGCGCTTGGCGTATTTCTTGATCTTGGCTTCCGACTTCGACTCTTTGAGTTCGACGCGCAGGGCTTCGGCTTCGCGGTCGATGTCGATCGAGCGCAGCAGTTCACGGATGCCTTCGGCGCCCATGAATGCGGTGAAGTCGTCGCCGTACTCTTCGTACTTGGCGGCGTAGTCGTCTTCCGACATGATCTGGCACTTCTTCAGCGGGGTCATGCCCGGATCGGTCACGACGTATGCTTCGAAGTACAGGACGCGTTCGATATCGCGCAGCGTCATGTCCAGGACCATGCCCAGGCGCGACGGCAGCGACTTCAGGAACCAGATGTGCGCGACCGGCGAGGCCAGCTCGATGTGGCCCATGCGCTCACGACGGACTTTCGCCAGGGTGACTTCGACGCCGCACTTCTCGCAGATGACGCCGCGGTGCTTCAGGCGCTTGTACTTGCCGCACAGGCATTCGTAGTCCTTGATCGGACCAAAGATTTTTGCGCAAAACAGGCCATCACGTTCCGGCTTGAACGTACGGTAGTTGATGGTCTCCGGCTTCTTGACTTCGCCGAACGACCACGAACGGATTTTCTCGGGCGACGCCAGGCCAATCTTGATGGCGTCGAAGCTCTCGTTTTGCTGAACTTGCTTGAATAGATCGAGCAGTGCTTTCATTTATCACTCCGGGTGATTGAATTCTGTACCTACTACTACCGCCAGCTTCTCACTGATTTTCGCCAGTGCTTGCTGGAACCGCTAGCCCTAAAACTGCCGTTGCCGACATTGTCGACACCGCCTCCCCGCGCAGGCGGGGATCCAAGTTTTTCGGCCTATTAACCGAACTTAGGTTCCCGCCTGCGCGGGAACGACGATGTCGAGGTCGCGGGCCAGCCCGAAGGCTGGCGGCCGTGCTGCTGTCTTAGCTGCGCTCGAGATCGATGTCGATACCCAGCGAACGAATTTCCTTCACCAGCACGTTGAACGATTCCGGCATACCGGCGTCGATCACGTGGTCGCCCTTGACCAGGTTCTCGTACACCTTCGTACGGCCGTTCACGTCGTCCGACTTGACGGTCAGCATTTCCTGCAGCACGTACGATGCGCCGTACGCTTCCAGTGCCCACACCTCCATCTCACCGAAGCGCTGGCCACCGAACTGGGCTTTACCACCCAGCGGCTGCTGCGTCACCAGCGAGTACGGACCGGTCGAGCGGGCGTGCATCTTGTCGTCGACCAGGTGGTGCAGCTTCAGCATGTGCATGAAGCCCACGGTCACCTTGCGCTCGAATGCTTCGCCGGTGCGGCCGTCGTACATCGTGACCTGGTTCTTCGACGGGGTCATGCCCAGGTGGGTCGCGATCTCGTCCGGGAAGGCCAGATCCAGCATGCGGCGGATCTCTTCTTCGTGGGCACCGTCGAACACCGGGGTCGCGAACGGCACGCCGTTCTTGAGGTTGTTCGCCAGCTCGACGATTTCCTGGTCGCTGAAGTTGTCCAGGTCTTCCTTCTTGCCGGTTTCGTTGTAGATCTTGCCCAGGAAGGCGCGCAGCTGCTCGGTCTCGGCCTTGGCCTTGATCATTTCGCCCAGGCGCAGGCCCAGACCTTTCGCTGCCCAGCCCAGGTGGGTTTCCAGGATCTGACCGACGTTCATACGCGACGGAACGCCCAGCGGGTTCAGCACGACGTCGGCCGGCGTACCGTCGGCCATGAACGGCATGTCTTCCACCGGCACGATACGCGAGACCACACCCTTGTTACCGTGGCGGCCTGCCATCTTGTCGCCCGACTGCAGGCGGCGCTTGACGGCCAGGTAGACCTTGACCATCTTCTGCACGCCCGGCTGCAGCTCGTCGCCCTGCGTGAGCTTCTTGCGCTTCTCTTCGAAGGCCAGGTCGAACTGGTGACGCTTCTCGTTGATCGACTCCTTCATCGCCTCCAGTGCGTTGGCGGTTTCGTCGTCGGCCGGACGGATGTCGAACCAGTGGAACTTGTCCAGGTCGTCCAGGTAAGCCTTGTCGATCACGGCACCCTTCGCCAGCTTCTTCGGACCGCCGTTGACGGTCTTGCCGACGAGCAGACGCTCGAGACGCTGGAACGCGTCGCCTTCCACAATGCGCAGCTGGTCGTTCAGGTCCAGGCGGAAGCGCTTCAGCTCGTCGTCGATGATCTGCTGGGCGCGCTTGTCGCGCACGATGCCTTCACGCGTGAACACCTGCACGTCGATCACGGTACCGACCATGCCCGACGGCACGCGCAGCGACGTGTCCTTCACGTCCGACGCCTTCTCACCGAAGATCGCGCGCAGCAGCTTCTCTTCCGGCGTCAGCTGGGTTTCGCCCTTCGGCGTCACCTTACCGACCAGCACGTCACCAGCCTGCACTTCGGCGCCGATGTAGACGATGCCCGACTCGTCCAGGCGAGCCAGCTGGTTTTCCGCCAGGTTCGAGATGTCGCGGGTGATTTCTTCAGGGCCCAGCTTCGTATCACGCGCAACAACCGACAGTTCCTCGATGTGGATCGAGGTGTAGCGGTCATCCTTGACGACGTTTTCCGAGATCAGGATCGAATCCTCGAAGTTCAGGCCGTTCCACGGCATGAACGCCACCAGCATGTTCTGGCCCAGTGCCAGTTCGCCCAGGTCGGTCGAGGCGCCGTCGGCGATGACGTCGCCGCGTGCCACGCGATCGCCCACTTTCACGATCGGACGCTGGTTGATGTTGGTGTTCTGGTTCGAACGGGTGTACTTGATCAGGTTGTAGATGTCGACACCGACTTCGCCAGCCTGCGCTTCTTCGTCGTTCACGCGGATCACCACGCGGCCGGCGTCGACGTAATCGACGATACCGCCACGGGTTGCCTGCACGGTCGTGCCCGAGTCCACCGCGACGGTGCGCTCGATGCCGGTACCGACGAAGGCTTTCTCCGGACGCAGGCAAGGCACGGCCTGGCGCTGCATGTTGGCGCCCATCAGTGCACGGTTCGCGTCGTCGTGCTCGAGGAACGGAATCAGCGATGCTGCCACCGACACGATCTGGCCCGGGGCCACGTCCATGTACTGGATGCGTTCCGGCGAGACCAGGATCGTTTCACCGGCTTCACGTGCCGACACCAGTTCGTCGACCAGCGTACCGCTCTCGTCGATCGCGGCGTTCGCCTGGGCGATGATGTAGCGGCCTTCTTCGATCGCCGACAGGTATTCGATCTTGTCGGTGACTTTCGAACCGTCGACCTTGCGGTACGGGGTTTCCAGGAAGCCGTACTCGTTCAGGCGGGCGAACAGTGCCAGCGAGTTGATCAGGCCGATGTTCGGGCCTTCAGGCGTTTCGATCGGGCAGACGCGGCCGTAGTGGGTCGGGTGCACGTCGCGCACTTCGAAGCCGGCGCGCTCGCGGGTCAGGCCGCCCGGGCCCAGTGCGGAGACACGGCGTTTGTGCGTGATTTCCGACAGCGGGTTCGTCTGGTCCATGAACTGCGACAGCTGCGAGGAACCGAAGAATTCGCGGATCGCGGCCGAGATCGGCTTGCTGTTGATCAGGTCGTGCGGCATCAGGTTGTCCGCTTCGGCCTGGCCGAGGCGTTCCTTGACGGCGCGCTCAACACGCACGAGGCCAGCGCGGAACTGGTTTTCGGCCAGTTCGCCCACGCAACGCACGCGGCGGTTACCCAGGTGATCGATGTCGTCGACTTCGCCGCGGCCATTGCGCAGCTCGACCAGGATCTTGATCACGGCCAGGATGTCTTCGTTCGACAGGGTCATGTCGCCGACCAGTTCATCACGGCCGATGCGACGGTTGAACTTCATGCGGCCCACGGCCGACAGGTCGTAGCGTTCCGGGCTGTAGAACAGGCCGTGGAACAGCGCTTCCACCGATTCTTCGGTCGGCGGTTCGCCAGGACGCATCATGCGGTAGATCGCCACGCGCGCAGCGGTCTGGTCGGCGGTGTCGTCGGTGCGCAGCGTCTGCGAGATGTAGGCACCCTGGTCCAGGTCGTTGGTGTACAGCGTCTGGATCGCGTCGATGTTCGCGTCGCGCAGCTTGCCCAGCAGCTCGTCGGTCAGCTCGTCGTTGGCATTGGCGATGATTTCGCCCGTGTCGCCGTCGACGACGTTCTTCGCCAGCACGCGGCCGATCAGGTAGTCTTCCGGCACCGAGATGTGGGTGATGCCGGCGTTCTCGACGTCACGCACGTTCTTGGCGTTGATGCGCTTGTCCTTCGTCACGAGCGTCTTGCCCGATTTCGGATCGACGATGTCGAAACGCGCGACTTCACCGCGCAGGCGCTCGGCCACGAATTCCAGTTCCGCGCCTTCCGAGCGCAGGTTGAAGTTGTCGAACACGAAGAAGTTCGCGAGGATCTGCTCCGGCGTCATGCCGATGGCTTTCAGCAGGATCGTCACCGGCATCTTGCGGCGGCGGTCGACGCGGAAGAACAGGATGTCCTTCGGGTCGAACTCGAAGTCCAGCCACGAGCCGCGGTAAGGGATGATACGTGCCGAGAACAGCAGCTTGCCCGACGAGTGCGTCTTGCCGCGGTCGTGCTCGAAGAACACGCCCGGCGAACGGTGCAGCTGCGAGACGATCACGCGCTCGGTGCCGTTGATCACGAACGAACCATTGGCGGTCATGAGCGGCAGTTCGCCCATGTACACTTCCTGTTCCTTCATTTCCTTCACGACCGGCTTGGTCGGCGATTCCTTGTCCAGGATCACCAGGCGCACCTTGGCGCGCAGCGGCGACGCGAAGGTCAGACCGCGTTGTTGGCATTCCTTGACGTCGAAAGCGGGGTCACCCAGCACGTAAGAGAGGAACTCGAGGCGCGCAAAACCGTTGTGCGACACGATCGGGAAGATGGAGGTGAAAGCCGATTGCAGACCTTCGTTCTTGCGTACGGAGGGCCCAGCATCCGCTTGCAGGAAATTCTCGTAAGACTCCAGCTGCGTAGCGAGGAGGTAGGGAACGTTGTGAACGTTGGCGCGCTTCGCGAACGACTTGCGAATGCGTTTCTTCTCAGTAAATGAGTAGTGCATGGACACTCCGTGAGTGACAGAAAGGATGAGAATTCAGGAATTGCCAGTGGTTAAGCCACCACATGCAAGGCCTCAAATCTCGCCGCATTCCGCCGGGTGATTGGGAACCGGTGCTGCTGTGTTACGATAATGCTGTGCTGCGGTGCTTCCAAAACAGGGGTACTGCATCTTTTGTCGTAGGGACGACAAAAGAGCCAAAGCCGCATACCCCACCTTCCGGCGGGGATCTGCGCGCTTTGACTCCGGCGCCGGGCGCTGATTCCAGCGCCCTTTGCATATGTATTACTTGAGCTCGGCCTTGGCGCCAGCTTCTTCCAGCTTCTTCTTGGCGGCTTCAGCGTCAGCTTTCGGCAGGGCTTCCTTGACAGTCTTCGGTGCGCCGTCGACCAGGTCTTTGGCTTCTTTCAGGCCCAGACCGGTGATTTCGCGGACGGCCTTGATGACGCCGACCTTGTTCGCGCCGACTTCAGCCAGCACGACGTTGAATTCGGTCTGCTCTTCAGCAGCCGGTGCACCAGCGGCGGCGCCGCCAGCTGCCGGAGCTGCCATTGCAGCTGCCGACACGCCGAATTTCTCTTCGAATGCCTTGACCAGGTCGTTCAGTTCCATGACCGACATTGCGCCAACTGCGTCCAGGAACTCTTCTTTGCTAATTGCCATTTGAAACTCCAAATATTTGATGTGTGATTAGTACTTGACCAAAAAAGCTTGATTATTCTGCTGCAGCGGCTTCTGCCGGAGCTGCGGAACCTTCGCCTTTTTGTGCTGCGATTGCAGCCAGAACTCGTGCAAAGCCGGACACCGGAGCCTGCATGACGCCCAGCAGCTGGGCGATGAGGACTTCACGGCTCGGGATGCTTGCCAGCGCGGTGACGCCAGCGACATCCAGGTTCTTACCAGCGTAGTTACCGCCCTTGACCACGAGCTTGTCGTTGGTCTTCGAGAAGTCGCTGATCACCTTGGCTGCTGCGACGGCGTCGTCCGAGATCGAGTAGATCAGCGGACCCACCATGCTGTCAGCCAGCGGTGCGAACTGGGTGCCTTCCACAGCGCGACGAGCCAGCGTGTTCTTCAGAACACGCAGGTACACGCCCTGCGAACGAGCATTTGCACGGAGTTTCGTCAGAGCACTAACCTGGATGCCACGGTACTCGGCGACGACGATGGTTTGCGCGGTAGCTACCTTTGCGCTAACTTCTTCGACGACGACCTTTTTGTCATTCAGATTAAGACCCACGGTCAATCTCCTTAAATGATGTGAGGGACGTCCCCCGCATCGGTTCGAACACGGCGTCCGAAGTTAAGAAGTACGACAAAGCATCGACTACAAAACTTGTTCGGGTTCGCCATCTGCGTTGGGTTTGCTTTTTAACCTCCTGCCTGCCTGCTGCATTCGGCCCAACGGTCTTTGATTGCCTGGCGGGGTTCAATCCGCCAGCCCAAAGATCTGCCCCACGATAAAACTATGAGGACTAAAACTTGGATCCCCGCCTTCGCGGGGACGACGAGAACGAGTTCTCGTCGCTTAATTCTTTGCTATTAAGCAGCCAGGGTAGCGTGATCGACACGCACGCCAGCGCCCATGGTCGACGAGATCGCGACCTTGCGCAGGTAGATACCCTTCGACGAAGCCGGCTTGGCCTTGTTCAGGGCGTCGATCAGCGCGACCAGGTTGGTCTTCAGCTGTTCGTCGCTGAACGACTTGCGGCCGATCGTAGCGTGGATGATACCTGCCTTGTCGGTACGGTACTGGACCTGACCGGCTTTGGCGTTCTTGACGGCGCCAGCCACATCCGGGGTCACGGTGCCGACCTTCGGGTTCGGCATCAGGCCGCGCGGGCCCAGGATCTGACCCAGGGTACCGACGATACGCATGGTGTCCGGCGAAGCGATGACGACGTCGAACGGCATGTCGCCGGCTTTGACGCGCTCTGCCAGGTCTTCCATACCGACGATGTCGGCGCCGGCGGCCTTAGCCTGCTCGGCCTTGTCGCCCTGTGCGAAGACAGCGACGCGGACGGTCTTGCCGGTACCAGCCGGCAGAACGACGGAACCACGGACGACCTGGTCCGATTTCTTCGGATCCACGCCCAGTTGCACGGCGACGTCGATCGACTCGTTGAACTTGGCGGTTGCGAATTCTTTGACGATTGCGACGGCGTTGTCGAAAGCGTAGGCCTTGTTACGGTCGACCTTGGCTTTGATTTCTTTGACGCGCTTGGACAGCTTGGCCATATTAGATACCCTCCACCGTGATGCCCATCGAACGTGCCGAGCCGGCCACGACGCGCACAGCAGCGTCCAGGTCAGCGGCGGTCAGGTCCGGCTGCTTGATTTTTGCGATTTCTTCAGCCTGGGCACGGGTCAGCGTGCCGACCTTGTCGGTGTGCGGCTTCGGCGAACCTTTGGTGACGCCCGAGAACTTCTTGATCAGGTACGTTGCCGGCGGGGTCTTCATCTCGAAGGTGAAGGACTTGTCCGCGAAGGCGGTGATCACGACCGGAATCGGCATGCCCGGTTCCATGCCTTGAGTCTTGGCATTGAAGGCCTTGCAGAATTCCATGATGTTCAGACCGCGCTGGCCGAGGGCCGGGCCGATCGGGGGGACGGGTTTGCTTTACCAGCCGGCACTTGCAGCTTGATAAAACCGACGATTTTCTTTGCCATGATTGGCTCCTTTGTCGATTATGAGTGGTAGCGCTCCACCAATACCACTTATCCGGCGGAGCTCCTCTTATCGGATTCCGCCTTGCTGCTGCGACGCTCCGATTCGGCGTTTTAGACTTTCTCTACCTGCCCGAACTCCAGTTCCACCGGAGTCGCGCGGCCGAAGATGGTGACAGACACACGCACCTTCGATTTTTCGTAGTTGACTTCTTCGACAGAGCCGTTGAAGTCGGTGAACGGGCCTTCCTTGATACGCACCTGCTCGCCCACTTCGTACAGCACTTTGGGCCGCGGCTTCTCGACACCTTCCTGGACCTGCTGCATGATCTTGTCGATCTCGCGCGCCGGAATCGGGGTCGGCTTGTTGCTCTTGCCGCCGATGAAGCCGGTGACTTTCGGCGTGTTCTTCACGAGGTGCCAGGTCTCGTCGGTCATTTCCATCTCGACCAGCACATAACCCGGGAAGAAGCGACGCTCGGTCACCGATTTGCTGCCATTCTTGACTTCGACCACTTCTTCGGTCGGAACCAGGATCTGGCCGAACTGTTCCTGCATGCCGGCACGCTCGATGCGATCGGTCAGGCCGCGCATCACGCTCTTCTCCATGCCGGAGTAGACATGCACGACGTACCAACGCTTGTTGCTGACCGGAGTACTCAGCGGCGCCGCACCAGCGTCTTGTGCCGGGACACCGCCCGGCACGTCATCTTGCTGCACGTTTTCGCTCATTATTGTTTCCACCCCAGGATCACGTCGTACATCAGAAATTCCAGAATCTTATCCGTGCCCCACAGGAAAATTGCCATCACCAGCACGAACCCGAACACCACGGCGGTGATCTGGGTCGCTTCCTTGCGGGTAGGCCATACAACCTTCTTCGTTTCACGTACGGATTCCTTCGCGAAGCTCAGGAAATCGCGGCCGGTCGCGGAAGTCCACAACAGCAGGACGGCAATAGCCAAACCAGCCACGAGTGCGCCTGCGCACATCAAGGCTGGTTTGTTCTGGCCTTTCAGAATGAAAAAGCCGACCACACCTGCAATCGTAGCAACCACTGCCAGCGCGACCTTGAACTTGTCGTTCGAGGTGCCGACGGTTTGCACGGATTGATTAGACATACTTAATTTACTTTCGGGTGCCTGGCACCGAATTCGGTGGCAGGGGCGGAGGGCATCGAACCCCCAACCTTCGGTTTTGGAGACCGACGCTCTGCCAATTGAGCTACGCCCCTACAAAAACTTCTAGTTGAATCGAGCATTATACGCTACTTGGGTATTTCGCGCAACACTCTATTGTTGGGCGGAACAGAATCGTTCCGCCCGGAGGTACTGCAGTATTACTTAGGCGATGATCTTGGCAACCACGCCGGCGCCGACGGTACGGCCGCCTTCGCGGATTGCGAAGCGCAGACCTTCTTCCATCGCGATCGGAGCGATCAGCTTGACGGTGATCGACACGTTGTCGCCCGGCATGACCATCTCTTTGTCGGCCGGCAGAACGATCGAGCCGGTCACGTCAGTCGTACGGAAGTAGAACTGCGGACGGTAGTTGTTGAAGAACGGGGTGTGACGACCGCCTTCGTCCTTCGACAGCACGTACACTTCGCCCGTGAAGTCGGTGTGCGGCTTGATCGAACCCGGCTTGGCCAGAACCTGGCCACGCTGGACGTCTTCACGCTTCGTGCCGCGCAGCAGCAGGCCGACGTTGTCGCCAGCTTGACCCTGGTCCAGCAGCTTGCGGAACATTTCCACGCCGGTGCAGGTCGTCTTGACCGTATCGACGATACCGACGATTTCGATCTCTTCGCCGACCTTGATGATGCCGCGCTCGACACGACCGGTCACCACGGTACCGCGGCCCGAGATCGAGAACACGTCTTCCACCGGCATCAGGAAGGCGCCGTCGACGGCACGTTCCGGGGTCGGGATGTAGGTGTCCAGGGCTTCAGCCAGGCGGATGATGCAGTCTTCGCCCATTTCGCCCTGCTGGCCTTCCAGCGCCATACGAGCCGAACCCTTGATGATCGGCAGGTCGTCGCCCGGGAACTCGTACTTCGACAGCAGTTCGCGCACTTCCATTTCGACCAGTTCCAGCAGTTCTGCGTCGTCGACCAGGTCGCACTTGTTCAGGAACACGATGATGTACGGAACACCCACCTGGCGAGCCAGCAGGATGTGTTCGCGGGTCTGCGGCATCGGGCCGTCAGCAGCGGAGCACACCAGGATCGCGCCGTCCATCTGCGCTGCGCCGGTGATCATGTTCTTGATGTAGTCGGCGTGGCCCGGGCAGTCGACGTGTGCGTAGTGGCGATTGGCCGTTTCGTACTCGACGTGCGCGGTGTTGATGGTGATGCCGCGTGCTTTTTCTTCCGGAGCCGCGTCGATCTGGTCGTAGGCCTTGGCTTCGCCGCCGAATTTCTTCGACAGAACGGTTGCGATTGCAGCCGTCAGGGTGGTTTTGCCGTGGTCAACGTGACCGATGGTGCCGACGTTCACGTGCGGCTTGGTCCGTTCGAATTTACCTTTTGCCATTCTAGACTCCTAAGATCCTAACGATATTGAAAATAACCAGGCACACCTGACGGTCGATACTGCGGACTGCCGTACAAATTCTGGTGCCCTTGACGTGGATTGAACACGTGGCCTCTCCCTTACCAAGGGAGTGCTCTACCACTGAGCTACAAGGGCTTATTTGAAACTGGAGCGGGTGAAGGGAATCGAACCCTCGTCATAAGCTTGGAAGGCTTCAGCTCTACCATTGAGCTACACCCGCGCGAGGTACTTCTCAGCTCAACTCATTCGATTCACTACACGATCATCGCATTTGGTGGTGGGGGCTGGATTCGAACCAGCGTACTCAGAGAGGGCAGATTTACAGTCTGCTGCCTTTAACCACTCGGCCACCCCACCGCGAAGAACCGCAGAGTATGAAGCAAGATAACAACTTCGTCAACTGTCTTTGCTCGAACTGATCAAACTCAAACAGTGTCGTTGCTTCGGGGCGTGATTGTAACGGCCGAAGTACAAGTCCGCAAGGGCTGTTTGTAAGAATTCCATCGGCGCGGGCCAACCGGGCGTTTGCGCGTAGACTGTATTGACGTCAGAGGGTCATCCCATGGACCAGCATCGTACCGGCAAACACGAAGGGCACGGGCTCCCGCTGTGGCTGGCCAACCTGGCGACCATCGCCGTTTACATCGGCACCGTCCTGCTCAGCCACGCACTCGCCCTGCCCGCGGGATATGCCACGCCCGTGTATCTGCCGGCCGGCGTCGGGTTCGCACTGACCGTCACGTACGGCTGGCGCGCCCTCCCCGGCATCGCCATCGGCGCGTTCCTGTCGCACCTGCCCAACGGCTGGATGGAGCCCGACACCGCGCCCGCGACCGCGGCCGCCGCGACGATGGTCGCCACGCTGGGCTCGCTCGTGCAGGCCTGGCTCGGCGCCCGCTGGTTCCGCCGCCTCGTCGACCCCGCCCTCGGCACGGCGCGCGACGTCGCCTGCTTCCTCGCGCTGGCACCGGTGTTCTGCCTGATCAACGCCACGGCCAACGTGTCCGCCCTGTACCGGCTGGACCTGGTGACGGCGGCCGAACGGGCACCGAACTGGATCAACTGGTGGGCCGGCGATACCGTGGGCGTCCTGCTGGCCGCCCCGCTCGTCTGGATCGTGTGCGGCCGACCGCGCCGGCTGTGGCGGCGGCGCGCCCGCCTCGTGGCCCTGCCGCTGCTGCTGGCGGCCGGGGTCGTCATGGCGGCCTACGAGCAGACCGTGCTGTGGGAACACCAGCAATACCTGCAAGCCTACCGCCTGAAAGCCCAGCAGGTGGCCGACGAGCTGCAGGCCGAGCTGCGCGAGCACGAGCGCTTCGTCGGCACGTTCTCGCGCACGCTCGCCGCGGAAGACCGGTTCATGGAGCGGGAGAAATTCCTGCGCATCGCCAGCGGCCATGTCGACGGCCGGCCCGAGATCGCCGCCATCAACTGGCTGGTCCCTATCACGCTGGCCGAACGGGCCGCGTTCGAGTCATGGGTGCGCACGCACGTCGACCCCGATTTCGCCGGCGTGCGCGACGTGACCCGGGCGCAGGGCTTGCGTCCGGCCGGCCCGCGCGCGCAATACCTGCCCCTGCTGTACACCTGGCCGCCGTCCAATGCGCGCATCCGCGGCGCGGATTTCCTGACCGCACCGGGACGCACGGAAGCGGTGTCGCGGGCGCTGGCCGGCACGGCCGCGGTGGCCACCGGCCCGGTCCAGCTGGTCGGCAGTGGCGCGATCGGCATCTCCCTGTACCGCGCGGTCGGCACGCCGGGCCAACCGCCGCTGGGCGTACTGTCCCTGATCCTCGATGCCCAGGTTTTCGTCCGGCAGGCGGTACTGCGCGCAGGCTTCTCGGGCTTCGACATCAGCCTGGCGGATACGACCGGCCGCGGCGCGCCCGTCGCGCTGGTGGGCGACCCCGTCCGGCACGCGGTCAGCGGCGACTACACCGTGCAGCTCGCGTTCGGCGGACGCACCCTGCAACTGCGCTTCACGCCGACCGCCGCCTACATGGAAGGCGAACGGGGACTCGCGAGCTGGATCGTGATCACGACCGGGCTGCTGCTGGCCGCGCTGCTGGGCGCGCTGATGCTGATCGTCAGCGGCGAACGCGCCCAGATCGAGGCCCAGGTGGCGGACCGCACGGCACGCCTGCAGGCCATCCTGGACAGTGCCGCCGACGCCATCGTCACCGTCGACGCGCGCGGCACGGTACTGTCGGCCAACCGCGCCACGGCGGCGCTGTTCGGCTACCCGCCGGCGCACCTGCCCGGCCTCGCGTTCACGACGCTGGTGCCGGGCCATGGCGATGAAAACGGCCTGGACCTGCTGGTGCGCCTGGCCGGCAGCCGCCCCGAGGAACGCCAGCTGGACGGCTTGAACGCGTGCGGGGAGCCGATGCCCCTCGCGGTGGCGGTGTCCATCGTCGACCTGGCCGGCGAGCGCCTGTACGTGTGCATCCTGCGCGACCTGACGGAGCAGCAGCGTGCCCAGGCACGCATCCACCGCCTGGCCCACCACGACCCGCTGACGGGCCTGGAGAACCGCCATGCGCTCGGCATGCGTCTGGAACAGCAGCTCGCGCAGGCGCGCCGCACCCGGCAGCCGCTGGCCGTGCTGTTCATCGACCTCGACCATTTTAAAAAGATCAACGATTCGCTCGGCCACCAGGCCGGCGACGAACTGCTGGTGGGCGCGGCCGCGCGCATGAAGGACCTGCTGCGCGACGTCGACGCCCTCGCCCGCCTCGGCGGCGACGAATTCATCATCGTGCTGTGCGGCCCCCTCTCCCCCGACAGCGTGAGCGCGGTGGCGGTGCGCCTCGTGGCGTCGCTGCAGCAGCCCTACCGCCTGGCCGGCACGACGGCGCACAGCGGCGCCAGCGTGGGCGTGGCCCTGTTCCCGGAAGACGGACAGGACCCGGACACGCTGCTGCGCCACGCCGACATGGCGATGTATGCGGCCAAGCGCGAGGGCCGCGGCAATTTCCAGTTCTTCTCGCCCGCGATGAACGCGGCCACGCACGAGCACCTGCTGCTGGAAAACCGCATGTGGGCGACCCTGGAGAACGGCGGCTTCGACGTCCACCTGCAGGCCCAGGTCGAGCTCGAGACGGGGCGCGTGATCGGTGCCGAGGTGCTGCTGCGCTGGCACGATCCGGAGCTGGGCAGCGTCGAGCCCGGGCGCTTCATCCCCATTGCCGAGGAATCTGGCCTGATCCTGCCGCTCGGCGACTGGGTGCTGGCACGCGCGATGGCCCTGCTGGCCGAGTGGCGCGACGACGGCATGGCCCACCTGCGCCTGGCCGTGAACCTGTCGGCGCGCCAGTTCAGCGGCGGCGCGCTGCTGTCGCGGCTGGACGAGCTGCTCGCCGAGCACGCGATCGACCCGGCGCGGATGGAGCTGGAGATCACGGAAACGGCCGCGATGCGCGACCCGGAAAACACGCGCAGCCTGCTGCTGCAGCTGCGCGCGCGCGGCTTCAAGCTGGCCATCGACGACTTCGGCACGGGGTATTCGTCGCTGGCCTACCTGAAGCTGTTCGCGATCGACCGCATCAAGATCGACCGCGGCTTCGTGCGCGACATCGAGACGAATCCGAACGACGCCGCCATCGTCGACGCGACCATCGGCCTGGCCCACGCGCTCGGGCTGGGCGTGATCGCGGAAGGCGTGGAAACCCAGGCGCAGCGGGGCTTCCTGCGCGACCGCAACAGCGACGAGGCGCAGGGCTATCTGTTCGGGCGGCCGATGCCGGCGCGCGAATTCCGGGAGTTCGTCAGGGCGCAAGCGCAGCCAGTACCTGGCCTTTGAGCGCCTTGATGAGGGCCGTCTCGTCGGGCGGCACGCCTTCCGGCGCGAGCTCCGTGCGGTCGGCGTAGAACAGGCCCAGTTGCACCTTGCCGACCACCAGCGGCAGCACGATGAAGCTCTGCGCATCGGGCAGCAGGGCCTTGTGCCAGGCCGGCAGCAGGTCGCGGATCTTGGCGCTGCGCGCGTCCGAGATCATGAGGTCGGCGTCGTTTTCCATCGCGAGGTAGAACAGGTCGCGCGCGCTCTTCTCTCCGGCGGGCGCCAGCGGAAACGTGAAGCCTTCCTGCACGCGCGCCTGCGCGAGCCCGAACGATGCGCGGGCGCGGTACTGCCCGGCGCGCACGTCCTTCAGCACGACCGTCGCGAAGCGGAAGCCGAGCGCCGTGTACAGCGTCTCCAGCACGGCCATGACGACGTCATTGACCTTGTGCCGGCCGGACGCGCGCATCTGGGTGACGTCCTGCACGCCCGCCAGCAGCAGGTCGCGCGCGTTCTTCGGCTTGCCGCTCGGGTACGTGCCCTGCTCTTCTTCCTCCCCGCCGAGGGTCGCCAGCAACAGCACGTTGGGCAGGCCGCCCTTGTCTTCCTGCGGGGCGCGGCGCGGCACGGGTTGCAGGTTCATGCTCTGCAGGAGGCTCGTCATTTCGAACGCCACCGCTTCGAACAATTCGTCCAGCTCGGCCGCGCCGAGGTTCAGCGCGGTGCCGTAGCGCGCCAGCAGCGCCTGCGCTTCCGGCGTGTCGGACGGCGTAGGGGTCTTGCCCATCAAGCGCGCCACGTCCAGGCTGAACGACGCCACCTGGCGCATCCACTCGCCACGGTTGACGGCCAGCTTGAGGGTGCCGGCTTCCAACGGACGCTGGGCGTGCATGATCACGCCCGGGATCTTCCACTCGCCCAGCACGGCCTCGGCCAACGCGTCGAAACTGCAGCCGAGGATCATCTGGGCAGCCTGCGCGGACGTGTGCTTGCCGGTGGCGAGGAGGGCCTGGATCTCGCGGTAGCGGTCGTGTTCGTGCGACGCGACCAGCAGCGCGCCGAGATTCTTGAACAGCGCGCCGATCGACGCTTCTTCCGCGCCCTGGTAAAAGCTGTGGCGCGCCATTTCGCGGCCGACGAGGCTCGCGCACAGCGACGCTTCCAGCTCCACGCGCACGCTGTACGCATGGTCGCTGCTGGCCAGCGCGTCGACGAGCAGCATCGCCAGCGCGACCGTGCGCACGTTGTCGAAGCCCAGCAGGGAAATGGCGCGCGACACCGTCGTGACGGCGGTGCCGGCCGCCGTGCGGTAGCGGACCGTGTTCGCGAGGCGCAGGATGCGCTGCGTGAGCGCCACGTCGGACAGCACGTAGTGCGCGAGATCGTGGGTCCCCTGGTCTTCCGACGTGGCCATCTGCACGACGCGCGCGATGGCGCTGCCGAGCGCGAACATGTCCTCGTCGCCGCAGACCTTTTGCAGCAGCGCGGCGCGCACGCGGCGGCCCCCGTCCGTCGGCTGGAACGGCGCGGGGTTTGTATTGGAAGAGGAAGCGGGGCTCCCGACTGCAGGAATCATGATCGCTTAGCCGGCCTTCTTCAGGCGCGGACCTTTGTCGTATTTCTTGAGGATCTGCTGGTGCAGCCCGGCCAGCGCCGGCAGCTTCGGGTTCACCGGATCGAGGCGGCGCACGCCCGCGATGAAGCCCTGAGCCTGCTGGCCGAGGCGCTCGTCCCAGCCGTCGTGCTCGAGGCATTTCAGGATCGCCAGCGCGGCGTTGAACACGACCTGCGGATTGTCCGGCAGCTTGGTCGCCGCTTCCTGCATCAGCACGACGGCGCCCTTGTAGTCGCCGCTCTTGGCCTTGGCGGCGCCGGTGGCGACGAGGTCGACGACCTGCTGGCGGCTTTCCATGGCGAGCTTCTGCGCCGTCTCGGCCTGGCCCGCGTTCTCGAACACGGCCATCGCGCGTGCCACCGCGGCGCCGTTCTGCGCATTGCGCATCACGTCGCGCACGATCTCGGCGGCGCCCTCCTCCATGCCGTTCTCGATGCAGGTGCGTGCCAGTTCCAGCTTGATCTCCGGGCGCAGCTCCGGCGCGTCCTGGCTGGCGGCGAGGGCCGTCGCCAGCGATTCGGCCAGGCGCGCCTCGTTGCCCGTGTATTCGTGCACGAGGCTCGACGCGATGGCGCTGCACAGTGGCGTGTGCTTCTGGAACGCCATCGATTTGTCGAGGTCGCGGATGACGGCCGCGGCCTGCACCGGGTCGCCCTTGCGCACGAGCGTCTGCACGAGGCGCACGTGATCCTGCGGGTCCTTGAACTCGGAATACTTGGCCTTGCTGACGACCTGCTTGAGGATCTTCTCGGCCGTGTCGTGGTCGCCCGCCTCCAGCGCCGTCTCCCCCAGCTTGCGCAGCCGCCGCACCGCGTGCGGAGAGACGGCCACGGCCTCCGTCAGCACGGCCTGCGCCGCATCCAGCGCGCCCACGGCCTCGTGGGTGCGTGCGAGCCAGTCGTAGGCGTCGACGAAGTTCTTGTTGCTGTCGACGAGGTCTTCGAGCATCTCGCGCGCTTCGTCGTAGCGCTCGCGCAGGAACAGCGTCTTGGCCAGGCCCAGGCGTGCCCAGGCGATGGCTTTGGTCTCCACAAGCTGGCGGTAGACCGGCTCCGCTTCGTGCGGCTCGCCGAGGAACATGTGAAGTTCGGCGCGCAGGCGCAGGAAGTCGACGAGGTAGCGTGGATGACGCTCTTCGCCGTCGAGGCAGGCGCCGATCGCCTCGCGCTGGCTGCCCGCCTCCATCAGCTCGTACACGGGCAGCAGCGCATTTCTCCGCTCCAGGCCACGCGCGATGCGTTCGAGCAGGCGGTCGGCCGTGAACGGTTTCAGGACGTAGTCGGTGGGGCCCAGTTCGGCGGCGCTGACGACCTTGCCGTAATCGCCTTCGGCCGTGACCATGAAGAACATGGTCGACAGCGGCATGAGCTTGTGGTGGCGCACGTCCTCGAGCAGCTGCTGGCCGTCCTGGCCGCCTTCCAGCGCGTATTCGCACAGGATCAGGTCGTAGTGCTTCAGGCCGAGGTGCTTGACGGCCTGGTTCGAACCGCCGACGTGGTCGATCTTGCTCAGGCCGCACATGTTCAGCATGTTGTGGATCGTCGAGCGCATACCGGCGTGCGGCTCGATGATCAGGGCGTTGAGGCCGTCAAGTTCGTTCATGTCCCGGTTGTCCGTGTGTGCCTGCGATGGGCGGAGCGGGCTGCATGGGCCCGTGTGGTCTACCGAGTATATTACGTCCAGGGAACAAAATTCTTGACCTCACCAGCGTGTAAACCTGGCGAAATGTCGCGAAAAACCACACTTTCGGTTGTCAGGCGCCGGGCTGGCGCGCGGCGGCCTGGCGCAGCGGCGCGCGGTGGCCGTTGGCGCATTCGGGGCGGGCGCCCCCGATCATGATGTTCTGATAACGGACTTCGTACTTGCCGGCCGATAGTTTATCGATAAGGAACTTGGCACGGCCCAGCACATAGGCGTGGCGCACGTTCGAGCGGCGGTCCAGGTCGTAGATCTTGACCAGGACAGGCGACGGATTGTTGCTGTTGTCGACCAGCACCTGCATCTCGTCGCCCTGGTTGCCGAGCGGATAACCGTCGATATAGCTGGACTGCGCTGGCCACGGATCGCCCGTCGGCGCAACCTGGGCTTGCAGGTCCGTATCGCAATCGGGTGCGCGGGCCGGCACGATCAACTGGGTCACGCCGAGGGCCTTGATGTCGGGCGGTGCATCGGTCTGCCCGGTGGGACGCGCCCAGCCGTCGGCGCTGGCGTCGCTGCCGAGCGGATCCGGCGGCGTGTTCGGGGTCGATGCGGAGGCGGAAGCGGAGGCGGACGCCGATGCCGACGGCGCAACCGCGGACTGGGCTTTGCCCGGCCAGGCCAGCGCGCTCGGCAGCACCCTGGGGGGATCGAGCAGGACGATGGCCAACGCGCCGCCGCCGGCGAACGAGGCCAGCATCAGCCCCCACCAGCGCGGATCGCGCAGCACGCGCCAGCGCGACGGCGCCTCGACCTGGCGCGGTTCCCAGTGCTCGCCGCGCGGTTTCTCGCGGCCCTCCTCGCCATGGGAACTTTCCAGCCATTCGACTTCCCACTCTTCCGACGCGATCCACTCGTCGTGCTCCTTGCGGCGCACGGGATCGGACAGGATGTTGTAGGCCGTATTGACGATGGCCATGATGCGGGCGGCACGCTCGTCACCCGGATTCTTGTCGGGATGATATTTCTGACTCAAGGCCTTGTAGGCCGCGCGAATGACTTCCTGCGGTGCGTGGCGCGACACCTTCAGGTTGTCATAATGGGTATGGATCTTGGCCATGGGTCAGGGTCGGGTTGCACAGGGCGCCAGCTGCTTCAATATTAGCCGATTCGTTCTTTAACGGCAGAGGCAAAGGGCAGCCTGCCGTACGGGCGGCATTACAGCATAGCCGGGTTTGTGTCCACCACGCAAGATGTCAGTATCACAACTTGTGGCTTCGATCGGCGCGCTCGATGGCCGGTTCAAGCGCGACGCCGCTGCCGACGATGAGCACCTTGAACAATTCCCCCATTTCGGCCGGCGACACGAGTTTTTGCACGGCCTTCGACTGCGGCAGGTAGCGCAGCGCGTCCTCCGGATCCGTCTTCAGCAGCAGCTCGCCGATCCCGGCCGCCAGCAGGAATGCCGCCTGGCTCATATAGCCGAGCACGTCCAGTCCCGCGCCATGGGCCGCCAGCGCCATCGCCGTGAAATCGACGTGCGCCGTGATGTCCTGCAGGCCTGGCAGATAAAACGGATCGGGGTGCGCATGGTGGCGGTAATGACACATCAGCGTGCCGCTCGTGCGCTCGTCGAAATAATATTCGTGGGCCGGGAAACCATAGTCGATCAGGATCGCGGCGCCCTTTCCCTTCTCGAACATCTGCGCCAGCGAGCGCATGAAACCGCAGGCAACCGGGTGCACTTCGGTCAGATAGCCGTCCTGCAGGGTGTCGGCGTCGGGAATCTGGCGGGCGATCTGGTCCACCAGCGCCGCGTCGGGTTCTGCGGGGGTGAAGGCGAAGCGGCCGTCTTCCACCGTCACCATCTGGCGCAGCCAGCGGCCGGCGTCGCGCACGACGAGCTCGACCGGCATCGCATCCAGCACTTCGTTGGCGAGCACGACGCCGCGGAACGCCACGGGGAAATCGTGCGTCCAGCGCACCTGCGGGAAATCCTTCAGCACTTCCTGCTGGCGGGCGCGCAATTCGCCCGACAGTTCGATGATCGTATAACTGTCGACGCGCACACCCAGTTCGCCCAGCGTCGTCAGGACGTCGTACGCGAGTTTGCCCGTGCCGGCGCCGAATTCGATAATGTTAGGGGCACTTTGGGCCATAATAGCGGCGGCCGCGCGCGCCAGCGTGGCGCCGAACAGCGGACTGATCTCGGGCGACGTGGTGAAATCGCCATCGCGGCCCAGCTTCGCCGCACCGCCGCTGTAATAGCCGAGATTCGGCGCGTACAGCGCCAGTTCCATGAAACGCGCAAACGGGATGGCGCCGCCCTGGTCGGCGATCTCGGCAGCGATCATGCGCTGCAGGGCTTGGGACGCGGCCAGTGCGTCGCTGGAGGGAAGAGGTAAGGACATCCGGCCATTGTAGCGAGAATCGGCAGCGACCCACAAACCACGATGACACAGACATTTTCGACTCCTGATTCAATTGGCACACCCGTAGACCGCCCGCATGCGGGACGCGCGCGCGTGGCCCTCGTCACCGGCGCAGGCCGGCGCATCGGCCGCGCCATCGCGCTTGGCATGGCCGAGGCCGGCTGGGACGTCGCCGTGCACTACCGCCAGTCCGCGTCGGATGCCGACGAGGTCGTCGCGGCCATCCGCGCCCTGGGCCGGCGCGCCGTCGCGCTACATGCCGATCTCGCCATTGATGCCGCCGTGCGTGCCCTGCCCCGCCAGGCCGTGCACCTGCTGGGTGCGCTGGATTGCATCGTCAACAACGCGTCGTTGTTCGAATACGACAAGCCGGACGATTTTTCTCCGGCACTGCTGGCCACGCACATGCAGTGCAACGTGGCCGCCCCGCTGCTGCTCGCGCAAGAATTGCACGCGCTGGTGCCGGACGGCGGCCAGGCCGTCGTGATCAACTTGCTCGACCAGAAACTGTACAATCTCAACCCAGATTTTTTGTCGTATACGTTGTCGAAAGCAGCATTGCAGACGGCTACCACGATGCTGGCCCAGGCGCTGGCACCGAAGCTGCGCGTCGTCGGCGTCGCGCCCGGTATCACGCTCGTCTCGGGCGACCAGAGTGCGGACGGCTTCGAGCGCGCGCACCAGGTCACGCCGCTGGGACGCTCGTCCACGCCGCAGGACATCGTCGACGCCGTGTGCTACGCGGCCCATGCGAAGGCGCTGACCGGCACCACCCTGCTCGTCGACGGCGGCCAGCACCTGATGCCGCTGGCGCGCGACGTGATGTTTTTGACCAAATAACCTGTACCCACCTCACCATCGAAGGTTTCCTATGTTGTCCGCCCTGTTCTACCCGCAGCTGCGCGATTGCCGCAGGCTGTTCCTGCGCAATTACGAAGTCATGATCAACATCGGTGTCCATGAGTTCGAAAAGAAGGGCGAGCAACGCGTCCTGATCAATGTCGACCTGTACATCCCGCTCGCCCTGTCGACGCCGAAGGACGACCAGCTGGATGAAGTGGTCGACTACGACTTCATGCGCGAAACCATCGCCAAACGCATGGCGCAGGGCCACGTGCACCTGCAGGAAACGCTGTGCGACGACGTCGTGAAGGCGATGCTGGCGCACCCGAACGTGCGCGCGGCCCGCGTGTCGACGATGAAGCCCGACGTGTATCCCGACTGCGAAGGCGTCGGCGTCGAAGTGTTCCAGATCAAGGATGAAGCATGAATGAAGTGACGATGGCGCGTCCGGCCGACGCGCTCGAATCCGTCGACAAGAAGGCGGAAAAGCAGGCCTACGAGAACAACAAGCTGCACAAGCGCCTGTGCCGCCTCGTCGGCCAGGCGATCGGCGATTTCAACATGATCGAGGACGGCGACAAGGTCATGGTCTGCCTGTCCGGCGGCAAGGACAGCTATGCGCTGCTGGACATCCTGATGACCCTGCGCGAGCGCGCCCCGATCCACTTCGACATCGTCGCCGTCAACCTCGACCAGAAACAGCCGAACTTCCCGGCCGACGTGCTGCCGGCCTACCTGGAAAAGCTGGGCATCCCGTACCACATCGAGAACCAGGATACCTACAGCATCGTCAAGCGCCTGATCCCGGAAGGCAAGACGACCTGTTCGCTGTGTTCGCGCCTGCGGCGCGGCATCCTGTACCGCGTAGCCGACGAGCTCGGCTGCAACAAGATCGCCCTGGGCCACCACCGCGACGACATCCTCGAGACCTTCTTCCTGAACATGTTCTTCGGCGCGAAGATCAAGGGCATGCCGGCCAAGCTCGTCTCGGACGACGGCAAGCACATGGTGATCCGTCCGCTGGCCTACGTGAAGGAAGCGGATACGGAACGCTATGCGGAAGTAAAGCAGTTCCCGATCATCCCATGCGACCTGTGCGGCTCGCAGGAAAACCTGCAGAGAAAACAGATCAAGGCGATGCTGCGTGACTGGGAGAAGAAACACCCGGGCCGTGTGGAAAACATCTTCTCGTCGCTGTCGACCGTCGTGCCGTCGCACCTGATGGACCGCGACATGTTCGGCTTCAAGGACCTGAAGGCGGACGGCGTGGCCAATCCGGCCGGCGACATCGCGTTCGACGAAGAGCCGTGCTCGACGCCGGCGACGGGCACCATTCCGCTGCAGCCGCTGTAAGCCTTACTGCTTTTGTATTTTCGCGTGGATGTCGTTCACGGCCATCAGGCCGGCCGACGCGAAAAACTTGTGATACTCGGCCACCATCTCGCCGTTGACGATGACGGGATCGGTGGCGACATAGGTCTTCGCCACCTCGATGTCGGGCGTAGCGAAGACGAAGATCCCGCGCCTGCCCTCGACCCCGTCCAGGGGTCCGGCCACCACCAGTTTCTTCTCGGCCGCCAGGCGTTTCATGTTGGCGAAATGCCCTTCGAACATCTTCGTGCGCTCGGCCCCGTCCGGCACGCGCGAAGGACCGGTCTTCAAAATCACGAGCACATAGCTGCGCATGCCGTTCTCGTTCGCGCCGAGCGACTGGGCCAGCGCCGCATCGTATTGCGCGGCCGCCGGAGCGAGCGCCGCCAGCGCCAGGGCGCATCCCACTGCCGTTTTCCTGATCCACATCGCGTGTCCCCGTATCGATGATGAGGTCAGCCAGCCTAGCATGATCGGCACAGAAACAGAACGTCTACGCATCATGCATTGTTTGACAATGCCTATGTAGTGCAGTTTCTTCATGAACGCATGATGAGATCGATTTCACTCTGATGATGGCGACCAGGAGGTGACTACGAGCCGCCAAACAGATGTAATATTCCTACCCCTGTCACGCCCATCCGGATTCCTCATGCAAATCGGCCAACCCGCCGGTACCGCCCAGCCCAGCGGCACCGCCACCCACGCCAACACCCAGGTCGCGAGCCTGCGCGTTTTCGTGTTCGCCCTGTTCTTCACGTTCGGCGGCATCACGAGCCTGAACGACGTCATCATCCCGAAACTGAAGGACTTGTTCACGCTGTCGTACGCGCAGGCGATGCTCGTGCAATCGGCCTTCTTTGCCGCCTATTTCATCGTGTCGCTGCCGGCCGCCGCCATCGTGCAGCGCATCGGCTACATGCGCACGGCCGTCGTCGGCCTGCTCACGATGACGGCAGGCTGCCTGCTGTTCATCCCCGCCTCCTCATCGGGCATGTTCATCACCTTCCTGCTCGCGCTGTTCGTGCTGGCGGCCGGCATCACCATCGTGCAGGTCGTGGCGAATCCGCTGATCTCGATGCTGGGCGCCCCCGCCACCGCCTCCAGCCGCCTGACCTTCGCCCAGGCCTTCAATTCCCTCGGCACGACCGTCTTTCCCTACGTCGGCGCCATCCTGATCCTCGGCTCGCTGGCCCACGTCGACCAGACGACGCTGTCGGCCGACGCGCTCGCCGCCTACCGCGCGGCCGAAAGCCAGGTCGTCGTGCACACCTACCTCGGCCTGGCGGTCGCGCTGGCCGTCGTCGCCCTGCTCGTCTGGACGAACCGCAAGAAGCTCGTCGAGCATCCCCATCCCGACACCAGCATGTGGAGCGCCTTCGACCTGCTGAAACAGCCCCGCTTCGCGTTCGGCGCCCTGTGCATCTTCCTGTACGTCGGTGCCGAAGTGGCCGTCGGCTCGCTGATCGTCAATTACCTGATGCAGCACGACGTGCTGGGCCTCGGTGCCGAAGCGGCGGGCAAGCACGTGCCGCTGTACTGGGGCGGCGCCATGGTCGGCCGTTTCCTCGGCGCTTACGTCCTGCGCATCTGCTCGCCGGGCAAGGTGCTGGCCGGCGCCGGCGCCATCGCCGCCCTGCTGCTGCTCGTCTCCGCCACCACGCAGGGCGCCACGTCGGGCTGGGCGCTGCTGGCCATCGGCCTCGTCAACTCGATCATGTTCCCCACCATCTTCACGCTGGCGTCGGAAGGCCTGGGCGAGCGCGCGGCGGAAGGCTCGGGCCTGATCTGCGTGGCCATCGTCGGCGGCGCCATCGTGCCCCTGATCACGGGCTACGCCGCCGACGCCTTCGGCCTGCGCCTCTCGCTGGCCGTGCCCGCGCTGTGCTACCTGCTGATCCTCGCGTTCGGCTGGTACGCGCGCCGGCCGCTGCAACACGGCTGAACTCACCCTGTCACATCGGTTCCGGCCGGGCTCACGCCATCCGGCTGCCTGCGTGCCGGCCCCAGCTGGCGCAACGCGCGGGCATTGATGCGGTCGCGCTCGGGATCGCGCAGCCAGCCCCACTTGTCGAAGTAACGCCAGGCCGACACGCACCGCCACCAGAGCGAGGCCGACCGCCGGCGCCAGCCGCGCGCGCCGGCCTGGGCCGGGTCACGGACGACGGCCACGTGCGGCACGAACACGGTGCGCGCGATGCGTGCCGTGCGGCGCGCCAGGTCGACGATGTCGAAACGCTGCAGGAAGCGCGCGTCGAACATGCCGGCACGCAGTACGGTCTCGACCCGCATCAGCAGGCAGCAGGCCGGCGGCACCGGCACCTCCATCACCCGGCTGTAGCCACCCGCATGCAACTGGTAGCGCGCGAGCCTGCCGCTGGACCGGCGCAGCAGCGGAAAGCAGCGTCCCAGCAGCAATTCCAGCGGCCCCGGCAGCAGACTGCACAGCGGCTGCAGGCGCCCGTCCACGTCCTGCACCCGCGGCGCCAGCAGACCCACGTCGGGATGCTGCTCCATATAGGCGATCATCCGGGCCACCGCGTCGAGCGGCAAGCCGATGTCGGGCGCCAGCAGCAGGTGGTAGACGCTCCCCGCCGCGGCCGCCTCGCGCAGGATCCGGTTCCGGGCGCGCGCCTGACCAGGTCGGTCCCGTTGTGGGCGGTAATGCGCACCGTAGCGTCCGGCCAGCGCGGCCAGCACCGGCTGATGCGCATCGTCGACCAGGTAGATGAGCAGGTGCGGACAGGCCGTCGTGAGGCTGAGCAGCAGGTGCTCGATCCGGTCCGGTGCCGCCATGCCGCAGACGATGCAGCAGCTGGCCCGGACGGCCGCGGCGCCCATGCTCAGCCCCCGCCGCGCGCCCGCGTTCGGCGGTTAGTTGCAAAACGGAAAATTTTGTACATGGCACCCTCCAGCGAACGAAACACATGGGTTCAGAGTGGCGCCGTGCGCGACGGTTGCGGCGGAATCGGCGGCGGTTGAGCAGGATCAGACTACAAGCATTTGCCGCCGACGAATCTTATAGCGCCACGTCGGTGCGCATGACCGGGTACAGGTTCAGCCGCTCATCCCAGGACGGGTGGCGGCGCGCAAAGAATTCGAGACGCGCATGGGCATTTTTGGCGAATGCAGGATCGGTCTCGACCTTGTGCCGGAATTCGGCGGCCAGTGCCGGATCGCGCGCCATCTGTTCGCGCGCCACGTCCTCGGCCACGTATTCCTCCATGTATTCCTTGCGCTCGAAGGCGTTGTTGAACTCGCCCCAGGCCAGCAGCGAATCCGGGGCCTGCGGCTCGAACAGGGCCATGACGAGGCGTGCCTTGGGCTGGGCGATCGGCACGAACAGCGCGCCTTTGCCGAGGTTGCGCGGCTCGGGCTTCCAGCTGCCTTCGACCTTCAGGCGCTGGTGCGATTCGAACGACGTCGGAGAAAACGCGGCCTGGTCGGCGCGGAACGTTTGCACCTGTGCGGCGGCTGTCGTCTTGTCCACCTTGCGGAACACGATGCCGTGTTGCGTGAGCTTCGTCGCGACCATCTGCGCCCACGCGGCCGGCACGACGTAGCCCGCGCCGGGCGCCTGCACCTGCAGGTCGGCGACGACTTCGTCGCGCAGCGGCACATGCCAGACCTGCGGCTTCGTTTCGTCGTAGTGCGTCATCAGCATGCCGGACACGTCGGACATCGTGCGCGTGTACGCATAGCCCTGGAAGTCGACCATCGTCGTCTTGTCGGTGGTGCGGTACGTCAGCGCCACGGGCTGGCCGGCGATGCGCGTGGCGCGTGCGTCGGCGGCGCGTGCGGCCTGCGTCCATTCGGCACCGTGGGCCGCCACCTGCTGCAGCACGGAGACGATGGCATTGTGCGTGATGCGCACGCGGGTCGGGTAGTCCTTCCACGAGTGCGTTTCGACGAGCATCGCCATCCGGTTGCGGAGCTGGAAATAGCCGGTCGAGAAGCGCGGATCGGAGACGCCGTCGACGAAGCCGGAGGCCGGGTCGTCCGTCTCCTTGAACGACATGTAGTAGGACTGCGGCATCGAGCCCTGCTTGCTGATGTCGGCGATGACGTTGGTGCGCAGGGCCTGGCCGATCTTGCGGAATTCCGGATCGCCCGAGTACACCGGTTCGACCTGGATGGAGACGTCGTGCTGGAACATGGCGCCGTCCGTGACGTGCAGGTCGACATAGGTCAGCGGATCCCACGTGTTCACCAGCGCCAGCATGGCCTGCATTTCGGGCGAATCGGCCTTCACGTAGTCGCGGTTCAGGTTGTAGTTCTGCGCCGTCGTGCGCCAGCCCATCTCGACAGGGCCGCGCTGGTTCGGGCGGTTCCATTTGGCGAAGCGTTCGTGGCCGTCGACGTTGAACACGGGGACGAACAGCAACACCTGTTTGTCGAGCACGCCCGCGGCCAGTTTGCCGTCGAGGATGGCGCGCAAGGCGAGGAAGCCCGCGTCCTTGCCGTCGATCTCTCCCGCGTGGATGCCCCCCTGGATCAGCGTGACGGGCAGGTTCGCCTTGCGCACCGCCTCGGGCGTGACCACGCCGCGCGCGTTGACGGCCAGCGCCAGCATCGGCCGGCCTTCCGGCGTCGTGCCGAACTGGAAGCATCTCGCCTGCTTCGGATACGCCTGCTGGAAGGCGCCGCACAACTTGACGACCTCGTCGTAGCGGCCCGTGGCCTGGAAGCCGGAGCGCTCGGATACGGTCACCAGATCAGGCGCGGCGTGGGCCAATGGGGCGGCCAGCAAGGCCAGCGAGGCCAGCGAGGCCAGAAAAGGAGCGGTGCGGATCATCGATAAACTCCGGCAAGATTAGAAAAGATTCAAGCCGGAAATTATAGATCGATGAGCCGAAGTCAGCGCGTCCTGGGCGGATAAATCGCGATCTCTTTCAGCTGCGACCGCGCCAGATGCATCGGTACACCACGCGCGCGCGCCGTCGACGACGCCGGGCAGGCATTGGTGGCGCGGTAGGACAGCGCCGCGGCCAGCATGCCCTCGGCCGGATCACCCAGCGCATGCGCCATGTCGTCGGACACGGCGCAGGTCGGCGCGAAGCCGTCCGCGAAATCGCCGAAGCCCTTCGCGTTCGTGCCCTGGAACTGGATCGTGAAGTAGGTCGTGCCGCAGTTGTCCATCGGCGTGAAGCCATAGGGCTTGCCGCAGGTCGTGGCGCCGATGAGGTCGACCTGGACGTCGACGCCGCGCAGGCCGTTGATGACGGCTTCGCTGGCCGAACACGTGTCGGACGTCGTCAGCACGGTCACGCGCTTCAGGCCCAGGTAAGGCAGCGCCATGTTGCGCGGCGCGGAAAAGCCGTAGGCCGTGCTGCGGAACGGGATCGGGGCGTCGGGCGCCGTCTTGTCGTTGTAGACCGCGCGTTCGAACGTCTTGCCGGCCGTGGCCGGTCCCGCGATCATGTACGCGAGCTCGCTGGCGACGTACAGCAGGCCGCCGCCGTTGTAGCGCATGTCGAGCACGAGGTCCGCCGCGCCCTGGTTCTTCAGGGTCGTGAACGCGTTGACGAGCTGGAGTTCCGAAACGGCGTTGTGATCCTCGAAACTCAGGTAGCCCACCTTGCCGGTCGGCGTGTCGATCACTTTCACGTTTTTTACGGGCGTCGTCGTCACGACAGCGGACGTCAGCGCGACGTCCATCGTGGTGTCACCGCGGCGGATCGTGAGCGTGTGGCGCTCGCCCGCGGTGTCCGGCGACAGGCCGTCGTTCAGCAGGGCGACCTGCGCCTTGTCTGTGGTGTTGATGAAGTCGATGCCGTCGACGGCCGTCAGCAGGTCGCCCCGCTGGATGCCGGCGGCGGCGGCAGGCGAACCCGGCTCGACGATCGCGGCGATCCAGGTGCGCGGCGCCGTCGTGGAATTCACGGACCAGGTCAGGCCATAACCCGTATCCTGGCTCGCATTGGTGAGCGCATCCCATTCCGCCGTCGTGTAGGTGAAGTGGAAACGGTCCTTGAGCTTGCCCGATGCGGTCAGTGCGGGCGTCTTGAGCGCGTCGAAATAGTCGAGCGTGTTCGTGTAGTCCGCCATGTGGACCGTGGACGGGATTTCGTTGTACCAGAGATAAGTCGCGTCGCTCCAGCCGCGCAGGAATTTCATCTCGTCCTGCAGCGTGCCCTGACGGTCCGGGAACGCATAGCCCTCGGCGTCGACCCCCGTGCGCGGTGCGGCGCACAGGTTTTGGTAGCTCATGTAGTCGGACGGGATCGGGTCCGGTGTCGCGGTCGGCGGCGTGGGCGTCGTCGTCGGTGGCGTGGTCGTCCCGGTGCCGGGATTGCCGGCGACGGGCGTCGATGCGCCGATGTTCGGATTCCCACCGCCGCCGCCACAGCCGGCCAGCGTGACGAGCGTGGCGACAGCGCAGGCGATCAGACGGGAAACGGGGCTCGAAAAAGCGAAGGAGGAAAGCGATTTCATGCGTCCGATTATAGACCCGGCCGCTTCGCGAAATGCATCCAACTGTAACAGTGCGCGATGCGACAACGCCGCCTGCCGAAGGTCATCCGGCAGGCGGCGTCGTGTCAAAAAGACAGCATCAGGCGGCGCGGGTGGCGGTGCCGCCCGCATGGAAGGCGGACACCAGTTCCGCTTCCTTGCGCTTGGCCAATTTGAGGTTGCGCTCCTTGACGTGACCGAAGCCGCGGATGTCTTCCGGGATGCCCGCGATCGCCACGGCCTGCGCCAGGTTCTCGGCCGTCAGCTTGGGCAGCAAGCCTTCGATGGTCGCGCGGTATTCCTGGATCAGGGCACGCTCCATCCGGCGCTCGGCCGTGTGGCCGAACGGATCCAGCGCCGTGCCGCGCAAGCCTTTCAGCTTCGCCAGCACACCGAACGCCTTCATCATCCACGGACCGAATTCCTGCTTCACGAGATGGCCTTCTTTATCCTTCTTCGCGAACAGCGGCGGCGCCAGGTGGAATTTCAGTTTGACGTCGCCTTCGAACATGCCGTCGATCTTGGCCATGAACGCGGGATCCGTGTACAGGCGCGCGACTTCGTACTCGTCCTTGTAGGCCATCAGCTTGTGCAGGTAGCGTGCGACGGCTTCCGTCAGGCGCGTGCCCTTGCCCAGCTTCTCTTCGGCCGTGCGAACCCGGTCGACGAAGGCCTTGTACTGCGCCGCATAGTCGGCATTCTGGTAGGCGGTCAGCAATTCGACGCGGCGCTTGACGAGATCGTCGAGCGTCTGCGCGCGCTTGAACTCGATCACCTTCGCGGGCGTGACGAGCTTCTGCACGGACGGCAGGTCGTGCGCCGCCGTGCGGCCCCAGTTGAACGCGGCCTTGTTGAAGGCGACGGAGACGCCGTTCAACTCGATCGCCTTCAGGATCGACGCTTCCTGCAGCGGCACGTGGCCTTTCTGGAACGCGTAGCCCAGCATGAACATGTTGGTGGCGATGGCGTCGCCCATCAAGGTGGTCGCGATATGGCCGGCGTCGATGAAGTCGACATTGCCTTCGCCGCAAGCCTGCACGATGGCGCCGCGCGAACCTTCGGCCGGGAACTGCCAGTCCGGGTTGCGGATGAAGGCGGCGGTAGTGGCACCCGTCGCGTTGACGGCGGCCCACGTACGGTTTTCGCCCATGCGCGACAACGCGTCGCGGCTGGCCGTCACGATCTGGTCGCAGCCGATCACGAGGTCCGCGTTGCCGGTGCCGACCCGCGTCGAATACAGGTCGCCCTGGCGGTCCGCCAGGCGCACGTGCGACATCACCGGACCACCCTTCTGCGCGAGGCCGCTCATGTCCAGCACGAGGGCACCCTTGCCTTCCACGTGGGCGGCCACCGCGAGGATCTGGCCGACCGTCACGACACCCGTGCCGCCGACGCCGGTGACGAGGATGCCGAACGGGTTCGTCGTCGCCGGAATCTTCGGCATCGGCAGCGACGGCGGCGCCGCTTCGGCAGCGGTCTTCTTCGGCTTTTTGAGTCCGCCGCCTTCGACCGTGACGAAGCTCGGGCAGAACCCGGTCACGCACGAGAAATCCTTGTTGCACGAGGACTGGTTGATCTGGCGCTTGCGGCCCAGTTCCGTCTCCAGCGGTTCGACCGACAGGCAGTTCGACTGTTTCGAGCAGTCGCCGCAGCCTTCGCACACGGCGTCGTTGATCACCGCGCGCTTGGCCGGATCCGGGTACGCGCCTTTCTTGCGGCGGCGGCGCTTCTCGGACGCGCAGGTCTGGTCGTAGATCATGGCCGACACGCCCGGCATCTCGCGCAGTTCGCGCTGCACGTCCATCAGTTCCGCACGGTGGCGCACGGTGACGCCTTCGGCCCACGGATAATCGTCCGGGTATTTTTCCGGCTCGTCGGTGACGACGATGATCGGTTTGACGCCTTCGGCCGCGAGCTGGCGGCTGATCTTGGCCGGATCGAGCGGGCCGTCGACGACCTGGCCTCCCGTCATCGCGACGGCGTCGTTGTACAGGATTTTATAAGTGATGTTGACCTTGGCCGCGACCGACGCGCGGATCGCCAGCACGCCCGAGTGGTAATAGGTGCCGTCGCCGAGGTTCGCGAACACGTGCTTCTCGCCCGTGAACGGCGCCTGGCCGATCCACGTGACGCCCTCTCCGCCCATGTGCGTGAACGTGGACGTCTCGCGGTCCATCCACAGCACCATGTAGTGGCAACCGATGCCGGCCATCGCGCGCGACCCTTCCGGCACTTTCGTCGAGCTGTTGTGCGGGCAGCCGGAGCAAAAATAGGGGATGCGGTCCGTTTCCGGATTCGCCTTCGGGATGTTTTTGAGGATCAGTTCCTTCGCTTCGAGGAAGGCGATGCGTTCTTTCACGCGCTCCGCGACGGGGTGGCCGGCGCAGTAGTGCGAGATGCGCGACGCGATCGCGCGCGCGACCTGCGCCGGGTTCAGCTCGTAGTTCGCCGACAGCAGCCAGTCGCCCTGGCCGGAGCGGTTCTTGACGCTCCACTCGCCGGCGTCGTCGAACTTGCCGACGACGCGCGGACGTTCGCCGTCCGGCAGGTTGTACAGCTCTTCCTTCAGCGCGTATTCCAGCACTTGCCGCTTTTCCTCGACGACGAGGATCTCGTCCAGGCCGCGCGCGAATTCGTGCACGCCGACGGAGTCGAGCGGCCACGTCATGCCGACCTTGTAGACGCGCAGGCCGATGTCGCGCGCGGCCTGCTCGTCGATGCCGAGATCCGCCAGCGCCTGGCGCGTGTCGAGGTAGGATTTACCGGCGGTGATGATGCCGATCTTGGGCTGGGGGCTGTCCCAGATGATCTGGTTGAGCTTGTTGGCGCGCGCATAGGCCAGCGCGGCATACCACTTGTAGTGGTTCATGCGCACTTCCTGGTCCAGCACGGCGTCCGGCCAGCGGATATTCAGGCCGCCCTGCGGCATCTCGAAGTCGGTCGGCAGGATCGTCTGCACGCGGTCCGGATCGAGGTCGACGACGGCGCCCGATTCGATGATGTCGGTCACGCATTTCATCGACACCCACAGGCCGCTGTAGCGGCTCATCGCCCACGCATGCAGGCCGTAGTCGATATATTCCTGCACGGACGACGGGTACAGCACGGGGATGCCGCAGTGATGCAGGATATGGTCGGACTGGTGCGCCGTCGACGACGATTTCGCCGCATGGTCGTCGCCCGCCAGCACGAGCACGCCGCCGTTCTTCGCGGAGCCCGCGTTGTTGCCGTGTTTAAAAACGTCGCCGCAGCGGTCCACGCCTGGACCCTTGCCGTACCACATGGCGAACACGCCGTCGTACTTCGCATCCTTGAACAGGTTGGTCTGCTGCGTGCCCCAGACGGCCGTCGCCGCGAGGTCTTCGTTCATGCCGGGGTGGAAGTGGACGTGGTGCGATTCCAGGTGTTTCTTTGCCTTCCACGCGGTCTGGTCGACCTGGGTGACGGGCGAGCCGCGGTAGCCGGTGATGTAGCCCGCCGTGTTCAGGCCCACCTTCAGGTCGCGTTCGCGCTGCAGCATCGGCAGGCGGATCAGCGCCTGGGTGCCGGTCATGAAGGCGCGGCCGCGCTCGAGCGTCCATTTGTCGTCGAGCGTGATCTCGTGCGGGGGTAGCGGTTCCAGCTGGCTGCGGTCCAGGGGGCGTTCATGCGTGTCTCCGATTATGTTTGTCGTGTTTCGGTTCGGGCCAGTATAGACCTGTGTCACAAGCATTAAATTTCAATGAATTCCCCCCGTCAGACGATTTGCGCAATAAAATTGCGACGTACGCGAGTCCCGTGGAGAATTCATGTCAAAAATCGAGCTGGATAAAACCGATCGCAAAATCCTGGCGATCCTGCAGTCGGATGGCCGCCTGTCGAACCAGGACGTGGCCGAGCGCGTCAGCCTGTCGCCGTCGCCCTGCCTGCGCCGCATCAAGCGGCTGGAAGAGGCAGGTGTCATCCGGCAATACGTCGCCCTGCTCGATCCCGACAAGCTGGGCCTGGGCCTGCTGGCCTATGTGAATGTCCGTCTGGAAAAGCACAGCGAAGGCGCGGCGAACGCGCGCGTGCCGGCCACGTCGCCGCGCTTTGAATTTGCCCAGGCCGTGTCGACCTGGCCGGAAGTGGTGGCCTGCTATGCGATGACGGGGGAGATGGATTTCCTGCTGCGCGTGCACGTGGAAGACATGGACCACTTCTCGCGCTTCATGATGAGCACCCTGCTGCGCCACCCGGCCGTGCTGGACGTCAAGTCGAGCTTCGCCCTGCAGCGGATCAAGGAAACGACGGCGCTGCCCATCGTTTGAGGCTGTTTAGTAATAAGCACGAAACTCGATGGCCGATGCGCGCGTGCGTTTGACCCGACGCGGCAGTATCGCTAATCTCGATCTGGTCTCGGTCCGACCGCCGCTTCAGGGAGCGGCCGGATCGTCTCCAGCCGGGGTGGTCCGGCTCTCTTTCCGATGCACCGGGCAGATGCCCGGTCCGTCGGATTTTTTTTGGCCTACCAGCCGGTGATGCGCCGCAGTTGCGGCAGCAGTTCGGCCGCCATGACCGCATGCTGCGCCGTCGTCGGATGGCCGTTGACGGCGTCACCGGGCTGGTACGTCACCGGTGCGAGCAGGTGCACGCGTTTGTCGCCCACCCGCGCCATTGCCTCCTTGAGATAGCCGATCAGCGCCGCCTTCTTGTCGCCATCCAGCAGCACGCCTTCCGTCAGCGCGATCTGCGCATGCGGATGGTCGCGCAGCACGCGGCGCAGCAAGGCCGTGTACGTGTCGACATAGGCCGCGCGTTCCGGAATGCCGGGATTGAAATCATTGGTGCCGATCGCGATGACGATCAGGTCCGGGGCGTAATCGGCCTGGTTCCACGGCACCGGCTGCGCGGCATCGGCGATGGCGAGATCGTAGAACGCGGGCAGCTGGAACTCGTCGGTGCGGTTGTTCCAGCTGCGCACCAGCCCCCGGCCGCCGTAGCAGACCAGCTGCACCTGCGCGTCGAGGGCGCGCGCGGCCAGCATGCCGTAGGACAGGCGCGGGTTCGACCATTCGGGCATGTCCTTCTCGTCGGCGCCCCGTTCCATGACGGCGCCGCAGGTCACGGAATCGCCCAGCACGAGCAGGCGCCGCGCCGGCAGCGCGGGCGCCGCGAGGAACGTGCCGTCGGACGTGAAGCGCGCGATGGACGGCACGCCCAGCCACGTCTCGCCGCGGTGCACGAGTTCCACCTTGTGCGGGCCGGGCGCCGCGCCCTTGAACACATCGTAGCGTGTCATCTGCGGTGCCAGGCGCAGCGTGCCCGCAGGCTTGCCGTCCACGATCACGTCGACGAGACTGCGGGACCCGCCCGCGGCATCGACGGCGAGCCGCGTGCCGTCGACGGCCAGCAGCAAGGTCACGCCGGCATAGCCGAAGCGCACCGTGCCGTCGTCGCCGGCGACCGTGCGGCCCATGCGGGTCACGTGGCTGTCGCTCGCCGTGATGGTCTGTTCGGCCGCCGCGCCGGCCGCGCACAATGCCAGCAACACGGCGATCAGCGGCCGGCGCATCATGCCCCCTTCTTCAGGCGCAGCAGCAGCACGCCGTGCGACGGCACGGTCGCATCGAGACGTTTGCTCGTGTCGCCCGTCTTGCCGGTCCACGCATCCGTCCACTGCCAGGTGGCCTTCTTGAAGTCGACTTCGCGCTTGGAGAGATCGTCGGCGATGGCGTTCTGCTTCCAGTCATAGTGCAGCGGCAGCGCAGATTCGCCGCGGTTCAGCACCATGAAGGCCCATTCGTCGTTGGCGAGCGGCTTGGCCCACAGTTCGACGGGGCCCTGCTTCCAGAAGCGCAGCGCCGGCACGCCCAGCGGGTCCTGGTTGAGGGCGATGACGTCGCGGCGGCCGATGATTTTCTTGACCGAGTCCGGCATCGAACGCAGGTCGTTGCCGAGGATGAGCGGCGAGTTCAGCATGGCCCAGATCGAGAAGTGCGCGCGGTCCTCGTCTTCCGTCATGCCCATGCCGACTTCCAGCATGTCCATGTCGTTCCAGTGGCCCGGCCCCGCGTACTTGCGCAGACCCGCCTGCATGTCGAGGATGCGCATCACGCCCCATGCGGACCACGAGCCTGCGCTCTTTTCGCAATCCCAGCACGGGTAGATGTCGCCCGTCGTGCGCCACGAGTGGCCGACGTCGGCCCCCCATTCCCACGGCTTGTTGTCGCCCCATTCGCACATGCTGAACAGGATCGGGCGGTTGGCGGCGCGGATCGCGTCGCGCATCGTCGTGTAGGCGCCGACGGCGTTCAGGCCCTTGGTCTCGCACCAGTCGTATTTCAGGTAATCGATGCCCCAGGCGGCATACGTCTTCGCATCCTGGTATTCGTGGCCGCGGCTGCCGGGACGGCCGCCGCACGTCTTGTCGCCGGCGTCCGAATAGATGCCCAGCTTCAGGCCGCGCGCATGCACGTAGTCGGACAGGGCCTTCATCCCGGACGGGAAGCGCTGCGGGTCCGCCTGGATGTTGCCGTTCCCGTCGCGCGCGCCGTGCCAGCAGTCGTCGATGTTGATGTACTGGTAGCCCGCATCCTTCAGGCCCAGCTTGACCATCGCGTCGGCCGTCTCGCGGATCAGTTTTTCATCGATATCGCAGGCGAACTTATTCCAGCTGTTCCAGCCCATCTGCGGCGTGGCCGCGAGGCCGTCGAATTTCTGCGCCCAGGCCGCGACCGGGGACGCCGCGATGGTGGCGGCGAGGATCAGGGAGGCACACCGTTTCACTATTTTGCTCCAATCGTCTTCAGGCGTTTATCGTGGTCCGCGATCAACTTGAGCGAGCTGGCATCGCTGTCGAACACGGAATAAAGGCCCTGCTCTTCCTGCGGCGGATCGCCGACGAAATCGTTACCCGGCTTCCACCAGTAATCCGCATTGGCCGCGCGCCCCGCACCGCCCCACGCCCAGAAGTTCCAGCCGGCGACCGGATCGCCCGCTGCCGCGCGCTTCTCCAGGGTCGTGAAGACTTCGTCGTAGAAGCGGTCGCGCACCTTGGTCGAGGCCTTGATGTCGAAGGAGCCGCCGTCGCGGTTCAGGCCGAACTCCTCCAGCACGATCGGCTTGCCGAGCTTCTTCGCATAGTCGACGTGCACGTTCAGGTAGTGGCTGGCCTTCTCCATCATGCCGTTCCACGTGGCGTCGGGCTTCTTCGGATCGAACCAGCCCCAGTTCGTCGGCCACAGGTGGTACGTCAGGTAGGCGATGTCCGGCGTGCGATGCGCATCGAGGTACAGCTGCGCATCCTGCGCGGAACCGGCCAGGCCCTCGCTGCCCGTGCTGACCATGTGGTGGCCATCGAGCGAGCGGATGTAGTGGGCGGTATCCGCGATCCACTTCACGTACGTCGCCTTTTCCTGCGGCGTGGATTTGCTGTTGCCGGGGCGCGGCTCGTTCGCGAGCTGCCACGACAGGATCGTCGGGTCGTCGCGGTACGGTTTTTTCGTCACCGTGTTCGTGCGCTGGACGATCTTCGTGATCACGTTGCGGTATTCGGCCTGGGCGCGTGCGTTCGTGTAGAACGTCGCGTTTTCGGCCATGTAGCGTTCGTAGTCCTTGCTCACGTTGGGATCGTGCGCGGGCGAGCCGGTGAACCAGTTCAGGTACTGGGTCATCCCGCCGGACCACTGCCAGAAGTTATTTAAGTAGAGCACGGCCGTCATGTCGCGCTTCGCCAGTTCGGCCATCATGAAGTCCAGGCCTTGCAGCAGCTGCTCGTCGTACTGCCCGGGCGCGCTCGTCGTGGCGGGGCTGACGGCACTCTTCATCGCCGTCTTCTCCGACACGGCCAGCACGCGCACGTTGTTGATGCCGAGCGCCTTCATGCGGTCCAGCTCCTTGACGAGGCGGGCGCGCTGCCCGACACCCGTCGGCGCGCCAAGATAGCCGCCATACCAGAAGTTCGCACCGGCGATCATGTAGCGCTGGCCGTTGCGTTCGAAATGGCTGTCCTTGACGGCCACGAAGCCGTTGTTGTCTGCGTGGGCCGCATTGGCCACCAACAGGGCGGCGGCCAGAGCGATGTTGCCGAACTTGCGTTGCATGGTCGTAGTCTCCTCGCACTCCTTCATGGGAGCGTCGTTGTGGGATCATGCGCCGCCCACCGGGCGGTGGGCGGCAGGGGGGGTGATGCTTACTTGCGTGCTTACTTGCGTGCTTACTTGCGCTGGCGGCCGCGCACGTCCAGCGTGGACGCCGGCAGGTCGACCGTCACGCTGGTCGCGTTCTTGCCTGCGGCGTCTTCGGCCAGCACGAGCTTGTACTTGCCCTTGGCGATGCGCCAGGTCTTGCTCTTCTCGTCGAACAGGCCGAGGATGCGCGGCTCGACGACGACGTCGACTTCCTTCGACTCGCCCGGCTGCAGCGCGACCTTGTCCCAGCCGGCCAGGCGCTTCGGCGCTTCCCACTTGGCCGCCAGCGGCGAGATATACACCTGCGGCACGTCCTTGCCGGCGACGTTGCCCGTGTTCGTGACCTTGAAGCGCACGTGCAGGCGGCCGTCCTTGACCTGGCTCGCCAGGCCCGAGTACGAGAACGTCGTGTACGACAGGCCGTGGCCGAACGGGAACAGCGGGGTCAGGCCCTTCTGGTCGAACCATTTATAGCCGACGGCCGCGCCTTCCTTCGTGTAATCGACGGTGAAGCGCTGCTCCGGCTGTTTCGGATCGCCGTCCAGCGTCGGACGCGGCAGCTGCTGCTCGGAGACCGGGAACGTGGCCGGCAGGTGGCCGGACGGATTCACGGCGCCGAACAGCACGCGCGCGATCGCTTCGCCGCCGCTCGTGCCCGGGTACCATGCTTCCAGCACGGCCGGGGTTTTCGATACCCACGGCATGGCGACGGGACCGCCCGTCTCCAGCACGACGACGGTGCGCGGATTGGCGCCGGCCACGTTGTCGATCAGCGTATCCTGGTTGTCCGGCAGCGCCAGCGACGTCGCGTCGTTCGCCTCGCCGATCCACTGCGTCGCGAACACGAGCGCGACGTCGGCCTGCGCGGCCACGCGTGCGGCGCGGGCCGGGTCGGTGCCGTTGTCGTACACGACCTTCGCATTCGGCGCCAGCGCCTGAATGGCGCGCAGCGGCGACGACGGGTGGTACACGACCGGACCCGGCCAGACCTTCGGCTCCAGACCCGGCACGGCATTGCCGCCGATCGGGTACACCTGCGACGAGCCGCCGCCCGACAGCACGCCCACGTCGGCATGGCCGCCGATGATGGCAATGGTCTTCACGTCTTTCGACAGCGGCAGGACCTTGTTGTCATTCTTCAGCAGGACGATGCCCTCTTCCGCCGTCGCGCGGCTGACCGCGCCGTTCTTCGCGAAGTCGATCTTGCCGTCCTGCGCGACCGGATTGTCGACGACGCCCTTGGCGAACATGGCGCGCACGACGCGCGTGGCCATGTCATCGAGGCGCGCTTCCGACACCCAGCCGTTCTTGACGGCTTCTTCCAGCGCGCCGCCGAAGTACGGCGACTTGTCGAATTCCTGGCCCGACTGGCGGTCCAGGCCATTGTTCGCAGCCTGCACGGTGCTGTGCGTCGCGCCCCAGTCGGACATCACGTAGCCCTTGAAGCCCCAGTCCTTCTTGAGCACTTCGTTCAGCAGGTAGTCGTTCTCGCACGCATAGGTGCCGAACACGCGGTTGTACGAGCACATGACGGAACCGGCGTCCGACTGCTCCAGCGCCAGTTGCATCGCGAGCAGGTCGGACATGCGGGCCGCGGCCTTGTCGATGCGGACGTCGTGCTCGTTGCGGCCCGTCTCCTGGTCGTTCAGCGCGTAGTGCTTGACGGTCGAGATGACGTGGTTCGATTCGATGCCCTTGACGGCGTGGCCGACCATCGTGCCGGCCAGCAGCGGGTCTTCACCCGCGTATTCGAAGTTACGGCCGTTGCGCGGATCGCGCATCAGGTTCACGCCGCCGGCCAGCATCACGTTGAAGCCGGACAGGCGCGCTTCCGAGCCGATCATCGCGCCGCCGGCATAGGCCACTTGCGGATCCCACGTCGACGCGGTGGCGAGGCCGGACGGCAGCTGCGTGCGCTCGCGCGGGGTCGGGGTGGCCTGGGTGGCGACGCCGAGGCCGGCGTCCGTTTCCAGCAGGTCCGGCAGGCCGAGGCGCGGGGTACCCGGCACGAAACCGGCCGAGAACGGGATCGCGCCCTTCGGCGGCGTGGTGCCCTTCGGGGCGAACGACGTGCCGAAATAGCCGAACACCCAGCGCAGTTTTTCTTCGCGGGTCATGGCCTTGACGGCGAGTTCGGCGCGCTTGTCGGCGCTCAGGGAACGGTCCAGCCACGGCTTCTGGGCCGGCGCGGCGGGTGCGTCGGCGGCGGTGGCGAACAGGGGGAAGGCGGCAGCCAGGGCGCCAACGAGGGTCAGTTGATTCAAACGCATGGGACGAGGCTCTCTTAGGGTACGGATCGTTATAGGTATGCGAAGCAATGCCGCCGCGTGAGAACCACGCGGCGGCAATTCTGGATCAAGCAGGTCAGACGGCCTTGACGTCCACGTACATGCGGGCGTATTTCGCGCCGAAGTACAGGATGAAGGCGTAGCACGCGGCCGGGACCAGGAAGGAGGTCTGCAGGCCGATCATGTCCGCGGCCTGGGCCTGGATGACGGGCACCACGGCGCCGCCGGCGATCGCCATCACGAGCAGGCCGGAGCCCTGGCTCGTCAGCGGGCCCAGTTCATGCACCGACATGCTGAAGATGGTCGGGAACATGATCGAGTTGAACAGGCCGACCAGCAGCACGGCCCACATCGCGAAGTGGCCGTGGCCGAAGGTGGTCGCCACCAGCAGCGCGATGCACGCCGCCGCGTTGAACGCCAGCACCTTGCCCGGGCTGATCGTGCGCATCACGGCCGAACCGATGAAACGACCGACCATCGCGCCGCCCCAGTAGTACGCAACGTATTTCGCGCCCGTTTCGGCCGTGAAGCCGGCGATGCCCGGGTCGCCCATGTAGTTGATCAGGAAGCTGCCGATACTCACTTCGGCGCCGACGTACAGGAAGATCGCGGTCACGCCCAGCATCAGGCGCTTCTGGCTGAAGATCGAACCTTTGGCGGGACCGGCGTCGTCGTCGCGGATGATCGGCAGGCGGATGACGGCGAACAGGATCGCCAGGATCGCCAGCGTGGCGGCCAGGCCCAGGTACGGACCCTGCACGGCCTGCGCCTGCGCGAGGCGCTCGGCGGCCGACATGTTGGCCGGATCGGCCGCTTCCGTCATGTGCGACAGGATCAGGATGCCGCCGACCGGAGGACCGACGACGGTGCCCAGCGAGTTGAAGGCCTGGGTCAGGTTCAGGCGGCTCGACGCCGTGGCCGGGGCGCCCAGGGCGGTGACGTACGGGTTCGCGGCGACCTGCAGGATCGTGATGCCGGCGGCCAGCACGAACAGGGCGAACAGGAACAGCGCGTACACGCTGGTGGCGGCCGGGTAGAACAGCGCGGCACCGACGGCGCACACGGCCAGGCCGGTGACGGCGCCGGCTTTATAACCAATGCGGCGGATCAGGGCGCCGGCCGGGATCGACAGCAGGAAGTAACCGCTGAAGAAGGCCAGGTTCACCATCATCGCCTGTACGTACGTCAGGTTGTAGACCGATTTCAGGTGCGGGATCAGGATGTCGTTCAGCGACGTCAGCAGGCCCCACATGAAAAACAGTGCGGTGACGACGGTCAGGGGAAAGGTGTAGCTGGGCTGGGCCCGGTTGGCAGGCTCGACGGCAGCCTGTGATGCACGATCCATGGTTAAGTCTCCTAGAGATGTTACCGCTAACAGTACGGCAACTTTTATTGTGAAAAGATTCTGCAGAAGCAGGGTAATGGGGTCAAACGGGGTATGCGATTCGCCGCGAAGTTTAGTCAGGCGCCACTAAACACGGCCTCCCCTCTTATGAAATCGGTTTCTTACATGAGAATATACCGGGCAAACAGCTGTTTAGTAAAGCCGACTAAACTTCCCTGTAAATGCATCTTCGCGTTTGACCAGGGGAATTTTCATATGCAAGACTCCATTCAAATGAGCGACGCCCCAGGCGCTCGCAGCAACGATATCGGAGACAACGTGAATCCCGTCACCTCACGCCCCCAGGCGGGCGACAGCCCCGCACCGGTCACGATCCGCGACCTGGCCAAGTACGCCGGCGTCTCGGCCGGCACGATCTCGCGCGCCCTGAAAAACGAGCCCGGCCTCACGGAAAGCACGCGCCAGATGGTGTTGTCGGCAGCCCACGAACTGGGGTATGACTTCTGCAAGCTGCGCCGCAAGCGCATCCGCCGCCTCACGTTCCTGTTGCATCGACAACACAATACGGCCGCAAGCAGTCCCTTTTATTCGCCCGTGCTGCACGGTGCCGAGGAAGCCTGCCGCAAGCAGGGCATCGTGCTGTCGTTCATGGCGGTCGGCCCGGCCGACGGCGTGACGGAACAGCTGCGCATGCACGCGCCGGACGCCATCGTGTGCGCCGGCTTCTTCGAACCCGAACTGCTGAACGCCCTGCGCGCCAGCGGCAAGCCCCTCGTCCTCATCGACATGAAGCTGCGCGGCTACAGCTCGGTCAACCCGGACAACCACATGGGCGGCTACCTCGCCACCAGGCATTTGATTTCGCTGGGCCGCGAACGCATCGGCATGATCTCCGGCTCGCTGGGCCACTACAGCATCCGCGAGCGCAACCGCGGGTACCGCCAGGCCTTGTACGAAGCCGGCATGCTGGCCGACCCGCGCCTGGAGATCTGCCTGCCGGACGGCGTCGACCTCGAGACGGGCGCCTACGAGGCGATGCAATCCCTGCTCGACCAGCCCCACCCGCCCGATGCCGTGTTCTGCTACAACGACGCCGCCGCCCTCGTCGCGATGCGCGCCTGCCTGGCGGCCGGGAAGACGGTGCCGCACGACGTCTCGATCGTCGGCTTCGACGACATCCCCGGCGCCGTGCTGGGCCACCGCCCGCTGACGACGCTGCGCATCAACAAGAAGGAACTGGGCGCGCTGGGCGTCGAGCTGCTGCTGCGCGGTCCGCAGGATCCGCCGCTGGAACAGGTGGCGCCCGTGGAACTGGTCGTCCGTGCCAGTACCGTATGCGAAGACTTCCGCATCCGTAAGTAAGTCACTCTTCATCCACCTACACCCACCATGCTTCCCGATTTCCATTCCCGCTCGACGCTGCTGCAGCACATCCGCCACACCCGCCAGTTCTACGATCCGCGCTGCGTCGACCCGAGCGGCGGCTTCTATCACTTCTACAAGGACGACGGCGCGATCTATGACGCGCGCACGCGCCACCTGGTGAGCAGCACCCGCTTCGTGTTTAATTTTTCGATGGCGTGGCGCCAGTTCCAGGAGCCGGCCGACCGCGAACGCGTGCTGCACGGCCTGCGCTTCCTGCGCGACGCGCACCGCAACCCGGAAACGGGCGGCTATGCCTGGACGCTGGACTGGAACGACGGACAAAAGAAGGTCACGGACGACACGAACCACTGCTACGGCCTCGCCTTCGTGCTGCTGGCGTACGCCCACGCCATCATGGCCGGCGTCGATGAGGCGCGCGCCTGGCTGGACGAGACCTACGACCTGATGGAGCGCCGCTTCTGGGAACCGGCGCACGGCCTGTACGCGGACGAAGCGAACGGCGACTGGTCGACGCTGTACCCGTACCGCGGCCAGAACGCCAACATGCATGCGTGCGAAGCCATGCTGGCCGCGTTCGAGGCGACGGGCGACACGAAATTCCTGTGGCGCGCCGAGACGCTCGCGCACAACATCACGGTGCGCCAGGCGGCCCTGTACGGCAACCTGGTCTGGGAACACTACAACAGCGACTGGTCCGTCGACCCGGACTACAACCGCGACGACAAGACGAACATCTTCCGCCCGTGGGGCTACCAGCCGGGCCACCTGACGGAATGGGCCAAGCTCCTGCTGATCATGGAACGCCACAAAGAACAAATGGCCGGCCCTTCCGACTGGCTGCTGCCGCGCGCGCGCCAGCTGTTCGACGCGGCACTGACGAAAGCGTGGGATGCGAAGCACGGCGGCATTTATTACGGCTTCGGTCCGGAAAACGAAATCTGCGACGCCGACAAATACTTCTGGGTGCAGGCCGAGAGCCTCGCCGCCGCCGCCCTCCTCGGCGCGCGCACGGAAGACAAGGCGTACTGGGACTGGTACGACCGCATCTGGGCGTACAGCTGGGAACACTTCGTCGACCACGAGCACGGCGCCTGGTACCGCATCCTCGGCCCGAAGAACGAAAAGGTCACGGACGAAAAGAGCCCGGCCGGCAAAGTGGACTACCACACGATGGGCGCGTGCTATGAAGTATTGACCGTTCTCGTGAAGGACTGACATGGCCGACTTTCCCGTATTCGTCGCGGCCGGCGAAGCGCTGACCGATATGATCGTCGACGACGCCGGCGCCACGCGCTGGCACAGCGTGACGGGCGGCTCGACGTGGAACGTGGCGCGCGCGATGGCGAAGCTGGGCGCGCCCAGCGCCTTCGCCGGCGCCGTCAGCCGCGACGTGTTCGGCGACCAGTTGTGGCGCGCCAGCCTCGACGCGGGCCTGGACGAACGCTTCCTGCAGCGCCTGGACAAATCGCCGCTGCTCGCGATCGTGCACCGGCTCGACCCGCCCAGCTATTTTTTCGTCGGCGACGACAGCGCCGACCTGCACTTCGACGCCGCGCAACTGCCGCAAGGCTGGATTGGCGCCTGCCGCTGGGCGCACTTCGGCGGCATCAGTCTGGCGCGCCAGCCGCTGGCCGGCAAGCTGGTCGCCCTCGCCGAAACGCTGAAGGCGCGCGGCGTGCGCATCAGCTACGACCCGAACTTCCGCGCGCTGATGGACGAGAACTACGACCACACGCTCAAGCGCATGACCGCGCTGGCCGACGTGGTAAAAGTGTCGGAAGAAGACCTCGTGGGCCTGCTGCGCACGCACGATGCGGATGCCGCCTTCGCGACGATGCGTAGCTGGAACCCGGACGCAACGTACCTGTACACGAAGGGCGGCGCAGGCGCGTCGCTGCACACGCCTGCCGGATCGTGGGACATGGCGGCACCGCGCATCACGCCCGTGGACACGGTCGGCGCGGGCGACGCCAGCATCGCCGCGCTCGCGTGGAGCATGCTGCATGCGCCGGAACGCGACGGCCTCGCCCACCTGCGCTTCGCCGTCGCGGCGGGTGCCGCGGCCTGCCTCGCGGCGGGCGCCACGCCGCCGTCGCTCGCGGCAATCGATACGCTGCTGGCCGGGATGCACGCCTGATCACCAGCAGTTTTCGAAGGTGACACCTACCGTAAAACCGGACAGCGTCGTGCCATGGATGCCGTTCGCGGCCAGCGGATCGTTCGTCCGCGCGGCCGCGCGCGCGGCCTCGTTCCAGCGCGCGTGCGTGACGAACAGGCGCAGTTCCGGACGGTCGAAATAGCCCGGCTTCGACATCAGCGCGATGGCGCCCGTGACCTTGGTCAGCCGGCGTACGTCGCCGTTCCGTGGCGCCACGCGGTCGTGGCCGATATCCGCCAGCAGCTTCACCTTGTCGGACAGTGCGTACGACATGCGCCCGCCCGCTGATGCCCACGTCTTCGCCTTCGCGGCATCGTGCGCCGTGTCGCGCTGCCAGACGGCGATGAATTCTCCGCCGAAGCGGCGCGTGACCTGCGCATACCAGCTGTCGATGATGCGCAGCCGGTGCACGTCGTCGCCGCTGGTGATGTCGCCCGTCGCGCCATTGTCGGTGCCCGCACCGGTGCCCCACTGGACCGCGAAGCGGTTGTCGCCGGCGCCGTCCAGCACGCGCTGGCGGTGCTGCACGGTGAGCATCGAGCCGCCGTGGTGACCGCGCTGGCCGTCGCTGCGGATCAGCGCCAGACCCAGTTCCAGCGTGCCGCCCGGATTCACGGGCACGCCGCGCAATTGAAAGTCGTGGCGGTTCGCCGTGTCGCCGACGCGCATGATCGGCATCGTCTGCTGGTCGTCGTGCAGGTAGGCATAGCTGAACTTCATGGGGCCCAGCGGCACGTCCTCGATGCCGACGCCCATCCCGGACGGATTCCAGTACAGGAAATCGTTGACGTTCGCGCCTTCGCGCTTGTAGTAGCGGCGCCCGATCCACAGCGCGGCGTCACCGAGTCCGCTCACATGCTCGATGGCGAGGTAGGCCTGCGGCAGGCCGATCTTCCAGCCGCCCTGCGGCCGCCGCGCATTGTTGGACGCGGCCGCGTTGCCCAGGTTGAGCATCGCGTAGGCTTTCACGTCCTCGCCGGCATCCCCCTGCACGAGGTGCTGGCCCAGCAGCATTTCGCCGTAGACGCCGCATTCGTTACCCAGCCGGTACTTGGCCCCGGCGCCGGCGAGGCCGAAGCAGGTCTGGCCGCCGCCTTCGGAATTCGCGGCCGCGTTGGCCCGCAGGTAGTTCTGGACGTCCACGGCGGACGCAGGGAAGCAAAACGCGAGCGCGAGCAGCGCCGGCGCGATGGTTGGCATGCGCATGGTATCTCCTTTTATATTTTTTTAGGCAAAGCGGATCCCGTCCGGCCGCGGCGCAATGCCGCGGCAGGTCAATGGAACAGGATCGGATGTCGGGTCAGTCGAGCAGGGTTGCGACTTCTTGTGCCGTGGGCGCATACGGCCCGGCATGCATGGCGGCCGTGGCGGCCGCCGCGGCGATGCGCGCGAGCTGGCGCGGCGCGGGCATCTCCGGATGCAGCAGCAGGCCGGTGATCCAGGCGGCCATCGACGCATCGCCGCAGCCGACGGTGTCGACGACGTCCACGCGGCGCGCGGGCGCGTCGAGCACGTGGTCACCGCGGATCAGAGAAAGACCATCGGCCCCGCGCGTAAAGAGGATCTCGGCATCGGGCGCCAGCGCGCGCAGTGCGGCCAGCGCCTCGCGCTGCGCGAGGCCCGGGAACAGGCCTTCCAGGTCTTCGTCGGACACCTTGATGTGGCTGGCGAGACCCGCGATCAGTTCGAACGTGGGCCGGTACGCCGCGTCGCGCATCGCGTTGCGGAAGTTCGGATCGAAGGCGATGCGCCTGCCGGCTTGGCGCGCCATCAGCGCCTGCTCCACGAGCCGGCGCGCCAGCGGTCCGCGCGCCAGCGCGAGGCTGCCCATGTGGATCACGTCGGCCGCTTCCAGCCAGCCGTCGGGCAGCAGCTCGGGGCGGAAGTGCAGGTCCGCGCTGTTCTCGCCGAGGAAGACGTACCGGGGCGGATGACGCGACGTCACCATCGCGATGAACGGCGGCGCGTCCACACGCTGCAGGAAGCGTTCGTCCAGGCCGGCCGCGCGGCTGGCGTCCGCGATCTCGTCGCCGAAGGCGTCCATGCTGACGGCGCCCGCATACCCCGTGGGCACGCCGAGCCTTGCGCCGACGCGCGCCACGTTCCAGCACGAGCCGCCGGGCAGCGAGCGCCACGTGCCGTCGTCCTGGCGGATCATGTCGGTGAGCGCTTCGCCGAAGACCACGTAGCGGGGGAGTCGTTGTGCTTGCATGTCAGTTCGCCTGTTGTTGATAACGCCATTTGTCGAGCATCACGGCGAGCACGATGACCGTGCCCTTCGCCACGTACTGCCAGAACGACGACAGGCCGAGGATCGTGAGACCGTTGTTGAGGAGGCCGATGATCAACGCACCCGTGACGGTGCCCCAGATCGTGCCCACGCCGCCCATCAGGCTCGTGCCGCCGAGGACCACCGCGGCGATCGCATCGAGCTCGTAGCCGGAGCCCCAGTTGCCGTTCGCGCCGTACAGGCGGCTGGCCGACATCGCACCCGCGGTGCCCGCGCACAGGCCGGAGAACGCGTAGACGAAGACGAGGACGAGGCCGACCTTGATGCCCGTGAGCCGCGCCGCCTGCGGATTGCCGCCGACCGCGTACACGTGCATGCCCAGCACGGTGCGGCGCAGGATGAACCACGCGGCCAGCACGAGGGCAGCAGCGACCCACACGAGCCATGGCAGGCCGGCGAACGACTCGTTGCCGATCCATTCGAACGTCGGGATCTCGCGGTTCAGGATCGTGGTGCCGTCTGCGAGCAGGTAGGCGGTGCCGCGCAGCGCCGTCATCGTGCCGAGCGTGACGACGAACGGATTGATCTTGAAGACGGCAACGAGCGTGCCGTTGAGCAGGCCCATGCCGAGGCCCGCCAGCAGGAAGATCGGCAGCGACAGCGCCGGCGCGTGACCGGGCAGCGACGCGATCATGCCCAGCACCGCGGACACCGCCAGCACGGAGCCGACGGACAGGTCGATGCCGCCCGTGAGGATCACGAACGTCATGCCGGTCGCGAGCACGAGGTTGATGGAACTCTGGCGCAGCACGTTCATCGTGTTGGCCGTCGTCGCGAAATTCGAGACGCCGTCTTCGGCGAAGTACCCGGTCAGGAAGTAGAACACGATGTACAGCGCGACGAGCACGGGCAGCATGCCCATCGTCGCGAACATGCGCGAGAACGCCTGACCGATGCCGCCGTGTGCGGCCGCACCCGGCGCGGTGGGAAGGGATGATTTCAGAGTCTGCATGATGATGTCTCCTATGCGGCCTGGGCCTGGGTGGCCAGTGCCATGATGTTTTCCTGGGTGATGCGTGCGCCGGCGAGCTCTCCGGACAGCCAGCCTTCGCGCATGACGAGCACGCGGTCGCACACGCCGATGATTTCCGCCAGCTCGCTCGAGATGCACAGCACGGCCACGCCGGCATCCGCCAGCTCGTGGATGATCCGGTAGATCTCGTGCTTGGCGCCGATGTCGACGCCGCGCGTCGGCTCGTCGAGGATCAGCACGCGCGGCCTGATTTCCAGCCAGCGCGCGAGAAGCAGCTTTTGCTGGTTGCCGCCCGAGAGGCCGCCGATGATGCCGTCCGGCCCCGCGCCGCGCGCGGACAGTCGTTGAATCGCGTCACGCGTCACCTGCAGCAACTCGCCGCGCCGCAGCACGCCGCAGCTTGCATGCTTGCCGAGGACGTTCATCGTCACGTTCGCCAGCAGCGACTGCTGCAGGAACAGGCCCTGCCCCTTGCGGTCTTCCGGCACGTAGGCGATGCCGAGGCGGATCGCATCGCCCGGCGTGCGGATCGCGACCGGCTTGCCATCGACTTCGATCGCGCCGCCGGACAGAGGGTCCGCGCCGAAGACCAGCCGCGCCAGTTCCGTGCGGCCCGCGCCGACGAGGCCCGCGAGGCCGACGATCTCGCCGGCGCGCACGTCCAGCGATACCGGATGCACCTTGGCGCCGTGCACATCGTTCAGCTTCAGGCGCACGGGGCCGGGCACGCGCCGCTGCGTGTGTTCATAAAAGCCGCCGATCTCACGGCCGACCATCATGCGCACGACCGTGTCGGGCGTCGCTTCGTCGCGCGTCAGCTCGCCGATCCACGTGCCGTCGCGCAGGATGGTCACGCGGTCGGCCAGCATGCGCACTTCGGCCATGCGGTGGCTGATGTAGATGATCGCGATGCCGCGTGCGCGCAGGGCCCGCATCACGTCGAACAGGCGCTCCGTCTCGCGCTCGGACAACGCGGCCGTCGGCTCGTCCATGATCAGCACGCGGCTGTCGTGCACGAGGGCGCGGGCGATTTCCACCTGCTGCTGGTCGGCGATCGACAGGCCGCTCGCCATGCGGTTCGGCGCGAACGTGGCGCCGAGACTTTTCAATACCTCGGCCGCGCGCCGGTTCATCTGCGCCGTGTCGACGATGCCGAAGCGCCCGCGCGGTTCCGCGCCCATGAAGATGTTCTGCGCAACGGTCAGATTGGCCGCGACGGACAGCTCCTGGTAGATCAGGTTGATGCCGCAGGCGCGCGCGTCGGCCGGACACCCGATGCGCACAGGCTTCCCGCCCACGCGGATCTCGCCGGCATCCGGCTGGTACACGCCGGCGAGGATTTTCATGAGGGTGCTCTTGCCGGCACCGTTTTCTCCCATCAGCGCGTGGATCTCGCCGGGGCGGATGGTCAGTTGCACGCCGTCCAGCACCGTGACGGCGCCGAACCGCTTGCGGATGCCGGATACCTCCAGCACCGCTTGTGGATCTCGTGTTGCCATTGTCTCCTCCGGGTTCGGGGGTGTTTAGTGGCTGGCCCAGCCTTTGTAGGCCAGCACGTTCTGCTTGGTGATCGCAGGGGTCGGAATCAGCACGACCGGGTTCGCGGGACGCTTGCCGTTCATGATCCCGTAGCCGATGTCGACGGCCAGCGTGGCCATCTTGTAGGGGTCTTGTGCGGTGGTGACGGCGAAGATGCTGTTCTTCGATTTGAGGGCCGCTTCCGCATCCGGCGCGCCGTCGACCGACGCCACCATCTGCACGTCGGGCCGGCCCGCCTGCTTGACCGCGAGTTCGGCACCGATCGCGGACGGGTCGTTGATCGCGAAGACGGCGTCGATGCGGCGGTGCGCGATCAACAGGTTCGTCATCACTTCCATGCCGCCATCGAGGCTGCCCTTCGCGTCCTGGTTGTCGGACACGACGCGGATGCCGGTGCCCGCGAACGCCTGCTTGCAGCCCGCCACGCGCGCGATCACGGCGGTGACGGGCGGACCGTTGACGATCACGACGTTCCCCTTGCCGTGCAGGCGCTCCACGATGCGCTTGCAGGATTCGGTACCGGCCATCGTGTTGTCGGACATGATCGTCGCATCCGCATTGTCGGCGCCGACGTCGACGGCCACCACGACGATGCCGGCATCGCGCGCCTTTTGCAGCACGGGCGCGATGCCCTTCGGGTCGGACGCATTGACGATGAGGATGTCGACCTTGTTCGCGATGAAGTTTTCGATCTGGCCGACCTGGGTGTTGAGGTCGTACTTGCTGGAGACGGTCGTCACCTTGACCTTGTCGCCGCCGACCTTTTTCGCGGCATCGGCGGCGCCCTTGCCGATGGCGACAAAATATGGATTGGCGAGGTCGCTGACGGCGACCCCGATGGATTTCAGCGGCCGGGCGGCGTGCGCCAGGCCGGCCAGCGAGAAGGCGAACGCCGCGATGCAGGCGTACACGGCAGGTTTTTTCATGACGGTGTCTCCGAGCTGTTTTTATGGTGCAAGGCTGCGTGATGAAAGAAATTTACACGTGTCGACTTTTTGTCGTCAACAGATTTTTTTACAAATTTTTTAATGGTTGAGTGACCACAACGGCAGATGACCCATAGCGGCAAAACAGGTCAAGCCCTTGGAGAAAGAACGCTCTTATTGCAGGTAAGTATTTTTGCTATGATGGTGACGCGCCGGTCGGCGGGGCGCTTACTTTACACGAGTCAACAAACTAATGAAAACAGCGCAAACTCTCCGTGGTCCCGTAACGATGCACGACGTCGCCGCGCGGGCCGGCGTGTCGCGCGCCACGGTGTCGAAGTATTTCAACGACCGCGAGGGACTGAAAGCCGATACGCGGGCGCGCATCGAACAGGCCTGCCGCGACCTCGAATACGTACCCGATCCGCACGCCGTGAGCCTTGTGCGCGGGCGCTCGCGCATGGTCGGCGTGATCCTGCCGGTGGTGAACGAACCGTTCTTCGCCGAGGCGCTGCGCGCGATCGAGGCGAAGGCCAAGGCGCTGGGCATGGACGTGATCATCCAGTGCTCGTACAACGACCCGGCCGAGGAAGCGGCGGCGCTGATGACGATGCGGTCGATGAAGGTGGCGGGCGTGATCCTGACCGCGGTCGCGTCGACGGCGAACCTGGACCTGCTGCTGCGGCTGGAGCAGGAAATGCGCATCGTCTACATGGACAGCTACGTCCACGAAGACTGCAACTACGTCATGAACGACAACCGCCAAAGCATGGCGATGCTGACCCGCTACCTGCTGGGCCGCGGCCACCGCCCGGCCTACCTGGGCGCGCCGCCCGTCGCGCATCCGTCGCCGGAAGAACGGCTCGCAGGCTACCAGGACGCGATGGCGGAAGCCGGCATGCAGCCGCACCTCGTCCCGGCCAGCACGCAGCCGTCGTGGGATTTCGAAGCGTATGCGTTCCGCCACGTGCTCGACTGGCTCGCGAGCGGCGCCTGGAAGCGCGCCGGCGTCACGGCGCTGGCCTGCGGCACCGACAGGCTCGCGATCGGCGCCATGTCCGCCTGCCGCCGCTTCGGCCTGGAACCGGGCAAGGACCTGGCCATTGTCGGCCACGACGACCTGCCCATTTCCGCCTACCTGTACCCGCCGCTGACCACGTTCCGGCAGGACGTCGCCGCCATCGGCGTCGCGGCGATGGAATGCCTGCAGGCGCAGCTCGACGGCACCGCCACGGCGCCTTACCGCAAGCGGTTTACGGGTGGACTGGTGCCGCGCGAGTCGGCCTGATAACGTTCAACGCTTCGGCCGGAACCATTTGATCGCGGCGCGCGCATTCGCCTTGACCGTGTAATCGATCTTGGCGAACTGCTCTTCCAGCGCCTCGGCGAGTACGCTGCCCGGACTGGGCGGCGGCAGGTGCAGGTGGGCATCCGCCTCGCCATATTCGCGGCGGATCTCCATGCCCGCCTTCTTCGCGATGTGCATCATCGTACGGTTCGACGACAGGCATTGCATGTACAACGTGTCGACGTCGGAATTGCGGCAGTGGATGGCGGCCCGTTCGAACAGCCGCGTGCCGACGCCCTGCCCCCGCGCCGATCTGGAAACGGATACGCCGAACTCGGCCACTTTTTCCTTGTCGGTGTAATGGATGCTGTCCGGATGCGCCTCGCGCGACGTGAACGCGAGGTGGCCCACGCCGACGAGCTGGAACCGCCCGTTGTAGACGCCGAACACGATGTCCTTCGCAAAATCGAGCTTCGCGACATAGGCTTCGACCTGCCCGTCCGGCAGCACGGTGCCGAAGCGCAGCAGGCGGTCGTCGCGGTCGAGGGCCAGGAAGTGGCGCAGGACCCGGCGCCGGTCGCGCTTGCCCAGCGCCTTGACCAGTACGGCCTGGCCCTTCTTCTTGATCAGGTGGTTCAGCCAGCGGCGGAGTGGATTGTCCTGCATGGGGCGCTCTTTGTGCACTGCAACAAGGCCTGGATTTTACCGAATCCGACGATGTCATGCCGAGATGGCATGCCACCCGCGTAAATTCTTGCGCCAATACAACAGAATTTGACAATCTATCGCCGGAAACGAGATACCAACGGTGCGGCGGCATATACTTGATTCCGTAAAGAAACCGAGAGTGCCGCATGTCATTTTTTCGCCAAGCCCTGCCGTGCGTGATGTTCTGGATTGGCATGCTGATGGCCATCTCGTCCACCGCGGCCGCCGCTGATGCATCCTCGGCCTGGCAACCATTTTCTCACGTCTCGTTCAGGCATCACACCGAAGAAGCGCTGCGTTTCGGCACGTCCCTCGCCCAGGATCGCGAAGGCTTCATCTGGCTGGGTACGCAGACCGGCCTGGTGCGCTGGGACGGATTCCGCGTACGGCGCTACGTGGCCGATCCCGCGCGGGAAGGCAGCCTGCCGGACGGTTATATCCAGAGCGTGCACGTGGACACGGGCGGGCGCCTGTGGATCGGTACGAGCGCGGGCGGCCTGGCGCGTTACGACGCGACGCGCGATCGCTTCGCCAGCATCCCGGCAGGCCCGGGCGGCCTGGGCCATGCACGCGTGTCCAGCATCGTCGACGACGGCGCCGGCGGCATCTGGGTCGGCACCGGCGCGGGACTGGAACGCGTCGACGCCGACGGCAAAGTGCACGCCGCCGCCAGCGGCGCCCCGCAACTCGCTGCACCCGCGCTGCCGCCGGACGGAGTGGACGTGCTGCTGCGCGACCGCCAGGGCGGTCTCTGGATCGGCACCCGCGAGGGCCTCTTCTACCGGTCCGGCGACCACGACCGGCTGGAGGTCGTGCACCTGGAGGCGCCGGCGCCGAACGAACCTTCGATCAACGCCCTGTACCAGGACAACGCGGGCCGCGTATGGATCGGCACCCGTACCCACGGCGCCTTCGTCATCGCCGCGCCGGGCGCCACGCCCCGCCCCATCGTGGAAACGGGTACGCAGGCCACCTTGCAGGGCGAACGCGTGTTCACGATCGTGCAAAAGAATGACGATACCGTCTGGCTCGGCACGGAGAGCGGCGGCATCGTCGAGGTCGACGTGCGCCAGGGAACGACGCGGCGCCTGCGCTACCGCGGCGACGTGCCGGACAGCCTGCGCAGCGACGAGATCCTCGCCATGTTGCGCGAGCGCGGCGGCCAGATCTTCATTGCCACAGGGGGCACCCTGAGCCAGCACGATCCCCGCGCGCAAGGCGTCGTGACGGTGCGGACGATCGGCAGCATTACCGGCCTCAACATTTATCATCTGCTGCGCCGCCCGGACGGCAAGGTGTGGCTGAGCGTCCCCGGCGGTGCCGTGAGCATCGTCGACCCGCACACCGGCGCAGTGGCCATGGCGGACACCCTGCCCAAGGGCCGGGTGCTCGCCATGGCGAACGCGCCGGACGGCAGCGTCTACATCGGCACACAGCAGGGCCTGTATCACAGCGACGGCAACGGGCACGCCGTGCGGCGCGTCGAGATTGCCGGACGCCGTCCCGACGCGTCCGTCTGGGCGCTGGCGTGGCACGACGATGTCCTGTGGCTGGGCGGACTGGACGGGGCATGGGCGGTGCGTCCGTCGCCAGCAGGTCCGGCGACGCCGCTGCGCCACGAAGACGACGCGCTGGGCGACCGCCGCGTCACCGCGCTGCTGCCGCTCGCGGACGGTACCGTATGGATCGGCACCCGGCGTGGCGTCGTGCGGCTGGACCGGGACGGCAAGACGGTGGAGCGTCTGCCGACCGACAACGCCGACCGCGCGCGCGCGCCGAACGGCTTCGTGTCCTCCCTTCTCATCGATCACAGGGGCCGCCTGTGGGTGGCCTCGTTCGGCAACGGCATCGCCGTCCTGGACCACACCGATGCCGGCGGACGGCGCTGGTTCCGGCGCCTGACGACGGCCGACGGCCTGCCCGACAACAGCGTCAACATGCTGGTGCAGGACCGTAGCGGACAGATATGGCTGAGCACCGACCTCGGCCTGGCCGGCGTGCATCCCGACACCCTGCAGGTACGCCGGCTGGGCGAGGCCGACGGCGTCCACGTGCCGAGTTACTGGACCAGCTCGGGCGCGCTGGGTGCTGGCGGCGAAGTGCTGTTCGGCGGTTTCACCGGCCTCTCCGTCGTGTTCCCCGACCGGCTGGACACCCGCCGGCCCCTGCCCCCGCTCGCCATCACGCAACTGATGCTCGGCGGACGGGTGATCCGCACGCTGCCGCCGGGCGCATCGGCCGGCGAGCCCCCCACGCTGACCATCGCACCCGCCGATCGCGAACGCGGTTTCGCGGTCGAGTTCGCGGCACTGGATTACATGCCGGCCGAGCACCGCCACTACGCCTACCAGCTCGAAGGCTTCGACACCGCGTGGATCGATGCCGACACGGCCGTGCGCCGCGCCAGCTATAACAACCTGCCGCCGGGCACCTACCGCCTGCGCGTGCGCGCCATCAACGACAGCGACGATGCCGCCACCCTGGAACTGCCGGTCCGCGTGCTGCCCGCCTGGTACCAGTTGAACTGGGTGCGGGCGCTGGGCGTGATCGCCGTGCTGGCCGTCCTCGCCGCCCTGGTGCAGGCGCGGACGTCGTTGCTGCGCCGGCGCCAGCGCGAGCTGGAGGCGGTGGTCGCCAGCCGCACCGCCGAGCTGCGTGCCACCCAGCTGCAGCTGGAAACCATGGCCTACAACGACGCGTTGACGGACCTGCCCAACCGGCGCCGTTTCAATGACGAGCTGCACCGCCTGGCCGCCCTCGGCCGGCGCGGCGGCGACCCGTTCGCCCTGCTCCTGATCGACCTGGACCGCTTCAAGCACATCAACGATACGCTCGGCCATGATGCGGGCGACGCGCTGCTGGTCGCGGCGGCGGAGCGCCTGCGCGCGGCCGTGCGCCAGACCGACTGCGTGGCGCGGCTCGGCGGCGACGAATTCGCCGTCCTGCTGACGCCGGCCAGCGATACCATCGTCGACGACGTGGCCCAGCGCATCGTCGACTCGATGCGCGCGCCGGTCGCGTTCGGTCCCCACGTCATGCACGTCAGCGCCAGCATCGGCGCCGCCGTGGCGTGGCGGGACGGTGTCGATGCGCTGTACAAAAAAGCCGATACGGCGCTCTACCGCGCCAAGGAAGCCGGCCGCGACACGTGGTGCCGGGAAGACATGGCGGCTTAGTTCAGTCGCGTACGTCGCCGAGCGCCGCCTTCACGGCACTTACCCGCGCCGCGTGCACGGCTTCCGGGATCTTTTCGCGATGCTCGGGATAGCGCGCCGCCACCTCGCCCGCGTTCACGGCACGCGCCGCGTCCAGCGCACGCAGCAGGTAAGGCGCCTGCGGATAGTCGCGGCTGCGCATGACGTGATGTTCGTCGCCGCGCCCGCGCGCATCGCATTCGGACGCCAGCAGCATCTGCGCAAAGCGGTCCGGCTTGCGGAACGCGTCGCAGCGTTCGAACAGGGTCACGATCGTGTTCGGCCGCAGCTCGAGCGCGCGGCTCACGTTGCCGTGCTCGCGCGCCGTCATCACGGCTAGGTCGCGGCACTCCGTCGGCACGCGCAGGCGTTTACCCAGTTCCGTGATCAGGCGCGGGCCCATGCCTTCGTGGCCATGGTGCTTCGGCCAATGTTCGGGCGGCGTCATGCCTTTACCCAGGTCGTGCATCAGCGCGGCGAAGCGTACCGGCAGGTCGTAGCCCCGTTCGGCCGCATAGTCGATCACGAGCATCATGTGGACACCGGTATCGACTTCGGGATGGTGCAGCGGCGGTTGCGGCACGCCCCACAACGCGTCCAGCTCGGGCAGGATACGCGCCAGCGCGCCGCAGTCGCGCAGCACGGCCAGCATGCGCGACGGCTTTTGTTCCATCAGCCCGCGCGCGAGTTCCTGCCACACGCGCTCCGGCACGAGCGCATCCACCTCGCCTGCCTCGACCATCTGGCGCATCAGCGCGAGCGTCGTGTCGGCAACCGTAAAATCCGGGAAGCGCGCGGCGAAGCGGGCCAGGCGCAGGATGCGCACCGGGTCTTCGGCAAACGCGGGCGATACGTGGCGGAACACGCGGTCCCGCAAATCCTGCAAGCCGCCGTACGGATCGACGATGGAGCCGTCCTCGGCGCGCGCCATCGCATTGATGGTCAAATCGCGCCGGATCAGGTCGTCTTCCAGCTTCACGTCCGGTGCGGTGTGGAACACGAAGCCGTGGTAGCCGGGCGCCGTCTTGCGCTCGGTGCGGGCGAGCGCGTATTCCTCATGCGTGTCCGGATGCAGGAACACGGGGAAATCCTTGCCGACGGGCCGGAACCCCCTGGCGATCATGTCCTCGGGCGTGGCGCCGACGACGACCCAGTCGTGATCCTGCACGGGCAGGCCCAGCAGCTCATCGCGGACGGCGCCGCCGACGACGTACGCCTGCATCGTCATCAGTCCGGCAACTCGTCTTCGTGCAGCCCGGCGATTTCCGTTTCGGCCATCGCTTCCTCGACCCAGCGCGCGACGGCCGGGTGCGCGAGCACGCGCGCGCAATAGGCCTGCAGCGCGGGCGCCATGGCCACGCCGTAGGTCTGGAAGCGCGTGACGACGGGCGCGAAGAAGGCGTCGGCGATGGAAAAATCGCCGAACAGGAAGTTGTGGTGGCCGAAGCGGGACAGGCACTCTTCCCAGATCTCGCAGATGCGGCCGATGTCGGCCTGGGCCCCCGGCGTACGGCCACGGCCCGGCAGGCGCGCCTTGATGTTCATCGTCATCGCGGTGCGCAGGTCGCCGAAGCCGGAATGCATTTCGGCGACGACGGAACGCGCCAGCGCGCGGGCGGCCACGTCCTGCGGCCACATATGCTTCTCAGGAAATTGCTCGGCTACGTATTCGCAGATGGCGAGGCTGTCCCAGATCGTCATCTCGCCGGCCAGCAGCACGGGCACGCGGCCGGACGCCGAGTACTGCGCGATGTTGGTAGCCGTGTCCGGCTTGTCGAGCAGGACGCGTACTTCCGTGAACGGGATGCCGGCGGCGACGAGCGCCACCCACGGGCGCATCGACCACGAAGAGTAATTTTTGTTGCCGATGACCAGGGTCAGGCCAGCCTGGCGTGCGTTGTCGAGGGTCTGCGTCAATGTCGGGTCGAGTTCGAGAGTCTGCATGGTGTGGCGTGATCGTTGAAGGTCAGCGCCCGGCACGGGCGCGCAGGACGTCGAGTCCGCCGGGCGGCGCCAGGTACTGCGGCGCGACGGCCTCGAGCGCCGTGAGCTTGATTCCCAGCGCCGTTGTTGTCAAGACTTTATTGTCCCTGGACGGCTGGACGACGTTGTCCACCTTCATCGAATCGAGGTTGTCGCGCGTGATGACGGGCTCGCCCGGCAGCAGTTCGAAGAACATCGCCTGCAGCCGCGCGAGCGCGTCCGGCAGGGCGATCACCTTGCGCTCGTGGCCGGCATAGCGCCCCGCCAGCCGCACCAGTTCGCCCAGCTCGTAGACCTGCGGCCCGCCCAGTTCATACGTGAAGCCGGCCGTGTGCGGATCGAGCAGCGCACGCACGTACGCCTCGGCCACGTCGCCCACGTACACGGGCTGGAAGCGCGCGTGCGCACAGGCGAGCGGGACGACAGGCAGGTGGCGCTGCAGGCGCGCGAACATGTTGAGAAATTTGTCTTCCGGGCCGAACACGACGGATGGCCGGAAGATCGTCGCCGCGACGCCGGGCTGGCTTGCCGCGGCCGCTTCGCCGTCGGCCTTCGAGCGCTGGTACATCGACGGGCCGTTGCGGTCCGCGCCCAACGCGCTCATGTGCAGGTAGCGCGGCACGCCCTCGAGCGCGCAGGCGGCGGCGATGCGGCGCGGCAGTTCCACGTGGGCACGGCGGAAATCCGGCCCGTACGGATCGCCGCGGCGCGAATGGAGGATGCCGACCAGGTTGATGACGGCATCGCGCCCGGCCACGAGCTTGCGGAGCGCCGTGTCGTCGTACGGGTCGGCCTGCACGATGTCGACGCCCAGCGGCATCAGGTGCATCGCATGGCGTTCGTGCCGCGTGGGCACGACGATGTCGATGGCGTGCTCGGACAGCCTGGCCGCCAGGTGGCTGCCGATGAATCCGGTTCCGCCGAACAGAACGACCGACTGCGCGTGCATGCTGGACTCCTGCTGGTTATCCTACAAAAAGTCAGGGGAGGCCGATGCCCCCGCCGCGCGGCGTGATCGTGCCCAGGCGCGCCTTGAGCGATTGCGGACGCTTGTCGAACAACGCGGCATAGTTCGTCGCGTTCGACATCACGTTGCGCACGTAGGTTCGGGTTTCCTCGAACGGGATCGACTCGACGAACACGGCCCCTTCCATCGGCGCCGTCAACAGCCCGCGCCACGTGCGCGCCCGTCCCGGTCCGGCGTTGTAGGCGGCCGTCGCCAGCACCTGCGAGCCTTCCGCATTGTTCAGCACCATGTTCAGGTAATTGGTGCCGAGCACGATATTCGTCCGGATATCGCTGAGCATGCCGTGACCGTAATCCGTCAGGCCGATCTTTTCCGCCACCCATTTACCGGTCGACGGCATCACCTGCATCAGCCCGGACGCCCCCACGCCCGACTGCGCATCCGTCACGAAGCGCGATTCCTGGCGGATCAGGCCGTAGACCCACGCCTGGTCGAGGCCGAGGCCCTGCGCCGTCGGATGCAGGATGTCGTTGTGCGGCGCCGGGAAGCGCTGGGTGTAGTCGAATTCGGTGCGCGTGCGTTCCGACGTGGACAGCATGCGGTCGAGGATATCGTTCTGGCGCGCGAACTCGGCGGCGGCCAGCAGCTGGCGTTCCGTGAAACCGTTGAGCGCCCAATTCCATTCGCGCGTGCCCTCGAAGCGCATGCGCATCGAAAAGAATTTCAACGCGCGCTTGAAGCCGGGATTGGTCGCCACCTGCGCCAGCTCGGCCGGCGTGGGCGGCGCGGCGCTGGGCGGGATGCTGATCTGCATGCCCAGCTCTTCCATCGCCAGCTGGCCATAAAAACTGTTCTGGTCGGCGATGCGGCGGAACAGCGCCTGCCCATCCTCGCGCCGGCCTTCGGCCTGCAGGGCGCGGCCCAGCCAGTACGTCCAGACGGGCTCGTCATGCTGCGGTGCCGGCATCGCCTCGATCGTGGACCGCACCGTCTTCCAGTCGCCGCGGCGCAGCGCGATGCGCGTCTTCCACTCCAGCTGGTTCCACGTCAGCGGCGCCCCTTCGGCCTTCTTCCAGTCGTCGTACGCCTCCGGCGCCAGCGTCAGCGACGCGGCCAGGGCAATGTTCGCCCAGCCAATCGCGCGTTCCTCGGCCGACAGTTTCGACGCATTCTTGTTCAGCGCCACTGTCGCCAGCTTCAGGCTCGTGCGCGCCATGCGGCCGAGGGCGACGAGGTAGATCTCGTGATCGGCGCGCGTGCTGCCGATGCCACGCGCCATCGCCACGGCCGGCAGGTCGACGGCCTGCGCGGCGCGGCTGTCGGACGCGCCCAGCAGCAGCGCCGTGCGGCGCGACGGCCCCGTCGCGTGCATCTCGCCGGCCAGGCGCAGCTGGGCCAGCAAATCGTTGTTCGTGAACTGGCCGGACTGGACGAGCTGGTTGACGAGCGCGGCGCAGGCTTCGCCGTACAGCGGCGGATTGTCGAGCAGCACGCGTGCCTCGGCCGCCACGTTTTGTCCCTTCGCTGCGCGCGACAGCAAGGCATAGCACTTGACCTGGTAATCGTCTTTCTTGACGAACAGGGGCAGCTCGCGGTCGAAGTTGACCCAGTCGCGCTTGCGGCCGAGTTCCAGCAGCCAGTCGTTGCGCAGGCGGTCGGCGATGGCGCTGCCTTCGTAACGTTTCAGGAAATCCAGGATTTCCTCGTTGGAAGCGTCGCGTAGCCGCGGTTTGAGCCGATAATAGTCGACGTACGACGGAATCGCGTAGCCCGGCAACCGTGCCGCCAGCGCCGCGGCCTTGTCGGCATCGTTCTTGCGGGCAGCGTCGCGCAGTTGCGCAAAAATCTCGTCCTGCTCGCGGCTGGCATCCGCCTGCGGTCCGGGCGCGACCACTGGAGGGGCGGGCGACAGCCCGCCCGGCGCAAGCACCGCCGTCGGTGCGGCAGGTGCGGGGGGTGTCGTACCCGGAGACGCGGCCTGGGCCGCGACATCGGGCGACGCGAGGAAGAGCAGGCTGGAAGCGGCCACGACGGTGCCGGCTAACAGTGTCTGCGACATCGATAATGCAATATTCAATGTAGGCTTCATTTCATCCATGACCGGCGATTCAAGAATACCATGCCCCTCGAACCCGAGCGTGGCGGACGAGAAACAGGCAGCGAAAACAGCGTTGCGCAAGGCGCTCAGGACTGCACGTGGGGGGCTTGATCCAGCAATCAAGGTCCAGTGGGATGCACATATCGGCGCGCAGGTGGTCGCGTGGTGGAGATTGCGCCAGGTAAGTGTCATCGGCGTGTACTGGCCGCTGGCCGGCGAGCCCGACCTGCGCGCGGCGTACGCGGAGCTGCACCAGGCCGGCGTGCGCCTGGCGCTGCCCGTCGTGATGGAACGCAATGCGCCGCTGACGTTCACCGAGTGGGTCCCCGGCGAAGCCATGTTGCCGGACGAAGCCGGCATCCAGGTCCCGGCCCAGCTGCGCTTCATCGAGCGCCCGCCGGCCCTCCTGATCCCCTGTCTCGGTTTCAATGCCGAAGGGTATCGCCTCGGCTATGGCGGCGGCTATTACGACCGCACCCTCGAACAACCGCCGCGTCCGCACACCTTGGGCATTGCCTACAGTAATCAGGAAGCCATGTTCTCGCACGCGCCGCACGACGTGCCGCTGGACGTGATCGTGACGGAAACCACCAACGTCACGTGATGAAAAAAATGCCCGCGCGGCCTTCCGGTCGCACGGGCATTCTTGCGGGACAACGCCGGATCAGGCTGCCGTGATGCGCTGCCAGATCGCGGTCGTGGCCGCCGCCTGGTTCATGCTGTAGAAGTGCAGGCCGGGCGCGCCGCCAGCGAGCAGGCGCTCGCACAGGCCGCTGACGACATCCAGGCCGAACGCCTTGATGGACGCCGAGTCGTCGCCGAAGCTGGCCAGTTTCAGCCGGATCCAGCGCGGAATCTCGGCGCCGCACATGTCGGAGAAACGCATCAGCTGCGTGTAATTCGTGATTGGCATGATGCCGGCCACGATGGGCACGTCCACGCCGAGCTTGTGCGCATTGTCGACGAACTGGAAGTACGCGTCCGGATTGTAGAAATACTGCGTGATCGCGGCATTCGCGCCGGCCTGCACCTTGCGGGCGAAGGCTTGCAGGTCGTCCTGCGGAGAACGTGCCTGCGGGTGCATTTCCGGATACGCGGCCACCTCGATGTGGAACCAGTCGCCCGTTTCCTGGCGGATGAACTCCACGAGGTCGCTGGCATAGCGCAGTTCGCCCGCGCCGCCATAGCCACTCGGCAAGTCACCGCGCAACGCCACGAGGCGGCGGATGCCCTTCTCCTTGAATTCCTGCAAGATCGCGCGGATCGATTCGCGCGTGCCGCCCACGCACGACAGGTGCGGTGCGGCATCATGGCCCGCGGCGAGGATCTCGAGCACGGTCGACAGCGTGCCGTGCTGCGTGCTGCCGCCGGCGCCGAACGTCACGGAGAAATACTTAGGATTCAGCTCGGCCAGCTTCTGGCGAGCCACGCGCAGCTTGTCCGCACCCTCGGGCGTCTTGGGCGGAAAAAACTCGATACTGATGTTAGGGGTTTCCATCTTTGTTGAGTAATAAGGTAGAAAGCGCCCACGAAATGACACTGTACAGGATCGCCGCCAGGAACGCGGACCAGAACCCCGCGACATGAAAACCCCCGACGAGGTGCGCGACCAGCCAGAACAGCAATGCGTTGATCACCAGGATGAACAGGCCCAGCGACACGACCGTCACGGGCAGCGTCAGCACGACGAGCAACGGACGGATGATCGTGTTCACGAGGCCCAGGACAAGGGCCGCCACGAGGGCGGCGCCGACGTTGTCGACCGATACCGAATGCATCAGGTAAGGCAGGGCCATCAGGGCTGCCGCGTTGATCAGCCAGGTCAGGAGCAGGCGCATGTCGTGTCTTTCGTGAGAAGTTATCGGCACCGCCGACGATGGAATCCGGCGGTGCGCAGCATCAGTTCACGGAAGAGCTTACCAGATCAATAACGGTAGTGTTCCGGCTTGTAGGGGCCTTCCTTGCTTACCGTGATGTAGGCAGCCTGCTCGTCGGTCAGCTCGGTCAGCTGGGCGTTGAGCTTCTTCAGCTGCAGGCGGGCGACTTTTTCGTCCAGCTTCTTCGGCAGCGTGTACACGCCGACCGGGTAGGCGGCGGTATTGGTGAACAGTTCGATCTGGGCGATGGTCTGGTTCGCGAACGACGAGCTCATCACGTACGACGGGTGACCCGTGCCGCAGCCCAGGTTCACGAGACGGCCTTCGGCCAGCAGGATGATGCGCTTGCCGTCCGGGAAGATGATGTGGTCGACCTGCGGCTTGATGTTTTCCCACTCGTACTTGCGCAGCGCGGCGACTTCGATCTCGTTGTCGAAGTGGCCGATATTGCAGACGATCGCCTGGTCCTTCATGCGCAGCATGTGCTGCTCGGTGATCACGTGGTAGTTGCCGGTGCAGGTGACGAAGATGTCGCCGTGTTCGGCAGCCATGTCCATCGTCACGACGCGGTAGCCTTCCATCGCGGCCTGCAGTGCGCAGATCGGGTCGATCTCGGTGACCCACACCTGGGCCGACAACGCGCGCATGGCCTGCGCCGAGCCCTTGCCGACGTCACCGTAGCCTGCGATGACAGCGATCTTACCGGCGATCATCACGTCCGTCGCACGCTTGATGCCGTCGACGAGCGATTCGCGGCAGCCGTACAGGTTGTCGAACTTCGATTTCGTCACGGAATCGTTGACGTTGATGGCCGGGAATGCCAGCTTGCCTTCCGCGTGCATCTGGTACAGGCGGTGCACGCCAGTGGTGGTTTCTTCGGTCACGCCCTGGATTTCCGGCAGGCGCTTCGAGTACCACTGCGGATCGACGGCCAGGCGGCCCTTGATCGCATTGAACAGGCAGATTTCTTCTTCCGAACCCGGCTTGTCCAGCACCGAGATGTCCTTCTCGGCGCGCACGCCCAGGTGCAGCAGCAGCGTGGCGTCGCCGCCGTCGTCCAGGATCATGTTGGCGTGGTTGTCACCCGGCCATTCGAAGATGCGATGGGTGTATTCCCAGTATTCGTCCAGCGTCTCGCCCTTGACGGCGAACACGGGCGTACCGACCGATGCGATGGCAGCGGCAGCGTGGTCCTGCGTCGAGTAGATGTTGCACGAGGCCCAGCGCACTTGCGCGCCGAGGGCTTCCAGCGTACGGATCAGCACGGCGGTCTGGATGGTCATGTGCAGCGAACCGGCGATGCGCGCGCCTTTCAGGGGCTGGGCGGCCGCGTATTCGTCGCGGATGGCCATCAGGCCCGGCATTTCGGTTTCGGCGATGCGGATTTCCTTCTCGCCCCACGAGGCGAGGCCGATGTCGGCAACGAGGTAGTCCTGGGTGGTGTCTTTGAGTACGGCGCTCATCACGCCCTCCTTTCAAGTTAAGAAAAAAGTAACGTGAGCGCGGTGTTGATGATCCGAGCCTGGCGAGATGGGGAATCTCGTCGCAACGCTCCTCGGAACTGGTAAGTGTAGCACGGTGAGCACCTTTGTGCTCACCGGCTGCAGGCGTTTTACAACGCCCGTGGGGGTGTTACGCGAGACCGGCTTCGGCGCGCAGCAGCGCGGCCTTGTCGGTGCGCTCCCACGTGAATTCCGGCTCTTCGCGGCCGAAGTGACCGTAGGCGGCCGACTTGGCGTAGATCGGACGCAGCAGGTCGAGCATCTGCACGATGCCTTTCGGGCGCAGGTCGAAGTGTTCCATCACCAGTTCGGCGATCTTCTCGTCCGAAATGACGCCCGTGCCTTCGGTGTAGACCGTGATGTTGATCGGACGGGCCACGCCGATCGCGTAGCTGACCTGCACCTGGCACTGACGCGCCAGGCCGGCGGCCACGACGTTCTTGGCGACGTAGCGGGCAGCGTAGGCGGCCGAGCGGTCGACCTTCGACGGGTCCTTGCCGGAGAATGCGCCGCCGCCGTGCGGTGCGGCACCGCCGTAGGTGTCGACGATGATCTTGCGGCCGGTCAGGCCGCAGTCGCCCTGCGGGCCGCCGATGACGAAGCGGCCGGTCGGGTTGACCAGGTAGCGGGTGTCCTGCAGCCACTCGCGCGGCAGCACCGGCTTGATGATCTCTTCGATCACCGCTTCCTCGATCTGGCTGTGGCTCACTTCCGGCGCGTGCTGGGTCGACAGCACGACGGTGTTCACGGACACCGGACGGCCGTTGACGTAGCGCAGCGTGACCTGGGACTTGGCGTCCGGACGCAGCCACGGCAGGCGGCCGTCCTTGCGCAGCTGCGACTGGCGCTCGACGAGGCGGTGCGCATAATAAATAGCGGCCGGCATCAGTTCCGGCGTCTCATCGCACGCGTAACCGAACATCAGGCCCTGGTCGCCGGCGCCCTGGTCGAGGTCGAGGCCAGCACCTTCGTCCACGCCCTGGGCGATGTCCGGCGACTGCTTGTCATAGGCGACGAGCACGGCGCAACCTTTATAGTCGATGCCGTAGTCGGTGTTGTCGTAACCGATGCGCTTGATGGTATTGCGTGCAACTTGAATATAATCGACGTTTGCGTGCGTCGTGATCTCTCCGGCCAGGACGACCAGACCCGTGTTGCACAGGGTCTCGGCAGCCACGCGCGCGCGCGGATCCTGTTCGAGGATGGCGTCGAGGATGGCGTCGGAAATCTGGTCGGCGACCTTGTCCGGATGGCCTTCCGAGACGGACTCGGAAGTGAAGAGGTAGTCGTTGGAAGACATTAAGGCTCCTGATACTGTTATGAAAATTGCCGCAGCACCAAGGCCTGCGACGCTTTAGCGAGATTTATATTCCGCTTCGCAAGTTGTCATTAACTCCGCGGATGCTACAAAGTGGTATTTTACGCTCCTCCAAAAATTCTGGCACAGCAACTCGTCGGTTCTCTACCCTAAATCAATAAATGCTTGTCCTTTTGTTTCGGATCCTGTCGTTTTTGCCGTTGCGCGTCCTGCATGCGCTCGGCGCCGCGCTCGGCTGGATCGTCTATCTGCTCTCGCCGTCGCACCGCCGGCGCCTGCGCGAGAACCTCGAACAGGCCGGCTACGGCGGCCATCTGCGCGCCGCGATCGCCGAGTCCGGCAAGGCCATCGCCGAGCTGCCGTTCGTCTGGTGCGCGCCGCAGGAGCGCGTCACCCGGCACGTCACCATGGAAAACTGGGAACTGGTCCAGCGCCAGCTCGACGCCGGCCGCGGCATCGTCTTCCTCACGCCGCACCTGGGCTGCTTCGAACTGACCGCCCAGCAAGTCTCGCTGCGCGTCGAACTGACGGTCATGTACCGCCCGCCGCGCCAGAGCGCCCTGAAACCGCTCGTCGAGGGTGCCCGCGAGCGCCAGCACATGCACCTGGCGCCCGCCAACCTGGCCGGAGTGCGCATGCTCGTCAAGGCGCTGCGGGGCGGCCAGCCGGTCGGCGTGCTGCCGGACCAGGTTCCGCAGGAAGGAGAAGGCGTGTGGGCGCCATTCTTCGGCCGCGACGCCTATACGATGACCCTGCCCGCCAAGCTGGCCCAGCTGGGCAAGGCCGATATCCTGACCGTGTACGCGGAACGCCTGCCGCGCGGCCGCGGCTTCGCCATCCGCTTCGTCCCGTTCGAAGGGTCGCTGGACGGCGATGCGGCCCAGCAGGCCGCCGCCATCAACCGCCAGATGGAGAAGCTCATCGCCTTCTGCCCCGCCCAGTATTTCTGGAGTTATAACCGCTACAAGAAGCCGCAAGGCGTCGAAGCACCGCACCCCGAGACCGTCGCATGAGGTTCCTGATTTTCCTGTTGTGGCTGCTGCACTTCCTGCCGCTGCCTGTCCTTGGTCGCATCGGCAACGCCGTCGGCTGGCTGATGTATTACGCGATTCCCAAGCGCCGCAAGATCGCGCTGGTCAACCTGCGCCTGTGCATGCCCGAACTGGGCGAAGCGGAGCGGGTCGATATCGCCAAGCGCCATTTCATGGCCTATTCGCGCAGCATCCTGGAGCGCTCGCTGATCTGGTGGGCGCCGTTCGAGCGCATCCAGGGCCTGATCGAGATCGTCCCCAAGGTGCCGAAGGAACAGATGGAAAGCGGCCCGACCATCGTGTTCTGTCCGCACTTCGTGTGCCTGGACGTGGCCGGCGTGGCGTCGCGCGTCGTGCCGCTGTCGACGATGTATTCGCCGCAAAAGAACAAGGCATTCGACGATTTGTTGCGTTATGGCCGCGAACGCTATGGCCCGGTGCGTCTGTTCACGCGCACCGACGGCATCAAGCCGATCATCCGCGCACTGCGCGAAGGCCTCCCCTACTTCATGCTGCCGGACATGGACTTCGGCGAAAAGGATGCGACCTTCGTCCCGTTCTTCGGCATCCCGGCCGCCACGTTGACGGCGATGGGCCGGCTGGCGGGCGCGACCGGCGCAAAAGTCATCCCGGTCGTCGCCACTTTCCTGCCCAACTACAAGGGATACCGGGTAGAGTTCTATCCTGCATGGGAAGATTTTCCGGGCGACGATATCATCGCCGCCACCCGTCGCATGAACGCCTTCATCGAGGACCGCGTGCACGAACATCCGGCCGAGTACTTCTGGACGCATAAGCGCTTCAAGACCCGGCCGCCCGGCGAGCCCTCGTTCTACGATTAATGACAGATACCATGAAACTCAAGTTCACCAAGATGCATGGCGCCGGCAACGATTTTATCGTCATCGACGCGATCAACCAGGACATCGACCTCGGCCCGGAACAATGGCGCCGCCTCGCCGACCGCCGCTTCGGCATCGGTGCCGACCAGATCCTGATCGTCGAGCGCCCGGCCACGGAAGGCAGCGATTTCCGCTACCGCATCTATAACAATGACGGCGGCGAAGTCGAACAATGCGGCAACGGCTCGCGCGCGTTCGTCCGCTTCGTCAGCGACAAGGGCCTGACCGACAAGCGCAGCATCCGCGTCGAAACGATGAGCGGCATCATCACGCCGCGCCTGGAAGACGACGGCAGCATCACGGTGGACATGGGCGCCCCGATCCTGGAACCGGCCCGCGTCCCGTTCGATGCGGCCGGCCTGGAAGGCGTTGCCGAAGGCCGCGACACGCTGTGGCCGATCACCGTCTCGAACAAGGGCCAGGAACAGACCGTGCTCGTGTCGACGGTCTCGATGGGCAACCCGCACGCGGTGCAGGTCGTCGCCGACGTCGACACGGCCCCCGTCCTCGAAACGGGCCCGCAGATCGAGCATCATCCGCGGTTCCCGCGCCGCGTGAACGCCGGCTTCCTGCAGATCGTGGACCGCGGCCATGTGAAGCTGCGCGTCTACGAACGCGGTGCCGGCGAGACGCTGGCCTGCGGCACCGGCGCCTGCGCCGCCGTCGTGGCCGGCATCCGGCGTGGCCTGCTGGACTCGCCCGTGCAAGTCCAGGCCCGCGGCGGCAAGCTGACCATCAACTGGGCCGGCGAAGGCCAGCCTGTTTATATGAGCGGTCCGGCCGAGACCGTGTTCGAAGGCGAAATCGACATTTGAAAATCGGGATCTGATTCAGGCGGCGAGCGAGTAGTCACCATCCGGCGCGCCGTCCGGCGCCGGGGACTCTTCCGGTTCGTCCGTCGCGGACTCCGCACTCGCCATCTCCGGCAGCAAGCTGCGCAGCCGGTACAGGCGCTGGCGGTAATTCCCTTCCGGTCCACCCAGACCGCAATCGACGTTCTCGAAGACGAGCGCCACGCGGTCGAGCAACTGGCGCTCCTGCGCCGTTTCCACCGAGATCAGCCGGCGCCGGCTGCGTCCGTAGCTGGCGCGAATGTCGATCACGAGGCAGTGGCCGCGGTCGGCGCCGCGGATGTCCAGCAACAGCGCCTCGGCCCGGCTCAGGCCAAAGGCCACCGCCAGTTCCAGGCGCGCGGCCAGCAGCGGATGGGCCGCCAGGTCGCGTCCGGCCAGCGCGCCCAGGTCTTTCCAGGCGCCGGGCAGGCGCGGCGCCAGCTTGCGCAGCGCGGCCGCGGCCTTGGGACAAGCCTGCGCCGCCGCCTTCTGCAACCAGAACAGCGCGCGCACGTCGTTGTTCTCGTTCTCGCGGCGCGCACGCCACGCCGCATTCCCGCATTCCAGCTGGGCGTCGCGATAGCCCATCTCCGCCGCGCGCTCCAGGTATTTCTGCGCTTCCAGCACATTGCGCTGGGAGAATTCCGGCTTGATATAGATGCGCGACAGGGCGTACCAGGCTTCGGCCAGGCCCTGCTCGCCGGCCTGCGTCAGCCAGCGCACGGCCTTCTTGAAGTTGGCCGCGCCATGGCTGCCGGGCAGGCGTTTGCCGTCCACCCGCATGCGGGCGCACCACAGGCCGAGCGCGAACTGGGCATGGCGGTCCTGTTCGGTCGCGGCGATTTCCCAGAACCGCAGCAATTCGTCCTGGCCGACGTCGTGCGGCGCCTCGTTCGCCGCGACGAGCCGGGCGCAGCGCGACAGCAGCAACACTTCGTCCGGCGCCAGGCGGGCGGCCGTGTGGTCCTGCGCGGCATCGGAACCGGCCAGGACGCGCGCCAGCGGGAGCGCCCGCTCCAGCCAGGCGGACCAGCGGCCCGCGTTCCAGTCCTGTTCCAGCAGGGCGAACTGCGCCGCGCCGACGCCGCTGTCCGCCGCCTGGCGCAGCCAGCGCTGGCCCGCCGGGCTGGCCACGGGCGCGCGGGCGGCCGGCTCGTCCGTCTCGGGCGGGGCGGCGCCATGTTCGCGCGCGAGCAGCCACTGCGCCTCCGGGAAGCCGGCACGGGCCGCATCTTCCAGCGCGCGCAGCGCCTTGGCGCGCTGGGCCGGCGTGCACTGGCCATCGTTCAGCGCGCCCAGCACCAATTGGGCGTAGACGAGCCCGGCGCGCACGAGGCCGCCGTCGTACGCCCGTTCGTACCAGCCGGTGACCGGCTGCAGGCTGTCACGCGCGAGATCGATCGGAATATGGTTCCCGATCAATTGCCATGCTTCATCGCAACCCTGCTGTGCGGCGCGGTCGAGCCAGTGGAGGGCCGTGGGCAGGCTCTTCGGCAGTCCGGCACTGCCGAACAGATAGAGCCGGCCCAGGGCCAGTTGCGATTCGGCGCGCCCGGCACGTGCGCCGCGGATGACCGCCAGTTCTTCACGATTTGCCATCGTCTTATCTGGATGTTAGAGACGCCTAGAAATGTACGCAGTTCCATTTCGCATGCACAATGCGCGAAGATACGCGCGAGATCGCCTGCGTTGCGCTACTGATGAGCTCATGTGGCGCGCACTGCGGTAACAATGGACGTCGGATGGGCCAGAGTCTAAAGCCGCGGCGATGCGATTCGGCTACGATTCCAAAGGCCTTTGAGCCCGCACAAACCCTGCCGTGGTACGGGGACAGAATGATGATGTTTAGAAACTTAAACGAGCCTTAAGGTGCGCCCGGTTTGCCGGCGCGGCCGTTTCGAAAATACAACAGCACGATTGGATTTATTGGCTTTCGACCAAGTGCAACAGTCATAATTGACAAATCAGACAATCTTGACGCATTAAGCATTTAAGGTTCACACATCCGAGTGTTCAGCAACTAATAAAAATCTCAATGCTCTCTGGATTCCTTCGATTCACTTTTTAGGATAAAAATTAAGATGAAAAAAACCCTCGTGGCAGCCGCTCTGCTGGGCGCATTCGCCGGTGTGGCACAAGCTCAAACCGCCGTTCAAATCTACGGTAACGTCGACGTCGGCATGGTCAAGCGTACCGACAACACCCTGGCTATCGGCAAGCGCGCCGCCAACACCCTGGGCTTCAAAGGCACCGAAGACCTGGGCAACGGCCTGAAAGCACTGTTCCAGATCGAAATGCGTTACGAGCCGGACACTGGCACCACCGAGAACAACGGCCGTCCGCTGTTCCAGGGCCAGAGCCGCGTCGGCCTGCAGGGCGACTTCGGTATGATCCGTCTGGGCCGTGGCCTGACCCCGTTCCAGGAAATCGTCGGTTCGTTCGAACCGTGGCACGGCCTGCCGTCGCCGGCCGGTTTCTACACCGACATCTCGGTCGCCGGCTTCAACTCGGCTCCGCTGGACGTCGGCGGCAGCGGCCCGAACAACAACCGTATCTCGAACGCGATCTTCTATAACTCGCCGGTCGCCAATGGCTTCCAGGTGAACGCTTCGTGGGCCTCGAAAGAAGCCAACGGCGGCGGCGTGGCCGGTGTCGGCGCAGGCGCTACCACCTACGCTACGGGCGCACAGGCTTCGGCCAACCCGTTCTCGATCGCTGGTACCTACAACAACGGTCCGGCCGCCGCGATGCTGGCTTACGAGCGCAACGCCGTCGAATCGAAAGTCTGGTCGGTCGCAGGTTCGTTCTCGGTGACCCCGGAACTGAAACTGATGGGTACCTACTCGCACCAGAACATGGAGCACATCAATACCCAGCGTCCGACCATCAAAGGCGCGGAAATCGGTGCAACCTACGCTGTCGGCCCGGGCAAAGTGCTGGCTGGCTTTGGTCTGAAGAAGCAGGAAGAAAACGTCCGCCTGCACGACCTGATCACCCGCCAGTATTCGCTGGGCTACGAGTACAGCCTGTCGAAGCGTACCTACCTGTACGTTGACGCATCACGCAAGACCCATATCCGCAATCAGACGACCGGCGCACCTGCTGCTACCCCGACCGTCAACCACTACGACGTGGGCCTGAACCACTCGTTCTAAGCTGAGCTGCGGGGGAAACCCCGCTGCATCGCTTCCGCAAGGGCGGACCTGGCAACCGGGTCCGCCCTTGGCTTTTTCCGGGTGTCGATGATGCAACGGCGGCACAGTGCAGACAGGAAATCTGCGCCGGCGCATTGCTGTCGGTTAAAATGAACGGTCTACCCATCTCGCAAGCCGCACATGACCGCCGCAACACTGGATTCCGCCGCCATCGCCCAATACCTGCTCGACCATCCGCAATTCTTCGTGGAGCACGCCACCCTGCTGGGCGAAGTAAAACTGTCGAGCCCACTCACGGGCCGCGCGGTCTCGCTGCAGGAACGCCAGATGGAAGTCATGCGCGACAAGTACCGCGCCCTGGAACTGCGCATGTCCGAGCTGGTGCGCCACGCCGAGGAAAACGCGGCCATCGCCAACCGTTTTCATGGCTGGACCCAGCAATTGCTGCGGACCCGCGTGCCGGGCGAGATCCCGGCCGCCGTCGCCGAGGGCCTCGTCAAGCATTTCATCGTGCCGCAAGCCACGCTGCGCCTGTGGAAGCTGGCGCCCGAGCACGCCGACACGTGGTACACGAACGGCGTCTCGGAAGACGTGCGCCTGTTCGCCAGCAGCCTGCGCGCGCCGTACTGCGGCCCGAACAAGGATTTTGAAGCAGCAAGCTGGCTGGCCGAGGCGGACACGGTGCGCTCGACCGTCCTGCTGCCGCTGCGCGCGAACGGCAGCGCCTTCGGCCTGCTCGTGCTCGGTTCGCCCGATCCGGAACGCTTCAGCGCCGCGATGGCGACGGATTTCCTCGTCCACATCGGCGAGACGGCCAGCACCGCACTCGCTCCGCTGCTCGGCTGACATGGACACCCCGGCCGCCGACGACTGGACCGGCCGCTACCTGGCGGAGCTGAAAACGCAGCGCCAGCTGTCCGACCACACAATTGCCGCCTACGGCCGCGACCTGGCCGAACTGGCCCGGCTCACCGGCCAGGCCGACTGGGCAACGCTGACCCATTTCGACATCCGCCGCGTCACGGCGAAACTGCACGCCGAGGGGCAAAGCGCCGCCTCGATCGCGCGCAAGCTGTCCGGCTGGCGCGGCTTCTTCGACTGGCTGTCGCGCCAGCGCCCGCTGGCCGCCAACCCGGCCGACGGGGTGCGCGCGCCGCGCCGGCCCAAGCGACTGCCCAAGGCACTTGCCGTCGACGATGCCGTCCAGCTCATGGAAAAGACGACGTCCGGACACCCCGAACCGGCCGAGCTGTGCGACCGCGCGATGTTCGAACTGCTGTACTCGAGCGGCCTGCGCGTGTCCGAACTGGCCGGGCTCGACGTCCACCACGTCCCCGCCCGGGATGGCCAGCCGGCCTCGCTCGGCTGGCTGGAACTCGACGCGCAGGAAGTGGTCGTCACCGGCAAGGGCAACAAGATGCGCCGCGTCCCCGTCGGCGGACCGGCGCGCACGGCGCTCGAAGCGTGGCTTGCGGTGCGCCCGCCGGCGCGCGACGGCAGCGCTGCCCTGTTCCTGTCGGCGCGCGACACGCGCATCAGCCCGCGCGTCGTGCAGTACCGTCTGAAAGCCCATGCGCAGCGGGCCGGCATGCCGGTCCACGTGCACCCGCACGTGCTGCGCCACTCGTTCGCCTCGCACGTGCTGCAATCCTCGGGCGACCTGCGCGCCGTGCAGGAATTGCTGGGCCACGCCAGCATCACCTCGACCCAGATCTATACGTCGCTCGACTTCCAGCACCTCGCGGCCGTCTACGACCGGGCCCATCCGCGCGCAAAGCGAAAGTAAGTGCTCCAGCGCAGGCAGGCGCGGCATGCCGGGTGGTGACGATTCGCAAATTCCGGCATAATCTTCCGATTCCCTGCGGCCGGAACGGCGCACACCATTGGACAGCGACATATGGAATTGATCCCAAGCACCATCCTCACCGGCTTCCTCGGCGCCGGCAAAACCACGTTGCTCAACCGCATCCTGCAGGAGGAGCACGGCCTGCGCATCGCCGTCATCGAAAACGAGTTTGGCCAGGAAAATATCGACAACGAAATCCTCGTGCAGGACCCGAGCGAGCAGATCGTCGAAATGAACAATGGCTGCATCTGCTGCACCGTGCGCGGCGACCTGATCGTCGCCCTGACGAACCTGGCACGCAAGCGCGAAGCCGGCGAGATCAACTTCGACCGCGTCGTCATCGAGACGACCGGCCTCGCGAACCCGGGCCCGGTGGCCCAGACGTTCTTCGTCGACGAGGAAGTCGGCGCGCACTACCTGCTCGACGCCGTCGTCACCGTCGTGGACGCCCGTCACGCCATGGACCAGCTGGACCGCCACGAGGAAGCCCAGCGCCAGGTGGGTTTTGCCGACAAGATCCTGCTGTCCAAGACCGACCTCGTGGATGCCGCCACCGTCGAGGAGCTGAAGGCGCGCATCCGCCGCATCAATCCACGTGCACCGATCAGCACGTCAGATTTCGGCCGCGCCCCGATCAGCGACGTGCTCGACCTGCGCGGCTTCAACCTGAACGACAAGCTGGAGCTGGACCCCGCCTTCCTCACGACGGAAGAGGCGCACGAGCATGGTCACGACCACGACCATGATCACGTGCACACGGAAGCGTGCGACCACAGCCACGACCACCATCATGGCCACCACAGCGACGACATCGCCGCGTTCGTGTTCAAGAGCGACCGTGCTTTCGACCCCGAACGTCTGGATCAATTCCTCGGCAGCATGGTCCAAGTGTTCGGGCCGAACATGCTGCGTTATAAGGGTGTGCTGTCGATGGCCGGCGCGGATCGCAAGGTCGTCTTCCAAGGCGTGCATCAAATCATGGGCAGCGACCTCGGTGCAAAGTGGGCGGATGGCGAAGCGCGCGGCAGCAAGATGGTGTTTATTGGTAAAAATTTACCGAAAGATGTCTTTATTCGCGGATTGGAACAGTGTTTGGTATAAACTACCCCGGTTCTATGGTGCTCTCATGCACCCTGTGGTTGAACGACTGAACAACGGTCACGGCAGCTCGCCCGGCGCACACCGAAGCAATGGTAACCGCTGAGTTAGCTGATAAAATGGAAACTCTGTCGTATCAAAGGTAAGTGAAGTCATGACTAAAACAACGAAACCGAATACCGTTGCGCAGCCCGAAGAACGCCTCCTGACGGAAGAAGAAATTCGGGCCATGAGCGACGACGACTACATGAACCCGGCCCAGCTGGCGTTCTTCAAGAACCGCCTGCAGGAACTCGAGAAGGAACTGCTGAAAAACGCGGGCGAAACGACGGAACACCTGCGCGAAACGGTACTCGTTCCCGATCCGGCCGACCGTGCCACCATCGAGGAAGAGCACGCGCTGGAACTGCGTACCCGCGACCGCGAGCGCAAGCTGCTCAAGAAGGTCCAGCAATCGCTGGCCTCGATCGAGTCCGGCGAATACGGCTGGTGCGAGGAAACCGGCGAACCGATCGGCATCCCCCGTCTGATCGCCCGTCCGACCGCGACGCTGTCGCTGGAAGCCCAGCAACGCCGCGAGCTGAAGCAGAAACTGTACGGTGACTGATCGCTGTACGCTCCCGATGAAAAAGCATGCGCCCGCCGCATGCTTTTTTGTTTTTGGGGCCGATGTTGGCTCTGGGTTCGTGCGCACGAATTATTTCCTATCGGATACACTTGAAGGATCGCCGTCGACTTGACGCAGCTCAGGCGTGCGCACCACGCCGTCCGCGCCGCCATGCTAATGTCTCGACCGGCTAACGACTGCTGCTCGGGCAGACAAGGATGGGATGGGGCTCTTCGATTTCCTGAAGAAAAAAGGCGACGCACCGCTTGCGGGTGCGGACGTCCGCTCGCGCGCGGACAATCCGCTCGCGGCCGGCCCCGTTACCCGGCTCGCGCTCGATACCGAGGCGGAACGCGAACGCCAGCGTGAAATCGCCCGCGCCACCGCGGCCAAGATCGACGCGATCGAACTGGAGATGACCTCCGCCATCTTCGACGACGATGCCTGGGCCGGCACCCGGCGTCCACCCGCGGCCGCCGGCGCGCCGCCGCCTGACCAGGACACGGACCTCCTGCCGGGTCCGGATGAAATGCCGGACGCGGCCGCGACCCCGTCCAGCGCGCCCGTCGTCGAGGAAGCGGCCATCCTGTACGCCAACGACCAGCTCGACGCGGCCGCCCTCCTGCTGCGCACCAGCGTGCGCGACCAGGGCGGCGAGCGCCTGCCGTGGTGGATGCTGTTCGACCTGGTCCAGATCATGGGCCTCGAACACGAGTTCGAAAGCATTGCGATCGACTACGCCAGCCAGTTCGAGACGTCGCCGCCCACGTATCGCCCGGTGGCGGACACATCCCACGCGCCCGACCGCCAGTTTGCCGGGGCGATCCCGACGGCGACCCTGTCCGGCCGCCTGGACGACGGTCCGCTCGCCCGGGCACAACTCGCCCGCGCAGCCGCGCCCGGTCCGCTGGTCCGGTTCGAATTCCAGGCGATCACGGCGGTGACGGCGCCGGGCTGTACCCTGCTGCTGGACGCGCTGCAGGCGCTGCGCAAGGCGGGACGCGAACTGGTGCTGGCAGGTGCCGACCACCTCGTTGCGGTGCTGCGCCCGATGCTGGCGATCGGCGACCGCGGCGCGGGAGAGGCGCCCTGGCTGCTGCTGCTGGAACTGCTGCTGCTGACGAACCGCGAAAAGGATTTCGAGGAGACCGCGATGGATTATTGCGTCACCTTCGAAGTGTCGCCGCCATCGTTCGAAGCGCCCAGACACGCTGCGACGAGCCTGGCGGCCGATCCGGCGACGGCGGGCGACCGCTTCCTGCTGCCGGCCGTGATCCGGGGCGACAGCGCACCGCTGCTGGCCGCCATCGCCGGCCATGCGGCGCTCCACCCGGTGCTCGTGCTGGACGGCTCGCGGCTCGCACGCATCGATTACACGGCCGCGAACGCCCTCGCCGCCCATCTGCACGCCCTGGCCCAGGACGGGCGCGAGGTCGTGCTGCGCGACCTGAACCATCTCGTTGTTGCCCTGCTGCGCCTGCTCGGCGTCGGCGACCAGGTACGCCTGTACGCCCACAAGTACTGAGACCGCCGTATACGGTTCAGTCTTGCAATTTCATCTCGCATCCCCACTTGCGGTGAGCAGATCAACCACGAGGCAAATATGGAACAATTTCACGGCACGACGATCGTCAGCGTACGGCGCGGCAACCAGGTCGCGCTCGGCGGCGATGGACAAGTCACCCTGGGCAACGTCGTCATGAAGGGCTCGGCGCGCAAGGTGCGCAAGCTCTACCAGAACAAGGTGCTGTGCGGCTTTGCCGGCGGCACGGCCGACGCCTTCACCCTGCTCGACCGCTTCGAAGCGAAACTGGAAAAACACCAGGGCAATCTGCTGCGCGCCTCGGTCGAACTGGCCAAGGACTGGCGCACCGACCGCGTGCTGCGCCGCCTGGAGGCCATGCTGCTGGTGGCCGACCGCGAAAAGACCCTGATCATCACCGGCAACGGCGACGTGCTCGAACCGGAAGACGGCATCGGCGCGATCGGCTCGGGCGGCATCTATGCCCAGTCGGCCGCCAAGGCCCTGCAGGAAAACACGGATCTCGCCCCGGCCGACGTGGTCAAGAAAGCGCTGACCATCGCCGGCGAACTGTGCATCTATACGAACATGTCGCACATCATCGAGACGCTGGAATAACGGCCTCTCAAGCACGAAAGCCTACATGAGCACACATATGAACATGACTCCGTCCGAAATCGTCTCGGAACTCGACAAGCACGTCGTCGGCCAGGGTAAAGCCAAGCGCGCCGTGTCGATCGCGCTGCGTAACCGCTGGCGCCGCCAGCAGGTCGAGGAACCGCTGCGCCACGAGATCACCCCAAAGAACATCCTCATGATCGGCCCGACGGGCGTCGGCAAGACCGAGATCGCGCGCCGCCTGGCCAAGCTGGCCGACGCGCCGTTCATCAAGGTCGAGGCGACCAAGTTCACCGAGGTCGGCTATGTCGGCCGCGACGTCGACACCATCATCCGCGACCTGATCGACATCGGCATCAAGCAGACCCGCGCCAGCGAAATGAAGAAGGTGCGCCAGCGCGCCGAGGACGCGGCCGAGGACCGCATCATCGACATCCTCGTGCCGCCGGCGCGCGACTTCGGCTTCAACGTCAGCAGCGACGCCAAGGATGGCGGCGATGCCACGCGCCAGACGTTCCGCAAGCGCCTGCGCGAAGGTGCCCTGGACGACAAGGAAGTCGAGATCGACGTCGCCGAGGCCTCGCCGCAGATGGAAATCATGGCGCCGCCGGGCATGGAAGAAATGACGGAACAGATCAAGTCGATGTTCGCCGGCGTCGGCGGTGGCCGCAAGAAGCCCCGCAAGATGAAGGTGAAGGAGGCGATGAAGCTGCTCGTCGACGAGGAAGCCGCCAAGCTCATCAACGAAGACGAGATGAAGCAGAAGGCCATCGCCAACGTCGAGCAGAACGGCATCGTGTTCCTGGACGAGGTCGACAAGATCGCGTCGCGTTCGGAACACGGCGGCGCCGACGTCTCGCGCGCGGGCGTGCAGCGCGACCTGCTGCCGCTCGTCGAAGGCACGACGGTGAACACGAAGTACGGCATGATCAAGACGGACCACATCCTGTTCATCGCGTCGGGCGCGTTCCACCTGTCGAAACCGTCGGACCTGATCCCCGAGCTGCAGGGCCGCTTCCCGATCCGCGTCGAACTGGAATCGCTGTCGATCGAGGATTTCAAGAGCATCCTGACCTCGACGGACGCGAGCCTCACCAAGCAGTACGAGGCCCTGCTGGCGACGGAAGGCGTCAAACTCGAGTTCGCCGACGACGGCATCCATCGCCTGGCCGAGATCGCGTATTCCGTCAATGAGCGCACCGAGAACATCGGCGCGCGCCGCCTCTACACGGTGATGGAAAAGCTGCTGGAAGAGATCTCGTACTCGGCCACCGACAAGTCGGGCCAGGCGCTCGTCATCGACGCGGCCTACGTCAACGAACGGCTGGATGCGCTGGCGGTCAACGAAGACCTGTCGCGCTACGTCCTGTAACGCATAGCAAAGGAGAGGCGGCGATGGCAAACAAGGCACTGGCAACCCGGCAAAAGATGCGGCTGCGTGTCGAGCCGGCGCCGCCGATCAAACCCCGCAACCCGTTCGCCGGCTTCGCCAAGGCGCGCACGGCCGGGGCGCATGCGAAACCCGAGGCCAGCGAACGGCTGGCCGCCAAGCGTGCGCTCAAGAAGGTCAAGCTGGAGCCGGACGAGGACTGATCGGGCTCCTACTTTGCCGGCATAATCAGCGGCTTGCCCTTCTCGACGAAATAGGTGGCGATGCCCGCCCCTGGCACTGTGCCGGGGTTCCTGGCCGCATGGATAGTTCCGGCCGGGATGAAGATGGATTGCCCGGCCTTGAGCGTCACCGGCGCTTTGCCGTCGGGCATGTACTCCAGCGTGCCTTCCACAACATAAAGCACTTCATCGCCCGGATGCGTATGCCTGGGCACGCCACGGCCGGGGTCGACCTCGACGCGCACCTCGACGACTTCGCGTCCCGACACCACGCTGTCATGCTTGAGCAGGTCGGTGCGGCGCACGCCCGGCACTTGCGCAGTCACTTGAGAACATGCAGCCGCGCCCAATAACGCCAGCGTGATCACGGTCACCGTTTTCATAAGCTCTCCCTTGGTATCGATTGGACACCGGCGTAGCGGCGGCGACACGGACGTTCGCGCCTGAACTGATGCGTATCATAACGCTGACCGACCTCATCAGGCGGTCGTGGCCAGGTGGACTCGACATTTCTTGAACTGCCCTGCCTTCTTCTGTACATTCGTCAGGCCGAGTTGACGAACGAAAACAGAGAACCGACCACAACCATGAGCTCCCCCGACATGCTGCTGGACGTGCTGCGCGCCGAATTGCGCGCCGCCGGGATCACCTACAAGATGCTGGCCGACCGCATCGCGATGAGCGAATCGAGTATCAAGCGCATGTTCGGCCAGAAGGACATGACATTGTCGCGCCTGGCCCAGATCTGCCAGGCGGCCGGCATCGCCATGGAAGACGTGCTGCGGCGCGCGGCCGATGCGCGGCCGCAGGCCGACACCTTGACGCTCATCCAGGAAACGGCGCTGGTCGCCAACCCGCGCCTGCTGCTCGTGGCGATCTGCTGCCTGGGGCACTGGAGCCTGGAGCAGATGGTGGAAACCTATCGTTTGAGCGAACCCGAATGCATCGGCTTGCTGGTGGAACTCGACCGCCTCGGCGTGATCGAATTGAAGCCGCTGAACCGCTACACGCTGCGGGTTTCGAACGCGTTCCGCTGGCTGCCGGATGGGCCGGTGCAGCGCTTCTTCCGTGCGCACGTCGTCGAGGATTATTTTGCCGGTAACTTCGACGGTGCTGGCGAAACCTTGATGTGCCTGCCCGCACGCCTGTCGCTGGCAAGCGCCGCCGAGCTGGCGGAAAAGATCCATCAACTGGCCGGAGAACTCGCGCGCATGCACCGCAACGACCGCCGCCTGCCCCCGCAGGAGCGCGACGGTTTTACGTTGCTGGTCGGTTTCCGTTCGTGGGAATTTTCCGCGTTCACCGCGCTGCGGCGCTGAATCCTGCTGTGATTTTTACTGCGATTTTTATTGCGTATTCATCTGGCCGGCCGGATTTTGCGGTGGCATCTGCTGACCGTTCTGCGGCGGATTGATCGGGTTCGGATTCGCGGGCGGGGGATTGTCGTGCGTACCGACGTCGCCCGGGTTCGTCATTGACGGCTGCTGCTGCGGCTGCTGCTGGACGGCACCCGGCGCCATCGGCGGCTCAGGCACGGCCTGCACCGGCGACGCGGCCGGTGCCGTCGTGATCTGCTGGGGTTGCGGGAAATTCTGCTGCGGCATGCCACCCGGCTGCGCCCCACCGGGCATCCCGCTGGGCGGCACCCCACCGGGCGCGCCACCCATAGCCGCCGCGGGCTTGGTATCCGTCGCCAGGTCGACGCGCTTCATGACGCCGCCGTCGGACAGCATCACATAGCGCGGATGGACTTCCGCCAGCGTGATGCCGGGCGCCAGCTCCTTGCCGACCCGCAGCGCCTTCGGCGGCGCTCCTTCGGCGACGATGATCGCCACGCTGCTGTTCCCATCCGCCACGACGCCCGTCAGCTGGTAATTGGTCGCGCTTGCCACCGAGACCTGGCCGCCGAACAGCGTGGCGGCAGCATCGATGGCCGGGTCGGGCATGGCGGCCTGCGGCACCGCCGCGATCGGGCGCTGGGGCGGCTGGTACAGCTGCAGGATCCAGTACGCGAGCGACACGGCCAGCAGGATCACGCCCAGCAGGCTCAGGAGTAAAGGCAAGCGCTTGTTCATCAGTTTCCTTGTCACTGCACCAACTGGTTGATTTCAATGATCGGCATCAGCACCGCCAGCACGATCAATAGCACGACGAGGCCCATGGCCAGGATCAGCACCGGCTCCAGCAGGCCGGCGATGGTTAATGTCCGCCGTTCGAGGTCGGCCTGCTGCGAATTCGACGCCCGTTCGAGCATCGCCGGCAACTCGCCCGTGATCTCGCCCGCGCGGATCATGTGCACGAGCATGGGCGGGAACAGCTTCTGGGCCGACAGCGCCCGCGCCAGGCTCACGCCTTCGCGCACGCTGGCCGTCGCCTGCTCCACCAGTTCTTTCATCGCCACGTTCGACAGCGTGTCGCGGCTCGTCTCGAGCGCGCGCAGGATGGGCACGCCCGAACCGGTCGTGATCGCCAGCGTGCTTGCGAAACGGGTCGTGTTCAGGCTGCGCTCGAACTTGCCGTACACGGGCGCGTTCAGCAGCCACGTATGCCAGCGGCGCTTGAGCACGGGGTTGCGCAGGGCGCGGCGCCACGCGTACCACGCCGCGATGACGACCAATGCCACATAGATCCCGTAGGCGCGTGTAAAGTTCGACACGCCGAGCATGAGGACGGTCAGGAACGGCAGTTTCTGCTTGGTGTTGGCAAACACGGAGACGATCTGCGGCACGACGTACGTCAGCAGGAAGATCACGATCGCGAACGCGACGACGGTGACGATGGCCGGATACGTGAACGCGAGGCGCACGCGCTGCACGAGGGCGTTGCGGCGTTCGATGTAGTCCGCCAGGCGCGACAGCACGCGCGACAGCTGGCCGATCTGTTCGCCGGACGCGACGAGGGCCCGATAGATCTCTGCGAAGTCGCGCGGATGGCGCGCCAGTGCGCTGGAGAACGACGCGCCGCCCATCACTTCGGACCGGATCGACGCGATCAGGTCGCGCACATAGGCGCGCTCGGCCTGTTCCAGCAGGGCCGTGAAGGCTTGTTCGAGTGGCAGGCCCGCTTCCAGCAGGCTCGCGAGCTGGCGCGTGAACAGGGCGAGCTCGACCTGGGACAGCCGTTCGCCGAAGCCGCGCGCACGCGCCGCCCCGCTCTCGTCGACCTGGGCCGCGATGGCCTCGACGGCGAGCGGCGTCAATCCCTGCAGGCGCAGGTCGGCGCGCGCGGCACGCGGGCTGTCGGCGTTCAGGACGCCCTTGCGGGTGACGCCGCCCGTGTCGACGGCTTCATAGCGGAAGGCGGGCATCGATCAATCCACCTTCGTCACACGCAGCAGTTCGGCTTCCGTCGTGATGCCTTCCTGCACCCACCGTTGGCCGTCGTCGTGCATGGTCTTCATGCCCGATTTCAGGGCCGCGTTGCGGATCTCGGCCTCGGCGGCCTGGTTGTGGATCTGCGAACGGATCTGTTCGTTCGTCTCGAGCAGCTCGTACACGCCCACGCGGCCGTGGAAGCCCGTGTGGCCGCAGCGGTCGCACCCGACCGCCACCCACTGCCCCGCTTCCTGGCGCTTGCAGTGCGGGCACAGCTTGCGCACGAGGCGCTGGGCCATCACGCCCAGCAGCGACGACGACAGCAGGAACGGTTCGATCCCCATGTCCAGCAGGCGGGTCACGGCCGACGCGGCATCGTTCGTGTGCAGGGTCGCGAGCACCAGGTGGCCCGTCAGCGACGCCTGCACGGCGATCTGGGCCGTTTCGAGGTCGCGGATCTCGCCGATCATGATCACGTCCGGGTCCTGGCGCAGGATCGCGCGCAGGGCCTTGCCGAACGTCATGTCGATGCGGGCGTTGACCTGCGTCTGGCCGATGCCGGGCAGGTCGTATTCGATCGGGTCTTCCACCGTCATGATGTTGGTGGTCGTCGAATTCAGGCGCGACAGCGACGCATACAAGGTGGTCGTCTTGCCGGAACCGGTCGGGCCCGTGACGAGCACGATGCCGTGCGGCTGGTTGATCAGCTTGTCGAACTGCGGCAGCATCTGCCCGCTCATGCCCAGGTGGCTGAGGTCGAGGCGGCCCGCTTCCTTGTCGAGCAGACGCAGCACCGCGCGCTCGCCATGGCCGGTCGGCAGGGTCGAGACGCGCACGTCGACGGGCTTGCCGCCGATGCGCAAGGTGATGCGACCGTCCTGCGGCAAGCGTTTTTCCGCGATGTCGAGCTGCGACATGATCTTGATACGCGAGATCAGCGAGGCGTGGATGCCCTTGCGCGGACGCACGATGTCGCGCAGCGCGCCGTCGATGCGGAAGCGCACGACGGACGTCTGCTCGAACGGTTCGATGTGGATGTCGGACGCGCCTTCGCGCAGCGATTGCGTGAGCAGCGCGTTGATCATGCGGATCACCGGCGCATCGTCGGACGATTCCAGCAGGTCTTCGATCGCGGGCACATCCTGCAACAGCTTGGTCAGGTCGAGGTCGGCGTCGAACTCGTCCGCGACCTGCGACGCGTCGCCGCCAGCCGACTGGTAGGCGGCGGCGATGGCCGATTCCAGTTCGGCGCGTTCCATCCGCCGCAGGGTGATGCGTCCGAAGCGGCGTGAGACCTCGGCGATGGCCGCCGGCTTGGTCGCGTTCGAGACCAGCACTTCGACGGCTTGCGACGGGTCGCCGTTGGAACGCGCCAGCACGCCGTAATCTCGGGCGAACGCGAAGGGCAACAAGTTATTCATCGTCTGTCAGTTCTGTTGGGTCGGTGTCGCCGGCCGGTATTCAGGTTGCGCAGGTTGCGCAGGTTGCGCAGGTTGCACCGGGCGGAACTCCGGCTGGGCCGGCGCCCTGGGTTGCGTCGTGACCGGCCCGGTGGCGGCGCCCGGACGCGCAGTGGCCGGTGCCGGCGGCGGCATCGTCGCCATCGCGCTGCCCACGGGCGGCTGGCCATTGACCAGGCTCGGCAGCACCGGTGCGCCGAGATTCTTCAGCAGCACGGTGTCGTCGACCGGTTGCGCCGTCTGGCCGGCAGCGCGCATGAATTCGTAGCGGTCCATCGACAGGTTGTCGTTCTGTTCCTTGCTGCGCACGACGACCGGGCGCAGGAACACCATCAGGTTACGTTTGGCGCGCGTGCGGGTGCGGTACTTGAACAGGTTGCCAATGATCGGAATGTCGCCCAGTCCACGCGTCTTTTCGTTGTTCTCGGATTCGTCGTCCGAGATCAGCCCGCCCAGCACGACGATCTGGCCATTGTCGGCCAACACGTTGCTCTCGATCGCGCGGACGGTGGTCACGATCCCCGACGCCGAGCTGACGGAATTGTCGATCCCCGAATTCTCGTGGTAGATCGCCAGCTTGATCGTACCGCCTTCGGAAATCTGCGGGCGCACTTTGAGCAGCAGGCCCACGTCCTTGCGGTCGACCGTCTGGAACGGATTGCTTGCCCCGCTCGCGCCCGTCGTAAAGGAACCGGTGATGATCGGTATGTTCTGACCGACCTTGATCGTCGCCAGTTCGTTATCCAGCGTGATCATGTTCGGTGTGGACAAGATGTTGGCGTGTCCCGTACTTTCAAGGGCATGCGCGATCGCGCCCAGGCCCAGCTCGCCGTTCACCTGCTTGAACAGGCCGATCGACAGGCCGGTCGGCGTCGGGATCGAGCTGCCGGTGGTCGTACCGGACGCGCCGCTGATGCCCGTCGCCGCGGCCAGCGCCAGGTTGACGATGTTATTGTTGCTGCCGCCGAGACTGAACGACTGCAGGCCGCCGACGCGGTAGCTGCTGTTGTTGTTGCCGGTCAGGCCCACCCACTGCACGCCGAACTCGGACGCATCGGTCGACGTCACCTCGACCACCAGCGCCTCGATGTAGACCTGGGCGCGGCGCACGTCGAGCTGATCGATGACGGAACGCAGGTTGCGGTACACGGCGTCCGGCGCCGTGATGATGAGGCTGTTGGTCGACGCATCGGCCTGGATGAAGCCGGAACCCTGGCCGCCGCCGGCGCCGCCGGACGTCGCCTGGCCCTGCTGCGAGAACGAGCCACCCGTGCCGCCCGCGCCCACGCTGCTCTGGCCCTGCTGGCCGCCGAGCGAGCCGGCGCCGGTGCCCGTGCCGCCCGTGGCGGTGGACTGGATCGACCCGCCCGACGTGCCCTGCTGCTGCACCGGCACGGCCGACGCATCCTGCGACACGACGGCGCGCAGCGTCTGCGCGACCTTGCTGGCGTCGGCGTTCTTCAGGTAGACCACGTGGATGTTGCCGAGTTCCGTCGTCGGCTGGTCGAGCTTGGCAATCAGGTTCTTGGCCATGCTCGCGCGGGCCGGCGACGGCGCGCGCACGATCACGGCATTGGTGCGCGGATCGGCCAGCACGGTGACGCGGCCCGCATCGCCGCCGGCGGCCGGTTCCATCAGGCGCGTGACGAGCGTGGCGACGTCGCTGGCGATGCCGTTGCGGATCGGGACCACGTCGAGGTCGCCGGTGGCCGGCGAGTCGAGCGCGGCGATGATCTTCGACAGGCGGCGCAGGTTGTCGGCGTAGTCGGTGATCACGAGGCTGTTGTTGCCCGGATCGGCCATGATCGAGTTGTTGGGCGAGATCAGCGGACGCAGCACGGCCGTCAGGTTGGCGGCGGACTCGTGCTGCAGGCGGTAGACCTGCGTGGCGATCTGGTCACCCTTGACCCGCGAGCCGCCGGTGCCGACCTGCGTGGGCGACGATTGCAGCTTCGCTTCCGCTTCCGGCACCACTTTCGCGTAGCCGTCGCCCGTGACGACCGCATAGCCCTGCAGGCGCAGTGCCGAGGTCAGCAGCGAGAAGGCCTGGGCGCGGGTCAATGTCTTTTCCGAGACCAGCGTCAGTGTGCCTTTCACGCGCGGGTCGATGATGAACGTCGTCCCCGTGTAATGGCCGACCGCCTTGATCACGGACTCCATGTCGGCGTTGACGAAGTTGAGCGCGGCGCCACTACCACCACCATCCTGGGCATAGGCGAACGGTGGCAGGACGCTGGTTCCGACGGTGCAGCAGAGCATGGCGCCGGCCACGATGCGGCGCAGTGCCGGGAGTTGCTGGATGCTGCGGGTTGGATTTTTTTTCATCATCTGAACTCTAACGCGATTATGTTCTTGCCGTTCACCATACGCCGTTGACCCAGCAGGTTGAGCAGGTTGCCCAGCGTGTCTTCGTACTTGTCGGCCGCCGCTGCCTGTCCCGAGAAGTGCAGGCGGCCGTTTTCCAATGCTCCATTACCAGACAACAAGAGCGCGCCGCTCACCGTCCGCAGCACCACATCGGCCCGCTGGCCGTGCCAGTCCATGGCCATCTCGTAGGTGCCGAGTGGTTTGATCGGGCTCATGCGCGATCCCATGTCGGTCAGCGACAGCACCGTGTGTCCGCTCACCGCCACCGTATTGCCTTGGCGCGCGATGTCCAGCAGGTTCCAGGACAGCTTGATCGTGCCCGTGAGCGCAAGCGTGTTCAAAGGCGCACCCAGCCCGGCCAGGCCTTCGGCCGGCAACAGCAGCTGGCCGGCGCTGACCTGCCATTGCGACCAGCTGCCGCTGATGTGCACGGGCTGCGCCAGCGCCTGGTCGTTGGCCAGGTCCATGCTGACATCCCCGAACAGCACCAGCGGCGACAGCCGCCACGAAAAACGTCCCGGCAGCAGCGGCGTGACGGAACCGCCCGCGCCCGGCGCGCCGCCCACAAAGGCTGAGCCGCGCCAAAGCGTACCCTGCGCATCCCCCAGAGTCAAACGGCCATCCGTCTGCCGTTCGACCATCGGTGCGAGCCACGCGGCCGGCAGGAACGCCAGCACCGTCAGGATCACCGCGAGCGTCGGCAGCGCGATCCACGCAAACGTGCGCCTCATTGGCCGCTGCCGGTGTTCTGGCGCAGCGTCAGGCTGGCGTCGACCTGGCCGGCGGCGGGCAACGACGTGACGACGGCGTCCTGCACCAGCAAGCGGTTGGCGCGGCGCTGCTCGTCCAGCCACGTGGCCAGGTTGGCGAACGCCACGTTATTCAACTGCAGCTTGATGTACTCGCCGTTCATCGACAGCGATTGCGGATTCAGGCCGCGCCCCGACAGGCTGCTGCTGACGGTTTCGCGCGTGAGCGGCACGACGTGCGTTTCCGGCGCCTGCGCCAGCGTGCTCGCTTCCTGGGCCATGGCCTGCAGTTCGGCGGCCTGCTGGCGCAGTTGCGGCAACTGGCGGCGCAGCTGGGCGCGTCCTTCGATGGCCGGGTCGATGAGCAGCAGGTACAGGAGCGCGGCCAGCACGACGGCGCCGCCGACCGCCAGGAAGCGGCGTTCCTGCTCGGTGCGCGCGAGCCAGAGCGCCGTAGCGCGCTCGCGGTACTGGGCGAAGGTGGTGGCGATACTCATGGTTTGGCTCCCGTGCTGCGGATGACCCAGTTGCCCGGCGCGGCTTCTTCCAGCGTGAGCCGGCGCGTGGCCAGGGCCGTGCGCAACTGCCCGGTCAAACCGGGGTCGACCGTTTCGGGTTTGACTTTGACGGTCAACGCGCGTTCGCGGTATTCAATTGATACAAGTCCAACCGGACGGCCGAGCGCGCGTGTCGCTTCGCCCAGCGCCGACGCGAGGTAGGTGAATTCGTCGGGCGCCACGTCGCCCGTGCTGGCGCGCGCGCGGGAAATGTTCTGGCGCATCTGCAGCACCGGATCGAGGATCGCCGTCTCGCGCGGATACACGCTGCGGAACGTCTGGATCATCGACTGGCGGACCGTGTTGGCTTCGCGGCGCAGGCGCAGCCAGTCGACATTCAGCCCGATCAGGTTGACGGCGATCGCCAGCGCGCCCAGCGCGATCGGCCAGCGCCAGCGGCGCCAGTCGCGCGTAGGCGCCCCCGCCGCGCCGAGGCCGCTCACGATGTCCAGTGCGGTCGTCTTGGAACCGGCGATCCAGTGCGTCCAGTTATCGGCCTCAATCAGGATGCCGGGACCGGCTTCCTGCGCCAGCGCCTGGTATTCGCCCAGTTGCGCGGGCGGCACGTACAGCACGAGCGGGGCGTCGCCGCTGAAGGCGCGCGCCGTCTGCAGCACGACGGCCGGCGTGGCGTCGAGCGCGAGGCCGAAGCCCTGGAACAGGCTCTGGCGCAAGGTCAGTTCAACACCGGAAATGGCGGCCGCGACACTGCCCGGCTGCAAAGGCAAACACAGTTGCGCGGGCTCGGCCATGATGGTGCGCGCGCCCTGCGCCAGCAGGCTTTTCACGATGCCTTCCAGCCAGTCGCGTTCGACGACGGCGATGGGCCGCGTGCCGTCGGGCTGCTCGGGCGCGGCCACGAGGATGGCATCCATCGGATCGCCCAGGATGTGTTCTTCGACGAGGGCCGGCAGCGCCGCTTTCAGGCGCGCGCCGGACAGCGGCGGCGCCTGCACCTGCAGCAGGTTGACGTCGGTCGCGGCGAGCAGCAACACGATGCGGCGGCTCGTGCCGACCAGGTCGCCCAGGTTGCGCAGCGGCCCTTCGCCATGCTGGTCGATCGCGCCGCCATCGGTGACGAGGGCGAAGCGGCACAACGCATGTTCACCTTCGGCACGCGCAGGATGCCGGATATAAAGTGTGCTCAAACTGTCTCGCTTTCTCGATCTTCTGTTGGTCGTTTTAACATGCCCTGCGCTATCCCTCGAGACTTCTCTTCCACATTCAATACTGGCGGATCCACACCACTTTCGGCCCGCCGCCCGCCACCAGGGCCGGCGACCGGTGGATCAGCGCCTGTGCGTCCAGCGCGGCCCGGTCCAGGCGGATGCGGCTGTCGACCAGGAACCAGTCGCTCTTCACGCTCGCGGCATCCGGCGTCGCGTCCCGCCCGTCGCCGATGTCCGCGTCAAAATACGCCTTGCTGCGCCACGGTGCCTGCTTGCGCCGCACGAGCAGCGTGTTCGCTTCCGACACCGACATGTTCGCCATCAGGGCCGCCAGCACTTCCGCCGGCGCCGTGTTGACGTTCACCGGCGTTTTTTCCGGCAGCACCGTCACGAACGGCCGCAGCCGCTCCACGATGGCCGGCGTCACGCCTCGCACCGACAACAAATCCTCCACCTGCAAAATCTTCACCGGCGCGCCGACCACGGGCGCGGCCTGCGTCTGCTTCGTCGGGTCGTTGCCCTCGTCCATCGTGGCCGGCAACCCGGCCGCCACGAAGTTCGCGATGCGCAGCGCCAGGCCCTGGTCCAGCTGCAGGTTGTTCAGCAGGCGTTTGAAGATCTCCAGCTGCTGCGGATCCGGCAACCCGCGGCTCATCCCCAGGTTGCGCAAATTGTAACGCGAGCATGCGTCGGTAATGTTACCCGACAGGCTCGCATCGAATGTTTCTCCTTCGACCCGCTGGCGTTCGACGTACTGGTCCAGGCGCGTTTCCGCCAGCGGCGTCGCCCAGACCTGGTCGAGCGAGGTGTAGTCGCGGTGGTCGATGCCGTCCTGGAACAGGACCAGCGTCGCCCAGTCGAGCGCGCCGCGCAGGATCCACTTGGTCTGCAAGTGCAGGCGCTGGTTTTCCATCGAGCGCACCTGCACCTGCTGCTGCCAGAACAGGCTGGCGACGATGGAAATCGCCAGCGTCGTGAGCAGCAGCGCGGTGATCACGGCCACGCCGCGTTCGCGCACAGGCCGGCGCTGTCGCGTTCTCATGGTTCCCCCAGCAGGAAGGATTTGACCATCGGCTGTTGCAGGTTCTGCGACTGCAAGGCGACCTGCAGGCCGGTCGGCTCGTTGCTCACCTGCGGCGTTGCCTGGTCGGGCTGCTGCGGCGGCGGGACCGGCACCTGGCCCGTGCCCGCCGTATTCGCGCCCGGATCGACGCCGCCCTGGCGCCAGGCGTTGCTGACCCAGGTCGCAACCTGCATGCCCGTTACGCCGGCCTGCAGCGCCACGGACGGGTTGGTGTCGCCATCGCTGGTGACGGCCTGCCACAGCGCGTCGAGCTGCACGAGATCGCGCACCGGCTGCGATTCGCGCCGCATCAGCGTGCCGTTGACGATGCGGTACGCGACCACCTGCAGCCGCGACGGCTGGTTTTCCGTGAACACTTCGCGCACGAGCGTCAGGCGATCGCCGCCGATGAGGAGATAGGGCCGCTGGTCGACGACGTCGCGCTGCACGATGTGCTCGCAATCGCTCTGCATCTGGGCGAAGGCCAGCTGCATGCCGCGCGTCGTTTCCATCTGCTGGGTGAGGGCCACGCGCGCACGCACGATGCCGTCCAGCCCACGCCAGCCGAGCACGGCGACGATGGCCAGGATGCTGATCGCCACGAGCAGCTCCACCAGGGTGAAGCCGCGGGCCCGGGAATGCGTTCTCATCGCCACGGTTTCAACACGAGTTGGACCAGCTTGACGATGCGCCGGTTGGGGTTTTCGATGTCGTACACGGAGACCTCGACCCGGCGCAGGCGCGGGTTCGGGCTCGCGATCACGTCTTCCTGGCACACGAAGTGCATGTCGCCCTGCGGGCAATCGAAGCTGTGCTTGCCAATGTCGGGGAATTCCTTGCCCAGGCGGATCTGCACGAGCCGGTTCTCGGCCGACCACGTCGCCATCATCGAGGCGCGCAGGCCGCTGCCGTTGGCGCTCAGGCTGCCGACCGCGCGCAGGCCCGCGCCCAGCGCCGTGCCCACGATGACGAGAGCCACGAGCACTTCCAGCAAGGTGAAGCCGCATTGCCGGTTCGGGAATCGCATGTCGCGCATGATTGACCTCTTCACTCCACCGTGAAGTGCCCGACGCCGTCGGCGCGGATGAACACACGGTCGTTGCCGCTGGCCAGCGTGAGCACGAACGGCTTGTCGACGGGTTCATTGCCGAACGTGATCCGCAGCGGATTCAGGGCCCCCGCACTGGGCGGATCCAGCAGCAGGGTCAGCGGGGCATTCTTGAAATCGCGCTCGCGCAGCAGGTCGTCCTTCGCGATCGGCTCCCAGCGCGTTTCGGTGCGCACGAGGAAGTGGTAGCGCTCGGGCGTCGCTTCGAAGGCGACGGGGCGGTTGCGCACGATGGCTTCGTCGCGCGCCAGCTGCAGCAACAGCGCGATGCGCTGCGCCTCCTTCTGCAGGTCCTGGTGCGGGCTGGGAATGGCGTTGAGGCTGGCCAGCCCCAGCGTGACGCCGATGATGACCATCACGACCATGATCTCCACCAGGGTGAAGCCGCCGCCGCGGCCCGGCGCGCGCGTCGTCATCGGAATATCAGCGTTATTTGTTGTCCCACGAACCGACGTCGGCATCCTCGCCGGTACCGCCCGGCTGGCCGTCTGCGCCCAGCGAGAACACGTCGACCTCGCCGTGCAGGCCCGGCGACAGGTACTGGTACGGGTTGCCCCATGGGTCCTTCGGCAGTTTCTCGAGGTAGCCGCCTTCCTTCCAGCCGTTGGCGGCCGGGCCGCTGGTCGGCTTCTGGATCAGCGACTGCAGGCCCTGCTCGGTGGTCGGATAGCGCTGGTTATCGAGCTTGTACAGCTTGAGTGCCGACATCAGCGTGGCGATGTCGACGCGGGCCGCGGTCACGCGCGACTCGCCGGTACGGCCCAGCAGCTTGGGCACGACGAGCGCGCCCAGGATGCCGATGATGACCACGACGACCATGATTTCGACAAGGGTGAAACCGCCCTGGCGGCGCTGCCGTGCGAAACGATGCTTGAAGTTCTGCATAGATGTGATGAATGTGGTCGAAAAAACAGTATAAGGCCGAACGAGCCCGGATGACGTTAAAAGTCGTTTGGAAAATGTTCCAACTCGTCAGGAAAATTGTCTAATTGTAAGACAGGCGGCGCAGAAAGACACCTTCTGCGTGAACGCCGGCGCCGCAGCTTATTCTACGCTTGGCGTCCCTGGCCGGTCGCCCGCGCAAACGGGGCAGCACGGATTGCGCGCCACGCCGATTTCCGTCCATTCCATGGCGCGCGCATCCAGCATCTGCAGCCGGCCGGCCAGCGAACGGCCGCTCCGGGCCAGCAGCTTCAGCGCCTCGGCTGCCTGCATGGCACCGATGATGCCGACCAGCGGCGCGAACACGCCCATCGTGCTGCATGCCACTTCCTCGAACTTGCCGTCCTCCGGGAACAGGCAGGCATAGCAGGGCGAAGCAGGGTCGCGCACGTCGAAGACCGAGATCTGCCCGTCGAAACGGATCGCGGCGCCCGCGACGAGCGGGACGCCGGCGGCAACGCAGGCGCGGTTCACGGCATGGCGGGTGGCGAAGTTGTCGCTGCAGTCGAGTACGACATCGGCATCGCGCACAAGTTCCCCTAAACGTGCGGCATCGGCGCGTTCGCGCAAGGGGACGACTTCGACCTCGGGATTGATCTGGTGCAGGGCTTCACGCCCGGACTCGACCTTGGGCTGGCCCACGCGGGCCGTCGTGTGCATCACCTGGCGCTGCAGGTTCGTCAGGTCGACGGTGTCGTCGTCGACAAGGGTCAGACGGCCGACGCCGCCCGCGGCGAGATACAGCGCGGCCGGCGAGCCGAGGCCGCCGGCACCGATCACGAGCACGCGCGCGGCCAGGAGGCGCTCCTGGCCTTCGATACCGATCTCGTCGAGCAGGATATGGCGCGAATAGCGAAGCAGTTGCTGGTCGTTCATCGCTTCGGCGCAGCCGGCCTGGCGCCGTCCTTGATCTCGACCGGTTTCTGCTCCTGGCCCGGCAGCCCGGCCGGCGCCGGCTTGTCCTCGTCCGGATCGGCCTTCGCGAGCTGCACCTTCAGGCCCTTGAAGTGGTTCAGGGCCTGCGCGAGCTGGAAGTCGTCCTTGCCGCCGAATTCGACCGGCTTGGCGTTCTTCAGCGCGGCCATGGTGAACTGCTCTTCCTCGAGCTCGTCGCGGCGTTTCGCGTTCGCGCTCTTGCCGGCTGCCTCGTTCGACAGGTGGTGATCGAGGTCGGCTTCGCGCACGCGCACGGCGTTCAGGCCGTCGCCGTCCGGCGTTTCGTCGACTTTCAGGTCGGGCACGATGCCCAGCGCCTGGATCGAGCGCCCTTTGGGCGTGTAGTAGCGCGCGATCGTCAACTTGACAGCCGTGTCGGGCGTCAGCTGGCGCAGGTCCTGCACGGAGCCCTTGCCGAAGGTCTGGCTGCCCATCACGATGGCGCGCTTGTAATCCTGCAGGGCGCCCGCGACGATTTCCGACGCGGACGCCGAGCCCGTGTTGACCAGCACCACCATCGGCACGGTCTTCAGCGCGGCCGGCAACCTGGCCAGCGGATCGGCGCCCGGCTTGATGGCATAGAACTCGCGCCGGCCGTAGTACGTGACGTTCGACGTGGTCATCTGTCCCTTGGTCGAGACGATCACGTCGTTCGCGGGCAGGAAGGCGGCAGAGACGCCGATCGCGCTCGGCAGCAGGCCGCCCGGGTCGTTGCGCAGGTCCAGTACGAGGCCCTTGATGTTCGGATTGCGGGCGTACAGGTCCTTCAGCTTGTCCGCGACCTCGTCGACGGTCTCTTCCTGGAACTGGTTGATGCGCAGCCAGGCATAGCCGGGCTCGATCATCTTCGCCTTGACGCTGACCACCTTGATTTCCTCGCGCTCGACGGGCACGACCCACGGCGCGTCGGCGCCGCGGCGGGCGATGGTCAGCATCACCTTGCTGTGCGGCTCGCCGCGCATGCGCTTGATGGCGTCGTCCAGCGACAGTCCCTTGACCGGCACGTTGTCGATGCGGGTGATCAGGTCGCCGGCCTTGATGCCGGCGCGGTAGGCGGGCGACTCCTCGATGGGCGAGACGATCTTGACATAGCCGTCTTCCATCGCGACCTCGATGCCGAGGCCGACGAAGCGGCCCTGCACCTCTTCGCGCATCTCGGTGAAATCCTTCTGGTCCAGGTAGACGGAATGCGGATCGAGCGAATTCACCATGCCGGCGATGGCGTCCGACAGCAGCTTCTTGTCGTCGACCTTCTCGACGTAATCGCTCTTGATGAGGGCATAGACATCGGCCAGCTGGCGCAGCTCGTCCAGCGGCAGGGGCGCGTCGCCGCCTTTTTGCGCCAGCGCCGAGTACTGGACCGAGACGGCCACCCCGGCCACCATGCCGAGGCCGATCAGACCGAGGTTCTTGAGTTTCTTGCCCATGCTGTTCCCTGGATTGTGCTTCCGGAAATTAGAACCTGATCCAGCTCGAAGGATCGAACGCTTTTCCGAGATGCCTGAGCTCGAAGTATAGCCCCGATTCCTCGTTGCCGCCGGTATTGCCGGCGCTGGCGATGACGTCGCCAGGCTTGACGGCGTCGCCTGCCTGTTTCACCAAAGTCTGGTTGTTGCCGTAGATCGACAGGTACTCGCCGCCGTGGTTAATGATGATCAGGTTGCCGTAGCCGCGCATCCAGTTGGCGAACACGACACGGCCCGCCGCGATGGCGCGTACGTCGGTCCCTTCCGGGGCCTTGATGAACATGCCGCGCCACGTCGGACCGTCGCCGCGCTTGGCGCCGAAACGGGCTGCGATCTTGCCGGAGATCGGTGCCGGCAGGCGGCCGCGCAGGCTTTCGAATGCGCCGCTCGGCAGGTCGGCGGCCAGTGCGGTGTCGGCCGTGCGCTGCGGTGCCTCCTGTTTTTGCGGCGGTTCTTCCGCCACCCGCGTGTCTTCCGGCTCGGGCTTCGGCGGCGGCAACGGTTTCACGGGTTTGCCGGTCTTCGCCGCTTCCTTGGCCGCTTCGCGCGCCAGGCGTTCGCGTTCTTCGCGCTGCGCCTTGGCCCGCGCCAGTGCACGTTCTTTCGCTTCGGCGGCCGCTTTTGCGCGCGCGGCAGCCAGTTCCTGCTGCCGCTTGCGCTCGGCGGCAGCGGCGATTTCCTGTTCGCGGATCAGGCGCGTCAGGCGGTCGACGAGGCCGCTCATGCGCTGCTCGTCCTGTTCCAGGCGGCTCGCCTGCTTGCGCTGGTCCGTCAGCTTGCTCGACAGATTCGCCAGCAGGGTGGCGCGCTTGGCCTTTTCCTTTTCGAGCAGGGCCTTCTGCGACTTCTGCTCTTGTGCGATTTCTTCCAGCTCATCCTTGGCGTTCTGCGTCTCGGCGTGGTTCGCCTCGACGGCCGCCAGGTTCGCGCGCAGGGAATTCAGCAGTTTCGCCTGCGCCTGCGATACGTAGGCCATCATCTGCAGGTCGCGGTTGATCCGGTTCGGATTGTCACCGGACAGCAGCAGCTTGATGCGGTCCTCGTTGCCGGCGACATAGTGTTCGCGCAACAGCTTCGCCAGTTGGCGCTTCTGGGCCGCGATGGTGTCGCCGAGTCTCGCCTCTTCGGTGGCGAGATCCTTCAGTTTGGTGTTAGTGGCAGCCTGCTCGTCCGCGAGTTCGCGCAGCGAACGGTTGGCGTCGGAGATCGCCTCTTCCGATTCCGCCAGCTCGTCGGCCGCATCTTCCTTTTCGCTCTCGGTGCGGCTGATGTCCTTCTTGAGCGCACTGAGCTTTTGTTGGATACCGGCGCGCGCCGCCTCGGCGGCGGCCTTCTCCTTGCTGCGCGTGGTCTGGCGCGGCGCCGCCTGCACGCTGCCGAAGGCGAACGCGCAGGCCAGCAGGCCGCATACCAGCTTGCCGCGGGCGGACAGGCCCGCGGACGTCGACTTCACGAAGGAAAAACGCAAGACTTACTTCGCCTTCCCTTGGTTGGCCACGGCGGCCATGGCGGCCTCGATCGCTGCCTGGTCGCCCAGGTAGTAATGACGGATCGGCTTCAGGTCCGCGTCCAGTTCATACACGAGCGGGGTGCCGTTCGGGATGTTCAGGCCGACGATGTCCGTGTCGCTGATGTTGTCCAGCATTTTGATCACGGCGCGCAGGCTGTTGCCGTGGGCCGAGATCAGGATCTGCTTGCCGGCGCGGATGGCCGGGGCGATTTCCTCGTCCCAGGCCGGCATCACGCGGGCGACGGTATCCTTGAGGCATTCGGTCAGCGGGATCTGAGCCTTGTCGAGGCCAGCATAGCGCGGATCATTGAAGGACGTGCGCGGATCGTTGGCTTCCAGGGCCGGCGGCGGCGTGTCGTAGCTGCGGCGCCACACGAGCACCTGCTCGTCGCCGAACTTGGCGGCGGTTTCGCCCTTGTCCAGGCCCTGCAGCGCGCCGTAGTGACGCTCGTTCAGGCGCCAGTCGTTCTTGACTGGCAGCCACATCATGTCCATCTCGTCCATGGCCAGCCACAGGGTGCGGATCGCACGTTTCAGGACCGAGGTATAGGCCAGGTCGAAGGTGAAGCCGGCTTCCTTCAGCAGGCGGCCGGCCAGCCTGGCTTCGTTGACGCCTTTTTCGGTCAGGTCGACATCGGTCCAGCCGGTGAAGCGGTTCTCGAGGTTCCAGGTGGACTCGCCGTGGCGCATGAATACGATTTTGTACATAGGTGCTTTAGCTTTATAGGAAAAAAGTGAGCAGGAAATACCGATCCGACTTCTATTTTATAATGCGATGATTCAGTTCAACCAACGGAACCTTCGTGAATTTCATCATCGACCATTACATCACTGTCGCGATCGCTGTCCTGTCGGGGGGTGCCCTGCTGTGGTTGTCGCTGGCGCCGCGTGGCCGCCTGGCCTCGCCGCTGCAGGCCACCCAGATGCTCAACCGGGGTAAATCCACCGCCGTGATCGATGTGCGCGGCGCCGACGCGTTTGCCGCGGGGCACCTGCGCGACGCGAAACACATTCCGCTGGCAGACTTGGGCAATCGCACCGGCGAGCTGGACAAGTCGAAAATCAAGACCATCGTTGTCGTCGACCAGGACGGCAAACACGCCGATAAAGCGGCGCGCCTGTTGAAAGCGGCAGGGTTCGAAGATATCTATGGCCTGGAAGGCGGCATCGCGGCCTGGACGGCTGCCGGCCTGCCCCTGATCAAATAATTTGAAAGGAATTGCCATGACAGCCCATGTTGTCCTCTATCACACCGCAAGCTGCCCCTACTGCGTGCGCGCCGAGCGCCTGCTGGAAGCCAAGGGCGTGACCGACATCGAACGCATCCGCGTCGACCTCGATCCGGAACAGCGCGCCATCATGATGCAGCGCACGGGCCGCCGCACGGTGCCGCAGATCTACGTGGGCGACACCCACGTGGGCGGATTCGACGACCTGTACGCACTCGACCAGGCGGGCCGCCTGGATCCGCTGCTGAAGGGCGCAGCAGCCTGACGGGTGCCGGCTTGTCAGGGCCCCCGGCAAGCTACTGAAACCGAATTGGTTTTGATACAATTGCCGGCGCCTTTAAGGGGATCGTTGAAAACCGTCGCGAGCGGCAGCAGTGTTGGTCGAGAAGCGCAGCTGTACGAGTAGTACAGCGAGCATCGCAGGCCAACAATGCAACGCGCAGTAGGTTTGCAGGGATTTCCTGTCAAGCACCTTGAATGGCAGGATGTTGCCATTCTTTTTAAAAATTACACGAAAGCGTTCCATGGCTGACGAAAACCTGCAACCCGTATTCCAAATCCAGCGTATCTACCTGAAGGATCTGTCGCTGGAACAACCGAATTCCCCGGCGATCTTCCTGGAGCAGGAAGCCCCGACCATCGAGGTCTCGCTGGACGTCGGCGCCGAAGGCATTGCCGATGGCATCTACGAATCGACCGTCACCATCACCGTGACCGCCAAGGTCAAGGACAAAGTCGCCTTCCTGGCCGAAGGCAAGCAAGCAGGTATCTTCGAAGCCCGTAACATCCCGGCCGAGCAGATGGATCCGCTGCTGGGCATCGGTTGCCCGAACATCATCTATCCGTACCTGCGTGCGAACATCGCCGACGTGATCACCCGTGCCGGTTTCCCGCCGGTCCACCTGGCCGAGATCAACTTCGAAGTGTTCTACCAGCAGCGCCGCCAGGCGCTGGCCGAGCAGGCTGCCGCTGCAGGCACGCCGGCTGGCAACCAGTAATATCCCGGGCGTCCTGCTCTGCCCGTCCCGGGCGGGGCCGGACGCCTTGTTTCTTTGACGCGCTGCCGATGCCGGCAGACACGTCTTCAAAGGCCCACATGCGCCCCATCCGCTTCCGCCATCGTCTCATCGCAGGCAGTTTGCTGCTGCTGGCATCGTGCGCGGCCGCCGCGTTCGATTTCAAGACGGTCGGCGCGCATGCCGTGATCCTGTACGACGCCCCGTCCACCCGCAGCGGCAAGCTGTACGTCGCCCCCAGCGGCATGCCGGTCGAGGTCGTCCTCAGCTACGGCGACTGGGTCAAGGTGCGTGACGCCACCGGCGACATGGCCTGGACCGAAGCGAAAAACCTGTCGGCCAAGCGCAACGTCATCGTGCGCGTCGCCTCCGCCAAGGTGCGCTCGGCGCCCGACGACAACGCATCCGTCGTGATGACGGCCGAAAAGAACGTCCTGCTCGAGCTCGTCGATCCGGAAGCCGGTACCTGGGTGCGGGTACGCCACCGCGACGGCACCAGCGGTTACGTCAAGGCCTCCGACATCTGGGGCATCTAGCCCGTCTTTCCATACCATGCACGAACCGAAACCACCCCAAAAGATCACCGTCCTCGGTGCCGGCGCCTGGGGCACGGCGGTAGCGATCGCGCTCGCCGCGCGCCACGACGTCCTGCTGTGGGGACGCAATCCCGCGCAGATGGCGCAAGCCGCCAGCGCGCGCGAAAACACCGAATACCTGCCCGGCTTCCCATTTCCGGAGGGCCTGGACGTCACGGCCGACTTCGATGCGGCCGTCGCCCATGTCGTGAACGCCGCCGGTGAGGCGCCGCTGCTGATCGCGGCTTGCCCGGTAGCCGGCCTGCGCCCCCTGCTGCAGCAACTGAAGGGCCGCGCCATTCCGAACATCGTCTGGCTGTGCAAGGGCTTCGAATACGAGACCGGCCTGCTGCCGCACCAGGTCGTACGCGAGGTGCTGGGCGATGCCGTACCGGCTGCCGCATTGTCGGGCCCGTCGTTCGCGCAGGAAGTGGCGCGCGGCCTGCCGTGCGCGCTGACGGTCGCATCGACTGATAAAGCACTGCGCGACCGCGTCGTTGCCCTGGTACACGGCGGCAATATGCGCGTGTATTCCTGCGATGACATGGTCGGCGTGGAAGTGGGCGGTGCCGTCAAGAACATCCTTGCCATCGCCACCGGCACGGCCGACGGCCTCGGCCTGGGCCTGAATGCGCGCGCCGCGCTGATTACGCGCGGCCTCGCGGAAATCACCCGCCTCGGCACGGCGCTGGGCGGCCATGCCGGCACCTTCATGGGCCTCACGGGGATGGGCGACCTGATCCTGACGTGCACGGGCGATCTGTCGCGCAACCGCCGCGTCGGCCTGGCACTGGCCCAGGGCAAGCCGCTCGACACGATCGTCCGGGAACTCGGCCACGTGGCCGAAGGCGTGCCCTGCGCCAAGGCCGTCCGCGAGCTGGCGGCCAGGCTGGGCGTGGAGATGCCGATCACCAATGCGGTGGCCGGCGTGCTGTTCGATGGCGATTCCGCCAGCGACATGGTGACCAGGCTGCTGGCGCGCGATCCGCGCGACGAGCTGGCCTGATCCTGGGATTACGGCGCGGGCGTATTCCGCGTCGGCCCACCCGTGTTATCACCCGGATGCAGCAGGATGGTCAGCAACGCGACCGCATCCTGGTTGGCCTGGATCGCATGCGGTTCGCCGCCGGCGAGATAAACCATCTCGTTCGGCCGCAGGATCGTCGTGCGGCCGTGGGCCTGGAACGCGATCTCGCCTTCCAGGCACAACAAGGTCATCTCCCCTTCGACCCAATGCTCCGGCATCGGTTTTTCCTTCGGTATCACGAGCCGGATCAACTCCATGTGATCCGTCTTGATCAGCGCGATCGAGGTGAAATTCGCGATGTCGTCTTCGCCCCGCTGGAGTGCGATCCGCTCACCCGAGACTGCGTGGTGCAACGCCATGTGTGACTCCCTTTACTCTTCGAATGTCTGCGGCACCCCGCGCAGCCAGTTGACGAGCGCGGTGGCGTCCTTGAAACCCTGCGCGAGTTGCGGCACGAGCTTGTCCGGGGCGTTGATGTCCAGCTTCTCTTCCTTCCAGACGAAATAGCTCTTCAGCTTCAGGTATTCGACCAGCGGATGGTTCGGATCGAATCCCTTCGGCGGGCGTTGCAGCTTGTCTTCCGGCTGCAGGTCGCCATACGCCTCGCGCAGATGTTTATTCTTCAACATTTTGGCGAAACCTGTCGCATCGTTGACGACGTGCTCGCGAATCGCCTTCAAACGCGCCGCCGGCGGCAGGTATTCGCCGGCACCGTACAGCAACGTACCGTCCGCTTCGATGTGGAAATAATAGGTCGGCCCACCCCCTTCGCTGGGCCGGCGCTTGTTGCCGGGTGCGATCCCTGCCGAGAAATGCGTTTTATAGGGCGTCTTGTCGTGCGAAAAGCGCGTATCGCGCTGGAAGCGGAACATCGCCTTCTTCGGGTCGCAGGCGACGACCTGCTTGTCGAACCGGCCAATCTCCTTGATCAGTTCCGTCAGCACTTCGAGGAATTCGACCCGCAGGATGTCGTAGCGGGGCTTGTTCATGATGAACCACGGCCGGGTGTTGTTCTCTTTGAGTTCGCTAAGGAATTGCGTCAGGTCGCGCAGGTGCATAAAGGGGGTCCAAATGAGCCAAATAATCAGGGGGTCTGGCGCGGACGACGGCCGACGGTCACGGCGATGGTCGTCTCGCGGTTCTTGCGCATCACCGTCATGTTGGCCTTGCCGCCGGGCGGCAGGTCGGCGATGAGGTTCATCATGTCGTTGGTGCTGCCGACTTTCTTGCCTTCGACGGCCAGCAGGATATCGCCCGGGCGCATACCCGCGCGGTCGGCCGGCCCGCCGCGCACGACGCCGGCGATGATGGCGCCGCGGTCGCGCGGGAGCCCGAAGCTGTCGGCAATCTCGGGCGTAATGTCCTGCGATTCGACGCCAATCCAGCCGCGCACGACCTGGCCATGCTTGATGATGGAGTCGAGCACCGTCTTCGCCGTCGACACGGGAATCGCGAAGCCGATCCCGACCGAACCGCCCGTCTGCGAATAAATGGCCGAGTTGATGCCCAGCAGGTTCCCGCGCGTATCGACGAGCGCGCCACCCGAGTTGCCGAAGTTGATGGCGGCATCCGTCTGGATGAAATTCTCGAAGTGGTTGATGTGCAGGTTATTGCGTCCCAGTGCGGAGATGATGCCGAGCGTGACGGTCTGGCCGACGCCGAACGGATTGCCGATCGCCAGCACGACGTCGCCCACGCGCGCCTGCTCAGGGTCGCCCAGCACGATCACGGGCAATTTATCCGCCTTGATGCGGATGACGGCGAGGTCGGTTTCCGGATCGGTGCCAACGACGCTGGCGGCCGACTTGCGCCCGTCCGCGAGGCCGACCTCGATCTCGTCGGCGCCTTCCACGACGTGGTAATTGGTCAGGATATAGCCGTCGCCGCTGACGATCACGCCGGAGCCCAGGCTGGCCATCTGTTCCTGCGGCGGCATCTTGTCGCCGAAAAACCGTTTGAAGAACGGATCCTTCAGCAGCGGATGGGTTTCGCGCAACGCCTTGCTGGTGAGAATGTTGACGACGGCCGGCATGGCGCGGCCGGCGGCGTCGCGGTAGCTGGCCGGCGCGGGGCCGCCGCCCGGTGCCTGCAGCACGGGCACTACCCCGCCGACCTGCGTCGGCGCGCGCCCCGTCCACGCCGGCCGCAGCGCCGCGATCACGACATAGATGCCGAGGGCAATCGTGACGGTTTGCGCGAACAGCAGCCAGTAGCGGCGCATCGGATGGCTCCCGCGACTATCGCTTCAGCGTCAGCGCGTCACGGATTTCACGCAGCAGGATAACCTCTTCCGACGCGACTACCGCAGCGGCTGCCTGCTGCTCTTCCTCGGCCTTGGTAAACGGCGCGCGCATGCGATTCATCAGCCTGACCATCTGGAAGATGACGAACGCCAGTATCAGGAAATTCAGCAGGATCGTGAAGAAATTGCCGTACGCGAGCACCGCACCGGCCTTCTTGGCCTCGGCCAGCGGCAGGCCATACGCCTGGCCGTTGAGCGGAATGTAGTAGCTGGCAAAATCGAGGCCGCCGAACAGCTTGCCGATCGGCGGCATGATGACATCCTGCACGAGCGAATCGACGATGCGTCCGAACGCGCCGCCGATGATCACGCCGACCGCCAGGTCGACGACATTGCCCTTCATCGCAAATTTCTTGAACTCTTCCAGCATCGCCATTGCGGTCCTCCCTTGTGTTTTTTAAAACCTTGTCAGGTTCACAGCGATGATACAGGAAACGTGGCGCGCTCCGGCCCAAGGAGATATCCATGTGGTCAAGTGGTCCAAGTCAAAAACGCGCGTTTTGGGGAGTCGCCTGACAATGCAAACGTTTTTTCTTTAATTTGCAAAACTGATCACCTATAATCGACTGTTGCAAAAAAGCCTTTTACTGGTTTGCAACGTATTGCATTGCAACATTTCGCATTTGACGAATGGAGTTGGTATGAGTAATGAGAAGCAGGTCGATTCAGGCCGGCGAGGCTTGCTCGTGGCTACATGCGCGGCGGGTGGCGTTGTCGGTGTTTCAACGGCCGGGGTGCTGGTCAGTACGTTGCAGCCCTCCGAACGAGCGAAGGCGGCCGGTGCACCGGTCGAAGTGGATATTTCCGACGTCAAGCCGGGCGAAATGAAAGTCGTGGAATGGCGCGGCAAGCCCGTCTGGATCCTGCGTCGTACCCCCGAAATGCTGGCCAGCCTGCCGAAGAACGACAGCCTGGTCGCCGATCCGAATTCCGATAAATCGTTCCAGATACCGGTGCCGGAATACGCGAAAAACGAATTCCGCGCGCGCCAGGATCACAAGGAAGTCCTGGTTACCGTCGGCATCTGTTCCCACCTGGGCTGCTCGCCCTCTTCCCGCTTTACCGAAGGCCCCCAGCCGAACCTGCCGGACGACTGGCACGGCGGCTTCCTGTGCCCCTGCCACGGTTCGACGTTCGACCTGTCGGGCCGCGTCTTCAAAAACAAGCCGGCGCCGGCCAACCTCGATGTTCCCCCGTACATGTATCTGTCCGACAACAAGATCGTGATCGGCAAAGACGAGAAAGGCGAGGCATAAGATGGGCGCAGCGTTCAAGGACACCAAACTCCCGGCCGACGCGCCGAAAAGCCACAAGGCCCTGGCCTGGGTCGACGACCGCTTCCCGCTGTCGAAGCTGTGGAACGACCAGTGGGGCCGCTACTATGCCCCGAAGAACTTCAACATCTGGTACCTGTTCGGCTCGCTGGCCATGCTGGTGCTCGTGCTGCAGATCGTCACCGGCATCTTCCTGACCATGCACTACAAGCCGGACGCGGGTCTCGCGTTCGGTTCCGTCGAATACATCATGCGCGAAGTCCCGTGGGGCTGGCTCGTGCGCTACATGCACTCGACGGGCGCCTCGGCCTTCTTCATCGTCGTGTACCTGCACATGACCCGCGGCCTGCTGTACGGCTCGTACCGCAAGCCGCGCGAGCTGATCTGGCTGTTCGGCTTCGCGATCTTCCTGTGCCTGATGGCCGAGGCGTTCTTCGGCTACCTGCTGCCGTGGGGCCAGATGTCGTACTGGGGCGCCCAGGTGATCGTGAACCTGTTCGGCGCGATCCCGTTCATCGGCCAGGACCTGTCGCTGTGGATCCGCGGCGACTACGTCGTGTCGGACGCTACGCTGAACCGCTTCTTCGCCTTCCACGTGATCGCGATCCCGCTGGTGCTGCTGGGCCTCGTCGCCGCGCACCTGATCGCGCTGCACGAAGTGGGTTCGAACAACCCGGACGGCATCGAGGTCAAGGAAAACCTGGGCCCGGACGGCCACGGCGTCGACACCATCCCCTCGCATCCGTACTACACGACGAAGGACCTGTTCGGCGTGTCGGCCTTCCTGCTGATCTACAGCGCCGTCGTGTTCTTCGCGCCTGAGATGGGCGGCTACTTCCTGGAATACAACAACTTCCTGCCGGCCGACTCCCTGAAGACCCCGCCGCACATCGCGCCGACCTGGTACTTCACACCGTTCTACTCGGTACTGCGCGCGACGACGTCGGACTTCATGTGGGTCGTGATGGCAGGCGTGGCCGCCTACGTCGTGTTCATCTGGCTGCGTTCGCGCCTGTCGTACAAAACCAAGGTCGCGATCACCGTCGTCGCCATCCTGGCCGAGATCGGCATGCTGCCGCAGGTGCTGGATGCGAAATTCTGGGGCGTCGTGCTGTTCGGTTCGGCCGTCGTGATCCTGGCGTTCCTGCCGTGGCTGGACCATTCGCCGGTGAAATCGATCCGCTACCGTCCGGACTGGCACAAGTACGTGTACGCCGTGTTCTTCGTCGCGTTCCTGACGCTCGGCTACCTCGGCACCCAGTTGCCGACCCCGGCCTACACGCTGCTCGCCCAGGCCTGCACCCTGCTGTACTTTAGCTTCTTCCTCCTGATGCCGTGGTGGAGCGCGATGGGCCGGTTCAAGCCGGTACCGAAGCGCGTTACGTTCACCCCGCATTGATTCCGGAAACTAGCCAAAGGACAACCATGATGTTTTTTTCGAAAAAACTGCTCGCGGTCCTGGCCCTGCTGCCGGGATTCGTGTTCGCAAACGAAGGGACGGTCGCGCTCGACCGGGCGCCGGAACGCACCGACATCGCGTCGCTGCAAAACGGCGCCAAGCTGTTCGTCAACTACTGCCTGAACTGCCATTCCGCATCGTCGATGCGCTACAATCGCCTGCGCGATCTGGGTTTGAGCGAAGACCAGATCAGGAACAACCTGCTGTTCTCGGGCGAGAAGGTGGGCGACATGATGACGATCGCAATGCGTCCCGCGGATGCGAAATCCTGGTTCGGCGCCGTGCCGCCGGACCTGTCGGTGATCACGCGCGCACGCGCCTCGAGCGCCGGTACGGGCCCCGACTACATCTACACTTACCTGCGCACTTTCTACAAGGACGACGCCCGTCCGACCGGCTGGAACAACCTGGTCGTGCCGAACGTCGCCATGCCGCACGTGCTGTGGCAGATGCAGGGTGTGCGCACGGTCAAGATGGTCGAGGAACCGGACCCGCACGAAGCAGGCAAGAAAGTGCACCGCTTCGCCGGCTTCGAACAGGTGACGCCGGGCACGCTGAGCCCCCAGGAGTTCGACTCGCAGGTGGCCGACCTCGTCGCGTACATGGACTGGATGGCCGAACCGGCGCGCGATTTTCGCAAGCGCCTGGGTGCGATCGTCGTGATTTTCCTCGCTTTCTTCTCTTTCCTGGCCTGGTCGTTGAATGCTTCTTATTGGAAAGACGTAAAGTGACTTGATTGCCCGGTTATAATGCGGGCAATGTCTATTCGGGGTGAGCCGCCTGGCGCTTCACCCCTTTGTTTCTTGAAGGAACTATAAACCATGATGGTTCTCTACTCCGGCACCACGTGCCCGTTCTCCCAGCGCTGCCGCCTGGTCCTGTTCGAAAAGGGCATGGACTTCGAAGTGCGCGACGTGGATTTGTTTAACAAGCCCGAGGACATCTCGACGATGAATCCATACGGCCAGGTGCCGATCCTGGTCGAGCGCGAACTGATTCTGTACGAATCGAACATCATCAACGAATACATCGACGAGCGCTTCCCGCATCCGCAGCTGATGCCGGCCGACCCGCTCATGCGCGCCCGTGCCCGCCTGATGCTGTTCAACTTCGAGAAGGAACTGTTCGTCCACGTCAACACGCTCGAAAACGAGCGCAACAAGGTGGGCGACAAGAGCCACGACAAGGCACGCGCCGAAATCCGCGACCGCCTGACGACCCTGGCCCCGCTGTTCCTGAAGAACAAGTACATGCTGGGCGACGAGTTCTCGATGCTGGACGTGGCCATCGCTCCGCTGCTGTGGCGCCTGGATCACTATGGCATCGAACTGTCGAAGACCGCGGCGCCGCTGATGAAGTACGCCGAGCGCATCTTCTCGCGTCCGGCCTACATCGAGGCCCTGACCCCGTCCGAAAAGGTGATGCGCCGCTAACGCGCCACCTTCGTTGCACGCCAGTTTACGACGCCGCAGGCGAATCGAAGTACACTGGCGTGTAACATCTCGCATCATTTCGATCACACCATGCCAGACATCTCCACCAAGCCGTACCTGCTGCGCGCCATTTACGAATGGTGCACGGACAGCGGCTACACGCCTTACCTGGCCGTCAAGGTCGACGCCGCCACCACGGTTCCGATGGAATACGTGAAAAAGGGCGAGATCATCCTGAACATCAGCTACGGTGCGACCTCCGGGCTGAAAATGGACAACGACGCGATCACCTTCCGGGCACGCTTCAACGGCGTCTCGCGCGAGCTGTACATTCCGGTGCACAACGTACTGGCCATCTACGCCAACGAAAACGGCCAGGGCATGGCCTTCGACGTCACGACGACGGCCGCGGACCTGCCCCCGTCCACGCCGGAACCGGTCGCCGCGCCAGCTCCTGGCCTGGCCGCCGTCCCGGCCAAGACCTCCGAGGTGTCGCATGTTCCCGACGATGATGACGAACCACCCAAAAAAGGTGGGCGTCCCACGTTGACCCGGATCAAATAAGGGTATAATTCTGGCCACATTGCCGGCTTAGCTCATCAGGTAGAGCAGTTGATTTGTAATCATCAGGTGGCGGGTTCGAGTCCTGCAGCCGGCACCAAGATTCAGCAGTAAAAACAAAGGGTTACGCGCTCACGCACGTAACCCTTTTGTATTTGGGCGCACAGGAAAGCTTACGAACGTCTGCGGCGCACCAGCCCGAGCATACCGATGCCCAGCAGCGCCAGCGACGCCGGTTCCGGCACGCCCGCCGCCGGCGTCGCGGCAGCGGTGTCGACGTTCAGGATATCGAATGCCCAATGCGCATCGCGCTTGTCGCCGGCCGCGTCGACGAAGCCATTGCGGAAGTTCTGGGCGGCCACGCCGTCGCGCGCGAAGCCCTCGGCGAGATTCGATCCGACGGCGAAGTTGTCGAACTGCTGGACCGTCACCGTGTAGGTCCCCGCCGCCAACTCGGTCGTGTAGTTGACGTCATAGCAGCGGCCCGTCATGACATCGGCTGCCACGTCACCGCACATGGCATCGTCCTGCTCATGGAGTTTGGCGCCCGTACCGTCGAACAGCGACAGGATCGGGTCGAAGCCGCCGCGGGCGATCGTGTCGCCGAGCGCATTCACGCCACCGGCATACGACCAGCTGCGCAGGTTCACGGTCGACGTGCCGCTCACCGTGAACGTGAAGCGCTGCACGTCGTTGTCGTGATTGAACGCGCCCGTGAAGGACAGGCCGGCAGCCTGTGCGCCAGTCGTAAAAACAGCCAAGGCCAGCATGCCGGCGACGGTTTTCAATGTCATTCTTATTCCCTAGGGTTATTAAGCACTAGGAAACCAAAGCAGCAAAACTTGTGCCATTACAAGATGCAATTGATTTACATAGAGAATTTGCTTTATGCGCCACGAATGTAAAATTATTCGACATCATTGCGCTCCACCGTACAACAGTCGACATCATCACGCCGGTCGAACGTAAACCGCACGGGCAGGAACGTCTCGATCACCTGTGCATTGGTACGCGCATGCATCGACACCTCGTCCAGCGTGAACCCGCCACCGCCGGCCAGTGCAAGCGGCAACATCATCTGGTCGGCCAGGTATTCGGCAAATGTCGCCTGCGACATGAGGTACTGGCGCGCGCGCTGCACCACCTGGCGCGCCACCTGTTCGGAGGTGACGGACTTTTCGCCGAACGCCGTGAACACTTCCGTCGCGTGTTCGTAGTCGAGGGTCAGCATCAAGGCATTGCCGGGCCCCTGGTCGGCCGGCAGCCCGCGTACCAGCAACTGGCCGTCTCCCCAGTTCATGGCCGTGCCGACGCATTCCAGTTCGCGCTGCGCGACCCGTCCCGGAATGCCGGCCACGAACGCCTCGGCGTACGCGGCCCGGCGTTCGCCGCGCGTCATCCACGTGCGCGGCCGCAGCTCGGCGCAGGGTTCGACGCGTGCCAGGACGACGCCGCCGCCGGCAGGATAAAAGCCGAAACGCTCCAGCTGGATGTCGATGCGGGCGCCCATCTCGGCCACGCGCGGGCACCAGGCGCTGCAGGAATTGCACGGGCGGCGCCATCGGGTTGTGCGTGCCGCCCGCGAGCCGCAAGGTCGACGGTTTGTCCGCCTTCAGCAGGGCCGGCAGCACGGTCTGCAGCACCAGCGTGCAGCTGCCGGCCGTGCCGATGGCGAATTCGTAGTCGCCGCCGCGGACCGGCCCCGGCACGAACGTCAGGTCCTGGCTGCCGAGCGCCGCGCCCGTCGCCTCGCCGCCGCACACTTGCATGGCCGCCTGCACGGCCACGAGGTGCTGGCGCATCAGGCCGGGCTTGGCGCGGTTGGCGCGGATGTTCCGGATGCGGAATGGCCGCCCCGTGATCATGGCAAGCGTCAGCGCGCTGCGCAGGATCTGCCCGCCGCCCTCGCCCACGGCGCCATCCAGTTCGATCATGTCATGTCCTTTCATCCCCTCACTTCATCCCTTAACGCAGACGACCTGCTTCAGGACGTGCACAACCTCCACGAGGTCGCTCTGTGCCTGCATCACGGCGTCGATGTCCTTGTAGGCCATCGGGATCTCGTCGATCACGTCGGCATCCTTGCGGCATTCGACGCCCTCGGTGGCGCGCACCTGGTCGTCGACCGAGAAACGGCGCTTCGCCTCGGTGCGGCTCATGGTACGGCCGGCGCCGTGGCTGCAGCTGTGGAAGCTCTCCGGGTTACCCTTGCCGCGCACGATGTAGCTCTTGGCGCCCATCGATCCCGGAATGATACCCAGCTCGCCCTCGCGTGCCGACACCGCGCCCTTGCGCGTGACCAGCACGTCCTTGCCGAAGTGATGCTCCTTCTGCACGTAGTTGTGGTGGCAGTTCACCGCTTCCACGTGCGTCTCGAACGGCTTCTTGATGACCGTGCGCACGGCCGCGATCAGGTTCTGCATCATCACTTCGCGATTCATGCGTGCGAACTTCTGCGCCCAGCCCACTGCTTCGACATAGTCGTCGTAGTGCTGCGTCCCTTCCGGCAGGTACGCGAGGTCCTGGTCCGGCAGGTTGATGAAGTGGGTGCGCATGTCCTGCTTGGCCACCTCGATGAAGTGCGATCCGATCGCATTGCCGACGCCGCGCGAGCCGGAGTGCAGCATGAACCATACGAAGCCCTGCTCGTCCAGGCAGATCTCGATGAAGTGGTTGCCGGTGCCGAGCGTACCCAGGTGCTTGTAGTTGTTCGTGTTCTTCAGCTTCGGCGTCTTCAGGCAGATGACGTCGAATTCGTCCTTCAGCGCCATCCACGCCTGGTCGACGGCCTGCGGCGGGGTGTCCCACGAGCCCTTGTCGCGTCCCTTGAAGCCGCGCGTCTTCGGCGACATCCCGTGCGGAACGGAACGCTCGATGGCGCTGCGCAACGGGCCCAGGTTGTCCGGCAGGTCGTTCGCGCTCAGGGTCGTCTTGGCGGCCATCATGCCGCAGCCGATGTCGACACCGACCGCGGCCGGGATCACAGCGCCCAGTGTGGGAATCACGCTGCCGATCGTCGAGCCCTTGCCCAGATGGACGTCAGGCATCGCCGCCATGTGTTTATAGATGAACGGCATGCGTGCCGTGTTGGCCAGCTGGCGCTTGGCCTCCTCTTCGACCGGGACGCCGCGCGTCCACATCTTGACCGGGCGGCCGCCTTCGACGTTCAGCACGTCGTAGTGTTCATGTTTCGTCATTTCTGTCTCTCTTCGTAACTTCGTAATGAGTGGCGAAACGTGCACGGACAACCGTGCCCTCGTGGATTGCGATGTAGTACCTGGGCGCTCACGCCTTGTGCGTCGATGCATACCGACAGCGCCTGGGGCCTGCCGCCCCTTCCTTTGCTGCTCCGTGCGCCGGCCGTGCCGACGCTGATTGTCCATCCCATCATCGTCTCCTTCCATTTACAGCGCAATCGATTCGATCTCGCCGACCCAGTGGCCGGCGGCCAAGATGCGATTTCACGGCCTGTACCGCCAATGCTGCGTTCTGTCGCAATCGACGGGTTCCATGCAGGGTGTTTGCCTATAGTGATTCCATCAGATCACTATTTGGAGACCCCGACATGAACAAACTGATCAAGAGCGCTTTCCTGGCCACCAGCCTGGCCGTCAGCGCGCACGCAGCCGTGGCCGACGACCTCGTCCGCGAAAACCGCAACGTGGATGCGAATGTATCGAAGGTGCGCCTGGGCGGCGTGATCCGCCTGAACCTGCACCAGGGAGCGACGCCGTCGCTGGTGGTGTCGGGCGACCGCCGCTACGTGACGAAAGTGACGACCACGCAGCGCGGCGACACGCTCGTGATCGATATGGAAAACAATACCCGCTTCGAAGGCAACAGCAAGAACGAGCTGCGCGCCGATCTCACCGTGCCGAACCTGCGTGAATTCGTGTCGCAGGGAGTCGGCTCGAGCGAGGTCACCGGCTTCAGCGGCGACAAGCTGAAGCTCGCGCTGGACGGCGCCGGCGCCGTGCGCTTCACGGGACAATACCGCGACGTCGACGCGCGCCTGGGCGGCGTCGGCGGCCTCACGCTGAACCCCGGCCAGGCCGACCGCATCGAATTGCACCTGGGCGGCGCCGGCCATATCACCGTGGCCGGCCAGACCAAGGTCTTGCGCGCGCAACTGGGTGGCGTCGGTGGGCTCGACGCTCAACAATTACGCGCGGAAACCGTCGATCTGGACATGACCGGCCTCGGCGGCGCCAGCGTGTACGCGAAAACGGCAGCCAACGTCAATCTGAGCGGCATGGGCTCGGCCACCGTCTACGGCAAGCCGGCCACGCGCAACGCGACGACGAATGGCTTCGGTAAGGTGAGCTGGCAATAAGTCAGCTCACGATAAGCAGCCGGAAAGAATCAGCGGATGACCGTGTCGTTCTTGACGGACTTCACGCCGTTCACGCCACGCGCGATTTCCACGGCTTTCTGGGCGGATTCGCGCGAATCGACGAAGCCGCTCAACTGCACCGTGCCCTTGAACGTTTCCACCTGCACCTGGGTCGCCTTGACCGTCGGATCGGCAGCGAAGGCCGCTTTCACCTTGCCGGTGATCACGGAATCGTCGATGTATTCGCCCGTACCTTCGCGGGTCGGCGTTGGCGCGCAGGCGGCGAGCGAGACCAGCAGCGAGGTCGCGAGAACTGACTGGGCAATGGCGGACTGAAAACGAGTGAGCTTCATGGCGATTCTCCCGAGTTATCAAGAATTTTATTATTCCGAATTTCGGTGGAGTCTGTCGCCCGCTACTGTTGTGAAAACGGCACTGCAACGTTCAAGGGGCATCAGCCCGGCCCGCCTGCGCCATGAGCGGACCCGACGGCGGTCTTTCGACGATGCGCTGCAGCGGCAAATCGTGGCCGATGACGAGGCGCACGTCGGCGTGCCCGGCCATACCGACCTCGACCGGATCGCCGGTGCCGACCTGCCGGGCCAGGCGTTCCGCCGTCGTCCGGAAGGCTGACTGGTACTCGACGCGGGTCTGACGCACGTCGAATCGCTTTTCATTCATCAGTCGCACCACCTTCAGTCCCGGATCGCGCAATTGTCGTGACACAAGGCGAGCCAACCCCTGGCGCCCATTGCCATTGCTGATCTCGAGCCTGGCGACCGCTTCCGGCACGAGCGGCTGGGCGGCCGCACCGTCGACAGGCGCGCCATGCAGCGCGGTGACTTTTGCCGGCATGCGGCGCAATTCGAGGATGCCGTCGTCCCTGCGGATCACTTCGACGGACACCCAGGCGTCATCGTCGGGGCGCCGGTCGGTCTTGACCGCCTGCTCGATGGCCGGCAGGCGCGTGCCGCCGTTCGCCGTCGCATAATCGGCGCGGAAGTCGTGCTCGCGCAAGGCCTCGGCCTGGCGCAGCATCTGCTGGCCGCGCTCTTCCCGACCCAGCTTGACCAGCGCCTCGCCCAGGTATTGCCAGGCGCGGTGGTTGAGCGGGTCGAGCAGGCAGGCTTTTTCGAGCGCGACCTGGCCCTCATCCAGGTCGCCACTGAGCAGGTACGCATAGCCCAGGTTGGAAAACAGGAAGGCGGATGCGGGGCCGGACGCCATGGTGACGTCACGCGTCAGATCGCGCCAGATCGGGATCGCGTGCGCGAAATCGCGCTGTTCGGCGTAGGCGATCGCCAGGCCGTTGCGCGCATTGACATGCGTGGCGTCGATGTGCAGCGCGGCCTGGTAGGCGGCGATCGCGTCGTCGTAGCGGCGCGCGAGGTACAGGTTGCGGCCGCGCAGATAACTGTCATCCGCCGCCGGGGGCGCGGACGTGCCGGCATTCGGCTGCAGCGATGGACTGCTGCAGGCCAGCAGCAGCACGCCGCTGCACAACAATGGCAGGCTGTAGAGGCGGATACGCGCGCGCATGACAATCTCCGTTCGTTCAGTGGGAACCGCCGAGGGTGCTACCGAAGAGCTTGGTGATCTGAATGCCGGCAGGCCCCAGCAGTACCATCAACAGGGTCGGGAAGATACAGAAGATGAGGGGAAACAACAGTTTCAGTCCGATCTTGGCGGCCGCCTCTTCCGCCACCATACGGCGCTTGCCACGCAGCGTGTCCGAGTACACGCGCAAGGCGTCGCCGATGCTGGTGCCGAAGCGCTCGGACTGGATCAGCATGGCGACGAGCGAGTCGACGTCGTCCAGCCCCACGCGCAGCGCAAAATTGCGCAGCGCCTTTTCTTTGCTGAAGCCGGCACGCATCTCCATCAGCACCAGTTGCAATTCCTGGCCCAGCGTGACGCTCTTGATATGGATCTCGGTGGCGACCTTGACAAACGCACGCTCGAGGCTCAGGCCCGCCTCCACGCACACCGTGAGCAGGTCGAGCGCATCGGGAACGTTTTCGAAGATGTCGCGCTTGCGGCGCTTGACGACGCGGTCGAGGATCATGTTCGGCAAGTAATAACCGCACGTTGCCGTGAGCAGCAGCAGGAACAGCATGCCGAGATCGGCGATGGCGGCGGGTACGAAGGCCAGCACGATGCCGACCAGTGCGGGCAGGCCCAGCGCGAGGGCCGTCTTCGATGCGAAGTACAGCGTCGGCGCCGCCGGGTTGCGCCAGCCGGCGTTCATGAAACGCGTGCGCAGCGCCGACTTTTCCCAGCCCTCGTCCGGCACCGACAGTTTGGTGAGCGGCTTGGCGGCGCGCGCCACGCGTTCGATCCAGCCGCTGCGCTCTGCCTGGGCCTGGTCGGCGCGGCCCATGAAGCTCGCCAGCCGGGCACGCAGCGCGGCCGGCGCGAACAGCACCGCCGCGAGCCATGCGAGGCAGCAGACGACCACGAAGACAATCAACAGGAACAGAAGCTGCGCGCGAGTCATCGATGTCTCCTCAGATGTGGATGCGGATCACCTTCTTCAGCCAGATCACACCGATGATGATCATGACCAGCGCCATCCAAAGCATTTTCACGCCCAGCGGATCGCTCCACAGCACCATGACGTAAGTGGGATTCACCAGCAAAAGCATGGCCCCCACGGCGAACGGCAGCAGCCCGAGGATCCACGCCGACATCCTCCCTTCGGCCGACAGCACGCGCACCTGCGCCGCCAGCCGCAGCCGGCTACGGATGATGTGGCTGATGTTGCTGAGAATCTCGGCCAGGTTGCCGCCGGTCTCGCGCTGGATCAGGATCGCGATGACGAGGTAACGCAGGTCGGTCAGCGGAATACGCGCCGCCATGTTGTGCAGCGCTTCGCCCAGCGGGACGCCGTAGTTGATTTCCTCGCGCGCGATGCGGAACTCGCCGCTGAGCGGTTCCGGCAGCTCGTTGCCGACGATTTGCAGCACGTTCGAAAACGAGTGCCCCGCGCGCAGCGCACGCGCGATGAAGTCGGCGGCGTCGGGCAGTTGTTCCTCGATGCGCGCGAGGCGGCGCATGCGCGCGCGCCGCACCAGCAGCAGCGGCACATAGGCGCACAACAGCACGATCCCGACGCGGACCGGCAGCGGCAGCGGCCACTGCAGCACGAGGTAGGCGGCCAACAGCATCGTCGCGACAGAGCACAGCAGGAAGCGCTCGACCGACCACGCGATGCCGGACTGCACGAGGAGCCTGTCGAGGCGGTGCGCGAAACGGAAGCGCTGCAGCAGGCGGTCGACCAGGTCATGCCGGCCGAACCGGCGCGACTTCAGGATCGAAATGCGTTCGGCACTGCGGCCCTGGTTCCCCGACATCAGCTGCAGCCGGCGCGCGATCCGTTGAGCGCTGGCGCCGTGCGTGCTCACCCACCATAGATAGACGCCTTCGATACCGAGGATAACGGCGGCGAACAGGAAGACGATGAATCCGTAGAAGAGGATGTCCATGCGTGACTTTCGCGGCGATGCGGTTCAGGTGAACACGCGGTCGGGGTCGAAGGTGTCCTCGGGTACCGCGGCGCCGAACATACGCAGGCGGTCGGCGAAGCGCGGCCGCACGCCCGTGGCGCAGAAATGGCCTTGCACCTTGCCGTCCGCGTCGATCCCCGTCTGCTCGAAGCGGAAGATTTCCTGCATCGAGATGATGTCGCCTTCCATGCCGGTGATTTCCTGCATGCTGACGACCTTGCGCGTGCCGTCGGCCAGGCGCGAGGCCTGCAGGATCACAGTGATTGCGGAAGCGATCTGCTGGCGGATGGCACGCGGCGTCAGGCTCACGCCGGCCATGCCGACCATGTTCTCCAGGCGCGCAAGGGCATCGCGCGGCGTGTTCGCGTGGATGGTCGCGAGCGAGCCTTCGTGGCCCGTGTTCATGGCCTGCAGCATGTCCAGCGCTTCCGATCCGCGCACCTCGCCCAGGATGATGCGGTCCGGGCGCATGCGCAGCGAGTTGCGCACGAGCGCGCGCTGCGTCACTTCGCCTTTGCCTTCGATGTTCGGGGGACGCGTTTCGAGGCGCACGACGTGCGGCTGGCGCAGCTGGAGTTCGGCCGCGTCCTCGATCGTCACGATGCGCTCGTTGCCCGGAATGAAGCCGGAGATCAGGTTCAGCATCGTCGTCTTGCCGCTGCCGGTACCGCCCGAGATCAGGATGTTCACCTTGGCGAGGCCGAGGCTCTCGAGCACCTTGATCATCGGCGGCGTGACGCTTTTATAGTCGAGCAGGTTCTGTACCGTGAGCGGCGTCGCGCCGAAGCGCCGGATCGACACCAGCGGCCCGTCGACCGCGAGCGGCGGGATGATCGCGTTGACGCGCGAACCGTCCGGCAGGCGCGCATCGACCATCGGACTCGATTCGTCCACGCGGCGGCCGACGCGCGAGACGATCTTCTCGATGATCTTCATGAGGTGCGCGTTGTCGTGGAACGAAACGTCGGTGAGCTCCAGGCGGCCGCGCCGCTCGACGTACACCTTGTCATACGTGTTGACGAGGATGTCCGAGATGGTCGGATCGTTCAGCAGCGGCTCGAGCGGGCCGAAGCCGAGCATCTCGTGCTGGATGTCGAGCACGAGGTGGTGGCGCTCCTGCTGGTTCAGCACGATGCGCTCTTCCTCGATGATGCGCTGGACCAGCAGCGCCAGCTCGTGCTTGAACTGCTCGCTCGTCAGGCGCTTCAGGCGCTCCAGGTCGATCCGGTCGAGGATCATCTGGTGCATCGTCTTCTTCAGCTCCGTGTAGGCTTGTTGCGCCGCAGCCGCTACGGGCTGATGCTGGCGCTCCTCGTCCGTCACGGACAGGCGTTCGCGCAGGGACATGGACGGCTCCTTGAAAAAATCAATCGTCTTCGCCACGCCCGAACAGGCGGTCGAACAGACCCTTGGCCTCGGGAATGCGGCGTGCGGTCACCACTTCGACCAGGTCGGCCAGGCTGCGCGCAGCGGCGCTGCCCCGCGCCAGCTGCAGCACTGGAATGCCCTGGTTGACGGAATCGGTGACGGCGATGTAATCGTTGGGGACGGTGTGCAGCACTTCCGCGCCCAGCGCCGCGTGCAGGTCCGCCAGGCGCAGCTTGCCGCCCTTTTCGTAACGGTTGACGATCAGGCGGATGTGGTCGGTCACATAGCCGAGCGAGCGGAAGATGTCGAGCAGGCGCCGGGCGTCGCGAATGTCCGGCAGGGCCAGCTGCAGGACCGGGTAGATCGCATCGGTGGTGTCGAGCGCGCGCAGCGACACCGCGTCGATCTGGCGCCCGACGTCGAGCAGGATGTAGTCATAATGCTGGCGCGCGACGCGCAGGATCGTGTCGATGTGTTCGGGCTTGGCTTCGGTCGTCTGGCCCGGGTCGTCGGCGGCCGCAAGCACGCCGAAACCGGGCGCCACGTGGACGAGGCACGATTCCAGAAACGGCCCGTCGATGCGCGCGATCTGCTGGCACACGTCGGACAGCGTCATGGCCGGCCTCTGGTCCGACACGTACAGCGTGGCGTCGCCGAACTGGCGATGCAGGTCGATCAGCAGCACCTTCTTGTCCGCCAGGGTGGCCAGCGCGTAGCCGAAATTGGTGGAGATGAAGGTAGCGCCGCTGCCGCCCTTGCAGGCGATGAAGGCAAGTATCTTCCCATCGCGCATCGCGGCCACGCCGGCGCTGGCTGCGATACGGTCGATCGCCTCGTGCAGCGCGCGGTGCACCAGCGGCAGTTGCAGGACTTCGCGCACGCCGGCGCGCATGGCGCGGATCAGGAGATCGGGGTGGTGATTGTCGGTCATCAGCATGAAATGCGCTGCCGAGTAGTGGCGGGTCAGGCGCTCCAGCAGGTCGCCGTCGGCGGCATCGGCATCGCTGATGTCGACGATGATCAGGCTCGGCGCATCAGGCAGCGGACGTTCGAGCGCATCGCGCAGGCTGACACGGCTGGCGCCGACATTCAGCGGCGGCACGCGGGCGGCGCCTTGGGACGCGATCTCCGCGTAAAGCTGGGTGTCGCGGCTGATCAGGAGGGCTTTCATCGTGGTCCTTGGGACGGCATTCGGAAAAGGGTCACTTGCTGCCCACGCCGCTGACGACCAGGGCCCTGATGGGTTTCTCCGGTTCCTTGAACGAATTCTCGTAGCGCTCGTGGGCGATGACGGCGGCGGCGCCTTCCATGCCGGCGGCGGGATTCGTATTGGCCGCGGCGGCCGGATCGAGTACCTGCGCCGCCACGTTGGCGCGCACGGCGGACCCGAACTGCTTGTCGAAACGCGGGGTCGCGCTGCATCCGTACAGCAGCATGCCCGCCAGCGCCACGCACGCCGTTCCCTTGCATCTGATGGCCATTGCTCTCTCCTATTTCAGTTCGAAACCGCCGGGGCTTTGCGCCGCAGGTGTCGCCGGCGCCGGCAGCGACACGACTGCTGTCGTCTCTTTCGGCGGCTTGCCTTCCAGGCGACCGCCCAGCATCACGCTCGCACGCGACGGCTCGCCCACCTTGTCGGTCGGGAGCTCGTAGCTGTTGCCGGACAGGGGCTTGACGAGGTGCGCGGTGATCACGAATACCAGTTCCGTGCGGTCCTGCTGATAATCCGCGCTGCGGAACAGGGCGCCCAGCACGGGCAGCTCGCCCAGCACCGGCAGCCCTTTCAGGTTGGCGACCAGGTTGCTCTTGATCAGGCCACCGATCGCGAAGCTCTGGCCGTCGTACAGCTGGACCGTGGTAGTGGCACGGCGCGTCGTCACGACCGGCAGGATGGCGGTGCCGTTGAAGCCGGTGGCCGACAGGCCGATACCCTCACGCGACAGCTCCGACACCTCGGGCGCGACGCGCAGGTTGATGCGCCCGCCGCCCAATACCGTCGGCGTGAAGCGCAGGCCGACGCCGAATTCCTTCTCTTCCAGCGTCACCCGGTTGTTATCCTGCGCGACCGGGATGTAGAACTTGCCGCCCACGAGGAACGTACCTTCCTGGCCGCTGATCGCCATCACGTTCGGCTCGGCCAGCACGCGCACCAGGCCATCCTGCTTCTCGGCTGCGGCGGTGAGGTTGCGGTCGGCACTCTTGCCCACCGAGAGCGCGCCATGCGCCGTCCCGGTAATGAAATTCGACAGCAGCATGGCGCCCCAGCTGCCGGAACTGAAGGTCCAGCGGGTACCGCCTTCCAGGCGGTCGAGCAGGCTCTTCGACACTTCGGCGATCTTGACTTCGAGCTGCACCTGTTGGGGGGCGCGCACGGACAGCATGTTGACAATCCGCGCCGCGGCCGCTGCCGCACCGCCCTGGTTCTGGCCTTCATGCCGGCTCTGGCTCGTCGCGTCTTCCTTGTCGGGCACCGTCAGCGCGCGCAGCGGGCGCCGTACGTACGCAGTGGCCAGTTCGACGGCACGTGCGGCAGCGACGGTATCGCTCACGGTGCCGGTCAACACGAGGGCGTCGGATGCGGCCAGCACGTTGACCTCATGCTCGTCCGGCATGGCCGTGGCCAGCATCGCCTGCAGGGCCGCTGGGTCCATGGCCACGGTGATGTCGACCACACTGCACAGGCCGCTCTTGCCCTGGATGATCATGTTGGTCGTGCCTACGTCGACGCCGGCGATGTACAGCGTGTCGGGCGCCACCATCAGGGCCTGCACGACGAGCGGGTTGCCGACGCTGCGGTGCTGGACCGGCTCGGGCAAACGCATCAGGCTGGACTTGCCGACCTGCAGGGCCAGCTGGGCCGGCTTCGCGGCCTCGCCTTTGCAGTTGGGTCCGGCCTCGGCACGCAGCGGCGTGGCGCCGGTCGGGTTGTCCACGGGCTGGGCTTTCGATTTGGCGGCCGCGCCTGCGGGTCCGGTAGCCGCCAGCGCCAGGCCGGCGGCGAACAAGCAACGAAGCAGCGGTGATGGCGTCAAGCATCCGTTCATGGCTTTACCCTGGATGAAGTTCAGAAGCACTCCTGCGACATGCGCAGGCCGTTGAGCACGGTGACACAATCACGCCGCACCGGCGCCGCCACCTTGACCACCACCGGCGCGGGACGCATGGCCGGGGCGGGCTTGGGCGCGGGCTTGCGCGGCGCGGGCGGCGGCGCCTCGGGCAGCAAGGTGAGCTTGGTCGCGCCTTCGGTGCTGGCCGCCTGCGGATCGACCTGGTTGCGCAGGGCCAGCGACAGCGTGCCCACGCTGCGCGCCAGGTCGAGCTTTTCGGCCTGCTCCGGCGTCACTTCCAGCGTGACCGCGTTGACGACCTTCGGCTTGGTCTCGTCGCGGTTGACTTCCTGGGCGATGGCCAGCACGAGGATCCGCTCCAGCACGATCTTCGAGATGTTCTGCTGGCGGGCGTCGACACCGGGAGGCACGTCCTTCTGGGTACTGACGATGATGTCGACGTAGTTGCCCGGCAGCGCGAAGCCGGCCACGCCGATCACGTCGTTCACGCGCACCGTGATCGCGCGCTTGCCTTCCGTGATCAGCGCCGACAATCCGCCGAGCGTGCCGGCCGGCGCCAGCTTGGCCTCGCTGACCGGCTCACCCATCAGCAGGTTCGTCTTGAGAACGCGCCCGCCGAGTTTCTGCGGATCCGTGAAGGCGCCTTTCGGGACGCTGTCGGCAGGCCAGTCGGCCGGCTTGAACATCTCGGGCGCCAGGCGTTGGCCGAGGCTGATGTCGGTGGCGGCCACGAGGATGCGGCCGCTGCTGCTGCCCGGCTGCTTCAGCAGCCAGCGTGATGCGAACACGACAGCCGCGAATCCGAACAGGATCGCAACGGCCATGACGAGGATGGCACGCTTGTTCTTCATTTTTGAATCTCCGTCGCGCAAGCGATGAACATGCTGCGCCAGGCTTGCTCGACCGCCGCGATCGTGAGGCGCGGTTCGGTCCCGGCAAAGCCGGCGAAATCGGCGACACGGTCGAGCAGTTCGCCCGGATAGCAGGCCAGCAGCGCGCGCCCGGATTGCGGGTGCAGCCGCTCGATCAGGTGGTCGACCGCGGCATCCTCGACATCGATGCGGCGCAGCCGGCACTGGCGGCACAACAGGGCGCGGTAGGCGCCCGGCGACCACGCGCCGATGTCGGCCTTGTAGCCGATGCGGCGCAGCGCGGCGTCATCGAATACGCTCGTCGGGGCCAGGTTGGTTGCGAACACCACGGCGGCATCGAACGGCACCAGTTCCGCCTGGCCGCCCTGCAGCGACAACTGGTCGGTTCCCGCGTCCAGCGGACCGATGAAGCGGTTCAGCAGCTCGGCCGCGGCGATGCGCTGGCGGCCGACGTCGTCGAGCACCAGCATCCCGTTGTTCGCCTGCAGGTGCGGCGGTGCATGGTACACGCCCTGCTCCGCGTCATAGCGCAGGTCGAGCATGTCGCGCCCCAGTTCGGCGCCGACGTGGACGAGCGGACGCTGGCACACGGTCCAGCGCGCATCGCAGCTGCGCCGTTCTTCCTGCTGGCGCGCGATCGGCGGCGGTGCCACGTGCACGGCGGGATCGTACAGGCGGATCACCTGGCGCCCGGCCATCAGCGCATACGGCACCGCGATGGGACCGGGCAGCAGGCGTCCGAGCTTGCGCGCCAGCGTCGTCTTGCCGCCGCCGGACGGTCCGTACAACAGCAGCGATCGGCGTGCGTACAGTGCCGCGCCCAGCACGTCGCGCGCGGCCTGCGACAGGCCCTCGTCGCCCAGCGCGCCCGCCAGTTGCGCGGGTGTGATGCGCTCGGCATCCGCGTGGCGCAACGCCTGGCGTTCAACCACGGCGCGATACGACGCGAGCGTGACAGGGGCCGGGCCGACATAGCCGCAGCGCGCCAGGGCGTCGACGGCGCTGCGCTGGCCGTGCGCGGTCAACTGGTACTGCATGTCGATGTCCGACTCGCCGCACCACGCCACTTCCACCTGCTGTTCCGCGATCAGCGGATTGAGGACCTCGCGCAGCACGCTGATCGACAGCCGCAGTTTGCCGGCCAGATGGGTCAACGGGGTCTTGCCGCCGGCCTGGATCGCCTTGAGCACCAGATCCGTCACGAAGCGCGGTTCAAGTCCGGTATCGCGCACGGTTTTCGCCTGGCGCGGCAGGACTGGTGCGATCTCCGGACTGCCCGGCGACGCGGGCTGTACGGCCCGCGATGCCGCCGCGGTAATGCCTGTCGATAGCGTTTCAAACATCGGAGTCCCCTTGCCTTGCTTGTTTTCCGAAACAGGTCAAAATCATTCTAACTACCGGTCTTTTGGCCACCCTTGAGCTTTACCAAGAGCGGACTCATCCATATTGAGTGACCAGAACGACGATCGTGCCGGCCGCGATGGCCAGTCCATAAGGCATCGAACCGGCGCTTTGCGGGAGCGCCGTGTCCGCTGACTTCGTGCCCGTGGCAATGAATCCGGACAGCAGGTGCCCGATATTGACGAGGGCCAGTCTCAGGCGGCTGCGCACCAGGATGAGCAGCAGCGCCATCACGCCGCCGGCGCACCAGGTAAGGATGGCAATCTGGAATGCTTCGGCCGGGCCGGTGAAAAAACCGATCACGGCCATCATCTTGACGTCGCCGGCTGCCATGCCACGCACCAGGTAGAACGGCAGGAAGATACCCAGGCCCAGCAGCATGCCGGTGAATGCGGACAGCAGCGCGGTGCCCGGTTCAGCGGACAAGGCGTGCAGGAACAGCGCACCGGCCAGCCCGGCGAGCAGAAGACGGTTCGGGATACGCCGCGTCGCCAGGTCGTTAACAGCGGCAATGCTTACCATGAGCAGCAGCAGCGCATCGCGGTATTGTTCGATTTGCATGACAGCTCCCAAAAAAAAGCCCTCCGGGCCCGAAGACCCGGAGGGCTGCCCTGCTACATCAGGCGGTGCCGTTGACCTTGGCAGAGATGTCCGAGAACAGGTCCGACAGGTCTCCGCCCAACGTTTTCGCCGTAGCAGCCACCGCTACGCCGATGAGGGCAGCGATCAGGCCATACTCGATGGCCGTCACACCGTTTTCGTCGGCAGCGAAGGTTTTGACTGCAGAGATGAAGTTGCTCATGACAAACTCCCATATGGTGGGTTAATAAGAACAGCTACCAGCCCGAGGACACCGGTCAAGTCACCACTTCCCTGCTGACTTGCCGTGTTCCGTGCCAGTGAGTCCACTATAAATTTTGATGCCGCGCGGCAACTTGACCATCAACAACTTTTCTGTGCGGAACTATTTTTTGTTCGACAGAATCAAAATCCCCCTAGCCTGGGGGAGCACGTTGCAGTTTGGCTTTGAGAAAATTCACTCAGGCTAAAAAAATTGCATTTGCATAATTGCTTAGAATGCAAAAACGCTATATCCTGTTTCGCTTGCTCTTTGTGAAACGCCTGATACCTGCGAACGCGACGGCGGCTGTGCCCAGCCTGCAGGTCGGTTGATTACATTGCTGAGAACGACATGGATTCGCTTCTGAAACACATGGTGGACATGACCGGCCACCGCGATCACGCGATGCTCGATATTTCCGTGATCTCGGCAGTGCAGGAGCTGGCGGGCGCGGCGCAGACGCGCATATTGGCCATCACGACCGTGTCCGGACAGCAATATCTGCGTGCGCGTGCGAACATCGTGAAGGGTGGCGCAGCCCGCCTGGAAGACTCGCAGGACGGCGTGCTGGGCGATCCGGTATCTGCCCTCCCCGAACTCAAACGCTGCCTGGCCGAGCACCAGACCAGCGCGGAAGCGATTGCGGCCGACGGCATGCGTGTGCTCTGGCTGCCGATCTGGTTCGCCGACAAAGCGACGACCTGCCTGGAAATCCGTGACGACAAGGCGTTTTCGCGCGAGACCGTGTACGTGATCGGCGGCATCGTCGGCGTTTACCGGAATTTCCAGAACCTGCTCGACTACAGCGAACGCGATTCACTTACCGGTCTGCTCAACCGCAAGACGTTCGACGACCAGTTGGCGCGCATGCTGCAGAATTCCCATGAACGGGATCCGCGTCTGCCGGGCCTGCCGGAACGGCGCCAGCACCATGCCCAGGAAAAGCAGTGGCTGGCCGTCGTCGACGTCGACCACTTCAAGGCCGTCAACGACAAGTTCGGCCACCTGTACGGCGACGAAGTGCTGATCCTGATCGCCAACCTGCTGCAATCGTCGTTCCGCGCGCAGGACCGCGTATTCCGCTTCGGCGGCGAGGAATTCGTCGTGCTGCTGCGCTCGACGACGCTGGACAACGCCTGGAAGATCATCGAGCGCTTCCGCATCAACGTGGAAAGCCATGTGTTCCCGCAGGTGGGACGGGTGACCGTCAGCGTCGGCTTCGTCAGCATCAGCGCGTACGAATCGCCCGTGGTCACGCTGGGCCACGCCGACCAGGCGCTGTACTACGCGAAAAGCAACGGGCGCAACCGCGCCTGCCATTACGACGACCTCGTCGCGCACGGCCTGCTGCAGACCGTCGCCTCCAACGACACCGCCGAATTCTTTTGAACGTTCCCGGAGCGCTCAGGCCAACTGCATGAAACGCAGCGGGTCGACCTGCCATTTGTCGGGCGATTCGTGGCGCACGATCTTGTCGGCGCCGCCGAAGCCCACACCACGCGCCAGGTCCACCGTTTCCGGCTTGATGTAGGTCTGGCTCTTCGTGCTGTAAAAGACGTTGACCTTGGGCGTGAGCAGACTCGATTCGTGCGGCTCGACGACCACCGCCAGCCGGCCCGATTCCAGCAGGACGAGGGTCCCGACCGGATAGATGCCGACGCAACGCATGAATTCCTGCGTCAGCGCCGGATTGAAATGGAATTTGCTCCACTCGTACATCTTGCGCAGTGCCTCGGCCGCCGGCATGCCCTTGTGATAGCAGCGGTCGGCCGTGATGGCGTCGTAGACATCGACGATCGCCGCCATCTGCGCCAGCTCGCTGATGTCCTGTTCGCCCTGGCGGTCCGGATAACCCGTACCGTCGCGCCGCTCGTGGTGGTGCAGCGTGATGTCGAGCGGGATGGGACCGATCCCGGACGAACGGCGCAGGATATCGTAGCCGTCCCTGGGGTGGCGGCGCACGATCTCGAATTCCTCGTCGGTCAGGCGACCCGGCTTGTTCAGGATGGCGTCCGGCACCCGGGCCTTGCCCGTATCGTGCAGCAGGCCGCCGATGCCGACCTGGTAAGTGGTCGCGGCATCCAGCTTGCGCGAACGGCAGAAGGCGACCAGCAGGGTGCAGACGCTGACCGAATGCAGGAACGTGTAATCGTCCTTGGTCTTGATGGCGGACAGGCCCAGCAACGCAGATGCATTGCGCAGGATCGATGCGGTGATGTTCTCGACCACCGGCGATACCTTGTCCATTTCCACCGCCTTGCCCAGGCGCGCATCCTGCATCACGGTCTTGACGAGATCGGCGGCCTGGCGCCGGATCGCCACGGCCCGGTCGAATTCCTCGGCCAGCGTCGTACGCAGCGGCGCCACCGGTTTGGCGGCGATCGCGGCGACCTCGGCCTCCGTCGCGGCTTCCGCTTCGGCCACCGTGGGCGCATCTGACACATCCAGACCGCGCGTGCAGTCGATCGTCACCGAACGGATGCCCACTACCATGATCTTGCGGATCTCATCCTCGGTGCTAAGAACGAAGCGGTTACGGACGAAAGGATGTTCCATCCAGCCGCAATCGAGGTCATGGATGAACATCCCAACGTGCAACTGGGAGGAATCGACCTTCTTGAGCATGAAAGAGTCCCGAGTGTGTGTGTTAATCTCGCCGCGATCCGGCGTCCATCGAGTATATCAACTTGATGACAGGAAACTTTCTAATAATAAACTTATGGTGATTTCTTGTAGCCATAAAGCTACAAGTATTTACAAAAATGGAACTCCGTCAGCTGCGCTATTTCGTCGCCATCGTGGACCACGGCTCGCTATCGCGTGCCGCGCTGGTCCTGCACGTGGCGCAGCCGGCGCTGACCCAGCAATTGCGTCAGCTGGAAGAGGAACTGGGCGTGCAGCTTCTGCACCGCTCGGCACAGGGCGTACTCAACACCGACGCCGGCAAGGTGTTCTATGAACATGCGCAGGCCATCCTCAAGCAGGTGGCGGATGCGCAGGCTGCCGTCGTGCAATCGGCCGAACGGCCATCGGGCAGCGTCACGCTCGGCCTGCCGCACAGTATTTCGGATGCCCTCGCGCTGCCGTTGCTGACGGCGATCCGCCAGCGCTATCCGGAAATCACGCTACAGCTGACCGAGGAAATCACCGGCAGCCTGGCCGAGCAGTTGCGCGCCGGCCGTATCAACCTGGCCGTGCTGTTCGACGACGGCCAGCTCGGCAGCTTCGCCGCCATTCCACTCGTCGAGGAAGAGCTGCGCTTCATCTGCCGCGCCGACGCATCTGCCGCCGCCGGGCACGACAGCCTGACCTTGCGCGCTGCGCTGGACACGACCCTAATCCTGCCGGGGCTGCAGCATGGCGTGCGGCCGCGCATCGAAAGCACGGCACGCGCCGCGGGCCTGGCCACGCACGGCGTCATCGAAATCAACTCGATCGCGATCCTGAAATCGGCCATCCTCGCCGGCATGGGCGCCACCATCCTGCCCGTGGCGCCGGTACAGGCCGAGGTCGAACGCGGCGCCATGCGGGCGCTGGCCATCCGCGATCCGGCCATTGCGCGCACCGTCGTGCTGTGCACCTCGCGCAATATCCCGCTGACCAATGCGGCGGCGGCCGTCAGCCGTCTCGTCGTCCAGGTGGCGCATGACTTGTGCGCCGGCGGTCACTGGATCGGGGCAACGGCACTCAAGGGGTAAGCCGAGCCATCATTTTTTCTTATGGCTCCATCCTCATTCCGTATTTCCGTATACGTCAACTTGTCTCTACACTTGGTGTAACAGCCGCCAAAGCGGCACCGGGACCCATTCCGGCCAGCGCCTACCCGGCGCGCCTCCGGCACGGGTCCATCTGAAAACACAAAGTTTGGAGACACCATGCCTGACACCGTCCTGGGCCAGGGCGCATCCGCGTCCATGCCTGCCGCGCCCGCCGTTCCCGCTCCCCTCAAAGACGTCAGCCTCGACGACAAGTATACCGCCACCTCCGGCAAGATCTTCCTGTCCGGCATCCAGGCCCTCGTGCGCCTGCCGATGATGCAGAAGCTGCGCGACGAGCAGGCCGGCCTGGACACGGCCGGCTTCGTCTCGGGCTACCGTGGCTCGCCGCTGGGCGGCCTGGACGAGAACCTGTGGAAGGCCAAGGGTCACCTGGAAGCGAAATCCATCCAGTTCGTGCCGGGCGTGAACGAGGACCTGGCCGCGACGGCCGTCTGGGGCACGCAAACCGTGGACCTGATCGGGCCGGCCAAGTACGACGGCGTGTTCGCGATGTGGTACGCGAAAGGCCCGGGAGTGGACCGCTGCGGCGACGTCTTCAAGCACATGAACCACGCCGGCACGGCGAAGAACGGCGGCGTGCTGCTCGTCGCGGGCGACGACCACGGCGCGTATTCGTCGACCCTGCCGCACCAGTCCGACCATATCTTCGCCGCCTGCATGATCCCCGTGCTGTATCCGTCCAACGTGCAGGAATACCTGGACCTGGGTGTGCACGGCTGGGCGATGTCGCGCTTTTCCGGCCTGGCCGTCGCGTTCAAGGCGCTGGCCGACACGGTGGAATCGAGCGCTTCGGTCGACGCCGATCCGTTCCGCGTCAAGGTGAACATCCCGCAGGACTTCGCGATGCCGGAAGGCGGCCTGAATACGCGGCTGTCGGCGATCCCGCTGGGCCAGCAGGCGCGCAATCAGGAAGCCCTGATGCAGGACTACAAGATCTACGCGGCGCTCGCGTATGCGCGTGAAAACAAGCTGAACCGCACGACGATCGACAGCCCGGATGCGAAGCTCGGCATCATCGCCTCCGGCAAATCGTACGTGGACGTGCTGGAAGCGCTGGAAGAACTGGGCATCGACGAAGCGATGGCTGCCCGGGTCGGCCTGCGCCTGTTCAAGGTGGCGATGATCTGGCCGCTGGAGCCGGAAGGCGTGCGCGAATTCGCGCAAGGCCTGGACGAGATCCTCGTCGTGGAAGAAAAGCGCCAAGTCGTCGAATACCAGCTGAAGGAACAGCTTTATAACTGGCGCGACGACGTGCGTCCGCGCGTGATCGGCAAGTTCGACGAAAAGGGAGAGTGGGTCGCGCCGCGCGGCGAATCGCTGCTCCCGCCGAAGGCCGATTTCTCCGTCGCGCAAGTCGCGCGCGTGATCGCCGGCCGCATCACCCGTCTGAATCTCGACGAGCGCACCCGCGACCTGATCAAGGCGAGACTGGCCTTCCTGGAAGCGAAGGACGCGGTGCTCATGAAAGCCGTGACGACGCCGTTCCGTCCCGCGTTCTATTGCTCCGGCTGCCCGCACAACACGTCGACGAAGGTGCCGGACGGCTCGTTTGCGCTGGCCGGCATCGGCTGCCACGTGATGGCCACGTCGATCTACCCGGAGATGAACAAGCTGACGACGCACATGGGCGGCGAAGGCGCGCCGTGGATCGGCCAGGCCGCGTTCTCCAAGGTGCCGCACGTATTCCAGAACCTGGGCGACGGCACCTATTTCCACTCGGGCTATCTCGCCGTGCGTGCCGCCATCGCGGCCAAGGTCAACATCACTTATAAAATCCTGTACAACGACGCGGTCGCGATGACGGGCGGCCAGCCGGTCGACGGCACGACGTCCGTGCCGCTGATCGCGCGCCAGATGGCGGCCGAAGGCGTCCAGCGCATCGCGCTCGTCACGGAAGACCTGTCGCGTTACGAAGACCGCTCCGCGCTGCCGGCGGAAGTGACGTTGTACGACCGCAGCAAGATGGACGACGTGCAGCGCGAACTGCGCGAGATCCCCGGCGTGACGGTGCTGATCTACGACCAGACCTGCGCGGCAGAGAAGCGCCGTCGCCGGAAAAAGGGCGAGTTCCCGGATGTCGCAAAACGCATGGTGATCAACGAAGCCGTGTGCGAAGGCTGCGGCGATTGCGGCGTCCAGTCGAACTGCGTGGCTATCCTGCCGAAGGAAACGGAATTCGGCCGCAAGCGCGCCATCGACCAGTCCGCGTGCAACAAAGATTATTCGTGCGCCAAGGGCTTCTGCCCGAGCTTCGCCACCGTCGAAGGCGGCACGCTGAAGAAGAACAAGGCCGGCGCCAGCAAGAAGGATGGCGATGACGGCTGGGGTCCGCTGCCCACGCCCGCCCTTCCCTCGATCGCGGCGCCGTACAACATCCTGATCAACGGCATCGGCGGCACCGGCGTCATCACCGTCGGCGCGCTGATGGGCATGGCGGCCCACCTCGAAGGCAAGGGTGCGTCCGTGCTGGACATGACGGGCATGAGCCAGAAGAACGGCTCCGTCACGTCGCACGTGAAGATCGCGGAGACGCCGGAACGCCTGCGTGCGCAGCGCATCGCCACCGGCGAGGCCGACCTCGTGCTGGGCTGCGACATGCTGACGGCCGGCGCCGCCGACGCCATCTCGAAGATGCGTCCGGGCCGCACGATGGTCGTCGTCAATCTGCACGAGCAGCCGACCGGCACGTTCGCCCAGCAGAGAGATTGGGAATTCCCGGCCGACCAGGTCCGTTCGCTGATCGTGGAAGCGGTCGGTGGCGAGGCCGGCGCCGACTTCCTCGACGCGACGAAGCTGGCGACGGCGCTGATGGGTGACTCGATCGCCGCCAACCTGTTCATGCTGGGCTATGCATGGCAGAAGGGCCTCGTGCCGCTGTCGGAAGCCTCGCTGCTGCGCGCCATCGAACTGAACGGCGTGGCCGTCGCATCGAACCAGCGCAGCTTCCTGTGGGGCCGCCGCGCCGCCGTCGACCTGCAACGTGTCGAACGCACGGCGATCCCGGCGCAGCCGGTCCTGGTCCAGATGCCGCAGAGCCTCGACAGCGTGATCAAGAAGCGCGTCGAATTCCTGACCGGTTACCAGGACGCGGCCTATGCAGCGCAATACGAAACGCTGGTCACGCGCGTGCGCGAACGCGAGGCGGCGCTCAAGCTGGGCAACAAGCTGTCGATGGCCGTCGCGAAGTCGTATGCCAAGCTGATGGCCTACAAGGACGAGTACGAAGTGGCGCGCCTGTACACGGACGGCCGCTTCGTGGAGCAGCTGCAAAGCCAGTTCGACGGCAAGTTCAGCGTGAAATTCAACCTGGCGCCGCCGCTGTTCGCGAAGAAGGACGCCAAGGGCCACCTCGTGAAAGCCGAGTTCGGGTCGTGGATGTGGGGTGCGTTCAAGCTGCTGGCCAAACTGAAAGGCTTGCGCGGCACGGCATTCGACGTGTTCGGCTACACGGCCGAGCGCAGGATGGAGCGCGCCCTCGTCACCGAATACCGTGACATGATCGAGGCGCAGCTAGCGTCGCTGGACGCATCGAACCACGCCGTCGCCGTCGAGCTGGCGGCGCTGCCGGAGCAGATCCGCGGCTTCGGCCACGTCAAGGAAAAAGCCGTGGCCGAGTATCGCGTGCACAAGGAGGAACTCCTCTCCGGCAACATCAAAAAGCGTGCCGCATGATGTCGAGAACCATTCTTGACGTTTACGTTAACGTCATATACCGTACAAAGAACCCACAGTTCGCTTCCGTTTTCCAGGGAACACCATGAACGACATCACGCCTGCCGCCAAGCTCGACCTGCCGGAGCACGCCAAGCTGTCCAACAAAGTCCGTTTCGTCACGGCCGCCTCGCTGTTCGACGGCCACGACGCCTCGATCAACATCATGCGCCGCATCCTGCAGACGAACGGCGCCGAAGTCGTGCACCTGGGGCATAACCGCTCGGTCGACGAAGTCGTCACGGCCGCGCTGGCCGAGGACGTGCAAGGCATCGCCATCTCCAGCTACCAGGGCGGCCACGTCGAATATTTCAAGTACATGATCGACCTGCTGCGCCAGCGCGGCGGCGCCCACATCAAGGTGTTCGGCGGGGGCGGCGGCGTCATCGTCCCGCACGAGATCGAAGAGCTGCATGCCTACGGCGTCACGCGCATCTTCTCTCCAGAAGACGGCCAGCGCATGGGCCTCGTCGGCATGATCCGCTCGATGCTGGAAGCGTGCGACGTCGACCTGTCGAGCTATGCGCCGACCACCCTCGATCCGCTGCAGACCGGGCCGATCGAGCAGCGCCACCGCCCGCTCGCGCAACTGATCACGGCACTGGAAAACGGCAAGGCGGACGGCAGTCTGCGCAAGCGCATCATGGACACGGCCGAAGGCCTGAAAGTGCCCGTGCTGGGCATCACGGGCACGGGCGGCGCGGGTAAATCGTCGCTGACGGATGAACTCATCCGCCGCATCCGCCTCGACCAGGGCGACCGCCTGAACATCGCGGTCATCTCCATCGACCCGTCGCGCCGCAAATCCGGCGGCGCGCTGCTGGGCGACCGCATCCGCATGAATGCGATCAACCCGTGGAACGGGCAGGCACGCGTGTTCATGCGCTCGCTCGCGACGCGCGAAGCGGGATCGGAAATCTCGCAGGCCCTGCCGGACGTGATCGCCGCATGCAAGGTCGCGGGCTTCGACCTCGTGATCGTCGAAACGTCCGGCATCGGCCAGGGCGACGCCGCCATCGTGCCGCACGTCGACGTATCGATGTACGTGATGACGCCGGAATTCGGCGCCGCGTCGCAGCTCGAGAAGATCGACATGCTGGACTTCGCCGACTTCATCGCCATCAACAAGTTCGACCGCAAGGGCGCCCAGGACGCGCTGCGCGACGTGGCCAAGCAGGTCCAGCGCAACAAGGAATTGTGGAGCAGGTCGCCGGACGAGATGCCCGTCTACGGCACGCAGGCGTCGCGCTTCAACGATGACGGCGTCACCGCGCTGTATCTCGGCCTGCTGCCGGCGCTGGCGGAACTCGGCCTGAAAATCGACACGCCGAAACTGCCCAGGCCGGCCACCAGATACTCGAGCGGCAAGAACGTGATCGTGCCGCCCGCGCGCTCGCGCTACCTGGCCGAGATCGCGGACACCGTGCGCGGCTACCACCGCAACGTCGGCAAGCAGGTGAAACTCGCGCGCGAGCGCCAGCAGCTGACGGAGACGAAGCGCATGCTCGCCGCCGCGAACCGTGAAGTCGTGTTGGACGACCTGATCACGGAACGCGAGAACGCGATGGAAGGCGAGGCGAAGACACTGCTCGCGTCCTGGCCGCAGCTGCAGGCAACCTACGCGGGCGACGAGCACGTGGTCAAGATCCGCGACAAGGAAATCCGCACGAACCTCACGTACACGACGCTCTCGGGCAACAAGGTGCGCAAGGTCGCCCTGCCCCGCTTCGAGGATCACGGCGAGATCCTGCGCTTCCTGATGCTGGAAAACGTGCCGGGTGCCTTCCCGTACACGGCCGGCGTGTTCCCATTCAAACGCGAGGGCGAGGATCCGACCCGCATGTTCGCCGGCGAAGGCGACGCGTTCCGCACGAACCGCCGCTTCAAGCTGGTCTCGCAGGGCATGGATGCAAAGCGCCTGTCGACGGCGTTCGACTCCGTCACCCTGTACGGCGCCGACCCGGCGCTGCGGCCCGACATCTATGGGAAAGTGGGCAACTCGGGCGTATCGATCGCGACGCTGGACGACATGAAGGTGCTGTACGACGGTTTCGACCTGTGCAGCCCGAACACCTCGGTCTCGATGACGATCAACGGCCCCGCCCCGACCATCCTCGCGATGTTCATGAATACCGCGATCGACCAGCAGATGGACCGGTTCGAGCGCGACAACGGCCGCAAGCCGAACGCCGACGAAACGCAAAAGATCCGCGCGTGGGTACTGGCCAACGTGCGCGGCACGGTGCAGGCCGACATCCTGAAGGAAGACCAGGGCCAGAACACCTGCATCTTCTCGACGGAATTCTCGCTGAAGGTCATGGGCGACATCCAGGAATACTTCGTCCAGAACCAGGTGCGCAATTTTTACTCGGTGTCGATCTCGGGCTACCACATCGCCGAAGCGGGCGCGAACCCGATCTCGCAGCTGGCCTTCACCCTGTCGAACGGCTTTACGTTTGTCGAAGCCTACCTCGCGCGCGGCATGCACATCGACGACTTCGCGCCGAACCTGTCGTTCTTCTTCTCGAACGGGATGGATCCGGAATACACGGTGCTGGGCCGCGTGGCGCGCCGCATCTGGGCCGTCGCGATGCGCGACAAGTACGGCGCGAACGACCGCTCGCAGAAGCTGAAGTACCACATCCAGACGTCGGGCCGCTCGCTGCACGCGCAGGAGATCGACTTCAACGACATCCGCACCACCCTGCAGGCGCTGATCGCGATCTACGACAACTGCAACTCGCTGCACACGAACGCGTACGACGAGGCGATCACGACGCCGACCGACGAATCCGTCCGCCGCGCGCTCGCAATCCAGCTGATCATCAACCGCGAATGGGGCCTGGCCAAGAACGAGAATCCGAACCAGGGCTCGTTCATCCTCGAGGAGCTGACGGACCTCGTCGAGGAAGCCGTGCTGCAGGAATTCGAGCGCATCGCCGAGCGCGGCGGCGTGCTCGGTGCGATGGAAACGGGCTACCAGCGCGGCAAGATTCAGGAAGAGTCGATGCTGTACGAGCACCGCAAGCACGACGGCAGCCTGCCGATCATCGGCGTGAACACCTTCCGCAATCCGAAGGCCGCGGAGGCCCCGGCGACGATCGAACTGGCCCGTTCCACCGACGACGAGAAGCAGTCGCAGCTCACGCGCCTGGAAGACTTCCATCGCCGCCATGCGGACGAGGCACCGGCCGCGCTGGCCGCGCTGCAGCAGGCCGCCATCGACAACGAGAACGTGTTTGCCCGCCTGATGGACGCCGTACGCGTCTGCTCCCTGGGCCAGATCACGACGGCGTTGTTCGAGGTGGGCGGACAGTATCGCCGCAATATGTAGTCCTGTCCTAGAATGGCTCCGGGGACCATCACCGGAGCCATGCATGCCCATCCAGCCGCAACAACTCGCTGCCCTCATGCGCGAAGTCGAACAGGAAGACCCGATCGACTTCGCAGACCTGCCCTTTCCCGAGGACGACCTGCGCGAGCTCGTCGCCAGCCATTTGTGCGAGATGGCCGCCTCGATGGAAAACTTCAGTACCGAAGACCGCTTGATGACCTTGCTGGCCGTCTCGGCCAAACTCGTGCTCGAAAACCTTGTATTGCACGTTCAATTGTTACGTCGCCATGGCTTGCCCGTCGGCGACAACGTCGAGGCCCTGTTGAGCCGCCTGCGCAAAGGTGAAAACGGCCCGGAATAGTAATATGGCCGTCATATTGTCGAGATTTGACGTCAAATGTGACAGAGTTCCACCACTTTGATGGGGGATTTGCAACACGGCGGCAAACTTGTGCGGCTTTGTTAGTATTCCTTCAGGTATTATTGTTGAAGAGGAATCCGCACAACAATGCGGTTACGATAGATATCTCGAGGAATGCCAGATGCCGCGTCACCCCAACAAGCTCAAACTTACTGCTGCCATCCTGTCCGGTGCGTTCATGGTAGCCGGGCTGTCCGCCTGCGGCCGCTCCACGCAGTCGACCGAGCAGCTGCTGGGCGAAGCCAAGCAGTATCAGCAGAAAGGTGACCTGAAGTCAGCAATGATTCAGCTCAAGAATGCGGTCGAAAAGAGCCCGGAAAACGCCGAGGCACGCATGGAGCTGGGCAACCTCGAACTCGACATGGGCGATTTCCCCTCGGCCGAGAAGGAATTCCGCAAGGCCCGCTCGAGCGGGATCGCCGCCGACCGCGTGCTGCCCCAGTTGGCCAAGGCGATGTCGCAGCAAGGCAAGTTCAAGGAAATCCTCGACGAAGTCACGCCGGAAGTGGCCGCCAAATCGGCGTCGTTGCAGACGCTGCGCGGCGACGCCTTGCTGGCCACCGGCAAGCTCGACGAGGCCAAGCAGGCGTTCGAGCAAGCCCTGGCGCTGAACGCCAATGCGGGTGACGCCCTGCTCGGCCTGGCGCGCTACGCGGTCGCCAAGCAGGACAAGGACGCGGCCGAGCGTTACATCGACGAAGCCGTGGCCAAGGATCCCAAGAATGCGGATGTCTTCATGGCGCGCGGCTCGCTGATGCGCACGCAGGGCAAGGCCGACGAGGCGATCGCCGCCTTCGACCAGGCGCTGGCACTGAATCCGCGCCATCGCACGGCACATATCGAGAAGGCGTACGTCCACATCACCCGCGGCAAGTTCGCGGACGCAAAAGCCGAAATCGATGCGGCCGAGAAGAATGCGCCGGGCAATCTGCTCGTGACATATACCCGCGCGCTGTACGAATTCTCGCAAGGTAAGTACTCGGCGGCCCAGGACGCCCTGGGGCGCGTCCTGAAAGTCGCACCGGACCACATGCCCAGCGTGCTGCTGGCCGGCGCGTCGGAACTGAACCTCGGCGCCTTGCAGCAAGCCGACCAGCATCTGCGCAAATACCTCGAATTCAATCCGAACGACGTGTACGCCCGCAAGCTGCTGGCCCAGGTCCAGCTCAAGAGCGCACAACCGAACGATGCCGCCGTCACGCTCGCGCCGGCACTGAAGAGTGCGGCGGACGATCCGCAGGTGCTCGCCCTGGCCGGCGAAACCTATATGCAGGTGCATGACTTCAACAAAGCCAGCGCCTACCTGGAAAAAGCCGCGACCTTGGCACCGAAAGCCGCTGGTCTGCGTACGTCGCTCGGCCTGTCCAAGCTGGCCCAGGGCGACCAGGCGCGCGGCCTGTCCGAACTGCAAAAGGCCACGGAGCTCGACCCGAAATCGGCGCAGGCCACGATGGCGCTGGTCCAGACGGAGATCAACCTCAAGCATTACGACAAGGCGTTGGCCGCCATCGACGCCCTCGAAAAGCAGCAGCCCGACAATCCGCAGGTGCTGACCCTGCGGGGCGCCGTCAACATGGTCAAGGGCGACGTGCCCGCCGCCCGCGCCGCGCTGGACAAGGCCGTTGCCCTGCAACCGACCTTCATCCCGGCCGTCCAGAACCTGGCACGCCTGGACCTCGTCGAGAAAAAACCCGACGTCGCCAAGCAGCGCTACGAAAAAGTCCTGCAGAAGGAACCGAACAACGTCGACGCGATGCGCGCCCTGGGCGAACTGGCGATGATGCAGAAGCATCCCGAGGAAGCGACGACGTGGTTCGAGAAGGCCAGCAACGCGAAGCCGGAGGCCGTCGGGCCGGCGCTCAACCTCGGCCGGCACTACCTGAGTACGGGACAGGCGCAGAAAGCGCTGACGCTGGCACGCAAGGTCCAGACCGCCAACCCGACCAATCCCGAACTGGTGGAACTGCTGGGCCAGGCCCAGATCGCCAACAAGGACACGTCCGGCGCGCTGGAAACCTACAGCAAGCTGGTCAACCTGGCTCCGAAATCGGCTGCGCCGCACCTGCGCCTGGCCGGTGTGCACATGCTGATGCAGAACAATAACGCCGCAGCCGAGGATCTGAAGCGCGCCGTCGACCTGCAACCCGACCTGGTCGCTGCCCGCCTCGCTCAGGTCGAGCTGGCCGTGCGCATGGGCCGTGGGGACGAGGCGCTGGCCATGGCGCGCCAGATCCAAAAGATCAACGACAAGTCGCCCGTCGGCTACGCGACCGAAGGCGATGTGCTGATGTCGCAAAGGAAGCCGGCGCAGGCGCTGCCCGCCTACGACAAGGCGTTCGCGATCGCCAAGGCACCGGAAATCCTCATGAAATCCCTGCAGGCCATGACGCTGACCGGCAAGGGCAAGGAAGCGCAGGCACGCGCGGCCCAGTTCCTGAAGGACAACCCGAACGACGTCCTGATCGGCATGTACGCCGCCGAGAACAACCTGGCGGCCAAGGATTACAAGGCCGCGATCGCACGCCTGGAAGACATCGTCAAGCGCACGCCGAACAATGCTGCCGCACTGAACAACCTGGCGTATGCTTATCAGCAAGTGAAAGATCCGCGCGCACTTGCAACTGCCGAGCAGGCATATAAACTTGCTGAGAACAACGCCGGCGTCATGGACACGCTGGGCTGGCTTCTGGTGGAACAAGGCAATACGGGCCGCGGCGTGCCGCTGCTGCAGAAAGCCAGCAGCCTGGCGCCGAAGTCGTCCGAAGTGCGCTACCACCTGGCGGTAGGTCTGAGCAAATCGGGCGACAAGGCAGGCGCGCGCAAGGAGCTCGACAAGCTTCTGGCGGACGATAGATCGTTCGACCAGGCCGACGAAGCGCGCGCATTGCTAAAGGCTTTGTAAGAAGCTAATATACCTTAATAAATAAATAATAATCCACGCCCGGCACTGCCAGGGCGCGGGCACCAGAACTTCCGTTCGCAGTACGCGAACGTTTTTAAACAATTGGGGAATCCTGCGATGACGACTTTCGACGATTTCAAGGATCCAGAGGGTGGTTCGGCCGCATCCCTATCGGACGCTCATGATTTTGGTGATCGCGATAATATGACGCCCTCGCAATATGAGGATGTTATCGTGAACCACGATTCGTATGGAATCCGGCTTACCGATACTGCGGACGGGCGAAATTCGGCAAGTATGCTGATCAACAAGATGTATGCCTGGCGCGGTTATTCCGGCACGCATCAATTCAGCGACGACCCGAATCGCATTACCCTCACCGCCACCGACAAGGGTGACGTGGTCGGTACGCTCACGATCGGTATCGATTCGCCGATCGGCCTGATGGCCGACCAGATCTTCAAGGAGGAGCTGGACGCGCACCGCAACAAGGGTGCGCGCCTGTGCGAGTTCACGAAGCTGGCGTTCGACCCGTCAGTCCGCTCGAAAACGTCACTGGCCAACCTGTTTCACCTGGCCGTGATCTATGCCCGCGACATCCACCAATGCACGGATATCGTCATCGAGGTAAATCCGCGCCACCGCCGTTTCTACGAACGCATGCTCGGTTTCCAGCAAGAGGGCGAGCTGAAAATCAATCCGCGCGTCGAGGCACCGGCCTACCTGCTGCGGGTGAATCTGGAATTCGTGACGGAACAGATCCAGAAATACGGCGGCACATTCAGCGCCGATAACAACGTGTCCGAACGGTCGTTTTACCCCTATTTCTTCTCGCCGCGTGAAGAACGAGGCATCATCAACCGCCTCCTGCGCATGGATGAACAACACGCATAAAATGCGCTGTGCGTAGCAGATATCGGTACTTTCGGCCGTTTTATCGATAAAACCGTTTTTCCTCATCAATGACAAATCCGTTCCGCTATGAACAGGCGTTTTCGCGCAATATCGGCTGGGTAACGCCTGCAGAACAGCAGGCCCTGCGCGGCAAGCGTGTCGCCATTGCCGGCGGCGGCGGGGTCGGCGGCGTGCACCTGCTGACCCTGGCACGCCTGGGCGTGACGAAGTTTCATATCGCCGACTTCGACACCTTCGACATCGTCAACTTCAACCGCCAGGTCGGCGCCATGATGTCGACGGTCGGCCAGCCCAAGGCCGAAGTCCTGGCCCGCATGGCCAAGGACATCAATCCCGAAATCGACGTCAAGATCTTTCCTGACGGTGTCAACCAGGGCAATCTCGACCAATTCCTGGACGGCGTCGACCTCTACGTCGACGCGCTCGACTTCTTTGCTTTCGACGCCCGCCAGCAGACGTTCGCCGCGTGCGCCCGCCTCGGGATCCCGGCCACGACGGCCGCGCCGCTGGGCATGGGCGCCGCCCTGCTGAATTTCCTCCCGGGGCAGATGACGTTCGAAGAGTATTTCCAGTGGGGCGACCTGCCCGAACTGGACAAGGCCATCCGCTTCGTCGTCGGCCTGGCACCGGCCGGCCTGCACCGCCCTTACCTCGTCGTGCCGGACGCGGTCAATTTCGCCGAGCGCCGCGGTCCGTCGACCTTCATGGCCTGCCAGCTGTGCGCCGGCATCGTCGCTACCGAGGCGCTGAAGATCCTGCTGGGACGCGGCAAGGTCCTGGCCGCGCCGCACGGCGTGCAATTCGACGCCTATCGCAACAAGCTGGCCCACACTTGGCGTCCGGGCGGCAACGGCAACCCGTTCCACCGCCTGATGATCTCGATCGCCAAGCGCCAGATGACGCGCCAGCTCGCCGGGAAAGCGGTACAGGCATGAATCTCCCGCAGACCCTCCACGACATCCTCGACCTGGCGCGCTGGGCGCCGAGCGGCGACAACACCCAGGTGTGGCGATTCGAAGTGCTCGGCCCCGACCATGTCGCCGTGCACTTCCACGATACCCGCGAAGATACGGTGTACGACTTCCGCGGCCGCCCGAGCCAGATCTCGCACGGCACCTTGCTGGAGACGATGGCGATCGCCGCCACCGCCCACGGCCTGCGCACCGAGATCACCCGGCGCCCGGACGACCAGGATCACCTCCCCGTATTCGACGTACGCTTCGTACCCGACCCGGCCGTGAAGCCGAGTCCGCTGCTGGGCGCCATCACGACCCGCAGCGTGCAGCGCCGCGCGATGAGCACGCGCGCCCTGACGCCCGAGGAAAAACGTGTCCTCGAGGAGAGCGTCGGCGCCGGCTACGAAGTGCGCTGGATCGAAGGTTTCGGCGGCAAAATGGCCGCGGCGCGCCTGATGTTTTCGAACGCCAAGCTGCGCCTGACGATGCCGGAAGCCTATGAGGTACACCGACGCATCATCCACTGGAACGCGCGCCACAGCCCCGATCGCGTGCCCGACCAGGCCCTGGGCGTCGATGCCGCCACCTTGCGCCTGATGAAATGGGCGATGGTCAGCTGGGGTCGCCTGTCGACGATGAACCGCCTGATGGGCACCTGGGCACCGCGCCTGCAGATGGACCTCGTGCCGGGCCTGCGCTGCGCTGCCCACTTTGTCATCATGGCCAGACACGCGCCGGAAACGGTCGAGGACCACGTCGCCGCCGGCCGCGCCGTGCAGCGTTTCTGGCTCACGCTGACCCACCTGGGCCTGGCGATGCAGCCCGAGATGACGCCCCTGATCTTTTCCGCCTACGTGCAGCACGGCGAGTCGTTCTCGACCGTCGAGAAATTGCATGGTTCGGCGCGGCAATTGCAGCAACGCCTGCACAAGCTGATCGGCACCGGCAACGGCCATCCGGTCTTCATGGGCCGGCTCGGCGCCGGTCCGGCGCCCCAGGCCCGTTCGTTGCGCAAGCCACTTGCAGAACTGATGAAGTAAACCGACGGCGCGGCGTGTCCGCGCCGTCGGCGCCGCCCGCCTGGCACGTTCCCGCAACCCTCTTTCGATCGATACCCCTATGGAACGTATCAAAATCCTGTTCTTTGCGGAAGCCGTGACGCTCGCCCACGTCGGCCGCCCCATCGCCCTTGCGCAATCCCTCGATCCCGCACGTTTCGACGTGCACGTTGCGTGCGCGGATGGCTATGAATTCTGCTTCAACGGGACGCAATTCACCCGCTGGACCATACACAGCATTCCCAGCCAGCAATTCCTCGACGCACTCGCAGGCGGCAAGCCGGTGTACAGCACGGCGACGCTCGCGGGCTACGTCGAGGACGACCTGCGCGTGCTCGACGCCGTCCGTCCCGACATCGTCGTCGGCGATTTTCGCCTGTCGCTCTCGGTCAGTGCGCGGCTGCGCCGGATACCGTACGTGTCGCTGATGAATGCCTACTGGAGTCCGTACGTCGTGCAGCATTACGCCGTCCCGCACATCCCGCTGACGCGCCTCCTGCCGATCCGCATCGCGAATGCGATCTTCCGCATGGCGCGTCCGGTCGCGTTCGCCTCGCATTCCGTGCCGCTGAACCGCGTACGCCGCCAATACGGCCTGCCGTCGCTGGGCACCGACCTGCGCAAGGTCTATACGGATGCCGACTACAGCATGTATGCCGACGTTCCCGACCTGTTCCCGCCGAAGAGCCTGCCTCAACAGCACGCCTATATCGGTCCCATCATCTGGGCGCCGCCGCTGGCCAAGCCGGACTGGTGGGATAAATTGCCGGAAGATAAGCCTATCGTCTACGTCACGCTCGGCAGCTCCGGCCAGGGCCGCCTCCTGCCGCTGGTGCTGGAAGCGCTGGCGCCGCTGCCGGTGACCGTCATCGCGGCCACGGCCGGGACGATCGACGTGGCCAGCGCGCCTGCGAACGCGTTCGTCGCCCCCTATCTGCCGGGCGACCTGGCGGCGCAGCGCGCCAGCCTCGTTGTCTGCAACGGCGGCAGCCCGACCAGCCAGCAGGCGTTGGCCGCCGGCGTGCCGGTGCTGGGCGTCGCCAGCAATCTCGATCAGTTCCTGAACATGAGTGGCGTCATCAAGGCCGGTGCCGGCGCCCTGCTGCGCGCCGACCGCTTCCGCGCCAAGAAGCTGACGCGCCAGGTGCGCGCAATGCTCGACGATCCGGCGCTGGCGGCAGGAGCCCGTCGCGTGGCCGAAGCATTCGCCAACTATCCTGCGGCGCAACGCATGACGGCGTTCCTTGAAGGTGTGCAGGCGTTCCACCGCCATGCGCCGACCGCCTATGTGGAGATCAACGGCGCTGCAACCAAGGATCAAAACGGCGCTTTGACGAACGTTATGTAGTGACTGTCGGAATTTTTTACAGCAGACAGTTCCCCAGATCGGGTAGTTTATTGCAATTCTTCATAAGTCGTTGATTTAGAACAGCAGCACGCAGGCTGGCACGGCTCTTGCATTAACGTGTTCATGAGCCGCAACGACAACACGCGGTTTAACCGAACAAACTTAACAAGCATCCACACTGGAGCCTACATGAAGAATTCGTTCCGCAAATTGATCCCGGTCGCAGCCGCCTTCGGTCTGGTCTTCGCCGCATCGTCGGCACAAGCATTCACCCTGAAAAACGGTACCGGCACCACGTACGCAACCGACGTGTCCAGCCTGGACTGGAACTCGACCGGTAGCGGCATCGCCAAAGGCGTCGCAAGCGGTACGAAACTGACCCAAGGTACGAAATTTGATTTCCTGTACCAAGCGAACCTGTCTTCGGTCAACGGCAACACCACCGGCAATTTCCGCGGCAACCTGGACTCCACCGGTGACGGCAAGCCGAACGACTCGTCGGCATTCGAATTCACGATCGTGGCCAAGCTGAGCGAATACGTGCGCACCTCGTCCGTCGATCTGGTGAACGGTACGGTGAGCGCCACCTTCGGCCTGCAAAACACGGTCGGCGCGAATAAAGTCGCGATCTACTACGATACCAAAGCCAATTCCTTCACCAGCAAAGGTACCGGTTTCGACGACGGCGTCATGGTTGCCCTGCTGACCGTGGATCCGACCTACACGCTGTCGACGTTCACCACCACCATCGCTACCGGCAGCGGCCTGGGCTCGACCAAGATGAAGGCGACCGTCCTGGAGGCGGGCGACTTCATCAACCAGAACTACCTGGCTGGCCTGACGCAGGTGACCTTCAACTACGACTCGAACCTGAACCTGCCGGCAGGCGATTCGATCACCAGCGCATTCCACTCTGGCCCTGGCGACAACACGCTGTTCCCGTCGTATAGCGTGCAGCCGGGCGACCTGGTGTTCAAGGTCGACGGCGCAACCGCTGTCAACGTTCCGGAACCGGCCAGCATCATGCTGCTGGGCATGGGCATGCTGGGCCTGGTTGGCGCCAAGCGCCGCCGTGCTCCGAAGGCCTGATTCAGACAGGCATCAGCACCAGATAAAACCGCGGCCTCGGCCGCGGTTTTTTTTTGCGTATCTCGATTTCCCTACGATATGAACGATTCCCGCTGAGCATTCTTTCTTAAAATCATCTAAAAACTTTACGTCAGGACACATAAAAAATCGGAATTTTTTACAGTTCCGCATCAACGGCTCCACGTTTTCCACCTAAGTCCTTGATTTATAAAAATAAGTAAAAACTGGCACGGGGATTGCATTAAGTGGGAACAAGCCCGCAGAACGCGGAGCTTATACCGAACAACTTAATAAGCATCCACTTGGAGCCAACATGAAGAATTCGTTCCGCAAATTGATTCCGGTTGCAGCCGCACTCGGATTCGCATTCGCTGCATCGTCGGCACAAGCATTCACTCTGCAAGACGGTAGCGGCGGTGTCTACGCTACCGACGTGACCAGCCTGGACTGGAACTCGACCGGCAGCGGCGTTGCCAAGGGGATCCCGAGCGCTGCGCAGCTGACCCAAGGCCGTACATTCGACTTCCTGTACCAAGCCAACCTGTCCGCCGTCAACGGCAACACGACCGGCAACTTCCGCGGCAACCTGGACTCCACGGCAAACGGCGCCCCGAACGACTCCTCGGCGTTCGAATTCACGATCGTGGCAAAGCTGAGCGAATTCGTGAAAACGTCCAGCACGTCGGGCACCACGCTGAACGCAAGCTTTGGCCTGAACAACACCCCGGGCGCGAATAAAGTCGCCATCTACTACGACACCAAAGCCAATGCCTTCACCAGCACCGGCACCGGTTTCGATGACGGCATCATGGTCGCCCTGCTGACCGTCGATCCGACCAGCACCCTGTCGACGTTCACCACCGACAGCGCCACCGGCATCGGTCTGGGTTCGACCAAGATGACCGCTTCGATCCTGGAGGCAGGTGACTTCATCGACCAGAACTACCTGGCCGGCCTGACGAATGTGACCTTCAAATACGACTCGAACCTGAACCTGCCGGCCGGCGACTCGCTGACCAACGGCTTCCACAAAGGTGGCGACGCGCTGTTCCCGGACTACAGCGTGACCCCGAGCGACCTGGTGTTCAAGGTCGACGGCGCCTTCTCGGTCGAGAACGGCCGCGTGCCGGAACCGGGCAGCATCATGCTGCTGGGTATGGGCATGCTGGGCCTGGTCGGCGCCAAGCGCCGCCGTGCTCCGAAGGCCTGATTCAGACAGGCAGCAGTACCATGCAAAACCGCGGCCTCGGCCGCGGTTTTTTTACGTCCCGACGGGTCAGGCCGTCTGCGTGTCGTTCTTCCCGCTGAGGAACGCTTTATGGAACAGATGCCGGGCCAGCAGCAACGGCGGCATACGCAGCCAGTTCCCGCGCACATACAAGGCAAAGTGCGCCGCGTCGCTGAAGGCGTCCGCGCAACTCGCATGCAGCGGCAGCAGCGCGCGCCCGAACAACCGGTCCATCAGCCACAGCAGGGCTGCGTTCGGCCCCTCCGGCGCCACCGCCGCCTGGACTGCCGGCGGGACAACGGTGCCGAGCAGGCGCGGACAATAACGCAGCGCATAGAACAGCGGACGCCCAAGCTCGAGCTCGCGCGCCCGCGCCGGCAGCGCTTCCCAGAACCCGGGTTCCTTGCCGAATTGCGTCAGCAGCCGGTGCAGGTCGACGAGGTCGCGCAAACCCTTGTCGAATTCGCCGTCGAAGAACAGGTGCACGGCACTGTGCAGGACCATGTCCGCCGGCGACAACGTGGCCAGATGCGGCTCGCCCGCGATCGGACGAGCGCTCGCGCGCAGCTTGACCGGATCCGGGCGCACGGGTGCCGTTTCCGGCAGGATCGCATGGTGCACGTCGATCGAGTTGGCGCGCCGGGCATGCTGCATCGGCGGCAGCTCGTGCATCCATTCCCGGTAGTAGCGCTGGTCGTACGCGTCGTGGTGGGTGGTGATCCAGCCGTGCATCATGAGCGCCGCCTCGACTTCGGGCAGGCGCCCTTTCGGCACGAGGATGTCGATGTCGGAAAACAGGCGGCCACGGCCGGCGTCCAGGCCCGCCATCGCATACGCGGCGCCCTTGAGCAGGATCAGCGGCAATCCCAGTCCATCGAGCGCCCGGCCGATCTGGCGGACTTCGTAGCGGGCCGCCTGGGCATGCCCGGCGGCGCCCACGCGCGTCCACTCCAGGTGCGCGCGCGGCGCCGCGGGGACGGTGTCCAGCAGGCCGGCATCTTCCAGCAGCACGAGCAGGCAGGCGTCGAGGTTGGCGGCATCTGCCTGGCGCAGCAGCAGGTCCCAGCCGGCGTCGTCCAGGCCCTGCACGATGCCCGGATCGCGCAACACGCGGATGAGCAGCGGCATCATGCTGCCCCCTGCGCCAGGCGTTCGAACAGCGCCATCGCCTCGGGCAGGCTGCTGTAGCGGAAGGTGTAGGCGTCGCTGGCGTCGATCAGCCGGCCGAGGGCCGTAAAGCCGCGCGCGCCCAGCACCTGGTAATTGAAACAGTTGTCGGCCACCTGCATGAAGGCGCGCGCCTTCGGCAGCGGGTCCAATGCGATGGCCGCGCCGGCCTCCCAGCGCGGGAACACGATACAGGCCGGCCGTGCGGGTTCAAAGGCACGGGCTATGCTCCCGGCCGGCGCCTTCAGATGGGCGATCGTCCCCTTGGTCGTTTCCTCCACGGGGCGGCTCAGTACGGCATCCGGACGGAACGCGCGGATGATGTCGATCGACGTATTCTTGAGGCTCACCGGACGCGGCAGCGGCACGAGGACACCGTCGTCGAGGTGCACGAGGGTCATCTCGTCCGACAGCAGGCGCCAGCCGTGGCCCAGCAGGGCAGCCGTCAGCGTGCTCTTGCCGGAGCCGGGCGGCGCCGGCAGGATGATGGCGCGGCCGTGTTTTTCCAGCACGGCCGCGTGGATGATCAGGTAGCCGTGGGCACGGTGCGAGACGCACCAGTTCATGGTCCATTCCAGCATCGGATACGCCTGCGCCAGCGGCAGGGGCTCGAACGGCGTGGTGCCGTCGTAAGCGAAATGCACTTGCGACCGGTACCAGCGGCGCAGGCCGCCCGAGCGCCGCAATTCGAGATGGAAGTCGACGAAGCCGCCCGCCGGCTCGACGGGATAATCCGCGTACATCAGCGCGACGCTGTCGATCAACGGCGGCACGTCGCTGCGGATGCGGTTGGTGAAGGGGCCCGTGCGCAGGACCAGACCATCACCGGACAGGCGCGCCGTGAGTTCGGCACGCGACAGCGAACCGACCGTCAGCATGGTTCGATCAGGTCCAGGCCGGCCAGCGCGGCCAGCATCTCGTCGATCAGGGACACGAGGTCGTCGTCGCCGGCATCGAAACGGTCGGCCAGGCGGCCGGCCAGTCCCGCCGCATCGGCGGGTTCGTCACGCAGGGCGAACAACAGGTCGAGCGCGGCGCCATCCAGCAGGTGGGTACTGCCCGACAAGTCGTTGTACAGCACGGCTTCCCCATCCCATTCCCGGCAGGCCAGCGCCTGGCCAGGCGTCAGACGCCACATGCGTTTCGCCGCCCCGCTTCAGTCGTGGATCGAGGCGAGGTAGTTGGCGACCTGGGCATTGTCCCAGTACACCCCGGCGGTCGGGCTGTAGCGGCCCGTCGTCTGCAGCTCGCTCCACATGGTCTGCAGGTCGTTGAGCTCGAGGAAACCGACCAGTTTCTGCTGGATGTTCAGGTAGGCCGCCACGAGGTGCATGCCGACGTTGTTCGTGTCGAACGGCTGCGGGTTCAGCATGTCTTCCAGCTTGGCGCAGAAGTACGAGCCCGGTTCGTAGTACTTGCCGTTGTCGTACGAGGCAGCCCGTACCGGACAGACCGAACCGGTGCTCGCCGCGTAAAAGACATCGGTGAACTTGAGGTCGCGCGACACCGGCCAGGCGTGCTGGGGCTGTTTCCAGTAGCCCGGCGACAGGCCATTGCAGGCTGGCGCCTTCGTCCCGTAATGGCTCGCGGCCAGGCCGTTCGACAGCGAGCCCGATGGAGACCGGCACACCATCGACGCCATCGCCGATTTGCTTTCCAGCGTCGCGAGTACCCCGGCGCCCATGCCGACTTTGGCCAGGCGGCGGCGAGCCGCGCCCTGTTTGGTCAAGGACGGCGCCGGTTCGATCTTGTCGTTATCTTGATGTTCGGTAGCCACGTGCGTTCCCCAAAATGTTGTCGCTCACTGAGGGCGACCAGTACCTGACCAAGCAAGTTTTGCGCCAGCATGCTGCCTGAAAGAAAAACTTACATTAAAATCAGATGCTTATTTTGGTGCCGTACCACCCAGCAACTACTATTGTATGTTGGAACGCCGGGTGGTGTAAAAAATATCGACGGCTTCTGTTGTCAGAAGAAGCTTTCCGGGATGACCAATACGTCGCCCGGACGCATCGGCACGTTGGCCGAGATGTCGCCGTCCTTGACCAGGTCGTCCAGGCGGACGTTGAAGCGCTGTTGTTTGCCATCCACGTTACGGATCAGGCTGGCGCGATTGCCGGCCGCGAACTCGGTGGTGCCGCCGACGGCGATCATCACATCCATCAGACTCATGTTGCGGCGGTACGCCAGCGCTTGCGGCTTGGTCGCCTGGCCGATCACGCGGATCTGCTCGTCGTAGTTGCCGACGAAGTTCGTGACGACGACGGTGACGACCGGCTGCTGGATATACTTGGCCAGGGCTTTTTCGATGTCGCGTGCGAGCGCCGTCGACGTCTTGCCGGCGGCCGGCAGGTCTTCGACGAGCGGCGTGGTGATCTTGCCGTCCGGACGCACCGGTACCGACATCGATACTTCAGGGTTGCGCCAGACGATGATGTTGACGGCATCGCCCGGCCCGATCAGATATTGGGAATCGGTCACCTGCGTCTCGATCGGCTGTTGTCCACCGCGCGTTGCGCAACCGCCCAGCGCGAGCGCACATGCAGCGGCGAATACGATCGCCGAATATTTCCCCAGGTTCGCCTTGTACTTGCCCACGTCAGATCCCTTTCGGTAAAGCCGTTGTTATAAAGCCATTAACAGCTTCCTATTGTATAACATAGTGCCAAACGAAAAGACTGCGCACAATACAAATTGTACTCGGTCATCACTCGCGTATCGCTTTTGTGCTCATTTTTTGCGCATTAGATCCCGCACAAAGTTCGCCGGGATCGCATACGTGATGCCGCTCGGCGCCGTGATCGCGGTCTCCTTCAATCCCTTCACGAACACGGCATTGATGACACCCACCACCTTGCCAGTGGCGGGATCGTAGACCGGGCTGCCGCTGTTGCCGGGATACGCGGTCCCGTCCAGCTGGAAGATATTGAAGGGCGCGCGCTGCAGGGCCGCGATCTGGCGCGGGTCGAGGTTGCGTGCGCCGATCGACGGCCGGACGATGGGCGTGATGGCCGCCAGCGTGGCACGGTGCGTGGCTGCATGCAGGCCGAGTGCCATGGCCAGCGGGAAGCCCGTCAATGCCAGCTCCTGCCCTTCCTGGACCGTGTCCGAATCGCCCAGCTCGAGCGCGGGCAAAGGCGTGCCGGACAGGCGCAGGTGGGCCAGGTCGTGTTCGTTGTCGCGTGACACCAGTTCGGCCGGGCGGAAGCGTACGCCTTCGCCGTCCGGCAGCACGATGCCGAGCTGCTCCATTTTGCCGTCGGTCGGCGCGGCCGGGACGACGTGGGCATTCGTGATGACGTCCAGGCCGTCGCCGACGATGAAACCGGTGCCGGTGAAGACGGTCGACGGACTGCGCGTCCGCTCGAATGTCCCGATGCCGACGACCGAACGTTTGATGACTGGCACGATGGGCCGCAGATCGGTCGCCATGGACTGGCCCGGCAGCGCGCCGGCCGCCAGGGTGACGACCGCCAGCAGGGCCGCCAGGTGCCGGTGCGGGGACTGGAACGTATTTCGAAACGGCATCAACCGTGCACCCCCTTTTGCAATTTAGACATTACAATAAAGCGTTAGAATTTGAAAAATTGCTCAAACGTAAGTCTACGCGATGCGATCGCTCAACGTCCGCTGTCGGCGTTGAAGGCATACAACGGTTTAACGATTTTTTATTAAATTCATGCTAATAATTCACGGGTATTAAGCAGAAAACCCCACGGTTCTCAGCTTGCTTGGTGGCATCTGTGTTGCAGATGAGGCACTCCCGAATGAGCTCACCATATTTTTCTCGCGCGTAATTGCAATTGCTCGGGGTACAAGCGATCATGCGAGGTATTTAATTATTTTTTGGGCCCCTCTTCCCTCTGGGTAATGGGTCGTTCATGGCGAGACTGACGAGATGGCAGAGATCACAGCCGTACTATTAAACTTCCTCAAGGCGATTGGCAAATACCGTTGGCATGCCATCGTCATTACCTGGGTTGTCGCACTGATAGGCTGGGCGGTCGTATTGCGCCTTCCCAATCAGTACGAAGCGTCGGCGCGCGTCTATGTCGACACCCAAAGCATCCTGAAGCCACTGCTTTCGAGCATGACGACGGTACCGAACCTGGAACAGCAGGTCATGTTCATGCGCCGCACGCTGATCAGCCGCCCGAACGTCGAGCGCCTGATGCGCATGGTCGATCTCGACGTCAAGGCCAAGGACACCAAGCAGCACGACAAGATCGTCGATGACCTGATGGCGCAGATCAAGGTGACCGGCACGGAGCGCGACGACATCTATACGATCACCTACGTCTCCGACAATCCGAAACTGGGCAAGGACGTCGTGTCGTCGCTGCTCACGATCTTCGTCGAGGGCAGCTTCAGCGGCAAGAAGCAGGATTCCGAAAAGGCGGTCCAGTTCATCGACGACCAGATCAAGACCTACGAGGAAAGACTGGCCGCGGCCGAGAACTCGCTGAAGGAATTCAAGCTCAAGAACCTGGGCATGCTGCCGCGTGAAGGCGGCGGTGGCGGGGACTTCGGCAGCCAGCTCACGGCGGCGACCGACCAGCTGAGCCAGGCCAAGCTGGAACTGGCCGAGGCGGAGCAGGCACGCAACGCGATCCGCCGCCAGATCGACGGCGAACCGGCCAAGCCGGGCACGGTGACGGTCGACCCGGCCCTCGTGGATCCGGAACTGGAAGCCCGTATCGGACAGGCCCAGAAAAACCTCGACAACCTGCGCCTGCAGTTCACGGAACAGCATCCGGACGTGATCGCCAACCGCCGCCTGCTCGAGCAGCTGATGGCGCAGAAGGCCGACCTGGCCAAGAACAAGAAGCGCAGCCTCGACCCGGGCGCCAGCTACAGCCCGATGCTGCAGCAGCTGAACGTGTCGCTGTCGCAGGCCGAGGCCCGCGTGGCGTCGATGCGTGCCCGCGTTGCGGAATTCGAGAACCGCGTAGCGCGCCTGCGTAACCAGAGCACGACGGCGCCGGAAATCGAAGCCCAGTTCGCCCAGCTGAACCGCGATTACAGCGTCAACCGCGAGAACTACCAGAAGCTGGTCGAACGCCGCGAATCGGCGCGCCTGTCGGGCGACCTGTCGTCCGCCACGGACATGCTGCAGTTCCGCGTGATCGATCCGCCGACCGTGCCGAACCATCCGACCGGCCCGAACCGCGTGCGCCTGTTCTCGCTGGTGTTCGGCGGCGCCCTCGTCGCCGGCCTGGCTGTCGCGTTCCTGATGAGCCAACTGCGTCCGACGTTCCTGAGCCAGAGCACGCTGCGCGACGTGACCGGCCTGCCGGTGCTCGGCTCGATCGGCATGAACTGGACGCCGGAACAGACCGTCAAGCGCCGTCGCCGCCTGGTCGCGCTCGCGGGCTCCGTGCTGCTGCTGTTCGGTGCCTATGGCATCGGGATGGCCGCGATCCTGGTCCGCCCCACGCTTTAAGATTAAGGAGTACACCGTGAGCATCATCGAAAAAGCGGCCAGCCGGATCGACCAGCAACGCCATGCACCCGCCGCCGCGCGGACGCCGGAAACGGCCGCCGTCGACGCCATCGAGGCGGCCGCCGCCGCGCCAGTCGCGCCCGTCGTGCTGGCGCCCGAACCCGCCGCGGCCCAGGCATCCGCAACCGCCGCCGCCGCCGAAGCACGTCCGGCGCAAAAATTCTCGACCCGCCGCGTCGAACTGGACCTGAACCGCATGCGCGACATGGGCATGGTCACCGCCGCCGGCGGCCGCACGCGCCTGCTGGAAGACTTCCGCGTCATCAAGCGTCCGTTGCTGCAGCGTGCCTTCGCGGAACGCGCGGAAGGCGAAAAGCCGGGCAACCTGATCATGGTGACGAGCTCCCTGCCGGGAGAAGGCAAGACCTATTGTGCGATCAACCTGGCGATGAGCATCGCGATGGAACTCGACCATACGGTACTGCTCGTCGACGCCGACGTCGCGCGCCCATCGGTGCTGCGCTCGCTCGGCCTGCCGGCGCACCGCGGCCTGATGGACATCCTGCTGGACGACAAGATCGACATGTCCGACGTCATGCTGCGTACCAACGTCGACACGCTGTCGATCCTGCCGGCCGGCACCAGCACGCCGCGCGCGACCGAGCTGCTGGCCAGCTCGGCCATGAGCACGCTGGTGGACGAGATCGCCCACCGCTATCCGGACCGCATCGTGATCTTCGACTCGCCGCCGCTGCTGCTGACGAGCGAATCGCGCGTGCTGGCCTCGCACATGGGCCAGATCGTCATGGTGGTCGAAGCGCAGACGACGACCCAGCACGCGGTCAAGGAAGCGCTGCACCAGCTGGAAGGCTACCAGAACGTCAATCTCATCTATAACAAGACCAGGGAGTTCCCCGGCATCGAAGAAACGTATGACTATCACTACGGCTGATTTGTCCGTCCGCCGCGTGCTCCGCCTCACGCCGCTCGCACTGGCGGCATTGTTGCTGTCGAACGAAGCGCAGGCGGACTGGCGGATCACACCCGCCATCCAGTTACGCGAAACGTATTCCGACAACCCCAGCAACCAGCCCGATGACCAGGCACGCGGCAGCTTCATCAGCGAAGCGGCGCCCAGCATCGGCGTCACTGGCACCAGCTCGCGCCTGAAGTTCCGTGCGAGCGCGGAATGGCGCAAATTCGTCTACAGCAACGACAACGTCGCCAACACGCGCAACAGCGACCGCCGCTACCAGGCGGCGGCGCAGGCCGTGGGCGTGAAGGATTGGCTGTACCTGGACGCCAGCGCCGGTGGTTCGCGCCAGGCGGTGTCGGCGTTCGGCCCGCTGCCGAACAACGCCTATACGGCCAACAACGGCGCCGACATCCGCACCTGGAGCGTCAGCCCGTACCTGCGCCACCAGTTCGGCTCGACGGCCTCGGCGACGGCCCGCTATACGCGCGATTCGGTCGAAGGCGGCAGGGGCAACGGTTTCGGCAACAGCCTGTCCAGCATGAGTACGGTCGATGTGGTCAGCGGCCCCGCGTTCCCCGATCTTGGGTGGAACCTGAATTATTCGCACCAAGACATGAACGCCCAGAACACGGGCAAGACGACGACCGAGAACAGCCTGGCGGGCCTGCAGTACCGAGCCACGTCGCACCTGAGCCTGACCTCCAGCGTCGGCTACGACAGCTACGAATACAAGGCGACCGCGCTGGCGCAAAGCACGCGCGGCCGCAGCTGGTCGGGCGGCTTCATCTGGCAGCCGTCGACCCGCACCCGCGTCGTCGCCTCAGTCGGCCACCGCTACTTCGGTAAGACGGGTTCGTTCGACGCCAGCTACCGCACGCCGCACAGCGTGTGGACGCTGAACTATTCCGACATCATCACGACGTCGCGCCAGCAATTCCTGCTGCCGGCCGCGGTCGATACGGCCACCATGCTGGACCAGATGCTCGTCACCAGATATCCCGATCCGGTGCAGCGCCAGCAGATCGTGCAGGCGTATATCGCGCAGGCGGGCCTGCCGCCCACGCTGCCCAGCGCAGTCCCCTACCTGAGCAACCGCTACCTGCGAAACAAGCGCCTGCAGGGCAGCGCCACGCTCCGCGGCGCGCGCAGCACGCTGCTGTTTACCGTGTTCAAGGATCGCATGAACGCCCTGTCGCTGCCGCAGGAAGACAGCGTCCTGCTGCCCTCGCAGCTGAGCTCCCTGAACAACGACACGAGCCAGCTCGGCGCCAGCGCGAACTTCGATTACCGGCTGTCCTCGCGGTCAGCGGCGCACGCCACCGTGTACGGCGTGAACATCAAGTCGCTGCAGACCGGCCTGACGAACGACATTCGCCAACTGAGCATGGGACTGAGCAGCCGTTTCGACACCAAGACCATCGGATCGCTCGACCTGCGCCACTCGACAGGCCGCGCCGGCGTATTCGACAACCGCGACTACCACGAGAATGCCATCGTGGCGACGCTTTCCGTCCAGTATTGAGCCCGCGGAGGCATACGATGTACGAGTCTTTTTACGGATTATCCGCCAAACCTTTCCAGCTGCGCCCGGACCCGCATTTCTTCTTCGGCAGCAAAGGCCACAAGCGCGCCATGGCCTACCTCGAGTACGGCCTGTCGCAGGGCGAGGGCTTCATCGTCATCACCGGTGAAGTCGGCGCGGGCAAGACCACGCTCGTGCGCAACCTGTTCAACCGGCTGCCGTCCGACCAGATCGTGGCCGCGCATATCGTCAACACGCACCTCGACCCGGACGACACGCTGCGCATGGTCGTGTCGGCCTTCGGCCTGCCGTACGAGGGCGCCAGCAAGACGGACCTGCTCACGCGCCTGGAAAAATTCCTGTGCGACGTCGACCACCAGGGCAAGCGCGCCCTGCTCGTGATCGACGAAGCCCAGAACCTGTCCGCGCGCACGGTCGAAGAGCTGCGCATGCTCTCGAACTTCCAGACCGACGACAAGTCGCTGCTGCAGACCTTCCTGCTCGGCCAGCCGGAATTCCGCGCCACCCTGCACAGCCCCGGCATGCAGCAGCTGCGCCAGCGCGTGATCGCCAGCTACCACCTGGGCCCGATGGATGCGCAGGAAACCCATGCCTACGTCGAGCACCGCCTCACGACCGTCGGCTGGAAGGGCGACCCGGCGTTCGACGACGGCGCGCACGCCGCGATCTACGCCTACAGCGGCGGCATCCCGCGCAAGGTCAACACACTGATGGACCGCGTGCTCCTGATGGGCTTCCTGGAAGAGATGCATGCGTTCGGCGAGCAGGACATCAACACTGTCGTGAAAGACATCAGCGAAGAATTCCAGGCGCCCGATCCCGTCGGCACGCCGGCGCCGGACACGCTGCCGGGCCATCTGCCCGAAGACGATGGCGACGCGGACTACAAGACCGGCCTGCGCACCATCGACCAGCGCATCGGCGAACGCCGCGCCAGCAGCGTCGAGGTGCTCGATGAGCGCATGATGCGCCTGGAGAAATCGATCGTTTCCGTGCTGTCGATCCTGAAGAAGATCGTCGCCACGCCCCAAGGGGCGGTAACCCACCCTATGGATAATCAAGAATGAACATGGTCGAACTCGCCCCGCGGCCCACGCCGGGACAACGCATCCGCAATGCGATGACCTGCGACGTCGAGGATTACTTCCAGGTCTCCGCCTTCGCGCCCTACATCGACCGCGCCAGCTGGCCGACCCGCGAATGCCGCGTCGAAGCCAACATGGACCGCATCCTCGCGCTGTTCGAACGCCACGGCGTGCGCGCCACCTTCTTCACCCTGGGCTGGATCGCCGAGCGCTATCCGCAGGTCGTGAAACGCATCGTCGCCGCCGGCCACGAACTGGCCAGCCACGGCTACGGCCACCTGCGCGCGTCGGACCAGACCCGCGCGGAATTCGCCAACGACATCCGCTCCGCCAAGGCGCTGCTGGAAGACATCGGCGGCCAGGCCGTGCTGGGCTACCGCGCGCCCAGCTTCTCGATCGGCCGCGACAACCTGTGGGCGCTCGACGAACTGCTCGACGCCGGCTACCGCTACAGCTCCAGCATCTACCCCGTCGTGCACGACCACTACGGCATGCCGGAAGCGCCGCGCTTCGCCTTCTACCCGAACGGCACCGACGGCCTGCTGGAAATCCCGATCACGACCGTGCAGATGATGGGCCGTAACCTGCCGGCCGGCGGCGGCGGCTACTTCCGCCTGCTGCCGTACGCGCTGTCGCGCTGGATGATGGCCAAGGTCAACCGCGAGGATGGCCAGCCCGCCCTGTTCTACTTCCACCCATGGGAAGTGGATCCCGGCCAGCCGCGCCCCGAAGGCCTCGGCGCCAAGGCCCGCTTCCGCCACTACATCAACATCGACCGGATGGAACGCCGCATCGAATCCCTCGCGCGCGACTTCGCGTGGGATCGCATGGACAACATCTTCCTGAACCGCCCATGAACTCGATCATCGAAGCCGCACAGGCCAAACGGGCCGCGCCCGTCATGGCCACTTCTCCCATGACGCTGCACCTGCTGCAACCGCACGACTACCCCGCTGGGACGCATTCGTGCGCGCCTGCCCGGACGCCACCTTCTTCCACCTGTCCGGCTGGCAGAAGGTGATCGAAGGCTCGTTCGGCATCAAGACCTGGTTTTATTACGTGCAGCAGGACGGCGAGATCCTCGGCGTCCTGCCCCTCGCCGAAATCAAGAGCCGCCTGTTCGGCCATTCGCTGGGCGCGATGCCGTTCTGCGTGTACGGCGGTCCCGCCGCGACGAGCGATGCCGCGCGCGGGATGCTCGACGAGGCCGCGCACGAACTCGCACAGAAGCTCGGCGTCGGCCACCTGGAATACCGCGGCATGCAGCGCTTCCACCTGGACGACGCCAGCTGGCACACGAAGGAACTGTACGTCACCTTCCGCAAGGAGATCACGGGAGACGACGAAGCGAACCTGAACGCCATCCCGCGCAAGCAGCGCGCGATGGTCCGCAAGGGCATCAAGCTGGGCCTGCGCGGCGAGGTCGACAACAACGTCGACCGCATGTTCGAGGCCTATGCCCGCAGCGTGCACCGCCTGGGCACGCCGGTGTTCCCGAAAAAATACTTCGCCATGCTGCAGGACGTCTTCGGCGACGAGTGCGAAGTGCGCACCATCGTCACGGACGACAACCGCCTCGTGGCCGCCGTGCTGTCGTTCTACTGGCGCGACGAAGTCGTGCCCTACTATGGCGGCGGCATGGACCTCGCGCGCGAAGTGGCCGGCAACGACTTCATGTACTGGAACCTGATGCAGGCCGCCGCCGCGCGTGGTTGCCGGCTGTTCGACTTCGGCCGCAGCAAGCTGGGTACCGGCGCCTACGATTTTAAAAAGAACTGGGGCTTCACGGCGCAGCACCTGCCGTACGAGTACAAGCTGTACGGCGCGACCGCGCTGCCGGACAATAACCCGCTGAACCCGAAATACCAGCTGTTCATCAAGATGTGGAAGAAGCTGCCGCTCCCGGTGGCGAACTTCATGGGCCCCTACATCGTCCGTAACCTGGGATAAGCGATGGAAGACCTGCTGCTGCTGATCCACCGGATCCCGTACCCGCCCAACAAAGGCGACAAGATCCGCTCGTACCACCTGCTCAAGCACCTGGCCCGGCACTACCGCGTGCACCTGGCCACGTTCGTGGACGACCCTGACGACTGGCAGTACGTGCCGCACGTCGAGGCGCTGTGCGCCAGCAGCCATTTCGCCGGCATGAAGCCCCTGCTGGCGCGCGTGCGCAGCCTGCAGGCGCTGGTGAAGAACCGCTCGCTCTCGCTCGAGTACTACCGCGACCCGTCGCTCGCGCGCTGGGTCGACGACACCGTCGCGAAACACAAGATCGAGCGCGTGCTCGTGTTCTCGTCGGCGATGGCGCAGTACGCCGACCCGTACCGCTCGGCGCGCCGCGTCGTCGACTTCTGCGACGTCGACTCGGACAAGTGGAGACAGTACGCCGAACAGAAATCGTGGCCGATGAGCTGGCTGTACCGCTACGAGGCGCGCCAGCTGCTCGCGTACGAACGCCGCGTGGCACGCGACTACGATGCGTCGCTGTTCGTCTCCGCGCCCGAAGCGGACCTGTTCCGCCAGCTGGCGCCGGAAAGCACGGCCAAGATCGGCCACTTCAGCAACGGCGTCGACACCGACTACTTTTCGCCCGACCAGCCGCATGCGAATCCGTACACGCCGGGTGAACGCGCCCTCGTGTTCACGGGCGCGATGGATTACTGGCCGAACGTGGATGCCGTGCAGTGGTTCGCGGCCGACGTCTTCCCGCAACTGCGCGAGCGCTTCGGCGACGTGAAGTTCTACATCGTCGGCTCGCGCCCGGCGCCGGCCGTGCAGGAACTGGCGAAGCTGCCCGGCGTCGTCGTGACGGGCACCGTGCCGGACGTGCGGCCGTACATCGCGCATGCCGCCGTGTCGGTGGCACCGCTGCGCATCGCGCGCGGCATCCAGAACAAGGTGCTGGAAGCGATGGCGATGGCGACGCCGGTCGTCGTGTCGCCGCAGGCGCTGGAAGGCATCGACGCCGTACCGGGCAGCGAACTGGTACTGGCCGAGGATGCCGGCGCCTTCGTCGACGCCGTGAGCACGCTGCTGACCGGCCAGGACAGCGCGGCCGCCGCGATCGGCGCCGCCGCCCGCGCCAAGGTCCAGCGCAGCTACAGCTGGTCCAGCAACCTGGCCTGCATTGGGGAGAGTCTCGAATGTTCCTGAAACCGCCGCCCGGCGTCATCAACGCCACGTCCGCCCCCATCTCGCGCCAGGCCTCGGCGCTGATCGTGCTGGCCCTGCTCGCGCCGTTCCTGCTGTACCTGGGCACCGTGCGCTCGATCGTCTCGGTGTGGAACAGTTCCGAAACCTTCGCCCACGGCTACGTGATCCTGCCGATCAGCCTGTGGCTCATCTGGCGCCGGCGCGAGAATTTCAGCCTGTACCCGCCGAAGCCCTGGCCGCCCGCGCTGCTCCTGCTGGGCGTCCTCGGCGCCGGCTGGCTCGCGGCCCAGCTGGGCGAGGTGCAGGTCGTGTCGCAATACACGTTCGTCGCGATGTTCCCCGTCGCCGCGCTGGCCCTGTTCGGCCCGCGCCTGGCCGGCTCGCTCACCTTCCCCCTGCTGTTCCTGCTGTTCGCGGTGCCGTTCGGCGAGATCTTCGTGGGACCGCTGATCCAGTTCACGGCCGACTTCACCGTGTGGGCCGTGCGTGCCACCGGCATCCCCGTGCTGCGCAGCGGCACCCGCTTCGAACTGCCGACCGGTAACTGGTCCGTGGTGGAAGCCTGCAGCGGCGTGCGCTACCTGATTTCCTCGATCACGCTGGGCTGCCTGTACGCCTACCTGACGTATCGCTCGGCGACCCGCCGCGCCCTGTTCGTGGGCCTGTCTGTCATCGTCCCCATCATCGCCAACGGCCTGCGTGCCTACATGATCGTGATGATCGGCCACCTGTCCGGCATGGAGCTGGCGACGGGCGTCGACCACATCATCTACGGCTGGCTGTTCTTCGGCCTCGTCATGTTCGTCATGTTCTGGATCGGCAGCTTCTGGCGCGAAGACACCGCCCCGGCGCCGGCCGCCGCAGCCGCAGCCGCATCCGTGGCACGCACGGCCGGCATGCCGCCCCGCCTGCCGGCGATGGTGATCGGCGTCCTGCTCATGTGCGCGTTCTGGCCCGCGCTGGCGCTGATGGGCGAGCGCGCCAACCACGACCCGGTGCCCGTGCGCCTGGCCGACGTCGCCATCAGCGCGCCGGCGGCCGCCGACTTCGCCGACTGGAAGCCCTTCTACATGGAACCGGACGCGCGCTTCCACCGCGCCTACCAGGCCGGTGGCCTGCCCGTCAGCCTGACCGTCCTGTACTACCGCAACCAGAACAAGGACAAGAACCTGATCAGCTCCATGAACCGCCTGAGCGGCTACGAGGATGCCTGGCACGAGGTCGAAGGCACGTCGCGCCTTGAAACCGTCGCCGGTACGCCGGTGACGCTGCACGAAGGCATCCTGCGCACGCCGCAGAGTGCGATCATGGTCTGGTCCTTCAAATGGGTCGGCGGTCATTACACGGGCAGCGACCCCGCGGGCAAGCTGTGGCAGGCCGCGAACAAGGCGATGCTGCGCGGCGACGACGGTGCCGCCGTGATGCTCGCCGTCCCGTACGACAACGACAAGGAACGCGCGCGCGCCGCACTGCACCGCTTCCTGGCCGAACAGGGCCCGGCACTGGACCAGGCGCTGAACGCGACCCGCACCCGCCAATAACATAACGCGACAACGAAAACGGAAATCAAGACCATGCGTGTACTGCACGTCCTCGACCACTCGATCCCGCTGCACAGCGGCTATACCTTCCGCACCCGCTCGATCCTGCGCGAACAACGCGCGCTCGGCTGGGAAACCTTCCACGTCACCGGCGCCAAGCAGAATGCCGGCGACATGCTGGAAGAAACCGTCGACGGCCTGCACTTCTACCGCACGCCGGAATCGAAAGGTGCGCTGGCGAAGATGCCCGTGCTGAACCAGGTGAACGTGATCGACGGCCTGGCCAAGCGCCTGGCCGAGATCATCCCGCTCGTCAAGCCGGACGTCCTGCATGCGCACTCGCCGTCGCTGAACGCGATCGCCGCGCTGCGCGCCGGCAAGCGCTTCAACATCCCCGTCGTGTACGAAGTGCGCGCGTTCTGGGAAGACGCCGCCGTCGACCACGGCACGAGCACGGAAAACGGCCTGCGCTACCGCCTCACGCGCGCGCTCGAGACCTATGCGCTGAAGCAGGCCGACGCCGTCACCACGATCTGCGAAGGCCTGCGCAAGGACATCGTCGCGCGCGGTGTCCCGGCCGACAAGGTCACCGTGATCCCGAACGCGGTCGACATCGAAAAATTCTCGATGGGCGGCACGCCCGACCACGAACTGAAAGACAAGCTGGGCCTCTCCGGCTCGCGCCTGATCGGCTTCATCGGCTCGTTCTACGCGTACGAAGGCCTGGACGTGCTGCTGCGCGCCGTGCCGACACTCGTCGCGCGCATGCCGGACCTGCGCGTGCTGCTCGTCGGTGGCGGTCCGCAGGACGCGCAACTGCGCCAGATGGCGAAAGACCTGAACATCGCCGACAAGGTCGTGTTCACGGGCCGCGTGCCGCACGACCAGGTCAACAAGTACTACGACCTGCTCGACGTGCTCGTGTACCCGCGCCTGTCGATGCGCCTGACGGACCTCGTCACGCCGCTCAAGCCGCTGGAAGCGATGGCGCAAGGCCGCATCCTGGCCGCGTCCGACGTCGGCGGCCATCTGGAACTGATCGCCGACGGCAAGACCGGCGTGCTGTTCCGCGCCGACGATCCGGATTCGCTGGCCGACAAGGTCGGCGCCCTGCTCGCCGCGCAGGAGACTTGGCCGCAACTGCGCCAGGCTGGCCGCCACTACGTCGAGACGGAACGCAACTGGAAGGTCAGCGTGGGCCGCTATCCGGCGATCTACGGCCGTCTGACGAAGAAGGCGCTGGCTGCATGATGGAACTGCGACGATGAATGCACCGGCACATGCACTCGCCCCGGCCGGGGTCGATACCCGGCCGCTGGTCGTGCACCTCGTGTATTCGCTCGGCGTGGGCGGCCTGGAGACGCTGCTCGTCGACTGCATCAACCGCATGCCAGCGTGGCGCCACGCCGTCGTCTGCCTGACGGCCTACACGTCCTTTGCCGACCGCATCGCGCGCCGCGACGTCGAGCTGCACGCGCTCGGCAAGCCGCCGGGCCTCGGCCTCGGCACGCACCTGACGTTCTGGCGCCTGATGCGGCGCCTGCGTCCCGCCGTGCTGCACACGTATAACCTGGCCGCGCTGGAGTACGCGTTCACGGCGACAATGGCCGGCGTCCCCGTGCGCATCCACGCGGAACACGGCCGCGACGCGAGCGACCCGCACGGCCTGAGCCCGAAGCACAACTTCCTGCGCCGCCGCCTCGTTCCGTTCGTCGACCGCTTCATTCCCGTGTCCGAAGACCTGAACCGCTGGCTCGGCGACGTCGTGCGCATTCCGGCCGCGAAGACGCTGTTCATCAAGAACGGCGTCGACACGGACAGGTACGCGCCCGGCGGCACGCCCGCCGCGGATGCGCCGTTCGCCGCCGGCGACATCGTCATCGGCACCGTCGCCCGCGTGCAGGACGTCAAGAACCACCGCGCCCTCGTCGATGCATTCGCGCGGCTGCGTGCGCAGCTGCCGGATCTGGCGCCGCGCCTGAAGCTGGCGATCGTCGGCGACGGTCCGCTGCTGCCGGCCGTACACGAACAGGTCGCAAAGCTCGGTCTCGACGGCGCCGTGTGGCTGCCGGGCGCGCGCGCCGACATCGCCTCGGTGCTGCACACGTTCTCGATTTTCGCCCTGCCCTCGCTGGCCGAAGGCACGCCCGTCTCGATGCTGGAAGCGATGGCGTGCGGCCTGCCCGTCGTCGCCTCGCGCGTCGGCGGCATCCCGGAAGTCGTCGACGAAGGCGTGCAGGGCCTCCTGGTCCCGGTCGGCGACATCGATGCATTGACGGCCGCGCTGGCGCGCTACACGCAGGATGCCGACCTGCGTACCACCCACGGCGTTGCTGCCCGCGCGCGCGTGGAAGACCGTTTCAGCCTGCGCGCCATGGTGGCCGCGTACGGCGCACTGTACGACGGACTTTGCCGAAACAAGGCACACTGACGCGTTACCGTTTCACCCTCTACAAGCAAGAAAGCCAACACCATGTGCGGAATAGTCGGAATCTTTGACACCCAGGGCAACCGGGAGATCGACCGCGAAGCGCTGCGGCGCATGAACGAAAGCCAGCACCATCGCGGTCCCGACGAAGGCGAGCTGTATCTGGAAAAGGCCTTGGGCATGGGCCACCGCCGCCTGTCCGTGATCGACGTGGCCACGGGCCAGCAGCCGTTCCTGAACGCCGCGCGCGACGTGGCTCTCGTGTTCAACGGCGAGATCTACAATTACCGCGCTTTGCGCGACGAACTGGTCGCGCTGGGCCACGTGTTCCGCACGAAATCGGACACCGAAGTCGTCATGAATGCCTGGATCGCCTGGGGCGAGGACTGCGTGCGCCGGCTGCGCGGCATGTTCGCGTTCGGCGTGTGGGACCGCAGGAAGCAGATGCTGTTCCTCGCGCGCGACCACGTCGGCGTGAAGCCGATGTTCTATTCGCTGCTGCCCAGCGGCCTGTTCGTGTTCGGCTCGGAACTGAAGTCGATCATGACCTTCCCCGAACTGTCGCGCAAGCTGAACCCGCGCGCCGTCGAGGATTATTTCGCCTACGGCTACGTGCCGGAGCCGAACACCATCTTCCACAACGCCTATAAACTCAGCCCTGGCCACTCGATCCTGCTGAAGGTCGGCGACCGCGCCGTCCAGCCGAAGCGCTGGTGGGACCTCGCGTTCAACGTCGCCCCGGCGCGGCCGGAAGCGGACGTGGAGGCCGAACTGATCGAGCGCGTGCGCGAAGCGGTGAAAAGCCAGATGGAAGCGGAAGTGCCGCTCGGCGCCTTCCTGTCCGGCGGCGTGGATTCCAGCGCCGTCGTCGCGATGATGGCGGGCGAACGGGACGGCACGGTCAGCGAAGGCGTGACGACGTGCTCGATCGGCTTCGACGATCCGGAATTCGACGAGACCCAGTTCGCCATGCAGGTGGCGCAGCGCTACCGCACGCACCACCACGCCCAGATCGTCGACAAGGACGACTACGGCCTGATCGACACGCTGGCGCATCTGTACGACGAACCGTTCGCCGACAGCTCCGCGATTCCGACCTACCGCGTATGCCAGCTGGCGCGCCGCCACGTGACGGTGGCGCTGTCCGGCGACGGCGGCGACGAGAATTTTGCAGGCTACCGCCGCTACCGCTTCGCGATGGCCGAGCACAGCGTGCGCTCGAAGGTGCCGGAAGCGATCCGCAAACCGCTGTTCGGCACCCTTGGCAGCCTGTATCCGAAGGCCGACTGGGCGCCGCGCGTGTTCCGCGCCAAGACGACGTTCGAGTCCATCGCGCGCGACCTCGTCGAGGGTTATTTCCACGGCGTGTCGCGCCTGCCGGACCGCCAGCGCGACCTGCTGTTCTCGGACGGGTTCAGGAGCGACCTGCAGGGCTACCGCGCGATCGACGTGATGCGCGCGCACGCCAGGGAGGCGCCGACCGACGATCCGCTGTCGCTGATTCAGTACCTCGATTTCAAGACCTGGCTGCCGGGCGACATCCTGACGAAGGTCGACCGCGCCAGCATGGCCCACTCGCTGGAAGTGCGCGTGCCGCTGCTCGACCACGAGTTCTGCGAATACGCGGCGACGCTGCCCCCGAGCCTGAAACTGCGCGGCGGCGAAGGCAAGTACATCCTCAAGAAGTCGCTGGAACCGCACCTGCCGCACGACATCATGTACCGCTCCAAGAAGGGGTTCTCGATCCCGCTGGCGGCCTGGCTGCGCGGCCCGCTGCGCAGCGCCGTGCGCGAGGCCGTGCTGGGCGCGCGCCTGGTCGATACCGGCATCTTCAACCGCCGCTACCTGGAAAAGCTGGTGGCCGAGCACCACGCGGGCACGGCCGACCACAGCGTGGCACTGTGGTCGCTGATGATGTTCGACGCATTCCTGCGCGTCAGCGCGGGGTCTTAAACGAGGACTTCCAGCGCCGCCGGGTGGCCGAGAAAGGCGCCCGGGCTGGCCGACGGGCCATAGGCGCCCGACTGGAACACGACGACCAGGTCGCCGACCTGCGCGTGCGCGAGTTCCATGCGGTCGGCCAGGATGTCGAGCGGGGTGCACAGCGGCCCCGTCACGCTGGCCGGGCCGCTGTCCACGGCCGTCATGCGGTTGCCGACGGCGACCGGATAATTCTTGCGGATGACCTGCCCCAGGTTGCCGGACGCGGCCAGGTGGTGATGCATGCCGCCGTCCGTCACGAGGAAGACTTCGCCGCGCGACACCTTGCGGTCGACGACGCGCGCCACGTACACGCCGCATTCGCCAACGAGGTAGCGCCCCAGTTCCAGCGCCAGCCGTGCCTGCGGCAGCGCCGCCGTCAGTTTTTCGACTTCGGGCGCCAGGCGCGCGGCGATCGGCGCCACGTCCAGCCGTTCCTCGCCCGGGAAATACGGGATGCCGAAGCCGCCGCCGATGTTCACCTGGCGCACGGGCACCGGCGCCGCCTCGGCCAGGCGCAGCGCGAGGTCGATACTGCGCGCCTGTGCGTCGATGATGGCGTCCGCGCGCAGGCTCTGCGAACCGGCGAAGATGTGGAAGCCCTGGAAATCGACGGCGAGCGCCCCCGCCATACGCAGCAGGCGCGGGACCTCTTCGGCGTCGATGCCGAACGGCTTGGCGCCGCCGCCCATCTTCATGCCGGAGGATTTCAGTTCGAAGTCCGGGTTCACGCGCAGGGCGATGCGCGGCGCGATGCCGAACGCGTCGCCGATGCGCGCGAGGGCGATCAGTTCGCGCTCCGATTCCACGTTCACGCACACGCCGGCCGCGACGGCCTGCGCCAGCTCGTCCTCCTGCTTGGCCGGACCCGCGAAGCTGATGCGCTCCGGCGCCATGCCGGTGTCCAGCGCCGTTTTCAGCTCGCCGCCGGACGCGACGTCGAGCCCGTCGACGAGGCCGGCCATATGCTGCACGAGCGCCGGCATCGGATTGGCCTTGATCGAGTAATGCAGCAGCACGCCTTGCGGCAGTTGCGCGCGCAGGTCGCGCACGCGCTGCGTGCACACGGCGCGGTCGTAGGCGAAGAACGGCGTGCGGCCCACGCGCTGCGCGAGCCGGGTCAGCGGAATGCCGCCGATTTGCAGGACGTCGCCGACGACGGGAAAGTGGATCTGCGGCGCGTGGCGCGGTTTGGCGCGGTTACTTTCTGTCATGATGCTTCGTTCGTGTGCAAAGTTTGGCGCAGCAGGTTGCGGTCGATCTTGCCGTTCGGGTTGCGCGGCAGCGGGCCGGCACGCAGGTCGATGCGGGCCGGGACCATGTAGGCCGGCAGGCGGCGCTTGCATTCGGCCAGCAGCGCCGCGGAATCGATCACGCCCTCTTCCACCGGCACGGCGATGACGGCGATCGCCTGGCCCAGTTGCGGATGGTCGATACCGAAGGCGGCCACCTCGGCGACAAGGCCGGTCGCGTGCAGCACGGATTCGATCTCGGTGGGGCTGATGCGGTAGCCGGACACCTTGATCATGTCGTCGCTGCGGCCGATGAAGTACAGGTAACCGTCGGCGTCGCGGCGCACCGTGTCGCCCGACCACACCGCAAGTTCCGGCACGGGCAGGCCCGGATCCTGGCCGGGTGCGGGGCGGAACCGCTGCGCCGTGCGGGCCGGATCGTTCCAGTAGCCCAGCGCGACGAGCGCGCCGCGGTGCACGAGTTCACCCGGCTCGTCGGCATCGCACGGCGTGCCGTCCGGGCGCACGACGAGGATCTCGGCGTTCGGGATCGCGCGGCCGATCGAATCGGGGCGGCGCGCGACTTCCTCCGGCGGGAGGTAGGTCGAGCGGAACGCTTCCGTCAGGCCGTACATCAGGAAGATCTGCGTGCCCGGCAGGATCTCGCGCAACGCCTGCACCGTAGGCACCGGCATCGCGCCGCCGGAATTCGTGATGAAGCGCAGCGTGCAGTCGGTCGGCCAGGCGAGGCGCGCGAGCGCGATCCACAGCGGCGGCACGGCGGCGAGTCCGGTGATGCGCTCGCGCGCGACCATCGTCACGATGTCCTTCGGAAACAGGTAGTTCATCAGCACGACGCTGGCGCCGCGCAGGAAGGCCGTCGTCAGCTGCGACAGGCCGTAATCGAAACTGAGGGGCAGCACCGCGAGCAGGCGGTCGTCGGCGCGCAGGCAGAGGTAGCCCGCCACGCTTTGCGCGCCCGCGACCATGTTCCGGTGCGACAGCACGACGCCCTTCGGCTGGCCCGTGCTGCCGGACGTGTACAGGATCGCGGCGACATCCGTATCGATGCGGCGGTGCGGCGCGAAGGCCGCGGCAGCGCGTGCCGGCCACGCCAGCACCGGCAATGCGACAGGTGCGGACGCGGCGTCGCCGTCGGCCAGCAGCACGGCGCGCAGGTCCGGGCAACGTTCCAGCACGGGTGCCAGCTGCGCGAGGCGTTCGGCCGTCGTGGCCAGCAGCCGCACGTTGCAGTCGGCGAGGATGTACGCGACCTGCTCGGGCTTGAGCAGCGGATTGACGGGGACGAAGACGCAGCCGGCGGCCGCGGCGCCGAACATGGCGGCCACGTTCTCGATGCGCTTTTCCATGTACACGGCCACGCGCGCGCCGGACGCCAGGCCGGCGTCCAGCAGCAGTGCGGCGACGGCGCGCACGTCGTCGGCCAGCTGTGCATAGCTGCAGCGCCTGTCGCCGTATGCGAGGGCTTCGGCGGCGGGCGTGCGCGCCGCCGTCTCGAACAGGGAATCGTGGATCAGGTGGTTCATCGATGCCAGGGGGCTGCCCGCAACGGGCAAATGCCCATCTTACCAGTTCGGGCCGCGCAGATGAAACGGCGTACGGACAGCATGTTCACCCGGCGGCCCGCACCGCTTTCCGGGTACCGAGGAACAGCGGGGCAAGGACGGACCGGTACCACTTCGTGCGCCGCTCGGTCAGCTCGCCCATGCCCATCACGCCCAGCAGCAGCAGGCCGAAGAACGGCACCGCCGCATGCACGCCCAGTCCGTTCCAGATCAGGACCGCCAGCGGCATGTGGAACACGTACATCGAGAACGTGAAGCTGGACAGGTAGCGGATCGCCTTCTCGAACTTCAGCAGGAGGCCCATGCCAAGCGAACCGGCCGCCAGGAAGTTCAGCGCGACGATCAGGCCGAGCAGGAAGTCGCCGACGAACTGGTTCGAGCCGCGCGTCAGGTCCATCGCCTCGGGCCACACGGCGCGCATGACTTCGCGGATGCGGGCGCCGGCGTCGATCCAGAAGAACGCCAACCCGGCGACGAGCGTGGCCAGGAAGATCCACAGGGCCGTCCTGCGGTCGAGGATCGTCATCTTGCGGTGCAGGTAGACGCCGAGCAGCCACACGGGCATCAACAGCAGGATCTTTGGCCCGGCGACGACCACCGCAACCAGCAGCAGCAAACGGCTGGGGTGGTAGCACCAGATGCCGAACAGGACGTAGTACCAGACTTCATAGTTCAGCGACCAGAACGGGCCGTTGTACGGCAACGCGACGTTGCACCACGTCTGCGCGAGGAAGGTCGCGTTCAGTCCCACGTCGAGCAGGTCCGTCCCGCGCGTGCCCGCGTACTGCATCGTCTCCACGCCGAACGCGGACAGCAGCAGGGACAACACGGCAGCCCCCAGCGCAACAGGATAGATACGGGCGGTACGGTGGTGCAGGTAGCCGCGCAGGCCCAGCTCGGGGCGCGCCGCATGGGAAATCACGAAACCGGACAGCACGAAGAAGATGACGACGGCGGAATGTCCGGGCCACGGCAACGGATGCTGCGGGAACGCGAGCACCCACAGGTGGGACAGGACGACGATGGAGGCGGCGCCGAAGCGGACCAGGTCCAGGTAGACCGACAGGCCGTGGGGGATGTCGCGTGTCATGATCGGAAGGCCTTATGGTCTGTTCTTTGATCAATAGAATTTTAGCATCGAATCAAGCAGCGTTAACGGTGTTGCAATTTAACCGCATGGCGTGCGCCCAAGCCTCGCCTATGCGCCGTGCATGTTTCGTTATTTCGTCTTTAAATACATTTCATCAAATTTGTTGTTTTCAAACAGCAATCTATTCATTTCCAAACCGTAACTTGCGTATTTACATATGCGGATATATGCTGAATTTAAGCAAATTTCCTGGTGTCAATATGCGTACCCAAGTATCCATCACTGTTGACACCGAGTTCAGCATCGCGGGGGCGTTTCGCGACCGGACGGTGTGCCCTGTCGCCGAGCAGCGCGTATGGTGCGTGAGCGATTACAAGTCGCACGGCCTGGGTTATATGCTCGACTGCTTCGCGCAGTACGGGATCACGGCGACCTTCTTCGTCGAAGTCCTGAACCGGCATTACTTCCGTCGCGACCCCATGCGCGGCATCGCCGAAAAGCTGCATGCGGCCGGGCACGACGTGCAGTTGCACCTGCATCCGTGCTGGGCCGTCTTCCAGCACGAGGACTGGCGCGAGCGCGCACGCGTGCGCACGAAGCCCAGCATCGACGCGTTCTACGGCCGTGCCGAGGACGAATCGCTGAAACTCATGGAATACGGGCTCGAGACGTTTCACACGTGGGGCTTGCCGACGCCGACCGTGTTCCGCAGCGGCAGCCTGCACCATGACGACGCGTTGTATCGCGCCCAGGCGCGCGCGGGCATTCCCTACAGTTCCCATGTCGGCGTAGCCGTGTTCGACAGCGGCGACGAGCAATACCGCCTGTACAGCGGCCGCCACGAACGCCATGGCGTGGTCGAATGCCCGATCCTGACCTTCCGCGACTGGAAGGTACCCGGAAAAACCCACCTCAAGAGCCTGACCATCACGGGCAGCAATTTTGCCGAGACGCGCATGCTGCTGGAGCAGGCGCACCGCGAAGGCGTCGAACAGGTGGTGATCCTCACCCATCCGTTCGAGTACGTGCACACGTCCGACCAGCAGATGTCCCGGATGCGCCGCCACCGCGTCAACCAGCGCCGCCTGGCCCGGCTCTGCGAATTCCTGAGCGAGAACACCGACCGGTTCGCGACGGATGGCCTGTCCGCCGCCGCCGCCATGCCCCTGCGCGCCGAATCGTCGCGTAATGTCCTGCTCAAGGGGAGCCTGCTGAAGGCGATGCCGCGCATGGTCGAGCAGGCCGCCTACGACAAATACGCGATGTGGCGCCTGAAGCACCAGCCGGTCGTCCCGTGGTCGACATCCACGGGTCTGCCGAATCTGAAATAAAGCCGGTCCCGGTCAGCGGATAACCGGTACTTCCAGATCACAGCAGCCCGGCATCGGCTGCACGGCCGGGATTGCATCGCAGCGCTTATCGGCAGTTGAACCCCACCCCGGCGTCCGTTCAGGCACGCCATCGCCCCCTCACGGTAGCCCCCACCTCGCGGGAGTAACCAAAGAGCTACCAAAATGACAAGCAGTAGCATAAAATGCCATTCGTGATTCCTTTATGGAAATTGCCTTGCGAGACCGGCTGTAACGCTTACCCATCGCTTTCATCCGCTGAATACCTCTGCCGGTGTTCAATCATGTGACAACCACTTTTCGCCCAAGTGCGCTTACCTTAACCACTAGCATTAAAGCAAATGATGAAAAAGCCAAGGGTATTGATCAGCATTTTGAACTGGAATAAGGCAGACGAGACGCTGATTTGCCTTTCCTCCCTCAAAACGGAGAAACCGATCGAATCTGCGGAAGTGCAGGTCGTCGTGATCGACAACGGCTCCGAGCCTGCCGACTTTGCAATCCTGGAAAGCGGCATCAAAGGCAGCGATGTAACGCTGGTTCACATGCCGGAAAACCTGGGCTTCACCGGAGGACATAACTTCGCCATACAGAAAGCGTTCGACGACGGTTACGATTTCATCTGGTTGTTGAATAACGACGCCATGGTACTTCCAGGAACTTTAGAAAAGCTCCTGGAAACAATGCGCTCCGAACTGCGCTGCGGCGCGGCTTCTCCTGTCATCAGACATTCGCACGACGAGGCTTCGATCGAAGGATGCGTCAATCTGCACGACTGGAAGCTTCGCACCACCGTCTGGATGAGATCCATTCCCGAATGCAAAGCAAAACAAATTGCGGCGCCGGAATCCGTCTGGCTGATCGGCACGGCAATACTGTTCAGGACGGCGGCGTTGCAAGACACCGGTATGCTGGATGATCGCATGTTTGCTTATTACGATGACAATGACATCGGTGCCCGGCTTTCGGCTGCAGGCTGGCATAGCCGCTGTGTATTCGACGCATCAGTCACGCATGCCGCGAAAGAGGAAGGGGGCCTGCGTCCCCTGTATTATCATTATCTGATGCAAAGAAACCAGATGCTCTTCTGGCATAAAAATACGCCGCTAGGTTACAGACGGTTTCTTTGGCTCAAGCTAATCGACACTGCACTTCACAATGCAAATAGACTCCACGCAAGGGGTTTATACGCGCAAGGCGATGCGGCATTGCTCGGAGCGTGGGATTTTATTGTCGGCAAATTCGGAGCACCAAAGCTCGGACGTTCGGTTCCCTTTCCCATGCGCTTGGCATGTAAAGTGTCGGCATTACGAAACCGGAAGATTCTCAAAAATTCATCGATATCCGCATCGCGTACAAGCTGATCCCGATCAGCGGCATCAGTCGCCTATTGGATTCGCATAAGTCGCCACGTAGACGGGCCAGAATGCGTTCAGGCTGATGCCATGTAAAATACAAAAATGCAACAAAAATTGTGATTTTTGATGTAGGAGTAGACTTACATTCAGGCGGCTGTTAGTATCTTTTGTCGTTAAACAGACGGTAGCAAAGAAGCTCTTCTTCGACGTTTCGAACACCGGCACAAATTCGATAAAGAATTCTTTACTGACAGCGCTATGGCTTCCTCACAAATCCTTTTATTCCAGACCACCGAACCACAGAACGTCAGGAAACGCCTGCTGCGTTTTCGCGAGGCTTTTTTGCGCCTCGGATCGAATTACGAATTCGCTATCGTTTCATATTCACCGAGGGCCAGAACGGAAGTTCGTACGGTCGTCCTCGACAATGTAAAGATGGATCATTACATATTCGGCCAGGATGCCATCGACACATTGGGCTATCCGAGCAAGGGCGCTGCACGCCCCTTCAAGCTCATCCCCGGGAATTGTGACCTGATCACCCTGCTGTTCCGAAAAGCCGCACGCAACTACGATCAATACTGGGTCGTCGAAGACGATGTCGATTATTCAGGTGACGTCCATAACCTGTTAAGCGATCTGAGTACCCGCCAGGGCGACCTGCTTGCAAGTCACCTCGCCCATGGTTATGACGGCTGGGCATACTCGTCAATGCTGCGCTCCCCGGCGGGAAATATCAGGCCAGCCGACACCTGGCTGGTATTCCTTACCTTCTTCCGTATAAGCGGCGAGGCGCTGGACACGATCGACCGTTATTATCGCGATGGTTGGTCCGGGCATAGCGAAAATATGTGGGCGACCATCCTCAAACATGCGGGAATGCAAGTGGTAGACTTCGGCGGAGACGGCAGGTATGTCGCCGATGAAGATCGAAACAAACATTATTATGGCCTGCCGAACGACGGCTTCCACAAGAATGGCAGCTTCGGCACGATGAACATTCGAATGTTCGCCGGTCGTCGCAAGAACGTATTGTGGCACCCGATCAAGCAACCCAAGGTATGGGTACGCCAAAACGGCAAGCGATTGCTTTCGATCGCAAAATGGAAAATCGCGAAGCTCGGGTTGACAAGCGCCGGTAAAAAACAACCTGCCAGCAAGGTATGAATCACACCGGAATGAACGTAACGTTTTACTTACCCGACCACCAGCAAGTCGATCAGATCGAGGCTGCGGATCCGGACCGCGACTGGCGCCTCTTCAGCACCGGTGTGCAGGTTTGGGTCGGGCAAACCTATTTGCGTCTCAAGCACCAGGGATTTGCTGTCGGCCTGAGCGCGACGGTACCTTCCGCCGGGATCGTCGTCATGCATGCCGACCATGTGCCGCGTCTTCTTGCCGAACGTAGCCTGTGGTCGAACCTGACGATCGTGTCGGCGCGTGCAGATCGCCCGCCCCAGCCGCATGCCGATATCGAGATCGTTCAAAACCGCACGTCCGCCGAAGGCGTGCGCGTACTGCACATCCAGCATTGGCCCCAACCGGGCCTGGTACGGCGCGATCCCGCCAGGGGCACGAAGGTCGAGAATGTGGCGTTCAAGGGCGCGGCAGGCGAAATGGCGCCTGCGTTTGCGAGCGATCTGTGGGGATCCAGGATGGCGGAGCTGGGGGTCCAATGGCATTGCGATGCGGCGCAATGGGTTGGCAACGCCGCGCAATACGCAACGAATTGGCACGACTACCGCAGCACGGACGTGATTCTAGCGGTCCGCAAGGATTTACAGGGAAGGTATCCGCGCAAACCGGCAAGCAAGCTCATCAATGCATGGTTGGCCGGCGTCCCGGCGATCCTGGGGCCGGAAAGCGCCTATGGCGAACTGCGTCGTTCAGAGCTCGATTACATTGAAGTCACCAGCGCTGAAGAAGCCTACCGCGCGATCGAGAAGCTGAAGAACGATCCGGATCTGTACATGGCCATGGTTCAAAACGGGCAAAAGCGGGCTGAGGAAGTCAGCGCTCGAACCTGTACGAATGCCTGGGCCGATTTACTGTTCAGGCAATTGCAAGACAGGGTTCCGACGTCGATGGTGGCCTTGTTTCCAAAAACAATGCGCTGCCGTGTCAGTCGAATGATCCGAAGACAACCATAAAGCATCGCTTTATCCAGATACGCCGTTCGGTGGGCAGCATGGGTTGCTCATGCAATCCGGGGCCCGCATGTTATATTTCATGCATGAGCTCTACCAAAGGTCAGCCGTCCATACGCCGCGTTGCCATCCCCCCCGTGCCAGTCCTGTCGTGTGCCGCATTCCTGGGTCCTCGCCGGGCCGCGCTGCCTTCGCTCATGGATGGGGCGGACGTGCGTCTCGTTACGAGCGGTCGCGTTGCGATCGGCCTGGCGTTGCGCGCCCTTGGCGTACGTACCGGCGACGTTGTGCTGGTGCCTGCCTATCACAGTCCGTCGATGATTCCGCCTGCGCACTGGTGCGGTGCCGAGGTCAGGTTCTACCGTGTACACTCCGACACCAGTCCTGACCTGGCCGATATCGACGCCCAACTCGCCGCCGGCAACGTAAGGGCCATCCTGGCCACGCATTTCTTCGGGATCCCGCACGACCTTGCGCCTCTGCGCGCACTCTGCGACCGCCACGGTATCGGCCTCGTCGAGGACTGTGCCCATTGCTTGTTCGGCGCGCGCGGCGGCGTCCCGGTGGGGAGCCTGGGCGACTACGCGATCGGCAGCACCATGAAATTCTTCCCGATCTACGAAGGGGGCTGCCTGGTCTCGCGCCGGCACCGGCTGGACGCGACGCTGCATGGCGCAGGTGCCGGTTTCGAACTGAAGGCCGCGCTGAACGCGCTCGAAGCAGCTTTCGCCTACGGCCGCCTGCCCGTGCTGCGGGCCCTGCTCGCACTGCCTTTGCGGATCAAGAGCGCTCTGTGGGATATGCTCAAGTCGCGCGGCCGGACCGGCGGCGGCGGCGGCGAGACACCGTCCGCGCTGGCGCCGTCTTCGTCGGACAGCAGCTTCGAATTCGATCCGCGCTGGGCCGACAAGTGCTCGTCGTGGTTCTCGCGCGTCGTCCTGCGCCTGGCATCGCCCGGGCGCATCGTCGCGCGACGCCGGCGCAACTATCTCGACCTGCAGCGCGCGCTGGAGGACGCACCCGGCTGTCGCCCGCTGTTTCCACGCCTGCCCGACGGCGCCTGTCCGTGGATGTTTCCGCTTCTCGTCGACCAGCCGCAGGCCGTGTGCGATGCCCTGCAACGGGCCGGCGTGCCGATGACGCGCTTCGGCGCGACGCCATGGCCGGGCGTCGACGCGAGCCTGTGTGCCAACAGCGCAGACCTGGGCCGGCGCCTGATCGCGTTCCCCTGCCATCAGTCCCTCGACGACGGCGAACGCGCGTGGCTGCACGCGCAGGTGCGGCAGGCGCTTGAATCATGCGTGGCGGTACCTGCATGAACTGGACCATCGTTCCCGCGATCGACTTTCACAGCCATGCCGCGCGCTGGCAACGCCTGCACGCGGCCAGTCCGGCCTCGCCGTTGCTCGCGGTCGATTTCGTCAAGCCGCTGCTCGACGTCTTCGGCACGGGCCGCGAACTGCTCGCCTGGCACGGCCGCGAGGACGATACGGACGCCATGACGATAGTCACGCCTGGACGTCCCGGCGTGTGGAACACGTTCCAGCCTGCGCAGGCTCCCGTCGGCCTGTGGCTACAGCGCGCCGACGGTGCTGCCGATTGCCTGCTCGCCGGCCTGTTGGCCGCCCTGCCCGGTCCCGCGCTGATGCTGGGCCTCACGCAATGCGACCCGATGCTAATGGCGCGACCGGCAGGCGCACACAGTTTCGATTACATCCGGACAGCGCGCATCACGCTGCTCGGGACCTTCGCAGAGTATTGGAACGCGCGCGGCAAAAACCTGCGCAACAACCTGAAAAAACAGCGCGCCCGTCTGCGCCAGGACGGTATCGCGACGCGCCTGGACATCGTGCGCGCGCCCGATCTGATGGCCGGCGCGGTGGCCGACTACGGCCGGCTGGAGACGGGGGGCTGGAAAGCCGCCGAGGGTACCGCCGTCGCAGCCGACAACGATCAGGGCCGCTTCTACCGCGCGCTGCTGGAAGGATTCGCGCGCCGCGGCGCAGCCCGCGTCTATCGCTACTGGTTCGACGGCCCCGACGGCCCGCGCCTGGCCGCGATGGACCTGTGTGTCGAAGGGGGCGGCTGCATCGTGATCCTCAAGACGGCATACGACGAGACACTCGGCCCGCAGTTGTCGCCCGCACTGCTGATGCGCGAGGAAGCGACGCGTGGCCTGTTCGACGAAGGCCGCTTCGAGCGCATCGAATTCTACGGACGGGTGATGGAATGGCACACGCGCTGGACCGACGAGATTCGCACGATGTACCACCTGAACGGCTATCGCTGGCCTCTGCTGGGCCGCCTGCACGCGCTGGCCGCGCGCCGGAACGAGTCACACGACGGCGTCAGCGTGGCGCCACCAGGGCCTGCCGCAGCTGCGACAGGCTCATGAACTCGCCGCCGACGCTGTCGCGGAACCACGCGCAGTAATCGTGCACCGTCGCGATAAGGCGTTCCAGGTCCGTCTCGCTGCGCACGTACGGGGTATGGCCCGGCATCATCGACGGGCTGTGATACGTAAGCGAAAACACCTGGCAACCATCTTTCAGCAGCGCACTGGTCAGGCGCTGCATCTCTACGCCGCTCGCGACTTCGGGGCTCAGGCGCACACGCTCGAGCGCACGCGAACGGGCCAGCACGCCGCCGAGGCGCAGGCGCCTTGCCCAGTTGCGCTGGGCAAGCTCGTACAGGGCTGGGCCGGCGCTGCGCAACCAGCCGCAGTAGCCGGTCGTGACGGGCAATTCGAGTAGCTCGCGGCGCCCGGCCCGGAACCAGAACGGGTGCTCGTCGAAAGCACGGAAATCCGGGCCGCCATCTTCCGTGAACGCGCTGTACGGGACAACGCTGGCATCCACCTCATAGCCGAGCGAGGCGATCGATTCGGCGGTGTGCGGGCCGAGCCCGTAGCGGCCGGCCTTGAACGCGAGAGGATGCCGGCCGAAGGCATCGGCAATGGTTTCGGTGAGGAGACGCAGCTTGTCGTATTCGAGCTCGCGCGGCAGGTTGCCGCCATACGAATTGAAGTCCGATAGCGCTTCCTCGTAAGGGGGCGAAACCCACGGATGCAGGTGAGCGCCGATCTCGCAATGCCCTGCGTCCAGCAGCCGACGCAGCGTGGCCACCGCAGTCGGCGTGGTCGCGACGGGCCAGTCGACCATATAGGTGGGAATGATACCGAACTTATCAAATACACCTGCATGCATCAGCGACTGACTGGCGATCGACGTCGTACCGATCGCGTTGCGATTGAATGGTTGGTCCCAGGCAAATTCTCCCTCGGTATCGACAATCACGAGCAGGACTGGACGCTGTCCGGGTGCCAGTTGCGCTGGCACATGCTGAAGTTTTTTCAACATTACTTGGTTATTCGGCCCATTAGAAAGTGACATCGTGAGCGGATGTTAATACGCCGCACTTCAAATTTCCTCGCGTTACATCGCTGTTAAAAGTATTGCAATGCTAGCACAGCATCTTTGTCCCCCCGGAAACCAATCGTGCGACACAAGGTCTTGTCTTTGCGCAAAGTTACACATGTCAATTGGGTAAAAACCTCGGCGGGCGCACGATTGCATTGGATAAAGAACGCAGGAGTTTTGATGAGCTTTAATTTTGTGTCAAATATTGTAACTTCAAGCAAAGTTGGTCGCCGACAATCATCGACACGGATCGGTGCCGCGACAAGCCGGGCCTCGCTGGACAAACCAGGTGTGGTATTCACCATGCGCTATCCCGACGACACCGGGTATGTCTGGAACTTCACGGCGGCCATACGCGATCTGGCCAGCGCGGACTTGCGCGAGCATGCGAACGTATACATGGCGTTTCCCAAGCTGTCCGGCAATCCCAGCTACCGTCCTCAACACCTGGAACCTGTCGAGCTCAATTGCTACGATATGACGCTGGCTGGCAGGGCTGCGATCGAACAGTTCGTGCGTGCCCATAATGTGAAAATCATGGTGTTCATGAGCGCACTGTCGAATACCGTTTGCCTGGGCTTACTGCGGCGCCTAGGAGTTCGCACGATCAATACTGAAAACGACAGTTTCGATCCACGTCAGCGCGATGGCTTCTTCAAAAAAATCGCGAAAATCGTGGTGCGACGCGTCCTGCGCATGCAACAACACGACCTGCACCTGGCCAACTCCATCGCCCAGGAACAGTTCCTGCTGAATTACCAGCATCTGCCGCGGGATAAAGTCATCTTGATGCGTAACTCCGTCGATTCGGCCAAGTTTCATCCTGGGGACCGCGCCGAGGCACGTGCCCAGCTCGGTCTCGACCAGGACCGTTTCTGGATCCTCGCGGTGTCCCAAGCACGCGCGGAAAAACGCATCGATTGCCTTCTACGCGTCATGCGCACCGTCATCGACGCCCGTCCGGACAAACCCATAGGATTCATCTATGTAGGGGACGGCGCGCCGGCCATGCAGTGGAGACAGCTGGCAAAAGAGCTTGGGCTGGGCGAGTCATGCATATTCGCCGGTCGCCAGGACGAGCTGTTGCCGTACTATCGCGCCGCCAATCTCTTCGTGCATGCGGCCGAGCGCGAAAGTTTCGGCAATGCAATCGTCGAGGCGATGGCCTGCGGCATCCCCGTCGTTGCCAGCGCGGCGCTGGGTCCGAAAGAGACCATCCTCGACGGCAAGACCGGCGCCCTGATCGGCCTGGACGACTTCGCCGGCTTCACACAGGCCGTACTGTGCTACGTCGACGATCCGGAAATGGCAAAAATGCATGGAAACAACGCGCGTGCGCACGTCGATACCGCATATAATGTTGTGCGCCAAAGCAAGGAGTTCGCCGCGCACATCCAGCGGTTTCTATGATTTGCAGGCGCATGCTTTGAATTTCATCAGCACAAAAGGGAGTCCCGAGGAATGTCTTTAGTCGAGAGGGTGGTGCAGCGCGTCAGGCGAGACTATTTTCGATGGCAGTACCAAAAAGTCGCACGCCAGATCCTGGACACCCGCCCGGTCAAGCGTGGCGACCTGCCCTTCACGCTGCTGTCGATGGTGCATCAGCGCGACGTCCATTCCTACCTGGTCGCGGTGAAATCGTTCACGCACTTCCTGAATCCGTCCCGCATCGTGGTCGTGTGCGATCCGTCGATCGATGACAACGATCGCGCCGTGCTGAAGCACCACCTGCCGCACGTGATCCTGCGCGAGGCGGGCGAATTCACCCATCCCGACATCCCGCGTGGCGGCACGTGGGAGCGCCTGTTCGCGATCTCTGGCTATGCGCTGGACAGCTACGTCATCCAGCTGGATGCCGACACGCTGACCATGCAGCCGATCCCGGAAGTGCTGCAGGCCGTCCAGGCCGGCGCCGGCTTCGTGCTCGGCGAAATCCCGGACACGCCGATCCGCCCACTGGACGCCGTGCGCGTGCATGCGCTGCCGAAGGTGAAGCCGGGCGCGCACATCCAGACGCTGTCGGAAGCCGAGATGGCCAACGTGGGCCTGCCGAGCGACGCGCGCTACGTGCGTGGCTGCTCCGGCTTCACGGGTTTCCCGCCATCGACGACGATGCGCGACAACCTGCTCGACTTCTCGCGCCGCATGAAGGGCAAGCTGGGCGACGACTGGAAACGCTGGGGCACCGAACAAGTGACCTCGAACTATCTGGTGGCGAACGCGTTCGCTGCGAAATCGCTGCCGTTCCCGAAATACGGCACGCCCGACTGCGCCACGGCGGAGACGGCGTTCTTCCACTTCATCGGACCGATGCGCTTCATCAATAACAAGTACAAGACGACGTCGCGCCAGGCCATCCACCTGATCTCCAACGTGCCGGCCTGATACCCGGCCCATTTTTCTCTTCCCGGTTGCGTTGTCATGGCAGATTTGCGTCGTTCGATGGTCATCAACTTCCTCGCGACCTCGGGGACCAAGGTGCTGCAGTTCATCGTCAGCATCCTGCTGGCCCGGATCCTGAGCCCGAGCGAGATCGGCATCTATTCGATGACGGTCGTGTTCGTGAACTTCGCCCAGGTGTTCCGTGACTTCGGCATCAGTCATTATCTACAGCGTGAACGGGACCTGGACAACGACAAGATCCGCGCGGCCACCGGCGTCGTGTTCACGACGTCCTGGATCATTGCGGCCGCCCTGTTCACGGCCAGCGGCTGGCTTGGCACCTGGTTCAAGGAACCAGGTATCGTGCCGGTGATGCGCGTGTTGGCCATCGGCTTCGTGTTCATTCCGTTCGGCACCGTCACGAGCGCCCTGCTGGCACGTAATCTCCAGGCCGAGAAACAGGCGGTGGTGCACGTCGTCGGCACGGTGTGCTTCTGCGCCAGCACATTGATCCTTGGCGAAATGGGCTTCGGTGCCATGTCGATGGCATACGGTAACCTGATCAATATCCTCGCCTGTGGCATTGCCTATATCCCCCTGCGCCCGAAAGGCATGCCTTGGCTTCCCGGCCTGCGCCACTGGCGCAGCGTCGTGCATTTCGGCGTCGGTTCGCTCGCCACGAACTGCGCGACGACACTGAACAATTCGATTCCCGACATACTTCTCGGCAAGCTGGGTACCGCCCGCCACGTCGGCCTGTTCAGCCGCGCGAACTCCACCGTGTCGATCTTCAACTACGTGGCGGGGTCGACCATGAACTACGGGGCCGTTCCCTATCTGGCCCAGACGTACCACCGCGGCGAATCGCTGGCCCCGATCCTGGCCCGCTCCACGCTGCTGCTGACGGGCATCGGCTGGACCGCGTTGTCCCTGACGTGCGTGCTGGGCCAGGACATCGTCATCGCGCTGTACGGCGCCAAATGGATCGAGTGCGTGCCGGCGATCCTGCCGCTCGTACTGGCGGCCGTCGTCACACTGGCCTTCAACTACATTCCGATAGCAGTGACGGCGATCGGCCGTCCCTACCTGAGCGCCTTCCCGGTCGTCGTCACCCTGGCGACCCGCATCCTGTTCGGCGTGCTGCTGTTCGACGGCAGCCTGGACGGATTCGCGTGGGCGCTGTTCTTCGCAACGGTGGCCAGCGCCCCCGTCACCGCGATCCAGCAAAGCCGCTATTTCGGCCTCACGACCGCGATGATGCTGCGCGCCCTGCTGCCCAGCGCTGTCGTGGCGGCGGGGACCGGTGCCGTCGCGTGGCTGTTGGCGCTGCTGCTGCCGGCGTCCATCCCGGCCATGGCGCGGCTGCTCGTGATGATGCTGCCGCTGGCCCTCACCTGGTATTTCCTGCTGCGCGCCACCCGTCACGAACTGGTGGGCGAAGTGCACCGCCTGGCCGCACCGTTGAAGGCCAGGTTGGCCCTGTTGCGTCCGAATGTATAATCGACCGCTCGCCCCATCGGGGCGTGGCGTTTACTGAAGCGAATGACCATCATGACGTATCTCGACGAAGTCAAAGCGACCCTGATCGACGTGCTGAGCCTGGGCGATGCCGGCCAGCGGCTGAATGCCGACTCTCCCCTGCTGGGCAGCCTGCCCGAACTCGACTCGATGGCCGTCGTCAGCCTGATCGGCGCTCTCGAAGAGCGCTTCGGCATCGCCATCGACGACGACGACCTGAGCGCCAGCACCTTCGAAACCCTCGGCAGCCTGGCCGACTTCGTGGCGGCGAAACGCGCCGAATGACTCCGGATCGCGCCGGGGTGGACACGGAACCGTTCTTCCTCGGCAGCGGCGCGGACCGGCGCTTCTGCCTGTTCCACCGGCCCGCCGGCACCTGCCGCGGCGCCGTCCTGTACGTGCCGCCGTTCGCCGAAGAGCTCAACCGCACCCGCCGCATGGCCGCCCTCGGCGCACGCCGCCTGGCCGCGCACGGGTATGGCGTGCTGCAGATCGACCTGCTCGGCACCGGCGACAGTGCCGGCGACTTCGCGGACGCCCGCTGGGACCTGTGGAAGCAGGACCTGGACACGGGCGCCGCCTGGCTGCGCGCGCGTCTCGACGCCCCGCTCACGCTGTGGGGCCTGCGCCTCGGCGCCCTGCTTGCGCTGGACCATGCGCGCACGACGTCCGTCCCGCTCGCGCCGATGCTGCTGTGGCAACCGGTGGCCGCGGGATCCACGTACCTGACCCAGTTCCTGCGCCTGCGCACGGCGAACGCGATGCTGGGCGAGGATGCCGCCGCGCAGAGCGGCACGAAGGCGCTGCGTGCGGCGCTGCAGGCCGGGGAGACGCTGGAAATCGCCGGCTACGATCTCACGCCGGCACTGGCCCTGGCCATCGACGCCCTGCCCGCGCCCGACGCAATGATGCCGCCCGTGCCCGTGCACTGGTTCGAGGTGCTCGGTGCGCCGGGCCAGGCGCCTGGGCCGGCAGCTGCGCGCGTCAAGGCGGCCTGGGAAGCGCACGGCACACCCCTGCATGTGCACGCGGTGACGGGCGCGCCCTTCTGGGCCACGACGGGCATCTCGACTTGTCCCACCCTGCTCGACGCGACCGTCGGCGCCATCGAGGAGCGTGCCCATGTCGTATGACGAACGCGCCCTGGCGTTCCGCTGCGGCGGCGCGGCGCTGGTCGGCATCGCCAGCGTCCCCGCAGGAGAGTGTTCGCGCGGCGTGCTGGTCGTCGTCGGCGGTCCGCAGTACCGCGTCGGCAGCCACCGCCAGTTCGCCCTGCTGGCGCGCCACCTGGCGGAGAACGGCATCGCCGCCATGCGCTTCGATTATCGCGGCATGGGCGACAGCGACGGCGAAGAGCGCGATTTCGAAGCGATCCAGGACGACATCCGCGCCGCACTCGACGCCTTCATCGAGGCCGTGCCGGGCCTCACCGACGTCGTGCTGTGGGGCCTGTGCGACGGCGCGTCCGCGGCCGCGATGTATGCGCCGGGCGATGCGCGGGTGCGCGGCCTCGTGCTGTTGAATCCTTGGGTGCGCACGGACGACGGCGTCGCCCGCACGACGTTGAAACACCATTACCGCGACCGCCTGCGTAGCCCGGAATTCTGGCGCAAGCTGGCGCGCGGCCAGTTCGACTACGCGGGCTCGCTCACGTCGATGCTGAAACTCGTGCGCACGGCATTCGCGGGACGCCCGGCAGATCAGGGCGCGGCGGCCTCGCTGCCCGAGCGCATGCACCACGGCCTGCACGTGTTCACGGGCCACACGCTGCTCGTGATCGGTGGCGCCGACCTGACGGGCCGCGAATTCTGCGACGTGGCCGGCTCGAGCCCGGCCTGGAAGCGCCTGGTAGCTACGCCGCGCGTGTCGTGGCGCCGCATCGAGGATGCCGACCACACGTTCTCGCGCCGCGCCTGGCGCGACCAGGTGGCCGAGTGGACCCGCGAGTGGGTCGCGTCGTTGTGAAGCTCAGGGCTTTGCCAGGCACTCCGTAAAGCGGGCAAACGCCCCATAGACGGCGGGCGTGGCGCGCCCGGTGCCGCACAGGTCGAGCGCCCCCGCGGGCCGTTCTCCCTCATCCGCCGCGTCGCGCAGCGGCGCGCCGTCGCGCCACGTAAAATCGCCGGCTTCCGGCGCACGGAACAAACCCCGCACCGGATGGCTGCCGAGATAGGCGCGCCATAGCGGCGTCGCGCGGTTGTCGCCCAGGTGCACGATGCCGCCGTCGCGCCCGCGGATCGGACCGTCGACGAGGTTCCCGTCCACCACCGCGCTGCTGGCCGGATAGCGCACGTCGATGCCGGTCGTGTCGACGAGCGTGTTGTCGAGGACCTTGCTGCCGGCCGCTTCGTTCAGGTAGATACCCGCGTCGGAGCAGCCGACGATCAGGTTGGCGCGCAGGGTGCTGCCTTCCTGTTCGGTGATGCAGCGGCCGTCGCGGCAGAATTCCGTCCCCGTGCCGCCGCCGCCGAGCGACAGGCCGACGCGCTGCCCCGGCAGGCCGCGCAGCACCTGCTCGCACCACACGACGTTGCGCTCGAAGACGTTGTTCCTGCCGGCGCCCTTGGCGTAGGCACCGTAGCTGACCTGGTTGCCGTCGCGCTTGACGAAGTCGGTGATCAGGTTCGCGCGCACCGTCCAGCCGCTGGCCGTCACGATGTCGATCGGCGTCACCGGCTTCGTGGTCGCGCGTGCGTGCGTGGCGCTCAAGGTGGTGTGCTCGATCAGGCCGTCGTCCGGGAAGCGGCCGCCGGCCGCATTGATCTTGAAGTGCGCGTTGAAGTCGCGGATCGTGTTGTTGACGCTCGCGAAGTGATGGCCGTCGCCGATGACGTGGAAGGCGTGTTCGCAGTCGTCGTCGGCCGGGCATACGCCGTCGATGTTCAGGTTTTCGAAGCGCCAGTACGGCGCGCCGACGACGAAGCCTTCAAGCGTCTCGAGTTCGATATGCACGGTGCCCGGCTGCGCCGCGCGCACGACGATGGGCGCATCGGCCCGGCCGGGGCGCGGCACGTCGATGGCCTTGCCCTGCAACCGGTAGGTGCCCGGCGCCAGGGTGATGACGTCGCCCGGCGCCGCCTGCCGGAGTGCGGTGCGCAGCGCCTCCGGCGTCGTGACCTGGATGCCGGCGCCGTCCTGGCCGGCGGGCCGCTGCTGGGCGCCGGCGGCGAGTGCAAGCCGCGCCGGCGGCACGTCGGCGCTGCCCCGGTCGAGCGACGTCAGGATGGCGGCGACGCGGCGGCCCGTGTTCTCGATGAGCGGATTGTGGCCGCTGCTGCGTTTTTCGATGTACGGCGCGAGCGTGCGCGGCGCGTGCCCAAGATGGTCGATGGCGGCCAGCAGCACGCCGCCCGACACGACGGCGAGCACGCCCGCCGCCAGAAGGCCGCGGCGGATCGCCCTCACGCGCTGGCCTTGATGCCGTGGCGTCCCATCAGGTCGTACAGGGTGGGCCGGCTGACGCCCAGCATTTCCGACGCCTTGACGATGTTCCCGTCCGTGCGCGCGAGCGCGCGGGCGATGGCCTTGTACTCGGCTTCGTCGCGCACCTGGCGCAGGTTCAGCGGCTCTTCCTCGGCGCCCGTGTCGGGCAGGCCGAGATCGTCGGCGACGATGGTGTTCGCATCGGCCATGATGACGGCGCGCTTGATGCAGTTTTCCATCTCGCGCACGTTGCCGGGCCATTGGTAGGCTTCGATCGCGGCCAGCGCATCCGGCGCGAAGTGCAGCGACGAGCGCGACTCCTGCGCACAGAACTTGTTCTTGAAGTGATGCGCCAGCAGCGCGGCGTCGCCCTCGCGCTGGCGCAGCGGCGGGATCGTCACGACGATTTCCGACAGGCGGTAATACAAGTCTTCGCGGAAGCGGCCCTGCGCGCACAAGTCCTTCAGCTTCTGGTGCGTCGCGCAGACGATGCGCACGTCGACGGGGATCTCGTCATGGCCGCCGATGCGCTCGATCACGCGCTCCTGCAGGAAGCGCAGCAGCTTGGCCTGCAGCGCCATCGGCAGGTCGCCGACCTCGTCGAGGAAGAACGTGCCGCCGTGGGCCAGCTCCACCTTGCCCTTGGTCTGCTTGGCGGCACCCGTGAAGGCGCCCTTTTCGTAGCCGAACAACTCGCTCTCGAGCAGGTTTTCCGGAATCGCCGCGCAGTTGATCGCCATGAAGCGCTCCTTCGCGCGCGGCGACAGCGCGTGCCAGCACCTCCTTGCCGGTACCGGATTCGCCCAGCAGCATGACGGACGCGGACGTCGGCGCCACCTTCTCGATGGTGCGGCAGACTTTCGACATGCCCGGGTCGCGCGAGATCACGCCGGCCAGCGGCGAGTCGGCCTGCGACTGCTGCATGCGGCGGTTTTCCTGCTGCAGGTTGTGCAGGAAGAAGGCGCGCTGGATCACGAGGTTCAGCACCTCCGGATCGACCGGCTTCTGGTGGAAATCGTAGGCGCCCATGCCGATCGCCTTGACGGCGTTGGCATGGTCCTGGTTGCCCGTCAGGACGATCACGCGCGTGTCCGGCGCCAGCGCCAGGATCTGCTGCAAGGTGGCCAGGCCTTCGGTCGAGCCGTCCGGATCGGGCGGCAGGCCCAGGTCCATCGTGCAGACGGCCGGCTCGTGGCGGCGGATCTGCGCCAGCGCCGCCTCGCGGTCGCCGGCCACCACGACGTCGTACGCGTCCAGGCTCCAGCGCAGCTGCTTCTGCAGGCCCGGATCGTCTTCGATGATCAACAGCTTGGGTTTTTGTTGGGTCATGGTGTCTTCTTTCAGGCGATCGTCGCGGCGGCCGCAACGCGGTGCAGCGGCAGGACGACCTTGAACGTGGTGCCGAGCCCGGGTTGGCTGGTCACTTCCAGCGCCCCGCCCAGCTCAGTGATGTATTCGCGGCTCTCGAACACGCCGATGCCCATGCCGGCCGACTTGGTCGAGTCGAACGGCTTGAACAGGCGCTCGCGGATGAATTCTTCCGTCATGCCTTCGCCGGTGTCCGTGATCTCGATTTCGACGGCATTCTCGCGCCCGTCGGCCGGCCGGGCCACGCGGACCAACACGTTGCCGTCGCGCGGCGTGGCCTCGATCGCGTTCTGGATCAGGTGGCCGAGCACGCGCTCCAGGCGTTCGCGATCGGCCAGCACCCGCAAGTCCGCCTGCTCGACGAGCAGTTGCGGATGCGGCTCGAACGCGCTCTTGAGGGCCAGCGCCTGGCGCACGACGTCGTCGACGGCCAGCGGCTGCGGCTTCTCCGCATTCTCGCTGCGCGACAGCTTCTGCAGCAACAGCTTCATTTTCTGCACGGAGTGGTTCAGCGTCTCCAGCATGTCGCGCTGGAATTCCGGGTTGTCCTTGTGCTTCTCCGCGTTCGCGTTCATCAGCGACAGCTGGGCGACGAGGTTCTTCAGGTCGTGCACGACGAACGTCGACATGCGGTTGAACGACTCGAACTGGCGCGCCACCATCAGCGCGTTGGCCGCGTCTTCCTGCGCGAGGTAGCTGGCGGCCTGGCTGCCGGCGATCTCCAGCAGGTCGATGATTTCCCAGTTCAGCTTCACCGGGCTGCGCGCGCGCTGCAGCACGACGAAGCCGAACAGCTTTTCCTGCAGCATCAGCGGCACGACGAGCCAGCGGCGCGGGGCGTCCAGCAGCCATTCGGGCAATGCGAGACCTTCGTATTTGTCGGGGCGCGCGACGTATTCGTCGACGTCGACGACCCACTGCGTGCTTTCCAGGAAGCGGCAGAACGGCGCGTTGGCCGGCTCGGCCACGTGGGTATCGACCGTCGGCCAGCCCGCCATCACCGTGAAGCGGCCGCCGGCATCGCGCTGCCACAGCGTACCGCCGGGGCTTTCGACGAGGACGGCCAGCGCCTGGATCGCGCGCTCGCCCAGGTTCGGACCGCGCTCGGACAGCGTGCGCGTAAAACGCATCCACTCTTCGCGGTAATCGTAGTTGTAGCGGTAGAAGTGCTTGCTGATCGTGACCTTCAGCCAGGAGCGCGCCGTGCCGGAGAACAGGATCACGCCCAGCAGGGAGATGGCGCCGAACAGGAAGCCGGTCTGCATCACCGTGCCCCAGCTGCCGCCCACGTAGCGCAGGTAGTAGCCGACCGAGCCCATGGCCAGCAGGTAGATCGCGGAACCGAACAGCGCGGCCGAATGGAACACGACGCGGCGCGACACGGCGAACGACGTCGTCCACGACTTGCGGCGCGTGATCGACAGCGCGATCAGCGGCACGGTCAGCGCGTTGACGAAGCCGCGCGCCGTCCACAGGTCCGCGCTCAGTTTGCGGAACAGCAGCGCGTTGCTGTACATGTAGAAGTCGTAGGCGAACATGCCGCCGATGCCCAGGCAGACGAACTTGATCGCCCAGCGCTCTTCGATGGTCTTGTTGCGGTACACCTGCTCGACGAGCAGCATCCCGTACACGGACAGGCCGACGTAGCCGATCAGCAGGGGCAGGCCGAGCGCGGGCAGCAGGTCGTTGTTCCAGTGGGCGACGCCGACGCCGGCCAGCAGCAGCAGGTAGACGCATCCCGCCGCCAGCAGCGACGGGCGCGGTGCGGGGAAGCGCCCGAGGATCAGGCGCGAAGGCGTGCCTTCCGCTTCGCTGCGCCAGTCGCCGAGCAGGGCCACGAGGAACAGCGACCAAGAGCCGTCGCGCAGCACCTCGAGCGCGGCGGTGTCCGTGTTCCACAGGATCTCCCGGGCCGCGTCCAGGCCCAGCGCCGCGGCCCACACGGCCGTCGCCAGGCAGGCGACGCTCAGCGTGCCGCGCTGCGCACGGCCGTGCCAGCCCGACAGGACCGAGAGGCCCAGTACAAGGAAGCCGATGGCGGCCAGCGCGTAGCTGGAAGCAGCGATATTGATCACATTACTGGGCACGATGCGGCCGCAGGGAACATCAGCGTCCGCTGCGGAACAGGACGACCTTCAGGGTATCGATCAGGATCAGGACGTCCAGGAACAGGCTGTTGTTCTTCACGTAGTACAGATCGTACTGCAGCTTCTGCAGCGCGTCCTCGGCCGACGAGCCGTAGCCGTAGCGCACCTGGGCCCAACCGGTGATGCCCGGCTTGACGCTGTGGCGCACGTTGTAATACGGGACCACTTCGATCAGCTGGTCGACGAAGTACTGGCGCTCCGGGCGCGGGCCCACGAACGACATGTCGCCCTTGAGCACGTTGAGCACCTGCGGCAGCTCGTCGATACGCGTCTTGCGCATGAAGTTGCCGACGCGCGTGATGCGCGGGTCGTTCTGCTGCGCCCACTGCGGCTTGCCGCCCTTTTCCGCGTCGGTGCGCATGCTGCGGAATTTGTGGACGAAGAACCTGGCGCCGTCCTTGCCGACCCGTTCCTGCGAATAGAACACGGGACCGCTGTCTTCCAGCTTGACGGCCAGCGCCGCCAGCAGCATCAGCGGGAGCGTCAGCACCATGATGATCAGGCTGCAGACGATGTCGAAGCTGCGCTTCATGAACGTACGCACGAAGCTCTGGTCGAAGCCGCCGCCGAACACGAGCCACGACGGCTGCAGCGAGTCGACGCGGATCTGGCAGGTCTCGCGCTCGAAGAAGGTGGCGGCATCCGTGACCTTGAAGCCCTGCAGCTTGCACTCGAGCAGATCCTTGATGGGGAAGCCGCCACGGCGGTTCTGCACGGAGACAACGATTTCCTCGACGTTGTACTGGCGCGCCAGCGCGACGAGCGATTCGCCCTCGCGCGACTTCAGGAGACTGGTCGATGGCACGCACAGTTCTTCGGTCGGCGTCGGCACGAAGCCGGCGATGTTGTAGCGGTGGTAGCTGGTGCTCTGCATGGCCAGGTCGCTGCATTCCTTGGCGAGCGGGCCGCTGCCCAGGAACAGGATGCGGGTTTCCAGGAAGCGCAGTTCGGACGACTTGAAGAACACCATGCGCGCCAGGAAGATGCCGCCGGCGGCGAGGCCGAACACGAGCGCCATGATGCCGCGGCCGAAATACAGGTCCGGCGCCACGTAGAACACCAGCGTCAGGATCAGGAAGCCCATCAGGAACGAGGGCATCAGCTTCATGAAGAACGGATGGCGCAGGCCTTCGTTGAAGTCGAGCTGATACATGCCCATTGCGCTCATGCTGAAGATGATCGCGGCGGTAAAGGCGATGGCGGATGTAAAGAAATGATGGTCGAGATTGGGCAGGGCCGCGTTCTGCCCCAGCTCCATGAACCGCACCGTCGCGCCGATGTAGGCTGCGCCAAGCAGCACCAACACTTCGACGAACAGCAGGACGAATACGATCTTCGACACATAGTGATTAGAAATCCTAAGCACAATTGCCTCCGGTGTAGCTGTTATTGCTGACTTGCACAACCAATGATTGAACCGGGATACGCGCGGGCGTTCCCGAAAGTTTTTGACTCAAGGAAATAAGATAGGGCCAAGGATAGCCAGGAACTGTCATTTTCATCATTGCATGCAAAACGGCAAGGCTCGGGGTCCAAGCGACCTGCCCTCGGCACGACCCATCGAATAGTCACGGCATCCGCAGCTGCGGATGCCGGCGATACATATTACAAACGCCAGAGGCAGTAGCCCGCCTCGCGGATCCCGTTCGGATCGAACTGGGCCTTGACGTCGATGATAATAACATTTTATCGATTACAAGTTAGCAACAAGACATACCGTGCGCATGAATCGAAACGCTCCGAGAACAGCAGAATAAGTGGCTGCGGTCTAAACAGGCAAGCAATACCTTGTCTTGACGCTCTGGAGTGTTGTAAGCATGGTTATTGAACGCTCGTAACTTGTCGTAATGCTATGCTTTCCGGGTAGGCGGCGCCGCTGCCGGCGTCGAGATCGAGGAAAGCGGCGCGGCCGGTCTTGCTGCGCTCGCGGTTGGCCAGGACGGTCGCCTTGTCGATGCCGGCCAGCAGCCGGATCTTGGCCAGCTGCAGCTTGACGTCGTGAATATTCACGCGTGCCAGCGCATAGCCGAGGTGGGCAAACACCGAGATCCACTCGCGCCCGAAGGAGAACTGCGTGTTCGGGTTCGAGCTACGTGCGATGACTTCGCGCCGGAAGGTTTCGCCGGATTCGAAGAATTTGCTGGGGGGACGCTGTTCGCGGTCGTGATAGATGCGCGACGTGGGCAGGACGCCCAGTTTCAGTTTGTGGAACTGCAGGCGCTGCGTGTAATTGTCGTCCTCGCCGTAATGGAAGAACGACGGGCTGAAGCCGCCCACTTTTTCCAGGCACTCGCGCGTCACCAGCCAGGCGGCGGCATTCACGAAGCCGACGTCGTACACGTCCTTCAGGCGGCCGAGGAAAAGGTCCGAGTACAGGCTCCGGCACTTGTTCGGCGCGATGTAATTCGAAAAGCCGTAATCGAGGCCGTCACCGGCGCCGTTCAGGTGCATCGGGCTGATGACGCCGTAGGCCGGATGCCGCTGGTGCGCCTCGACGAGTTTTTGCACTGCGTCCGGATCGATCCAGGCGTCCTGGTTGAGCAGGAACACATAGTCCGCACCGCGCCGGTACGCCAGTTCCATGCCGATGTTGTTGGCCTTGCCGAACCCGTGGTTCTTTCCGGTATCGACGACCTCCACTTCCGGATACTCGGCCGCGATGCGCGCCAGCGTGTCGTCCTTCGAGCCATTGTCGATCACGATCGTGTGCAGCGGCACGGTCGACTTGCGCAGGCTGGAAAAGCACGGGGTCACCCACTTGGATCCGTTGTAGGTCACTATGACCACAAAAACCTTGGCGCTCATCGTTGTCCTCTTTGAAATGGCTGGAAAATCTGTTGCAGTGTCGAATGTTGACACATTTGCAGCAAATCCGAAAGGAAACGGACACTGTCGCGTGCGAGGGGGAAAGGAAGGGATGGCGCGGCTGGCGGGGATCGAACCCACGACCCTTGGCTTCGGAGGCCAATACTCTATCCACTGAGCTACAGCCGCGCTGGAGGAAGCGATGCGAAGGATACAGTCTTTCCCGGGCGTCGTCTATGGCAACCGTCCGCTCCAGTGGGAAATTGCGTTTCCACCAAGTGTCTTTGGGTCTATAATCGCCCGGCGGCATTGCATATAAATAAGTATTCCACGTATTCCGCAGGGCAGAAGCAGGTTTTTTTAATTTGTATTAAGGAAATCATGAGCGACGCGCACAACGAACACCAATCCTTCATCCGGACCCCCAAGCAACTGATCATCGCAGTGGCTGGTTTTTTCCTGGTCATCGTCATCGGCATCATCCTGCTGGTGATCTTTGCCACCAACAAGCCCCTGGGTGGCGCCGGGTCCGAAAGCCAGAGCGCCCAAGCCGTCGCGGCGCGCGTGCGTCCGGTGGCCGAGGAAGGGTTTGCGTTCAAGGACGCGAACGCGCCGAAGGTCCTGCAATCGGGCCAGGCCGTGTATAACGCCACGTGCGTCGCCTGCCACGGTTCGGGCGCGGCAGGCGCGCCGAAGGTTGGCGACGCGGGCGGCTGGGGCGCCCGCATCGCCCAGGGCTACGACACCCTCGTCCAGCACGCCGTACAAGGCATCCGCGCCATGCCGGCCAAGGGCGGCAATCCCGATCTCGACGACATCGAAGTCGCCCGCGCGGTGGTCTATATGGCCAACCAGTCGGGCGCCAAGTTCAAGGAGCCGGAAGCACCGGCGGCAGGCGCCCAGGCGCCGGCCCAGGCTGCAACTGCACCGGCAGCGCCCGCCGCGCCGGCACCGGCCCAACCGGCGGCAACGCCGGGTACGCCCCCGGTCGCGGGCGCGATCGCAACCCCGGCCGTGGCCGGTAACAACGAGGCCGGCAAGGCCCTGTTCAATACAGCCTGCACGGCCTGCCACACCGCCGGCATCGCCGGCGCGCCCAAGATCGGCGACAAGGCCGCGTGGGCACCGCGCATTGCCCAAGGTAACAATACGCTGTACGAGCATGCCATCAAGGGCTTCCAGGGCAAGGCCGGTATGATGCCGCCGAAGGGTGGCTCGACGGCACCCGATGCGGACGTGAAAGCCGCCGTCGACTACATGGTCGCGGCCGCGAAGTAAGCCGAGAAAACCGTCCCGCGGGACGGTTTTTTCATGGATCAGAGAAGGAATCGACGTGTCACTGTTGTTCATCCCCGTAACGCGCAAACCGGTGTTCTCCCTTGCCTTCGCGACGCTGCTGCTGGCCATGGCCGGCGGCGCCAGCGCCGCCACGCTGTCGGTCGGTCCTGGCAAGAGTTATGTGGCGCCTTGCGCCGCCATCGCGGCCGCCAAGGATGGCGACACCATCGAGATCGTCGGCGACTGGACGTACAGTGGCGACGTCTGCGCAGTCGCGCGCAACAATCTGATCATCCGCGGCGTGCAGGGGCGCCCCATCATTGACGCCGCCGGACAACAGTTTGGCAACAAGGGGACCTGGGTCGTCACCGGTAACAACGTCACGGTCGAGAACGTGGAGATGCTGGGCTCGAAGGTCAGGGACCGCAACGGCGCGGCGCTGCGTCTCGAAGGAACGAATTTTACGTTGCGCCAGGCCTTCATTCACGACAACGAAAACGGCATCCTGAGCGGAGCAAACCGCAACAGCACCATCGTGATCGAGCACAGCGAGTTCGGTCACAACGGCTACGGCGATGGCCAGTCGCACAACCTGTATATCGGCAACGCCAAAAGTCTGATCTTCCGTTACAACTATTCGCATGACGCTATCATCGGCCACGACCTCAAGTCGCGTGCGATGTACAACATGATCGCGTACAATCGCTTCTCCAGCACCCCGCCGGGCCGTCCCGGCAGCACGGCCAGCGGCAAGCCATCGTACGAAATCGACCTGCCGAGCGCCGGCACGTCTTACATCATTGGCAACGTGATCGAACAGCCGGCTATCAACGACAATTCGAGCCTGGTGGCCTATGGCGTAGAAGGACCGACGAATCCGGGGCAGGATTTGTACGTCATCAATAATACGTTCATCAATGACTTTACCGCCGGCATGTTCCTGTTTATTAGCGACAAGGTCTCGACGCCCGCCCTCCTCCAGAACAACGTATTTGCCGGCCCCGGCACCTTGACGTCGCAAGCCAGCGCCGTCCAGAAAGACAACCGCCGGCTGGAAAAGCCGGGCTTCATCGACCGTACCGGCGTCACTCTGCGGCCACTGGTCAACGAGATGGTCCTGAAAGCCGGCCCTGCCGCAGATCCGTGGACGAGCGGCGCGGATTCCAAAGCCCGTCCGCGCTGATGCTTATACGCAACACTTCCCGCAGCTAAGCATTTTTTTGCTGACTTTCCTCAAAAAAGTGTATCCCCCGCGATTCATGCACGTACGCTAACACCTCTTGCAAAATTTTAACTGTTGGTTTGTTGCCTCGAGAACTATGAGTTTCATAGGGCAAATAAAGTTGAGTTGAGGAAACGCAAACGACGGGAGACCGAATACAATTTTCAGGATGTCATGAAGGTGGAATTTTTGGCATGAATAATGCTGAGCAAAACGGCAACCGTTTTATTCCACATCTTTTTAATTGAACAATTCTTGTTACACGCCGTTACAAAGTGCGGATGGGAAACCTCGTATTCTGCATCTTGCTCGTGGGAATCACTTCCCATACAGAAACTTTACGAGGAATCTCATGCACACTTTGCGTAACCATTCACGCCTGGCTGCCACCGTTCTGATGGCTTTCGCAGGTGTAACCTCTGCTTCCGCAGCCACGTTATCGGTCGGCCCTGGCAAACCGTATGCAAAACCCTGCGCCGCGATCGCCGCGGCCAAGGATGGCGACGTCATCGAAATCACGGGCAACACGACCTACAGCGGCGACGTCTGCAGCATCAATAGTAATAACCTGACAATCCGCGGCGTCAACGGCCGTCCGAAGATCGATGCGGCCGGCAAGAACGCCGCCGCCAAGGGAATCTGGGTCGTCAACGGCAACAACCTGACGGTCGACAACGTCGAGATGTACGGCGCGAAAGTCATGGACGGCAACGGCGCCGCCTTCCGCCTGCAGGGCACGGGTTTCACGCTACGTAACGCGTTCATCCACGACAACGAGAACGGCATCCTGGCCAATGCCAATGTTAACAGCGACATCCTGATCGAATACTCCGAGTTCGGCCACAATGGCCGCGGCGACGGCCAGACGCACAACCTGTACATTGGCCACGTGAAGAGCCTCACGTTCCGCTACAGCTATTCGCACGATGCGAACGTCGGCCACAACCTGAAGTCGCGCGCGGACACGAACATGATTGCATACAGCCGCTTCTCGAGCACGTCGCCGGGCGAGACGAGCAGCACGGCCTCGGGCCAGCCGTCGTACGAAATCGACCTGCCGAGCGCTGGTACGTCCTACATCATCGGCAACGTCATCGAGCAGCCCGCCGCCAACCAGAACTCGGCCATGGTGGCCTACGGCGAGGAAGGCCCGACCAGTGCAGGCACCGACCTGTACGTCGTCAACAACACCTTCCTGAACAACTACTCCGACGGCCTGTTCGTGTGGGTCAGCGCCAAGGTCACGACCCCTGCGCTGATCCAGAACAACATTTTTGGCGGCATCGGTACCCTAACCTCGCAGGCCAGCGCCGTCCAGAAGTCCAACTACCGATCGGTGGCGCCGGGCTTCGTCGATCGCGCCAAATGGGATCTGCACCCGACCGCCAGCGCGCTCGTGATCAATGCCGCCACGGATCCGGGCAAATCGGCCAAGGGCGTGTCGCTGGCCCCGGTCGCACAATACAAGGCCATGGCGTCCGGCGAAGCCCGTCCGGTGGCCGGCCAGTTGGACATCGGCGCCTATGAAGCGACGGGCGACGCGGCGAAGGCGGCACCGGTGACCTGGACGGCCTGCGGCAACGAAGGTTCGACCTGCTCGTTCAGCGGCATCCGTGAAGTCCGCTTCGGCGCCAACGGAATGTATACTTCGAAAGTGGTCACCGGCTCAACCCCGTGCACGACCGCCGCGCTCGGCGATCCGATCAAAGGCGTTGTCAAGACGTGCAGCTACTCCAGCGCGCTCTCGACCGTGACGACGGGCACGGGCACGGGCCCGGCGTGGATCCCGTGCGCTGGCGAAGGGGGCATGTGCTCGTTCAGCGGCACCCGTCAAGTCCGCTACGGCGCCGGCACGTCGTTCGCGACCACGACCGTCACCGGTTCCATCTTCTGTTCGAACACCGTGTTCGGCGACCCTGCGAACGGCCAGCTGAAGACCTGCAGCTACTCCAGCAACACGGTCACGCCGACAGCTACCCAACCGGTGTCCACGGCGGCAGGTTCCACGTCGGACGGCTGGACGACGTGCGCGGCGGAAGGCGGCGTCTGCACGGTGACGGGCACGCGTCAGGTCCGTTACGGCGCCAATGGCTTCTATGCGACCAAGACCGTGACCGGTTCGGTTGCGTGCACGAATGCCGTGTTCGGCGACCCGGCTTACAAGCTCGTCAAGTCGTGCAGCTATAAATAATTTCTCGGAAGTCCTAATAAAAAACGCGGCCTTGTGCCTAATGCCAGTCAGTTAAGCTGACTGGCATTTTTTATTGGATATTTGTTTCTGGCAGGTTTGACGACACGTGGATAGGAGCGTATTCGGCGCTCTGGTAACAGATAGGCGTGTGCCTGCTGGCGCAGCCAGGCAAGCCGCTTGGGGAACGTGCCGGCGTTTGCAAGGGCCAGTGGTAAAGCGCGGTGGTGATGGCCAGAGCCAGCCATTGGAAGCTCAGACGTTGTGGGGGGACATGCAGTTCGTCGGCCATCTGGGCGATTTCATGGCGTAGCAAATTGTAGGCAGTGAACATGCCCCAGACTTCCTGGCGTACCAGTTATGGCAACTTGCTGCGCAGTGTCATTGTTTTCTTCAGCATACCTTGCTTGATTTCTCTGAAGCCCAGTTCGATCTCCCAGCGCTGCATGTGGTGCGCGGCGATCTCGCGCGCAGGAAAGCGTCGCGCATCGCGCATGGAGGTAAGGAATTGACGGGGCTGCCCTCCAACCATGCATTTGATGAGTCATGCCTCCCAATGGGATGGCAGATCCGGACGCTGTCGCCGTGCTTGGGGTGAGACAGGCAAACGGACCAGATGGTCGTCAGGTGCGAACTGATGAAGGACTTCGTGGCGCAATCCCTTCCTGGCCCGCATGAGCCAATGCCTCTGTTGTCCCTCCCGTTGCCAGTCGAGCAGAAAAGCGGCTGAGAAATAGGCGCGGTCGAAGATGGTCAGCGAGTCATCCGCAACCGCTTTCATGAGCGGTTTGGCAAAGCTGAGTTCACCCGTGCGGTAGTCGCCAAATTCGGCGGCGCGGATCAGGTGGGTATAGGTATCCAAGCGGCTTCACCGAGCCGCTCACGTCCGGCCACCGCCGCGCTGGGCACCGGTACACTCGGTGTCGGCCCATCGGCCATATCGAGTTGTTGCGCGATGTGCCAGATCGGTTCATCGCGAAACAGGGCCAGGCCGATGACCAGCCAGACCATGCGCTCGGCGGGCAAACGGCGGCGGCGCAAGGACACCGTCCCCGTTTGCTGCAAGGCTTCGTCGATCCATGTTGGATCGATCATGCTGGCAAAACGTTCGAACTCATGCGATGCCAGCTCAGCCGCATAGTCCAGGTCAAGTTGGAGAGCCATAATAAAAAACGGATTCACGTTGCACGTGAATCCGTTTTAGCTCTTGGCGCCAGCAGGTCAATGCCTCACATTTTGTGGCGCGAAAGTCGCATTATTTGTACGCAATTACTCTGAGTACAACCTTTTGTCAGAAAATAGTTTCCAGGCCTGAACTTTTTCTGTACATTCCACGAACGTGTTGATTGTTGGTAAAAAATTTTTTCAAAAAAATGCAGCGTGAACGCAACATTTGCTTGATTTCGAAAAATTTTTTTTGTAGTCATTACGACAACGGTCAGCCGCTCGGCACTTGCTAGGCAGATATGCATATTGTCGTTCTGATTCTGTCGAAAAATTTTCCACTGGAAATTACATTCCATAGGGAAAAACCGTAAAAAAACGGTTTCAAGCCTCCTTTTTCTTGCATCGAATGCTAGAAAAAGCGACCATAAAATGTTCTTTTACTCTACTAAATAAGGCTAAAAGGAACATTAATTAGCCTCTTTTCAGGCTTGCCGTTCTGTTATTTTCGGTTACACTTCGTTACAAACCGTCGATCTCAAACCTCGTATTCTGCAACTTTCCAGCAGGCACAACTGCTGACAGGCAATCTGCTTACGAGGACATCGACATGCAACAAACCGCATCGCGCAACACCCAATTCTCCGCTTCGCACCTGGCTGCTGCCGTCCTGATGGCGTTTGCAGGTGTGACCACTGCTTCCGCAGCGACGCTGTCGGTTGGCCCGGGCAAGACCTACGCCAAGCCGTGCGCCGCGATCGCCGCCGCCAAGGATGGCGACGTCATCGAAATCACCGGCAACACCACGTATAGCGGCGACGTCTGCTACATCATGCGCAACAACCTGACCATCCGCGGCGTCAACGGTCGTCCGAAGATCGACGCAGCCGGCAAGAATGCTGGTGGCAAGGGCATCTGGGTCGTCGACGGCAACAACCTGACCGTGGACAACGTCGAGATGTATGGCGCGAAAGTGCCGGACGCGAACGGCGCCGCTTTCCGCCTCGAAGCTGCCGGTTTCACGCTGCGTAACTCGTTCCTCCACGACAACCAGAACGGTATCCTGGCCAACGCCAACGTTAACAGCGACGTCCTGATCGAGTACACCGAGTTCGGTCACAACGGCGCAGGCGACGGCCAGTCGCACAACCTGTACATCGGCCACGTGAAGAGCCTCACGTTCCGCTACAACTTCTCGCACGACGCCAACGTCGGCCACAATCTGAAGTCGCGCGCCGAAACGAACATGATCGCGTACAACCGCTTCTCGAGCCTGAACGCGGGCGAGACGGGCAGCACCGCCGCCGGCAAGCCGTCCTACGAGATCGACCTGCCGAACGCCGGTACGTCCTACATCATCGGCAACATCATCCAGCAGCCGGCGTCGTCCTCGAACTCGGGCATGGTCGCCTACGGCGAAGAAGGCGCCACCAACAGCGCCAGCGACCTGTACGTGATCAACAACACGTTCCTGAACGACTACGCCAGCGGCGGTACGTTCCTGTTCGTCGGTAGCAAGGTGCCGACTGCGGCCGTGGCCCAGAACAATATCTTTGCCGGCGTGGGCACGTTCAGCACGCAGGCATCGACGGTCGACAAGACGAACTACCGTTCGGCTTCGCCGAGCTTCGCGAACCGCGCCGCTTACGACCTGCATCCGGTCGGCAGCGCGCTGGTGATCGATGCCGGTTCGGATCCGGGCGTGTCGGCCAAGGGCGTGTCGCTGAAGGCTGTCGCGCAGTACAAGGCCGTAGCCAACGGCGAAGCGCGTCCGGCAGTCGGCCAGATCGACATCGGCGCGTACGAATCGCTCACCGCACCGACGACGAGCACGACGTCCTGGACGGCCTGCGGCAACGAAGGTTCGACCTGCTCGTTCAGCGGTACCCGTGAAGTCCGCTTCGGCGCGAACGGTGTGTACACGTCGAAAACGATCACCGCATCGACCCCGTGCACGACCGCCGTGTTCGGCGATCCGATCCGCGGCGTCGTCAAATCGTGCAGCTACGCCGGCACGACCACGACGACGACCACGCCGGAAACCAGCACGCCGACCTTCACGGCCTGCGCCAGCGAAGGCGGCACCTGCTCCTTCACCGGCAAGCGTGAAGTCCGCTACGGCACCAGCACGATCTACACCTCGAAGGTCGTGACCGGTCCGGTAGCCTGCTCCAACACCGTGTTCGGCGACCCGGCACGCGGTCAGGTCAAGTCCTGCTCCTACTCGAGCGTGACGCAGTAATCGCGTCACCCGCACCATAAAAAAGGCCGCTCGCATGAACTGACCCCGTAAAGTTGGACGGTTAGTTTGCTAGGCAGCCAAGGCCTGAGTTCTGTATTGCACAGGGCTCAGGCCTTTTAGTTTGAGCTTGATACGGTCGTGATTGTAATAATGGATGTACTCAACGAGGCCGTCCCGTAACGCATCGACGCTGTCGAATTTGTTCAGGTAGAAGAACTCGGACTTGAGCACACCGAAGAAGCTTTCCATGGCTGCATTGTCATGGCAGTTGCCCTTGCGCGACATGCTCTGCACGAGTTCCCGCTCCCGAAGCTGATGCTGGTAAGCCGGCATCCGATACTGCCATCCCTGGTCGCTGTGAAGCAGTGGCTTCTCATGAGGCTGTAGCCTGGCCAAAGCCTTCTTGAGCATTGAGCTCACCATGTCGAAGACGGGACGCTTGTTCATTTCGAAGGAAATGATTTCGCCGTTGTACAGGTCCAGCACGGGCGAGAGGTACAGCTTCTCGCCGGCGACGTTGAACTCGGTCACGTCCGTCACCCACTTCCGATTGGCGGCATCGGCCTGGAATTGGCGCTGCAGCTCGTTGGGCGCAGCTTGCCCTACTTCGCCCTTGAACGAGCGGTACTTCTTTGGTCGCACGAGAGATTTCAGCCCCAGTAATCCCATCAGACGCTGGACGAGTTTATGGTTGACTGGACTGCCTGACTGGCGAACCGCGGCGGTGACGCGTCGGTAGCCATAGCGCCCCTTGTGGCGTTCGAAGACCGCTTTGATTGTCTCTTTCAGCTGCCCGTACTTGTCTTCCTGTCGCAGCAAACCCTGCTGGTAATAAAAGGTGCTGCGCGGTAGCTGCGCCAGCTTAAGCAAACTGGCGATCGGGTACTGCTGCCTTAGTTCTTGCACTACTTGCGCTTTTTCCGCGGTGCTTGCTTTGGCCGGGCTTGAACTAAGGCTTGCAACTTTTTTACGTACGCTAGCTCCATCCGCAGCTGGTTCACCTCGGCCAGCAAATCCTCGCGGCTGCGCTTGTCGTCATCCGGTGCCTGATCCGGTTTGCTTGTCTCTGACGCCGTCATCGGCCTGGGTCTTCCTCTACGGCGTGGTTCCAACGCCTCTATGCCGCCCTCCCGGTACGCACGCTCCCACATGCTAACCATCGCATAGTTGCGAATATCGAATCTGGCGGCAGTTTGATTAATCGAGAGCAGATTTTCCCACATGTGCTGCAACACAGACAGCTTGTACTCAGCGCTGTATCCGCTCGATTTCTTGCGCAGACCCGCCCCGCCGTGGAGTTGGTAGGCCGCGACCCACCGCTGCAGAATGACATGACTACTTAATCCGTGACGTCTTCCGATCGCACGATAGCCTTCAGATGTGTCCGACAAACAGTCCTGGACGACGGCGAACTTGAACTCTTCGCTGTACTTGGCCATGAAAAAACCCCAAAAGTTGGTGTCCAACTTTTGGGGTTCAGTTCATCGCAGCGGCCTCTTTTTTCATTGCGTGACGCGCCGCTCGGCGAACACCGCGCGCTTGGAAATCACGAAATTGAACATCAGCGCCACCGCCGACCCGGCCACGACGCCGAGGAACAGGTTCAGCGTGCTGTGGTCGGTGAACCAGAGCCAGGCCTGGTAGACGGCCACGTTGATGAAGCCGCCCACGCCGGTGAACGCCAGATACTGCAGCCACTCGCGCACGGAGCCGGCGTCCTGCTTCACGAACGTGAAGTGGCGGTTGACCTTCCACGTGACCGTCGCGGCCACGAGGAACGACACGATGCGTCCGCTCGTGGGGCCTAAGCCGAGTCCCTTGACAACGGCGTACAGCACGCCGAAGTCGGTCACGAAACCGAGGGCGCCGACGATGCAGAAACGGAAGAACTGCTTCAAGCCTTTTTCTCGCGCGTGGCCCCGACCGACGGCACGGTCAGGTAGGCCAGGCGCTTCATCTCGCGCCGGCCGTGGGTAACGGTGTCGAGCACGAGGCCGCAGGTGAGCGCCAGGAAGGCCAGCAGCATGATGCTGGCGGCCAGCACGGCGGTCGGCAGGCGCGGCACCAGGCCCGTCTCAAGGTAGGTCACGATCACGGGGATCGACAGGCCGATCGACACCAGCGCCAGCAGCCCGAACAGGACCGAGAAGAACAACAGCGGCCGCTCGTTCTTGAACAGCTTCGTGATCATGAGCAGGATGCGGAAACCGTCGCGGTACGTCGACAACTTGCTCGTCGACCCTTCCAGGCGCGCGCCGTACGGCGTATCCAGTTCGCCGATCGGCATGCGCAGCTGCAGTGCGTGCACGGTCAGTTCGGTCTCGGTCTCGAAGCCGTTCGACAGGGCCGGGAACGATTTCACGTAGCGGCGCGAGAACACGCGGTAGCCCGACAGGATGTCGGTGAAGCGGTTACCGAACAGGTGCGCGACGAAGCCCGTGAACAGGGCATTGCCGAAGCGGTGCCCCGCGCGGTAGGCGGCTTCCTCGGAATCGACGCGGCAGCCGACGACCATGTCGAGGTTTTCCTCGACGAGCTTGGCGATCAGCGCGGGGGCGCTCGCGGCGTCATAAGTGATGTCGCCGTCGCACATCAGGTAGATGTCGGCGTCGATGTCGGCAAACATGCGGCGCACGACGTTGCCCTTGCCCTGCAGGGTTTCGGCGCGCACGATGGCGCCGGCGGCGACGGCCACCTCGGACGTGCGGTCTTTGGAATTGTTGTCGTAGACGTAGATCCGCGCCTGCGGCAGTTCGCGCCGGAAGCCTTCGACGACGGCGCCGATGGCGGCCTCCTCGTTATAGCACGGCAGGATCACCGCGATGTCGAGGCCGGCATAGGCGGCACGCGCCGCTTCGATCGGCAATACGTTGGTGTTCAGGGTGGAAGGCATGCTGCGTCCTCGCTGCTGGTGCTGTTACTGTAACGGATGAACGATGATCACTGGAATTTGGTGAGCGCCGTCGCCTCGGCCGGCACGCCCATGCGAAGAGTTTTCAATAAGACAACTTTTTGAACTCTAACACACTTATAGTATTTTTAAGACTACGTGAGCTATTTTGTTGTATTAAAAATAACAAACTACGTCGGACTCGCTCATGCAAAAACAATATTTACAACATTTATCGCATAAAATAATTATCTTTAAAGAAATTAAATTTGGATGAATAATCTGGTCTTACAAAAAAAACGCCGCCCACGCGTGGGGCGGCGACTGCCGGCGTTTTGTTAGGGCATTACCAGATGATCACGCGCTCCTTCGGCGCCAGGTACATCTTGTCGCCCTGCTTGACCTTGAAGGCGTCGTAGAAGCCCGGCTGGTTGCGCAGCGTGCCGTTGGCGCGGAACTGGCCCGGCGAGTGCGGGTCGGTCTTCACCTGCACGATCTGCTGCTGTTCGCGCATCTTGGTGCGCCATACCTGGGCCCAGCCCATGTACAGGCGCTGTTCACCCGTCAGGCCCTCGATCACCGGCGCCTTCTTGCCCTTCAAGGAAATCTTGTAGGCTTTATAGGCGATCGCGAGACCCGAGTTGTCGGCGATGTTCTCGCCCAGGGTCAGTTCGCCGTTCACGTGGTAGCCCTTGATCGGCTCGAACTGGTTGTACTGGTTGACCAGCATCTTGGTCTTGGCCTCGAAGTTCTTGTGGTCGGCCGCGGTCCACCAGTCGCGCAGGTTGCCGTCGCCGTCGTACTGGGCGCCTTGGTCGTCGAAGCCGTGGCTGATCTCGTGGCCGATCACGGCGCCGATGCCGCCGTAGTTCACGGCATCATCCGCATTGGCGTCGAAGAACGGCGGCTGCAGGATCGCGGCCGGGAACACGATCTCGTTCATCTCCGGGTTGTAGTACGCGTTGATGGTCTGCGGCGTCATGCCCCACTCGTCGCGGTCGATCGGCTTGCCGAGTTTGTTCAGCTCGCGGTTGTACTCGACATCGCGCGAGCGCATCACGTTGCCCACCAGGTCGTCACGCGACACGACGAGCGCCGAGTAATCCTTCCACTTGTTCGGGTAGCCGATCTTCGGCGTGAACTTGGCCAGCTTGGCCTGCGCTTCCTTCTTGGTGGCCGGCGACATCCAGTCCAGCTTGTCGATGCTCTGCTTGTAGGCGACCAGCAGGTTCTTGACCAGCGCTTCCATGCGCGCCTTGCGCTCCGGCGGGAAGTACTCGCCCACGTACAGCTTGCCCAGCGACTCGCCCTGCGAACGCTCGATCGCGCCCACGCCACGCTTCCAGCGCGGTTCCTGCTCCTTCACGCCCGACAGTGTCTTGCCGTAGAAGTCGAAGCGCTCGTCGACGAAGGCCTTGTTCAGGTAGCTCGCGTACGCGTCCACCAGGTGCATCGTCAGGTAGGCCTTCCAGGTGTCCAGCGAGGTCTTGTTGGAGATCTCGGCGAAGCCTTTCAGGTAGGTCGGCTGGCTGACGATCACATAGGTCGTCTTGCCGGCGATGCCGGTGGCCTGCAGGTAGCCGTTCCAGTCGTAGTCCGGCGCGACCTTGCCCATGTCGGCCAGCGGCACCTTGTTGTAGGCCTTGATCGGGTCGCGCAGTTCGACCTTGGTCCACTGCACCTTCGCCAGTTCCGTCTCGAAGTCGACGATGGCCTTCGCGTTGGCGGCGGCGTTCTTGTCGCCGGCCAGCGCGAGCGTCTTCTCGACGTGCGTCAGGTACTTCGCCTTCGCGTCGGCCAGCTTGGCGTCGTCCGCCTTCAGGTAGTAGTCGCGGTCGGGCATGCCCAGGCCGCTCTGGTAGATGTCGGCGACGTACTTGGTCGAATCCTTGTTGTCCTGGTGGATGCCGAAGTCGTACGGCACGTTCACGCCGATCTTGCCCAGGTGTGCCAGCAGCGCGGGCAGCTCGGACTTGTCCTTCAGCGCCGCGATCTTCGCGAGTTCGCCGTTCAGCGGCGTGATGCCCAGCTGCTCCAGCTTCGCTTCGTCCATGAAGCTGGCGTAGTAATCGCCGATGCGCTGGGCGTCGGTGCCCTTGGCCGGGTTGCCGGCGGCGGCTTTCTCGATGATGCCGCGCAGCTGCGGCAGCGTGTCGTCGCGCAGCTTGGCGAACGAACCCCAGCTCGATTTGTCGGCCGGGATCTCGACCGTCTTCATCCACTTGCCGTTCAGGTATTCATAGAAATCGTCCTGCGGGCGGACCGCCGGCTCGATGTATTCGGTGGCGATGCCGGCCGACAGGGTCTGGCCCTTCTTGATGGCCGTGTTCTTGGCGGCGGCGCCTTCCGCCGCATGGCCGGCGTTGGCAAGCAGCGCCAGGGTCAGGGCGCTCAACAGGGTGTGCTTCTTCATCATCTCTTCATCTCCCTCGGGTTGTTATGGGTGGGATGGTGGGGCCGGCGGGGGTACCGCCGTCCCTGATTATCGCTGATGGCGACGGGTTTGTTTCAAAATCGTTACCAGATCGTGACGCGCTGCTCCGGCGGCAAATACATCTTGTCGCCTTCCTTCACGCCGAACGCCTCGTAGAACGCGGCCTGGTTGCGCAAGGTGCCGTTGGCGCGGAACTGGCCCGGCGAGTGCGGGTCGGTCTTCACCTGCACGATCTGCTGCGCCTCGCGCATCTTCGAGCGCCACACCTGCGCCCAGCCCATGAAGAAGCGCTGGTCGCCGGTAAGGCCGTCGATGACGGGCGCCTGCTGGCCGTGCAATGAGATCTTGTAGGCTTTATAGGCGATGGCGAGACCGGAGTTGTCGCCGATGTTCTCGCCCAGCGTGAGGGCGCCGTTGACGTGGTAGCCCGGCAGCGGCTCGAAGGCGTCGTACTGCTTGACCAGCATGTCCGTCTTGGCCTTGAAGCGCGCCTGGTCCTCTGCCGTCCACCAGTTGCGCAAATTGCCCTCGCCGTCCGACTGGCTGCCCTTGTCGTCGAAGCCGTGGCCGATCTCGTGGCCGATCACGGCGCCGATGCCGCCGTAGTTCACGGCGTCGTCCGCGTCCGCATCGAAGAACGGCGGCTGCAGGATCGCGGCCGGGAACACGATCTCGTTCATGCGCGAGTTGTAGTAGGCGTTCACCGTCTGCGGCGTCATGCCCCACTCTTCGCGGTCGATCGGCTTGCCCAGCTTGTCGATGTTGCGGTTGTAGGCGAAGGTCGCGGCGCGCATCACGTTGCCGACCAGGTCATCCTTCCTGACGGCCAGGCGGGAATAATCGCGCCATTTGTTCGGGTAGCCGATCTTCGGCGTGAACTTCGCCAGCTTGGCCTGGGCTTCCTTCTTCGTCTCCGCACCCATCCAGTCCAGTTGGTCGATCGATTCCCTGTACGCGGCGAGGACGTTCTTGACGAGTTCCTCCATGCGCGCCTTGCGCTCCGGCGGGAAGTATTTGGCCACGTATTCGCGGCCCAGCGCCTCGCCCAGCGCGCCTTCGACGACGGACACGCCGATCTTCCAGCGCGGACGGTTGACGTCCGCACCGGTCAGCGTCTTGCCGTAGAAATCGAAATCCGCGTCGACGAACGCCTTCGACAGGTAAGGCGCGTATTCGCGCAGCAGCTGCCACTGGAAATAGGCCTTGACGGTCTCGATGTCGGTGGCGGCGAGAAGCTTGTCGAAGCCCTGCAGGTAGGTCGGCTGGCCGACGATCACGTAGTCGACCTTGTTGCCCACGCCGGCGGCGCCCAGCGCCGTCTTCCAGTCGTAGCCCGGCGTCAGCGCCGTGAGCTGCGCCACGTCCATCCTGTTGTAGTTCTTGTTCGGGTCACGCAGTTCGACCTTCGTCCACTGCACCTTCGCCAGTTCCGTCTCGAACGCGACGATCACTTTCGCCTTCGCGTCGGCATCCTTGTCGCCGGCCAGTTGCAGGATCTGCGCGACGTGCCGTTCGTACTTCGCCTTGGCCGCGGCCATCTTGGCGTCGTCCGCCTTCAGGTAGTAGTCGCGGTCCGGCATGCCGAGGCCGCCCTGGCGGATGTAGGTGGCGTACTTCGTCGACGCTTTCGCATCCTGCGCCACGCTGATGCCATACGGCGTCGCGACGCCGATCTTCGACAGGTGCGCGATCAGGTCGGGCACGCCCTTCTTGTCCTTCAGCGTCCGGATGCGCGCCAGCTCGCCCGTAAGCGGCTTGTAGCCCAGCGTCTCGAGCTTCTTCTCGTCCATGAAGCTCGTGTACAGGTCGGCGATCTTTTGCGCATCGGTGCCGGCCTTCTTGTGCGGGTCCTTCTGGTCCGCTTCGATGATGCCGAGGAGCTGCGGCTGCGTATCCTCGCGCAGCTTCATGAAGGTGCCCCAGCTCGAACGGTCGGCGGGAATCTCGGTCGTCTTGAGCCACTTGCCGTTCAGGTAAGTGAAGAAATCGTCCTGCACGCGTACGCTCGGGTCGATGTATTGCGTGTCGATGCCGGCGCGGTCCGCTGTGGATGCCGCAGTTGCAAATGTGGCCAGCATGGAGAGGGTCAGGGTGGAGAGAAGGTATCGTTTCACGAGGGGTTCCTTGTGTGCTGCAAATGCGGCTTGTGGCCATCGGCGAATGTAACACGGCCCGGTGTGCCGATACACCGGGCCGTCGTGGCAACGCTACATCTTCATTTCGTAGCGGATGCCGAGCGTCGTATAAGTACGGGTCGCCGTTGCAGCGCTCTGCACGAGGGTGCCCGTGTCGACGCTGCGCGCGCTGTCGTAGAGACGCGGATCGAGGTTGTTCGCGGACAGGCGCACCTGCGCGTTCGCATTCAGCTTGTACAAACCATAAACGTCGAACTGGCGCTTCATGCCCGTGTACGCGGTCTCGTTGACGGTGGTCTGCACGAGGGTCGCGGGCGTCCAGTTCAAGCTGCCGCCGATCGTCAGCGGCCAGCCTTTCAGGCGCCAGTCCGCGCCCACGTTGGCCGTCTGCTTCGGCTGCTGGTCGAGGCGGTTGTCCGGGCCCGGGATGCCCTCCACGTTCGACCAGTAGCGGCTGTAGTTCGAGCGCACGTCGACGTTCGGCGCGCCCGCGTACAGGTCCGTCAGCGGGAACTTCGCTTCCAGCTCGATGCCGCGTGTGCGTGCCTTGCCGATGTTGATGGGCGTGGAGACCCAGCGCGGTCCGCTCGCCGTCTGCGCCAGCACCGTCGTGCGGCGCTGCAGGTCGTCGATATTGCGTGCGAAGCCGCTGGCCGACAGGATGCCGCTCTTGCCGACGTAATGCTCGTACGCGACGTCGATACCTGTCGCCAGTTCCGGCTTCAAATTCGGATTGCCCGTGCGGTCCGGACGCGTGGCGTCGTTGTACGTGGAGATCGTCGGCACGGCGATCAGGTCGTTCAGCCCCGGCGCTTTATAGCTGCGCGTGACGCTCGCACGGATCTGGTCTTTATCGTGTTCCGGTATGCGCCAGACGCCGTGCAGTACGGGGCTCCAGACTTTGGAGAGGTTGCGGACCCGGTCACTGGCGACGCGGATGCCTTCCCAGCGCAGGCCGAGGTAAGTGGAGAACTGCGGCGTGACATCCCACTCGTCCTGCACGAACGCGGCGACGCGGCGCGAATCGGCTGCGAGCGACGCGCCGCCGCCGTCGAACAGCGCGGCCGAATCGCCGGCCGCCACGTGCTCCTGACTGCGGTGCCCGCCCTCGATCTCCCAGCCGGCCGCGAACAGGTGGCCCTTGCCCATGGGACGCGTGTACTTGCCGCCCGTGTTCAGGCTGCCGTCGCGCGTCGCGTCGCTGTCGACGTAGCGCAGCAACGGGCTGCCCGCGGCATCGAACGTGTTGCGCAGGACGTCGCTGTGGCTGCGGCCGCCGGCGAAGCCGAATTTCACTTCCAGACGCGCGCCGCCGTCCATGCGGTGCAGCCAGTTGCCGAAGCCGCGCACGAACGTCGAATTCGACGTCGAATCGGAGCGCTGGTGCGCGTATTCCGGCGCGGTCGTGCCGATGGGTTGATCGAGCCGGCTGTCGCCGCCGCTGCGGTTGCGGTTCGCGACGAGGAACGGTTGAAACGTCAGCGTGTCGCCGTTCGAAAATTTATACGCGAAGCGCGGCGTGAGGAACAGCGAGTCGTTGACGCCGCCGCCTTCGTCGTGGATGCGCTGTTCGCGCTGCACGGTGCCATCCTGCCGCGTGTTCAGGTTCACCGTATCGCTGTCGTTGTGCTGGCGCGCCTGGTTGAGGGCGCCCGTCAGGTTCCACGACAGGCTGCCCGCCTGGCCCGGCACGACGACGCCCACGTTCACGCCGTGGCGGCCCTGCTCGATGCTGTCGGCCACGCGCAACTGCACGTCCTTCTGGCGATAGCCCTCGCGCAGGATGATGTTGATGGTGCCCGCGATCGCCTGCGTGCTGTGTTCCGCGACGGGACCGCGCATCACCTCGATGCGCTCGACCTGGTCGGGCGCCAGCGCATCCAGCGAAAAGCCCGGCGGCGGACGCTCGCCATTGACGAGCATCTGCGTATAGCCGTTGCCGAGACCACGCATGCGCACACCGCCGCCGCCCCGCCCCGGCGGCCCGCCCAGGGTCACGCCCGGCAGGCGCTTGAGGACTTCGCTGATGCTCGTGTCGCCGTTGCGGTCGAGTTCTTCGCGCCCGAACACCATTTTTGCGGCCGTCGACAGGCGGCGTGTTTCCGTGTCGTCGGCGCGGGCGCCGGTCACGTTCACTTGCTGGACGGGGTCGGAGGTTTGCCCGGACTGGGCCAGTGAAGGTCCCGCCGTGCCCAGCAGAGCCAGGCAGGCGATCGGGATCAGTTTGCTCATGACTATCGTTGTTATCGGTTGCGCAGCGGCACCAATTCTAGCGGGGAAGAATAGTCAAAGCAGCGCAGCGTGGCGGATTTTTACTTAACGATACATAGTGTGCAAAACTCAACCGCCGAGATTGATCGACGCGCCGCCGGGACCGCCCATGCCCCCGCGTCCATGGCCGCCCATGCCGCCCGGACGGCCACCGCCGCTGCCCCGCTCATTGCCTCGTTCTCCGCCCGGACGCCCCTCCGGCACCACGCGCATCAACTGCTCCCCGATGAACGTCGCGACCTGGGCGCGCTGCTTGTCGTCGAGCGCATCGTTCACTTCCAGCCACGCTTCGCGCAGCTGCTTGTCCTCGGTATTGGTCGCCACGGCTTCCGCCTCGACGGCCCGGTTCAGGTCGCGCAATTCGGCTTCCGGCTTCGCCAGCAGCGTCTTCGCCTGCTCCTGCAGCGCCTCGCGGCGGCGCTGGCGCTCGCGCAGGATGGAGCGCGAACGGCCTTCGATCTGGTTCCACAGCATCTGCTGGTTCGGGGTCAGGTTCAGGGATTTTTTCACGTCGGCAGACATGAACAACAAGTCCTCGACGCGCATGTCCATCAGCGGGACGGCGAACGAAGGGGCGGCGCTGCCGATGGCGAGGGCGAACAGGCAGGCGCGGGCGAACCGGTTTTTAATCATCGAACGTGCTCCAGGCATAAAAAAGCCCACGGTTGGGGGAAACCGTGGGCAAAGACCACTTCAAGAGTGGAGAGAGAGAAAAACTGATGAGAACTATATGCCTCGCTCCCCACCCTGTCCGGGCACTTTACAAATACTTACGCCGTGTTTGCCGGGGGATACAAGGATTAACACGAACCCCGAATTCGTATTTACACAGGCAGATGCCGGCTCCACCCATTCGCCATCGCCCGCGCGAGATCGGCAAGATTCGCCTGTTTGCTGGCGCGGTCACGCTCGCGGCAGAATGCCTCGTCGCGGTTGAACAGCGACGACGCGAGCCCGCGGCCGGCCATCGTGATGCCTGCCGTCTTCTGGAAGCGCAGCGCGGTGAAGGCCGCCAGGGCCTGGTCCAGGTTGCCCGGATGCGCCTCGACGCAGTTCGCCAGGTGCCACGCATCTTCCAGCGCCTGGCACGCACCCTGGCCGGACGTGGGCAGGGCCGCGTGGGCCGCGTCGCCGATCATGATCAGGTTGTCCCGGTGCCAGGTCGGCACGGGATCGTGGTCGTGCACGTAGATCTTGTTGATGCGTGCGGCGGGCGCGCCGGCGACGATGCGCCGTACCGGTTCCGGCCAGTCCGCAAAGATGCGTTGCAGCTCGTCGCGGTATGCGTCGGGATCGCGCGCACCGATCGTGGCTTGCGCGGCGCCGCCGGCCCAATACGCCTTGTTGCGGGCGACGGGCACGATGCCGAAGCGTTCGCCGGTGCCCCAATAGTCCGAGATCGTGTCCACGTCGAACTCGCCTTCGCAGACGCCGATCCAGTTGATGAAGCCCTGGTAGACGGGCGTGTCGTCACCCGTGACGTAACGGCGGGCGCGCGATGCCATGCGGCCATCGGCACCGACGACGAGGTCCGCCGTCAGGGTCGTCCCGTCGTCGAAGTGGACGACCCCACCCGGTTCGATGCGCGCAACGTTGCGGCCATACTGGACGCCGACGCGCAACGCCTGCAGCCGCGCCATCAGGATGCGTTGGAAATCGCTTCTCAGGATGGACAGGCTGGGATAGCCCATCCGCGCATCGATCAGGCCGATATCGAGGGCGCCGAGGTCCTCGCCGGCACGCGACAGGCGGCGCATCGCCCGCGGACGGCCTGCGACGGCCGCGATGTCGCCCACGATGCCGAATCGATCCAGCACGAAGGCCGCATTCGGCCACACGACGATGCCTGCGCCGATGTTCGCATCGGCGGCGCGCCGTTCGTAAACGGTGACGTCGAACCCTTTTAACCTGAATGCGATCGCGCTGGCGACACCCGCTACGCCGCCGCCGAGGATGGCTATGTTCATGAGAATAAAAAAGGCTGCCGCGGCAGCCTTTTAACGAGGTCGAGCGCAGATCAGGTATTGAGCTGCTTGGCGTCGCCCAGCTTGTCCTTGTACGAATCGAAGATCTTGACCAGCGCGTCGCGCATGGAAACCTGCGGCTTCCAGCCCAGTTCCGAGACCGTGTTCTCGATCTTCGGCACGCGGTTCTGCACGTCCTGGTAGCCGGTGCCGTAGTAGGCGCCCGAGCTCGTTTCGACCAGTTTCACCTGCTTGGCCGTCTCGCGGTATTCCGGATACTCGGCGGCCAGGTCCAGCATCATGCCGGCCAGTTCGCGGATCGAATAGTTGTTGACCGGGTTGCCCACGTTGAAGATCTTGCCGGTGGCCTTGCCGTCCTTGTTCTCGATGATGCGCATCAGCGCGTCGATGCCGTCGTCGACATAGGTGAACGAACGCTTCTGCTGGCCGCCGTCGACCAGCTGGATCGGTTCGCCGCGCACGATGTGGCCCAGGAACTGGGTCAGCACGCGGGAAGAACCCTCTTTCGGCGTGTGGATCGAATCCAGGCCGGCGCCGATCCAGTTGAACGGACGGAACAGCGTGAAGTTCAGGCCTTCCATGCCATAGCCCCAGATCACGCGGTCCATCAGCTGCTTCGCGCAGGCGTAGATCCAGCGCGGCTTGTTGATCGGGCCGTAGACCAGTTCCGAGTTCTCCGGATCGAATTCCGAGTCCGGGCTCATGCCGTAGACTTCCGACGTCGACGGGAAAATCAAATGTTTCTTGTACTTGGCGGCCGAACGGACGATCGGCAGGTTCGCCTCGAAGTCCAGTTCGAAGACGCGCAGCGGTTCCTTCACGTACGTCGACGGCGTCGCGATCGCCACCAGCGGGAGGATCACGTCGCACTTCTTGACGTGGTACTCGACCCACTCCTTGTTGATGGTGATGTCGCCTTCAAAGAAGTGCATGCGCGGATTGTCGAGCAGATGCGCGATCCGCTCGGAGTTCATGTCCATGCCGTACACTTCCCAATCGGTCGTCTCCAGGATGCGCTTGGAGAGATGGTGGCCGATAAAACCGTTGACGCCGAGGATGAGGACTTTTTTCATTTCAGGTAGGAAACATTTTCACGTATCGCCCGATTATACCACCGCGCAAATTCACGCAAACCCGCCTCCAGTGACGTCGTGGGTTTGTAACCGACCCACGCCTGCAGCTTGCTCGTATCGGCGTGCGTGGCCGGCACGTCGCCCGGCTGCATCGGCTGGAAGTCCAGCGTTGCCTTGACGTCGAGCGCGCCTTCCAGCGTGCGAATAAAATCCAGCACCTGCACCGGTGTCTGGTTGCCGATGTTGAAGATGGCGTGCGGCGGCTTGCCTTCCGGCTTCGTCGGCTTGAACAGCAGGCGCACGACGCCTTCGACGATGTCGTCGATATACGTGAAGTCTCGGTACAGCTTGCCTTCGGCGAACACGGGGATCGCCTCGTTCGCCAGCATCTTGCGCGCGAAGCTGAAGTACGCCATGTCCGGGCGGCCCCACGGTCCATACACCGTGAAGAAGCGCAGGCCGGTGGTCGGAATGCCGTACAGGTGGCTGTACGAATGGGCCATCAGCTCGTTCGACTTCTTCGTCGCGGCGTACAGCGACACGGGCGCGTCGGTGACGTCGTCCTCGCTGAACGGCGTCTTGGCGTTGGCGCCGTAGACGCTGCTGCTGCTCGCGTACAGCAGGTGCTCGACCTTGTGGTTGCGGCACGCTTCCAGCATGTGGCCGAATGCGACCAGGTTCGCCTGTACGTACGCGGCCGGGTTCTTCAGCGAGTAGCGCACGCCGGCCTGGGCGGCCAGGTGCACGACCAGCGCAGGCTTCACGCGCTCGAACAGCGCGGCCACCTGCTCGCCGTCGCTCAGTTCGACGGTCTCGCACGGCACGCCGGCCGGTTTCAACAGCGCCTCGACGCGGTGATGCTTCAGCGCCGGGTCGTAGTAATCGTTGAAATTGTCGCAGCCGACTACGGTATGACCCATGGCGGTCAGGCGCACCGCCACCGCGCTGCCGATGAAGCCGGCGGCGCCGGTGACGAGGATCGTGCCTTTATTACTCACTTCAGTCATAGTTAGGCTTCCCCCGAACGGCGGCCGATGCCTTCGTAGACGAGGCCGGCGGCGCTGAAAGCGTCCGGATCATAGATGTTACGACCGTCGAACACGGCCTTCAGTTTCAGGTTCTCGGCCAGGAACGGCAGGTCCGGCGCGCGGAATTCTTTCCATTCCGTGACCAGCACGAGCACGTCCGCGCCTTCGACGGCCTGTTTGGCCGACTCGACGATGCGCAGGCGGGCATTGCACAGGTCTTCGCCATGCTCGGCCACCAGGACGCGCTTCGCTTCCGTGCTGGCGACGGGGTCGTACGCGACCACGTTGGCGCCGGCGTCGAACAGCGACTTGATCAGGATGCGGCTCGGCGCTTCGCGCATGTCGTCCGTGTTCGGCTTGAACGACAGGCCCCACAGGGCGATCGTCTTGCCGCTCAGGTTTTGTGCGCCGCCGAAGAAGCGCACCAGCTTGTTGAACAGCACGTTCTTCTGTTCCTCGTTGACCTTCTCGGTCGCGGTCAGCAGGTGCAGTTCCTTCTTGTGGTCGGAGGCCGTCTTGATCAGCGCCTTGACGTCTTTCGGGAAGCAGGAACCGCCATAGCCCATGCCGGCGTACAGGAAGTCCGGGCCGATGCGCGGGTCCATGCCGATGCCCAGGCGCACGGCCTCGATGTCGGCGCCCAGCAGTTCGGACAGGTTCGCCAGCTCGTTCATGAAGCTGATGCGGGTGGCCAGCATCGCGTTCGCCGCGTACTTCGTCAGCTCGGCGCTGCGGATGTCCATCTCGACGAATTTCTCGTGGTTGCGGCTGAACGGCGCGTACAGCTGGCGCATCTGCTTGCCGGCGTCGGCGTCATCGAAGCCGACCACGATGCGGTCCGGCTTCATGAAGTCGTCGATTGCCGCGCCTTCTTTCAGGAATTCGGGGTTGCTGACGACGTGGAAGGCGACGTTCACGCCGCGCTTCTCCAGTTCGCCCGCGATGGCGCGTTTCACTTTTTCCGCGGTGCCGACGGGCACGGTCGACTTGTCGACGATCACGGCCGGCTTCGTCAGGCGCTCGCCAATGCTGCGTGCGGCCGACAGGATGTGGGTCAGGTCGGCGCTGCCGTCTTCATCCGGCGGCGTACCGACGGCCAGGAAGATGATGTCGGCGTGGCTGACGGCGTCGTCGTAGTTCGACGAGAACAGCAGGCGGCCGGCGGCGGCGTTGCGCTGGACGAGGCTGTCCAGGCCCGGTTCGTGGATCGGGATGATCCCGTCCTTCAACATCGTGATCTTGCGCGTATCGACGTCCAGGCACAGCACGGTGTTGCCGACGTCGGCGAAGCAGGCGCCAGACACCAGTCCGACGTAACCAGTCCCGATAACTGAAATTTTCATGATCTTCTACAGATTGAGGTAAGGGACCATGAGACGCCCGCGCTGCATGCCGGTTCGCCTCATGTGGGGGTGGGCCGGAGGACTTGCCGCCGGACTAATAACTAGACGAATTTATCACAGATTTCTGACGAGCACGCTACACGTTTGCTTTTTTGCTATTAAACTGGCGCACGTTCCTCCAGAACAGACAAGTATTGCAATCTATTACATAATAGAAGCTACGCTCCGCACCACCTCCGCCCCGCGCACATCGTCGATGAAGCTCCTTACATTCAGTTCCCTCTTCCCGAACACGGTCAAACCCAGCCACGGCATCTTTGTCGAAACCCGATTGCGCTACCTGCTCGCCAGTGGCCAGGTCGAATCGAAAGTCGTCGCGCCGGTGCCCTGGTTCCCGTCGCAGCACCCGCGCTTCGGCGACTACGCGGCCTTTTCCAAGGTGCCGGCAGCCGAGACCCGCTACGACATCGAGGTCACGCACCCCCGCTACCTCGTCATTCCGAAGGTCGGGATGACGGCGGCACCGTGGCTGATGGCCCAGGCCTGCAAACGCGAAATCGGGCGCATCATCGACGAGGGCTATGACTTCGACGTCATCGACGCGCACTATTTTTATCCGGACGGCGTCGCCGCAGTGATGCTGGGCAAGTATTTCAACAAGCCCGTCGTGATCACGGCCCGTGGTACCGACATTAACCTGATTCCGCAGTTCACGCTGCCGAGAAAGCAACTCATGTGGGCGGCGAACAACGCCGCCGGCATGATCACGGTATGCCAGGCGCTGCGCGAAGAGATGATCGGCCTCGGCATTCCGGGCGACCGCATCGTGTCGCTGCGCAACGGCGTCGACCTGCAGCGCTTCGTCCCGATGGACCGTGCCGCCGCGCGCGCGCAACTGGGCATCGACGGCTTCACCGTCATTTCCGTCGGCGTGCTCGACCCGCGCAAGGCGCACGACCTGACCATCGGCGCGCTGCCGATGTTGCCGGACGTGAAACTTCTCATTGCCGGCATCGGCCCGGAGCGCAAGAAGCTGGAAGCGCTGGCCGCCAGCCTGGGCGTGACCGACCGCGTCAAGTTCCTCGGCGCCGTCGCGCAGACCGAGCTCAAGCATTACTACAACGCGGCCGATGCGATGATCCTCGCGTCCAGCCGCGAAGGCTGGGCCAACGTGCTGCTCGAATCGATGGCCTGCGGCACGCCGGTCGTTGCATCGAACGTCTGGGGCACGCCGGAAGTCGTGGCCAAGCCGGAAGCGGGTGTGCTGATGAAGGAGCGCACGGCAAAAGGCATCGCCGAGGCGGTGACGGAACTGCGCTGCAACTACCCGGACCACGCCGCCACCCGCCGCTATGCCGAGGGTTTCAGCTGGGACGACACGACCAACGGCCAATTGACGTTGTTTTCGCGCATCATCAACAGCCGCGGCACCTTGCCAGCCGGCAAGCGCGCTGTCGCCTGACGGCATTCCCGCGCGTCCGGGCGTCGCACCCGGGCCGCGGGACGGTTATACTGGACCGCAGTCCCCTTTCGCTCATCGCCCATGCGCTCCAGCTTCAAGAACGTTGCCCTGGTCACTCTCGGAGTGATCCTCGGGGTCGGCGTCACGATGCAATACTCGGCCCTGGCCCACAAGCCGGTCGACGGCATGCCCATCGAGGGCCTGCACCAGCTGGCGCATGCCTACAACACGATCAAGGCCGACTATGTCGAGCCCGTCGAAGACCGCAAGCTCCTCACGCAGGCCATTTCCGGCATGGTGGGCGCGCTCGACCCGCACTCGGCCTACCTGGACCGCAAGGCCTACCGCGAACTGCGCGAAGGCACCGAAGGCAAATTCGTTGGCCTGGGCATCGAGATCAACCAGAGCGAAGAAGGCTATGTCCGCATCGTCACCCCGATCGAGGACGCGCCGGCCGCCCGCGCCGGCATCCAGGCGGGCGATTTGATCACGCACGTCGACGGCGCGGCCGTGAAAGACATGGACCTCGACGAGGCCATCAAGCGCATGCGCGGCGAGCCGCGCACGAAGGTCGTGCTCACGGTGCTGCGCAAGGATGCCGCCGCGCCGCTGTCGTTCACCGTGATGCGCGACGAAATCGTGCAGAAGAGCGTGAAAGGCAAGATCGTCGCGCCCGGCTACGCGTGGGTGCGCGTATCGCAGTTCCAGGAACCGACCGTCGAGGATCTCGCCAGGAAACTGGCCGCGCTGGCGGGCGAGGAGCCGAATTTAAAAGGTCTCGTGCTCGACCTGCGCAACGACCCGGGCGGCCTGCTGCAGGGCGCGATTGGAGTCTCTGCCGCGTTCCTGCCGAAGAATGCCGAGATCGTCTCGACGAACGGCCAACGGGAAGATTCGAAGGCCCGCTTCTACGGCAAGCCGGAAGACTACCTGCTCAGCCGCGGCAGCGATCCGCTCGACAAGGTGCCGGAGCTGTTCAAGACGGTCCCGATGGTCGTGCTCGTGAACACGGGTTCCGCATCGGCGTCGGAAATCGTCGCGGGCGCGCTGCAGGACCATAAACGCGCCGCCATCGTCGGCAGCCAGACGTTCGGCAAGGGGTCCGTGCAGACGATCCGTCCGCTGGCCGGCGACACCGCGGTGAAAATGACGACGGCGCGCTACTACACGCCCAGCGGCCGCTCGATCCAGGCGCGCGGCATCGTGCCCGACATCCCCGTCGACGAAAACGCCGACGGCGACGGCCTGAACGCCCTGCGCATGCGCGAGGCCGACCTGCAGCACCACCTCAAGAACGATACCAGCCGCGCGGCCGAGGAAGCGACGAACCACGACGACATCGAGGAGCAGATGCGCATCCTCGCGGCCGCGCGCGCGCACAAGCCGCTCGAATTCGGCAGCGCCGACGATTTTCAGTTGACCCAGGCACTGCATCATCTGCAGGGGTTGCCGGTGCAATTGTCCAAGCGCGCGGCAACGCCGCCGTCGCTCGCCCAACAGGCTCACTGATCTTCCACAACGCCTGTACTGACGGGCTTCTTGTGGAATTCCCCCTCGGTTCCCACCGTCAGTACGATTGTGTAGAATCGCTTGGTTCAGGGAGTTGCCTCCCGTTATCGTCCATGAAAGCTAGTCAAATATGAAACCTGTCGTCATCAGCGGCACCGGCCTGTTCACGCCACCGAATTCGATCTCCAACGATGAGCTGGTGACGGCCTTCAACCAGTACGTCGAACTGTTCAACGCCGAGCACGCCGATAAGATCGCGGCCGGCGAAGTCACCGCGCTGGAACCGTCCAGCAGCGCCTTCATCGAAAAAGCGTCGGGCATCAAGTCGCGCTACGTGATGGAAAAGGCCGGCATCCTCGACCCGGCCCACATGACGCCGCGCATCAAGGAGCGCGCCGACGAGGAACTGTCGCTGCAGGCCGAGATCTGCGTCGCGGCCGCCCGCCAGGCGCTCGCCCGCGCGGGCCGCACGCCGGCCGACATCGACATGGTCCTGGTCGCCGCCAGCAACATGCAGCGCGCCTACCCGGCGATGGCCGTCGAGGTGCAGGAAGCGCTCGGCATCGACGGCTACGGCTTCGACATGAACGTGGCCTGCTCGTCCGCCACGTTCGCGATCCAGACCGCGGCCGCCGCCGTCCAGACGGGCCAGGCGCGCGCCGTGCTCGTGCTCGATCCGGAAATCACGAGCGCCCACCTGAACTTCCGCGACCGCGACAGCCATTTCATCTTCGGCGACGCGTGCACTGCGATGGTCATCGAAGCGGCCGACACGGCCACGAGCGCACACCAGTTCGAGATCCTCGAATCGAAACTCAAGACGAAGTTCTCGAACAATATCCGCAACAACTTCGGCTTCATGAACCGCTTCGACGAAGACGGCGTCGGCCAGCCGGACAAACTGTTCCGCCAGCAGGGCCGCAAGGTATTCAAGGAAGTGTGCCCGATGGCGGCCGCGATGATCCGCGACACGGTCGAAGGCGCGGGCCTGCAAATCGGGGACATCTCGCGCTTCTGGCTGCACCAGGCGAACCTGAGCATGAACCAGCTGATCGTGCGCACCCTGCTGGGCCGCGACGCCACGCCGGAAGAAGCGCCGGTGATCCTCGACCGCTACGCGAACACGTCGTCGGCCGGCTCGATCATCGCGTTCCACTCGCACCAGGACGACCTGCCCAGCGGCGCCAACGGCGTCATCTGCTCGTTCGGCGCCGGCTATTCGATCGGCTGCGTCGTCGTGCGCAAAAAATAGCACGACGCACTGCTGAGATAACGTAAATCGTTGTTTCAAAAGGATAAGTTGGTAGTTCCAGTCCTACAAAGGTGCGCTCCCTCTTCCTCTGGAATAGCGCGTTCCCCGCGCGCATGATCCTCCTGTCAGCGCATCAGCATGCGCAGCCCACAGGAGGATCAAATGACCAAACAAAAAGGACCGGACGCGACGCGCGCCCGCGGCATCGCCAAGGAAAAAATCGTTCCCGTCGCGGAAGGCAGCCAGCAGCCGCGCGCACCGGGCTGGGTGGCGCCGGGCGGGGCCAATGTCCAGTCGGCGAATATCGAACAGCAGGGCGCGTCCCTGCGCGCCCGCGGCTCGTTGCAAGGCAGTATCGATGAGAACCTGGGCAGCCAGCGCGGCGGTCCCGGCGCCCAGCAGGCCGGCTGGAGCGCCCGCCAGAGCGCCCAGCGCATGCAGGCACGCGGCGAGGAAGACCGCCTGAACGCATCGCGCCAATCGGGCTACGGCGGCATGGAACAGCAGCAGAAAGGCGGCTCGCTGGAATCGCCGACGGGATCCCGGCAGAGCGACCTCAACACGCCGCGCCAGGGTGACCAGACGGCACAGCCGGCGTCCGACTCTCGCAGCAAGAAGAGCAAGAAGCGCAGCAGCGGCGCGGGACACTGAGCGTCGTCATACCTGGCCTTCCGCCTGGATCGGCGCCGCGGCGGCAGCGGTGTGCTTCGCGCGGCGCTCGCCGTTCAGCCAGCGCCGCATCGGGTCTTCGTACAGGTAGAACGCCACGGCGCCGACCGCGATCCCGAGCACGCCAGCCAGCTGGCGTTGCAGCACATGGTTCAGGTAGGCCTCGTAGGCCATCTGCTGCCATACGTACAGCGAAAACGAACAGATGCCGAACCAGCGCAGCACGGCCCCGGACAAGGCCCGGCGCATCAGCGCGGGCGCCGTCGCCATGTAATTCACCGACACGGCCAGCAGCAGCGGCCCGAGCGTGATGGCGAGGAGCGGCACCGCCGACCAGCTGAAGCACACGGCCGCCACCGCCAGCGTCACGGGTGCAATCCAGGCCGCACCGTCGCGCAACGCCGGCATCTCGTGCCGGAACGCGCGCAGCGTCGCCGATGCGATCAACCCCAGCGCCGCGCATTCCGACCGCGCGAACCACGGCGACGCGCCGCCCGGCGGGTAGACCGTGTAGTAGAGATTCAGGCCCAGGCAGGCGATCGTGCTGAGCGCCAGCAACCAGATCCGCCTGACACCGGCCAGCCCGGCCACGCCGGCCAGCGCCGCCAGGTAGAGATAGCTGTGCTCCTCCACGTTCAGCGACCAGAAATGTCCAATTGACCATTTTCCCGCCCAAATGCTGATGCTATCGGGGTAATACGTGCGCGCGAATAACAAGGTCGAGACGAGCTCGTCGCCCGGCACGTCGTACGGCGCCTGGTACCAGGCCGCCCCCGCCAGCGTGAACGCCACGGCGATGTACAGCCAGTAGGTCGGGATGATGCGGCTGATGCGGCGTTTAAAGAAACGGCCCAGCGGCACGTTCTTGACGAACAGGAGTTCGCCCATCAGGTAGCCGGACAGTGCGAAGAACAGTGCGACGCCCAGCCGGCCGCCGCCGCCGAGGCCGAAGTGCGATTGCAGGACCAGCACGATCGCGAGACCGCGCCAGCCGTCGAGGTAGGGAATGGTGTTCGTTGAGGTGGACATGGCGCGGGCCGAAGCAGAGTGATCGACACCGCAACTTATCACCTATTTGACAATATGTTAACGAAAACGCATATTGGTAGTTGTATTTATGCTACCAACACTGGCCGCGCCAGCGTCCACCTATAGCCGCGCCGCCAGCTCCGCCCCTTCGCGGATCGCCCGCTTCGCATCCAGCTCGGCTGCCAATGCCGCGCCGCCGATCTTGTGGAACGCGGGTCCGCCCTGCTGCCCTTCCGGCGGCATCAGTTCCGCCAGGCTGTCCTGCCCGGCGCAGATCACCACGTTGTCCACTTCCAGCAGCTTGGCGTCGCCGCCGACGGTAATGTGCAGGCCCGCGTCGTCGATGCGGTCGTACTGCACGCCCGCCAGCATCGCGACGCCGTTGCGCGCCAGGGTGGCGCGGTGCACCCAGCCCGACGTCTTGCCCAGGCCCGCGCCCGGACGCGTCGTCTTGCGCTGCAGGAGCCAGATGCTGCGCGCGGGCGTCACGCCGTGCGGCTTCACGAGGCCGCCCGGCGCGGCCACGTCCAGGTCGACGCCCCATTCGCCGGCCCAGTCCGCGACGGGCTGCGGGCGCGGCGCGCCGGCGTCGTGGACGAGGAACTCCGCCGTGTCGAAGCCGATGCCGCCGGCGCCGATGATCGCCACGCGCGGGCCCACGGGCGCGCGGTCGCGCAACACGTCCAGGTAGGACAGCACCTTCGGGTGATCGATGCCCTCGATGCGCGGACGGCGCATCGTGACACCGGTCGCCACGATCACGTCGTCGTAGCCGGCCGCGATCAATTCTTCACGTGTCACGCGCCGGCCGAGGCGCAGCTCCACGCCCGTCAGCTCCAGCTGGCGGCCGAAATAGCGGATGGTTTCCGCGAATTCCTCCTTGCCCGGGATGCGCATGGCGATATTGAACTGGCCGCCGATCCGATCAAGCGCATCGAACAGGGTGACGGCGTGGCCGCGCTGCGCCGCCACCGTCGCGGCGGACAATCCGGCCGGCCCGGCGCCGACGACGGCGATGCGCTTGCGCCGCAGCGTTGGCGTGTACACCAGTTCCGTCTCGTGGCAGGCGCGCGGGTTCACGAGGCAGGTCGCGCGCTTGTTGGCGAACGTGTGATCCAGGCACGCCTGGTTGCAGGCGATGCACGTGTTGATACGGTCCGCCTGCCCCGCCGCGGCCTTGTTCACCCAGTCGGGATCGGCCAGGAACGGCCGCGCCATCGACACCATGTCCGCACTGCCGTCGGCCAGCAGGCGCTCCGCGTCGGCCGGCATGTTGATGCGGTTCGACGCGACGACAGGAATCCTGACGGCATCGCGCAGCCGCGCCGCGACGCTGGCGAATGCGGCGCGCGGCACCGACGTGACGATGGTGGGAATTCTCGCCTCGTGCCAGCCGTAGCCCGTGTTGAGGATCGTGGCACCGGCCTGTTCGAGCGCCTGCGCCACCTGCACGACCTCGTCCCACGTGTTGCCGCCGTCGACGAGATCCAGCACGGAGTGGCGCACCATCACGATGAACTCGCGCCCGACGGCCGCGCGGATGCGGCGCACGATCTCCACCGGCAGGCGCATGCGGTTCTCGATACTGCCGCCCCACGCGTCCGTGCGGCGGTTCGTGCGCGCGCACAGGAACTGGTTGATCAGGTAGCCTTCGCTGCTCATCACCTCGACGCCGTCGTAGCCGGCCTTCTGTGCCAGACGCGCGCAGCGGACATACGAAGCGATGGTCGCCTCGATGCCGCGTGCCGTGAGCGCGCGCGGGCGGAACGGAGAAATGGGCGACTTGACGTTCGAGGCGGAGACGACGAGCGGCTGGTAGCCGTAGCGGCCAGCGTGCAGGATCTGCAGCAGGATCTTGCCGCCCTCCTCGTGCACGGCGCGCGTGACGCGGCGGTGATTAAAAACGTCGCCGCGGAAGTTCAGCGTACCGCCGAACGGCAGCAGCCAGCCCTGGCGGTTCGGCGAGATACCGCCGGTGACGATCAGGCCCGCGCCGCCGCGTGCCCGCTCGCGGTAGAACGCGGCCAGTTTGCCGTAGTTCCAGAAGCGGTCTTCGAGCCCCGTGTGCATCGAGCCCATGATCACGCGGTTCTTCAGCGTCGTGAAGCCGAGGTCGAGGGGAGACAGCAGGTGGGGATAAGCGGTGTCGGGGAGCGAGGCGGTCATGGGCACGGCGTGAGTGAACATCCCGGCATTACACCGGGATTTCCTGGAGCCGTGGTTCTAATCGCTCAAGCCGCTCAAGCCGGATAACTCTCCGGCGTGCGCAGTTCGGCGAACTGCTCGATGCTGCCGATGCGTACCGTGACAGGGTTCAGGCTCGTGTGCGGCGCCAGCGAACGCCACGCGAATTTCCACTCCTTTTCGCGCGCGTCGGAAATCGGGCGCGAAAAGGCCGAACCCAGGCGCGAGCGGATGCCGTATTCGACGGGACCGTCGATGCCGGCCCAGTTGGGCAAGGCGCGCTGGACGGCGCGGTGCAGGCGCTCGCCGAATTCTTCCGTGTTGTGGATGACGAGGCAGCTGTCGGCCGGGCCGAGGACGTCGAACAGGCCTTTGTTCCACGCCGTCGAGAACGACAAGGTCAGGAAGCCGTTCTCGGGCTGGAGTTTGAACTGGCCGGAGGACAGCGCCAGTTCCAGCTCGGCGCGCAGGCCGTAGCTGTGCAGGGTGGGGGGACGTTGATAGTCGTTCATGATGGTCTCGATTCGAGGATCTAGTCCGGTCGGGCCGGAGCGTCGTGACGGTGAATGCGCATGTAGCGGAACGAGACGGATACTTCGCGCAGCAGGAAAATAAAACTGGCAATCAGCGCGACCATGGCCACCACGAACATGCCGGCGATGTAGCGGTCCAGCGGCAGGTTGGTGGTATCGCCGAGGAACAGGCTGGCGATGATCACGCAGATCAGGAAGCCGCAGCCGGTGCTGGCCGTGATCGCGTAGTTGATCAGCTGCCAGCGCTGGTACAGCACGTCGAGCTCTTCGCTGCAATCGGGGTCGGGGCCTTTGCGCAGCTGGATCTTGAGGTCGCGGGTACGGTCGATGATGCGCGCGAGGCGGCTCATCAGTACCCCGAGCTTGGTCGCCACGCCCGTCAGCAGGAACACGGGCGCGATCGCCAGCTGGATGACATGGCCGATGTCGTTGGTCTGGATATTCATACTGCGTAGCTTGTCGTTATTGTAAGAAGCTGGGGACAGTGTAGCAGGCGGCGGCCTCTGTCCGGATGAACGCCGTTTCAATCGAAACGGCCGTGTCGCTTGAACTGTTCCGTGGCGGCGACGAGGGCGCGGGCGATGCCCGCTTCCAGCGCGCCGTGGCCGGCGTCCGGGATCATGCGCAGGCGCGACCCGGCCCAGGCCTCGTGCAGGCGGTACGCGGACAGCGGCGGGCAGATCACGTCGTAGCGGCCCTGCACGATCACGGCCGGCAGGTGCGCGATGCGGCCGACGTCGCGCAGCAGCTGGTCGGGCTCGAGGAAGCCGCCGTGCGCCATGTAGTGCGATTCGAGCCGGCCCACGCCCAGGTCGAGCGTGTCGGAGGTGTGTTCTTCTTCCTGCGGCAGCAGGAACACGCGACGGCCCTCGAAACGGCTCCAGGCGCGCGCGGCGGGCCAGTACTGCTGCGGATCGTCGCACAGCAGGCGCTTCGTGTATGCCTTCAACAAATCGCCCCGTTCCTCGAGCGGAATCGGCGCGATGAACTCGTCGTACAGCTCCGGATAGAACCACTGCACGCCGTACAGGAAGAATTCGATCTCGGCCGGCGTGCACAGGAAAATCCCGCGCAGGACGAAGCCGAGGCAGCGCTCCGGGTGCGCCTGACCGTAGGCCAGCGCCAGGGTCGAGCCCCACGAGCCGCCGAACACGAGCCAGCGCTCGATGCCGAACATGGCGCGCAGGCGTTCGATGTCCTCGATGAGCAGCTGGGTCGTGTTGTTGCGCCATTCGCCCAGCGGCGTCGACTTGCCGGCGCCGCGCTGGTCGAACAGGATCACGCGGTAGGTGCTCGGGTCGAAGAAGCGGCGGTGCTGCGGCGACAGGCCCGCGCCCGGACCGCCGTGCAGGAACACGACGGGGATGCCGTTCGGGTTGCCCACTTCTTCCCAGTAGATCGTGTGCAGGTCGTCCACGGCCAGCATGCCATGACGGTTCGGGAGGATGGGCGGGAACAGCGACGGCGGCGTGGCAGGCATGATCGGTCAGCGAAAAAACGACAACCGATTGTAGCCTACCGCCCGGCCATTCTAGAAGAAAGTGTTGAGCGCGAAGCGCACCGCGTAGTCGTCGTCCACGGCCAGCAGCAGCGGCCAGCGGTCGAACGTCGTGCACGGGTGCGAGATGCCGCAGCCGACCAGGTCGCCCACCGCCAGCATCTCGCGCACCGGCCCCTCCGGCAGGCGCAGGTACGCGTGCTGGTCGTTCATCTTGACGATCTCGCAGTCCGCCGGCAGCGCGTGCGCGGTGCCGGGACCGGGCCGGTGGTGCCACAGCGGCACCGGCAAACCGGCGTCGTGCGACGCGTCGCGCTTGCCCATCGTGAGGATCGCGAGGCCCGGTTCGGGACGCGACTGCACGACGCTCCAGATCTCCAGCGCGGGCCGCAGGCCCTGTTCCGGCTCGACGCCTTCGCGCGCATCGAGTGCTGCGATATGGCGCTGGTACATGCCGTGGTCGCTCGTCAGGTAGCAGCCGCTGCGCAGCACGGAGACGAGGGGCCGCGACAGGCCGTGCAACTCCTGGAAGCCGCGCGCGACGAGGTCGAAGTACGACGAGCCGCCCGCCGTCACGAGGATCTCGCGCGTGCCGAACAGGCCTTCGTCGTCGGCCTCGCGCACGAGCGCGCACAGGCGCGCGACAAAGCCCGACACGGCGCGGAGATCGGCATCATGGTCGTCCGACACGAGCAGGCCCTCGTAGCCTTCGAAGCCGGCCAGCACGAGGCCCGGCGCGCGCTCGATGGCCCGCGCCACCGTCAGCGCTTCCTCCGGCGTGCGGCAGCCCGCGCGCTTGCCCGACAGGCCCAGTTCGACCAGCACGGACAACGGACGCGTGAGCGGATGCGCATCGACTTCTTCCGCCAGGCGCGCGACGCCCGCGAGCGAATCGGCCAGCACGACGCATTCGAAGCCCGGATCCTCGTGCAGCAGTTGCAGCACCATGCGCACGTCGCTGCGCGCGACGAGCTGGTTCGCGACGAGCACGCGGCGCACGCCGAAGCGGTGCGCCACCCGCACCTGCACGGCGTTCGCCAGCGTGATGCCCCAGGCACCGTTCGCAAGCTGCGCGCCGAACAGCTGCGGGCACATCGTCGTCTTGCCGTGCGGCGCGATGCGTACGCCGTGGCGCTCGCAGAAATCGCGCATCCAGTCGAGGTTGTGACGCAGCGCGGACGTTTTCAGCAGCGCGACGGGATAGCTCGTATCGCCATGCAGCACGTTCCAGCCCTGCACGCCGACCGCGCCCTGGCGCAACGGCGCCGTCAACGGCAAGCCCTTCACGCCGGGCTGCAGCATCTGTTCTTCCAGGCTGGACAAGGCCAGCGCACCGTGCGGCAATGCGTTCATGGTGTTTCCCTTCGCAACTCGTCCTCGAGGTCAACGCGCAGGAGGCCCGGCGTCGGCATCACGCCTTTCGAACCGGGCGTGCGGAAGATGCCGGGCAAGAGGCCGTCCTGCTGCAGCTGGGGCAGCAGCTCGGACAACAGCTCGTCCAGCGCGAACGCCTGCGGTTCATAGCCTTCCCACTCGAATTCCGCGCACAGCCGGGCGAATTCCTCGTCCGGCCACATCGCGAACACGAGCGTGCCGTCGTCCTTCTTCGCGAGCGCCCAGCCGTTGCGGTACAGGCCCCACACGGTACCCGACGCGGCGACCCGCTTAACGAAATATTCATAGCGCTGCGGCGCCGGCAGGCGCACCACGGTCTTCACTTGTTCAGCATCGATCATTCACATTTTCCCACGCGCGCCCGGCGGCCGCCGTCGGGACGAGCATACGACACCTTGGCCCCCGCACGGCGCGCAAGCCAACACCGGGGTCAGAGCCCTGTTTTAGGAAATTGCCCAAAATCGGGCTCTGACCCCGGTGTTCAGACGCGAAAAAAAAACACCGCCCTGAGGCGGTGTCGGTGCATTGCAAGCGGTGACCGCTTACTGCATGTGCTGGCCGCCGTTGATGGCGATGTTGGCGCCGGTAACGAAGGCGGCTTCGTCCGACGACAGGTATGCGACCAGGCCGGCCACTTCTTCCGGCTTGCCCAGGCGGCCCATCGGGATCTGCGGCAGGATCTTCGATTCCAGCACTTCGGCCGGGATGTCGGTGACCATCTTGGTGCCGATATAGCCCGGCGAGATGGTGTTCACGGTGACGCCCTTGCGTGCCACTTCCAGCGCCAGGGCCTTCGTGAAGCCGTGGATGCCGGCCTTGGCGGCCGAGTAGTTGGTCTGGCCGAACGCGCCCTTCTGGCCGTTGACGGACGAGATGTTGATGATGCGGCCCCAGCCGCGCTCGACCATGCCGTCGGCGACGGGCTTGGTCATGTTGAACACGGAATCCAGGTTGGTCTTCATGACCGCATCCCAATTGACCTTGTCCATCTTTTTGAAGGTCATGTCGCGCGTGATACCGGCGTTGTTGACCAGCACGTCGACGGGGCCGACTTCCTGCACGACCTTGGCCACGCAGGCCTGGGCGGAGTCGTAATCGGACACGTCGCATTCGTAGGCCTTGAAGTCATGGCCCTGTTCGCGCATCGAAGCAAGCCAGCCTTCCGCTTTCTTGCTGCCCGGCGAGTACGTCGTCACGACCTTGTAGCCGAGCGCCGCCAGCTTGATGCAGATCGCTTCACCCAGGCCGCCCATGCCGCCGGTCACTAATGCCACTCTAGCCATCGTCTTCTCCTAGTTTTTCACTTAACCTGTTGACTACGGATACCGCACGGCGCCCCAGCGGTGGCGCCGTGCGAATGATTAATCGCGCTCGACCGCCAGGGCCACGCCCATGCCGCCGCCGATGCACAGGGCAGCAAGGCCCTTCTTGGCGTCACGGCGGATCATTTCGTGCAGCAGGGTCACCAGCACGCGCGCGCCCGAGGCGCCGATCGGGTGGCCCAGCGCGATCGCGCCGCCGTTGACGTTGATCTTCGACGTATCCCAGCCCATCTGCTTGTTGACGGCGACGGCCTGGGCGGCGAAGGCTTCGTTGATTTCCATCAGGTCGACTTCCTCGTGCGTCCAGCCGGCGCGTTCCAGCGCCTGGCGGGCGGCGTCGACGGGGCCCATGCCCATGATGGCCGGGTCCAGGCCGGCCGACGAATAGGCCTTGATGCGGGCGATCGGGGTCAGGCCCAGTTCCTTGGCCTTGGAGGCCGACATCATGATCACGGCGGCGGCGCCGTCGTTCAGGCCGGAGGCGTTGCCGGCGGTGACGGAGCCCTCTTTATTGAAGGCCGGACGCAGGCTGGCCAGGCCTTCCAGGGTGGCGCCGTGCTTCGGATACTCGTCGGTATCGAACACGGTGGTGCCCTTCTTGGAGGCGATCTCGATCGGGATGATCTCGTCCTTGAACTTGCCGGCCTTTTGCGCGGCCTCGGCCTTCAGCTGCGACTGCAGCGCGAATTCGTCCTGTTCCTGGCGCGAGATCTCGTACTTGCGCGCGACGTTCTCGGCCGTCACGCCCATGTGGTACTGGTTGTAGACGTCCCACAGGCCGTCGACGATCATCGTGTCGGTCAGCTTGGCATCGCCCATGCGGAAGCCGTCGCGCGAACCGTTCAGGACGTGCGGCGAGGCGCTCATGTTTTCCTGGCCGCCGGCGATGACGATCGATGCATCGCCGCACTTGATGGCCTGGGCCGCCAGATGGGTGGCGCGCAGGCCGGAGCCGCACACCATGTTCAGGGTGAAGGCCGGGACCTTGTCCGGCAGGCCGCTCTTGATGACCGCCTGGCGTGCCGGGTTCTGGCCGACGCCTGCAGTCAGGACCTGGCCCAGGATGACTTCGCTCACTGCAGCCGGGTCGATGCCGGTCTTCGTCAGCAGGTGCTTGATGACCTGGGCGCCTAGCTCGGCAGCCGGAATTTTTGAGAGCGTGCCACCGAACTTGCCGATTGCAGTACGGCCAGCGGCCACGATTACGACATCTTCCATATCAATCTCCGGTATCCCGGCCCCAGCGGCCGGGGTTCAATGAGTGGACAGCCCTGCTGTCGGCCTTTTTCTGGCCAGGCCTGGAAGAATTCGAACACCAGCACAACGCGCGCTTGAGGAATCACAATCTCCGCTTAGGCTTGGACAGAAAGCCAACAATATTAGTGACCTCGCTTAAATCTTGTTTAAGCAAAATCAATCTTATCAGCTTATTCATCGGAAAAAACACCCTTTTTGTTGATTTTGCTTAAGGCTGAGCATCTTTATCAGACATTATTTTTGTTCAGGAAACAGTAGTTTCCAGTCATCCAAACCGGGCCAAAACCCTTTTCCGTTGAGTGAAATTTCACAGTAGAATGCACGGGCTAAGCCAACCACATTGATTTATGCCCAAAAGCTCGAGCTCCCTGCCCATCGAAATCAAGATCTCCACGGTCGTGGCCATTTCGACCATCCTGCACTCGGCCGATCCGATCGCGATCGATGCCGCGCTGAAGCAGATGACCGGGGGCGTGTCGGATTTCTTCGAGGATGAATTCGCCGTCATCGACGTCGCCGGCATCGCGGACGACGCCGCGCACATCGACTGGGAGGCGCTGGTCGCGCTGCTCAAGAAGTACCGCCTGAACGCCGTCGCGGTGCGCGGTGCGCCGGCCCCGCTGCACGACGTGATCCGCGCCCACGACCTGTTCCTGGACGACGGCACCAGCGGACTGCAGACGAACGCCGGCCGCGAACGGGAGATGCCCGCGGCGCCGGCCGAAACCGCAGAGCCCGCAGCCGAACCTGCACCATCGCCCGCACCCACACCCGCCCCGGCCGCACCGGTGCACGCGATGATCGTCGACACGCCGGTGCGTGCCGGCCAGCGCATCTACGCGCGCGGCACCGACCTGATCGTGACCGCCGTCGTGAACAATGGCGCCGAGCTCATCGCCGACGGCAGCATCCACGTGTACGCGCCGCTGCACGGCCGCGCGCTGGCCGGGGCGTCGGGCAATGCGGGCGCGCGCATCTTCGCGCTGCAGTTGCAGCCAGAACTGGTGTCGATCGCGGGCGTTTACCGGACGTTCGATGAAGGTTTCCCGGCAGAGGTCGCACGCCAGCCGGCACAAATCCGTTTGGTCGGCGACCGAATCGATATATCATCGCTGGGTTCGGCGACCCGCAATTAAGGCGCGCCCCCTGTACCAGCACTGACCAGATACTGAAAAGGACACAATTTTTTCATGGCAAGAATTATCGTTGTAACGTCCGGTAAGGGTGGTGTGGGCAAGACCACCTCGAGCGCAAGCTTCTCGACCGGCCTCGCGCTGCGCGGCCACAAGACCGTCGTCATCGACTTCGACGTCGGCCTGCGCAACCTCGACCTGATCATGGGTTGCGAACGCCGTGTCGTGTACGACCTGATCAACGTCATCAACGGCGAAGCGAGCCTGACCCAGGCCCTGATCAAGGACAAGCACTGCGACAACCTGTTCATCCTGCCGGCATCGCAGACGCGCGACAAGGATGCGCTGTCGGAAGAAGGCGTGGAAAACGTCTTGAACGAGCTGGTCAAGATGGACTTCGAGTTCATCATCTGCGACTCCCCGGCCGGCATCGAGCACGGCGCCCTGATGGCGCTGACGTTCGCCGACGAGGCGCTGATCGTCACCAACCCGGAAGTCTCGTCCGTGCGCGACTCCGACCGCATCCTCGGCATCCTGCAGGCCAAGTCGCGCCGCGCCCAGAGCGGCGGCGAGCCGGTCAAGGAGCACCTCCTGATCACCCGCTATTCCCCGCGCCGCGTGGAAAACGACGAGATGCTGTCGTACCAGGACGTGCAGGAAATCCTGCGCATCCCCCTGCTCGGCATCATTCCGGAATCGGAAGCCGTGCTGCATGCATCGAACCAGGGCAATCCGGCCATCCACTTCAAGGATACGGACGTGGCCCAGGCTTACCAGGATGTCGTGTCGCGTTTCCTCGGCGAAGAAATCCCGCTGCGCTTCACCAGCTACGAAAAGCCGGGCTTCCTGCAGCGCCTGTTCGGAGCGAAGTGACATGCCTCTGCTCTCATTCCTGTTTCCCAAGAATCAGAAAAGCGCGACGGCGGCCAAGGAAAGGCTGCAGATCATCATCGCCCGCGAACGCAGCGGCCGCGGCGGCCCGGATTTCCTGCCCGCCCTGCACCGCGAGCTGATCGAAGTGATCTCCAAGTACACCAAGGTCAACGCCGAGGACATCAAGATTTCCCTCGACCGCCAGGGCAACCTGGAAGTTCTCGACGTCAACGTCGTCCTGCCGGACGCCTGACTCCCCTCTTCAGCGGCGCCGGTTGTTCAAGCCGGCGCCGCTGCCACCTCGCGCGCGACCCGCGTGCAGGCGTCGATATGCTGGTATCCCATCTGCCTGAATAACGCAAAGCCGATCGCGGCCGACGCGACCTGCCCCGCCAGCGGCACGATCTTCGCCGCCGACTTGGCCGCCAGCTTGGCGCCCGACTTCTGCAACAATTTCAGCACCAGCTCTTTCGTCACAATCTTGCCCACGAGCGTACTGCCGATCGCCGCCACGGCCTGGTAAGTGGCGATGCGCATGCGCGGCTGCAGCTGGTCGATCTGCTCCGGCGACAGGCCGAACGCCCGGTTGATCTCTTCCACCATGACGGCAAAGCTGGACAGGTCCGCCACGATGTCCACACCCGGCACGGGGATCACGGACACGCCGGCCGAAATGGCCGCGCGCTTGCGCACGAGGCCGCGACACCGTTCGCGCACTCGTTCGATGTCCTCGCTGGAGACCGGCAACAGCGCCAGTTCACCGTCCTTGTTCTTCCTCTTGAACATGTTAGCTCCTCAACCACAAAGTGAAGTCAGTGTAACCGGGAGTTTGTCTACGGCTTGACACAACTATGACGCAATTTCCCAACGAAAATGTGAATTTATCTGAGGCATCGGTAGCTTTGCTTTTTAAAAGTCTGATATATTTAGTGACATTGTAGGAATGTTCCTACAGTGATGTCCTACAGTCCCACAGCCGAGACAGCCTGAAAATCATGAGAATATCCGTACTGGACAACGATACGACCCAGGCAGAACTCATCTGCCAAGTTCTGAACGGAGCTGGGCACAGCTGTCAAGCGTTTGACAGCGGTAAAGAATTGCTGGGGCAACTCCGCAAGGACAGCACCGACCTCCTGATCGTCGACTGGCAAGTGTCCGACGTCCCGGCGGCGGAACTCCTGCGCCGCGCCAAGGAAAAACTGGCGCCGAATACCCCGACGATGTTCCTGGCCGGCAGCTCGGCCGAAGACGACATCGTGGCCGGCGTCACGGCCGGTGCCGACGACTACCTCGTCAAACCGTTGCGCCGCGGCGAGCTGGTCGCACGCACGCAGGCCCTGCTGCGCCGGGCGTACCCGTCGCAGAATGGTGCCGAACAGCTGCAATTCGGTCCGTACATCTTCGAAACCCGCCCGGGCCGCCTGATGATGGACGGCGAGCAGATCGACGTCACGCACAAGGAATTCAACCTGGCGCTGCTGTTTTTCCGCAACCTGGGCCGTCCACTGTCGCGCGCGTACATTCACGAATCGATCTGGGTGCGCGAGACGGCCGTCCCGTCGCGTACGATGGACACCCACGTTTCGCGCGTCCGCAACAAACTGCGCCTGCGTCCGGAGAACGGTTTCCGCCTCGTGCCGGTATATAGCTACGGCTATAGGCTGGAAAAGCTGGGCGCGTGAAACCCTGACGCGGTAGGGGTATAATGGGCGCGCTGCCCAATTTTTGATCACCCATGCAACTGCTCGCCGTCGGCCTCAATCACACCACAGCACCGGTCTCGCTGCGCGAGCAACTGGCGCTGGCGCCTGAGCAGCTCGGCGATGCGGTGCAGGCGGCGCGCGGGTGGTTTTCAAAATTTAATACCCGCGGCGAAGACGAAGCGGCGCTGCTCTCGACGTGCAACCGCACCGAGATGTACGCCGCCAGCTGCGCGCCCGATCCGCTCGACGCGTCCGCCCGCTTCCTCGCGGATTACCACCACCTGAATTTCGCCGACCTGCGCCCGCATTTGTACATGCTGCCGCAGCACGACGCCGTGCGCCACGCGTTCCGCGTCGCCTCCGGCCTCGATTCGATGGTGCTGGGCGAAGCCCAGATCCTCGGCCAGATGAAGGATGCCGTGCGCGTCGCCGACGAGGCGGGCGGCCTGGGCACCTATCTGCACCAGCTGTTCCAGCGCAGCTTCGCCGTGGCGAAGGAAGTGCGTACGACGACCGAGATCGGCGCGCACAGCGTGTCGATGGCCGCCGCCGCCGTGCGCCTGTCGGAACGCATCTTCGATCGCGTCAGCGAGCAGAACGTGCTGTTCATCGGCGCCGGCGAAATGATTGAACTGTGCGCCACGCACTTCGCCGCCCACAATCCGAAGTCGATCACGATCGCCAACCGCACGCTGTCGCGCGGCGAGGCGCTGGCCGCGCGCTTCAACGGCAGCGCGATCGGGCTCGCCGACCTGTCCGAGCGCCTGGCGCAGTTCGACGTCGTGATCTCCTCCACCGGCTCCACCTTGCCGCTGATCGGCAAGGGCCTCGTCGAACGCGCCATCAAGGCGCGCCGGCACCGGCCGATGTTCATGGTCGACCTGGCCGTCCCGCGCGACATCGAACCGGAAGTGGGCCGCCTGAACGACGTGTTCCTGTATACGGTCGACGACCTGGCCGAGGTGGTGCGCACCGGCGTCGAAAGCCGCCAGGCGGCCGTCGCCCAGGCCGAGGCCATCATCGAGACGCGCGTGCAGTCGTTTATGCACTGGATCGGCGACCGCGCCGTGGTGCCCGTGATCCGCGACCTGCACGAATCGAGCGAGGCGATGCGCCTGGCCGAACTGGAACGGGCGCGCAAGCTGCTCGCCAGGGGCGAGGACATCGAGACGGTGCTGGACGCCCTGTCGAAGGGCCTGACCGCGAAATTCCTGCACGGCCCGCAACAGGCCCTGCACCGCGCCCAGGGCGACGAACGCGCCCGCCTCGCGAGCCTCCTGCCCCAGCTGTTCCGCGGCCGCCGTTAGCGGCCTGCTATCCTTCGCCTGCGCCGCCGCGGCATGTCATGCCGCCGTGCGGCTTGTCCGTCGTCATTCCTGATAAGAACACTATGAAACCATCCATGCTGGCCAAGCTGGACCAACTGGCCAACCGCCTCGTCGAACTGGACGAGCTCCTGATGTCCGAAGGCGCCACCGCGAACATGGACAGCTTCCGCAAGCTGAATCGCGAACACGCCGAACTGAGCCCGCTGGTGGCCGTCTATCGCCAGTACCAGACCGCGCAGGCCGACATCGACGCAGCGCAGGACATGCTGGCCGACCCGGACATGAAGGAGTTCGCGCAGGACGAGATCGATGCGGCCAAGGCGCGCATCGCGGAACTGGACCTCGAGCTGCAGAAGATGCTGCTGCCGAAGGACGAGAACGACGAGCGCAACATCTTCCTCGAGATCCGCGCGGGCACGGGCGGCGACGAATCGGCGCTGTTCGCGGGCGACCTGCTGCGCATGTACACACGCTACGCGGAGCGCAACCGCTGGCAGGTGGAGATGGTGTCGGAATCGCCGTCCGACCTGGGCGGCTACCGCGAAGTCATCGTGCGCATCGTCGGCCAGGGCGCCTACTCGAAACTCAAATTCGAATCGGGCGGCCACCGCGTGCAGCGCGTGCCGGCCACGGAGACGCAGGGCCGCATCCACACCTCCGCCTGCACCGTCGCCGTGATGCCGGAGGCGGACGAGGTCGAGGACGTGCAGATCAATCCGGCCGACCTGCGCATCGACACCTACCGCGCCTCGGGCGCCGGCGGCCAGCACATCAACAAGACCGATTCCGCCGTGCGCCTGACGCACCTGCCGACCGGCATCGTCGTGGAGTGCCAGGACGACCGCAGCCAGCACAAGAACAAGGCGCAGGCGATGAAGGTCCTCGCCGCGCGCATCAAGGACGTGCAGTTGCGCGAGCAGCAGAGCAAGGAAGCCGCGACCCGCAAAAGCCTGATCGGCTCGGGCGACCGCAGCGAGCGCATCCGCACGTATAACTTCCCGCAGGGCCGCCTGACCGACCACCGCATCAACCTGACGCTGTATAAACTGGACATGATCATGGACGGCGACCTGGCCGAACTGACGAACGCCCTGTCGGCCGAGCACCAGGCCGAGCAGTTGGCCGCGCTGGGCGATTGAGTTAAGACCGTTATAAGTTGCTAGACTGAAAATATCATCTTCGACTACGTCATCAGGAAACCCATGTCCTCTTCCCGCAACCTCCTGCTCGCCATCGCCGCCGTCAGCCTTGCCCTGATCGGCGCGGCCCTGTATCTCCAGCACGCGCAAGGCATGCTGCCCTGCCCGCTGTGCGTGATCCAGCGCTACTTTTACCTCGGCATCGCCATCTTCAGCCTGATCGGCGCATTCGCGAACAAGATCAAGGCCGGCGCCGGACTCGCGCTGCTGTGCGCGCTGGGGGGCCTCGGCTTTGTCGGCAAACATTTGTATGTGCTGGCGCACCCGGGCTTTTCGTGCGGCATCGATCCGATGCAGACGACGCTCAACAAGATCCCGACCGCGACCCTGCTGCCCGGCCTGTTCCAGGCCGACGGCCTGTGCGAAGCGGCGCAGGAAACCGTGTTCGGCCTGAACGTGCCGCAGTGGTCGGCCGTGTGGTTCGTGATCCTCACGCTGGCCCTCGTCTGGGTGCTGGTGCGGCGCGTACGTTGATGACCATCCAGCCCGGCGCCACCATCGCGGCCGTGCAGGCAAGCCTGCCGCTCGACCCGCTGGAAAACCGCATCCTCCTGTGCGAGGCGACGGGTTTATCCCGCGTCCAGCTGATCACGCAGGGCGACCGTGCCCTCACGCCGGACGAAGCCTCCCGCCTGGACGATCTCGTGGCGCGCCGGCTGCGCGGCGAACCGATCGCCTACATCGTCGGCAGGCGCGAGTTCTTCGGTCTCGATTTCCAGGTCGGACCCGCCGTGCTGATTCCCCGTCCGGACACGGAACTGATCGTCGAACTGTCATTGGAACGCCTGCCGCAGAACGCACCCCGCCTGCTCGACATGGGCACGGGCAGCGGCGCGATCGCCGTCGCCGTCGCGCACACGCGGCCGGATGCCGACGTCACCGCGCTGGACGTCAGCCCGGACGCGCTGGCCGTCGCGCAGGCGAATGCCGCCGCCAACGGCGCGCGCGTGCGCTTCCTCGAGAGCAGCTGGTTCGACGCGCTCGCCGCCGGAGAAACCTTCGACGTCATCGCCTCCAACCCGCCCTATATCGCGGCCGGCGACGAGCACCTGGCCCAGGGCGACCTGCGCTTCGAACCGGTGGGTGCGCTGACCGACCATGCGGACGGCCTGTCCGCGCTGCGCATCATCATCGCAGGCAGCCCGCGCCACCTCGTGCCGGGCGGCTGGCTGCTGCTCGAACACGGCTACGACCAGGCGGCGGCCGTGCGCACGCTGCTGGCGGACGCCGGCTTCACGGACGCGCAGAGCTGGCGGGACCTGGCCGGGATCGAGCGCGTGAGCGGCGGGCGGTTCGGCTGACGGCGTCCCCGGCGCGGCCCGGATACTCTCTTTGCTAGAATTTCGGGTCCACCACCCGGAAGCCAACACGATGCGTCGACTGTTCGCGACCCTCATCCTGCTGGGGCCTCTCGTCGCATTCGCGGCGGACGCCGCCGACCAGGCGCAAGCCCTGTTCGAGCGCGACTGGCAATGGCGCCTCAAGCACCAGCCCGAATTCGCCACGAGCGTCGGCGACCACCGCTACGATGCGCTACTGGCCGACACCTCGCTCGCGGAACAGACGGCCGTCATCGAGCACGCGCGCCGCATGCTCGACCTCGCGCGCCAGATCGACCGCGCCCAGCTGGCCGGCCAGGACCGCCTCTCCTGGGACCTGTTCACGGGCGACCAGGAACGCATCCTCGCGCGCGCCGCGTTCGTCGCATTCGATCCGCAGCCGGTCAGCGCCCAGGACGGCCTGCAGATCCGCTTCCCGCAACTGGTCGCGCAGATGCCCTTCGTTACCGAGGACGACTACCGCAACTACCTCGCGCGCCTGAATGCCCTGCCCCGCCACGTCGACGGCATCATCGAGCAGATGCGCGAGGGGGTTCGTACCGGCTGGACGGCGCCGAAAGCCATCATGGCCGGCCTGCCCGCGCAGCTGCGGACCATGCGCGAGCACGTGCAGGACGGCGCGCTCGGCGCGCCGTTCCAGCGCCTGCCCGCGACCATCCCTGAGGATGCGCGCACACGGCTCGCCACCGATGGCGCGGCCGCCCTGCGCACGGCGGCGGGTGCGCTGCAAAAGCTGGAAGACTTCGTGCGAACCGACTACCTGCCGGCCGCGCGCACGACCATCGGCGCGTCCAGCCTGCCCGGTGGGGCGGCGTGGTACGCGTATCTCGTGAAGGCCGCGACGGCAACCACGCTGACGCCGGCCGAGATCCAGGCGCTGGGCGTCAAGGAAGTGGCGCGCCTGCGCGCCGAGATGGAAGCGACTGCCTCACGCACGGGTTTCAAGGGCAGTTATCCGCAGTTCGTCGCGTTCGTGCGCAGCGATCCGCGCCTGTTCCCGACGGGCGCCGACGCGCTGCTGGACCGCTACCGGCGCACCATCGCGCGCGTCCAGGCCCAGTTGTCCACGCAGTTCGGCACGATCCCGCAGGAGGAGCTGGCCGTCAAACCCGTGCAGCAGGCGGGGGCCGACACACAGGGCGGCGCCTATTACGAAGCGGGCACGCTTGACCGCGTCGCGGCCCTCGTCGTCAACACGAGCCGCCTGGACACGCGGCCGCTGTGGGAAGTCGAGACGCTCGCCCTGCACGAAGGCATCCCCGGCCACCATTTGCAGGTCGCGCGCGCCCACGCCATCGACGGCCTGCCCGCGTTCCGCCGCCACGCCTGGTATCCGGCCTTCGGCGAAGGCTGGGCGCTGTATGCGGAGAGCCTGGGGCCGCAACTGGGCCTGATGCGCGATCCGTTCTCGCAGTTCGGCCGCCTGGCCGACGAGCAGCTGCGCGCGGCGCGGCTCGTCGTCGATACGGGTATCCACGCGCTGGGCTGGCCGCGCCAGCAGGCCGTCGACTGGCTGAACGCGAACACGGCCAATCCGCCGTCCGACAACGAGGTCGAAGTCGACCGCATGATCGCCCGGCCGGGCCAGGCGCTGGCGTATAAAATCGGCCAGTTGCGCATCGCCGCGCTGCGTGCGCGGGCACAGGCGGCACTGGGCCCGCGCTTCGACGTGCGCGCCTTCCACGACGCCGTGCTGGAACACGGCGCCCTGCCGCTGGACGTGCTGGAGAAGTGCGTGGACCGGTGGATCGCGGCGCAGAATGTCCCGGAACCTGACCTGGTTCATTAACTACAATGTCATATTGGGGCGCCCGGCGAGGGAGTGCCCGGCGCGGTTGGCCGATTTCGGTTAATCTCTGCGTCTCACGGCAGTATAAGAAAGGAAACCTCGTGTCGAACCAACTGACCCGCCGCCTGGCCCTGCTGGACGACGATGCCCACCGCGGCCTGCTCCTGCAAGGCCTGCGCGGCATCGAGCGCGAGACGCTGCGCGTCGACGGCCAGGGCCATCTGGCCCGGACTCCGCACCCGGTAAAACTCGGCTCGGCCCTGACCCATCCGCAGATCACGACGGATTATGCGGAAGCGCTGCTCGAATTCATCACGCCGGCCGAGCACGACATCGGCCTGGCCCTGCACCGCCTGGACGCGATCCACCGCTACGCCTATTCCAAGCTGGACGGCGAGCTGCTGTGGAGCCAGTCGATGCCCTGCGAACTGCCGGCCGAGGAAGACATCGAGATCGCCTGGTACGGCAAGTCGAACCTCGGCATGCTCAAGCACGTGTACCGCCGCGGCCTGGCGCTGCGCTACGGCAAGGCCATGCAATGCATCGCGGGCATTCACTACAACTATTCGCTGCCGGAAGACCTGTGGAAGCTGCTGGCGGAACACGAGGGCATCACGGAAGAACGCCGCAACGCCTTACGCGACTTCCAGTCGGAAAGCTATATCGCGACCATCCGCAACTTCCGCCGCTACAGCTGGCTGCTGATGTATCTGTTCGGCGCCTCGCCCACCCTGTCGACAGGCTTCCTGCGCGGCCGCGAACACAACCTCGAGACGCTGTCGGACGACACTTTGTTCCTGCCCTACGCGACGAGCCTGCGCATGAGCGACCTGGGTTACCAGAACGATGCCCAGTCCGGCCTGCGCCCGCACGAGAACAGCCTGGAGAGCTACGTCACCTCGCTGATGGACGCCGTCAAGCGCCCGTATCCGCCGTACGCGGAAGTCGGCACGAAGAAGGATGGCGAGTGGATCCAGCTGTCGACCAACATCCTGCAGATCGAGAACGAATACTATTCGACGATCCGTCCCAAGCGTGTGATCCGCACGGGCGAGCGCCCGGTGCAGGCGCTGTGCGCCCGCGGTGTGCAATACATCGAAGTGCGCTGCCTGGACGTCGATCCGTTCGAGCCGGTCGGCATCGCGCTGGAGACGGGCCGCTTCCTGGACGCCTTCCTGCTGTTCTGCGCACTCGAGGAAAGCCCCATGATCAATGCGATGGAGGGCCAGGTCCACGCGCGCAACTTCGCGCGCACCGTGAAGGAAGGCCGCCGTCCGGGCCTGACCCTCACGCGCAACGACCACGAAGTGCTGCTGCAGGATTGGGCGGAAGACCTGCTGGAACGCATCCGCCCCGTCGCGGAACTGCTGGACCACGAGCACAATTACAAGGGCGCGCACATGGACGCGCTGAACGCGCAGAAGGCCAAGGTCGCGGACCCGGAAAAAACACCGTCCGCGCGCGTGCTGCAGGAAGTGCGCACGCTCGGCTCCTTCGCAAAGTTCGGCCTGCGCCAGAGCGAACTGCACGCCCAGGCATTCCGCACCGAACCGCTGATGCCGGCCGAGACGGGCCTGTTCGACGAGATGGCGCAGGCGTCGCTGGCCGAGCAGGCGCAGATCGAGGCGACGGATACCGGCAGCTTCGACGACTTCGTGGCGGCATATAACAGTAGTACACTGTGCCGTAACAGCTGACTCGCCAGGTCGGGCTGAACCGAGGCCGCCTTGCTAACTTTCTTCAACGAACATCACACGCAGCATGCCACGCCGTCGGAGCCGCCCCAGCGCATCGACGTCGTGGCGAACGAGTTCACGCGACGCGGCCTGGGCCGCATCGTCACTCCGCACGGCGTGCCCCTGACGTCGCTGGAACGCACCCACACGCCCCGCTACCTGCACTTCCTGCGCAGCGCCTGGAACGAGTGGCTGTCGCTAGACCCGCACAATGCGGAACGCGACCTGGTGCCCTCCGTGTGGCCCGGCCCGGGCATGCGCCGCGACGTCGAACCGGACAGCTTCACGGGCCGCCTCGGCCTGTACGCATTCGACGCCACCACACCGCTGACGGCGGGCACGTGGATCGCCGCGAAGACGGGCGCCGACTGCGCGATCAATGCGGCGCACGCGCTGCGCCTGGGCGAGCGCGGCACGTTCGCGCTCACGCGGCCGCCCGGCCACCACGCCGGCGCCGATTACTGCGGCGGCTTCTGCTTCCTGAACAACGCGGCACTGGCTGCCCAGCACCTGCTCGACGACGGCCTGCACCGCGTGGCGATCCTCGATATCGACTACCACCACGGTAACGGCACGCAGGACATCTTTTATCGGCGCAAGGACGTGCTGTTCGCGTCGATCCACGCCGACCCGCGCACGGACTACCCGTACTATGCGGGCCACGCCGACGAGACGGGCACCGGCGCGGGCCTCGGCTTCAACCTGAACGTGCCGCTGCCGCGCGGGACGGGCGCGTCACAATGGCTTCTCGCGCTGGAGACGGCGTGCGTGAAGATGGCGGGCTTTGCGCCGCAGGCGCTCGTCGTCTCGCTGGGCGTCGACGGTTTCAGCGGCGATCCGCGCTCGCACTTCGGCCTCGCCAGCGGCGATTTTCTGCGCATCGGCGAGCGCATCGGCTTTCTCGGGCTGCCGACCGTCTTCGTGTTCGAAGGGGGTTCGGTCGTGCCCGAACTCGGCATCAATGTGGTCAACGTGCTCGAAGGTTTCGAGACGGCGGCCTGACAAGGAAATGAACATGATCGAATGGCAGTGGAGCGGTTTCGCCGACCTGACGGCGGCGCAACTGTACGACATGCTGGCGCTGCGCCAGCAAGTGTTCGTGCTCGAGCAGACGTGTTTGTACCCGGACATCGACGGCCTCGATCCGGGTGCGCATCACCTGCTCGGCTGGCGCACCGTCGACGGCAAGCGCGAACTGGCAGCCACCCTGCGCTGCCTGGCGCCCGGCGCGAAATACGACGAGATGTCGCTGGGCCGCGTCGTCACGAGCCCGTCCACGCGCGGCACGGGCCTGGGACGAGAACTCGTCGCGCAAGGCATCGCGTGCGCGGAACGGCTGCATCCCGGCCACGCGATCCGCATCGGCGCGCAGGCGCACCTGGAAGCGTTCTATGGGAGCTTCGGCTTCGTCACGGTGTCCGCGCCGTACGACGAGGACGGCATCATGCACATCGACATGGTGCGTCCCGCCAGCATCACTTGAGCAGGCCGGATTTCGAGGGGTCCGGCATGCGGATCGCGACGAGGCAGGCCAGCGCGCACATGACGCTCACGTACCAGTAGAAATACGGCTCGTGGCCGGCCTGCTTGAACCACAGGGCCACGTATTCCGCCGAGCCGCCGAAGATGGCGTTGGCGACGGCATACGACAGGCCCACGCCCAGCGCGCGCACTTCGACGGGGAACATCTCCGCCTTGATCAGGCCACCGATCGACGTGTACAGGCTGATGATCGCCAGCGCGCACACGATCAGGGCGCCGGCCGCCAATGGGCTGGAGACGTTACGAAGCGTCATCATGATCGGCGTCGTGCACACCGCGGCGAGCGCGCCGAACCAGATCATCGACGTGCGCCGGCCGATGCGGTCGGACAGCGCGCCGAACGCCGGCTGCAGCAGCATGTAGACCAGCAGGCAGACCGTCATGATGCGGCTCGCCGTCTCCGTGCTCATGCCGGCCGTGTTGACGAGGTATTTCTGCATGTACGTCGTGAACGCGTAGAAGATCAGCGAGCCGCCGGCGGTAAAACCCAGGACCGTGACGAACGCGCGCCGGTGGTGCTTCAGCAGCGACGCGACGCTGCCCGCGGCCTCGCTCTTGCGCTCGGAGGCGGTGGTGGTCTCGTGCAGCGAACGGCGCAGGTACAGCGACACGAGGGCGGCGCAGGCGCCGACGACGAACGGGATGCGCCAGCCCCAGGCCTTCAGTTCGTCGTGCGTCAGGAACAACTGCAGGATGCCCAGCACGAGCAGCGCCGCGAGCTGGCCGCCGATCAGTGTCACGTACTGGAACGACGCGAAGAACCCCTTGCGCCCCGGCTCCGCCACCTCGCTCATGTAGGTGGCGCTGGTGCCATACTCTCCGCCCACGGACAGGCCCTGGAACAGGCGCGCCACCAGCAGCAGCGCCGGCGCCGCCGTGCCGATGCTGGCATAGGTCGGCAGCGCGGCGATCATCAGCGAGCCGCCGCACATCATGAGCACGGAAATCATCATCGCGTTGCGCCGGCCGTAGCGGTCGGCGACGCGGCCGAACAGCCAGCCGCCGATCGGGCGCATCAGGAAGCCGGCCGCGAAGATGCCGGCCGTGTTCAGCAGCTGGGTCGTCGGGTTCCCCTTCGGGAAGAAGGCCGACGAGAAATACAGCGCGCAGAACGAATAGATGTAGAAGTCGAACCACTCGACCAGGTTGCCGGACGACGCGCCGACGATGGCGAACACGCGCTGGCGCGATGTCAGATGTTCGATGGCATGCGGGTCCGCTGTGTCCGTCGTGGTCATTGCTGTCCTCCAGGTCCGGACCCAGCATAGCAGTTCCTCATTTTTTACGGCGCCACAGCAGCACGGGGATGCCTGCAAGCAGCATCAGGGCGCCCGCCGGCTCCGGCACGGGCGTGAGCAGGACCGGCGCACAATCGCCGAACCGGTCGCAGCTGTTGGCCACGATCTGGCCGGCGTCGTTGATGCCGACCGCATCCATGAGCACCTGGATGCCGAGCCCTTCCGTGACGGTGTTCAGGTCGATCAGGTTGCCGTCGGCAACCACGAACGCGTGCGAGAAGCCACCGTCGACGAAGCTGGAATAACCGACCACCATGCCGGCCGCGTTGATCGCATGGGCTTCGCCGAAATCGCCGCCGAAGGAACCGAGGTCGATCATCACGCCTCCGCTGTACAGGAACGGATGCCAGACGGCCGCGTCGCCGACCAGGCTGTAGCCCGCCACCTGGCCGGCATTGTTCACCGCCTCGGCCCAACTGAAGCCGCCGCCCAGCGTGCCGAGGTCCTGCATGGTGCCGTCGTGGTACAGGAACGCGTGGGCGCCATCGTCCGGGAATCCCGGGCCCGGCTGGGAACCGCCGACGATCATGCCCGCGTCGTTGATGCCCCGCGCCCGCGCATCCGCCCCGCCCAGCGTGCCGATGTCGGTCAGCGTGCCGCCGCTGTACAGGAACGCGCGGGTGTTGCCGGACGCATCCGTGGAATCGCCCACGACCTGGCCGCCGGCATTGATGGCGAAGGCGACGCTGTCGCCGCCGTACAGCGTGCCGATGGGCTGGATGCCGCCAGCGCGGTAGATGAAGCCGCGTGTGGCGTCGCCGACCAGCGAGGCGCCGGCCGCGGCCCCGCCGTTCGTCGCGGTCGCGTAAGCGGACGCGCCCGGCGTGGGCAGGAAGGTCGTCGTGCCGTCTTTCCACACGAACGCGCGGCCCTGGAAATCGGCATCGAGGCCGCTGCCGACGATGCTGCCGTCGTTGCCGATGCCGTAGGCCGTGAAGTTTTCAGGCAGGAAGGTCGCGGTGTACAGCGGAGCGGCCCAGGCCGGTGCGCAGGCGGGCGCGCAGGCGAGGAACGGCAGCAACAGGGCGAACAGGCAACGGCGTATCGACATGGCAGGCTCCGGTGACATTCAGGCGTGCCAACGATACGGCCCGACGCGCCGCGCGGAACTGAGCCAAATCAGGCGTGCGCGGGACGCGTTCAGAACGTGATGACGAAGCGCGCGCCGCGGCTCACGGGGCGCGCGTAGCGTACCGTACCGCCATTGCAATGTACCAATTGACGCACCATCGCGAGGCCGATACCGCCGCCCTGTTTGCGCGTGGTGAAGAACGGCGTGAAGATGTGCGCGGCCAGCGCGTCCGGCACGCCGGGACCGTCGTCGTCCACTTCGATGCGCAGGCGCGCGCCTCGCGCCAGCCGGGCAACGACGCGCGCGCGGCCGCCCGCGCCCGTGGCCTCGAACGCATTCTTGAGCAGGTTGATCAGTGCCTGTTCGAGCTGTCCCGGGTCGGCCATCAGTTCCAGCGACGCCGGCGCTACCGTGAACTCGACGTCGCCGTCGCGCGCGCGCCACGCCGGCCCCACCAATGCATCGAGCCGCGCGAACAGGGCGGCCAACTGCACCCGTTCCGGCCGCGCTTCCGGCACGTTGGACAGGCTGCGATAACTCGCGACGAAGCTGGCCAGGCTGTCCGCGCGGCGGCCGATGGCGTCGAGCGCCGTGCCGAGGTCCGCCGCCACGTCGGCCGGCAGCGTGGGACCCGCTTCCTCGACCAGGTCGCGCGCCGTGCGCGACAGCGAGGCCACGGGCGTCAGCGAATTCATGATCTCGTGCGTGAGCACGTGCACCAGCCGGCGCCAGGCGTTCAGGGCCTCGGCTTCCAGTTCGCTCTCGACCGGCATCAGCGCGGCGAGGCGTTGCGGGCGGCCGTGCAGGGTCAGCATCGACACCGTCGCCAGCGCGCGCTCGGTGCCGCGCTCGGTCTCGAACTGCAGCAAGGTGCGGTCGCCGTGGGGCCGGCCGGCCAGCTGGCGGTACAGGGCGGCGGCATCGCTGGCGCGGCCCGGGGCGACCAGCTTGCGCGCGTTCGCGTTCAGCGGCTGCACGTTCTCGTCCCCGTCGATGCCGAACAGCGCGACCGGCGCATGTTCCAGACGCGCTTCCAGGGCCAGCGCGTTGTCGACGAGGCTTTGCTGCTCGACGTTCAGCACGGCGCGCGGCTCAAACGCGGGCAGCCCGCGCGGCGCGGCCAGCACGTTCAAGGTGCGCCACAGGACCAGTCCCGGGACGACGGCCGCCAGAGCGCACAGCACGACGACGCGCGGCGCATCGCCCGTCCGGCCGGCGACAAAGGCCAGCGCCGCCAGGCCGGCCACCGCCAGCAGCGCCGCGGCTTTTACGCGCGCTTCAGATGCCATGCTTGCCCAGCTTGCGGTACAACGCGGCGCGGCTGACGCCCAGCATGCGCGCGGCGAGGCTGATGTTGCCCCTGGCCTTGTCCAGCGCGGCGGCGATGGTGTCGCGTTCGAGCGCGCCGAGCCTGAAGTCCTGGTCTGTCTCCACGTGTGCGGGTGCCGGCGCCGCCGGCGCGAGGCCGAAGTCCTCGTAGCGGTAATCGGCGCCGCCGCCCAGGATCACGGCGCGCTCGCACGCGTGGCGCAGCGCGCGCACGTTGCCCGGCCAGTCCCACGCGCACAGGCGCTCCAGCGCGGCCGGCGCCAGCTCGCGCACCGGCCGCTGGTACTGCCCTTCGTACAGCGACAGGTAGTGGTGCAGCAGCCCGGGAATGTCGTCACGCCGGGCGCGCAGCGGCGGCACGCGGATCACGATGGTGTTCAGGCGGAACAGCAGGTCGGCGCGGAACACGCCCGGATCGAACAGGCGGTCTTCCGTCAGGTTGGTCGCGCTGACGATGCGCACGTCGACCGGCTCGGGACGATCCGCGCCGATGGGCGTGACTTCCCTGCGCTCGAGCGCCGTCAGCAGCTTGGCCTGCGCGGACAGCGGCATGTTGCCGATCTCGTCGAGGAACAGCGTGCCGCCGCGCGCGGCCTGGAAGCGGCCGGCGCGGTCGCTCTTCGCGTCGGTGAACGCGCCCTTGCGGTGGCCGAACAACTCGCTCTCGAAGGTCGCGTCGGGCAGCGCGCCCATGTCCACGGCGAGGAACGTACCGGCGGCGCGGCGCGACGCCTGGTGGAGAGCGCGCGCCACGAGTTCCTTGCCGACGCCGTTCTCGCCCAGCACCATGACGTTGGCCTCGGTGGGCGCGACACCCGCGATCACCGCCTTCACCTCGCGCATCGGCGCGGCGTCTCCCATCAGGGCCGACGCGCCGGGCACGTTCGCGGCCGCGCGGCGCGCCAGCGCGGCATCGACGGCGGCGGCAAGGCGCGCGTTGTCCCAGGGCTTGGTGATGAAGTCGACGGCGCCGCGCTTCAGCGCCTCCACAGCGAGCGGCACGTCGGCATACGCGGTCAGCGCGATCACGGCCGGCGGCCTTGCCAGCGTGCGCAGGCGATCGAGCACGGCGAGTCCCTCGGCACCGTCGATGCGGCCTGGCGTGAAGTTCAGGTCGAGCAGGACGACGTCCGGCACGCCGTCCGCCAGCAGCGCGTCGAGGCGCGCCGGATCGTCGAGCGTCGCCACCGCGCCATGGCGGCGGCGCAGCAGCATCTGCGCGGCACAGGCGACGTCGCGGTCGTCGTCGAGGATCAGGAGGCGGGTGCGGGGTTCAACCATCGGACCATTCTAGCAGCGCGCATGGCCGCGTTGAACTGCCCGGCGGTCACCTGTCCGGAAGCGCACAGGGCACCTGTCCGGTTCCGGACAATCGCGCCGTAAAACCGGTGCCGGCGCAGGCAAAAACGGCGTGGCACGGCGCTTGCAAACCCTGCCGGCATGACCACGAATCCTTCTCCCCACCTCGTCACCGGCGCCGCCATGGACGTGCGCGTACCCGTCCGGCGCGGCCGGCTCGTTCTGCGCGCCGGCGCGCTGCTGGCCGCCCTCTCCCTGGCCGCCTTCGCGGCGTGGCAGGCCTTGCCGCACGGCCTGCAGGTGGCGGCGCGCGACGTGCGCATCGCCCGCGTGGCGCCCGGCGTGTTCCGCGACGAGATCGTCGTGCGCGCCAGCGCCGAGCCGCTGCGCGCCATCGTGCTCGACTCGGTCGAATCCGGCCGCGTCGAGGAAGTGATCGCGCACGACGGCCAGCACGTGGCGAAGGGCGACTTGCTATTCCGCCTGTCGAACCCGCAGCGCAACCTGGAACTGCTGGCGCGCCAGACCGAATACGCGCAACAGATCTCGAACCTCGCGACCCTGCGCGTGGCCCAGGAAGCCAGCCGCAGCGACCACCAGCGCCGCCTGGCCGACCTGGAATTCGCGCTGGAGCAGGCGCGCAAGCAGCATGCGCGGAACGCCGGCCTGGCGGCACGCGGCTTCCTGTCGGCGGCCGCGCTGGAGGATGCCGCCGACAAGCTCGCGCAGCAGCGCCGCCTGCTGCACGACGAACGGGCCAGCAGCGCCGCCGAGGAACAGGTGCGCGTACGCGTGTTGCAGCAGATCGAAGGCGTGATCGCGGGCCTGCAGGCAGGCCTGAAGCTCGTGAACGCGACCGTCGACGCGCTCGCCGTGCGCGCCCCGGCCGCCGGCGTGCTGACCGATTTCCGGCTGCTCGTCGGCGAGACGGTGCGCCCCGACCAGCGCCTCGGCCGCATCGACGATCCGCAGCGCTTCAAGCTCGTCGCGCAGGTCGACGAGTTCTATCTCAGCCGCGTCGCGGCGGGACGTCCCGGCCAGGTTGTCCAGGACGGCGATAAATATCCGCTGCGCGTCGCCACGATCTACCCGCAGGTCAAGGACGGCCGCTTCACCGTCGAGATGGTCTTCACGGCTGCACAACCGCCCGTGATCAGCCCCGGCCAGGGCCTGGACGCGCGGCTGACGCTGGGCGAGCCGGCCCGGGCCCTGCTGCTGCCCCCGGGCGCCTATGCCGGCGACGGCGGCGGCGCCTGGGTGTTCGTGGTGGCGCCGGACGGCCGCCATGCCGAACGGCGCACGGTGCGCCTCGGGCGCCGCAACGACACGCAGGTGGAAGTCCTGTCCGGGCTGGCCGCCGGCGAGGACGTCATCGTGTCCGGCTACACGTCGTTCGGCAAGGCCGGGCAGCTGGAATTGACGAAGTAACCCGCACCCTCCAACATCACATCAACAACGAAGGAACGACATGCTCCGACTATCAGGCGTCAGCAAGATCCACACGGCGGGCGAAGTCCGCACCACCGCCCTCGACCGCATCGACCTCGAGATCGCGGCCGGCGAATACGTCGCCATCACGGGGCCGTCCGGCTGCGGCAAGTCCACGCTGCTGTCGCTCCTCGGCCTGCTCGACGTGCCGACGTCCGGCGAATACTGGTTCGAAGGCCGCAACGTGGCCGGCTGGAGCGAGGCGAAGCTGAACGCGCTGCGGCGCGGGAAGATCGGCTTCATTTTCCAGAGCTTCAACCTGATCGAGGAATTGACCGTGTTCGAGAACGTCGAACTCGCGCTCGAATACACGGGCATGCCCGCGGCCGAGCGCCGGCGGCGCGTGCGCGACATGCTCGAGCGCCTGGGCGTGGCGCACCGCGCCGGGCACCGGCCGTCGCAGCTCTCGGGCGGCCAGCAGCAGCGCGTGGCGATCGCGCGCGCCCTCGTGGCCGGGCCGGCCATGCTGCTGGCGGACGAACCGACCGGCAACCTCGACACGGCCCACGGCGACGAGGTCATGCGCCTGCTGCGCACCATCAACGCCGAGGGCACGACCGTCGTGATGGTCACGCACTCGCCGGCGCACGCGGCGCAGGCGTCGCGCACCCTGCGCCTGCTCGACGGCCGCATCGTCGTCGACGCGCTGCTGGCGGCATGAGGGGGACACGATGAACCTGCGCGATTTCCGCATCGGCTGGCGCCTGCTCGTCAAGGAGCCCGCATATTCCGCAGTGGTGGTGCTCGGCCTCGCGGTCGGCATCGCCGTGTGCTTTTTGCTGCTCGGCTTCGTCCGGCACTCGTTCTCGTACGACGAGCACGTGCCGGAACGCGAGCGCGTGGTCCAGTTGCAGGAGCGCTGGAACCTCGCCCTGCTCGGCAACGACTGGGGCACGACCGCCAGCTTGCCCGCGCGCGACGCGGCGCTGGCCAGCGGCCAGAAGGTGCTCGCCACCGCCTTCCTCGACCGCGGCGTCAACGTACGCGCGGGCGGCCGGGCCCTTGCCTTCGGCGTCGCGCTGGTGGATCCCGACTTCGAGAAGATCTTCGCGCCGCGCGTCCTGGCGGGCGACCTGCACGCGGCCCTCACGCGGCCGGAGGCGCTGGCGCTGACGGCGGACACCGCCCTGAAGGTATTCGGCCGCGTCGACGTGGTCGGGCGCACGCTGCAGGGCGACGGCCAGACGTACGTGGTGGCGGCCGTCGTCGCCAACCCGCCGGCCGCCACCACGCTGCCTTACGAGGCACTGGCCGGCACGGGCGGCGTGATCCTGCCGCCCGACGCGCGCCGGTTCGCCGGGGTCGCCTGGGGCTTTTCGCCCGGCCGGGTCTACCTCAAGCTGCTGCCGGGCGCCGACGCCGGCGCGGTGCTGGACGCGCTGCGGCGCGGCCTGCGCGCATCGCCGCTCGTACAGCGCGACTATGCCCAGCAGGTCGCGGCGCTGGGCGGGCGCGACCTGATCGATTACCGGCTGCAGCCGATCGCCGACGTGTACCTCGCGCCCGACCTGAACGACCTGTTCGCGCCGCACGGCAACCGCCACGGCGTGATCGGGCTGGGTGCCGTCGCCGTGCTGGTGCTGCTGCTGGCCGCGACCAACTACGTCAACCTGGCCACCGTGCGCACCTTGGCGCGCCAGCGCGAGATCGCCGTGCGCAAGGTGCTGGGCGCGTCGGCGCCGGCCGTGGCGCGCCAGTTCCTGGCCGAGTCGGTGCTGGTCTGCCTGCTCGCGACGGTCCTCGGCCTGCTGCTGGCGTGGCTGCTGCTGCCGGTCTTTGCCGACCTGGTACAGCGCAAGCTGGACGGCATGTTCAACGTTGTGTCGCTAGCGGCGACGCTGGCATTGGGCGTACTGCTTGGCCTGGCCGCCGGCGCCTATCCCACCTGGTCGGCGCTGCGCGTGCGCGCCACCGCCGCCCTGGCCGGGCGCGGGTCGAGCGAGACCGCGCGCGGTTTGTGGATCCGGCGTACGCTGACGGCGCTGCAGTTCGGCGTCGCCATCGGCCTGACCGCCACGACGCTCGCCGTCGCGTGGCAGACGCGCTACGCCAGCACGCTCGATCCCGGCTTCGATACCGCGCCGCTCCTGATGTTCCCGGCCGCGAACGACATGCGCGATCCGCGCACGCGCGCCCTGCGCGACGCGATCGCGCGCCTGCCGGGTGTCGCGGGCGTGGCGGTCTCGCACTTGCCGTTCAGCGTCGGCCACAACATCGTCACCTTGCGCCGCGCCGGCGGCACGGCCACCGACATCAACCTGTACGCGGTGAGTCCCGAATTCTTCGACGTCTACGGCGTCAAACCGGTGGCCGGGCGCCTGTTTGCTCTCGCGTTCGACAAGTTCGGCGACGAGGACCGTGTGGTGATCAATGCGGCGGCCGCGCGCCAGCTCGGTTTTCCCACGCCGCGCGATGCGGTCGGGCAGATGGTGACCAATACGGCGGGCGACAACCGGCCGAAGCGGATCGTGGGTGTGGCGCCGGACCTGCGCCAGCGGTCGGCACGCGACGGCCAGCAGCCGAGTGTGTTCTTCCTGAACGATCGCGTGGGCGGGTTCACGGTCCGCTGCAGCGGGAACGTCGATGACGTCAGGCGCGCCATCGAAGCCCTGTGGCCGCGCTACTTCCCCAACGAGCCCGTGGACGTGGTGCGCATGCCAACGCTGATCACCGACATCTTCTACGCCGACGACCTGCGCCTGGCCAGGCTGCTGGCGGCGGCGAGCGCGATCGCGACGGCGATCGCCGCCTTCGGCATCTACGTGCTGGCCGCGTACAGCGTGCGCCGGCGCGAGCGGGAGATCGTGCTGCGCAAGCTGTATGGGGCCGGCCCCGCGGCGATCGCAACACTGGTGGCGCGCGAGTTCGCCGCGCTGGTCGGTGCCGGCGCGGTGCTGGGATTACCGTTCGCGTGGGTGGCGATCCAGCGCTGGCTGGGCGCCTTCACCGAGCGTGCGCCGATCGGCGCCTGGACGCTCGTCGCCGCGCTGCTGGTGGCGGGCGTGGTGGCGCTGGTGTCGACCCTGCGCCACGCACTGGCGGCGGTGCGGATCCGTCCCGCTAGCGCGCTGCGCGAATGAATCAGCAGGCCGCGCTGCCGCAGACTTTAACCAGTTCGACTTCGAACACGAGGCCGGTGTTGCCCGGGATCGCGCCCGGCACGCCGCCCGCGCCGTAACCCAGGCTGCTCGGGATCAGGATCGTGCGCTTGCCGCCGACCTTCATGCCCTGCACGCCCTGGCCGAAGCCGGGAATCACGGATTCGTTGGTGCCGACGGCGCCGATGACGAAGGTGAACGGCTTGCCGGGCTGCGAAGAGTCGAACTTGGTGCCCTTGAAGTCGGCGGCGGCGGCGCTGTACAGCCAGCCCGTGTAATTGACCTGCACGCGCGCACCGTTGACGGCTTCGGCGCCCGTACCGATCGAGATGTCGGTCTTGGTCAGTGCGGCGGGATTGTTGACGACGGGAGGGGTGGTGCTGCCCGAATCGCCACCGCCGCCGCATGCGGACAGGCTCAGGAGGGCGGCGAAGGCGGCGGCCAGCGGGAAGGACAGTTTCATGGGACTCCTACGGGACAGATTGGATGGTTGATCGGTGGAAGACCGAACCTTACCAACCCGTCCTGCAAGCGTCTGTTGCGTATTTGTATGCCTTTGTAATTCAGATCTCGACCTGGGTGCCCAGCTCGATCACGCGGTTGGTCGGGATTTGATAATAATCCGCGGCCGTGCGGGCGTTGCGCTGCATCGCGACGTACAGGTGCTCCCTCCACGGCATCATGCCCTGCCCCGGCACCGAGATCACGGTCTGGCGCGCGATGAAGAACGACGTCTCCATCATCTCGAATTCGAGGCTCTTGGCGGCGCACAGGCGCAGGATGTCCGGGATGTTGGCCTCGTCCTTGAAGCCATAGGCCACGTTCAGCTGGTAGCAGTTGTGGCCCAGCGGGACGACCTCGACCTGCTCGCTTTCGGGCACGTACGGCTCTTCGCGAATGTGCACGGTGAGGAACACGACGCGCTCGTGCAGCACCTTGTTGTGCAGGAGGTTGTGCAGCAGCGCGTGCGGCACGCCGTCCGTTTCGCTGCGCAGGAAGATGGCGGTGCCGGCCACGCGCGCGGGCGGTGCCACGAACAGCGACTGGAGGAAGTCGTCGAGCGGGATCGCGTGCTTTTCCAGGTTCTCGAACACCAGTTCGCGGCCGCGCTTCCAGGTCAGCATGATCGTCAGCAGGACCGCGCCGAGCAGCAGCGGGAACCAGCCGCCGTGCAGCAGCTTCAGGGTGCTCGCCGAGAACAGCATGATGTCCATCACCATGAAGAAGCCGGTGGCGCCGAAGCAGAGCCACAGCGGCAGGTGCCAGCGGTAACGGATCACGAAGAACGTCAGGATCGTCGTCGCGAACATGGTCGCCGTCACCGCGATGCCGTAGGCGCCGGCCAGCTTGTCCGACGAACCGAAGCCGACGACCGCCAGCAGCACGACGATCAGCTGCAGCCAGTTCACGGCCGGGATATAGATCTGGCCGATCTCGCTCTCCGACGTGTGCATCACGCGCATGCGCGGCAACAGGCCCAGTGCGATCGCTTGCCGCGTCATCGAGAACGTGCCGGAGATCGTGGCCTGCGACGCGATCACGGTCGCCATCGTCGACAGCAGCACGAGCGGCAGCACGCTCCAGCTGCCCAGCTGGTGGAAGAACGGGTTCTCGAGCGCTTCCGGATGCGTGATCAGGAGGCCACCCTGGCCCAGGTAGTTCAGGGCCAGCGCGGGGAACACGACCATGAACCAGGCGAAGCGGATCGGCTTCTTGCCGAAGTGGCCCATGTCCGCGTACAGCGCCTCGGCGCCGGTGAACGCCAGCACGACGGCACCCAGCGCGACGAACGCGATCATTTTCTCGCGCAGCATGAACTGGAACGCGTGCAGCGGGTTCAGCGCATGCAGGATCACGGGCGCCTGCACGATGTTGATGACGCCCATGACGGCCAGCGCCACGAACCACACGACCATGATCGGGCCGAACCAGCGGCCGATGCCGGCCGTGCCGTGGCGCTGCACGCTGTACAGCCCCACCAGCACGACGATCGTCAGCGGCACGACGTATTTTTCCAGACCGGGCGTGGCCACTTCGAGACCTTCGATCGCGCCCAGCACGGAGATCGCCGGCGTGATCACGCTGTCGCCGTAGAACATGGTGGCGCCGAACACGCCCAGCACCATCAGCACGTAGTGCCAGCGCGACGTGCGCGTGACGGAGTTCAGCGCGAGCGCCATCAGGGCCATGATGCCGCCCTCGCCGCGGTTGTCGGCGCGCAGCACCAGCGTGACGTATTTGAGCGAGACGATCATCGTCAGGCCCCAGAAGATCAGGGACACGATGCCCAGCAGGTTCGGCGTGCTCAGGGCCAGGCCGTGGACGGGATCGAAGATGGTCTTGAGCGTGTACAGCGGACTGGTGCCGATGTCGCCGTAGACGATACCGACCGCCGCCAGCGTCAGCCCTGCCAGGCTGCTTTTCTTATGTTCTGCCGTCAAGGTTTCACCGTTTTGTTGTTCTGGTGCGTTGCACAATAGAATAATTGACAAGGAAAGACAAGAGCGCGTCCTTTTGCCCGGACGCTATTCTCTCAAAGTCTGCATCAATGGAAGCGGACCGAGCGCACGCCTCGGCTGCCGGAAAACCGGACCCGCCAGCAAGGCCGCGTCCGTTCAGGGATAATGTCAGACCGTTCACCCGTATCACGCCTCCCATGAACACCGGCATCCTGTCCGCCGCCCTCGCCTTCCTGTGCTGGGGCCTGTTTCCGTTGTATTTCCACGCCATCGACGAAGTGCCGCCGCTGCAGATCCTCGCGCACCGCATGCTGTGGTCGCTGCTGTTCCTCGTGATCGTACTCGCCGTGCGCCGCCAGTGGGCCTGGCTGAACCTCGTGCGCCAGCCGCGCGTGTTCGGCAGCTTCGTCGCATCGGCCCTGCTGCTCAGCGTCAACTGGCTCATCTACATCTGGGCCGTGAACAACGGCCACGTCATCGAGGCGAGCCTCGGCTATTTCATCAATCCGCTCGTCAACATCATGTTCGGCTCGATGCTGTTGAAGGAACGCCTGCGGCGCACGCAATGGATGGCGATCGGCGTCGCGGCGCTGGGCGTTGCCTGGCTGACGTGGCAGGCCGGCAACGTTCCCTGGATTGCGCTGGCGCTGGCCGTGTCGTTCGGCGGCTACGGCCTGCTGCGCAAGACGGCCGCGCTCGGCGCTTTGGAGGGGCTGTCGTTCGAGACGATGGTCCTGTTCCCGCTCGCGGCTGCCTACGTCGTCTGGCTCAGCGTACACGGCCAGAACACCTTCATCAACACGGATTCGAACACGACGCGCCTGCTGCTCGTCGCGGCCGGACCGATCACGGCGATCCCGCTGCTGCTGTTCGCGGCGGGCGCGAGAAAAATCCCGCTGTCGATCGTCGGTTTGCTGCAGTACATGTCACCCACCCTGCAATTCCTGCTGGGCGTATGGCTGTTCCACGAAGCATTTACTCCAGACCGCCTCGTCGGCTTCGTGCTGATCTGGCTCGCGCTGGCCCTGTTCGCGGCCGAAGGCCTGCTGAATCGGCCGCAGCCGGTGGCCAAACAAGCTTGAGTCGCCACAAACCGGGGTCAGAGCCCGAATTTTGGCAATTTCCTAAAATCGGGCTCTGACCCCGGTTTTTTTTCCGGTATCCTGTCGTCCTTATTTTCAAAATAGAAGCACGTTACTAATGGCCAATTACGTCTACACCATGAACCGCGTGGGCAAGATCGTCCCACCGAAACGCCAGATCCTGAAGGACATTTCGCTGTCGTTCTTCCCGGGCGCGAAGATCGGCGTGCTGGGCCTGAACGGCTCGGGTAAGTCGACCCTGCTGAAGATCATGGCGGGCATCGACACCGACATCCAGGGCGAAGCGCGCCCGATGCCGGGCCTGAACATCGGCTACCTGCCGCAGGAACCGCAGCTCGATCCGGAAAAAACCGTGCGCCAGGAAGTGGAAAGCGGCCTGGGCGAAGCCTTCGAGGCGCAGGCGAAACTGGAAGCCGTGTACGCGGCGTATGCCGAGGAAGACGCCGACTTCGACGCGCTGGCCAAGGAGCAGGAGCGCCTGGAATCGATCATCGCCGCCTCCGACGGCGGCAACCTGAACCTGCAGCTTGAAATGGCCGCCGACGCGCTGCGCCTGCCGCCGTGGGACGCCAAGATCGGCGTGCTGTCGGGTGGCGAGAAGCGCCGCGTGGCGCTGTGCAAGCTGCTGCTGTCCAAGCCGGACATGCTGCTGCTCGACGAACCGACCAACCACCTGGACGCCGAATCCGTCGAATGGCTGGAGCAGTTCCTGCTGCGCTTCCCGGGCACCGTCGTCGGCATCACCCACGACCGCTACTTCCTCGACAACGCCGCCGAATGGATCCTGGAACTGGACCGCGGCCATGGCATCCCCTGGAAGGGCAATTACTCGTCCTGGCTGGAGCAGAAGGAAGCCCGCCTGAAACAGGAAGAAGCGACGGAATCCGCGCGCCAGAAGGCGCTGGCGAAAGAGCTCGAGTGGGCGCGCCAGAATCCGAAGGCACGCCAGGCCAAGTCGAAGGCGCGTCTTTCCCGCTTCAACGAACTGTCCGAATACGAATACCAGAAGCGCAACGAGACGCAGGAGATCTTCATCCCCGTCGCGGAACGCCTCGGTAACGAAGTCATCGAGTTCAAGAACGTGTCGAAAGCCTTCGGCGACCGCCTGCTGATCGACAACCTGTCGTTCACCGTGCCGCCGGGCGCGATCGTCGGCATCATCGGCCCGAACGGCGCCGGTAAGTCGACGCTGTTCCGCATGATCGCGGGCGTCGAGCAGCCGGACAGCGGCGAAGTCGTCATCGGCAAGACCGCGAAGGTCTCGCTCGTCGACCAGTCGCGCGACAGCCTCGCCGCGAACAAGACCGTGTTCGAAGACGTGTCCGGCGGCGCCGACATGCTGTCCGTCGGCCGTTTCGAGATGCCGTCGCGCGCCTACCTGGGCCGCTTCAACTTCAAGGGCGCGGACCAGCAGAAACTCGTCGGCAACCTGTCCGGCGGTGAACGCGGCCGCCTGCACCTGGCCAAGACGCTGCTCAAGGGCGGCAACGTGCTGCTGCTGGACGAACCGTCGAACGACCTGGACGTCGAAACCCTGCGCGCGCTGGAAGACGCGCTGCTGGAATTCGCGGGCAGCGTGATGGTCATCTCGCACGACCGCTGGTTCCTCGACCGCATCGCCACGCACATCCTCGCGTTCGAAGGCGAGTCGCAGGTCACCTTCTTCAACGGTAACTACCAGGAGTACGAAGCCGACAAGAAGAAGCGCCTCGGCGAAGAAGGCGCCAAGCCGAAGCGGATCCGCTACAAGCCGCTCACCAGCTAAGCTACTTTATTTCTCCAGATAGCGCTGGGCATCCAGCGCCGCCATGCACCCGCTGGCGGCGCTGGTGATCGCCTGCCGGTAGATGTGGTCTTGCACGTCGCCGGCCGCGAACACGCCGGGAACGCTCGTGGCGGTCGCCAGGCCGTTGCGTCCCGCGCGCGTCACGATGTACCCGTTTTCCATCTCCAGCTGACCCGCGAAGATGCCAGTATTCGGCTGGTGGCCGATGGCCACGAACACGCCGTGCACGGGCAGCACGCGGATGCCGCCGCGGACACCCCGCAGGCGCAGCGTGTGCACGCCGGCCGCATCGCCCAGCACCTCGTCCACCGTGTGATTCCACAGGACGTCCACCTTGCCCTCTTCCACGCGCGCCAGCAGGCGCTCCACGAGGATCGCTTCCGCGCGCAGATGGTCGCGCCGGTGGACCAGCGTCACCCTGGACGCGATGTTCGACAAATACAGCGCCTCTTCCACGGCCGTGTTACCGCCGCCGATCACGGCGACTTCCTTCCCGCGATAAAAGAAGCCGTCGCACGTCGCGCAGGCCGAGACACCGCGCCCCATGAAGGCCTGCTCCGACGGCAGGCCCAGGTAGCGCGCGGACGCGCCCGTGGCGACGATCAGCGCGTCGCACGTGTAGTCGCCCTGGTCGCCGGACAGGCGCAGCGGCCGTTCGTGCAGATGCGCCGTGTGGATATGGTCGAACACGATCTGCGTGTCGAAGCGGCGCGCGTGCAGTTCGAAGCGGTGCATCAGATCGGGACCCTGCACACCATCCGGATCGGCGGGCCAGTTCTCGACGTCGGTCGTCGTCATCAGTTGTCCGCCCTGCGCTACGCCGGTGACGAGCAGGGGGTCCAGGTTGGCGCGCGCCGCGTACACGGCGGCCGAATAGCCTGCCGGGCCGGAACCCAGGATCAGGACCTTGGCATGTTTTTTCATGATGTCAGGACGCGAAGTGGCGGGACAGGTGCTCGGCGAACCGTTCGGGCGCCATGAACCCGATGACGCGACCCTCCGGCACTTCCTTGCCCTGCTTGAACAGGATGATGCCGGGTGGTCCGAACAGGCCGAATTTCTTCATCAGCGCGCGGTCTTCGTCGTTGTTGGCGGTGACGTCGACCTGCAGCAGGCGCACCTGCTTCATCTGCGCTTCCACCTTCGGTTCGGAGAACGTAAAGCGCTCCATCTCCTTGCACGACACGCACCAGTCGGCATAAAAATCCAGCATCACGGCCGTGGGGGACGATGCGAGCACCCGATCCAGTTCGGCCAGCGTGCGGATGCGCTCGAACTTCTGCGCCTTGCCCTCGGCCGCGGCGGCGACCTGCGTACCGCGCAAATGCGCCAGCGGCTGCAGCACGTCGTGGCCCGCGCTGGCGGCGCCCACCAGTTCGAACAGGCCGCCCGTCAGCAGCACGAGGCCCAGCGTTTTACCGGCATATCGGCCCAGTCCCGCGCCCGCGGCGACGGGTTCGGACACGCGCAGGAACACGGCGCACAGCACGGCGAACGCGCCCCACAGCAGCATCGCGACGGTGACCGGGAACACGGGCGTCACCATCCAGATGGCCACCGCGAGCAGCAGCAGGCCGAACACACGCTTGACGTGGTTCATCCACGCGCCGGCGCGCGGCAGCAGGCTGCCCGCCGAGACGCCCGTCAGCAGCAGCGGCACGCTCATGCCGGCCGCCATCGAAAACAGCGCCCAGCCGCCCGTCCACACGTTTTTCGTCTGGCTGATGTACAGCAGCGCGCCCGCCAGCGGACCGGCCACGCACGGGCCCACGATCAGCGCGGACAAGGCGCCCATCACGAACACGCCGGCGAACCGGCCGCCGCTCATGCGGCCGCTCGTCGAGCTCAAACGGCTTTGCAGGCTGCTGGGCAGCTGCAGCTGGTAGACGTCGAACATCGACAGCGCCAGCACCACGAGCAGCGCGCCGAACGTCAGCAGCACCCACGGCTTCTGCAGCGCGCCGGCGAGACCTTCACCGGCCAGGCCGGCCGCCACGCCGAGCGCCGTGTAGACGAGCGCCATGCCCAGGCTGTACGCCAGCGCGAGGATAAAACCTTTGCTGCGCGAGACGTTGCCCTCGCCGACGATGATGGACGACAGGATCGGCACCATCGGCAGCACGCACGGCGTGAACGACAACAAGAGGCCGAACGCGAGGAACGCGAGGCCGATGCGCCAGGCGCTGCCCGATTGCAGCGTGCGCTGGGCCAGCGAGCTGTCGTCTTCGTGCGCGGGCGCGGGCGCGGGCGCCGCCTCCTGTGTCGCGAGTTTCAGCGCACCCGGCGCCGCCGGGTCCACCGTGAACGCGACTTCGGCGGGCGGATAGCACAGGCCCGCATCCGCGCAGCCCTGGTAGCCCACGCGCAGCACGAACGGCGTCTTCGCATCCGTCTTCACGGGCAGGTCGGCCGCGAGTTGCCCGGCATACGTCTCCATCTCCTTGTTGAAATTGCTGTCGAACTTGCGCACGCCGTCCGGCAATGCGGGCACGCCGACTTGCGGCGCGTCGAACACGAGGCGGTCGCGGTACAGGTGGTAGCCGGGCGCGATGGCCCAGGTGACGTGAACGATGCCGCCTGTCCGCAGTTCGGCGCTCGGCTTGAACGCCTGTTCGGGCGGCAGGAAATCGTCGGCCGCAACGGCTGTCCGGCCCAGCGTGCTGGCCAGCAGGATGAGCGCGGCCATCCATCGAAAGAGCTGCTTCATGATGCGTAATCTCCTGAAATACTGTGGTGATGCGCTTGTCCCGTGCTGTCGATGGCGAAGTACGCGAGCCCGCTGGCGGCGAGGAAGGACAGGCCCTCAAGCTCCTTCAGCATGGCGATGGTCGACACGCTGCCGCCCAGCACGGCCAGCGGCGCCAGCACGCTCACCGAGCGCCAATGCGACACGGGCATCCCCGTGCGCGGATCCAGTACGTGGCAATAGCGCTTGCCGTCCACGTCGAAGAACCGTTCGTAGTCGCCGCTCGTCGTCAGCGCACCGTGGCTCACGGCGATGCTGGCGACGGTGCCATCCGGCTTGCGCGGGTCCTGGATACCGATGCTCCACAAACGCCCGTCGGGTTGCGGCCCGATGAAGCGCATGTCGCCGCCGAGGTTCACGTAGCCGTGCCGCACGCCGCGCTCCTGCAGCAGCGCACAGGCGCGGTCGGCCGCGTATTCCTTGCCGAAGCCGCCGAAGTCGATCTCCATGCCGGCGCGCGGCAGGTAGACGGCACCGTCCTCGCGCTGCACGGCCGTCCAGTCCACCAGCGCCAGCAACGGCGCCAGGTCGCGGGCATGCGGCACGCACGGCTTACGAAAATCCCAGGCGCGGCGCAGCACGCCGGACGTGATGTCGAACAGGCCGCCGCTGGCGCGGTGGAGGTGATCCGCGTAGTCGAGCAGCTGTGCCGTCTCTTCGTCGCATTCCACCCGGTAGCGCCCCGCCGCGGCATTGATGCGGCTGACGATGCTGTCGGCGCGGTAGCGCGAATACGTGCGCTCGATGCGCCGCACTTCCGCGATCGCCGCCAGCGCCAGTTCTTCCGCCGCGTGTCCGTCCGGCGCGGCCAGCCTGATTTCACAACGGCTGGCCATCGCATCGAACGGAAAGCGGTAGATGCCGTCTACCATCGCCGCGTCAATCCGACCTGGAAGATGCGGGCGTGCAGCGGCGCCAGACCCGGACTGCCGTCGTGGAACAAACGCCAGTTGCCGCGCTGCTCGTAGCCTTCGACCTTGACGTCGACGGTCCACAGCTTGCCGATCTCGCGCTGGACCTTCAGCCCCACCGTGACGGCACCGAAGCCGGACAGGCGCTGGTCCGGCGACGACAACCGGTTCGGATCGGCATTGGCAAAACCGGGCGGGAACGGCGGACCGAGCGTGCCGTCGTACACGGGGTCGTAATAGAAGTACGCGGCGCTCTGCGTGGTGAGGCGCAGTTCCGGCACGATGCTCCAGCCGCCGCCGAGCGGCTGCACGTATTCTCCGGACAGCGTGTGCGCGCGGATGCGGAACGAGTCGCTGTAGTAGCGGTAGGACAGGCGCGACGTGCCGCCCGTGCTGTCCACGAAGTGGTTCCAGCGCAGCAGCACCGTGTTCTGGCGGCGCGAACGGGGGCGGTTGTCAAACAGTTTATACGGATCGTTGAAGTAACCGTCGCCGTTCGTACGCGTGAGCGTCAGTTGGCCGATGTCGTTCGGCGTCAGCACGCGCGTCACGCCCACGAGCACGCTGACCGTGCGCTTGTGCTCATCGACGACGACGTGGTTCACCGGATCGATGCTGTCGCGGCTGCCCGCGACGCCGAATGCCCACGTCGTGTTGTTGTCTTCGCTGGACAAGGTACCGTTCAGCGACAGCGCGCGCGACACGTAATCGTGCTCCGTCGAATACGCGGCGCCGGCCGTCAGGGTGCCGCGCCGGAAGTAGCGCGTGACGGCGAAGTCGCCCGCCTTTCTCTCGTCCTGCATATGCGAGGCACCGGAGATGGCCGTGTGATAGCGCGGCGAGGCGCCGGACACGTCGTCGGCCGTCAGCGTGCCTTCGATGGACCAGTCGCCGGCGACGGGCGCCGTCACCGAGATCGACGGCGAGTGCGCGCGGATGCGATCGAGGCCGCTCTGGCGGTCGGCGTAGTCGAGATAGCGCAGGCTGATGCTGCCGCCCTGCGGCGGTTCGTCGGCCAGCGCCTGCACGCCGGGCAGCAGCAGCGCGGCGGCGAGCAGCGAAGCCGCCAGGTCCTGGGGAGGTTGTCTGGATGTCGTCAATGGAGTCTCCTCAGTTGCAGCCGCAGCCGCCGCCACCCACACCCGCGCCACCGGATGCGGCCTCGCGGCTCGTGTAGATGTGGTCCGCGTAGCGCGTTTCGAGCTTGTCGCCGCCGAAGGTCATCTCGGGCTTGGCCAGCTTGCCTTTTTCCCACGGCTGCACGGTGGCGCAACCGGCCAGCGCCAGCAGCGCCGGCACGATCAGAACGAAACCCTTCATTGCGTACCTCCGAGGGCTTTCTTGATCACCTGCTCGAGCTCCGCGCGGTCGGCCTCCTTGAAACCCGCGTGCTCGTACAGGACCTTGCCGTCCGGTCCGATCAGGACGCTGCTCGGCATGCCCTTGATGCCGTACGCGCGCGGCGTGGCGCCGGCCGGGTCGAATGCGATCGCGAAGCGGGCCGGCGTCTCGGCGAGGAAGCGGCGCGCGTCGTCCGTCTTCGCATCGAGGTTCACGCCGACGACCTGCAGCCCGCGTGCGCCGTACTTCGCCTGCATCTCGTTCATCCACGGGAAGGACTGGCGGCACGGGCCGCACCACGAGGCCCAAAAATCCACGTACACGAGCTTGCCCTGGTACTTCGCCAGTTGCACCGTGCCGTCCTTGCCCGGCAGGTCGAACGCCGGGGCCGCCGCCCCCTTGTCGAGCGCGGAGGCGCCGGATGCTTCCAGCGCGGCGGCCAGCACCAGTGCCATGCGCAATACGCGCGTCGTCGTCCGGGCGCTCATTTGCTCACCTCCTTGCGCCAGGGTTTGACAACTAAGCGACGCCAGCCCAACACACCGAACGACAGCACGACCAGCAGCGCCAGCACCGGATCATTGCCGTCCTTGATGGACGAGCAGCCGCCGCCACCCGCGTTCTGCGGCGCTTGCACGGTCTGCACATTGCCCTTGCCGGTCAGCGCGACATTCCACGCGCCGCCGCCATCGGCCGCCAATGCGAGACTGCCGGCGGCATCGCCCGCACCCACCGGCGTGAAGCGCACGACGAGGTCGCAGCTCGCACCCGGCTGCAGGGTGAACGGCACGGCCGCGCAGGCGCCCGTATCCGCCTGCAGCGCGTACGGACCCGTGAACGTGGCGGCCGTCACCGTGGCCGCGTTGGCGCCAGTATTGGTCAGCGTGAAGCGGTGCGTGGGCGACGTGCCGTTGACGTCGGCCACGCCGAAGTCGAAGGATTGCGGATTCACGGTCAGCATCGGCACAGGCACGGCGACGCCGGTACCGCTCAGTGCGACGGTGAACTGGTTGCCCGCATCCGTCATCAGGACGAGGGTCGCGGCGCGCTGGCCGGCGGCCGTCGGTTTGAAGCCGACGTCGATGGTGCAGCTGCTTGACGCGGCGACGGACACATTCGTCGCGCAGGTGCCACCCAGGACGAAATCGGACGCCTGCGCGCCGTCCAGCACGAGCGATGACACTTTCAGCGCGGCCGTGCCGCCGTTCGACAGCGTGATGGTATGCGTCGCGGCGCTCTTGCCCACCTGCGTGTCCGCGAAGGCGACGGGGCCCGCTTCCGACAGCGCCGGTTTCGCTGCCGGCGCCGTGGTGCCGGTACCGCTGATCGACACCTGCAGCGGCGCCGCGTTCGACGTGACGGCCAAGGTGGCCGCGGCCGCGCCGGATGCTGTCGGTGCGAACGCCAGGGTCACGGTGCAGTTGGCGCCCACGGCCAGCGTCGTGCCGCAGGTTTTATTGGCAATGGTGACGGTGGACGCGCCCGAGACGGCGATGCCGTTCAGCGTCAGCGCCACGTTGCCCGTGTTGGCCAGGGTCACGGTCTGCGTCGCGGCCGGTGCGCCGATCGTCTGCGTGCCGAATGCCACGGCGGACGGGTTCGCGGTGACGGCCGGTGCCGCTGCGGACACGGTGCCGGACAAGGCGACCGTCACGGCGCCGTTGGACGCGTTCGATGCCAGGGACAGATTGCCGCTGAACGCGCCGTTGGCGGACGGATTCGCCGTCACGGTCACGGTGCAGCTGCCGCCGGCTGGGACGGACGTCCCCGTCGCGCATGTGCCGCCCAGCGTGAACACGCCCGCGTTGGCGCCGCCGACGGTGATGCTGCTGAATGTCAGCGCGGCCTGGCCCGTGTTGTTGACGGTAATGCTCTTCGCGGGCGACGCGGTGCCGGCGACGAGGGCGCCGAAGTCGAGCGCGTTAGCCGACAGCGCGACGGTCGCCTGCGCGACGGCGTTGCCGGTGCCGGAGAGCGCCACGGTGCTGGAACCGCCCGTCGCATTGTGCGCGATGACGAGCGACGCGCCGCGCGCACCGGACGCGGTGGGTTTGAAGGCGACCTGCACGGTGCAGCTGGTGCCCGCCGCGAGCGACGTGCCGTTGGCGCAGGTGCCCCCGCTGACGGCGTAGTCGCCCGCAGCCGCGCCGGACAGGGTCAAGGTGCCCACGTTCAGCGCCGCGTTGCCCGTGTTGGACAAGGTGGTGGCAAGGGGCGACGCCGACTGGCCGATGGTCGTGGCCGCAAAGCTCAGCGAGGCCGGGTTGACGGCGGCCGCGGGTGCGGCGGTCACGGTCGGGTTGCCGATGAAGGCGGCGAGGTCCGCGATTTCCGCCGTCGTGAATTTGCCGTTGAACAGCGTGCCCATGCCGCCCTTGTTGGCGCTGAAGGCGCTGCTGATCACGTCCGGTTTATTGGCTGCGGCGAGGATGCCGTTGACGTTGGCGGCGGGCGACGGCCCGTGGCACGACGCGCAGGACGTGCCGCCACCGGTCGGCCCGTTCAGGTACAGGTTCTTGCCGTTCAGCGCATCGGCCGCGTGCACGGCCGGGACGAACGCGAGCGCGGCGAGAACGGTATAAACACTTCTATGCAGCCCGATCATAGTTACTCCCAGATTCGTTCAAAGGGCACAGCCACCAAGGGCCAGTGCATTCATCCCGCAGTGCGCCAGCGCGCACCAGCGCCAGTCGCGCCCGTGCTGGTAGAGCAGCGCGAGCGCCAGTCCCGGTGCCAGCACGAGCCCCGCCGCATGCCGGCCGGATCCGACGTGCAGCAGCGCGAACGCGGCCGCCGACACGACCACCGGCAGCAGCGCCAACGCCGTGCGCCGGATCAGCCACTCCTGCAATCCGGCGCGCACCACCCACTCCTCCAGCACGGGCGCCAGCAACAACAGGCGCGCCAGCGCGGCGGCGTCGGGCGCAACGAGCTGGCCGGTGCAGACCAGGTGCTGGGACAGCAGGGCAATGGGTGGCATGTCAGCTTGTTACTGCGGAAATCGTCCGGTTAATACCGGCCGTTGTGAAAAGGTTCAGTCCGTTTGAAAAAAAATTCACCGGACGAACAAATGACGACCATTGCGGTGTCAAAACATCATGTTTGCCATATCCGCCACACGGTTTAATGCGCGGAAATGGATCGTCGTTTAAGCGATATCGTGGGTAGAATCGTTGTGGTTGAGACTCTTCAACTCGTGCGCGTTTGCGCCAGATCGACACGGCATGGCTGCGCCGCTTGGCAGACTACGTTCATGACACATTACCGCGACAACCGGGTCCCGGGCGGGACCTTTTTCTTCACGGTGCGCTTGCTGGATCGGGACAGCACCTTACTTACGGACCATTTCTCGGCTTTCGGCGAAGCGATGCGCCAGGCGCGTATCCGCAAACCGTTCCACGTCGATGCCTGGGTCGTGCTGCCGAATCACGCGCACGCCATCTGGACCCTGCCGCCGGGCGACCACGACTGCGCGTCGCGCTGGCGCGCCGTCAAGATCGCCTTTTCCAAGGCGCTGCATAAAGCCTGCCTGCCGGGCGGCAAGAAGGCGAAGGGCGATGGCGGCACGGGCGACGGCACCATCTGGGAGCGTCACTATCGCGACTACCGCGTGGGCGACGACGAGGAATACGCCAGCCTCGTCGACTACGTGCACAGCAATCCGATGCGCCACGGCCTTTGCCAAAACCCATCGGAATGGCCGTGGTCGTCGCTGCACCGCTTTATCTCGGCCGGGTTCACGCCGCCCGCGCTGCCGCTGGCGCTGCCGCCGTGGATGCGGCCGGCAGGCCAGCGCGGGCGGACCGTGCGTCCGTAAAGTTCGGGGTCAGAGCACTTTTTGGTGCACGATCTTCAACGCAAGTTCAAGCAGCCGCTTGTAGCCGGTAGCGGGTTCAACGCGCGTATGTGGACTGCCATCGAGGATCCGCTGCGCAGCAGGAAATTGATCGAAAATGTGCTCTGAGGTGTACCGGGTTTAGTGGACATCCCAAATAGAGGACAATGCGTTCCCATGGATAAGACTAAACCTGCTCCTACCGAGCGCAGAGAGTTCACGAAGGCTTTCAAGCAAGAGGCGGTCACACGCCTGAAGGCAACTGATAACGCGACAGCCTTGGCACTGGAGCTTGGCGTGCGGCGCAACGTGCTCTACAAATGGGCCGAGACGCTTGAGAAAGCTGGCGCCGAGAAGGCGTTCAACGGCCCAGGGCGGCCGTTGGCACAGGACGAGGATGAGTTGACCCGGCTGCGGCGGGAAAATGAGCGGTTGAAGATGGAGAACACCATCCTAAAAAAGGCCGACGCGTACTTTGCGAAACGCAAGCCGTAAGGTACGCCTTTGTTCATGAGCATCGCAAAGAGTTTCCGATTGCGATGATGTGCCGGTTGCTGGAGGTGAGCCGAAGCGGTTGTTATGCCGCACGTGAGCGCGAGCCGAGCATACGCAGCCGCGAAGACGTGGCGCTACGTAGTCGCATCGAAGAACTGCACGCAGAGCAATGGCACGCGCCAGGCGTCATCAAAACATGGCGTTTGCTACTTGCTGAAGGTGTAAATTGCAGTCGTAACCGCGTGGCCAGGATACGTCGGATCGCTGGCATCGAAACCCGCCGCATGGCGCGGTTCAAAAAGATGCGGACGTATCAAAAGACCGAGCCGCCGGCGGAAGACCTGGTCAAACGCCAATTTGCCGTAACGCTGCCCAATCGGGTCTGGGTCGGCGATATGACGCAGATCGCAACAAGGAAGGGACCTTTGCATCTTGCCGCCTTCGTCGACCTGTGCACGCATCGTGTCATCGGATGGGCCACTGCAACGAGCCAGACAGCGAACCTGGCCGTGACAGCGCTGCAAGCTGGTATCGCACAGCGAAAGCCTGTCAACGGGATGATCTGCCATACGGATCAGGGCTCGCAGTTTTCCTCAGCCATGTTTCGCAATCATCTGCGCGACAACCAGATACGCCCAAGCATGAGCCGCAGAGGAAACTGCCACGACAACGCCGTGGCGGAGAGTTTCTTTTCGAACCTGAAGAACGAGCTGACGCACCACACGATCTATGAAGATCAGCAGTCGGCACTAGCCGCCATTACCGCCTACATCGACGTGTATTACAATCAGCAACGACTTCATCAGACGCTCGGCTACCGTACGCCAGCTGAAGTCGAAAAAATGCACGGGTGTACCTGATTTAACCTGTCTACCAAACCGGTGCATCTCACTCTGACCCCGAATTTTGCGGGCGAAAAAAAAAGGCCTGCATGGCAGGCCCTTTCCCCAGGAGTGAAGCCGGAGACGCTTAGAAGCTGTAGCGCGCACCCACGGTCCAGGCGTCGGCCTTGGCGCCGATTGCCTTGCTCTTGCCATAGCGCTCGTACTCGGCGGTCAGAGCGACCTGCTGGTTGAGGTTGTACTGCACGCCGACCGCGCCGTAGGCACCAGTGTCGGTGTCTTTCAGGTTCAGCGCGGCGCTTTCCAGCTTGCGCTCGCTATGCTGCAGGCCCAGCTTGCCGTACACGGCGAACTGGTCGTTGACCGGGTAATTATATTTGCCCGCGACGTAGTAGCTGTTGCCCTTGGTGCGGCCGCTGCCGTTGACGCCGTTGGCGGTGTAGTTGAAATCCGAGTTGCGGAAGTCGGTGTAGCCGGCTTCGACGCCCCAGTTCTGGTCGAATTCATAGCCGCCGAAGATCTTGCCCGAGGCCTTGTAGCCGTCGCTGTCGACATTCGTCAGGCCGCCTACCGACGAATTCACGTGGTCCGCAGTGGCGATGCCGACGCCGACGTAGGCGCGCGGTTGGGTCTGGGTGGTCTGGGCTTGTGCCGCGCCGATGGCGGCGGAAGTGGCGATCAGTGCAACGATGAGCTTTTTCATGTTACGGATTCCCTTTGCGTTGTTTGACTGGTTCGCGATTCAATCGTGAATCGTGATGTGGTCAAGATAGCACCGCAAATTCGTGAAGTCCGTGCTGAACTCGTAAGACTTGTAATCGAATGTAACTTAATGACCCTAAGTTCAGTAATGCTTTAGCGAAAATTGGGCAGAGATAACAACGATTTAGCTCACGTAACGAAAAGTTAGATTGAGGCGTGGTCCAACCAGTTTCGCCGTCTTATTGATGCCGTGCTGCCAGTTGGCCTGCAGGCTCCCTGCCATCAACAGCAGGCTGCCGTCCGTCAGGTCGACCTTGACGGTGCGTCTGGTGCCCTTGTGACGCAGGATGAAGGTGCGGGTGGCGCCGTAGCTGAGCGACGCGATGACCGGCTGCGGACCCAGTTCCGGCTCGTCGTCGCTGTGCATGCCCATGCTGTCCGCGCCGTCGCGGTAGTAATTTAGCAGGACGCTGTTGTAGCGCCGCCCCGTCGCCTGCTCGACCGCGGCGCGCAACTGTTCCAGCAGCGGCGTCAGCGGCAGCGGATGCAGGGTCAGGCCGGAGTAGGTATAGCTGGCCTCGCCATACCAGGCAGTCAGGCGGGGTTGCAGATAGCGCTTGCCGTACACGACGACGGTGTCCGCGCGCCATGGTGTCTCGGCAAGCAGGCGCGCCAGAATGTCGGCATTGCCGATCGGCATAGGGAGCTGGGCCAGCATGGACAGTTCGCCATCCTCGATCGGAATGGGGAGCAAATCCATGCCTGTGGAAAACAAATCCATTCGACAATATTGCTATGATAAGAACATCGCATCGATCTTGATATCTTCTCATGAACAAACGCCAGTTCCTCGGCGCCGCGGCGGTTGCGGGCGCCTTTCCGATCGCCGGCCAGGCGGCGCGACCGTCCGGCCGCGGCCCTGCCCTGCTGACGGTCACCGGAGACATTGCACACAGCAACCGCGGTCCGCTCGACCCGGCGCTGGACCAGATGATGCACAAGCACCAGGTCACGTTCACGAAAGCCTGGGCATTCGATTACGCCAGCCTGCTGGCCCTGCCGCCGCAGACCATCCGGCCGACCCTGGAATACGACGGCAAGCCGCACACGCTGCGCGGCCCGCTGCTGACGGACGTGCTGGCGCGCACCGGCGCCACGCTGAACGACAGGACGATCCTGATCTTGCGCGCCGTGGATGGTTACAACGTGGAATTGCCCATCGCGCAGGCGCGTGCGCGGCGCTTCATCGTCGCCACGCACATCGACGCCAATCCGATGCCGTTGGGAGGTCTGGGACCGCTATGGACCGTGTATGACGCCGACCGGGTGGCGGAGATGGCGGCACTGCCGCTGCCGCAGCGCTTTGCCGCCTGCCCGTGGGCGCTGTATCACATTGAAGTGAAAAGCTGATCAGGCGTAGGCTTCGGCCAGGCTCATCACGCGCGGCGCGATCTTGATGCCGACGTTGCCGAACAGGGTGTCGATCGCGGCCAGGTTGGCCGCGCATTCCTCGGTCTTCCAGCCGTTGAACAGATCGGTGCCGTTCTTCTGGAAATGGAGGTCGAGGACCTTGCCCTTGTCCTTGTGGACATAGGTCTGTTGATAAATTTTCTCGAATCCCAGTTCGGCCAGGGCCGTCAGCACGGCCTGTGGCGGATTGTCGGGATCGGTTGCCAGGAATACGCCGAACGTTTTACCCGGCGGCTTGGCCGCCACGTCGACTTCATAAATGCCCGGTGCCTTGGTGACACTCGTACTTTTCAGGAACAGCATGCTGTCGTCCTCCACGAATGACGGCGACGCCGTCATCCAATAAATTGAAATCAGACACAGCTTATTGCAGTATGGGAACTTTGTCGACGAATGGTTTTCGAGATTTTGCTCTACTGCAACAGCTTAGGCGGACAATAGCCCGACCGCACTGCCGGCAACGAGCGCACCGCACGCGACCATGCCAATGATGAAGCCGATCTCGCGCTTGGCCGGATCGCGGTAATAGCCCAGCGCGTACAGGATCCGCCCGACGCACCACAGCAAGCCGCCAGCGGCTGCCCAGTAGTCTCCGAGGTAGTGGCCGCACAACCACAGCGGCGCCAGCACGAGCGGCAGCTGTTCCAGCGTGTTCGCCTGCACCCGCTGCGCGCTCTGGAACGGCAGCGGGCCGTCCATCATTGGGGCCGGCACCTTGTATTTGTTCCTCGCCCAGCCGGCCATTACGCCGGTCCAGAAATAGACGCCCAGTGCAGCCAGCGTCGCCCATGCAGTCAAAACCATGTGATCTCCAACAAAAAAGCCCATCTGTTTGGGCAGACAGGCTTTTTACAACATGACGCAAAGCGGCGCAATCACGCCAGGTCTTCAGCTTCGGCGGCGGCGCACACCCAGCGCCAGCAAACCGGCACCGACCAATGCAAGCGATGCGGGCTCCGGTATGTTGGCAACGTTGACCCGAATCGCCGGCACGTTATAGTAACTTTCGAAACGGCTCAGTGCTTCACCGTCCAGTGAACGGTATATTCCCTGATCCCAGGATTCGTCACGGTTGTAATAATAAAAATTCTGGTTGGATGCCCCGTCGAACGAGAACTCGATCAGGTAATTCCAATATTCGTTGATGACAACGTCGGAAACGTTGAAGTCGACCCACGCGAGCCCGTTGGTGGTGACCACCGAACTGCCGGATGCGAGCGTGTCGAGCTTCGAGTAGTCGTTTCCCAACGAGTCGATCGTGTATATGCCCCAATGCAATTCGGTGTTGGACAGGTCCACGTAGACGCCGATGCTCGATATCGTTTCCTGTGTCGTTACCCTGAAACCGATACCGCGTCCCATCGACCATCCGTCATTCGCATGCGTCGAGCCGATGTACCCCGTCGGGTCGTTAGGCGGGATAAAAGTGAGAGGCGCAGCAGCCGCCAGACTGCTCTCCACAACCATCGCGCTCGCTACACCGGCTTTCCAGAATTTGTTAAACATTGGTTTGCCTCCCCTAGTGTTTTAGCGCGAGAGGAGACGCAAAAATAATGCCCGATTTTTTTCGTTTGAAAATACAAGGCATACGCGATAAGGCGAAAATCCCGACGACGAATTGTAAATTTCATCGACAAAATACGTGACATGGCGTCACATACTACGAGGCTTGCGCCGCGCCAGATCCCACGTGGCCGTGGCAAGGGCATCGTACAAGTCTCCCGTCGGGCCATCCCACGCCGTGACGGCCGCCTGCTGGCGCGCCACCGTCGCCGCGTCGCCGCGCGCGATGGGGCCGGACAGCGCCGCTTCCGGTCCGAGCCGCAGCACATTCGCCAAGGTTTCGGTGGCGAGCGGCCGCGCCAGCTCGCGCGCCACGTCGGCCGGGATGCCGGCAGCCTCGTAGGCGCGCAACGCGGCATCCATCACGGTCACCAGGTAGTTCGACGCGAACACGGCGGCCGCGTGATACACGGTCTTGGCGGCAGGGTCGATCTGCACGGGCCGCGCGCCGATCGCCTCGAACGCGGGCAGCAGGACCGCCAGCGCGGCGGCATCGCCCTCCACGCCGCAGAACGTGCCGTCGAACGCCGCCGCGACGGCAGCCGGATCCGCGAAGCTGCGCACCGGATGCACGCTGGCGACCAGCGCCCCCGCCTGGCGCAGCGCTTCCAGCTCGGTCGAGGCCTTGGCGCCGCTGCAGTGGAACACGACGGCACCTGCCATCGGCGTGGATTGCGCCAGCGCGGCGGCGACGGCGCCGATCGCATCGTCCGCCACGGCCAGCATCCACATGTCGGCCGGTCGCGGCACATTGTCGACCGGCGTGCCGGCACCAATGAACGCGACGGCATCGCGCGCGCTGGCGCTGCTGCGCGTCTGGACGTCCTGGATCGTGAACACGCCGCGCGTAGAAAACAGGCGGCCGAGGGCGCGGCCCACGTGGCCGGCGCCGACAATGTTCAGGGTCGCAGGCATCAGAAGCGGGAGCCCGGCTGGCGCAGGAACTCGATTTCTTCAGGCGTCGACGCGCGCCCGAGGATCTCGTTACGGTGCGGGAAGCGGCCGAAGCGCGCGATCACGCCGCGGTGGCGGTGCGCGTAATCGAGCATCTCGTCGTAGCCCGGATGTTCGGCCGCCAGCACGCCGAACAGTTCGACGGCGCGCTCCTGCATGTACGCGTCCTCGGCGTGCTCGAACGGCATGTAGGCGAAGGCGCGCTGCAGCGGCGGCAGTTCGCGGTCGGCGCCGCTGTCGACGAGAGACTTCGCGGCCGCCAGTGCCAGCGCGTCGCCGGCGAACGAGAGCGGCGTGTTGCGGTGGGCGTTGCGGGTGAACTGGTCGAGCACGAGGATGCGCGCGAGGGTGCCGTGCGGCCCTTGCACATCCCATTCGCGCAGGCCGCCGGCCAGCGCCTGGTCGATGGCGGTGCCGAAGCGGTCGCGGATGACGGCGTCGAATTCGTCCTTCTTGACGAACCATTCGCGGCGCGGCTTGCCTGCTTCAGGGCTGCCCGGTGCGCCGAACCAGAAATCGAGAACGTCCTGGGGTGTCATGTGCTCCTCGTGTTGTTGTTAGTTACCTCAGTTGCGCGCGTGCGAGAGCTGGAAGCCGTCCACGCCCTCGAACGTGGACAGCTCGCTGGCCAGCACCGACAGCGGCGCGCCCGGCTTGCCGGGCAATTCCAGCGCGACGAAATGCCATTCCTGGCAGCCCTTCTCGCTGGAGATGGTCAATGAGCCGCCGGCGATCTCGTAGCCGCGCTCCAGCGCCGCGCGACGCAGCGTTTCTTCCTGCGGATACACGCCGGGCTTGAAGTGCAGGGTGACGGCCACCGCATGGCGCGACGGCAGCAGGCCTACCGCCTTGTTCAGGTAGATCATGATCATCGCGGAGAAGAATGCGAGACCCATTGCGGCCATGTAGAAGCCGAGGCCCACGAGGATGCCGATCACGGACGACGACCAGATCGACGCCGCCGTCGTCAGGCCGCTGATGTTGAAGCCCGAGCGCATGATCACGCCGGCGCCGAGGAAGCCGATGCCCGTCACGACGCCCTGGATCACGCGCGTGGGGTCGACGAGCGCCACGGACGACCCGTGCCCGCCGAACCAGTGGCTCGGATAGCCCGCGACGATCGTCAGCGCGCACGACGCCATGCACACGAGGCCATACGTGCGCATGCCGGCCGCGCGGCCGTGGTAGGAGCGCTCGTAGCCGACCATGAGGCCCAGCAGCAGCGCGCCGGCCAGGTTCAGCAGGATCAGGGCGTTCGTGGCCAGTTCGGCCTGCGACCAGTAGGCGCCGAACAGCTCGGGCAGCGTCAGGGCCAGGTCGTTCGATACGGGCGCCGTCAAGTCTTTTTCCTGACCAGCTGTTTTTCGAATTCGACGTCGTGCTTGCTGATGCGCTTGACCTCTTGCGGACCGAGGCCGTTGACGAATGCCACGAACTCGTCCAGCTCGAGCGGCGCGCACAGCGGCGGCGCACCCGGCTTTTCGGACAGGAAGAACAGACCGTCGCCGGTGCGCGCCATCGAATACGACGTCACGCCGGTGCGCCGCTTGAGCCGGTCGACGGCCGCGCTGGCGCGGGTGGAACGTGCTCCCGCCATGTCAGATCTCCTTGGTACGCAGTTCGAGCCAGTCGCGCGCCGCGCCGCTCACGTGCGGCAGCAGGCGCGCACGCACGCTGCGATGGTAGTCGTTGAGCCACGCGACCTCGTCGCCACGCATCAGCGACAGGTCGATGCAGCGCGTGTCGATCGGGCACAGCGTCAGCGTCTCGAAGCCGAGGAATTCGCCGAAGCCCTCGTCACCCACGACGCGCGTGAGCACGAGGTTCTCGATGCGGATGCCCCACTGGCCGGGGCGGTAGATGCCCGGTTCGTTCGACGTGATCATGCCCGGTTCCATGGCCGTATGCGGTTCCGGCGGCGCCGACGGCGAAATCACCTGCGGCCCTTCATGCACGTTCAGGAAGTAGCCGACGCCGTGGCCGGTGCCGTGGCCGTAATCGATGCCCGCCGCCCAGATCGGGGCGCGCGCCAGCGCATCGAGCATCGGCCCTTTCGTCCCGCGTGGGAAGCGCGCGACGGACAGCGCGATCATCCCTTTCAGCACCAGCGTGAAATCGCGCTTTTGCGCGGCGGACGGCGTGCCGACGGGGACGACGCGCGTGATATCCGTCGTGCCGCCCAGGTACTGGCCGCCGGAGTCGATCAGCAGCAGGCCATCGCCTTCGATCACGGCGCAGTGTTCCGGCGCTGCGCGGTAGTGCATGATCGCGCCGTTTGCATTGAAGCCGGCGATGGTGCCGAAGCTGGGGCTGACGAAGTGCGGCCGCCGTGCGCGCGCCGCCGTGATCCGCTCGTCGATGTGGACTTCGTTCAGCGGCGTGCGATTCGGATCGGCCAGCGTCTGCTCGAGCCATGCGAAGAATTCGCACAGGGCGGCGCCGTCCTGTTCCATCGTGTCGCGCACGTGGTCCATCTCGGCATCGAGCTTGCGCGATTTCGCCAGCGTCGTCGGGTTGATGGCTTCCACCACGCGCACATGCGCCGGCACGGCGGCACGCATGCCGGCAGTGATGCGGCGCGGGTCGATCAGCAAGGTGCTGTCGGACGGCAGCGCGGCCAGGGCTTGCTGCGCCTGGTCGTAAGGGGCGACGCGCACACCATCCTGTTCCAGCCGCGCGCGCAGGCTCGCATCGATCTTGCCGTCGGCGACGAACAGGGTGGCGCCCGTCGCTTCCACGAGCGCGTGCGCGAGGAACACCGGGTTGAAACTGACGTCGGCGCCGCGCAGGTTGAACAGGTAGGCGATGTCGTCGAGCGTCGAGATGAAATGGCGTTCGCCGCCCAGCTTCGCCATCGCGTTGCGCGTCGCATGCAGTTTATCCGCGCGATCGAGCACGGCGAACGGCGCCACGTGTTCTTGGACCGGTTCGGGCGGCAGGCCGGGACGGTCGTCCCAGATCTCGTCCAGCAGGTCGAGGTCGGTGCGCAGTTTCACACCGCGCGCAGTCAGTGCATCGCCCAGCAGGCGCGCGACGGCGAGGCCCAGTACGCGCGCATCCACGCCCACGGTCTGGCCTGCGTCGAGGTTATCCGCCAGCCAGTCGATGTGCAGCAGGCTCGCGCCGGACGGGATTTTCATCAACTGGATGTCCGTCCCGGCCAGTTCGTTCTCGGCCTGCGTGTAGTAGCGGCCGTCCGTCCAGACGCCGGCAACATCCTGCGTGGCGATGAAGGTGCCGACGGACCCCGTGAACCCGGACAGCCACTCGCGGCCCTTCCAGCGGCCGGGCAGGTATTCGGACAGGTGCGGATCGGCGGACGGTACGATGAAGGCGTCGACCTGGTGGCGCGCCATCGCGGCGCGCAGCTTCTCGAGGCGCTCGGCGCGCACGTGGGTGGAGTCAGGTGCTGGCATGGTGGCTCGGTTGTCGGGTGATGTGTTTATCAAGCCGGTATGATACGCCCTCTAAAGCATACCGCCGACCCGCGCTGTCGGAAATCGCGCGCAAGCGCAAACTGGCGGATAATCGCACACCCAAGGATCAATCCGATCCTGCAACCGACTCTGAAATATCATGCAAGACTTTCACTACAACCGCGCCCGCGCCCTGCTGGCCAATGCCGAGGAAATCGTCAGCGCGGACAAGGTCCAGGCGGCCGTACGCAACGTCGCCGAGGTGCTGAACCAGCGTTTCGACAATGACGACACGGGTGAATTCCCCCTGGTGCTGGGTGTCATGGGCGGCGCGGTGGTGTTTACCGGCAACCTGCTCCCGCAACTCACGTTCCCCCTCGAGTTCGACTACATCCACGTCACCCGCTACGGCGACCTGGACCGTGGCGGCGAAGTCGTGTGGAAGGTTATCCCGCGCCAGGACGTCAAGGGCCGTACGATCATCATCGTCGACGACATCCTCGATGAAGGCGAGACGCTGGCCCACGTGAAGCAGCGCCTGCTCGACATGGGCGCAGCCGAGGTGATCCTGGCCGTGTTTGCCGACAAGGAACTGGGTAAAGTGAAACCGGTGCAGGCGGACATCGTCGGCCTGACGGTGCCGAACCAGTTCGTCGTCGGCTTCGGCATGGATGCGCACGGGTATTGGCGCAACCTGCCGGGGCTGTGGGTGATTCGGGATGCGGACAAGGTGATGGAAGCGTCGGCGCAACCCTGACCAACGTCGCCCCGCGGAGGCGGGGGTCCAATTTTGCATGCGTACCGTTGACGCGTAAAACTTAGGCCCCTGCCTTCGCAGGGGCGACGTTTATACGCTGACTCAGGCCTTCAGGCCCAGCCGCTCCCTTGCCGCCTGATACTGCTGCGTCAGGCGCTCCACCATCTCGGCGACCGTCGGCACATCATCCATCAGGCCGACACCCTGCCCCGCGCCCCAGATATCGCGCCACGCCTTCGCGCTGCCCGAGCCGAAGCTCATCTTGCTCTTGTCCGACACCGGCAGGTTGTCCGGATCCAGCCCGGCCGCCACGATCGATTTTTTCAGGTAGTTGCCGTGCACGCCCGTGAACAGGTTCGTGTAGACGACGTCGGCCGCCGACGATTCCACGATCGCGCTGCGGTAGGCGTCGGTGACGTTCGATTCGCGCGTCGCCAGCCAGCGTGAGCCGATGTAGGCGAAGTCGGCGCCCATCGCCTGCGCGGCGAGGATGGCGTCGCCCGTCGCGATGGAACCCGACAGCGCGATGGGGCCGTCGAAGAATTTGCGCACTTCGCCCACCAGCGCGAACGGCGACAACGCGCCCGCATGGCCGCCGGCGCCGGCCGCGACGAGGATCAGGCCGTCGACGCCCGCTTCCAGCGCCTTTTCGGCGTGGCGGATCGAGACCACGTCGTGCATCACGATGCCGCCGTAGGCGTGCACGGCATCCAGCATCTCTTTCGGCGGCGCGCGCAGCGACGAGATGATGATGGGCACCTGGTGTTTCACGCACACGGCCACGTCGTGTTCCAGGCGGTCGTTCGACTGGTGCACGATCTGGTTGACGGCGATCGGGCCGACTTTCCTGTCCGGATGCAGTTCCTCGTAATCCGCCAGCTCGCGCTGCAGGTCCGTCAGCCACGTGTCGAGCAGCTCGGCCGGACGCGCGTTCAGCGCCGGAAAGGATCCGACGATGCCCGCCTTGCACTGCGCGGCCACCAGCGCGGGACCGCTGGCGATGAACATCGGCGACGCGATGACGGGGAGGGACAGGTTTTGCAGGACGGGAGGCAGCGCCATGGGTTTCTCGCGATAGTTGATCGGACCCGTCGATTATGGATGATAAAAGCACGACCGTGCTAGATTTTTGGTTCTAAATTCGCAGCGCCGGCATCAATCGAATGGAATCTGTTCTTCGCGCCGGCGGATGTCCGCCCACACGGCGCGCTTGTAGTCGTCGTCGGCGCGCCCCCAGGCGACGATCTCGTCGATGGTGCGCAGGCACCCCTCGCACAGGCCCGTCGCGGGCGACATCTTGCACACATTGATGCATGGAGACGGCACGGGCGTCTGTTGTTCCGGCGGAAGACGTGTGTTGTTCATGCCGTATGGCCTGTGCTGTGGGGTATTGCGTCGCGCGACCTGGAGCGCGAACGAGTCTGGGATATGGGACACATGGTGCGCAGATTAACCTACCGGGACGAATTGCGCTTGACCGGCGAGCCCACCTGCGTAGACTGGGCTCTTCCGTTGTGCGCGTTGCGCTTATCCCATCTGTAAGGTTCGCGCAAGCTTCGCCATCAAGACTGAACCCTCGATCGATGCCTCAGCCACGCGCCGGCGCATTGCCGACACACCCCCACAAGGAGTGCCGATGACCCTGAATCACAAGTTCCTGGCGCAAATGCGCGCTGCGACCCGCTCCCTGATGCGCCGCGGCCCGTCCGTTGCCCGCACCGTCATCCGGGAATCCGTCAAGAATGCCACTGCCGTGCAGACCGCGGCGGTCAAAAGTGTGGACACCATGACGCCGCCGGCCTCGAATTATCCGACCTACGACGCCTTTTCCGACATGCTGGCCGACCTGTCCCGCCTGGGCCAGAGTGCCAACCCGTTCAATGTGCCGCCGCTGTCGACGGGTGCGGCCGCGATCGGCATGCCCGGCCATTTCATCGACGCCAGCTATACGAATGACGCCGGCACCCGCGACTACAAACTGTATATCCCGAGCACCTATGCCGGACAGCCGGCGCCGCTGCTCGTGATGCTGCACGGCTGCTCGCAACATCCCGACGACTTCGCGCTCGGCACCGGCATGAACGCGCTGGCCGAGGAATACGGCTGCCTCGTCGCCTATCCGGCCCAGTCGCAGCAGGCCAACGCCTCGCGCTGCTGGAACTGGTTCAGCGCGGCGGACCAGCAGCGCGGCCAGGGAGAACCATCGATCATCGCGGGGCTCACGCAGGACATCATGGCGCGCTACGTGATCGATCCGAAACACGTCTACGTCGCGGGCCTGTCCGCGGGCGGCGCGATGGCTGCCATCATGGGCACGCTGTATCCGGACCTGTACGCGGCCGTCGGTGTCCATTCCGGCCTGCCGTTCGCGGCCGCGCACGACCTGCCGTCGGCGATGGCCGCAATGAAGGGCGATTTCCGCACCGGCCACAAGCCGGGTAAATCGTTGCCGATCATCGTGTTCCACGGCGACCGCGACACGACCGTGCATCCGGCCAACGGCCACGAACTGATCAACCAGCGCCGGCGCCATCCATCGGAAGACGTCGTCGTGGAACCCGGCAGCGTGCCCGATGGCCATGCCTATACGCGCACCGTGCACCGCCGGCCCGATGGCAGCATCCACGCGGAACACTGGGAAATCCACGGTTCCGGCCACGCGTGGTCGGGCGGCGATACGCGCGGCAGCTACACGGACGGCAAGGGCCCGAACGCGAGCCGCGAAATGATGCGGTTTTTCCGGACGGCGCGCTGACTACGTATTCGGCGCCTCGATGGTCCGTTGCGCGATATGCTGCTCCAGACAGGCCGGACACCAGCACCCGGCCGCTTCACCGGACGCCGGCAGCGCGACCACGGGCGGCAGCTTCGTGCACCAGCACGGTGCACCATCGGTGCCATCGGCCATCGCGCAACCGAATTCGGCGCCGCATTGTGAACAAGTGCTCATGCGAAAGGTGACATCGTGTATCCAGATGTAATGCACCTTAACGGCCGGTGCCAGAAAATACAACATAGAACTTCTATAATGGCCACTGCGGTAGGCTATTGCCTGTAAAATCTCGCAAATTCTTTTCCGGACCCCCAATGAACGCAACGCTGACCAATCTGACGGGTGACGACCAGAACAACGACCTGACTGCGGTCTCGCCGCAGATCAAGGCGCAGATCCTGGCCGAAGCACTCCCCTACATCCGCAATTTCCACGGCAAGACCATCGTCATCAAATACGGTGGCAACGCGATGACCGACGAGCGCCTGAAGCACGGCTTTGCGCGCGACGTCATCCTGCTGAAGCTGGTCGGCATGAATCCGGTCGTGGTGCACGGCGGCGGTCCGCAGATCGACAACGCCCTGAAGAAAATCGGCAAGCAGGGCACCTTCGTGCAAGGCATGCGCATCACCGACGAAGAAACCATGGAAGTGGTGGAGTGGGTGCTGGGCGGCGAAGTCCAGCAGGACATCGTCATGCTGATCAACCACTACGGTGGCCAGGCCGTGGGCCTGACCGGCAAGGACGGCGGCCTGATCCGTGCACGCAGGATGGCGATGCCGGACAAGGAGAAACCGGGCGAGTTCCTCGACATCGGTTTCGTCGGCGAAATCGAAGCGATCAATCCGGCCGTCGTGAAAGCGCTGCAGGACGACGCCTTCATCCCGATCATCTCGCCGATCGGTTTCGGCCAGGACGGCCAGGCCTACAACATCAATGCCGACGTCGTCGCCGGCAAGATCGCGGAAATCCTGAAAGCCGAAAAGCTGATCATGATGACCAATATCGCCGGCGTGCAGGACAAGAACGGCAACCTGGTGACCGACCTGTCGGCACGCGAGATCGACGAGATGTTCGCGGACGGCACGATTTCCGGCGGCATGCTGCCGAAAATCTCGTCGGCGCTGGACGCCGCCAAGTCGGGCGTGAACACCGTGCACATCATCGATGGCCGCATCGAGCACTCTTTGTTGCTGGAAGTCTTGACCGAACAGGCTTTTGGCACTATGATCCGCTCGCACTGAATTTCTGTGGCGTCTTAACGGCGCCACAAAAATCACTGCCCTTGTAGCTCAGTGGTAGAGCACTCCCTTGGTAAGGGAGAGGCCACGTGTTCAATCCACGTCAAGGGCACCAGGATTTGTCCAGATTCCCGCCTGTTTTGGTATCCCCGATGCCTGACGTAACGGATAAGACAAGCATCTTGTCCACGCTGCGCGTTTGCGCGGCAGGAATGCAGGACACTCGCGGCGCGATGACAAGCGTCAGAATGCGAGATTGCAGTAAAAGCTGGAGCGGTAGTTCAGTTGGTTAGAATACCGGCCTGTCACGCCGGGGGTCGCGGGTTCGAGCCCCGTCCGCTCCGCCAGAATTTAGAAAAAGGGTCCGATTCGTCGGACCCTTTTTTGTTTCTGCATCCCGTCAACGCTCAATAGATCCGCTCGATCGTTACCCCGCTTTGTTCAAGCAAAGCCGGCACACTCCCCGTCCCCAGCAAGTGCAGCACACCGATCGCGGCCACGGTCCGGTCTTCCGCCTGCAGCAATTGCAGCAGGCGCTCGGCCAGGCCGGCGTTTCTCTCCTTGAGCAACACCTGGGTCACGAAACGGCCGGACACGCTCCGGTCCGTCTCGCATTTATCCGCCATCCGGTCGAGCGCCTGCCGGTCCGCCGTGCTCCAGGCCCGCACGACTTCGCGCGCTTCCGTACGCTGGGCACCGGATTCGATCGTGTCCATCATCTCTTCCAGAAAACGCCAGCGGTCCGGCACCGGCAGGCGGTCCAGCAGCGCCAGCTGGCCGCCCAGCGATTCCAGTGCCAGCACGCGGACGTGGCGCCGGCGCGCCTGGCGCGCGAGCCACGCATCGCTCGACAGGTCGGCCCGGTAGCCCTGGCGCGTGTATTCGGCCAACGTGAGCATCGTCGCCAGCAGCACCGGTTTGAAGGCCAGCATCGATGACGCGTCGAGCCCGCCCTGCTGCAACAGCCTGTCGAGGCGCCGCTTCTGCAGGGGCGGCAGGCTGTCGTAGGCGGGATTGCCGGGCGCCAGCATGCCGTACGTGCGCAGCGCATGCTGCAGGTCGGCGCGCGGCTGGTCGGGATCGATCTCGAGCGCCAGCGTCGATGCTTCGGCCAGCGCGCCCGTGAGGCGGTCTTCGAGTGGATAGAAGTCCGGCAGGCCGACGTGCAAGGTGCCGAACAGATGCATCACGTGGCCGTCCAGCGTGAGCCGGAACAGGGCGCCGCGGTCGGTTGCGTGGGCCAGCGGCGTGGCCAGCAGGCACACCAGAATCAGGTGGAAGAAGCGACGCATGGACACCTCACTGAAGTCATCCTTGACTCATTGTGGATGAGCCCGCTTAGCCCACCTGCGAGCTGTATCAGAGGAAGCCTTTGACGCCGGCCCGATATAATCGCGATTCCACTGTTCGTTTTTCGTTCCCGTGTCCAAGCCCCTCTCGCCTGTCTGGCTGTTCGACCTCGACAACACGCTGCACGATGCATCGCACGCGATCTTTCCGGCGATTAGCGCCAACATGAACACGTACATCGCGCGCGTGCTCGGCGACGGCGTCACGCCCGCAAGCCGGGAAGCGGTCGATGCGGCCCGCGTCGGCTACTGGAAGCGCTACGGCGCGACGCTGCTGGGCATGATTCGCCACCACCGCGTGGACGCGGCCGACTTCCTGCGCCAGACGCACGACATCGGCGCGCTGCACGAGCTGGTGCGCTACGAGCGCGGCCTGGAGCGCCTGCTGCGCCGCCTGCCCGGCCGCAAGATCCTGCTGACGAACGCGCCGACCGCGTATTCGACGGGCGTCGTGCGCCACATCGGGCTGCAGCGCCAGTTCGCCCACCATGTCTCGATCGAGGACATGCGCGTGCACGGCCAGCTGCGTCCCAAGCCGTCGAAGCTGATGCTGCGCCGCCTGCTGCGGCGCCATCGCGTGGCGGCCGGGCGCTGCATCCTCGTCGAGGACACCCTCATGAACCTCAAGCGCGCCAAGCAGCTCGGCGTGCGCACGGCGTGGGTCACGCAATACCTGCGCTTCAGCGATCCGATCGGCAAAGCCCCGTTGCCGAAGATGGTCAAACGCCCCGGTTACGTCGATGTCAAAGTAAAATCCGTGCTCAAGCTGCCCGCGCACCTGCGCCGGCTCGCACCCAGATACAACACGGAGAACCTCTAACAACATGGCAAGCACCAAGCCGGGCCAACGCAAACAGCAGATCCTCCAGGCCCTGGCGGCCATGCTCGAACACCCGAAGGGCGAGAAGATCACGACGGCGGCGCTGGCCGCCCGGCTGTCGGTGTCGGAAGCGGCCCTGTATCGCCATTTCGCCAGCAAGGCGCAGATGTTCGAGGGCCTGATCGAATTCATCGAGGGTACCGTGTTCACCCTGTTCAACCAGGTCGCGGAACGCGAGGACAACGGCCTCGCGCAGGCGCATGCGATGCTGCAGATCCTGCTGTCGTTCTCCGTCAACAATCCGGGCATGACGCGCGTGCTGATCGGCGACGCCCTCGTCGGCGAAGACGACCGCCTGGTCGTGCGCATGAACCAGTTCTACGACAAGGTCGAGCTGGCGTTCAAGCAGGCGCTGCGCGTGGCCAGCACGCAGGGCCACGGCCGCGAGGAAGACGTGGCCGCGCGCGCCGGGATGCTCGTCGCGTACGTGACCGGACGCTGGCACCGCTACGCCAAGAGCGGTTTCAAACAACACCCCACCGAGAACAGCCCGCTGCAGCTGGCCCTTCTCCTCGCCTGACCACCGCCATGGATGCCACCGTGTTCGCCCTGCTCGACGACGCGAGCCCCGAAGGCCATGCGCAGGCGCGCTCGCGCCTGTACGAGGGCTATGCGGGCATGCTGGCGTGCCAGCGCGTGGAAGACTGGCCGCGCCTGCTGGACGGCGTGCAGGACGCCCTCGCGCGCGGCCTGCACGCCGTGCCGGTGCTGACGTATGAACTGGGCGAGCAGCTGCTCGGCATCGCACCGCCGCGCGAGCTGCATGCGCCGCTGGCCCAGGTGCTGCTGTTCGAGCGCTACACGATGCTGGATGCGGACCAGGTCGACGCCTGGCTGGCCACGAGCGCACCGGACACCCCGGCCGGCATCGGCGCCGTGCGCGCCAACGTCGACGAAGCCACGTTCGCGCAGGCCATCGACCGCATCCGCGACTACATCGCAGCCGGCGACACGTACCAGGTCAATTACACGTACCGTCTCCGCTTCGACGCCTTCGGCGACATCAAACAGCTGTACGCGCGCCTGCGCGCACGCCAGCCGGTGCCCTACGGTGCGCTCATTGCCCTACCGGATGGACGCGCAGTGCTGTCGCTGTCGCCCGAACTGTTCGTGCGCCACGATGCCGGCCGGCTGCTGGCGCGTCCGATGAAGGGCACCGCGCCGGCCGACACGGACGACGTGGTGAACGCCGTACGCGCGCAGCACCTGGCAGCCGATCCGAAGAACCGCGCCGAGAACCTCATGATCGTCGACCTGCTGCGCAACGACCTGGGACGCATCGCGCGCACCGGCAGCGTGGGCGTGCCGGCGCTGTTCGAGGTGAAGCGCTACAGCAGCGTGCTGCAGATGACGTCCACCGTGCAGGCCCAGCTCGCGCCGGGCACCACGTTGCAGGACATCTTTACCGCCCTGTATCCCTGCGGCTCGATCACGGGCGCACCCAAGCGCCGCACGATGGAAATCATCCGCGAACTGGAACCGGCCGCGCGCGGCATCTATACGGGCGCGATCGGCTGGATCGATCCGCCGGCGGGCAACGGGTTCGGGACGCTGCAGAATGCGCGGTTCGGCGACTTCTGTTTATCCGTCCCGATCCGCACCCTGACCTTGCAGCCGGAACAGAACGGCGTGCGGCACGGCGAACTCGGGGTCGGCGCGGGCATCGTGTACGACAGCGACGCGGGCGCCGAGTTTGCCGAATGCCGGCTCAAGGCGGGCTTCCTCACGGGCCTGGCGAACGACTTCGAGATCTTCGAGACCATCTACGGCACGCGCGCGGACGGCTGCCGCCATCTGGAGCGCCACCTCGCGCGCCTTGGCGCGTCCGCCGCGTATTTCGGTCACCCGTTCAAGCCGGAGCTGGCGCGCGCTGCCGCAATGGAAGCGTGCGCTGTGCTGCCGGACGACGCCCCGCACCGCGTACGGCTCGCGCTGCGCCCGGACGGCGAGATCGTCGTGCAGACGGGCGCGCTGGCGCCCCTCGCCGAACCGGTCGCCGTGCTGCTGGCCGACGCGCCCACGCGCGCGCACGACGTCTTCCTGCGTCATAAAACGAGCATCCGCAGCCGCTACGACGCCGCCTGGCGCGCGGCGGAAAGCGCCGGCGCCTTCGACACGCTGTTCTTCAACGAACGCGGCGAACTGACGGAGGGTGGCCGCAGCAACGTGTTCGTGAAGATCGGTGGCCACTGGTACACGCCGCCGCTGTCGTCCGGCGTACTGCCCGGCGTGATGCGCGGCGTGCTGCTGGACGATCCGGCCTGGGGCGCGATCGAATGCCCGCTCACGCGCGACAGCCTTGCGCGCGCGCAGGAGATCGTCGTCTGCAACGCCTTACGCGGGCCGCTGCGCGCGGTGCTGCGCAAATAAAAAAGGCCGACATGAGGCCGGCCAAAACCGGCCTGTTACGGCCGGCACGCTTTTGGAGGAAGCGGGGTTCGTTACGGGGGTCAGAACCGGTAGCCGATGCCGGCGCCTAACAGCACCGGATCGATCTTCACGCGGCTCGCGCGTGCGCCGTTGATGTCGACGTCGCTGCGGATCTGTACCTTCTTCACGTCGAGATTGACCGACCATTGTTTGTCGATGCGGATGTCGACGCCGGCCTGCAGCGCCGCGCCGATGCTGTCGTGCTCGAGGCGTCCGGCGCCATCCAGGATGTCGACCTTGGAAATCAGGGTGTAATTGATGCCGGCGCCGACGTATGGGTCGATCTGCGCGCCAGGCAGGAAGTGGTATTGCGCCAGCAGGGTCGGCGGCACGTGCTTGAAGCTGCCGATGCGCTTGCCGTCCAGCGTGACGTCATGCTTTTGCGGCACCGTGAGGACGAGCTCCGCGGCCCAGTTGGGCGTAAAAAAATAGGAGATGTCGACTTCAGGGATCCACTTGTCGCCGACGTGCAGGCGGTCGCTCGCGCCGGTACCGCCGACGGGATCGGACTTGTCGGCCGGATCGATGTGCACCGCCCGCGCGCGCACCAGCCACGGCGATTCCTGCGCCAGTGCGGGCACGGCAGCCCCGACGAGACCCAGGGCGGCGAACACCAGTTTCAGCATCGACTTCTTCATGGTGAGACCTTTCTTCGTGTTGTTGTTCAACGAAGATCAGTCTATTGAGCCACCTCAACAAAATCGTTGATGTGCATCAAAATGACCATGAAGGTATGCGGGTTATTACGATAAACCTGTCACCGGTCAAGAGAAGCTCAGCCCTTCAGTGCCTGCTCGATCTTGCCGACGAGGGTCGGATCTTCCGGCGTCACCTTGCTCGGGAAGTAGTCGATGACTTTGCCGTTGCGGTCGATCAGGTATTTGTTGAAGTTCCACTTGGGCTGGTTGCCCGTCGCCTTGATCAGCTCCGAGTACAGCGGATTGGCTTTATCGCCGGAGACGACGGTGCTGGTGAACATCGGGAACTTCACGCCGTACGTGTTGTAGCAGAGGTCGGCGATTTTCTTCGCGTCCGCGTCTTCCTGTTTGAAGTCGTTCGACGGGAAGCCCAGCACGACGAGGCCGCGCGGCGCGTATTTCGCGTACAGCTTTTCCAGGCCTTCGTACTGCTTGGTGAAACCGCAGTAGCTGGCCGTGTTCACCACCAGCACGACCTTGCCGCTGTATTGGCACAGGTCCTGCGGCGTTTCGTCCTGCAGGCGGTTGAAGGTGTGCTTCAGCACGGCCGGGCAGCTGGCCGGGTGAGCCGCGGGCTGGGCGGCCGGCGTCTGCGCCAGCGCGGGTGCCGCCGTCAGCGTGGAAAACGTCGCGGCGGCGCCGAGGGAAAGCAGCAAAGCGGTGGACTTGAACATGGTCGGAGATCGTACGGGTTGGTGGATCTCCATTCTATGCCAATCTCACCCGTCGACTCAGTTGTCTATCCTTACCTTGGCCATGTCCGCCTTCGGCTCAGGCCACTCGAGCTTCATGCCCTGCATGGTCTCCAGCATCAGGTGGGCGATGATCAGGTTGCGGTGCGTCTTCGAATCCGCCGGCACGATGTACCACGGCGCGTGGTCGCCGTCCGTCGCGTTGATCGCGTCGGCGTAGGCGTCCTGGTAGACGTCCCATTTTTCGCGCGCGGTAAGGTCGGCCGGGTCGAACTTCCAGTGCTTCTCGGGATCGTCCAGGCGTGCCTGCAGGCGCTCGCGCTGCTCGTCCTTCGAGATGTGCAGGAAGACCTTCATGACCGTCGTCCCCGTCTCGGCCAGCATGCGTTCGAAGTCGCGGATCTGGGCGTAGCGGCGGTCGAGGTCCTTCCCGTCCAGCGTGCCGAGAATGCGCGGCACGAGCACGTCTTCGTAATGGCTGCGGTTGAAGATCCCGATTTCTCCCTTGGCCGGCACGCGCGCGTGCACGCGCCAGAGGAAATCGTGGGCCTTTTCCTTCTCGGTCGGCGCCACGAAGCCGGTGGCGTGCAGGCCCATCGGATTGATCTGCGAGAACAGCGCACGCACGGTGCCGTCCTTGCCGGAGGTGTCCATCCCCTGCAGGATCAGCAGCAGCTTCTGGTCGCGCGCCGCATACAACTTTTCCTGCAGCTTGGCCACTTCGGCCGTCAGCTCGGCAGTGAGCACCCGCTCGCGCTCCTTGATCTCGCCATTCTTGAGCTTGCCCTTCTTGTCGTCGCGCAGCGGGGTATCGCCGGCATCCTTGTCGCGCAATTCCAGGTGCTTGGGTGCGCGGAAGCGTTCCAGCATGCTCATGCGGCCTGTTCTCCCAGCTTGCGGTGCTCGATCAGCATGCAGTGGTTCATGACCACGTCCAGGCCCGCGGCCCGGGCCAGGTCGGCGGCGACCTGGTTCTCGATGCCGAGCTGCATCCACAGGCACCCGGCGCGCACGTCGATGGCGTCCTTGGCGATCGGCGGGATCTCTTCGGATTTGCGGAAGCAATCGACGATGTCGATGCGCGTACCGGACGACGCGAGCGCATCGGCCGCTTCCTGGAGCGTGCCGTAGACGGTCTCGCCGAGGATCTCCTGGCCGGCGTACGCGGGATTGATGGGGATGATGCGGTAGCCCTGCCCCTGCAGGTAGCTGGCGACTTCCAGGCTGGCGCGTTCGGGCTTGTTCGAGAGCCCGACGACGGCCACGGTCCGGGCGGCGCGGAGGATTTGTTCGATGGTTCGCATGTGATTACTCGTCGTCTTGTCGTTGATGCCAGCTTATCAGGTTTGCATCTTCGGACGGCGCCGCTTACACCGGGGTCAGAGCCCGAATTTCGGCAACGGCTCGCGGGCTATTTCCCAAAACCGGGCTCTGACCCCGGTTCCGGGAAATAAAAAAGGCAGCCAGGGCTGCCTTTTTTTTGAGCGCTCGAACAACAGCGATCAGCGTCCTTTATGACGCAGCTTGGCGATGGCGGCCAGCTGGGCGACCGCCGCCGCCAGTTCGGCTTGCGCCTTGGCGTAGTCGATTGCCGATTCCTTGTTGACCATCAGCTCTTCGGCCTTGCGCTTGGCTTCCTGGGCTTTCGCTTCGTCCAGGTCGGCGCCGCGGATCGCGGTGTCGGCGAGGACGGTCACGCCTTTCGGCTGGACTTCCAGGATGCCGCCGGCGACGAACACGAACTCTTCGTCGCTGCGGCCCGCCACTTTGATGCGCACGGCACCCGGGCGGATGCGCGTGATCAAGGGGGTGTGCATCGGGTAGATACCCAGCTCACCCGATTCACCCGGCAACGCGACGAATTCCGCTTCGCCCGAAAAGATCTGCTCTTCGGCCGAGACGACGTCAACGTGAATGGTATTTGCCATAAGTGTCCTTTGAAGAGGCTAGCGATTAGGCAGCCAGCTTCTTGGCCTTCTCGATCGCTTCTTCGATGGTGCCGACCATGTAGAACGCCTGCTCCGGCAGGTGGTCCAGCTCGCCCGACGCGATCATCTTGAAGCCCTTGATCGTGTCTTTCAGCGAGACGTACTTGCCCGGTGCGCCGGTGAACACTTCAGCGACGTGGAACGGCTGCGACAGGAAACGCTGCATCTTACGTGCGCGTGCGACGACCAGCTTGTCTTCCGGTGCCAGTTCGTCCATGCCCAGAATCGCGATGATGTCACGCAGTTCCTTGTAGCGCTGCAGGGTGCCCTGCACGGCGCGCGCAGTCGTGTAGTGCTCTTCGCCGACGACCAGCGGGTCCAGCTGGCGCGAGGTCGAGTCCAGCGGGTCCACGGCCGGGTAGATACCCAGCGAGGCGATGTCACGCGACAGAACGACGGTCGAGTCCAGGTGGGCGAAGGTCGTGGCAGGCGACGGGTCGGTCAAGTCGTCCGCAGGGACGTACACGGCCTGGATCGAGGTGATCGAACCGGTCTTGGTCGACGTGATGCGCTCTTGCAGGCGGCCCATTTCTTCGGCCAGCGTCGGCTGGTAGCCCACGGCGGACGGCATACGGCCCAGCAGTGCCGACACTTCGGTACCGGCCAGCGTGTAACGGTAGATGTTGTCGACGAAGAACAGAACGTCCTTGCCTTCGTCACGGAACGCTTCCGCCATCGTCAGGCCGGTCAGCGCGACGCGCAGACGGTTGCCCGGCGGTTCGTTCATCTGGCCGTAGACCATCGCGACCTTCGAGTTGCCCAGGTTGTCCAGATCGACGACCTTCGCATCGGCCATTTCGTGGTAGAAGTCGTTACCTTCACGGGTACGCTCACCCACGCCGGCGAACACGGACAGACCCGAGTGCGCTTTAGCGATGTTGTTGATCAGTTCCATCATGTTCACGGTCTTGCCGACGCCGGCGCCGCCGAACAGGCCGACCTTACCGCCTTTGGCGAACGGGCAGACCAGGTCGATCACCTTGATGCCGGTTTCCAGCAGGTCTTGCGACGGCGACAGCTCGTCGTACTGCGGGGCGGTACGGTGGATCGACGCGGTGCGTTCCTGGCTGACCGGACCGCGCTCGTCGATCGGGTTGCCCAGCACGTCCATGATGCGGCCCAGCGTGGCCGGACCAACCGGGACCATGATCGGGTTGCCGGTGTTCTGGATGGTCATGCCGCGACGCAGGCCTTCCGAGCTGCCCAGCGCGATGGTGCGGACGATGCCGTCGCCCAGCTGCTGCTGCACTTCCAGCGTCAGTTCGGAGCCTTCCATTTTCAGTGCGTCATACACCTTCGGCATGGCGTCGCGCGGGAATTCCACGTCAACCACCGCGCCGATACACTGAACGATTTTGCCATCAGCCATTTTCGTTCCTTCAGATATAGTTTTAATGTCGTTTCGTGAGGTCGCTACGTCGCTCAGCTGCTGATCGCAGCTGCGCCCGACACGATCTCGGAGAGTTCTTTGGTAATCGCCGCCTGGCGGGTCTTGTTGTAGACCAGCTTCAGCTCGCCGATGACGTTACCCGCGTTGTCGGTCGCGGCCTTCATCGCCACCATACGCGCCGATTGCTCGGACGCCAGGTTCTCGGCCACCGCCTGGTAGATCAGCGCTTCCACGTAACGGACCAGCAGCTCGTCGATCACGACTTGCGCGTCCGGCTCGTAGATGTAGTCCCACGAGTGGGCGCCGCTGTCCGCTTCCAGGTGACCGGCCGGCAGCGGGAGCAACTGCTCGATGACCGGTTCCTGGCGCATGGTGTTGATGAACTTGGTGTAGCACAGGTACACCGCGTCCAGCTGACCATCCTGGTAAGCGTCGAGCATGACCTTGATCGGGCCGATCAGCTTTTCCAGGTGCGGGGTGTCGCCGATCTGGGTGACGCTCGACACGACCTTCACGCCGACACGGTTCAGGAAACCCAGACCTTTATTGCCGATTGCAACGGCTTCAATGCGTTTGCCCGTGCTTTCCAGCTCGCGGGACTTCTGCGTCACCTGGCGCAGCACGTTGGTGTTCATGCCGCCGCACAGACCCTTGTCGGTCGTGACGACGATGAAGCCGACGGCTTTCGCCTCGACGTCCTTGGCTTGCGCCATGAACGCGTGGGTGTACTCCGGGTTCGCAGTGGCGAGGTTGGCCGTGATGTTACGGACCTTCTCGCTGTAGGGACGGGCGGCGCGCATCCGGTCCTGCGCCTTGCGCATCTTGGACGCGGCGACCATTTCCATCGCCTTGGTGATCTTCTTCGTATTTTCTACGCTCTTGATCTTGCCTCGTATCTCTTTGCCTGCTGCCATGAGCCCTTACTCCTTAAGTGGACGGGGATTGCTCCCCGTCCCGAGATCCATCAATAAGCCGGTCTTAGAACGACTTCTTGAAATCGGCGACGGCGGCGGCCAGCGCTGCTTCGCTGTCCTTGTCCAGTGCCTTGGTCTCTTCGATCTTCGACAGCAGCGCGCCGTGGCTCGACTTCAGGAAGCCGTGCAGGCCCGCTTCGAAGTCCAGCACGCGCTTGACGTCGATGCTGTCGAAGAAGCCCTTGTTGACGGCGAACAGCGAAGCGGCCATCAGCGAGATCGGCAGCGGCGAGTACTGCTTCTGCTTCAGCAGTTCGGTCACGCGCGCACCGCGGTCCAGCTGCTTGCGGGTCGATTCGTCCAGGTCCGATGCGAACTGCGCGAACGCGGCCAGTTCACGGTACTGTGCCAGGTCGGTACGGATACCGCCGGACAGGCCCTTGATGACCTTGGTCTGGGCTGCGCCACCGACGCGCGACACCGAGATACCTGCGTTGATCGCCGGACGGATACCGGCGTTGAACAGCGAGGTTTCCAGGAAGATCTGGCCGTCGGTAATCGAGATCACGTTGGTCGGCACGAATGCCGAGACGTCGCCCGCTTGCGTTTCGATGATCGGCAGTGCGGTCAGCGAACCGGTCTTGCCCTTGACGGCGCCGCCGGTGAAGGCTTCGACGTAGTCGGCGTTGACGCGTGCGGCACGCTCCAGCAGACGGCTGTGCAGGTAGAACACGTCGCCCGGGTACGCTTCGCGGCCCGGCGGACGGCGCAGCAGCAGCGAGATCTGGCGATAAGCGACTGCCTGCTTCGACAGGTCGTCGTACACGATCAGCGCGTCTTCGCCGCGGTCGCGGAAGTATTCGCCCATCGCGCAGCCCGAGTAGGCCGAGATGTATTGCATTGCAGCCGATTCGGACGCCGATGCGGCGACGACGATCGTGTATTCCATCGCGCCGTGCTCTTCCAGCGAGCGGACGATGTTCTTGATGGTCGATGCCTTCTGGCCGATTGCGACGTACACGCAGGTGACGTTCTGGCCCTTCTGGTTGATGATCGCGTCGACAGCGACAGCCGATTTACCGGTCTGGCGGTCGCCGATGATCAGCTCGCGCTGGCCACGGCCGATCGGCACCATCGCGTCGATCGACTTGATACCGGTCTGCAGCGGCTGCGAGACGGATTCACGGGCGATCACGCCCGGGGCGATCTTTTCGATCGGGGCGGTCAGCTTGGCGTCGACCGGACCCTTGCCGTCGATCGGCTGGCCCAGTGCGTTGACGACGCGGCCGCGCAGTTCCGGACCGATCGGCACTTCCAGGATGCGGCCCGTGGTCTTGACGGTGTCGCCTTCCGAGATGCCTTCGTAGGCGCCCAGGATCACGGCGCCGACCGAGTCGCGCTCGAGGTTCATGGCGAGGCCGAAGGTGTTGCCCGGGAATTCCAGCATCTCGCCCTGCATCACGTCCGACAGACCATGGATGCGGCAGATACCGTCGGCGACGGAGATCACCGTGCCTTGGTTACGAACATCAGCCTGACCTTCGAGGCCCTGGATGCGGCTCTTGATCAGTTCGCTGATTTCAGACGAATTAAGTTGCATGAGTGCTAACTCCTAATAGTTTCTTGATGCGTAGGGCAAGTCCTGGACGCGGCGACGGTGCTTGTCTAGCGATTCTCAGGCAACCAGCGCGTTGTGCATCTGCTGCAGCTTCGCGCGGACCGAGGTATCGAGCACTTCATCGCCGACGACCACGCGCACGCCACCGATCAGCGACGGATCGACCACGACCGTGGGGTTCAGCTTGCGGCCAAATTTCTTTTCCAGCGTGGCGACCAGCTGGTTGAGCTGATCGGCCGAAAGTTCAAACGCGCTATGGATCGTCGCGTCGGCGGCGCCTTCCTGTGCATTCTTGAGCACAGCGAATTGGGCACCGATTTCCGGCAGCAGGGCAACGCGGCCATTCTCGGCCAGCATCGCGATAAAGTTCTTCGCTTCAGCGTTCAGCGGCGACTTGACCAGGGACGCAATCGTATCGGCCAGCTGTGCTTGCTTGACGTTCGGATTGGCAGCAAAAGCCTGCACATCCGGATTGGCACCGATCAGCGCCAGTTCCGCGACGGTGGCCGACCAGGCGGCCAGGTCGCCCTGCTGGGCGACGCGGAACAGGGCTTCGGCGTAAGGGCGGGCGACGGTTGCGAGTTCAGCCATGATCAGAGCTCGGTCGACAGGCGGTTCAGCAGGTCGGCGTGGGCCGCTGCATTGACTTCGCGCTTCAGGATCTGCTCGGCACCGGCGACGGCCAGGGCAGCCACCTGGGCACGCAGTTCTTCGCGCGCGCGGGTAACCTGCTGTTCGGCGTCGGCCTTGGCACCTTCGACGATGCGTGCGGCTTCGACACTTGCCTGCTGCTTGGCTTCTTCGATGATCGCGGCGGCGCGCTTTTCGGCGTCGGCGATGCGCTTGGCGCTTTCGTCACGCGTCGCGGCCAGTTCGGCGGCGATGCGCTTTTCGGCGGCGGCCAGTTCCACCTTCCCGCGGTCTGCTGCGGCCAAACCGTTCGCGATCCTCTCGGCGCGCTCGTCGAGCGCTTTCATCACCGGTGGCCACACGAATTTCATCGTGACGAACACCAGGATGAAGAAGACCACGAACTGAACAAATAAAGTTGCGTTCAAGTTCACGGTAAATTCCTTCTCACAAAAACGGATGCCGAACCTGGGGGGTTCGGCTGTTCAGAACCGAATGATGATTCGATTAGGCGTGGAACGGATTTGCGAACGCGAACAGCATGGCGATACCGACGCCGATCAGGAATGCCGCGTCGATCAGACCGGCCAGCAGGAACATCTTGGTCTGCAGGGTATTCATCAGTTCAGGCTGACGTGCCGAAGCTTCCAGGTATTTGCCGCCCATCAGAGCGATACCGATACAGGCACCGATTGCACCCAGGCCGATGATCAGACCGCAAGCCAGCGCAACGTAAGAATAGTCAGTCATTAGATTTACTCCAAAAGTTATTTAAAAAATTAAAAATTTACAACTTCTTTACTACCACTATCTTGTTCGTTCTTGCGATCGCGTCGGTCAGTGGCTCTCGTGGGCCTGACCGATATACACCAGCGTCAGCATCATGAAGATGAATGCCTGGAGAAGCACGATCAGGATGTGGAAGATTGCCCAGATCGAACCCGCAATGATGTGGCCGACGATACCGAACACGGTGAGCGTGGAACCGAGCAGAGCAATCAACAGGAACAGCAGTTCGCCGGCGTACATGTTGCCGAACAGTCGCATGCCGAGCGACACCGTGCGTGCTGCGTATTCGATGATGTTCAGGAGCAGGTTGGCCGGCGCGAGCCAGATGCCGAACGGTGCGGCGAACAATTCGTGGATCCAGCCACCGATGCCTTTGATCTTGACGTTGTAGTACAGGACAACGGCCAGGACGCCCAGTGCAATGCCCATGGTGCCGTTCAGGTCGGCGGTCGGGACGATACGGAAATGCGGCTCACCCATGCCGAGGGCGCGGAACAGGCCGGCGAACAGGTCGACCGGCAGGAAGTCCATCGAGTTCATCAGGAACACCCAGACGAACACGGTCAGTGCCAGCGGCGCGATGAAGCGGCGGTCGCCGTGGACGATCGATTTCGACTGGTCTTCGACCATCTCGACGATGGATTCGAACAGACCCTGGAAACGGCCCGGTACGCCCGAGGTCGCACGACGAGCGGCGACCAACATGATCGCCAGTGCGATCACGCCAGTCAGAACCGACCAGAAGATCGTGTCGAGGTTCAATACGCTGAAGTCGACCACGAAGGACTGGTGACCTTTGGTGAAGTGGCCCAGGTGGTGCTGGATATATTCGCCTGCGGTTGGCGCATGCTCCGCCGCGGTTTCTACCGTGTTCGTCATTGTTTATGCCCAAATAATAAAATGATGTAACTTTTCAGCGCCACGATGAACCCGCCCAGCAGGGCCAGCCAGTTCAGGCCGTGGTACAGCCGCGCCGTTGCGTACAGCAGCGCGAGCGTTAAAGCAATCTTTACAAATTCCCAGATGAAAAATGTGGCAGGGTTTGGACCGCCCACTTTTTGTGAACTGGCGAACAGGCGAAACGCCATGATGCCATTGGGCACGACACAACACATCCCGCCAAGTACCGCCGAAAACATCGCAGCCCACCCCCCAAGCAGTCCGGCGATTACGCCGGCCACAAGTGTTGCCAGAATTTGCAGGGAGACCAAGCGCAGCATTTTTCTGTTCTTTTCGCGCCAGCCGTGGTGGAACCGTGTAACGGTATGGTAATTACATGAATCAGCGGGATTATAAGGTGTTATCGGAGCCATAGTCAAACTCTTCCGGCCTTGCGCTCGCTTATATCGGGTGTAAAAACTACAAACTATTTCGACAATAAAACGTTAAATTTCCTACGAAATGTTGTGTAATTACGACCGCACGGTGAGGTAAACCAACAGTTCCGGCCATGCATATACCGGCTCGCGCGGCCTGGTAGCGCGACCAAGGGCACACTCATCGGCCTGCTCGTTTTGCACCGCGGCAGTGAGGGCACTGGGCAGTGGGAGTGCGCGGGCGCGTCGCCGTGGTGCATCCGGTACGGATAAAAAAATGCCGGGCACCCGGCCCGGCATCGGTGCGGGAGTGTCCGCGTCAGGCGCGCAGGCGCGCGAGCACGGTGTCCAGGACGTCGAGGTCGGCGAAGTCGATGATCATCTGTCCCCTGCCCTTCGGCCCCATCTTGAACGCGACGGGCGTCGCCAGGCGGTCCGACAATTCCTCCTCGAGGCGCACGATGTCGCCCGATTTTTCTTTCTGGCGCGCCGCGACCGGCGGCGCGTTCTGTTCTTCCAGCGCGCGCGCGACCAGCTTTTCCGTCTCGCGGACGGACATGCGCTTGGCGATGACCTGGTTCGCCAGCGCGATCTGGCTGGCCGCGTCGACGGCCAGCAGGGCACGGGCGTGGCCCATGTCGATGTCGCCCGCCATCAGCATCGTCTGCACGGGCTGCGCGAGGTTTACGAGACGCAGCAGGTTCGACACGGCGCTGCGCGAACGGCCGACGGCCTGCGCCGCCTGCTCGTGGGTGAAACTGAATTCCGAAATCAGCCGCGCGATGCCCTGCGCCTCTTCCAGCGGATTCAGGTCTTCGCGCTGGATGTTCTCGATCAGCGCCATCGCGGCGGCGTTCTGGTCATCGACTTCGCGCACGAGCACGGGGATCTCGTCCAGGCCCGCCAGCTGGGCGGCGCGGAAGCGGCGTTCGCCGGCGATGATCTCGTAGCGCGCGCCGGACGGCGACACGTCGATCGGCCGTACGAGCACCGGCTGCATGATGCCCTGGGATTTGATCGACGCCGCCAGCTCGGCCAGCGAACCGTCGTCCATGCGCGTGCGCGGCTGGTATTTGCCGGCCTGGATCTGTCCGACCTGCAGCAGCGACGGCGCACCGGATGGTGCGGCCGGCGTCTCGGGAGTGTCTCCGCCCAGCAGCGCATCGAGGCCGCGGCCGAGTCCTTTGAGTTTTTTGGTTGCCATGACTTATGCTGGTTCTGGTTACATTGTCTTGATGCGTTCGACCATCTCGGCGCCGAAGGCAATATATGCCTGCGCGCCCTTCGAGGACGGATCGAACGTGACGCCCGGGATGCCGTACGACGGCGCTTCCGCCAGGCGCACGTTGCGCGGAATGATCGTCTTGAACACCTTGTCGCCGAAATGCTGCTCGAGCTGCGCCGACACCTGCTGCGACAAGGTCATGCGCGGATCGAACATCACGCGCAGCAGGCCGATGATGCGCAGATCATGGTTCAGGTTCGCATGCACCTTCTTGATCGTGTTCACGAGATCCGACAGGCCTTCCAGTGCGTAGTACTCGCACTGCATCGGGATGATGACGCCGTGCGCGGACACGAGACCGTTCAGGGTCAGCATCGACAGCGCGGGCGGGCAGTCGATCAAAATGAAATCGTAGTCGGCGTCGACCTTGGCCAGCGCTTCCTTCAGGCGGCGCTCGCGGTTTTCCAGCTCGACCATCTCCACTTCGGCACCGGCGAGTTCGCGGTTGGCGGGCAGGACGTCGAAGCGCCCTGCTTCGCTGCGCAGGCGCGCCGCGGCCACGTCGGCCTCGCCCAGCAGCACCTCGTAGATCGACGAGGTCAGCCCCGCCTTGTTGATGCCCGCGCCCATGGTGGCATTTCCCTGCGGGTCGAGGTCGACCAGCAGCACGCGCTGGTCAAGCTTGGCGAGGCCGGCGGACAGGTTCACGCTGGTGGTGGTCTTGCCGACCCCGCCCTTCTGGTTTGCTACGCAAAAAATTTTCGCCATGTATGCCTTTATCAGTCATACGATTAATACCATTAAAACGATTTATACGATTTATATGGTATTAACGGTATAAACTGTTTATACAGTTTATATGTTTGTGCCGGGACTGGAGTGCTCGCGGGATTGTTTCACGTGGAACGTTCGATGAATACCAGGTGACGCTCGGCGCCGAGCCTTGGTACGTCCAGCGGTTCCACCTTGTCGACCTTCCACTCTGCCGGCAGCCGTTCCTGTTCGTCTTTCGGTGCTACCCCTTTCAAGGCGATGTAGCGGCCGCCGTCGGCCAGCAGGTGCGAAGACCAGTTGACGAAATCCGACAGGTCGGCAAAAGCCCTCGAGGTGATGACATCGAATTTGTCGCTCACCTGCAATTGCTCCACCCGTGCCGTGTACACCGTGACGTTGGCCAGGCCCAGCTCCGCTTTCACTTGCGTCAGGAAAGCTGTTTTTTTATGGACCGTGTCGATCATCGACACTTTCATGTCGGGACGAACGATCGCCAGCACGATGCCCGGCAAACCACCGCCGGAACCGACATCCAGCACGTTCTTTGCAGCCGCGAATGCCGGCACGGCCGCCAGCGAATCCAGCAGGTGGTGCGTGACCATCTGCATCGGGTCGCGCAGCGACGTCAGGTTGTAGACGGCATTCCACTTGAACATCAACGCTAGGTAATTCATCAGCTTGTCCTGCTGGGCCGGGCTCACGTCGAGGCGCATCGCATCGATGCCCTCCCCCAGCACAGCGGACAAGGCCGCTCGGTCGAAATTCTTCATGCGGCCGATTCCTCGTTCGGGACACTGGTAAAACCCTTGGCGCCGCGTTTTTTTAGGTGCACGAGCAGCAGAGAAATTGCCGCCGGCGTGACACCGGAAATGCGCGAGGCCTGGCCCAGCGTTTCGGGCCGCTGTTTATCGAGCTTCTGGCGCACTTCGATCGACAATGCCGCGATCTCGAGATAGTTCAGGTTCTCGGGCAATTTCAGGTTTTCGTAATGATCGTGGCGTTCGACTTCACGTGCCTGGCGATCGATATAGCCCGAATACTTCAGCTGGATCTCGACCTGTTCTTTCACAGCCGGATCTTCCACACCCGGACCGCCCAGCGCCTGGCCGTCGACACCCTGCAGGGTTACCAGCTTGTCGTACTCCACACCCGGACGGCGCAGCAGGTCCGCCAGGTTGTATTCGCGCTCGATGGCCTGGCCGATTACACGTTCCGATTCGGCTGCGGCGAGAATGCGCGGGTTGACCCACGTCGCACGCAGGCGCTCCAGTTCGCGCGCAACGGCTTCGCGCTTGCGTTCGAACGCTTCCCACTGCGCATCGCCCACGACGCCCAACTTGCGGCCGATCTCCGTCAGGCGCATATCCGCATTGTCTTCGCGCAGCGACAGACGGTATTCCGCGCGGCTCGTGAACATGCGGTACGGCTCCGCGACGCCCTGCGTCGTCAGGTCGTCGACCAGCACGCCGAGATAGGCCTCCGAGCGGGACGGCGTCCATGCCTCGCGGCCCTGCGTCAGCAGCGCCGCGTTGATACCCGCCAGCATGCCCTGGGCCGCGGCTTCTTCGTAGCCGGTCGTCCCGTTGATCTGGCCGGCGAAGAACAGGCCCTGGACGGCCTTCGTCTCCAGCGATGCCTTCAGGCCGCGCGGGTCGAAATAATCGTATTCGATCGCATAGCCGGGACGCAGGATGAATGCGTTTTCCAGGCCACGCATCGAGCGCACCAGGGCCAGTTGCACGTCGAATGGGAGGCTCGTGGAGATACCGTTCGGGTAAAACTCGTTGGTCGTCAGGCCTTCCGGTTCGAGGAAGATCTGGTGCGATTCCTTCGAAGCGAAGCGGTGGATCTTGTCTTCGATCGACGGGCAGTAGCGCGGACCGACGCCCTCGATCACGCCCGTGTACATCGGGCTGCGGTCGAGGCCGTTGCGGATGATGTCGTGCGTCTGCGCATTCGTGTGCGTCACCCAGCACGGCAGCTGTTTCGGGTGCATCGCGGCATTGCCCATGTACGAAAACACCGGGACCGGATCGAGGTCGCCCGGCTGTTCCGTCATCACGGAGAAGTCGATGCTGCGGCCGTCAATGCGCGGCGGCGTACCCGTTTTCAGGCGGCCCTGCGGCAATTTGAGTTCTTTCAGGCGCGACGACAGAGAGACCGCCGGCGGGTCGCCCGCACGGCCGGCCGAGTAATTCTGCAGGCCGACGTGGATCTTCCCGTCGAGGAAAGTGCCGGCCGTCAGCACGACGGCGCGCGCACGGAAGCGCAGGCCGATCTGGGTGACGGCGCCGACGACGCGGTCGCCTTCGACCACCAGGTCGTCGACGGCCTGCTGGAACAGCCACAAATTCGGCTGGTTTTCCAGGCGCGAACGGATCGCCTGCTTGTACAGCATGCGGTCGGCCTGGGCACGCGTGGCGCGCACAGCCGGGCCCTTCGAGGAGTTCAGGATGCGGAACTGGATACCGGCTTCGTCGGTGGCGATAGCCATTGCGCCGCCCATGGCGTCCACTTCCTTGACGAGGTGGCCCTTGCCGATGCCGCCGATGGACGGGTTGCAGGACATCGCGCCCAGGGTTTCGATGTTATGAGTGAGCAACAGGGTCTTCTGGCCCATGCGCGCAGACGCGAGCGCCGCTTCGGTGCCGGCATGGCCGCCGCCAACGACGATCACGTCGAATTCAGTCGGAAATAGCATGATGGAGTGTGTTGCGAGGAGGATTAAGAAGCGATTATAGATTCTTTTTTCCGTGCGGCTTCGGCTCGACCCCGAAAACGACGATTTGTTTCACGTGAAACAGTGACGTGTTAGGCTTTTCGCCACACTCACTTCACCTTGCCACCATGTCTAAACTTCGCCCGCTTACCTATGCCCTGCTCGCCTTGAGCGCCAACGCCAGCGCGTATCCACGCTCCGATCTGCCGTCAACCACCTTCAGCCACAAGGACTGGGAACTCGCCTGCGACAATACGCGAACCTGCCGCGCCGCAGGCTATAACGACGAAGGCGATGGTCCGGCCGCCACCCTCCTGGTCACGCGCGCGGCGGGGCCGAACCAGACGGTCAAGGTCGAACTGCAACTGGCAGATGACGAACGTCATCCGACGCCCGACCAGCTCGCAATGTCCCTCGATGGCCGCGCCCTCGGCATCGTCCGCATCGACCCGAAGTCGTCCATCCTCACGCTGACCGATGCGCAGGTCCGCGCCCTGTTGCCGGCTCTGCTCAAGGATGGCCGCATCTCCTGGTCCGGCAAGGGAACGACGTGGACCATATCGACAGCCGGCGCCAATGCCGTACTGCTCAAGATGGATGAGTTCCAGGGCCGGCTCGACACCCCCGGTGCGCTGGTGCGCCGGGGCAGCAAATCTGAATCAAGTGTTGTGCCGCCATTGCCCGCGCCCGAGGTGCAAGCAGGGCCAGTCAGCCAGGACAAGAATCCCATTAAACTGACTTCCAGCCAAACGCGCGCGCTCAGGGCCGCGCTACGCAAGACGGTGAAGGAAGGCGATTGCGAGCTGCTGGACTCGACGTCCGAAACATCGGGCGAGTTCGAGGCCCGGCCTTTCACGAAAGACAAGCTGCTCGTATCGCACACGTGCTGGACCGCCGCCTACAACACGGGCGACGGCTACTGGGTCGTGGACGCCAAGCCACCCTACTCCGCCGTTCTGGTCACGACGTCCGCAACCGATTACGACGACGGCGTCATTAGCTCATTCCAGAAGGGTCGCGGCATCGCCGATTGCGTCGCGACCGCGACTTGGACCTGGGACGGCCGCGCGTTCACGCAGACCTCCGACGCGACGAGCGGCATGTGCCGCCAGATTACGCCCGGTGGCGCGTGGAACTTGCCGACGCTTGTCACACGCGTCCGCAAGTCGCGTTGACTGTTCCACGTGAAACAATCACCAGCCCAAGCGCTTGAACGTGTCAAACGCTGTCTTTACGATCAACAGCCCGACGACGACAAGGAACAGCTTGCGTACGAAGCCGCTACCGTGCTTCAGCGCCAGCCGCGTTCCGACCAGTGAACCCGCGATCTGGCACACGGCCATCAACAGGCCGAGTTGCCAGAGCAGGTGACCGCTGTAGCCGAACCAGATCAGCGCCGAGATATTGCAGGCGACGTTGACGATCTTCGCCGCCGCCGACGCGCTGAGGAAGTCGAATCCGAAGAAGCGAACAAACAGGAAGATCAGGAAGCTGCCGGTGCCGGGGCCGAAGAAGCCGTCATAAAAACCGATGGCGGCGCCGACACCCATCGCGAGCAGCCGTTCCGTCATGCCGCTGTGCGCCGGCGCATGCACGGCGCCCAGGTCTTTCTTCTTGTACGTGTACACGGCCACCGCGACGAGGATCAGCGGCAGGAGACTCCTGACGAAGTCGCCCGGGACGCGGGTCACGGTCCACGCACCGATGAACGACAGCGCGAACGCGGCGAGCGCCGCCGGTGCCGCCGTGCTCCAGGCGACCGTCACGCGGCGCGAGTATTTGACGGCCGCAACGGCCGTACCGAACATCGCGGCCAGTTTATTTGTGCCCAGCAGCGTTGCCGGTACCTCACGAGGAAACATGGCAAACATCGCCGGGATCTGGATCAATCCTCCCCCACCGACGACAGCATCCACGAGACCGGCAACGAAGGCCGCGACGGCCAGCAGGGCAAAATCGAACATGATGAATAACGCGTAAAAGCGCTATTGTAGTCCGACACCCTTGTTGCGACGCAACAAACTCAGACGGCCGCTGCACGTCCCTCTTCGAGAAATTGCAGCAGCAGGCGGTTGACCTCGTCGGCCGCCGTCAGCTGCAGCCAGTGATCCGCGCCGCGGATGCGCTCGAAACGGAACTCGCCGTCGACATAATGGGCGGAATCGCGCATCTGCTTTTCGCCCAGCGCCGGGTCGCGGTCGCTCCACAAGCCCATCACGGGGACCTTCACCTGGCGGTGTCCGCGCGGCAGCGCCAGGCTCAGGTTGGCGCGGTAATAGTTTAAGGCGGCCGTCAGGCGGCCTGGCGGGGACAGGTCACGCTTCCAGTGGTCGGCCTGGCCGGGCTCGTCCGTGAACTGGCGCATGATGAACCAGTCGGCCGCACGAAGCGTATGTTCCGCGATGCCCGGCATGATGAAGCCGAGGATATAGGTCATGCGCAAGCGCTGCAGGATGCCGGCGCGCGCGATGGCGTACGGGTGGCCGGTGGACATTGCCACGTAGCGGTGCACGCGTTCCGGTGCCAGCGCCGCGATCTGCCAGCCGATGAGGCCGCCCCAATCGTGGCCGACGAGGAAGACTTTATCGATGTGGAGGGCGTCGAGCAGGCCCAGCACGTCGCCGCGCAGCTTGTCCATCGTGTAGTCGAACACACCGCCCGGCGCGTCGCTGCGGCCATACCCGCGCAGGTCGGGCGCCAGCACGCGGAAACCCGCGGCGGCCAGGACGGGGACCTGCTTGCGCCAGACGAGGTGCGTGTCGGGAAAGCCGTGCAGCAGCAGCACGGCCGGTCCCTGCCCCGTCGTCGTCGTGTGGATGCGGATGCCGTTCACGTCCAGCATGAGGGATTCGTCGATCACGTTCACCTCCTTGAAACCGGAGAGTGGAGCACCGCCGCGATCTCGCCGACGATACCCCGGCGGAACAACAACACGCACGCAACAAAGATGAGACCGGTGATGATGCCCACGGATTCTCCGAGTGATGCGAACCATTCTACATGCGTCGTCTCGGCCAGGAAGTTCCCCAGGTCGCCCAGCTTGTTCTCCAGCGCGACGATGAGGAAGGCGCCCAGGATCGGCCCCGCCAGGGTGCCCATGCCGCCCACCAGGGTCATCAGGATGACGAGGCCGGACATCGTCCAGTGCACGTCCGTCAGCGTCTCGAAGCCGAGCACGACGGTCTTCGTCGCCCCCGCCAGGCCAGCCAGCGCGGCCGACAGCACGAACGCGACGAGTTTATAGCGATCCACGTCGTAGCCCAGAGAAATGGCGCGCGCTTCATTTTCCTTGATCGCCTTCAGCACCTGCCCGAACGGCGAATGCACCGTCCGGACGATCAAGGCGAAGCCGGCCACGCAGATCGCCAGCACGACGTAGTACAGGGCCAGGTCGTTGCCGAGGTCGACGAACCCCAGCAGCCTGCTGCGCGGGACGCCCTGCAGCCCGTCCTCGCCGTGCGTAAACGGCGCACGCAGCGCGGCGAAATACACCATCTGCGCGAGCGCCAGGGTGATCATCGAAAAATAAATGCCCTGGCGCCGGATGGCCAGCAGCCCCATGACCAAACCCAGCGCGGCGGCTGCCAGCACGCCCAGCACGAGTGATATCTCGAACGGCAACCCGAGCACCGCAAGCGCGTGCCCCGTGACGTAGCCGGCGCCACCGAAAAATGCCGCGTGGCCGAACGACAGCAAGCCGGTGTAGCCGATCAGGAGATTGAAAGCGCAGGCGAACAGGCCGAAGCACAGCAGCTTCATCAGGAAGACCGGATAGCCGACAAACGGCGCCGCCAGCGCCACCACCAGTGCGAGGCCGTAGCCGAGGGTTCGGTTCATGGTCATGGTCGGGGCCTCATTTTTCTTTGCCGAACAGGCCGGCGGGACGCAGCAGCAGCACGATCACCATCACGACGAACACGACGACTTCCGACGCTTCCGGGTAATACACGCGCGTCAGCCCTTCGATGACGCCCAGCGCCAGGCCCGTGACGATGGACCCGAGGATGGAGCCCATGCCGCCGATCACGACGACGGCGAACACGACGATGATGAGGTTGGAACCCATCAGCGGCGTCACGTTGATGACGGGCGCCGCCAGCACGCCTGCAAAGCCCGCCAGCGCGACGCCGAAGCCGTAGGTCAATGTCACCATCAACGGCACGTTGATGCCGAACGCTTCGACCAGCTTCGGGTTTTCCGTGCCCGCGCGCAGGTAGGCGCCCAATCTCGTCTTTTCGATCGTGAACCACGTCGCCAGGCACACGACGAGCGACGCGGCCACGACCCAGGCGCGGTAGTTCGGCAGGATCATGAAACCGAGGTCGGTGGCGCCTGACAGCGCTTCCGGCACGTCCAGGGTCTGGCCGGACACGCCGAAGAACGAGCGGAACAGGCCTTCCAGCAGCAAGGTGATGCCGAAGGTCAGCAGCAGACCGTACAGGTGATCGAACCGGTAGAGCCAGCGCAGCATCGTCTTTTCGATCAGGATGCCGAACGCGCCGACGATCAGCGGCGCCAGCACGAGCATCGTCCAGTAGTTCAGCCCGAACGACGTGACGCCGATGTACGCGGCGAACGCGCCCATCATGTACAGCGCGCCGTGCGAAAAATTGATTACGTTGAGCAGGCCGAAGATGACGGCCAGGCCCAGCGACAGCATCGCGTAGAACGAACCGTTCACAAGGCCCAGCAGCAGCTGGCTCATCATCGCCTGCAGGGGGACGCCGAAAATTTCCATGGGCACGTGCTTACGTCAGGCTCACTTCCAGGCCGCGCACTTGGTCTCGGCCTTGGTCGTGTACGCCTGGGCGCCCGGAATCGTGGCCACGACCTTGTAGTAATCCCATGGCGCCTTCGACTCGGCCGGCGTCTTGACCTGCATCAGGTACATATCGTGCACCATGCGGCCGTCCGGACGGATCTCGCCATTCTTCGTGAACATGTCATTGATCTTGGTCTTTTTCAGCTGGGCCATGACCTTGTCGCCATCGTCCGTGCCGATCGCCTTAACCGCGTTCAGGTAATTCATCGCCGCGGAATAATCCGCCGCCTGCAGCGACGACGGCTCCTTCTTCATCTTCGCGAAGTATTTTTTCGCCCACACGCGGGTGTCGTTGTTCATGTCCCAGTACCAGGCGTCTGTCAGGTAGAGTCCTTGCGTAGTCTGTAGCCCGAGGGTGTGGATATCGTTGATGAACACGAGCAGGCCCGCGATCTTCATCTTGCTGGTGAGGCCGAATTCCTTCGCCGCCTTGACGGAATTGATGAAGTCGCCGCCGGCATTCGCCAGCCCCAGCACCTGCGCTTTCGACGACTGCGCCTGCAGCAGGAACGACGAAAAGTCGGATGCGCCCAGCGGGTGCTTCACACTGCCCAGCACGGTACCGCCATTGGCCTTCACGACGTCGGTCGTGTCCTTTTCCAGCGACTGGCCGAACGCGTAATCGGCCGTCAGGAAATACCAGCTCTTGCCGCCCTGCTTCACCATCGTGGCGCCCGTGCCGCGGGCGAGCGCGACCGTGTCATACGCGTAGTGCACGGTATACGGCGAGCACTGTTCGTTGGTCAGCTGCGCACTGCCGGAACCGATGGCGATAAAGACTTTTTTCTTTTCCGCCGCCACCTTGGCCATGGCGAGGGCGGCGCCGGAGTTCGTGCCGCCGATCAGCATGTCGACGCCCTGCTGGTCGAACCATTCCCGCGCCTTGCTGGCGGCAATGTCGGGCTTGTTCTGGTGGTCGGCGACGATGAACTGGATTTTTTTACCATTGATGGCGCCGCCCGCATCCGCGATCGCCATGCGCACGGCTTCGGCACCGCCATTGCCGTCGATGTCGGAATACACGCCCGATAAATCCGTGATCATGCCGATTTTGACGGTGTCGCCCGAGATCTGGGCCAGCGCCGGCATGGACAAACCGGCCGCGAAGGCGGCGGCGGCAAAGGCAATCGCTGTTTTCATATGGTCTCCGTTGTCGATGATCAAACGCCCAGCAGCTCGGTCAATGCCGGCATGCTGGCCTGCAGCTCCGCGGCCGCGATCGTCGTGATGATGCGGCCGTGTTCCATGACGTAAAACCGGTCCGCCAGCGGCGCCGCGAACCGGAAATTCTGTTCCACCATGACGATCGTGTAGCCCTTCGCCTTGAGGGTCGTGATCATCTTCGCGAGCGCCTGCACGATCACGGGCGCCAGCCCTTCCGAAATCTCGTCCAGCAGCAACAGGCGCGCACCCGTGCGCAGGATGCGCGCGACGGCCAGCATCTGCTGTTCGCCGCCGGACAGCCGCGTCCCCTGGCTGTGGCGCCGTTCGTACAAGTTCGGGAACATCTCGTAGATCTCCGCGACGCTCATGCCGGCGTCGCCGCCAGCCAGCTTCGGCGGCAGCATGAGGTTTTCCTCGGTCGACAGCGACGCGAAAATGCCCCGCTCTTCCGGGCAGTAACCGATGCCGAGGTGGGCGATGCGGTGCGTGGGCAGGCGGATCGCCTCGACGCCGTTGACCTTGATCGACCCGGTGCGCGCGCCCGTCAGGCCCATGATCGCGCGCAACGTAGTCGTGCGGCCCGCGCCGTTGCGGCCCAGCAGGGTGACGACTTCGCCCGGCTGCACGGCAAAGCTGACGCCGTGCAGGATGTGCGATTCGCCATACCAGGCTTGCAGGTTCTCGATCTCCAGTGCCGGCGTCATCCGTGCGCTCCCGCCAGGTTGTTGTCGGCGCTGCCCATGTACGCTTCGATGACCTGCGGATTGCGCGACACGTCCGCGTAACTGCCTTCCGCCAGCACGGCGCCGCGCTGCAGCACGGAGATGCGGTCGCAAATACCCGAAACGACGTTCATGTTGTGTTCCACCATCAGGATCGTGCGTCCGCTTGCCACTTTTTTGATCAGTGCCGTCACGCGGTGCACATCTTCGTGGCCCATGCCCTGCGTCGGTTCGTCCAGCAACATGAGTTCCGGCTCCATGCCGAGCGTCGTGGCGATCTCGAGCGCGCGCTTGCGGCCGTATGGCAGGTCGGCCGTGATGGTGTCGGCAAACTGTTCCAGGTCCACTTCGGCCAGCAACGCCATGGCGCGGTCGTTGAGCCGGTTCAAGGTCTTTTCGCTGCGCCAGAAATAAAAGCTGGTGCCGAGGGCACGCTGCAGGCCGATACGCACGTTTTCCAGCACGGTGAGATGCGGGAACACGGCCGAGATCTGGAACGAGCGGATGATTCCCATCCGCGCGATCTGCGCCGGTTTCAGGGCGGTGATGTCGGTGCCGTTGAACAGAATGCGGCCGGCGGAGGGCGCCAGGAATTTGGTCAGCAGGTTGAAGCACGTCGTCTTGCCGGCGCCATTGGGTCCGATGAGCGCGTGGATATGGCCGCGCTGCACCTGCAGACTCACCTGGTTGACCGCCGTAAAACCCTTGAATTCCTTCGTCAGATCACGTGTTTCCAGAATGACGTCCGGCATTGCGTCTCCCCGCTTTCGTCCATTCAAGCTTTACAAATCATACACACTTTTGGAACTCGTCAAGATACAGCACACGCCACGCGTATCGCCCTGCGCTACGTCATGACGGCGCGCAAACCCGTTGTGCAAAAATGCACTACGACCACGCGCTCTGGATCAACTGCGCCGTCTTTTCGGCAATCATCAACGTCGGAGAATTCGTGTTGCCGGACGTGATCGTCGGCATGATGGACGCGTCGACGACGCGCAGCCCCTGGACACCTTTGACGCGCAGCTCGCTGTCGACGACGGCCAGCGGATCGTCCGTTCTCCCCATGCGGCAGGTGCCGACCGGATGAAAAATCGTCGTGCCGATGAGGCTGGCTGCTTCCGCCAATTCTTCCTCCGTGCGGTAGTGCGGGCCCGGCTTGAATTCTTCCGGGCGGTACTTCGCCAGCGCGGGCGCCGCGACGATGCGCCGCGTCAGCGCCAGCGCCTCGGCCGCCACCTTGCGGTCTTCCGGCGTGCTGAGATAGTTCGGAGATATTTTCGGGGGCGCGTAACTGTCGTTCGCCGCCAGCCGGACATGGCCCCGCGCCGTCGGCCGCAAATTGCACACGCTCGCCGTAAAAGCGGGGAAACCGTGCAGCGGATCGCCGAATTTTTCCAGGGAGAGCGGCTGCACGTGGTATTCGAGGTTTGGCGTCGCCTGGCCAGGGTCGGAGCGGGCAAACGCGCCCAGCTGCGACGGCGCCATCGACATGGGCCCGCTTTGGAATAGCAGATATTGCACGCCGATTTTCATCTTGCCGTACCAGGACGCGGCACTCGTGTTGAGCGAGCGGGCGCCCGTGATGCGGTAGACCATACGCAGTTGCAAATGATCCTGCAGGTTTTCGCCCACGCCGGGCGCATCGAGGACGGGTGCGATCCCATGCTGGTGCAACAGGGCTGCCGGCCCGATGCCGGACAATTGCAGGATATGCGGCGAACCGATGGCGCCAGCGGCCAGCAGGGTTTCGCGCCGCGCCGTGGCGGTGAACGCACGGCCGCCACCCGTGAATTTCACCCCGCGGCAGACAGCGCCCTGCTCCGTCTGCTCGATCCACAGCTTTTCAACATGGCAGCCCGTCATGATCGTCAGGTTCGGACGCGTGGCGGCCGGCCTGAGAAAGGCTTTGGCCGTATTCAGCCGGATGCCGCGCCGCTGGTTGACTTCGAAATAGGCACAGCCTGCGTTGTCGCCGCCGTTGAAATCGTCGACTTTCGGGATGCCCGTCTGGTGGGCCGCTTCACGGAACGCGTCGAGGATTTCCCAGGACAGCCGCTGGCGCTCCACTCTCCACTCGCCGCCGCTGCCGTGGATGGTGCTGGCGCCGCCGTGATGGTCTTCGCTTGCCTTGAAAATGGGCAGGACATTGTCCCAGCGCCAGGATGGATCGCCCGTGATGGCAGCCCAGCGGTCATAGTCCTCGGCCTGGCCGCGCATGTAGATCATGCCGTTGATCGATGAACTGCCGCCCAGGACTTTTCCACGTGGGTAGATGAGCGATCGCCGCGCCAGACCTGGATCCGCCTCCGTTTTGAACAACCAGTCCGTGCGCGGGTTGCCGATGCAGTACAGGTAACCGACGGGGATGTGGATCCACAGGTAATCGTCCTTGCCGCCGGCCTCGATCAGCAGCACCTGCACGTCGGACCTGCGGGTGAGGCGGTTGGCCAGCACGCAGCCGGCGGTACCGGCCCCGACAATGATGACATCGAATTCCCCTGCGGACTCCATGGACCCTCGCATCGTGATTCGGTTGAGCAAGCTTACCAGATGATCAAGCTCAACAAGGGGTCCCCGGACTGTGGATAAGCGTATGAATATCCACAGGTACGAAATGTGAGGAAGATCGATTTTTCGCACAACCCGGATTTTTATCCAGTTTTGCCACAAGGCACATACAAGACCAGCCCACCGCCTTATGCGAAACGTAAACGTTTGATGTTGTGGAAAAAACCCGGCTTATCCACAGAAGAGTGCCACCGTTAACTATTACCATTATTCTGTATACAAGCATTTGGTTGTAAACCTGACGACTCGCCTCGAAGGCCACGGTCCTACCAAAAAAAATTTTCGTCTTCGACCTCGACGCATCTCGACGTCGCTCCGCGCGACAAAAAAATCGGCGGACTCCGGATGCGTTCGTGACCACAACACCTGGTCGACGTCGACCAAGCCGCTTCAGCACCCCAGGACACCCTGTTTTTGATCTCAAAGGTGACGACTCGCGCCAAACGCTGCGGCCATCCCGAAAAAATTATTCGCTTTCGGTCGCGACGCATCCCCGGCATCGTCCTGCGTGACAAAAAAGACCGACTCCGGATGCGTTCACAACCACAACACCCGCGCGACGTCGACCAAGCCGGCTGCCGGCAGCCCCAAATTCCCTGTTCCCGATCCTTTTGTGGATAAGCTGCTGAATATCCACAGGATCGAATGTGCGGAACTGCCATGAAACTCGACCGCGAATTTTTTTTCCAGTTTTGGTCCTCGGCAAAAACAACGTTTGTCCGACCGCTTTCGACGCGCGTAAACCCTTGAGCTTGTGGAAAAAATCCAGCTTATCCACAGTTCAGCCGGCGTTTACTATCATCACTATCCTTTCTTTCTATCCAAGTTAACTAAAGAAGGACAACTCGCACAGCAGAGATCGACGGCGAAGCCGACACGACGCGAACGCTCTTTTGTCTGCAAAAAAAAAAGAAAACGGGCACCGTCGTATCCAAAGCTGACGTAACCACTGCTCGACTGTCGTCTGTCTACAGGAAGGACGTGATGCCAACGTCGCAGCAGAACCAGCGTTCGCATCCTGCAAGCCCTGGTGAGCATGCAAAACCAGCTCGACTGCACAAAAAAAAATGAAACTGGGCACCGGCGCATGGAAAGCTGACGCAACCACTGCCCGACTGCCGTTTGTCTACAGGAAGAACGTGATGCCGACGTCGCACCTGGAACAGCGTTCGCAGCCTGCAAGCGTCCTGTAGGCAGACAAAACCGGCTCGACTGTGGAAAAGGTCCTGCATATCCACAGGAGCGGATGTGCAGAACGGCCACTTTTTCTGCTCGCCCGGTTTTTGTCCAACATCGGTTCAGCATCGATACAATGCTTGTCCAACCGATCCGTGAGCGCGTAAACCGTTGACGCTGTAGACAAATTCGGTCTTATCCACAGACAGAAGCGCGTTTACTATCACTACCATTTTTTATATACATCTTTGTTTTATTAAGACAAAAACAGCGGGAACAGCGTGAACAAGCCGCCGAAACCCGTCCGTCAACCCATCCAGGACAAGGCCGAAACATGCGATTAGGGATCATTAGCGCATTGCACGAAGAACAGCAGGGGCTCGTGGAGGCCATGGAAGGGGCCTACAAGCTCACGCACGGCATGCGTGACTACTTCCTCGGACAACTGTGGGAAATCGACGCTGTGTGCGTTTTATCGCGTATAGGCAAGGTTGCAGCGGCACTGACGACCACAACGCTTGTGGAGAAGTTCGGTGTTACCCACATCCTCTTTACGGGTGTGGCTGGTGCTGGCGACGCTTCGATCCGTGTCGGGGACATCGTCGTGGCCGAATCGCTCGTCCAGCACGACATGGATGCGAGCCCTTTGTTCCCCCGTTATGAAGTACCGTTGACGGGTTTGACGCACTTTTTGTCCGACCACCACATGGCGCTGCAGCTGGCCGATGCGGCACATCGATTCCTGGAAGACGACTTCGCCCTGGCCATCGACCCCGGGGAAAGGGCCGTATTCGCGCTCAGCGGGCCGCGGCTGCATCGAGGCCTGATCGCCAGCGCCGACCAGTTCGTGAGCGACAAGGGCCGTCTGGACGCGTTGAATGGGGCATTGCCGGGTCTGCTGGCGGTGGAGATGGAAGGCGCCGCGGTCGCGCAAGCCTGTTTCGAGCTGGGCATCCCGTTCGGCGTCGTCCGGACGATTTCCGACAACGCCAATGAACACGCGGCCACGGATTTCATGCGTTTCGTGAAATCCGTGGCCGCGCGTTATGCTTTTCACATCGTCAGGCAGTTCTGCCTGGGCTGGCAAAAAGCCGGCGTAACTCAGGCCAGCAGGGTGTCCGCCGGCACATAGTCATAGCCGAGATCCTTCGCGACAGCCGCGTAGGTGACTTTGCCTTCGCAGACGTTCAGGCCGTTCTTGAGGTGGACGTCATCGCGCAGCGCCTGCCGCCACCCCTTGTTCGCCAGCGCCACGGCGTGGCCGATTGTCGCGTTGTTCAGCGCGAACGTCGACGTGCGCGCCACCGCACCCGGCATGTTCGCCACGCAGTAGTGAATAACGCCGTCCACGACGAACGTCGGATCGGCGTGCGTCGTCGGATGCGACGTCTCGAAGCAGCCACCCTGGTCGATCGCCACGTCGACGACGACGGCGCCTTTTTTCATTTTTGACACCATGTCGCGCGTGACGAGCTTTGGCGCCGCGGCACCGGGCACGAGCACGCCGCCGATGACGAGATCGGCCGACAGCACTGCTTCCTCGATCGCGTGGGTGTTCGAATACAGGGTCGAGATCCGGTTGCCGTAGACGAGGTCGAGCTGGCGCAGACGGTCGACATTTTTATCGAGCACGGTGACGCGCGCGCCGATGCCGACCGCCATCTGCAGCGCATTCGTACCGACGACGCCGGCGCCGATGATGACGATGTGGCCCGCCGCGACGCCCGGTACGCCGCCCAGCAGGATGCCGGCGCCGCCCTTCGATTTTTCCAGGTGGCTGGCGCCGGCCTGGATCGACATCCGCCCTGCCACCTCGCTCATCGGCGCCAGCAGCGGCAGGCCGCCGCCCGGGCCCGTGATGGTTTCATAGGCGATGCAGACGGCGCCGGATTTCACGAGCGCCGCCGTCTGCTCCGGATCCGGCGCCAGGTGCAGATACGTGTACAGGATCTGTCCCGGACGCAGCATCGCGCATTCCTGCGGCTGCGGTTCCTTCACTTTCACGACCATCTCGGCCTGCGCGAAAATCTCTTGCGCCGACGGGACGATCGTCGCGCCGGCGGCCGTGTACTGCTCGTCCGTCAACCCGATGCCGGCACCGGCGCCGGTCTGCACGATGACCTTATGGCCGCGCGCGACCAGTTCGTGCACGCTGGGGGGCGTCAAGCCCACACGGAATTCATTGTTTTTGATTTCTTTTGGTACGCCTATCAACATGTCTGCCTCCAGGTTAAACCTACGAAAAACAACTCCAAAAACAAAACGCCGCGGTGCAGGTTAACAACCTACAACCGCGGCGTCGCAGCCATCTGGACCCGGATTACAGACCGAGTGTCATCAGGCTTGCGTTACCTCCTGCCGCGGTCGTGTTGACGCACAAGGCGCGTTCCGCCACCAGGCGCCACAACGCCACCGGCTCGCCCGCACGGGTATCGACGATGCCGACGATCGCACCCGGACGGGCCGCCAGCGTCGCTTGCAGATTCCCGGCAAGACCGTGCTCGACGAGGGCCATGGCGAACTCGCTGCCCTCCAGTTCCTGCGCATTGATGAAACGCACGCGTTCCTTCACGGCGATCGGCAATGCGGGGAGTGTCTCCGCCAGCACGAGTGCGCGGTTGCCCGTCGCGAACACGGCCGCCAGCTGGTTCAGCAGGCTCGCGGTGCCGTTCGGCGCGCACAGGACGGTGCCGCGCGGGACGAAATCGAGCTCGTTGCGCTCGCCCGTCGGGCCAGGCAAGTCGATGCGCACGCCGTCCAGGGTCGTTTCCATGTAACCGTTCGCCAGGTTGGCGATGTCGCCGTGGCCGTTCGCGCATGCCCAGGCGAGCAGGCCGTCCAGCGCGTTGTTGCCGCGCCGCGCATGTTTCAGCAGGGGCGCCGCATCCTTTTGCAGGCGCTTCAGGTACAGCGGACCGCCGGCCTTCGGCCCGGTGCCGGATTTGCCTTCGCCACCGAACGGCTGCACGCCGACGACGGCGCCGACGATGTTGCGGTTCACGTAGATGTTGCCGACGTGCGCACGCGTCGTGATGAATTCGATGGTCTCGTCGATGCGCGAATGCACGCCCAGGGTCAGGCCGTAGCCGGTGGCGTTGATCGTGTCGACAACCTTGTCCAGCTCGGCACGGCGCCAGCGCACGATGTGCAGCACGGGGCCGAAGACTTCGCGCTTCAGTTCGCTCAGCGAGCCGATCTCGAGCACGGTCGGCGGCACGAACGTCCCCTGCGACAGCAGGACGTCCGGCAAGACCAGCGAGAAATGCTGTTTCGCCGTCGCCTTCGTGCGCTCGATGTGGCCGAGCAGGTTCTGCTGGGCTTCCTTGTCGATAACGGGGCCGATGTCGGTGGACAGGCGGTCCGGCACACCGACGCGCAGTTCCTGCATGGCGCCCTTGAGCATCTTGATCGTTTTATCCGCGATATCTTCCTGCAGGAACAGCACGCGCAGCGCGGAGCAGCGCTGGCCGGCGCTGTCGAATGCGGAGCTGAGTACATCCTGCACGACCTGTTCCGGCAGCGCGGACGAATCGACGATCAGCGCGTTCTGGCCGCCCGTCTCGGCGATCAGCGGAATGTCGGCGCCTTCCTGGGCGGCGCGTGCGGCCAGCGTGCGGTTGATCAATTGCGCGACTTCCGTCGAGCCCGTAAAGATGACAGCTTTTACGCGCGCATCGCCGGTCAGTGTTGCACCGACGGTCTCGCCGCGGCCCGGCAACAGTTGCAGCGCGCCTGCCGGCACACCGGCTTCGTGGAACAATTGCACGGCGCGGTGGGCGATCAACGGCGTCTGCTCGGCCGGTTTTGCCAGCACGACGTTGCCGGCGGCCAGCGCGGCGGCGACCTGGCCCGTAAAGATCGCAAGCGGGAAGTTCCACGGGCTGATGCAGGACACCGGACCCAGCGCGCGTGCTTCCGGCGCATTGCGGATCTCGGCCGCGTAGTAGCGCAGGAAATCGACGGCTTCGCGCACTTCCGCGATCGCGTTCGGCAGAGACTTGCCCGCTTCGCGCACGGCCAGGGCCATCAGTTCACCGCGGTATTGTTCGAACAAATCGCCGACGCGGGCGATGATGTCGGCGCGGCCGGCATTGCCCACGCCTTCCCAGCCCGGTGCCGCGTTCACGGCGGCCTGCAGCGCGGTGTCGACGTCGGCGGTGGTCGCTTCCGTGACCTGTCCGACGATGTCCGCCGACTGCGCGGGATTCACGATGTTCAGCGCGCCGCTGGCTGCAACGGGACCGTCGACGAGCGGTGCGGCGACATAATGGCGCGGCGTGCCGAGGTCGGCGGCCAGTTCGGCCAGCACGTGTTCATTGGCGAGATCAAGGCCGGCGGAGTTGCGGCGGCCGTCCGGGAATAGAGCCAAAGGCAGCGGAATGCGCGGATGCGGCAGGCAGTGCGCGGCGCGCGCGGCCTCGAACGGATCGGTCAGCAGGGTGTCGATGGGCACGCTCTCGTCGACGATCTGGTTCACGAACGACGAATTCGCGCCGTTTTCCAGCAGGCGGCGCACGAGGTAGGCGAGCAGCGTCTCGTGCGAACCGACCGGTGCATAAATCCGGCAGGCTTTACCGAGGTTTTCCTTGCCGACGACCTGGTCGTACAAGGTTTCCCCCATGCCGTGCAGGCACTGGAATTCGTAATTGGTGACGTTGTCGGCCTTCGCCCACGTGTAAATGACGGACAGAGAATGTGCATTGTGCGTGGCGAACTGGGCGTAGATGACGTCCGTGGCGGCGAGCAGCTTGCGCGCGCACGTCAGGTACGACACGTCCGTGTAGATCTTGCGCGTATAGACTGGATAGCCCGGCAGGCCGTCGACCTGGGCGTGCTTGATTTCCGCATCCCAGTACGCGCCCTTGACCAGGCGCACCATGAACTTGCGGCCGCTGCGGCGTGCCAGGTCCACGACGAAATCGATCACGAACGGGCAGCGCTTCTGGTACGCCTGCACGACGAGGCCGATGCCTTCGAAACCGGCCAAAGATGGATCGAAAGCAAGCGCTTCCAGCATGTCCAGCGAGATTTCCAGGCGGTCCGCTTCCTCGGCGTCGATGTTGATGCCGATGTTGTATTCCTTGGCGAGCAGCACGAGGTTGCGCACGCGGGGCAGCAACTCTCCCATCACGCGGGCGTATTGCGCGCGGCTGTAGCGCGGATGCAGGGCCGACAGCTTGATCGAGATGCCCGGACCGTCCTTGATGCCGCGGCCATTGGAGGCTTTGCCGATCGCGTGGATGGCCGCTTCGTACGAGGCATAGTAATTGTCGGCGTCGGATTCGGTCAGCGCCGCTTCGCCCAGCATGTCGTAGGAATAGCGGTAGCCGCGGGTTTCGTTTTCTCGGCTGTTCTTCAGCGCTTCGTCGATGGTCTGGCCGGTGACGAACTGGTTGCCCAGCATGCGCATCGCGAGGTCGACGCCCTTGCGGATCAGCGGCTCGCCGCCCTTGGCGATCATGCGGGTCAGTGCGGCGCCCAGGCCCTTCTCGCTGCTGGACGACACGAGCTTGCCGGTGACGAGCAGGCCCCAGGTCGCCGCGTTCACGAACAGCGACGGCGATTCGCCCAGGTGCTTTTTCCAGTCGCCCTTGCTGATCTTGTCGGCGATGAGGCGGTCGGCCGTTTCCGTGTCCGGAATACGCAGCAGCGCTTCGGCCAGGCACATCAGTGCGACACCTTCTTCGGACGACAGCGAGAATTCGTGCATCAGCGCATCCACGCCCGACGAGCGCGTACGTTTTTCGCGCACGGCCGACACGAGACGGTGTGCCAGCATGTACGCGTCGGCGTTGGCGCAGGCACCCTGGGCCAGCAGCCATTCCACGGCGGCGGTCTCTTCACGGCGGTAGGCGGCGGTGATCGCGGCACGCAGCGGCGTCTGTTCGCGGCGGGTTTCGGCCTGCAGGGCGTCGAAAGGGACGTAGGTGGAAGCCGGAAAGGCGGCAATGTTCATAAACGGTCAGGAAAAAATGGGTGAGGACGAGCACCGGCGGAACGCCGTACTGAAGTGCGGATCAATGATTCGATTGTAGAAGGAAATCTTCTGGATTAATTCTGTTTTTAGAGAAGACTAGCAATAGATAGTTTTTGGTGAGAGAATTTCACCAAATAATATTTATCGTGGAGAGAGATCAGATGCTGGACAAGATCAGCAAGAAAATCCTGGCCGAATTACAGAGCGACGGGCGTATCAGCAACGTCGAGCTTGCCGCACGGGTCAACCTGTCGCCCGCCGCCTGCCTCGAGCGGGTGCGCAAGCTGCACGAGTCCGGCTACATCATGGGCTACACGGCCCAGCTGAACCCGCAGCTGCTGGACGTGTCGCTGCTGGTGTTCATCGAAGTGGTGCTGGACCGCACCACGCCGGAAGTCTTCGACGCGTTCAAGCAGAGCGTGCAGCTGATTCCCGAAGTGCTCGAATGCCACATGGTGGCCGGTGGCTTCGATTACCTCGTCAAGGCGCGCGTGAAAGATATGGCAGCTTACCGTGAATTCCTCGGCAAGACATTGCTGCAGAAAGGCGTGCGCGAGACGCACACGTATGCGGTGATGGAAGAAGTCAAGAATACGACGAAACTCCCCATCAAATGAACATCGCCCCGGCAGGCGGGGCGATTGTTTTCAAGCGATTTTTTCCATCTTTTCCGACGCTTCCGACTTCTGCGGAAGCATCTTTTGCGCCGTGGCGGACAGGCCTTCCAGGTTCTTGCGCAGCCAGCGGTGGGCCGGGCTGCGGCCGTCGCGTTCGTGCCACAGCATGTCCAGGTGCACCGCCGGCAGCTGGAACGGCAGCTCGCGCCAGATCAATTGTTCGGCCGCACCGGTCGATGCGATCAAGTGCTTCGGCAACACCGTCACCAGGTCGGAGTTCGCGACGACGCGGCCGGCCGTGAAGAACTGGTTCACGGTCAGCAGGATGCGCCGCTCGCGGCCGATCTGCGCCAGCGCTTCGTCGACGAGCCCGTGCGCGCGGCCGGAAAAGCTCACGAGCAGGTGGTTCGCCTTGCAATAATCGTCGAGGTCGAGGGTGGCCTGCGCCAGCGGGTGATTCTTGCGCATCACGACCACGTATTCTCCCGAATACAGGCGCTCGTGGCGGATCGGCGAGCCCGTTTCGTACGACAGCTGGGCCGCGACGCCGGGAAAGAAGCCGACGGCCAGGTCGATGTCGCCGCGCAGCAGCATCGGCCGCGGTTCGCGCGTCGTCAGCGGCACCATGCGGATGTTGACGCCCGGCGCCTCTTTTTCGATCGATCGCACGAGGGACGGCAGCCACAGGGCGGCGGTGGCGTCGGCCATGGCCATGCGGAACGTCGCCTGGGCCTTGGACACGTCGAAGGTTTCCGGCATCACGGCCGCTTCCAGCGCGGCCAGCGCCTGGCGCACGGCGGGCCACAGCGCTTCCGCGCGCGGCGTCGGTTTCACACCGTACGCGGTGCGGATCAGCAGCTCGTCGCCGAGGCTTTCGCGCAGGCGTTTGATGGCATTCGAGACAGCCGGCTGCGTCATCGCGAGGTGACCGGCGGCGCGTGTGAGGTTTTGCTCGGTCATGACGGCGTCGAAGACGCGGAGCAGGTTCAGATCAAGCGTGAGGAAGCTCATGGGACTCCGTTCAGGACTGGCAGTAAATGGTTTATCGGTACGGTAAGTGTACCCGATTTCCATTCACGATCAATATAATAGCTATTACTAAGTGTAATTAGATTTATATGTTGCGTTGCACTATAGTTACAGCGAACCAATAGATCAGCTTGCTACTTAGTCTTCCCATGTCCTTCTCTGACGCCCTTTTCCAGACACCGGTGCTGGCTCTGCCCCTCACCCAACTGCTCTTGTGCATGGTCCAGTTGACCCTGCTGGGCGGCGTGTTGATGTTCTTCCGCCCGCTGCTGGTCGGCATCGTACGCGCGCTGGTACTGGTGGTACGCCCGCGTCCGACGAAGGATGAACTGGCGGCACGCAGGCAGCGTGCGCAGGCCGCAGCGGTGGGATCGCACTGATCCTTACAGTCTAGTCTAAAAAGCTTCTTTCCCGAAAGCGGCGCCCGGATGACCGGGCGCCGCTTTTTTTTCGCCCCTACTCTTACCCGTCGCAGGTAACTCGTGGTCGCTCGAGTTGTCAGGCCATTTTTCGCCGATTTCATTTAACAATTAGTCGATGTTCAGATGGTGTATCAAAAAATCGATGATGCATGAATTGATGAGTTGGTGATAGTTTGAGCGATGATGATGTAATATTGACGGGATATGGAGAAATTCAGAAAGTTGGCCGTACGACGATATAAAGAAGCATCATAACGATGAGATAGCTATAATATCGTCGCTATTCGTGACAATATCGGTGCAAACTGTGAGAAGTTCATGATTGGTCGTATGATATGGATGAGTTAAGGTAATCATCGACTTGATCGAATGGATGGGCCGCCAGAGGCGTCGACGGGCCGGCCGGGACCCCACCTCATCCAAAAATCCGGGTGGTGCGCAGTCAAAAAACGAGGGGCGAAAAAAAACGCGGCCGCCGGTTGCCCGGGGCCGCGTTTCGGAGAAAAACGAAGGATTACTTGGTGTCGCCCAGCAGCGCCGGCTTGAGCGAGCGGTCGACAGGCTTGTCGCCCAGCCAGATGCGCAGGATCGCGTTGTAGAAGTTGATGTCCGGGATAGCTCCGCCCAGCTTCTGGCCATTCAGCTCGGCCTGGGTGCCGGTACCCGGGATCCAGTCCAGGTGCAACACATCGCCCTTCTTGAGGCCGTCGACGGAGGCGAAAATCTCTCCGATCTTGCTGATCTGGGCCACGATGCGCTGTTTTTCCGCCTTGTCGATGTTCTCGTTCAGGCCATCCATGAAGGCCTTGCCGAAATCCTCGGACGAGATGTCGCGCGCCATCTGCAGGGTCACGCGGCGCGGGCCCTCTTCCTTCAGGATCTCGGCCGTGTTGTTCTTCTTCTCCGGCAGATACAGGCCGGCCGCGTAGACCTTGACGACGAACTTGGTGCGCATGCCGGCACCGTTCAGTTTCAGGTCCTTGCCGGCGACCTTGGCCGTGTCGTCGAACTTGTAGCCGCTGACGTCGACCGCGGCGGCGGCCGGCAGGCTGGAGGCCAGGGTCAGGATGGCGCCTGCAAGCAGGCCCTTGATGGCAAATTTCGGGGTAGTCATGGTTGTCTCCTTGGTGGGAAGGCTATCGTTGTGAAAATCGTTCGCCGCGGTTCAGGCGGCGGCCAGCGCCAGGGTGGCATGCGCATGCTGCAGCTTGAACACGCTGACCGCACGCGCCAGGCGCTGCGCCTGTTCCTGCATCGATGCGGCCGCGGCGGCAGCCTGCTCGACGAGGGCGGCATTCTGCTGGGTCGTCTCGTCCATCGCGACGATCGTCTGGCTGACCTGGGCGATGCCGGCGCTCTGCTCGAGGCTGGCAGCCGTAATTTCACCCATGATGTCGGTGACGCGGCGCACGCTTTCGACGACCTCTTCCATTGTCACGCCGGCCTGCTCGACGAGCGTGCTGCCTTCCTGGACCTTGTCCACGGAATCGCCGATCAGCAGCTTGATTTCCTTGGCTGCCGCGGCCGAGCGCTGCGCCAGGCTGCGCACTTCGGACGCCACGACGGCAAAGCCGCGCCCCTGCTCGCCCGCGCGCGCGGCCTCGACCGCTGCGTTCAATGCGAGGATGTTCGTCTGGAAGGCGATGCCGTCGATCACGCCGATGATGTCGACGATCTTTTTCGAGGACGCCGTGATCGATCCCATCGTCTCGATGACATGCGCGACGACGGAACCGCCGCGCGCCGCCACTTCCGACGCCTGGGCCGCCAGTTGATTTGCCTGGCGCGCATTGTCTGCGTTCTGTTGCACCGTACCGGTCAGGGCCCGCATCGAGCTCGACGTTTGCGCCAGCGACAGGGCCTGGGACTCCGTGCGCGTCGACAGGTCCTGGTTGCCGGTGGCAATTTCACCGGAGGCGCAGGACATCGATTCGGTACTCGTGCGCACTTCGCCGACGATGCGGATCAGGCTGGCGTTCATGTGGCGCAGCGCTTCCATCATCTGGCCGGCCTCGTCGCGGCTGTCGACGGCGATGTCGCTCGTGAGATCGCCGTCGGCGACGCGGCGTGCGATCTCCACCACCTGGCCCAGCGGACGCGTGATGCTGCGCGTGGCGAGCCAGGCGACACCGAGCGACAGCGCGGCCGCGATCGTCGTCAGCGCCAGGATCAGCATCTGCGTGCGCTGGGTGACGGCAGCCGTGTCGTCGCCGGCCTGGCGCATCGCGGCGTTCTGCCAGGCGACGAATTTGTCCAGTTGTTCGAAGTAGCGCGTCTGCTGGGGACGCAGCGAGAACATGAATTTCATCATCGCCTCGTCCTTCCGGTCTTCGTTGACGAGTTTGATGAACGCCGTTTGCGCCGGCAGGAATTTGTTCTGGATGGCGGCCAGCGCCTTCAGGATGTCGGCGGCCTCGGCATTGCCCGCGCTTTTGGCCAGTTCGGCGACCTGAGCGGTGGCGCTGGCGCTTCTCGCTTCCGTGTTCGCCAGTTCCTTCTTGATCTGCTCCGGATCGGTCATGATGAGGACGTTGAGCATGCTGCGCGTGGCTTCGCTCACGTCTTCCTTGATGTGGTTCGCTGCGACGGTATTCGCGTAGCGCACTTTCACCAGGGTCTCCATTTCCTTGTTCAGGCTGGCAATCCTGACATACGACAGCCCCGCCAGCAGCACCAGCAAGACAATCACGACCCCGAACCCGACGGCCAGGCGCTGGCCGATACTCATATTTCTAATCATTATTGTGAGTCTCCCCGTCCGAAAAAAGAATGGGCGTGCTAATTTTGCAAGATAAATATAGCACCGATGTGTGTTGGCAGAATTAGAGACTCAAAACTATTTCAATGCTGCAATTGCACAATCCCGGCCTGCATATTGCAGACCCGCGAATGACAAGAGCGATTTGCTGCGCACCAAAGCGGGGCATTGCGAGTGTTGTGTTTTGGAACAATCCCGGCGCATTCTCACGGCTTGCGGACGCCCGCTTCGCCGTACGGTTCGTCGTGGGTGCGTTCGATCTCCGTCAGCACGGCCCTGGGATCCGCCGGCTTGGCCAGCTCGGCCGCTTCATGATCGTCCGTCTTGCGCACGTTCGGCATGTCGCGTCTCAACTCTTCCAGCATCTGGATGATCTTGCTGGATTTTTCTTCCGTCAGCAGATTGACCTGGAGGTCGAGGTGGGCGTGGTGGTCGGCCAGTTTCGACATGCGGTTCTGGCGGATCAGCACGGTGGTCGAGATGACGAAGGCGTTCAGGCCGATGATGCCCTGCAGCCAGAAGAACGGCGGTTCGTCGACCTGGGTCCAGCCGATATCTTCCGCCAGCAGGTTAGCCGCGATCCAGCCGACGATGAACAGGATGTTCGCCGCCACATAACCGGGGCTGCCGAGGAACAGTGCCACCTTTTCCACAAAGCGCTGGGTGGTCGATGCCTGCTGCTCGTGCCGTGCATAGAACTCGGCGACGGTGTCGATGTTGTCGCTCACCGAGGAGGGCAAGCGGTCACGGGGATCCGAATCGTCGCTCATGAATCGAGCATAGCACGGGCATCCGGATCGCCGCGGACGCGAAAAAAAAGCCGGCTCGAAGCCGGCTTTGCGATTCAGGCCGCTGCGGCCTTGTCCGCGGTCAGGCGTTCATATTTCGCCTGGAGCTGTTCGCGCGTTTCGCGCCATTCGGGATTGAACGGAATGCAGGCGACCGGACACACCTGCTGGCATTGCGGCTCATCGAAATGGCCGACGCATTCCGTGCATTTGTGCGGATCGATCTGGTAGAACTCCGCGCCCATCGAGATCGCGTCGTTCGGGCACTCGGGCTCGCACACGTCGCAATTGATGCAGTCGTCGGTAATCAGTAATGCCATGACTAAATATGACCTCAGGCTTTCGGTGCGGCCGCCATGTCGGCGATTTTCTTTTGCAGCCAGCGGTCGACCGAGGGGAACACGAATTTGGATACGTCGCCGCCCAGCATCGCGATCTCGCGCACGATGGTGCCGGAGATGAACTGGTACTGGTCGGACGGCGTCAGGAACAGGGTTTCGACGTCGGGCAGCAGGTAGCGGTTCATGCCCGCCATCTGGAACTCGTATTCGAAATCGGACACGGCGCGCAGGCCGCGCACGATCACCCGTGCATCGTGCTGGCGGACGAAATCCTTGAGCAGGCCGGAAAAACTTTCGACCTTCACGTTCGGATAATGGCCCAGTACTTCGTTGGCGATTTCCAGGCGCTCGGCGAGCGAAAAGAAGGGGCGCTTGTTCTTGCTGTCGGCGACCCCGACCACCAGGGTGTCGAACAGACCCGATGCACGACGCACCAAATCCTCGTGGCCGCGGGTGAGCGGATCGAAAGTTCCTGGATAAACGGCTACAACCATTGCGGCTCCCTGGAGAATGCACCTGAATAGACGCGCATTATGCCTGAAATTTCGGCAGCCGCCCCAGGGTGGGGCACCCTTTGCTTATTGATTAGGCAGTTTTACCCAGAAAAGCGGTGTTTTAACGCAACTTTAACAGGTGGTAGTGCACCATGCCGGCCTTGTCGGCGCGGACCAGCTGCCAGGGCTGCAGCCAGTCGGGGACGTCGTCGGTGGCCTCATCCGCCTCCGCGAACGGCAGGCGCTCGCCCGATTCGGCATACACGAGACCGCCTTCGTTCAGCAGTTGCGCGCATAGCGGCAGGGCCTGGACCAGGAAATCCTGCTGGTACGGCGGGTCGAGGAAGATGACGTCGAAGCGCTGGCCGCGCTGGATGCAGTCGCGCGCCACGGCCAGGGCATCGGCGCGCAGCACGCGCACATTGTCCGCCTTGAGCTTGTCCTTGATCAGTTCGAGCTGGCGCACGACGGGGCCGACGGTATCGATCATCGTGACGGACCGCGCGCCGCGGCTGGCCGCCTCGAAGCCGAGGGCGCCGCTGCCGGCGAACAGGTCGAGGCAGTCGGCGCGGTCCCAGTCGCCCGTCATCTGGTGGTTGATCCAGTTGAAGACGGTTTCGCGGACGCGGTCGGGCGTGGGACGCAGGCCTAGCGCGTCGAGGACGGGTAGCGGGGTGCGCTTCCAGGCACCGCCGATGATGCGGACTTGCTGCGGCGGGCCCGGGCGGCGGGCGTAGGTAGGGGCGGACTTCTTTTTTTGCATGGCGCGGAATATATCACCTTATTTCCCCGATGCCAGCGCGTTGAAATCGTTGATCCATCCCTGCATGCGTTTCTGCGCATGGGCTTTCTGGTCCGGCGTCGTCAGGCGGATCGCCGTCAGGATGAATTTCGACGTGTTGTCGACATAGGCGTCGAAGAAGGCCTTGCGTTCCGGCGCGTCCATGCGGTTGAAGAAGTCGTTCAGCAGGTCGTGGATCGCCGACATCGTCTGTTCCTTGTTCAGCTTGTCCCGCTGAATACGCTGCAGCAGCGCGATGATTTTTTTCTGGCGCAATACGCGTTCCTGCAGCCAGATCTCGTTGTCGAGCGGGCGTGCGTCGGACGCTTTGCGCAGCGCCGCTTCCTGATCGCGGCTGAAACTGCCGAACCACAGTTCGAGCTGTTCCATCGCCTTTTTATAACGGGCCTTGTGCTGGTCCTCGACGCTGCCGCTCATGAATTTCTTGCGGAAGTCTTCGTTATTCTTCGCGAATTTCTTTTCCATTTGCGCGATCTGGTCCGGCTTGATCGACATCGCCAGGTCGGCCAGGTCCGGCAGCGCTTTAAAGGCCAGCAATTCCGTTCTCGCCTTGACGTCGCGGTAGTCGGACAGCAGTTCGTCCTGCGTGACATTGCCGTCGCCGAGCTGGCGCTGCATCTTGGTCAGCAGGCCGGCGTAATCGCGCAGCTGCGTCGTGCGGTGCCACTGGAACAGCTTGTCGATATCTTTCTTGACCCAGTCGGACTGGTCGCTGTCGAGGTCGAGATAAGCGTTCAACCACCAGTACAGCAGTGTGTCACCGTGGTTGTACGTAAAACGGATCGTGCTGCACGCACTCAGCAGCGCCACGAAGGCGATCAGGAACAGCATGCGTGCCCGCAGGAACACGGTAGGGGGCGTGTTAAACTTTTTCATCTTTTTTAACTCGTTTTGAGAACGGCCTATGAACGTAGTCATCCTCGCCGCCGGCATGGGAAAGCGCATGCAATCCGCACTGCCGAAAGTCTTGCATCCACTGGCCGGCAAGCCGCTGTTGCAGCATGTTATCGATACGGCGCGCAGCCTGAACCCGAGTAAATTATGCGTGATTTACGGGCACGGCGGCGCAGCGGTGCCGAGTGCGGTTGAAGCCTGGTCCGCCCAGGGCGGCGTCGCGATCGACACGGCCCTGCAGGAACCGCAGCTGGGCACCGGCCACGCCGTGATGCAGGCTCTGCCGCAAATCGACGAGAACGCGCCGACGCTCGTCCTGTACGGCGACGTGCCGCTGACGACGGCCGCCTCGCTGCACCGCCTGGTCGAAGCCGCCGGCGACGACAAGCTGGCGATCCTCACGGTCGAACAGGCGAACCCGTTCGGCCTCGGCCGCATTGTCCGCGAGAACGGCAACATCGTGCGCATCGTCGAAGAGAAGGATGCGAATGAAGCCGAGCGTGCCATCAAGGAAATCAACAGCGGCATCATGGTGATTCCGACCCGTCACCTGACGACCTGGCTCGGCTCGCTGAAGAACAACAACGCCCAGGGCGAATACTACCTGACCGACATCGTCGCCCAGGCCGTGGCGGCCGGCGTGCCGGTCGTGTCGGCCCAGCCGTCGGCCGAATGGGAAGTGGCCGGCGTGAACAGCAAGGTGCAACTGGCCGAGCTCGAGCGCCGTCACCAGCTCAACATCGCCATCGCCCTCCTCGAAAAGGGTGTGACGTTGCTGGATCCGGCGCGCATCGACGTCCGCGGCGAACTCGTCTGCGGACGCGACGTCACGATCGACGTCGGCTGCGTGTTCGAAGGCCGCGTGGTCATCGGCGACAGCGTGACGATCGGCGCCAACAGCGTGTTCGTGAACGCGACGGTCGCCGCCGGCGCCCAGATCAAGCCGTTCTGCCACCTGGAAGGCGCCGTCGTGGGCGAGAAATCGGTCATCGGCCCGTTTGCACGCCTGCGTCCGGGCACCGAGCTGGGCGAAGACGTCCACGTGGGCAATTTCGTCGAGATCAAGAACAGCAAGGTCGCCGCCCACAGCAAGGCGAATCACCTGGCCTACGTGGGCGATGCCGACGTCGGTTCGCGCGTCAACATCGGCGCGGGCGCGATCACGTGCAATTACGATGGCGCCAACAAATTCCGCACGATCATCGAAGACGACGCCTTCATCGGCAGCGACAGCCAGCTGGTGGCCCCGGTCACGGTCGGCAAGGGCGCGACGATCGGTGCCGGCACCACGCTGACCAAGGATGCGCCGGCCGGCAAGCTGACGATCTCGCGTCCGAAGCAGCTGACGATCGAGAACTGGAAGCGTCCGGTCAAGGTCAAGAAGTAATCTGTCCACCGCATGTGCACAGGCAATCCACAGTAAAAACACAGGCTGATCACAAGGTAATCACAGCCTGGTCCACTGCCTGTGCACAGGGATGTCAACTGACCGTCCACAACATCATCCACAGAGTCATCCACAGGCCCGCCGCGTTCTCCCGGCGGGCCTGATCGTTTCAGAAACCCGGTGAAATGCGCATGTGGCGGGAGATGGCGCCTCTGGCGTGCCGATGCGCCGCGGATAAGCGCACAGAGTTATCCACAGCTTGTCAGATGGCGATACGTGTTTCGAACTTGCTGCGGAACGTGGAAAAGTATGCTTTGACGTTGCGCACATTGCTGTGCGTCGTGAACAGGCGGTGCGCCAAGGCATGATACGCCGGCATGTCGGCCACCTGCACGACGAGCACGAAATCCGGCCCGGGCGACACGCGGTAGCACTGCAGCACGGCCGCCTCGTCGGCCACGACCCGTTCGAACTCCGCCATGCGGTCGGCGGCCTGCACGTCCAGCGTGATCTCGACGATGGCGGATAACCGTGCGCCGACCTTGTCCGGCGCGACGATCGCAACTTGCCGCTCGATAACACCGTTTGCCCTGAGCTGTTTGACACGACGCAGGCAAGTGGGCGGCGAGATGTGTACCAATTCCGCCAATTCCGCATTGGTCTGCGAAGCATCAATCTGCAGGATGTTCAGGATGCGACGATCCAGATCGTCCAGGATTGGGTCCTCTTGCGGCATATAAGTAAAATCTTTCGATAAAAATGAAAGGATATTTCATGTCGAATGTGTCGTGAAATTATCTATCAAAATCAGGCGCACTTAGAAAGCATATTTCGTTTCCTCTACTCTACAGTGCATGCATCAATCGATTTCGGAGGTTTCCCATGTGTGGCATCGTCGGCGCAGTCGCCCAGCGCAACATCACCCCAGTGCTCATCGAAGGCCTGAAGCGTCTCGAATACCGCGGCTATGATTCCTGCGGCGTGGCGCTGCACGTGGACGGCCGCCTGGCGCGCTCGCGCAGCACGTCGCGTGTGGCCGATCTGGAAACGCAAATCCAGGAAACCCACCTGCAAGGTTTTACGGGCATCGCCCACACCCGCTGGGCGACGCACGGCGCACCGGCCACCAAGAACGCGCACCCGCACTTTTCGCCGAGCAGCGACGACGCGCGCATCGCCCTCGTCCACAACGGCATCATCGAGAACCACGACGAGCTGCGCGCCGAGCTGACCGGCCTGGGCTACGTGTTCCAGAGCCAGACCGACACCGAGGTAATCGCCCACCTGGTCGACCACATGTACAACGGCGACCTGTTCGACACCGTGCAGCAGGCCGTCAAACGCCTGCACGGCGCGTACGCGATCGCCGTGTTCTGCCGCGAAGAGCCGCACCGCGTCGTGGCCGCCCGCCAGGGCTCGCCGCTGATCGTCGGCCTGGGCAAAGGCGAAAACTTCGTCGCCTCCGATGCGATGGCGCTGGCCGGCACCACCGACCAGATCATCTACCTGGAAGAAGGCGACGTGGTCGACCTGCAACTGGCCCGCTACTGGATTGTCGACGTCGAAGGCCGTCCGGCCGAGCGCGAAGTCAAGACCGTGCACGCCCACACCGGCGCTGCCGAGCTGGGCCCGTACCGCCACTACATGCAGAAGGAAATCTTCGAACAGCCGCGCGTCGTCGGCGACACGCTGGAAGGCGTGACGGGCATCATGCCGGAACTGTTCGGCGACCAGGCCTTCCGCGTGTTCAAGGAAATCGACCGCGTGCTGATCCTGGCCTGCGGCACCAGCTACTACGCCGGCCTGACGGCCAAGTACTGGATCGAGTCGGTGGCCAAGCTCCCGGTGAACGTCGAGATCGCCAGCGAATACCGCTACCGCGACAGCGTCCCGCACCCGAATACCCTCGTCGTGACGATCTCGCAGTCCGGCGAAACGGCCGACACGCTGGCCGCGCTGAAGCATGCGCGCAGCCTCGGCATGACGAACACGCTGACGATCTGCAACGTCTCCACGAGCGCGATGGTGCGCGAATGCAAGCTGGCGTACATCACCCGCGCCGGCGTCGAAGTGGGCGTGGCCTCGACGAAGGCCTTTACCACCCAGCTGGCCGCGCTGTTCCTGCTGACGCTGACCCTGGCCCAGGTGAACGGCCGCCTGACCGACGAGCAGGAAGCGAACTACCTGAAGCAGATGCGCCACCTGCCGGTCGCGCTGTCGTCCGTGCTGGCGCTGGAGCCGCAGGTGATCGCGTGGGCCGAAGAATTCGCCCGCAAGGAAAACGCCCTGTTCCTGGGCCGCGGTATCCACTACCCGATCGCCCTGGAAGGCGCGCTGAAGCTGAAGGAAATCTCGTACATCCACGCCGAAGCCTACCCGGCCGGTGAACTGAAGCACGGTCCGCTGGCGCTGGTGACGGAAGAGATGCCGGTGGTGACGATCGCCCCGAACGACGCCCTGCTGGAAAAGCTGAAGTCGAACATGCAGGAAGTCCGCGCCCGCGGCGGCCAGCTGTACGTGTTCGCCGACGTCGACACGCACATCACGTCGGGCGAAGGCCTGCACGTGATCCGTCTGCCGGAGCACTACGGCCTGCTGTCGCCGATCCTGCACGTGGCGGCGTTGCAGCTGCTGGCGTATCACACGGCGCTGGCGCGTGGTACCGACGTCGACAAGCCGCGGAATCTGGCGAAGTCGGTGACGGTCGAGTAAGACTTACGGCTGTGGAGAGTAAGTTGTGGCCGAATAATAATGTTAGCCACAGAATGATAAAGCCGACCTCAAAATAAAACTGTCGGCCACAAGCTATTTAGCTCCGTATGAGCTAAATAGCTTGTTGTTCACCGTTTTTTCAACGCTTCCGCGCTCGTTTAGCGGTTGATCACCGTGCCATTCTGGACGTTTGCAAACAAGTCGAACCCGTCCCTTCTTAGTCCGAAGCGCTTTTCGAGAGTCTTGGCGTCTTTCTCAACGACCTTTAAAGCCGTCTCTGTTAGACTGGCGACAATTTAAGACGATTTTTAGCCACTAGCTTAACCATACCATACCATGCGTGCAGAACCGTGGGTTACGGCTGAGCAAGTTGCCCAGCATTTGGGCGTCGTAAAAGACACTCTCTACCGCTGACGAAAGCGCAAGGGGCTACCTGCGCACAAAATCGGACGACTGTAGAAATTTCAGTTGTCTGAAGTCGACGAATAGGTACGTGCGGGTGAAGCTGACGAGCAAGAAGACGGTGGGAATGCTGCATGACGTCAAAGACATGGTTAATTGCTCGGAGCAAGCGATGACCTACTCAAACCGCAGTGAAGCACAGACAAGAACCGAGATCATCGATTTGCAACTTGCCTACGCAGGTTGGTCCCGAAATCGGCGAACCCTTGTCGAAGAGTTCTTGCTTCAAATTACCGAATCTGAGAGCACCTATGGCGACGAGCAGTTTGCTGACTATGTCCTGCTTGGTTCGGATGCTAAACCGATTGCCGTCGTCGAGGCCAAGCGATCATCTCGCGATGAACTCGCCGGGAAACGCCAAGCTGCCGATTACGCGGATGCAATAAAAGCCAAGTTCGGCAGCGATCCATTCATCTTCCTTACCAACGGCAAAGAGATCCAGTTCTGGGATCGAGAACGCTATGCGCCCCGCAAGATATCAGGCTTCTACACGCGGGATGATCTGGAGCGTTTGCGCTACCAACGGCAATTCGCCCAGCCGCTCGATGGAGTCGCGATCAACTCGGACATCGCCGGCCGCGACTATCAAAACGAAGCTATCCGCCGTATTACAGAAGGCCTAGCCGCTGCCAACCGCAAGTTCCTGCTAGTGATGGCCACCGGCACAGGCAAGACGCGAACGGCCATTGCGCTCGTTGATAATCTGTTGCGCTCAAAGCGGGTGCAACGCGTACTGTTCCTTGCAGACCGCCGGGAGTTGGTGCGACAGGCCATGTCGGAATTCAAAACGCATCTGCCCAATGAAAGTCTGTCACGAATTGAATCTGGCGAAACCACCGGGGCACGTATCCAGTTCTCTACCTACCCCAGCATGATGCAGGTGTATCTCGGTCTGTCAGTGGGCTACTACGACCTGATCGTTGCTGACGAAAGCCACCGATCCATTTACCAGCGTTACAAGGCCATCTTTGATCACTTCGATGCCATCCAGCTCGGGTTGACTGCAACCCCGACCGATTACATTGATCACAATACATTTGAACTGTTCGATTGCGGTGACGGCGTGCCCAGCTACTACTACAGCTACGAACAGGCAATTGCAGATCGGAATTTGGTGAGCTACCGCGTGTTGGACGCGCAAACTAACTTTCAGCTCCAAGGCATTCAGGGTGATGCACTACCCGAACCGCTTAAGCAGATGGCTCGTGATCAAGGGGTTGAGCCGGATGAGCTCAACTTCGATGGTAGCGATATCGAAAAAGGGATCATCATCCGGGGAACAAACGATGCTATGGTGCGCGAATTCATGGACAAAAGCCGCAAAGATGCGCGCGGCCTGCCACACAAATCCATAATTTTTGCCGTTAGCCATGCTCACGCAAAGCGGCTGTACGAAAGCTTCAACCGTCTGTACCCTGAGCTACAACGTCAAGGCATGGCTGAAATCATCGACAGCCACATGGAGCGCGCCGACGCCACGCTGGATGACTTCAAATTCCGCACCATGCCGCGTGTGGCCATCTCCGTTGACATGCTAGACACTGGCGTCGACGTTCCTGCCATCCAGAATCTGGTATTCGCCAAACCCATCTTCAGCAAGGTAAAGTTCTGGCAGATGATCGGGCGCGGCACACGCCTGCATATTGACAAAGCCTCCGGTGAGATCAAAAAAGATTTTTTGATCATCGATCACTGGAAAAATTTTGCTTACTTCAAGCTCAAGCCCGAGGGCGAGAGCGACCACCCCAGCGAACCGCTGCCGGTGCGATTATTTCGCCTGCGGCTGGAAAAATGGCAGCTCCTGCACGCCCAGCAACAGGACACACAAACCACCATTGCCAATCTGCGCGCCATGCTGCAAGCCCTGCCTCGTCACAACATCAATGTGCGCAAGCATTGGGATGAACTCGATACGCTGACGCAGCAATGGCCACAGCCGCATCAAAGCACACTTGAACGTCTATCCCAAACCATTGCGCCGCTGATTCGCCTGACTCCATTGGCGGGTCTTGACGAACTCCAATTCTGCATCTGGTGTGAGCGGTTCGCCGTGGCTTGGCTCAAAAGTGATTCAGCCGAACAGAGAACGGCGCGCGAGCTTATCGAGAAGGCAGTAGGCAGCCTGGCCAACAAAATTCCCGAAGTGCAGCGCGTGGCAGAACATCGCGCCTGGGTGCAGTCTGATGGCTTCTGGCAACACCTTGACATGACCCGACTGGGCACCCTGCAAAGCGTATTCGCTCCCCTGATGCGCTACCGCACCAGTACGCTTGGACACACAGTAAAAATCAACCTGCCCGATAGCATTACGCAGCGCAGCTGGATCATCTACGGACCCACGGGCGAAGGTGCCTTTGCCCAAAGCTATCGCGAACAAGTTGAAGCCTTGGTGCGCCGATTAGCAGACCAACTCCCGGAATTGGTAAGGCTCAAGAATGGTGAAAACCTCGCTGACGACGCACTCGAGCGCATTAGCGCCACGCTAAACCAGGCTGATTTATTCGTCACCGAAGACACGTTGCGTAAGGCCTTCGAAGCGCCAGCTGCATCGCTTGCCGACCTGCTACGTCACATTCTTTGCGAGGAAGCGCACCTGCCCAACCGTGAAGAGCGCATCAACGCTGCATTCGACGCATTCATTACCACACACGGCAATTTACGCGCCAATCAACTCAACTTCTTGCGCGCGGTAAAAGCCGCCGTGCTGCGCCATGGCCGCATCAGCCGCGCAGCACTTAGCGAACTGCCGCTGTCGCGAGTCGGGCGAGTAGAAGCGCTTTTTCCTTCATCGGATATCGACGAACTGATTGACCTCGCCAACCAGTTGTTGGACGAGGCTGCCTGACCCATTTAGGACTACTGAATGCTTGCACCACATATCAAGAAAAAAGTCGACAAACTCTGGAACCGCTTTTGGGCGGCCGGGCTCACCAACCCCTTGGTGGCCGTCGAACAGATTACCTATCTTCTATTTCTAAAACGTCTTGAAGAAATCGACCAAAGGCGCGTTGCACGAGGTCTAACCTCAATTTATGTACGACGTGATGGAGATGCTCCTGAATTCGATCCCGAGACATGCCGATGGAGTCATATTCGGCATCTTGAAAGCACGAACCCCAAGCATCTTGCCGAGGTTGTTTTCCCTTGGCTTAGAACGATCGATTCACGCTTGAGTACGAAAGAGGATGGATCCGAGCTAGCGAGCCTTAACAACCGGATGACCGACGCCTACTTTCAACTTGATCTGAACAAAGGGCAGATTCTTCAGCAGACTATTGATGACATCGAGGCACTATTCGCGCGAGCAGGTGAAGGCTCCGCTGCCCAGGACGTTATGGGCGACACCTTCGAATACCTACTCAGCGAAGTGGCCACGGCCGGTAAAAATGGGCAGTTTCGCACTCCTCGCCACCTGATTCGCTTCATGGTCGAACTGCTCGATCCTGAGCCAGGCCAGCGCGTCATCGACCCGGCTGCCGGCACTGGTGGCTTCCTGTTCAGCACCCAGCAATACTTGATGCGCAAGTACTCCACGCAAGCCAATCTAAAGCTAGAATGGGATGGCACCCCGCACAAAACAGATGGCGTCAACACCACGTCCGAGCAATACGCCGCCATTCATAACGGTGCTAACTTCGTCGGACTCGACAATGACCGCACCATGGCGCGAATTGGCTGGATGAACTTGGTGCTGCACGACATGTCCAATCCGCACCTATTGCAGGGCGACTCCCTTAGTAAGCGAAAAGACAAAGAGCAACTCGAGCAAGTGCTCGCATCGGAAACCTACGATTTCGTGCTAGCTAATCCGCCCTTTACCGGCACCGTTGATAGCGACGACCTCGAACCCGATTCATTGCTATTCCCACGCGTGGGCGGTAGCGGAAAAAAGAAAAACGAAGCTATTACTAACAAGAGTGAGCTGTTATTTCTATGGCTGATGCTCGATTTGCTGCGCGTTGGCGGACGCTGCGCTGTAATCATTCCCGAAGGGGTACTGTTCGGCAATACCGAAGCGCATATTCGCCTGCGCCGTGAACTTCTCACCGAGCATGTGGTGGAAGGCGTCATTTCCTTGCCCGGCGGCGTGTTTCAACCTTACACCGGCGTCAAAACCTCCATCCTCGTCTTCCGCAAGGAAACCCGGCGCGACGAGCGGCAAACCTTTACCAGTACCGTCGCCCCGTGTACTGAATATATCTGGTTCTATGAGATAGAAAAAGATGGCTACTCGGACAATGCCAAACGCAATTCACTCCCCGGCCAGCAAAACGATCTTTGGGATGCGTTGGAGAAATTCAAAGCTTGGTACAAGCATGGTCGAGAGGGAGCACAACTTAACGAAAAGACCTTGTTGCAACCGACCTATTGGCCTGAGCGCTGGCGGCAAGCATTGCTGCGCGATACCGCTGACAAGCTCACGCCAGCAGGCCAAGCCTTTGCTGGGTTACCCGACACAAGCATGTGGGATGGACAAATCTGGAGTATCCATGAACTGTTCCCGGATTTACCCTCCGACCCGGAGGCAGCCGAGGAAAAGGTACGTGCAGACGCAGCGGTCGGTTTGCTTGAAATATCGATACAGGCATTGACTCCTGCCATACAAAAGGCGTGGGATGCAACGCTCAACGCGCGGATCGCTGGCAAGATCACGGATACTGAACTGTTAGAAGCCTGGAAAAAGGCTGCGAAACCCGCAGAATCGGAGTTTAGAAAGTTGGCCCGCGAAAGGGAATCTTTTTTCGAAAAAGAGGATTCCCCGGCCCTACCGGTGTGGAAGGATCTGTTAAAAACGGCGCTCGCCGAAGCACAAGCCGATGCTTATGTGCTAGGTGCCCTTCGAGACAGCCAGCCGCCCAAAGCCATGACGGCCCACGACATCGGACAGAGGCTGACCGAAATTGCCCGCAAAGTCGCTAAGCTTGATGGCTTCGATGTCACGCTGCGCAGCCTTGCCGTTGACCAGCCGACTGAACTCAAAGCGGCAAAGCACTGGGTAGTTCCTGTTCGTGCCTGGGCGCGCAACGACGAGTGGCAAAGCGAGGATGGTCAACTTGCCGGCTCGCACGATGCCGATGGCTTGGTGCGCCCTGCCTACGTGCAAGCCGTGCTGAACGCTGGCCTCTACGATAACAAAGGCACGCTCAAAGACGGGCTGCTCGATCCCGATTGTATCGAGGCTCGCGAGTGGAACCTGTCCGCCGGTCAGTACAAACCCTTCGACTTCTCTCCGCTCAAGAGTGACAAAAACGTGGCCGAACTGATTGGCGTGCTCAAGTCCACCGAGCAGGACATCATCAAGGGGTTGGACAAACTTCTGGCGATGGTGGAGGGGCGGGAATGAGATTGCCTGAAACCTGGGTTGAAGCTCGGCTCGGTGACATACTCACGCGCCTCGATACGAAAGTTGATCCACAGACCTCTCAACTTGAAAGTCACTTCTATGTAGGGCTCGAGCATATTGAATCTCATACCGGAAGACTTCTTCGTGAAGTAGAAGAGGTCACAGAAGGCAGCAGCATTCTCAGCATAAAAACAGCTTTCGAGGCTGGCGACATCTTGTATGGAAAATTGCGTCCGAATCTGAACAAGGTACACATGGCAACTCAGGATGGCATCTGCAGTACTGATATCTGGGCGCTGAGAACTTCAGAAGCGGTCTTGCCAGATTTTGCTCTGCGCTACCTGCGGTCGCCCGTAATCTATGTGCGAGCGACCCAACTGGCCGCTGGCGCCAATCTGCCTCGCCTTTCAGCCGAGGCGTTTGATAGGTTTCCGATTCCACTTCCCACACTTCCCGAGCAGCAGCGCATCGTCGATGTGCTACAGCAGACGGAGGCAATAGCGAAACTACGGAGCACCTTCGACGAACTTCTCATCAGAACGAAACAACAATTGTTCGTTGAAATGTTTGGCGATCCAAGCCCTAAAATCAATACGCGCTGGCCAATAGCAAAGCTTGGAAAGTTTGTTACTATCGCGACGGGTGGAACACCATCCCGCGAGCAAGCAGATAATTACGGGCCTGCCCATGCTTGGGTAAAATCCACGGACCTTAAAGATAACTTGATCGCCGCTACCGAAGAACGGGTTTCAGACCTTGGCATTCAGCGCAGCAACGCCAAGCTCTACCCGAAGCAGACAGTCATGTTGGCAATGTATGGGCAGGGACAAACGCGGGGGCGCACAGGGAAGCTGTTGGTCGATGCCGCATGTAATCAGGCGTGTGCCGCACTTCTACCAAGTGATGAACTGCTTCCGGACTATCTTTGGATTTGGCTGCAGCTCTCATACGATGCTGTAAGGGCACTTGGGCGCGGCGGCCAGCAAGAGAACCTTAATCTAGACATCATTCGCAGCATAGCGCTTCCGAAGCCGCCAATTCCACTCCAGCAAGAGTTCGCTAGACGTCTCGACAGTCTGCAGGAGTTATTCAAACTATCTCGAAAAGCTGCTGAAAGATTTTCCGCACTCCAGGAGGTGCTGCAAATAGAAGCGCTGACGGGCTATGTCACTGCCTCTTGGCGCGAAATGCATTCCGCCGAGATCGCCAAAGCAGTTCATACCCGAGATGCACTGCTGCGCGAACGGGGCGCAAAGATAGCGCTAGGCACAAATCCGGCAGCGACTGCCACGACACAAGCCGATCTCCCTGCTCGGCACTGGTTGCTGAACGAGCTTAGTGAATTCCAGCGCCAAGTGTTGGTAGCCTTCACCGAGTATTGCCAGCAAAGCGGCCAGCCATTACTGGTCGAAGTCCCGGAAGTTTTCGCCAGCTTCTGCGACGATCCGGCCGTGACTGAGCGCCTGCAAACTTTCGGCTCGTCGCATGGCAACCGCATCCGCCGCTCGCTCAGTCAGTTGGCGGCGCTTGGCTTGATCACCAAGGTAACCTTGCCCAAGCAAGATCCTGAAAGTGGCAAACGTGACTATCTCAAGGCCTTCCGGCCGCTGCGGCCCGACGAGTTCACGCGCCTCACCGATGTGCGGGCCCTGCGCAAGGCTTTGTCCTTTGGCGCTGATGGGGAGGCCGGATAATGCGCCTTCGCTATCTGCACCTGCGAAATTACCCGCCGATTTCGGACATCAAGCTGTGCTTCGCCAGCGGCTCGCCGCTGGCGCGTGAATGCGCCATTCGTTTTGTGGTGGGCGTGAACGGCAGTGGCAAGTCCAATCTGCTACGTGCTTTGTCCGAGGTGTTTCTGGCTCTGGCCGATGGGCGCCCTATCCCTTTTCCTGTTCAGCTTGTCTACGAGCTTGGTCATCGAGACTCACCCAGTTCTCGAACGTTGGTGCTGGATGGTTTGGAAGGCCGTCAATCTGCGAGCCTGTGGATCGCAGAAAGGTATGTATTTCCGGACGACGCGACGGCAGAGCATTTTGAGCAGGCATTGTTCTGCATTTCAACTGATTCCAGCGAGATTCCCACAGAGTTTCGTCCGTTGATTCGTAAAGGGCAGTGGCCGTCCGCTTCTGTAACACCTCAGGTCATTGCGCTACCCTCTGCCGTACTGGCATACACCACAGGCGATCCACGCCCCTGGCGCTCGGTATGGAGCCGAAATCAGCAGGCCGATGGCTTGTTGGAAGCCGGCGACGACACTCAAGGAGATGAACGTCCTGCCGGTTGGACAGTAGCCCAGGAATATGCGTTGCAAGCGGCCCGGCAGGCAGGTCTTGAATTGGCCCGCCCCACCAAGAACGGCACAAGCCTTGAGATCAATACTTTCCGACGCCCCTTGCTGCTGGACGCCACGCTGCTCAAGTGTGCGCTGCTAGTCGTAACCCTACCGCAGTCCTTTGTTGAAGCAACCGATTATCGAGAACGCACCGAAGTCGATTCCACGATGACGAATTTACGCTGCCGCGACAACAACAAGAATACCCTACAAGAACTGCTAGAGCGTGGCGGTTGGCATCACCTGGTGTCGATAGCCTTCCGATCGCGCTTGCAAACGGCGCAGTGGGACCAAAAGCTCTGTGAAACCGCGCACGACTGGTGGCTGTGCGCCAGCGAGGTGATTACAGAACCCCACCCAGTAGAACGGCGTCGCACCTTGCTGTTTGACCTGAACGGTACTTTCGACGCGCAAAATATATCTTTTGTATCGTCCGTCCGTGATGAACTGCAAACCTGCGGCAGCCATGGCGAAGCTTTATGGGCCTTGCTGGGCGGCGCGAAGGATGCCAGTGCATTTGACCTATTTATCCGCCTGTTGGAACTGCATCAAATGGGATTGTTCGACGACGTGCTGCTGCGCTTACGTCGGCATGCCAAACCTGAGGCCTCAACCGGTGCCGCTCAGCGCGATATCGGCGTGCTGCGCTACGAAGAGCTATCGGATGGAGAACAGATGTTTATGGGGCGAATGGCCTTATTACATTTGCTTAGTGGACGTCAGGACTCTTTGTTGCTGTTGGATGAGCCAGAGACTCATTTCAATGACCTTTGGAAGCGAGATGTGGTTTCAGTGGTTGATGATGCATTGGCGCATACAACGGCAGACGTACTGATTGCCACGCATGCGGCCTTGATGCTGACCGATGCATTGAAGGACGAATTGGTTGTACTGGAACGTAAATCACCTAAAGGCGATGCTGGTCCTGAAGAATCCGGTATTCGTACATTAGATGCTCAAACATATACTTTTGGCGCAACCGGAGATCATCCTTTGCGAGATGTTTTTGGCGCCCCAGACACCGTCGGCAAACGGGCTAGTCGATTGCTTGAAGTACTAATTGCAATGTCACAATTTCCGTCGGAGATGGACGCTCACTGGCGTGACCGATCACCCCTGAGTGATCAGTTGATCGACTGCGTCCTTGATGTAGCGCTGTTGACGGAAAAAGACCTGACCCGCAGCCAAGTGCAAGAATGCCTTGTTAGCTTTGAGCATTTCGCTGTTCACTTTGGCGCCGAACAACCGCTGACCGTAAAGAGCATTCTGGAAACGTTTATTCGTCAGACCGGCCCAGGTTACTTTCAGGTCGAATTGAAGCGGGCATGGCGTCGCTTGATGGAAGGAACTGTCCATGCTCCATGAGCGACGCTTACCTGAAGACTTGGCGCAAGACTTGGGCAGAGTGTATTCCGCCAAAATGCGCCTACTGAATTGGCTGCTACGCAGCCCTCCGCAGGCATTAGACGACAATACTCAACTGGTCCAGCAGTTCGGGAAGGCGCTCGGCAAGTGGCTCTGGGCGAGGATTCGTAAGCCCAAAACCCGCACTGCCTTTGGCACGGCTGTTATGGCACTTGCTACTAAGGCGCGAGGAGATCCAGCGCAAGCCGTTTTGGTCGCTGACGCGATTACTCAAGATGCACAATTTCACCAACGCTGGAATATTGCAGGAAATGAACTTCTGTTCCCTCGCTTGCATCCGAATTGGTTGGAGTCCGTCAAGGACGTCGCGGTGCCGTTTTATGACTGGTTGGGTGGTATGGGATTCGAACCCGGACCGTTTTCCCTTACGGGCGACAGGATTGACCGAGCGACCGTGATGAAAGCATTTCGCCGTCATTCTCATGATGTGTGCGGCTACTGCGATGGGCCCTTGGGTGAATTAGGTAGCGCATCTGAAGCTAATGATTGCGACCACTTTTTTCCAAAGTCTCAATGGCCTCATCTCGCCATCCACCCGGCAAATTTATTCTCCGCTTGCCAAGGTTGCAATTCGAGGTGGAAACTCGACAAAGTACCCATGGGTGATGCAGACGCTCAAGGCTTGAACAACACCTATCACCCCATGTTAAGGCCAGGAGCGTCAGTGGTTGTGGTCAAAGCAACCGTATCAGCCGCGAGTGCGAGGCAGGTAGAAATTAAAATCACCGACCCTTCCCTTCCCCGGCGAGCCGAAACCCTTGTGGCCACTCTGGATTTGGAAAGTAGGTGGACGAACTGGGTAAACAAGAAATTGGATCCATCAGTTTCCGTATTTGTCTCAAAATCCATTAGAGACCGGGGGCTCGGGCAGCAGCCGACTCCTGAATCTGTTCGAGAGCTGATCGAAGATGACATTGCTTGGAAGCGGGGAAGATTGGGCAAGGAGGAGCGCTGCATACGTGAGATTGCTGTACTGAAATGTATGCGCGACGATATATTGGATGAAGTTATCGCAGATCTGACGTAAGGGATGGTGACGCCATCCTCAATCCGTCGTCCGTACTTGTCATTACCGGCAGCATCAAAGAGCAAAATCATGAATTGCAACTGTAGTACTAGCGCGTGTCATCACTACTCGGTGAACCGCCCCGAGTTTTGTAGAGGCTCCACTGTTTGAAAGAATGGAGTTATGAAGAAGCAACCCAAGTATTTTCCTGAGGTCATTGAGCACGCCGTGCGCATAGTCAGCGAGGCTGCCAGCGAGTACAGCTCTCAATGGGCAGCCATCGAATCGATCGCCGCCAAGATCGACTGTACACCTAAAACACTAAGACGCTGGGTACGTCAGCAGGAGCGCGATACCGGCCAGCCCCAGGTCCCACCACCGCCGAAGACGAACGTAGCAAGGTGTTTAAGCGAGAAGTGCGTGAGTTGCGCAAGGCAAACGAGATCCTGCGTCTGGTGAGTGAATTCTTCGCCCAGGTGGAGCCCGACCGCTGCTTCAAGCCGTGAGGGCGTTCATTGACTAGTACCGTCATGCCTACGGTGTCGAACCGATCTGCAGGGTGGTGCAGGTCGCGCCGTCGGGCTACTTACGTTGTGCGGTGCAGCAGCGTAACCCGGCCTTGCGTTGTGCACGAGTCCAGCGCGAAGACGTGCTTAGCGTTGAGATCGAACGGGTCTGGCAGGCGAACATGCAGGTCTACGAGGCCGACAAAGTCTAGCGCCAGCTGCGGCGTGAGGGGGACCGAGTTGATCCACCGCCGCGCTCCTAGAAAACGCGTGAGGCCATTGAGCTAGCCACGCTCGAATGGGTGTCCTGATTCAACCATCATCGTTTGCTGAAACCGCTCGGCTATATACTGCCGGCTGAGGTTGAGGTTGAGGTTGAGGTTGAGGTTGAGGTTGAGGTTGAGGTTGAGGCAAATTATTACGACCAGTTGAGCGGCCAAGCCATCCCGGCCTAATTCACATAAACCGGCCTCTACGAAAGCCGGGCGGTTCACAATGTTTGTTCCGAGGTGAGCCGTACGGCCCAGGCCGCACGGCCGCATCGGGTGCCGTGGTCACAACACCATCGGCCCCCCGATGTTCCCTTTGAATATTTCCATGTTCAGCGAGAAATCGTCCACGGTGCCGGCGGTCCGGCCGTCGACCAGCACGCTGATCGCCCGGCCCCCACACACCCGCTTCATCTCTTCGCTCGACAGCGAGCGCACTCGCAAGCCGGCCGACGTCGTGTCGCCGAAGGCCAGGTCTTCGATAATCAATGTGTTCATGATGGTTCTCCTCGCATGGTTGAAAGTGGACGGCGCGCATGTCACGCGCCCATTTCAGGCTATGCAGGGAGCATGCCACCTGCACCATCGCGGGCAGGCCGGCATGTGCGGCGATTTGTGTTGGTTCAGGGCCAACAAATTGTCACGACTGTTGGATTCGTGACGGCAGGTCAGTTCTTGCCGGACGATTTGGCCGCCACTTCGCGATACCGGGCTTCCATCTCGGCCAGGCCTATGCGGACTTGGATGAGCTGGGTCTGCATGCGGATGCGCTCCACCTCTTGCTGCATGCCGGAGAATTCGACTTTCTCTTGCGGTACCCAGGTCCATTCTCCGGTCTTGCCGTTTGCGTTGCCGCGCGTGCACACGCGACCATTCAAGGCGGCGCCTTCGGAAAATTTCTGGTCCTGGTAAAAACAGTAGGATTGGTCGGCGGCCTTGGCGGGTACGACGAAAACGGCCGTCAATGCGGCGGCCGTGATGATGAGCATCGATTTCATTGCATGCCTTCTTCAAGTAATGCCGCGCCGGCTTAAACCGGCGCGGCACGTCAGGTTAGAACATGTAGGTCGCCAGCATGCGGAAGCTGCGGCCCGGATCGAACCAGGCGCTGCCCATGTTGCCAGGCGTCTGCTGGGTCGTCTGCCTCGTCACGGTACGGGTCAGGTTGCTGGCATTGAAGCTGGCCGAGAAGTGGTCGGTGAAGCGGTAGCTGATACCCGCATCCCACTGGCCCACCGCCTCTTGCCAGATCGGCGTCGCAAAACCCACGTCACGCGGCTCGACGCCATTGGCGTCCTTACGCGCCGGATCGGCGCTGGTGCCGTTGGTGCTGTTGGCGGCATAGATACCCGTCGCCAGCAGCGTGCGGTCACGCCAGCTGTAAGCCAGGCGCGCCGACACCGGACCGTGGTCATACATGAATGCCAGGTTTAACGCGCGCTTCGACATGTACGGTAACGGCAAATCCTTGTACGGCAAACCGTTGGTGTCGCAACCGAACAGCAATACGGTACCCGACAGCTTGCCGGCCGGGCAATAATCCCCCTTGAACGGGTGATACAGTTGCTGCTTGCTGTCGATATAGGTGAAGTTCGAGGACACGCCGAAACCCTTTGCCCAGTCGGGCAGGCCATTCAAGCCAGGAAGGTTGTCGAGGTAGGTCATACCAGCCAGTTCGACGCCGCGCACCCGGGCCTTGGCTGCGTTGGCCGGCCCGGTGATCGTGAACTCCATGTCGTTGCCGGCCAGATCCTTATACGTCCTCGTATAGGTTTCCTTCAGGATGATGTCCTTGACCTGCTTGTAGAACACCGTGGCGGTCAGCGATTGTCCAGGATGCGGATACCATTCCAGCGACACGTCGAAGTTGTTCGACTTGAGCGGCTTCAGATTCACGTTGCCGTCGTTATCGCCGGTGTAGGTGATCATGCTGATCTGCTTCGGATCCTTGGGGTCGTTCGTCACGTTCTGATGCAGGGTGATGTACTCCTGCATCTGATCGAAGCCGGGACGGGAAATGCCTTTGGACAGCGCCAACCGCGACTGCAGCTTGTCCGTCAGGCTCATCTTCAGGTTCAGGCTGGGGATCACGTCGACATGACTGGCCTTCAGATCGAGCGGGTCGTTGACCTCGCCAAACCGGGGAACAGCCGGGTTGGTGGTCGCGCTGTAATTTGGCTTGAACACCGTGTAGCCATTGGCCGTCGTGCTGGTCCTGACCACGCGTACGCCCACATTGCCGTCCACCGGATACTTCCAGTCGTCGAAGCCGAAGCGCAAGGTGCCGTGCAGGGCCTGGCTCCCTTCGCTGTGCTTGCTGACGTGGGCCGGATCGTTATCGTAGCCGGCCGGCTTCCAGTCATTGCCCATCGTCGAACAGTCGGTATTTTCTCCCTTGATCTTGTTGTTGTCCTGGCAGTTATATTGCAGCGCGGTCAACAGCTTCCGGTACGCGTCCGGATGATCATGGATCAACGCCTCGGTGGGCGCGATGATCGTCGGCGGCGCAGACATCCTGCCGTTGAAGAAGTTGGGGAACGTGTACTGTTCGACGTTGCCCAGGGCCGCATACCGTGGATCGCTCAAATAGCCGAAGTTACTGCGCTGCCAGCCCAGATCGGAGACCTTCGGCAACTGCCCCGCCACGTCGGTCGGACGCACGCCCCAGCTCTCGGAATAGGATTTCCAGCCCGTCCCGGCATTCTTGTCCTTGCGCGACGAGCGTTCCGTGATGCGCACGCCAAAGCGGAAATCGCGCAGTACCGGATGATCGAAGGTGTATTTGCCGTCCACTTTCCAGGCATACAGGTCTGCCTTTGCCTTGTTGACATCAGGCTGAGAAATACCCCAGTAGTAGTTGCGAGGATCGGCCAGGAAAGCGCGGGCCTTGTCGTCGAAGAAGAACGAGGGCCGCGAGCCGGTCTCGTCGACGCCCATGCTCGGCACGAAGGTGCCGAGGTTGATCATGCCGTAATTGCCGGAGTTGGTGGCATGAACCCATTGCAGATCGTTCTGGAACGACCAGCTTTCGTTGACCCGCCACTTGAAGTTCCAGGCCAGCTCGCGCGTGCGTCCACGCACTTCGCTGTAATTCCGCGTGATGTTCGTGCCGATGCCGCCATCCAGGAACTGGTTCGCGCCCTGGCCGCCGATCGGGTGGCTGAGTGTGCTCGACTGGAAGACGCCGTTGTTGTCGAACTTGGCGTTGCTAAACTTGAGCGTATAGGGATCTTCGGAGTCGCCGTAATTCGAGCCGGCAGTGATGCCGATACTGCTTTGAGAGTCCGTTTGATGGAAAGCGGAATCGAAGTACGTCAGCGCTGATTCCATCCCGTTGTTCTTCCACTGCAACGCCCCATAGAAGCCCGTACGCTGGTTGTCACCGGTGTTGGTACCGTAGTTGACGCCGACCGGCACCCACGCCGTCTTGCCCGCGATGAGATCGCTCCTCGGGTAATAGACGGATTGGCCGATCGAATCGAAGCGGGTCCTGTTTTTGTTAACAGACAAATCCACCAGCACGCCGAATTCGCCCATGGACGTTTTCCAGCGGTTGGAATACAGGCCGGAGAAGCCCGGCGATTTGGTCTTGCCCAGCTCGGCATAACTGCCCGAGGCGCTCAGCGCGCCATACTGGCCCTTGGCGTCGAACGGCAGCCGCGTGCGCAGGTCGACCTGGCCGCTGACGCCGCCTTCGATCAGTTCGGCGGAGGGGTTCTTGTACACGTCCACGCCCGCCATCAGTTCCGGCGGCACGTCACCCCAGCTCAATTCACGTCCGGGCCAGCCGGCCGAGAAGGTTTCACGTCCGTTCAGCGTGGACGAACCCCAGGACAGGCCGCGCACCTGGATGCCCGAACCTTCGACGTTGAATTCCAGGCCGGTCGCGGCCAGGCTGGCGCCCTGGCGCGAGCGGTTACGGTCCATGGTGACCCCGACCACCCGCTGCAGCACTTCGGTGATCGACTTGTCGGGCAACTTGCCGGCCTCGTCGGCCACCACCGAATCCACGATCAGGTCGGAATTCCGCTTGATCGCCGCCGCGGTCTCCAACTGCTTGCGCTGGCCGGTCACCACGACGGTCGTGGTCGTGCCGTCCTTGGCACCCTGCTCCGATGCCGACGCTTCCGTCTGCGCGTAAGCGTTGCCGCACAACATCGCGACCTGCGCGGCAGCAAACGCCAGCGCGGTCATCTTGATCGTTTTCCGTGCGATCTTCGTCTCAATTCTTGTCATTCTCTATGTCCTTTTGTAAATGCCTTGGTTGCTGTCCGGATCACTGGAAGGTGATGGGGCCGGTCACCGTGAGCCTGGTCGAGAAGGTCAGCTTGGCTGCGCCCGGGGTCGCCACCGAGGTGTTCACGCTCGCTGCACCGAACTGGATCTGGGAGATCGGGTAGTCCTGCAACTCGTTCCACACGTCGAGTCCGGCGAGGCCGCAGGACTCGGAAACCTTGAACTGGTCCTTGAGACTGACGGTGTACGTCGTGGCGGCCGTGGCGGTCGGCTTCACTTCCGCACGCAGCGTCACGTTGCAGGCCTTGCCGTCCTTGACGGCGAAGTGGCCGAGCTTCAGCTCGATCGCGATCGCGTTGTTGCTCGTGCTGAACCACTCGGCGTTCGGCGAGGCAGTAAATTTCACCGTCGACTGGGAATCGATCTGCATGCCGGGCGAGTTGCCGTTGTCGGGAACCTTCGCCAGGTTGGGGGCGAGGAAGTTGAAGCCCCAATACGCACCGAGCCCGTCGGCGGACGGCGGCTGGATGTCGTAGTGATACGTGAAGCTGTTGCCGTCGCTGGACACGGAACTGCCGCACCAGTTCGTGCCGCACCACCAGCCGTCGGCGCTGCTGCCGGAGAAGGTGCCGATGGGGCCGGATTCCTTGGTGTTCGAGGTGTCCTTGAAGCCGCTCAGGAACGTCAAGGTGGGCCCCTGGGCGTTACCGATCGGGATGTTCTTGACCGTCGATGCCTTCGCAAAGATGTCGTCTCCCTCCTGCGTGGCGGTGACGGTGCAGATGCCGTCGGCGAGTTTCTGCAGCGAGGTGCCGCTGACCGAGCACACCGAGGGCGTGGTGGTCGAATAGGCGATGGTCCGGCCCGCGACGGTGCTGGTTGCCGCCAGCGTGACCGGCTTCGCATCCAGCGGCTGCGCGCCGGGATTGCGGAAGATGACCATCTGCGGCTGTTTGGGAATCACGAACAGCTGGCGGTTCGAGGCCGGTGCGTAGCCGTTGCCGCCCGCCTGGGTGGCGGTCACCGAGCACTCGCCGGCTTTCACCAATGTCAGGGTCTCGCCGCTGAGGGTGCAGGTATCCGGGGTATTCGACGCGTAGGTGAGGGGGCCGCCGGACGACGCCGTCGCCACCAGCTTGACGGTCGCGGTGTTGGGCGGAATGGCCACGGCCTGTCCGCCCGGGAAGTTGAACGAAATCGTTTGTTCCAGCGTGCCATCGCCGCTGCCGCCACCGCCGCCGCCGCAACCGCTCAGCAGTGCGACGCAGCCAAGCGCAATCGCAGAAACCTTGAACGTCATCGCTTCTCTCCTCATGGTGTTCCTCTCCTTTGTTGTGTTAATGCGTTATTCATGGGCCCATGGCACCGTGCCACGCGTCGGGTGGATGCTTCCGAAGGGATGCACTGGGCGAGTGATGGGACGGGATGTCCGTGATGCCCGTAGATATTGTTCTTTATATATAACAGACATTCTCATGATTTATGATGCCATTGGCGGCGGCATGGCCACAATTACAATAACCTTTAAGTTAGGACATGAAATTCACCAGACGTCGCTTTTCCGCCGGTTATGCACGGGGGGACACGCACCAGGTATGTTGTTGATTTGCAACGCAGAACGAATGCGAACCTAAGCTTTGCCGCGCGCTCTAACACCTGCCCCGGACATCAACCGGCCGCAGGAGCGTGACCATGGCAGGCATCGTGCGCATCGACGACGAAGTGATCACGACGGATGACTTCATCCGTACGCTGAAGCTGAACGGACAGTTCGAAGGATTGGTCGAGCAGATGGTGCGCGACCGTCTTGCGGCGCGCGCCGCGCGGCAGGCCGGCCTGGTGCTCGCGCCCGAACAGATCCAGGAGCGCGCCGACGCCTTCCGCCGCGCGCTCGGCCTGCACCGCGCGGCCGACACCAACCACTATCTCGACGCGCTCGGCGTCTCGCTGGACGAGTTCGAGGCGTACATCACCGACGGCCTGTACCAGGAAAAGATGCTGGAGCAGGTGTGCAGCGAGGCGGCCGTCGCGCAGTATTTCAAGCTCAATTCGCCGCGCTTCGACAGCGTGGAGGTCAGCCACGTCGTGCTCGATTCCGAGGGCGCGGCCAGGGAGATGCTGTCCGTGCTGCAGGAGGAACCGGAGGCGTTCGCCGAGATGGCGCGCGAACACTCCATCGACGAGGGCACCCGCCAGCAGGGCGGCGTCATCGGCAAGGTGTTGCGCGGCTCGCTCAAGGGCGACATCGAGGCGCGCGTGTTCAATGCGCGCGAGGGTGAACTGCTCGGGCCGTTTCCATCGCCCGACGGCGCGTGCCATGAAATCTTTTGCGTCAACGCGAAACACCCGGCCACGCTCGATGCCGACACGGCCGCCGAAGTGCGGCGCCTGCTGCGCGAAGAATGGCTGATGGCACGCGCGCAGGAACACGTGATCGAAGCGTGCCCGACGCGCTGAGCCCTGCTTCATCATGGAAACACCGTCCAGAGCCCCGCCGTCCACGGATTTTCTGGCATCCGTGGAGATCCTGTCGCCGCTCGGGCGCGAGGCACTGGAGCAGCTGGCGGAAGCGGTGCAGGTGCGCCATTACGCGTTCGGCGAGACGATCTGCAAGGCGGGCGACCCGGCCGAGGGACTGTATGTGGTGAAATCCGGTTCCGTGCGCGTGTTCTCCGAAGAGCACGGCAAGGAGCTCAGCATCGGCGTACGTAAAACCGGCGAAACGTTCGGCGACATCGCCATGCTGCGCGACGCCCACCACGAGTTGTCGGCGCGTGCATCGCTCAAGACGGAGCTGTGGCTGATCCCGCGCGCGGCGATCGAGCCCGTGCTGGCGCGCAATCCGCAAGCCCTCGATTTCGTCACGAGCTATGTCGCGATCGGTTCCGCCGGCGGCCTCGTGGCGCGCCTGTTCGATTTGCGCGGCAAGGTCGGCAAGGAGGAACTGGAAGAGATGGTGCGCAGCGTGGGCGTCAAGCGCGTCCCGGCCGGCAAGGAAATCCTCAGGCAGGATGGGCGCGACGACCGCCGCCTGTACGTGCTGCGCCAGGGACAAGTCAAACTGGTCTACCACGACGGCGCCGACGAATTGACGTTGGCCACGCTGCAGGCGGGCGACATGTTCGGCGAGAAGGCGTGCCTGATGCGGCAGGAGCAGATGGCATCGGCCGTGGCGGTATCTCCCGCCACCCTGCTCGTCATCCCCGAAAAGACGGCACACATGATCCTCGAGCGCAACGCGGGCCTGCGCGAGGTGCTGGAAGACCGCATCCGCTTCGTCGAACGGGAGCTGGAGCGGCAAAAGAAGCTGGCCGAACGCCGCAAGCGGCCGCTGCGGCTGGACCTCGCCGAGCCCGGGTCCGGCGAGCGCGTGATCCGCCGCTTCGCCCTGGTGGAGCAGGCCGAGGAGATGGATTGCGGCGCGGCCTGCCTGGCCATGCTGTGCCGCCAATACGGCGTGCAGATCACGCTCGGCAAGCTGCGCGAACTGGCCAACGTCACCACGCAGGGCGCCACCCTGGACAGCCTCGCGCGCGCGGGCGAGACCCTCGGCTTCTCCGCGCGCGGCGTACAGTGCACGTTCGACGCGCTGCAGGGGTTCGAGCTGCCCTTCATCGTGCACTGGGAGGGCTACCACTACGTGATCGTGTATGGCATCTCGCCGCGCACCATCTGGGTGGCCGATCCGGCGGTGGGCTTCCGCAAGATGTCCGTCGAGGAATTCGAGCGGGGCTGGAGCGGCACCTGCCTCGTCTTCACGCCCGGCCAGGACATGGCGGCGCAGGCCGTCGAACGCTCGCCGTGGCTGCGCTTCGTGGGCTACCTGCGGCCGTATCGCAAGATCTTGCTGCACCTGTTCCTGGCCACGTTCGTGATCCAGATGCTGGGCATCGTGCCGCCCCTGATCATCCAGAACATCCTGGACGGCGTGATCGTGCACCAGAACGTCAGCCTGCTGCATTTGCTGATCGCCGGGCTCGTCATTTCGAACGTGTTCTCGCAGCTGATGGCGACCGTGCGCGCCTACCTCGCCAACTACATGGTGCGCAACCTCGACTTCTCGATGATGGCGGGGTTCTTCAAGCACACGATGTCGCTGCCGTTCTCGTTCTTTGCCAAGCGCAAGACGGGCGACATCGTCGCGCGCTTCCAGGAAAACCAGACGATCCGCGCCTTTTTGACCGAGTCCACCGTCACGACGATGCTGAACCTCTTGATGGTGTTCATCTATTTTTCCATCCTGTTCGTCTACAACGTCAAGCTGACCTTATTGTTGATCGCGTTCGTCATCCCGATCATGGCGCTGACGATCCTGACGACACCGCACATCAAGCAGTACGCGCGCGACGTCTTCAATGCCTCCACCGACGCGCACGCCTTCCTGATGGAAGCGCTGGGCGGCGTGGAGACGATCAAGGGCATGGGCAGCGAGCGTCCCGTGCGCCTGAAATGGGAAAAGAAATACGTCAAGGCGCTCGACACGCAATACCGCGCGCAGCAATTCAACATTCTCGTCGGCCTCGCGAGCCAGCTACTGAATGCGGGCACGACGATCGCGATCCTGTGGGCCGGCGCGAGCCTCGTCCTCGACCATGAATTGACGATTGGCCAGCTGATCGCCTTCAATGCCCTGATGGGCAGTGTGCTGGCACCGTTGATGGGGCTGGTGGCGCTATGGAGCCGGCTGGCGGACGCCGGCGTCGCGATGGAACGCCTCGGCGACGTGCTCGACATCGAGCCGGAACAAAAACCCAGCGAGGCGGCCAGCCGCGTCGTGCTGCCCGATTTGCGCGGCGACCTGAAACTCGAGAACGTGTACTTCCGCTATGGCGGCAACGACACTGCGTACGTGCTGGAAAACATCAGCATCGATATCCGGCGTGGCGAGCTCGTCGCCATCGTCGGCCGCAGCGGCTCGGGCAAGACGACGCTGGCGAAACTGCTGGTCGGCTTTTATGCGCCCACGGACGGCAAGATCCTTGTCGACGGCTACGACATGAGCGCGATCGACAAGGATTATTACCGCGCCCAGGTCGGCTACGTCATGCAGAGCAATCTACTGTTCTCCGGCACCATCGCGGAAAACATTGCGAGCGGTGACGAGAGCCCGGACCGGCGCCGCATCGAGCAGGTCGCAAAGATGGCCGATGCACACGCCTTCATCAGCAAGATGCCGCTCGGGTACGAGCAGGTGGTGGGCGAGCGCGGCGTCGGGCTGTCCGGCGGCCAGGTGCAGCGTTTATGTATCGCCCGCGCGCTGTACCAGGACCCGCGCCTGCTCGTGTTCGACGAAGCGACGTCGGCACTCGATACGCAGTCCGAAAGCAACATCATCGCGAACATGCACGAGATCCTTGCGGGACGCACGGCCGTGATCATCGCGCACCGGCTCAGCACGATCATGCGGGCGGATAAAATCGTCGTGCTGTACGAGGGCGGCATCGTCGAACAGGGCCGGCACGACGAGCTGCTGGCCGGGCGCGGCATGTATTACGAGCTCGTGCAGAAGCAGTTAGCGGCAGCATGAAACTGTTCAATCAAGACTTGCCGCGCGGCGCATCGTCGATGTCGTACGCGGGTTTGCTGGAGCGTCTGGAAATCCTGCGCTCGACCTTGCGCTGGGCCAGCCGCCTGGAGCGCCCCGACATCGAAAAGCTGCTGCGCCAGGCGAACGCCGTACGCGACGAAGTGATGCAGCTGTCGCACAGGGAGCGTTTCGTGCAGGCGGTCGGAAGCCAGGCGGCGCCGGAGCAGGCGCCTGAGCAGACGCCAACTGAGCGCCGCCAGGCCCTGCTCGCGCGCAGCTTCGTGTTCGAAGGCACGTTCGGCGACAACCCGCGCCTGCTGGACGCGCTCGAGATCGCGGAAAAGGCGGCGCCGACCGACCTGCCCGTCCTCGTCGATGGCGAAAGCGGCACGGGCAAGGAATTGATGGCCAAGGTGATCCACGCGAACGGCGCGCGTGCCGACAAGGCGTATATCTCCGTCAACTGCGGCGCGATTCCCGAGAGCCTGATCGAATCGGAGCTGTTCGGCCACAAGCGCGGCGCATTCACCGGCGCGGCGACGGACCGCAAGGGCAAGTTCGAAAGCGCGCACAAGGGCACGATCTTCCTGGATGAGATCGGAGAGCTGCCGCTGCAGGGGCAAGTGAAATTGCTGCGCGTATTGCAGTCGCACGAGATCCAGCGCGTGGGCTCGGACGAGACGATCGCCGTCGACGCCCGCATCGTCGCCGCCACCAACAAGAATTTGCGCAAGCTGATCGAACTGGGCCAGTTCCGCGAAGACCTGTTTTACCGGCTCAGCGTGATCCACGTGACCTTGCCGCCCCTGCGCGAGAGAAAGGACGAGATTCCCCTGCTGCTGGCCTATTACGGCGACGAGGCGGCCGAAGCGCTGAAGCGGCGGCCGGTCGCGATGACGCCGGCATTACGCGCCTTCCTGCTCGATTACACCTACCCCGGCAACATCCGCGAATTGCGCAACCTGATGTACCGGCTGGCCTGCCTGGCCGGAGACACGGCGGACATCGCGCACCTGCCCGAGGACGTCCGGCCTGTCGCTGCGGCACCTGTGCGGGTGCCGGCGGCATCATCCGAGCCGCCGGCTTCGCTGGCCGAAGCCAAGCGCGCGGCCAGCGACGAAGCCGAGCGCGCCTGCCTGGAACGCGGCCTGAAGGACGTCGGCGGCACCGTGGCCGAACTGGCGCGGCGCTGGGACATGAACCGTTCCCATTTACAGATCCTGTTGAAAAAGCACGGCCTGCATTCGAAGGATTTTCGCCGGCATTAGAACTGGTTTACAAGGAGGGATTGAGGACGGTCTGGTCGGGCTCGACGTCGTCCGCGCGCACGACGATGACGGAGATGTTGTCGCGCCCGCCCGCTTCCAGCGCCAGCCGGACGAGCGTATCGGCCGCCTGCGCGCAGTGGCCGCCGGTCAGCGCGCCGAACATGGCCTCCGGGCTGACTGCATTGCTCAGGCCGTCGCTGCAGAGCAGGAAGATGTCGCCGTCGCTCACCTGCACCTGCACTTCGTCCAGTTCCAGCGTCGCGGCCGCGCCGAGCGCGCGCGTGATCATGGTCGCGCCCGGGTAAGCCGATGCGTCGGCGGGCGACAGATGGTTCCGCGTTTGCAGTTCCTCGAACTGGTTGTGATCGCGCGTGAGCTGGTGCAGGCTGCCGCCGCGGCATAGATAGATGCGGCTGTCACCGGCCCAGACGCAGACGGCGGTGCGGCCGGATGCCACCAGCAGGACGAGTGTCGTGCCGATGACGGGCACGTTGCGCGCGGCAGCCTCCGCCATGAGCAGGCCGTTCACTTCGAGCAGGCATACGCGCGCGGCGGCGACGGCTTGCTGCAGGGCGTCTTCCGGCGGCAGCGCGTCCAGCGCCTCCACCGTCATCCGGCTCGCGATTTCGCCGAACGCATGACCGCCCATGCCGTCGGCGACGGCCCACATTCGCCGCGCCGGCCGGTCCAGCACGGCATCCTCGTTATTGCTGCGCACCAGTCCCGTGTCGGTGCGCGCCGCCGAGGTCCAGCGGAGTTGCAGCGCCTCGCCCATCAGACGTGTCCGTTGTTGATACTCCGTTCATCCACGCCGACGGTGACCACCGAGTTCGGCGCCGTATTGTTCACGCTGACCGTCTGGAACTGATTGATCATCTGGTCCGCGAAATTGTTGACCTGGTAAAAATTGATGACAGGGGCTGTACGTAATTGCTCGGGCACATAGGCCTGGATCCAGCCGAAGCACCACGCCGCGCCGTCGCCGCCGCGGACACGTTTCATTGCACGTGCATCGAGGGTGTGCTCGACGCGAAGGTCATCGATCCTGATATGTGCCATGTGTGCCTCCTGATTGAAAGACAGCGGCTGGTCTGTTTGGTTCAGTTTATTGGCGGGGATCTCGCCGGATCCCCGCCATCTCGGCATCAAATGACCGCGATGTTGTTCTGGCCGAACTGGCTCGTGTTGTTGTTCGCGGTCACGCCGCTGACGAAGGCCGATCCGTTCGCGGTCGCGTTGACGACGTTCTGGAACTGGGTCAGGTTCTGCGTCGCATCCACCGTCGAGCTGTACGTAGGCGACGGCAGCGGGTACCAGGACGACGTCTGGGTCATGTTGTAGCCGCCACGCACGGCCACCATGGCGTTGCGATCGAGTTCGGCGGTGACGGACAGGTCTTTGATGATCAGGGTTTTCATGATGTTCTCCTTAAAAGGTTACAGCGGGATGACGGCGTTGTTGGTAGCAAATTGCAGCGGGTTCAAGGTCACAGCGGGGGCCGTAAAGCCGTCGCCGATCACACTGTTGTTGAGGACGTTGACCTTGATGTCCTGGACCTGGGCAATGCGCTGGTCGAGGTTCAGGTTGACGTTCACGTTCGGCCCGAAGGCCTGGCCCCCGCGGATTGCGGACATGGCATGCGTGTCCAGTGCGCGCGTACGGGTGAGATCCTGGATGACGATCGACGACATGGTGTTCTCCTTAGATGACCAGCAGGTTGTTCTGGCCGAACTGCGACGTGTTGTTATTTGCCGTCACGCCGCTCACGAAGGCCGAGCCGTCGGCCGTCTCGTTGAGGACGTTCTGGATCTGGGCCAGGTTCTGCGTCGCGTTGACGGTTTTCGCATACGACGGCATCGGGTACAGCGAGTACGACGGGCTGCTCGCGCCGTGGCCACCGCGCACGCTTGCCATTTGCTTGTGATCCAGTTCGCAGCTCTGGGCCAGGTCTTTGATGATCAGGGTTTTCATGATGTTCTCCTCGGTTTTCGATTGGGGGTTACAGGACGGCGATGTTGTTCTGGCCGAATTGATCGGTGTTGTTGGTGGCGCTGACGCCGGAAATGAAGGCCGAGCCGTTGGCGGTCAGGTTCTTCACGTCCTGGAATTGCATCAGGTTCTGGTTCGCCTTGATGGACGTGTCGTACGACGGGCTGTACGCCGGCATCCAGGGCATGGACGTGGTGCCATGGCCGCCGCGGATGGCGGTCATGTCGCTGTGGCTCAGTTCGCAGGTGGCGGCGAGGTCTTTGATGATCAGGGTTTTCATGTCGGTTCTCCTTGAGTCGGTGATTTGGTTGGAAGAGCGTTTGATTTGCGCTCACCAGGGTATGAGCAGAATGCGTGCCAGGCCAAAAAGCCCGTAAAACCAGGCGTTCCTGCTGTTTCGGAGGCGAATGTGGCGGGCATGGACCAACATCGTGTCGCATCTGTTGGATCCATCCGAACACCGGACCCGCAAGCAAAAAAAAAGCCGCCCGGCTGGCGGGCCGGGCGGCATATAATGGAACTAAACGGTTTATATGGTTTGTCTGGATGACGTACGGACTGGTTTCGCCCTGGTACGGAAATCGACGATCCGCTGCGGTTGCGCCGGTTGCAGCACGCCCGCCTGGGAGCGCGTGCGCGAACCTCCCGAGATCGCCTGCATCGCCTTGCGGTCCAGGTCGGTGTTCCCGGACAAATCCTTGATGGTGATGGTTGCCATGTCGTTCTCCTGAATGATGAAGGCCGGCCCGGCCATCGCAAGATGGCAGGGCCGGCATGAATGACAGATCAAATACGGTTTGGTTCCGCTCAGTGGGAAACCACCGCGTTGTTCTGGCCGAACTGGCTCGTGTTGTTGTGTACGGTAACGCCGTCGATGAAGGCCGAGCCGTTGGCGGTCGCGTTCGTCACGTTCTGGAATTGCTGCAGGTTCTGGTCGACGTCGACGGTCGAGTGATAGCTCGGGAAGTAGACCGGCATCGGGGACAGCCCATGCGACGATTGCTGCATCTTGCCGTGGCCGCCACGCACGCATGCCATCGCGCCGCGGTCCAGTTCGCAGGTCAGTGCCAGGTCTTTGATCGACAGAGTGTTCATCGTGTTTCTCCTTGAGTGTATGAAGTCAGGTTGGTTGGCGAGCCGTTTTCGTCGTGCTCACCCTACTCTTTGCGAGAACCGTGCCAGCGCGCTCTGTGCATGATTGGCGCCTGTTTTGCGGCGTTTTATCGGGTATCCGGTGGGTTCGGTCCAACACTGCCTGTTACGCCGTTTGGCCGGGAACAACACATCGTCTGTGCGGTGAATTTGCACACGGCGCATCTGTCAGAGGAAGAATGGACAACCTCGCCGATACCCTTCGCCAGTTCCAGAGCGGCACCCTCGGGCAAGCCGAGATGCTGGCGCGCGTCGACCGCCTGCTGGCCAGTACGCCCGAGAGCGTCTCGAACCTGCTCAAGACGCTCAACGACGCGCACCGCCGCGCGCCGCTGCCGGCCGAGGTCTACGGCGAAGTCGAGCGCCGCATCGCGCAGGCGATCGAGTCGCGCCAGCGCCAGCGCGTCGGCGACGAAGAGACCTATGTCCAGACGAAACCCCTGCAACCGCCGACGCAGCCCGCAGGCATCGCCGGCCCGCCGGGCGCGGCCGTCGAGCGCATGAAAGGCGTGGGCGACACGCTCAACGGCCGCTTCGTGCTCGAGGAATGCGTCGGCTTCGGCGGCATGGGCACCGTCTACAAGGCGCTCGACCTGCGCAAGCTGGAAGCGTCGGATCGCCATCCCTATATCGCGATCAAGGTGCTGAACGTGCAGTTCCAGGGGCATCCGAAATCGCTGATCGCCCTGCAGCGGGAAGCGCGCAAGGCGCAGACCCTGGCCCACCCGAACATCGTGGCCGTGTACGACTTCGACCGCGACGGCTCGATGGTCTACATCACGATGGAATACCTGCAAGGCAAATCGCTGAGCCAGATGCTGCGTGCGCCCGACTTCCACGTGCTGCCGTTCGACGAAGCGATGAAGATCGTGAGCGGCATGGGCCGTGCGCTCGCCTATGCGCACGAACGCGGCTTCGTCCACTGCGACTTCAAGCCGGCCAACGTGATCCTGACGGAGACCGGCGGCGTCAAGGTCATCGACTTCGGCATCGCACGCGTATTCCAGAAGGCGGAAGAGGATGCGGACGTGACCGTGTTCGATCCCGGCAGCCTGGGCGCCCTGACGCCCGCCTATGCGAGCCCCGAGATGCTGGAAAACCGCGAGCCCGATCCGCGCGACGATATCTACGCGCTCGGCTGCATCACGTATGAATTGCTGACGGGCCGCCACCCGTTCAACCGCCTGTCCGCACTGCAGGCGCGCGATGCCGGGTTGCGTCCGCAGCGTCCGCCCGGCCTCGGCCACCGGCAGTGGCGCGCGCTGCGCAATGCGCTCGCGTTGCGGCGCGAGCTCCGCACGCCCACCGTCAACGGTTTTTTAAAGGAGATCGGCGCGCGCGAGATGCGGCGCCGGCAGCCGCTGCTGATCGGCGCCGGGACCGTACTGGCTGCCGCGGCCGCCGCGCTGGTGGTGTTCGTTGCGTTGCGCCTGTTGTTGCCGCGTCATGGCACCGCGCCCGGTACACAGGCGCCCACGCCCGCCGCCGTCGCGCCGCCCAAACAGGCCGCTCCGTCCGCGCCTGCACCGCCGCCGACCCTGGCGGCCGTCTCCACCGTGCTGGCCGGCGTGCCGTGCTCGGCGCTCGTTCCCGTCATCGACGGACGTGTCGTGCATGTGCAGGGTTATCTCGCGCACAGCGTCGGGCCGGCGCGCCTCAAAACGATGCTGGCGGCACTGCCGGGCGTGACGCGGGTCGAGCTGACCTTGCATGACGTCGACGAGGCGACATGCCCGTTGATGCGCGTCCTCGGCCCCTACTGGGTCGCGTCTCGGGTCGCGTCCCCCTCGGCCGGTGTGTCGCTCCGCCTGAACCCTGCCAGCGGCCGGGGCGGCAACCTGGCGGCGGGCGATACGCTGATGGTCGACGTGTTCACGCCGGACTACCAGTCGTACGTGTCGGTCGATTATTTCGTCCTGGACGGCAACGTCGTTCACCTGCTGCCCACTGCGGCCGCGCGCGAAAACCTGGCGCCGCCGCGCTACACGGCCACCATCGGCAGTCTCGGCAACTGGGTGATCGGTCCGCCGTTCGGTACCGAGACGCTCGTGCTGGTGACCACGTCCGTGCCGCTGTTCGACAGCCTGCGTCCGGATGCGGAACCGGGGCCGGCATACCTGCGCGCCCTGGACGAGCGCCTCGCTGCGATCGCCAGGGGGCATGGTGCGATCGCCGTGGACTTCCTGCAGATCACGACGCACGCGCGCCGCTAGCGGATCGCTGCGCGTCAATCGAGCGAACGCGCGACCCGGAACCCGTTCTGCGACTGGCGCACGCTGGCGTCGTATTTGAAACGCGTGGTGGACAGCATGTAGCTGCCGTTTTCGCGCCACGAGCCGCCGCGGATGACACGCGCCTGGCAATTCCCGTCGACCCATGGGCTGCCGTCGGCGGGGGCGCCCTTGTACGTGCTGTGCCAGCAATCCTGCACCCATTCCCACACGCTGCCGTTCATGTCGTTCAGGCCGAACGGGTTGGCGGGGAAGCTGCCGACCGGTGGTGGACGTTCCTCACTCCAGGGCTCGCCGCAGCCTTCGCAACTGGAATTCCCTTTCTTCATCTCGTTGCCCCACCAGTAGCGCGTCGCGGTGCCGCCGCGCGCCGCGTATTCCCACTCGGCCTCGGTCGGCAGGCGGTACGGCTTCCCGCTTACCGTGCCCAGCCATTTGAGGTACAGCTGCGCCTCGTCCCAGCTGACGTCGCGCATCGGCAGGTTGTCGGGCACGTTGCCCAGCGACGGCATGGTCGGACACACGCTGGCCCGGACGCACTGGTTCCACTGGCCCACCGTGACCTCGTACTTGCCGATCGCGAACGGTGTGTGCAGCGCCACCTGGTGTGCCGGGCGCTCGGACGGATCGCTGCTGTTGTTGCCCATCGTGAACGGCCGCGGCGACAGTGCCGCCATCACCGGGCAGACGTCGCAATCCTTCATCGTGGCCACGGAACCGGCCGGTCCCGCGACGGGCGCTTCTTCCCGGCCGCCGTCGGCGGGTGGTGTGCCGGTTGCCGGTATCGGGCGGATCTTGTTGTCGGGCGGCTTGGCCGGTTGCGGCTTCGGCGCGGTTTTCGTCTGCGGCTGCGTGCCCGCGGGCTTGCTCTCGGCCGGCTTCGCAGGGGCGGACGCGGGCGCCTGCGGTGCGGCCGCCTTCAGCTGCTGGATGCGCGTGCGCGCCAGGCTGGCGAAGCGTCCCTTGGGATAGGCCTGCAAATACGCCTCGTAGTCGCCGACCTGTTTGCTGTCCTTGACGGAATTCCAGAACGCCAGCTCGAACTGCTCGGCGCTGTTCTTGGGCAGGACGCCCGCCACCTGGAACGTCGGGGGCAACTCGCGTGCGCGCGCTGGAGTGACGGCGGCCAGCGCCATCAGGCTGCACAGGATCAAGAGCCTCATGCACACAGGCCGCCTCCACACGTGTCCGGAAATCGCTTAGACCACAGGCCGTCGCGATTGTGCCTGCCGCACGTTTGTTCTGGCACAGGTGCCATGCATCCCGGTTGACGGATGCTGCCGGAACGGCGGTCCGCACGGCGGAGGGAGACAAGGATGCGCAAGACAATTGTTTTGATCGTTTTGATGCTTGGCGCGGTGGTGCTGCGGGCCGTGCCGGTGCTCGCGCGTACGCCGTCGCCCGAGAACGCGCAGGTGTATTTCATCTGGCCCAGCGACGGCATGACCGTCCACCACGCGTTCTGGGTCCGGATGGGCTTGCGCAACATGGGCGTCGCGCCCAAGGGCACGGACATCGCGAAGACGGGCCACCACCATGTGCTGATCGACACCGACCTGCCCGAGAACATGGCCCAGGCCGTGCCGAGCGACCGCAACCACCTGCACTTCGGCGCCGGCGAAACCGAGGCGAGAATAGAACTGCCGCCGGGCTCGCATACGCTGCAACTGCTGCTGGCCGACAAGGATCATATTCCGCACGATCCGCCCATCTATTCGAAAAAGATCACAGTCACGGTCAAGTGAGACAGGAGTCTTCGATGCGCACGCGACTGGCAGCCCTCCTCTTTGCCATCATCCTCCCAAGTCATGGCGCCGAACCGGCCCCCGCGCCGCCCAACGCCTACCTGTACATCGGCTGGCCCAACGACGGCCAGGTGGTGTCATCAGGCAAGCCGATCCGCGTCTGGTTCGGCCTGCGCAACATGGGCGTGGCGCCGAAAGGCGTGAAATTTCCAAATACGGGACACCACCATCTGCTGATCGACACGGACGCGCCCGAGCCCGGCGTCGAGATCCCGAACGACCGCAACCACCTGCACTTCGGCGCCGGAGAAACGGAGACGACGATCGAGCTGCCGCCCGGCAGGCATACGCTGCAGCTCGTCATGGGCGACGACCGGCACGTCACGTTCGACCCTTCCATCCAGTCCAAAAAAATCACGATTACAGTCAAATGATCGCGAACTGTAGCGCGGGGTCATTGTCTTACGGGTCTTGAGGCGAGGACGACATGGCGATCGAACCGGCACCGGCACCCTATGCAGCACCGCCCGTGGAAGGGGGCGTCAGCGCGTACCTCGAGCTGCTGGGCGGACGCGACGTCCGGCCGCGTCTGTTTCCGCTGCACGACGAGGTCGTGATCGGCCGCGACCGCCAGGACGCGCTCGCGTCCGACCAGTTCATCTGCATCCCGCTGCACACGATCAGCCGCCGCCATGCGCGCGTGCGGCGCCGCGGCGAAACCTGGTCGGTCGAGGACCTGCATTCGTCGAACGGCACCTTCGTCAACGGCGAGCGGCTGCAGCCCGGGTCCTGGCACGTGCTGGGCGACGGCGACGAGCTGGCGCTCGCGTCTACCCAACTCGTGTTCCGCTCGCTGGTCGCGCCGGGCACGGCCAGCATGCCCACGGTGATCAGGAAGTCCGTCGACGCCACGCAGTACGTGCCGGCGGCCGGTCCGCGCGACGCGCCCCGGGGCGAGCTCGAGAAGTCGGTGCTGAAACTGCATGCGATGGCCCAGGTCAGCATCGCGCTCGGTGCCGTCACCGACCGCGCGACCTTGACGGAAAAGATCATGAATTTCATCTTCGATCTGTTCCCACTGGCCGAGCGCGCGTTCATCCTGCTGCGCCAGAACGAACGCGATCCGCCCGTGCCGGTGGCGGCGCGGCGGCGCAACGGCATGGTCGAGGACCCGGGACAGGCGCGGCTGTCGCACACGATCGTCGACGAAGTGCTGGGCAAAAAGCGCGCGATCCTGTCCGTCGATACGCTGGCCGACCGTCACTTCGCCGCGCAGGATTCGATCGTCGCCCAGGCGATCCGCAGCGTCATGTGCGCACCGCTGATCGTGGGCGAGGAAGTGCTGGGGTTGATCCAGGTCGACAGCTCGTCCGACCCGCGCGCGTTCCAGGAGCCCGACCTCGAACTGCTCACGGGCGTGTGCGCGGAAACGGCCGTCGCGCTCAAGAATTTCCAGCTGTACTCCGACATCGAACGCCTGCTCGACGGCTTCGTGCGCGCGTCCGTGCAGGCGATCGAGGAGCGCGATCCCGTCACGGCCGGCCACTCGTTCCGCGTGGCGGGCTACGCCGAGCGCCTCGCCATGGCACTCGACCGCGCGCAGGATCCGGACGTGCGCCGGATTGCCTTTACGCGGGAGCAGCTGCGCGAGATCCGCTACGCCGCGCTGCTGCACGACTTCGGCAAGGTCGGCGTGCGCGAGCACGTGCTGCGCAAGGAGAAAAAGCTGCACCACGCCGACATGCGCCTGCTGGAACAGCGCTTCCTGTACGCGCGCGCCTGCCTGGAGCGCCAGGCCTATCACACGCTCGCGCAGCGCCATATCGACGAGGGCTGGAGCGCGACGAGGTTCCGGGCGGAGAAAGAGTCCGCCGATGCGCGCCTGGCCGAGGAAGCGGCGCGGCTCGACGGCTTCCTCGCCACGATCCGCAGCGCCAACGAGCCCGCCATCTCGCGCAGCAGCACCCTGCCCGATTTGCGCGACATCGTCCACTACGGCTGCCACGACCCGGACGGCCACCCGTTCGCACTGCTGGAAGATCACGAGGTGGCTGCGCTGAGCCTGTCGAAAGGCTGCCTGACGCCGGACGAGCGGCGCCAGATCGAGGAACACGTGGTGGATTCGTATTCGTTCCTCGTCCTGATCCCGTGGACGAAAGACCTGGCCGGCGTGCCCGCGATCGCGCACGGCCACCACGAAAAGCTGGACGGTTCCGGCTATCCGTCGGGCCTGCGCGGGCCGCAGATCAGCATCCAGACGCGCATCCTGACGATCTCCGACATCTACGATGCACTCACGGCCGGCGACCGGCCGTACAAGAAGGCGGTGCCCGTGGAACAGGCGCTGGACCTGATGCACGAGGAATGCGATGCGGGGCATATCGATGGGCGCCTGTTCCAGGTATTCGTGGATTCGCATGCTTGGGCGACATCTTGGGCGGCACCATGATCTACCGTCTTGCGTGCCTGCTTGCCGCCCTGATGCTCTCTGCCTGCGCCGACGTCAGCATGCGCCCGTACGCGCGGCCGTCCGTGCCGGCCAAGACGGCATGGGCGAACTCGGCCAGCCTGCCGCTGTCCAAGACGGAACTGATCGCCCCGGACTGGTGGCATGAGTTCCGCGATCCCTACCTCGACCAGCTCGTCAGCCGTGCGCTGGCCGGCAACTTCGACCTGGCCGTGCTTGCCGCGCGCATCGGCGTTGCCAACGCGCAGATCGGAGAAGCGCGGGCCGGCGCGCTGCCCACGCTCGACGCGGGCGCGGGTGCGAGCTTCCAGAAGGTCACGGGTCAACCGTTCACGAAGCAGTTCAACCTGGCCACCCAGACGAACTGGGACATCGATATCTGGGGCAAGGTCGAGAAGGGCGTGCAGGCGCAGAAGGCCGAGTTTTCCGCCACCGAGGCCGACTGGCGCGCGGGTTATCTGAAACTCGTGTCGGACGTGTCGACGACGTATTTCCAGATCCTGCAGTTCGACGAGCAGATCGCCCAGCAGCACCAGACGCTGGCCCGCAACCGCGACATCCTGACGACGTACCAGGCGATGGCGCAGAACGGCCTCATCCCGCACACGCGCGTGCTGCAGCAATCGGCCGAGGTCAACCGCCTGAGCACGGAGCTGATCGAATTGCAGCGCCTGCGCGCACTGGCCGCCAATGCGCTGGCGACCTTGATCGGGGTGCCGGCCGGCGACTTCCAGATGCCCGCCGGGCGCCTGCAGGAGCGGGTGCGGGTGCCCGAGGTGCCGGGCGGCCTGCCGTCGCAATTGCTGAAACGCCGGCCCGACGTCGTCGCGGCCGAATACCGCGTGCTGGAAGCGTACGACCTGACGGGGCAGGCCAAGCTGGCGCAACTGCCGTCGATCAGCCTGACGGGGCGCGGCGGCACGTCCAGCTTCGCGCTGTCGACACTGCTGAAATCGTTCACCTTCGGCCTGCTGCCCAGCATTAATTTCCCGATCCTCGACCCCGGCGTGAAGGCGCGCGTGCGCACGAGCGAGGCGCAGACGAAGGTGGCCGAGCAGGCGTATCGCCAGACCGTCATGGCCGCGTTCGAAGACGTGGAGAACGCGCTCGTCAACCTGGAGGCGCACAAGAAGCAGCGCACAGAATTGCAGCAGCAGGTCGACCAGTTGCGGCTCGTGGCCAGCACGACGGATGCGCAGCGCAAGGAGGGGGTGGCGTCGCAGCTGGAAGTGTTCGAGACCGAGCGTTCCCTGCTGGGTGCCCAGCTGGCGCTGCTCGCCAACCAGCAGCAGATCCTGTCCGACACCGTGACGCTGTACAAGGCATTGGGCGGCGGCTGGCCGCCGGTGGAGGTGGCCGATGCGGCGCAGCATTGAGAGACGCTTCGATGGCGCCTTATGAAGTCCTGGTGAGCAAGATGCAGGCATCGCCCGTGCAACACGTCGGCATCGTGCTCGAACCGCTGAACCATCCCGAGCTCGGGCCGGTCGCCATCGACGACGGCCTGTTCGCCATCGGCCGCACCGAGCAGCCGTTCGCCGCATATCCGCCCGAGATCGTGGCCGACCTGTCACGCCGCCATGCGCGCGTCTTCGTCGAGGGCGGCGACGCGTATATCGCCGACCTGGGCAGCAAGAACGGCACCACCGTCAACGGCGTGGCCCTCCGCCACGGCATCGTGCGGCTGCACGATGGCGACGAGGTCGGCCTCGCGCGCGTGCTCGCGTACCGCGTGCGGCTGCAGGCATCTGCACCCGCAGCGGCGCCGGTAGCGCGGCTCGCCAGCCTCACGCTGGAACCGGAACGTGCCGATCTCGGGCTGGAAGCCATCGTCATCACCAGCTTTCCCTTCCTGATCAGCAAGGTCGACGACACGTTTGCGCGCTACAAGGAGAAGGAACCGCACCAGGTCGGCTATCTGTCGCGCCGTCACGCGCACATCTTCCTCAAGGCGGGCGTGCCGTACGTGGAAGACCTGGGCAGCACGAACGGCACCTTCATCGGCGCGGTGCGGCTCGACGAACATGCGCACGCGCTCGAGGAGGGCGACGTGCTCGCGTTCGGCGGCCACCATTTCGTCTACCGCGTGCGCCTGCAATGGGAGCAGGCCGGGCCCGAGCCGACCGTCACGCGGGTATCGTTGCCGTCGGCGGCCCAGGCCCCGGCAGCGATGGACGCGGACCATACCACGTTCGTCGCGTCCGCCGGCTCGTTCCTCGACATCTTTTGTGCCGACGACCAGCCCGGCGCGCAGGAAGACGAAGTGAACCCCGCAGCCAGCACGGAACCGGCCCCCGACACGCGCGGCAAGGCAGCGCTGATGACGGCCGCGCTGCTGGACGCGCTGGGCGGCGCCGGCGACACCGACCCCGCGCGCCTGCGCCGCTGGCTGGCCGTGGCGGGGGCGCTGGTGGTGGCGCTCATCCTGCTGTTCCAGCTGGCCGGCGCGCCGGAGCGGGCGTTGCAGGGCCTCGTCGACAGCGGCGATTTCGCAACCGCCGCCCGCCTCGCCGACGACCGCCTCGCGGGCGACCCGGACAATGCGGACGTGAAGGCGCTGGGCACGGAAGCCCTGCTGAAGGCGGAACTGCCGCAGTGGATGGCGGACCTGAAGGCGCGCCGCTTCGACCGCACTGTCCAGGCCGAGGCGCGCATGCGGCGCCTGAGCACCCACAATGCGGATGCCAGGGTGCTCGTGGCGGAAATCGCCTGGGTCGGCGACGTGGAACGGTTCGTCCATGCGCGCGGTGGCGCGGCGGCCCCCGTGCGCGACGCGGCCGACGGCGCGCGCCTGGGGCGGATGGTGCGCCAGTGGCAGGACGACCAGCCGGCACACCAGCGCGCGTTCGCGACGATCTCTGCCTACGTCCCGGCATTCCGCGACACGTATGCGCAGGCGGCCAGCGATTTGCGCAAGCTGGCCCTGACGGGAGGCGGCGATGGCAACGAGTAATCAGCCGGGCAGCAAGCCCCTGCGCCCGCTGATCGGCGCGCTGGAAGACCACAGCGACGAGGGCATCGGCATCCTGACCGCGACGCCGGCGCGTTTTACCCATCTGGCCATCTACGTGATGGTGGCGCTGGTGCTGGTCGGGCTGGCATGGTCGTTCTTCGGCCGGGCGGACGTGCTCGTCATGGCGCCGGGCACGCTCGTGCCGGCATCGGAGGTGCGCCGGCTGTATGCGCCCATCGACGGCGAACTGGCCAACATCTATATCGCGGATGGCCAGCCCGTGCTCAAGGGCGACGTGGTGGCGCGGCTGTACGCACGGGGTGCCATCGAGGCCGCGCGCAATGCGCTCGAGGCGCGCCTGAAGCTGGAAGACGCGGAACGCGAATGGAAGGAATTCCCGCAAAAGAAAGCCTTGTTGGACCAGCGGGTGGCCGCGCTCAAGGAAGCGATGGACACGGAGGAACGCCAGCACGAGCGCCGCCAGGCCGAGGGCACGAGCCGCCTCGCCGCCGGGCAGCGCGCGCAGGCGCAGGAAGCGCGCACGAACCTGGAAGACGCGCGCCGCGCACGGGATGCGGCGCGCGACGAGGCGGCCAAGTACGAGCGCCTGTTCGCGCTGCCGGGCGGCGGCGGGGTCTCGCAACTGCAGGTGGAGGGCAAGAAGAATGCGGTGCAGGCGGCCGAGAACGCGGTGCGCGTGGCGGAATCGCGCGTGAGCGAACTGTCGGCGCGCCAGAGCCTGGAAACCACCGAGGCCCGCTCGCAACTGGAGACGAGCGGCCAGCAGCTCGCCAGCCTGCGCCTGCAATACGAAGCGGCGACGCGCGAGGCCACCAATGTCGAGGAAAAGCTGCGGCTGCAGGTCCAGACGGCGCGGCTGGTGGCGGATGCGGCATCGCGCATCCAGTTCGAGAACATCGACAAGGACAATTTCCTGCGCATCCTTGCGCCCGTGGATGGCGTGATCACGGAGGTGACGTCCACGCAGCCCGGCGACAAGATCCAGGCGAATACCCCGCTGGGCGGCATCGTGCCGAAGAACACGCGGCCCCTGCTCAAGATCGAGATTCCCGAACAGGACCGCGCCTTCCTGCGCGAGGGCTTGCCGGTGCAGGTGAAATTCAATGCCTTTCCCTACCAGCGCTACGGCATCATCAACGGCACCTTGCAGACCATCGCGCCCGCGACCCGCGCGTCGCCGCAGACGCGGCTGCCCGTATACGAAGGCCGCGTCGCCCTCGAGCGCGATCACTACACCGTGGGCGACACCTCGTACCCGCTGCGCTACGGCATGACGGCGAGCGCGGAAATCGTCGTGCGCAAGCGCCGCCTGATCGATCTGGCCTTCGACCCGTTCCGCCAGCTCGGCGGCTGAGAGCTTCTACTGCGGGCTACTGCGGCAAGCCGTTGTAGCCTTCGGACGCCGCCTTGAGCTGCAGGAAGACGACGTCGGCCGGCAGGGTCTCGCCCGCCCGGAGCTTGGTACGCGGGTCGTCCATCACGGGCGTGAGCATGAGCTTGCCTTCGACCCGGTCGGCGACGAACCAGGATTTCATCGCAGGCACGTGCACGACGAAATCGCCGGCGCCGTGGCGATAGCGGCTGACGAGCCGTGCCACGGCCGCGTTGCCCAGTTCGGATGCCCGCCAGCCTTCGCGCGATCCGGTGACGAAGATCGACGTGGCCACGCGGTCGCCGACCTTGACGGGGTACAGGCTGCGCCGGATGTCGACGAGCAGCGTCTCCGGATCGGTGTTCCCGGTGAAGGCACGCAGGGCGTCGAGCTGGACCCGGTAGACCTGCAGCGGTTCGCCGAGCGTGGCCTGGCGCACCTCGGCCTCCGACTCGAAGCCGAGCGACGCATAGTTGCCGGCATTGACGATCTGCCTGAGCGTGGCCAGGCCATGCTGGGCGGCGGTGTCCTGGCTGTGGTTGGGGCGTGGCTGGCTCGTCTGGCAACCGCCGAGGAAGAGGACCAGCGCAACGATCACCGCGAAAGGAAATTTGCGCATGTCAGTCACCTTTGTACGTGATGTTGTAATAGTCGTTCCAGTGGGTATGGTCGCCCGCGCGGCTGACGTAATCGGCATACGTCATGATCGTTTCGGTGCCGCCGACCAGCGTATTCAGATCCGTATAAGGCTCGGGATCGTTGACGTCCACGTATTGCACGCCATTCACGGTGAAATAACCTTTTACGACCATCATGTGGCCGCCGCCGCCGGGCCAGTGCCAGCTGAATGCGATGGGTTTCTTTTTGCAGTAAATCTGCGATTTGATCTGGCTGAACGTGAGCGCGGTATCGGAGGTCTGGTCGGCCGTAAAACCGTATTTCTCGTATTCCGGCCAGCCGCCGTTATTGCAGCTTCCGGAATTATTTTCGCAGCACGTCGTGAGACCAAAACGGTTATTGGCTTCGACGCATTGGGCGACGTCATGGCCCAGGAAGCGCATGGTCATCTGGCCGCTCGCTGCCCAGCACCAGTTCGACGCCTGTTGCGGTAATTTCGGCACGTCGATCGTGGCTACCAACGGTGGATTACAACAGGCGGATAAAGTTCCCAATAAAAAAATTCCGCCAAGAACATGTGCGATTTTCATTACGGCGACCTCCAGCGAGTTCAATCATTTATGTCGGGAAAAATCCATGATGGATAAACCCTTCTGCTAAAGGTATATGCAGATCGGTTGCGAACCCAACCATATTCCCCCGATTGGTTGAGGCCGCTCATTGATGAATAAAGCCATCTTTTAATGCGGTATCATTGCGTCATGCGCCGCCTGATCCTCATCCTGCTGCTGGTCGTCTATCCATTCCAGGTCGCCCTGGCCGTGGCGGACAAGTGCTGCGCGATGACGCCTGCCGGCGTGAGTCATCACAGCGTCGCCGCGGATGCCGGACCCGTGTTCGTAGTCGATGACGATGGCGCGGCCCTCGCCGATCCGCACTGCGCGGCCTGCACGTTCGGCCACACGGCCTGCCTGCCCGCGGCAAGCGTCGTCATCCCGGCCGAGCGCCGGCACGCTTCAAACATTGCCTTCTACCCGCCCTACCTCAAAGCGCCTCCCGCAAGTCGTCCCGAACGGCCGCAATGGCCTGTCGCCGCCTGACCCGCGCGCGGCGTTGATCCCTCACAAATCCCCGCGCGCCTGAATCGACCATTTTCAGGAGCACGTATGAACACATCCAGACAAAAGCTGGCGGTGCTTGTTTTCGCATCCGCATTCGCCTGGCGCTGCGGCGCCGCCCCCATCGATTTATCCACAGCGATCCGGCTCGCCCTCGACCAGCCCGCCGCGCGCGCGGCCGCGCACGAGGTGGCGGCAAGCGACGCACTGGTCGGCCAGGCCGGCCGCCTGCCGAATCCCGAGCTGTCCTGGCTGCGCGAAGGCCAGCAGGCAGGTACGCGCACGACCACCGTGCAAATCAACCAGCCGATCGAGCTCGGCGGCAAACGCCGGGCCCGCGTTGCCCTCGCCCAGGGTGCGGCCGACGTCGCGCGCGGCGACCGGCTGGCGCAGCGACTGGCCATCCGCGCCGACGTCATCGCCGCCTACCACGACGTCCTGATCGCCGGACACAGGCTCGCCCTCGCCCAAGCCTTGACGGACCTCGCGCGCCGGACCGTCGACGTGGCCGGCAAGCGCGTGGCGGCCGGAAAAATCTCGCCCATCGACGAGACGCGGGCCCGCCTGGCCGCGGTCGACGCGTCGACCGCGCTGACCCAGGCGACGGCCGCGCTGGCCATCGCCCGCACGACGCTGGGCGCGCTGGTTGGCCGTCCTTCGGACACCCTCGCACTGGACGACGACAGCGAGCGGCTGCCGGACGCCGCCCCCATCGCTACCTTGCTGGCCCGTGAATCCGCCGCCGTCCACCGCGCACGCGGCCAGCTCGCGGCGCGCCAGGCCCAGGCGGACGTCGAGCGGGCGGCGCGCGTCCCGGACGTGACCCTGTCCGTGGGCACGCAAAAGGATGACCAGGTGGGCCGGCGCCAGGCCGTCGTCGGCCTGTCCGTGCCGCTGCCCCTGTTCAACCGCAACGAGGATGCGTTGCGCGCGGCCTTGCGCCGTACCGATGCAGCGAACGACGAACTGGCTGCTGCCCGGGTCGCGACGGCGGCGGCGCTGACGGCCGCGCACACGCGGTACGCAACGGCGAAACAAGAGGCCCGGCTGCTGCGCGACGACGTCGTGCCGGGTGCGAAGTCCGCGTACGAGCAGACGCTGAAAGGATTCGAGTACGGGAAGTTTTCCTTCCTGGACGTGCTCGACGCGCAGCGCACGTGGTTCCAGGTGCAGACGCGCCAGTGGGACAGCCTGGAAACCGCCTGGCGCGCCTGGGCCGACATCGAACGCCTCGCCGGCACCGATCAGGATTGAAGAGAACACCATGACGAAGAAACAGACCCTGGCGATCGCGCTGATGTGCGCGTTCGCCCTCCTCCTGGCTGGCCTGATGCTGTTCACGCGTCAGGACACGACGCCCACGAAGGACGCGCACGGCCATGACGACCGCGGCGCGGAAACCGGCGCAGCGGAAGATGCGGGCGCACGCGGCATCGCGATGACGGCGGCGCAGATCAAGGCCAACGGCATCGCCCTCGACACGGCCGCCCCGGCCACCTTGCGGCAGCGGCTGCACCTGCCCGCGCAAGTCAAAACCGACGCGGAACGCACCGTTGCGCTGGCCGCGCCCGCGCAGGGCATCGTGCAGGCCGTGCTGGTGTCGCCGGGCGCCCTGGTGCGCAAAGGGCAGGCGCTCGTGACGATCCAGAGCCCGGCCGTCGCGCAGTGGCGCGCCGACGCCGCCAGCGCGCGCCAGCGCCTGCAGCTCGCCCGCACGACGTACCAGCGTGAAAAGACGCTGTGGGACGAGCGCATCTCGGCCCGCCAGGACCTGGACGCCGCTGCGACGGCGATGAAGGAAGCGGAGATCGCCGCGCAGGCCGCGGCGCAGCATCTGGCCGCCCTCGGCATCGATGCGGGCACCGTGTCCGGCAGCGTCACGATACGCGCGCCGATCGCCGGCGTCGTCGTCGAGAAGCCTGCCGTCGTGGGCCAGGCCGTCGACGAATCCAAACCGTTGCTCGCGATCGCCGACCTGTCGCACGTGTGGATCGAAGCGGCCGTGCCGGCCGACAGCCTGGGCCAGGTCGGCACCGGCATGGCGGCGAAGATCAGCGTGGGCACGCAGCCGGGCGAGATCGACGGCACCGTCGCATTCGTCGGCCCCGTGCTCGGCGAGACGACGCGCATGGCGACGGCACGCATCGTCCTGCCGAACCGCGATGCGCGCCTGCGACCGGGCATGCTGGCCAGTGTCGACCTGATGGGGCAGCAGGCGCAGGTGCCGGTGACGGTGTCCGGCGATGCCATCCAGACGATCCACGAGCACAGCGTCGTATTCGTCCGCACGAAGGCCGGATTCGCGCTGCGCGACGTCGTGCCCGGGCGCTCGGACGGCAAGCGGATCGAGATCGTGCGCGGGCTGGCTGCGGGAGAAGTCGTCGCGGCCGGCGGCAGCTTCCTGCTGAAGGCGGACCTCGGCAAGAGCGAAGCCGGGCACGAGGACTGACGAGGCGCCCATGTTCGAACAACTTATCGCATTCGCCATCGCGCGCCGCTGGCTGGTCGTACTCGCCGTCCTCGCCCTCGCCGGACTGGGCGTCGTGAACTATCAGCGCCTGCCGATCGACGCCGTGCCCGACATCACCAACGTGCAGGTGCAGATCAACACGGCCGCGCAGGGATATTCTCCGCTGGAAGTCGAGCAGCGCATCACCTTCCCCATCGAGTCGGCGATGAGCGGCCTGCCCCGGCTCGAGCAGACCCGGTCGCTGTCGCGCTACGGCCTGTCGCAGGTCACCGTCGTCTTCAAGGAAGGCACCGACATTTATTTTGCCCGCCAGCTCGTGAGCGAGCGGCTGCAGCAGGCGAAGAGCCGGCTGCCGGACAAGGCCGAACCGGCGCTGGGCCCGATCGCGACGGGCCTCGGCGAAATCTTTTACTGGACGGTCGAAGCGCGCCCCGACGCCTTGAAACCGGATGGCACGCCCTATTCTCCGGCCGACCTGCGCGAGATCCAGGACTGGATCGTGGCACCGCAACTGCGCGGCGTCGCGGGCGTGACGGAAGTGAACACCATCGGCGGCTACCTGAAGGAGTTCCAGGTTGCGCCGGACATGGCGAAGCTGACCGCGCACGGGCTGTCGCTGGCGACGCTGGTGAACGCCATCGACCGCAACAACGTCAACGCGGGCGCCGGCTATATCGAGCGGGGCGGCGAGCAGTTCGTCGTGCGCACGCCGGGCCAGGTGAAAACGCTGGAAGAGATCCGCAACATCGTGCTGGACGTCGTCGATGGCGCGCCCGTGCGCGTGCGCGACGTGGCCGACGTCGAACCGGGCCGCGAACTGCGCACCGGCGCCGCCACGGAAAACGGGAGAGAAGTGGTGCTGGGCGCCGTCTTCATGCTGATCGGCCAGAACAGCCGCGCCGTCGCGGACAGTGCACGCCGCAAGCTCGATGAGGTCAACCGCTCGCTGCCGCCCGGCGTGCAGGCGCTGCCCGTGTACGACCGCGCCGTGCTGGTCAACAAGGCGATTCGCACCGTCCGCAACAACCTCGTCGAAGGGGCGCTGCTCGTCATCGCGATCCTGTTCGCCTTCCTGGGCAACCTGCGCGCGGCGCTCGTCACCGCGCTCGTCATCCCGCTCACGATGCTGCTCGTCTTCACGGGCATGGTGGGGGCCGGCGTCAGCGCCAACCTGATGAGCCTCGGCGCGCTCGACTTCGGCATCATCGTCGACGGCGCCGTCGTCATCGTCGAGAACTGCATCCGAAGGCTCGGGATCGCCCAGGCCGAGGTCGGGCGGCCGTTGACCGGCGCGGAACGCCGCACGGAGGTGGCGCTCGCCGCGGCGGAAGCACGCCGGCCGCTGCTGTTCGGCCAGGTGATCATCATGACGGTCTACCTGCCCCTGCTCGCGCTGTCCGGCATCGAAGGCAAGATGTTTCATCCGATGGCGCTCACGGTCGTGATGGCGCTGGTCGGCGCGATGATCCTGTCGGTGACGTTCGTGCCGGCCGCCGTCGCGCTGTTCGTCAGCGGCGACGTGGCCGAACACGACAACCGCCTGATGCACAAGGCGCGCGACTGGTACCGGCCGCTGCTGGACTGGACCCTGCGCAACCGCCCGGTGGCGTTGACGTTCGCCGCGCTCTCCGTGCTGCTGACAGGCCTGCTGGCGACGCGGCTCGGCACCGAGTTCGCGCCGAACCTGAACGAAGGCGATCTCGCCGTGATGACCTTGCGGATTCCCGGCACGAGCCTGCAGCAGTCGGTGGCGATGCAGCAGAAGCTGGAAGGTGCGCTGCTGCGCGAATTCCCCGAGATCGAGCGCGTGTTCGCACGCATCGGCACGGCCGAGGTGGCGACCGATCCGATGCCGCCGAACGTGGCCGACAGCTATCTGATCCTGCGGCCGGAAAGCCAGTGGCCGAAGCCGCGCCGAACGCACGCGCAACTCGTGGCCGCGATCGCGGAAGCGGCCGACCGCATCCCCGGCAACAACTATGAGTTCTCGCAACCGATCCAGCTGCGCTTCAATGAGCTGATCTCGGGCGTGCGCAGCGACGTGGCCGTGAAAGTGTTCGGCGACGATACGGCGACCATGCTCGCGACGGCCCAGCGCATCGCCCAGGTTCTCGATCGGCTGCCGGGCGCGGTCGACGTGAAAATCGAGCAGACGGAAGGTTTGCCCGCGTTGACCCTGGCCGTCGACCGCATCAAGGCCGCGCGCTACGGCCTGAACGTGGCGGACGTGCAGGAAGCGTTCGGCACGCTCGTCGGCGGCCGCGACGTCGGCACGGTGTTCGAAGGCGACCGCCGCTTCGCCATCACCGTGCGCCTGCCGGAAGGGGCGCGCAACGACGTCGAGACCTTGCGCCGCCTGCCCATCTCCCTGCCCGCACGCGACGGGCGTAGCGCCAGCATTCCGCTGTCCGAGATCGCCACCCTGGACTTCGTGCCGGAAGCGAACCAGATCAGCCGCGAGAACGGCAAGCGCCGCATCGTCGTCACGGCCAACGTGCGCGGGCGCGATCTCGGATCGTTCGTCGCCGCGCTGCAGTCCGATTTGAACAGGCTGAAACTGCCGGCGGGCGTGTGGCTGAGTCTCGGTGGCCAATTCGAAAACCTGCAGGCCGCGGGCCAGCGCCTGGCCCTCGTCGTGCCGGCCGCGCTGGCGCTCGTGTTCGCGCTGTTGTACCTGATGTTCGGCAGCGTGAAGGATGGCCTGCTCGTCTTCAGCGGCATCCCGTTCGCCATGACGGGCGGCGTGCTGGCGCTGTGGCTGCGCGGGTTGCCGCTGTCGATATCGGCGGCCGTCGGCTTCATCGCGCTGTCCGGCGTGGCCGTGCTGAACGGCCTCGTGATGCTGACGTTCGTGCGTTCGCTGCGCGACCAGGGGCACTCGGCGCAAGACGCCATGCGCGAGGGCGCGCAAGTGCGCCTGCGGGCCGTGCTGATGACGGCGCTCGTCGCGTCGCTGGGCTTCCTGCCGATGGCGCTGGCGACGAGTACCGGGGCCGAGGTGCAGCGGCCGCTGGCGACGGTCGTCATCGGCGGCATCCTGTCGTCGACGGCGCTGACCTTGCTGATCCTGCCCGCCTTGTACACGTGGGCGCACCGAAGTTCCCGCGATCCGGCCTATCGTTGAGCGTCATGGTGCGGCCGTCCGGTACGCCATCCGGACCGGCCGCACCTGTGGCAGACTTTGTCATCGCTTATCGCTTACTGACACGGACACGCACATGAACAAGCAGATGAGCATCGGACGGATCGAAGCCTTGGCCCTGCGTCCCACCCTGGCCGCGCCGCCCGTGCGCGTGGATGGCGTGAGGGCCATCGCCTACCAGGGACTGGAGGGCGACGTGTACGCCGACCCGCTGTCGCCGCGCCAGCTGCTGCTGGCCGGTACGGATGCGTACGACGCGCTCGCGCTGCCGCCCCACACGCTGCGCGAAAACCTGCTCGTGGACGTCGACACGTCGCGGCTCGCGTCCGGCACCGTGCTGCAGGTCGGCGATGGCGTCCTGCTGCGGCTGATGTTCCAGTGCGAAGCCTGCGGTCACCTGGACGCGCACCACCCCGGCCTGTCGACACGCATCGGCACACGGCGCGGCATGCTGGCGCGCGTGCTGCGCGGCGGCGGGATCCGCCCGGGCGACCGGATCAGCATCGCGGGTCCGACGCTGCCGGCGTGGTCCGACGACTGGCGCGAGCGCATCGTCCACGTGCTCGACACCTTGCCGCCCAAGAGTGTGATCACCTATAAACGGCTGGCCCAGCTGGCGGGCGTCGCGTCGAGTTATTGCCGCGCCTTCCCGGGCATCATCGCCCGGCTCGGGCCGTTCTATGCGGGCAGGGCGGTGCCGACGCAATCGGATATTGCCCTGCCGCGCTGGGATGGGCACGGGTTGTTCGATCCCGCGCCGGCCGAGCGCTTGTTTTCCGCCGAGGTGGTGCCGTAGGAACGCTCGTCAGGCCGGCTGGTCGATCGGCTGCAGGGCGTAGCGGACGTCGCCGCGGTCATCCGCCTGCGGCCCGGTGACGAGGTAGGCGTCCCAACCGAGGTGCCCGCCCTGCGCGGGGCCGAGGATGGTGCTGTGGACCTCGTCGCCGCGCAGGATCAGTTCGACTTCGTATTCGAGCGTGACGCCGGCCAGCAGGCCCAGCATGCTTTTGAGGGCACGCGCCGCGAGGCCGCCCGGCAGGAACGATGTGAAACCGGCGTGGTCCAGGGGACCGACGACGACGCGCAGGCGCAGGTCGCGCTGCCACACGCGGACGCCGGCCATCGCGCTCGTCCCCAGCACGGCGGTGGCGTGGCCGAGGACGGTCTGCTGGGCCGGCGGCACGTCGTACCAGGCGCCGACGAATTGCTCGATGCGCACCGGGTGGCCGAAGTACTCGGACAGCACGCGCCCCATCTGCACGGCCGAGGGTGGGCGCTGGCGGATCGACGCGGCGAAATAGCCGATCGTTTCGTCCAGCAGCGCACCGTCCCTGTCGTGTGTCAGGCGGCGGCGCAGCGCATTCTGGCCGAGCCCGGCCAGCGCCAGCAGCAGCGGCAGGAAGGTGTCCTGGCCGTCGAGCTGGTATTTGAAGTGCAGCCGGTACTTGCGCCAGGCCGCGTAGAACAGCGCCAGCGAACGGTTCGAGAAGGTGTCCAGCAGGGCGCGCGGGCCCTCGTCGGACTGGCGCTGCTGGTGTTCGGCGATGCGCTCCGTGTAATGGGCCGGCAGCACGCCGGTGGCGCTCAGCAGGCCCATGAAGGATGGGGTGACGCGGATGTAGCTGAGTCTGGCTTCCTGCAGCGCCTTGCCGAGCGCGTGCGCGCCGCATTCGAGGTCGCGCGGCTCGGGCTGGATGGCTTCCAGCTGGCTGGCCGGGAAGCCGAGCGACGTCGAGTTCTGGAAGCGTACGTAATGGGAGATAACGTCGTGGGCGTTGGCGTCGTGCTGGGGCCGGCCGTGCCGCTTGAGCCAGAGCTCGAGCATGCGCACGGCCTGGAAGTACTCGAAACGATAGGGTTCCCTGAACAGGCGTTCGATTACAGCAGGCTCAAATCGCCGCTTCTCGGTAGGCATTTCAATAATTCCTCTCCGGTTTTATTGGACACGACCACCAGTTGCGTGAAGCTGTTGGCGTGCACGTACAGGGCGAGAAACCGTTCGATGATGTGGGCGAATGCGTAGATGCCGCTGCCGACGAAGGCTTCCTCGTCGATGAGGATGCGCACCTCGACGCCGCGCACGAGGCAGGTGAACGGATTGCCCTCCATCCAGGCGCTGGCCGTGCGCTGTTCGATGCCGGCGATGCCGCCGATCTGGCGCTGCGACGACGGCGAACGGGGCAGGTCGTACAAGGCGAGCATTTCACGGAAGGCATCGACGCCGCCATTTGCCAGCGACAAATGGTTCAGTGTCAGGTGCGAGATCAGGCGCCAGTGGGCGCTGCGGGCACTCTCGAAGCGGTATGTGATCGTGGGCTTGCGCAGGAAGTTGATCGTCTTCACGTTCGAGCCGCCTTCGAGGAACAAATCGCCGCCGCGCTGGCCATAGGAGAGCAAGGCCGGCAGGTCGCGGTTGCTGCAGATGAGTTCGATGTTCAGCGTTTGCGTCTCGACGGCGGCGGGGTCGAAATCGATGTCGACGATGGCGATCTGCGTCTCGTAGCCGGGGCTGCGCTCGGCCAGCGTCTCGTCGCGCCGCAAGACCCAGTAATGCCCGTTCTGCTCGGGTGTCTGGGCGTGCTTGAGAGAATAGAACGGGTGGAATTCGACGACCGTTTCTCCCTGCGGCGTCTGGCGCACGAGGTTGACGGATTCGATGGAGTGCACTTCGTACGCGAAGGCGCGGCGCGCATCGGCCAGTACGGGATAGCTGGCGCTGGCGTGGGTCAGGCGGATCGGTTCGCCGCGTTGCTTGAACAGGTTGATGACGGGGGTACAGCCCAGCAACAGGTTGTTCGTCGACAGCGTGCCGAGCATGCGCGCCGTGTTCGAATCCGCGCGCAGGCCCGACAGCGCCAGGTGCAAGGTGACGGTCGTCGCTCCGGCCGCCAGCGCGGTTGGCAGCGCGGCCATGAGCGCGGCCAGGTCGATGTCGAAGAAGTTGAACTTGTCCGGGAAGCAGAAGTACTCGGTCAGCAGGCGGTAGGCGGCGTGCGAGCGGGCGGGAAAATCGATCAGGGCTTCGTCGTCGGCGAAGCCGGCGGGTTCGATCGGGATCGCGTCCAGCGGAAACCAGCGGCCGTTGCGATCCGCCTCGACGTATGCGCCCGCCGCGCGCATGAACAGGGTGTCGCGGAGCGCCGCGCAGAACGACGCCTCGCCGTCGATGAACACGCGCAGGCGCGGCAGGGCCAGTCGGCCGAGGCGCAGCTGGTCGGCCGTGGCGGTGAGTGTCAGGCTGAGGCCGGAGCCCGCGCCTTCCGGCAGGCGCACGGCTTCGGGATGGTCGATGATGGCGGAAAACGCGGCACCGGTGAGCGCGATCGGTGCGACGGTGACGGGATACACGGTGCGGAACGTACAGGCCGCACCGCGCACGGGCCGCGTACTGAGCGCGGTGCCGCGCGGCATGACGCTGACGCCCGTCTGCTGCTCGGCGGTGCCGCCGAAGTCCATGCAGGCGATCGAACAGGGGGGAAATGGCCGCAGGTAATGCGGGTACAGCACGTCGAACAGCGCTTCCGTGAATTCCGGATAGTCGTCATCGAGCCGTTTGGCGATGCGTGCGTTCAGCAGCGCGAACGATTCGATCATGCGTTCCGTGTGCGGGTCTTCGCACACTTCGCCGCTGATGAGCAGGCGGCCCGCGATCTTGGGATAGCGCTCGGCGAATTCGCGTAGGTGGCGGCGCAGGTAGCCGAGCTCGCGCTCGTAATACGGTAGCAATTGTTCCAAGCTTAGCCTCGCGCGGACGCGGCCAGCGACGCCCTGGCCGCCTTGCTGATGCTGTACTGCAGGGTCGACGGCTGCAGCAGCGCATCGAAATTGACCGGTTCTTCCGATGCGCTGGCGACGAGCACCGCCGTGATCGAAAATTTCAATCGGTTCACCGCATTCTCGTCGCGCACTTCCAGTACCGCCTTTACATTGCGCAGGCGCGGTTCATGACGGGCGATGGTCTTTTCGAGGCACTCGCAGATGTAGGCGCGGTCGCTCGGGCTCGACAGCGAGCGGTCGGCGAAATCCGTCAAGCCATAGGTGACGAGTGAGTCGCTGCACTCGGGAAAACCCTGCAGTGAATTTTCCGGGATGACAGAGCGTGTGTTCAACAACGCCTCCAGGTCGCGTGCGACGGCATCCTTGAAATCCTCGGCGGTCATGCGCGAGATGGTGGCGTTGCCGACGCCGCGCACCGACGTGCCCAGCAGACGGTCGAAAAATCCAGGCGTGAACCCTTCCATCGAAGCTCCTCCATGCCGGCAGCGCAAGCCGGCATCTTCACACAGTCGAGCGCGAAAAAATAGTTCAGTTGGGAATGACCCACGGTTACTTTGAGCAGTAGCAAAACTGCAGGTCGTTGCGAAAAAAAATGTGCCGTGAAGGACTAAGGTGATCGACTTGGAACAAGTCATTGACTGGAGGACATGCATGACGAGCACGATGATCGGCAACATGGCCAGCAAGGTGTTGTGGGGCGAAGGCCTGCTCCTGCGTCCGCAGCATTTCCAGCGCCAGGACCAGTACCATGAACACCGCCTGTACAAGAGCATCCGGGCCGTACACCCGTATGCCTGGGGCATCGAAGCGCTGCAGATCGACCGCGAGGCGCTGTCCAGCAACGTGTTACGCATCCTCGAGCTGGCGCTGCGCTTCCAGGATGGTGAACTGGTCGATGCACCGGGTGCCGACGAACTGCCCGACACCGTCGACCTCAGCCAGTTTCCGCAGTCCCAGCAAACCATCACGTATTACGCCGCCCTGCCCGGCCTGAAACCCTTCAGCGGCAATTTCGCCCAGCCGGGCCAGCCGACCAAGACGGTCCGCTTCGTGCAGACAAACGAGGAAACGCCCGACCTCTACACCCAGGCAGCGCCGGCGTCCGTGTCTTACCTCAGGAAAACCGTGCGCCTCGTCCCCGAATTCGAGCCACGCGACGCCTATCTCAGCTTTCCGGTGCTGCGCCTGCGCCGCGCCCCGTCCGGCGGCTTCGAGCTGGACCCGTCCTTCCTGTCGCCGAGCCTGTCGGTGGGTGCCGCACCCGCCCTGTTCCAGCAAGTGCGCCGCCTGCTCGAGGCGCTGCAGGCCAAGGTGAGCTCGCTGTACGGCCACCACCGCGAGCCGAGCCGCAACGTGATCGAATTCCGTTCCGGCGACATGTCGTCGTTCTGGCTCTTGCACACCGCCAGCTCCGCCTGCGCATCGCTATCCCACTACCTTCACCATCCCGACCTGCACCCGGAACGCTTGCACGAACAATTGCTCGGCGTAGCCGGTGCGCTGATGACGTTTTCGAAAAGCTGGACGCTGACCGACCTGCCGGTTTACCAGCACGCCGACCCTGGCCCCGGCTTCGCCAAGCTGTTCCAGATCATCCGCGAACTGCTCGACACCGTGATCTCGTCGAAGTACTTCGCCATCGTCCTGAACGAAGTGCGGCCGTCGTACCACCACGGCATGCTCGACTCCGGCAAGATCGACGACAAGACCACCTTTTACATTGCCGTCTCGGCCGACATCCCGACCCTGGAACTCGTCGACACCGTGCCGCTGCGTTTCAAGGTCGGCGCGCCGGACGACGTCGAGAAATGCGTGCTGTCCGCCCTGCCCGGCGTACGCCTGCAATACGCGCCGCAACTGCCCGCCGCCATACCGGTGCGCCCCGACACGTGTTATTTCATCCTCGATGCCAAGGGACAGATGTACGAACGCATGCTGCAGGCGCAATCGATGGCGATCTACGTGCCGTCGGGGATGAAGGGGCTGAAGCTCGAACTGATGGCTGTTGCCGCCTGAGCCCGCAGCAATGTTCCCCGTTGACAACCTTTGACTGCACACCATCATGTCGACACCCCTCACCGCCGAACCGCTCCCCGCTTCTCATTCAGTCCCCGGGTGGATCAAACAAGCCATGATCGCCGCCGCCGTCTTCGTTGCCTGCTGGGGCGGCACGATCTTCTGGTGGCGCACGAGCGCGCGCGTGCCCGCTACGCCGGAATGGATGCTGTTGCTGTTCGGCCTGCCCATGACCCTGCTGCTGGCGGGCTTTATCGGACATAAATGGATCGCGCAGCGCAGCGCCGTCCAGGCGGATACGCCTCCCCAGCAGGCGGCGCCGGCCACGACCGCCGCAAGTCCGGCGCACGCACAGCCCCTGGCGATCCTCGCGACGGCACTGCGCGCCCCGCAAGGCGCGTCGCCCGAAGAACTGGCGGCCGCCATCGCGAACGACAAGGCGCGGCCGGATCTGGACCGGGAACTCGTTGACGACGATGGCTTCCCGGTGATGTGCGCCCGCTGCGAGGACGCCCGCGACAACGCGCTGCGGGAAGATGTCACCGACTGGCTGGCGGCGCACGGCGGCATCGAGCCGAACTTCAGCGACGAGCAATGGCGCGCGCTGACGCTGGCAAGCAGCGTGGTGGCGGAGCTCGCAGGACGCGCTTCGATCGAGTGGAGCGTGCGCGATGACGCCGCGCCCAGGCTCCAGGTGTCGCCGCTGCTGCCGGCGGATTGGTCCGAGGGACAGCGTGATGCGGCTGCCGCGTGGCTGCGGCATACGGCGGCGCAGGCGGGATGGCGCGGCGAGATCGGCGCGGCCGCGTGTGAGGCTGGCCGTGGCGATCCCGTGGCCGGCATTGCTGCGGCCGCTGCAGCGCCCGGTGTCACGCTCGTGGTGGCGGCAGCGTCGCATGTGGGCGAGGCGACGGTCGCGCGCTGGGCGTCGGAACAGATCCTGTTTACGGCCGCGCAGCCGCAGGGGATGATGCCGGGCGAAGGCGCCGCCGGGCTGTTGCTGGGCGGTGCAGCGCTGGCGGGGGCGTCCGATGGCCAGGCGGCCGCGCTGCTGGCGCCCCTCGCGGAAGTGCAGGTCGCGGCGCCGGCCGGCGCACGCCGGCGCGGACCCGATCGCGTGCTCGCGGGACTCGTCGAACGCACGCTGGTCGATGCGGGTGGCAATGCCGGCGATGTGGCGATGATCGTCGCCGATACCGGCCATCGGTCGCGCCCCGTGGTCGAGTTGATGGAATATGCCGCCACGACGATGCGGCAACTCGACGGCAGCGAGGACGTCGTGCACGTGGGGACGGGAAGTGGCGCTTGCGGCGTGGTTACGTTCGTGACGGCGCTTGCACTGGGTGCGCACTACGCGGGCGTGCGCCAGGCGCCGGTGCTGTGCCTCGCCAGCGAGGTGCCCGGCCGCCGCATCGCCACGGTCGTGCGGCCCGTCGGTTGAACTCTCAACGGGCCGGCGCGCGCCATGCCTGCGTGCGGCCCAGCACGTGGCTGTCGATCGATCCCTTCCTGGCCAGCTGGCCGCCGATGCCGACGTTCAGCAGGCAGACATCCTCGTCCTCGTTTTCCCGTCCCTGGAAGCGGCGTGCCCACGGATCGCGCGTCGTGGCGTCCTGCGCGGGGCGGCGTGCCACGATGGAAGGTCGCGCGGCGGGGGCGTTGGCACCGGTTCGTCGAGCACGGCGGCGCGCTGGCCGCTGGCGCTGCAGGAGACGAGCGCGCAGACGTTCACGCCTTGTGCAAATGCCGGTAGCGGTACGAGAAGCGCGGCGGCTGCCAGCGGGAGGAGCTTCCTGATCAAACCGGAGGTCATGGTCTGCACCTTGTCGATGACGATACGGCCACTCTAGCGGGTTGCGCGCAGCGGTTGGTGTCCGATTGTGTCGGGCGCGAGCCCCGACACATGCGCTTGCAAAAATCCTGCGCTACCATGGGCCCCGTAGCTCAACGCACGGAGGAGACGACACATGATTTATCAAGGCAGCTGCCACTGCGGCCAGGTGGCATACGAAGTGGAGGGAGAAATCCAGGGCGCCCTCGCCTGCAATTGTTCGATGTGCCAGCGCAAGGGCTCCCTGCTCTGGTTCGTGCCGCGCGCGCAGTTCCGCCTGCGCACGCCCGAGGACGCGGCCGCCACCTATACGTTCAACAAGCACGTCATCAAGCACCGCTTCTGTCCCACGTGCGGCATCCATCCGTATGCGGAAGGGGTCGATCCGAAGGGGAATCCGATGGCGGCCATCAACCTGCGCTGCATCGAGGGCATCGACCTCGACGCGATCCCGGTGCAGCATTACGACGGCCGCGATTCCTGACCGTCAGTTCAGGCGCGGCGCGATCACGAGTTCCGGCTGCGGCCGCGGTGCGTGGGCCGACAACTCCGCCGGCGCCACGTCCTGCGGCAGCGCGACGATGCGTTCCCACAGCGCGAAGCCGGCCGTGCGGTTTGCCTTGCTGAGCTGGTAGGCGGGCAAGGCCTCTACGCCGTGGGCCATCCACAGCGCCTCGTACGATGGCGTCAGGCGCGCGTCGTGCCAGGCTTCGGACAGGGGCGCGAATGTCTCCTGCAGGACGGCCGCCGTGCTCCGCATGCGCACCCAGCGGTGGTTCAGCCAACCGTTTTCCTTCTCGACTGGATGCAGGAAACGTTCGATCACCTGGCGCGCCGCCTCGTCTCCGCTGCGGCTCATCACGTCGATGGCGGCGCGCGTCATGTTCAGGTTCAGGCCACCCTCCTTTTTGGTATGGCGGATTTGCACGACGCGGTCGCGGTAACCCGGCGTGCGCTTCAGCGCTTCGTCGCGCCACGTGCGGATCGTGCGCAGGATGGCGCCCGCGAAGCGCGGCAGCGAGGGATGGCCGTCGGCCTCGTCGACCGGCATGTACGCCGCCGTCACGCCGGTGTTGTTGTTCGTCGGGAGCGAGACGCGCGCGGCGAACGGGTCGTCGTCGGCCAAGTCGCCCTGCAGGGTGACGCCGAAGGTCGGGCGGGTCGGCAGGATGTTGTCGAAAAAGTGAATGGGAAAATTGCTGGTCAGGCCGCCGTCCGAGAACCAGACGCGCAGCAGGTCGACGCCTTCCCCGTGCACCGGCAGCGCGCGCAGGCGGTACAGGGGCACGGCCTGCAGCAGCACGGGAAAACTGAGGCTCATGCGCGCGGCCACCACGAGCGGCAGGTCGTCCGGATCGGGCATGAAGTAATAATCCTCGCCGGCGGCGTTCATGCGTTCCAGGACGGTCACCGTGCGTGCACCGTGGCGCGTGTGGCGCGCGCGTGCCTTCATCCAGTCGACGATCGCGGGCGGGAACAGTGCGGCCATTTCCGAGGCGCGGAACACGAGGTCGGCGCTCGAATGCGGCAGGCGGTGCGCGCGCAGTTCGGAGAGGCCCGTCGTCATCAGGGCCAGTTCGATCGGCGGCTCGGATGTGCGCAGCTGGCCGAACGTCAGCGGCGCGTCGAGCGGGAGGCCGGCGATGTCCTGCACGAGGCCATGCAGCCATTCCGTCAGGGCAGGCGGATTGTCGGCGTCCGTGCGCAGCCCGGAGCAGATGCCGCAGCGGTTGGCGCGCAGGCCGCGCCATGCCGACCACGTGGCCTGCAGCAGCGCCCCGGCCAGTGCGCCCACGAACATGCACAGGCCGAACCACAGGACGCTGGCGAGACCGACGAGGGGCACGGTTGGCCAGTGCCCGCCGAGCAGGCTGCTGCTGATCAGGAAGCCCAGCAGCCACATGCCCCCGCCCACCACGGCGCCGAGCGGGAAATTCCACAGCATGGCGAACGACAGGTAGCCGCACGCCTTCGTCCTGCTCGTTTCGTTCAGCGCCGCCGCGATCACGCGGAAGTGCGGACGCAGTGCGGCACAAGGCTGGAACAGGGAAAACAGGCGGGTGTACCTGCCGACGGCCTCCTGCAGGCTGCCGGGCAGCCGGGCCAGCAGATGGAAACCGTCGTCCTCACCTTGTCCGTCCTTGCGCACGCGGTTGCGCTTGAACTGGGCCGCCGCCGCCGCGATCGCCGCCACCGCGCCGACGCTCGTCCCGCCGATCGAGCGCAAGGTGAACTTGTCGGCCAGCCGCGCCACGAACGCCGGGTAGACCACGCCGGAGGTCACCCCGCCTTCCATCACGATATCGCATTCTTTCGGTAAGAAATCGTTCATCGCTTTCGACGCTCATGCATGATGCGTCGATTATGAGCGATTAGCGCTTACCCCGGTACACCCACGATCACGCTGGATGCCTTGAACATGGCCGTGGCCGTCCTGCCCTCGGCCAGCTCGAGCGATCGCGCGCTCTCGTTGGTGATAATGGCGGCGATGCTGCCGCCGCCCGTCAGGTCGAGGACGACTTCCGTGTTGACGGCGCCCGGCACCAGGCGAGAGATCGTGCCGGCGAGCTGGTTGCGGGCCGAGAAGCGCGCGCCCTCGCCTGCCGTCATGAGGATGATCGACGATGCCTTGACCAGCGCGAACGCCTGGGCGCCCGGCGCGAGGCCGAGGCTCGCCGTGCTCTCGTGCGTGACGATGGCGACGATCTTGTGGCCGCCGGCGATGTCGAGTTCGATCTCGTCGTTGACGGCGCCGGACTGGACCCGGGAGACGGTGCCGAAGAACTGGTTGCGTGCGCTCGTTTTCATGTTCAGCCTGCTGATCAGGGTAAGGTCGGCGGACAGGTTGCCGGCCTGCCCGTTGAGTTGTTCCACGAATTGCCGGTGGAGCTGCTCGAGCGCCCGGAAGTTCGTGACGAGTTGTTCGCCGCGCGCCGTCAGCCGCGTGCCGCCGCCGCCCTTGCCGCCGGCGACGCGTTCCACCAGCGCTTCGCCGGCCAGGTTGTTCATCGCGTCGATCGCGTCCCACGCACCCTTGTAGCTCATGCCGATCGCTTTCGCGGCCTGGCTGATCGACCCCGTTTGAGCGATCGCGGCCAGCAGCTCGACCCGTCCCTGGCCGCCGAATTTTTCGCCGTCGACCGTCATCCAGACGGCGCCCTGCAACGCGAAGCCTGTGTTGTCGTTTTCCACGATCTGTCCTGTTCCGTTTCGTTATATACTCTACTATATAGCGATGATGAACTGGAGTCGACCATGAAGCAACTCGCCGGCCTGCTGGCCCTGATCGCGTGCCACGCCGCCCAGGCGGACGAGGTGCAGGTGGCAGTCGCCGCCAATTTCACCGCGCCGATGCAGAAAATCGCGGCGGCATTCGAACAGGACACGGGCCACAAGGCCGTCCTTGCCTTCGGCGCCACCGGCAAGTTCTACGCCCAGATCGTCAACGGCGCCCCGTTCGAGGTGCTGCTCGCGGCCGACGACGAGACACCCGCGAAACTGGAAGCGGAGCACCGCACCGTGCCCGGCACGCGTTTTACGTACGCGACCGGCAAGCTGGCGCTGTGGTCCGCGAAGGACGGCTATGTCGACGGCCAGGGCCAGGTCCTCAAAACGGGCGACTACGCCCATCTCGCCATCGCCAATCCGAAGACGGCCCCGTACGGCGCGGCCGCCATCGGGACGCTGAACAAACTGGGCGTCCACGACCGCGTGCAGGGCAAGCTCGTGCAGGGCGAGAACATCGCGCAGACGCACCAGTTCGTCAGCACGGGCAATGCGCCGCTCGGCTTCGTCGCGCTGTCGCAGGTCTATCGTGACGGCAGGTTCACGTCCGGCTCGGGCTGGATCGTGCCGGACAACCTGCACGGCCCGATCCGCCAGGACGCCGTCATCCTCGCCAAGGGCGGCGCCAATCCGGCTGCGAAGGCGCTGGCAGGCTATCTGAAATCGAGCAAAGCCAGGGAGATCATCCGCTCGTACGGCTACGCATTGTGATGCTGGACGCCGCCGACTTCGCGGCCGTCCGCCTGACGCTGGAACTGGCGACCGTCGTGACCCTGCTGCTGCTGGCGATCGGCACACCGGTCGCGTGGTGGCTCGCGCGCACGCGCTCGCGCCTGCGTCACGCGGTCGGGGCCGTCGTGGCATTACCTCTCGTGTTGCCGCCCACCGTGATCGGCTTTTATTTGCTGCTGTTGCTGGGGCCGAACGGCCCGGTCGGCAAGCTGACGGAGGCGCTCGGCATCGGATTATTGCCGTTCTCGTTCGGTGGTCTCGTGCTGGCGTCCGTGTGCTATTCCCTGCCGTTCGTCGTGCAGCCGCTGCAGAATGCGTTCGAGGCGATCGGCACGCGGCCGCTGGAAGTGGCGGCCACCTTGCGCGCGAGTCCATGGGACACGTTCTGGTCGGTGGCGGTGCCGCTGGCGCGGCCCGGTTTCCTGTCCGGCGCCGTGCTCGGGTTCGCGCACACGGTGGGTGAATTCGGCGTCGTGCTCATGATCGGCGGGAATATCCCGGACAAGACGCGCGTTGTCTCCGTGCAGATCTACGACCACGTCGAAGCGCTCGAATACGCGCAGGCGCATTGGCTTGCGGGCGGCATGCTGGTCTTCAGCTTCCTCGTGCTCCTGGCGCTGTACACCTTTTATCCGCAAGCGATGAAAGGACGGCGCCGATGACGGACGGATTGCGCGTGCGCCTGCGCATGGACCGCGGCGCATTTTGCCTGGACGTCGACCTCGACCTGCCCCAGCGCGGCATCAGCGCGCTGTTCGGCCATTCCGGCTCCGGCAAGACGACGGTTTTGCGCGCCATCGCCGGCCTGGAACGCGCGCCCGGCGGTGTCGTCGCGCTCGGCGATGACGTCTGGCAGGACGACGCGCGCGGCGTGTTCGTCCCCGTGCATCGACGGGCCATCGGCTATGTGTTCCAGGAAGCGAGCCTGTTCCCGCATCTGTCCGTGCGCGCCAATCTGGAGTTCGGCCGCAAGCGCGTGCCCGTGCACGAACGCCGCTTCGCGCTGGAGCCCGTGACGGCCCTGCTGGGGATAGCAAGCCTGCTCGAGCGCCGGCCGGACGGTCTGTCGGGCGGCGAGCGCCAGCGCGTGGCGATCGCACGCGCCCTGCTCGCGTCGCCGCGGCTGTTGCTGATGGACGAACCGCTGGCCGCGCTCGACCTGCGCCGCAAGCAGGAGATCCTGCCCTACCTGGAACGGATGCATGCGGAACTGGCGATCCCGATTATCTACGTGAGCCACGCGCCGGACGAGGTCGCGCGGCTCGCGGATCACCTCGTGCTGCTGGACGACGGCAAGGCGGTCGCCAGCGGGCCGCTGTCGGAGACGCTGGCGCGCGTGGACCTGCCGCCCAGCTTTGCCGACGACGCCGGGGTCGTGCTGGACACGATCCTGGCCGGCCACGAGGAAGACGCGTTATCCCGGCTGGAATTCGCAGGCGGCGCGCTGTTCGTGGGCCGGCGCCGCGAAGCCGTCGGCACGCACCTGCGCTGCCGCATCCACGCGCGCGACGTCAGCCTGGCGCTGGAGCGCCCGCAAGGCACGAGCATCGTCAACCGGCTGCCGGCCGTGGTGACGGCCGTGGCCGCCACCGATACGCCGGGCCACGTGCTCGTGCAATTGCGGATGGGAGAGTCGCCGCTGCTGGCCCGCATCACCGAACGCTCGCGCCGCGAGCTGGGCATCGCGCCCGGGCTGCGGCTGTGGGTGCAGATCAAGGGCGTGGCGTTGCTAAGTTGAACTTGCCTCAAACCGGGGTCAGCGCACGCGGCGCATCGACGAGATGCGGTTGTTCATGCGGTCGAGCATGTCGTAGCGGCCCGGGCCCAGGACGACGCATTCGCCGCGGAAGTCGGCGTGTTCACAGAATTCCCAGCGGCCTTCGCGGATGATGAGCGAGGTGGCGCGGTCGTTGAAGCCGACGTCGCTCAGCGCACGCACGTCCTGCGCCAGTTCCACTTGCTGGCCTTCGAAGCGCGGGCCGGCGAACATCACGACGTCGGGGCCGCCACGGTCACCGCGCCAGCCGCCGCGGTCGCCACGATCCCCGCGGTCTTCGCCACGCCAGGCGCCACGGTCGTCGTCACGGTCGTGATCGCGCCAGCGGCCGCGGCCACCGCGGTCGCGGTCGAGCTGGCGCGCCGAGGAGACGGCATCATTAAAACCCGACAGCTCGCGGTACTCGCCCGGACCGAACTCTTCGCAACGGCCGCCGAAGTTGGCGTGCTCGCACAGCAGCCACGTGCCCGAGCGGATGACGGCGCTCGACGCGCGGTCGTTGAAGTTGACATCGCCCAGGCTGGCGGCGTCGCGGTCGATGGTCACGCGTTGGCCGCGGAAATTGCTGTCCGAGAACAGCGTCAGTTCTCCGGCAAAGGCTGCGTGGGTGAAGGTGGCCAGCACGGCGGCGGCGGCAAGCAGGCGTTTCATGATTTCTCCATGGGTGTGCGCCTTCCGTCGGCGCCTGTGCTGTTAACGCCGGCGCCGTACGGACGGCTGACAGTTTCCTTGTAACAAAATTTTACCCGACCGGCCGCACGTGGATGGCGTCGATGTGTTCGGCCCGCAGCAGGTCGACGATCTGCCGGCCCAGGTCTTCCAGTGCTGCGTGGTTCGACATGTTGTGCAGGCGCTGCTCCAGGCTGCGTTGTTCGTGGATCGAGACCGCCCAGCCGATCGGACGGCCGTCATAGCCCGCGTCGGCCTTGCACAGGCTGGCGCAGGCGATCGTCAGCCGCAGGTCGTCCGCCGGCGCGTAGTCGAAGCACCAGCCCCAGTCTTCCGCGCTCGGGTAGCCCGTCACGATGCCTTGGCGGTTCAACGCCTGCGCCAGCCACAGGGCCAGCTCGAAACCATAGACGCCCGGGTTGGCCTGGCAGCCTTCCGGCAAGGTCGGCAGGAATCGGTCGGATGAGAATTCGATACCCCAGGTCATCAAGACCTCCTCACGCGGCGGCTTGCTCCTCCAGTACCGGGCAGCCGAACCCCGGCTGCGCCAGTTCGCGCGTCAAATCGGCACGCAGGGCGGACAGGCCGGCGATGCGCGCATCGATGTCATCCAGCTTGCGCAGCAGCGCATCACGCAGCAGCGGCGCGGCGGCGGCCGGATCGTCCAGCAGCGGCAGGCCGGTCTCGATCTCGGCCAGCGTAAAACCGAGCGCCTGGGCGGCGCGCAGGTAGCACAGCCATTGCACGGCTTCGGGCGGATAGTCGCGGTAGCCGTTGGCGAGACGGCGCGACAGCAGCAGCCCGCGTTTCTCGTAGAAGCGCAGGGTATCCCGGGTGAGGCCGGTGGCGGCGGCGAGTTCTCCGATCTGCATGGCGGTGGGTGCGATAAATACCTTGACCTTGGAGTGTACTCCAGGGTCGATGATGTCGGAACCTTCATTCCGGGAGATTTCCATGCAACTCAGCCGATCCGCTTTTCTCACCGTCGTGCGTGCCAGCGCCGCGTACGACCTGCTGCTCACGGCGCCCTTCGCCACGCCGTGGACGTTCGCCTTCGCGCACGCGCAGCTCTCGACCGTCAACCAGTACCTCGGCGGCGACGCCTTGCCGGACTTCGGCCCGTTCCACGTGCTGTTCGCCTGCCTGATGGGCAGCATCGTGCTCGTGTGGTCCGTGCTGCGCCTGCGCGCCGCCAGCGTCACCCTGGGGCGCTACGATGGCGTCGGCCGCTTCCTGTTCTCGATCTGGATGGCGTGGGCGCTCGCCACCAGCGGTGCGCCCTTGTTATGGCTGTTCCTCGTGCCGGAATTCTGCTGGGGCGTGGCGCAGTGGCTGCCGGTTGCTCAGAGCGAGCATGAAGGCGGCAGCAGCGCCGCACGCGCGCCCTTCACCAGCGCCGCGCCCATGCGCTCCAGCCGCGGCGGCTGAATGCGCCAGGCGTGCCAGTACAGCGCCACGTCGACGAACAGATCCGGCGTCAGGTCGACGAGGGCGCCGCTCGCCAGCATGTCCGCACACTGTTCCAGCGGCAGCAGGCCGTAGCCGAGACCCAGGCGGATCGCCTGCACGTACGGGTCGCTGGACGGCACGTAGTGGAACGGATAAGACCCTTCCGGCAGACCGAAGTGCTGCAGCAGGAACGCCGTCTGCAGCCGGTCGTTGCGGTCGAAGACCATCACCGGCGCCCGCCGCGCCGCTTCTCTCGTGATCCCGCCGGGGAACCAGCGCGACGCGAAGGAGGGCGCCGCCACCATCCGGTAGCGCATCACGCCGAGCGGACTCACGGTGCAGCCGCGCATCGGCTCCGTCTCGCCGGACACGCAGGCGAGGGCAAGCCCCTGTTCCAGCAGCGCGAACGTATGTCTCTGGTCGCCCGTGACGAATTCCACGAGCAGCCCTTCCTCGATCAGGACGGGCGCCAGCACGGGCAGCAGCCACGTGGCGAGGGTGTCGTTGTTGACGGCCAGCGCGACGCGCACCGGGCCCGGATCGGCCTGCTGCTCGGCGAAGAATTCGTCTTCCAGCAGCGCGCGGCGGCGCAGGAATTGCAGCAGGCGCATGCCGGGCGCTGTCGGCCGGCAGGGACGGGCGCGCACGAGCAGCGGCGTGCCCAGGTCGTGTTCCAGCGCGGCGATGCGCTGCGAGATGGCGGACGGCGTCACGTTCAGCAGCGCGGCTGCCTGCTCCAGGCTGCCGCTGTCGACGGCGGCGACGAACGCCTCGCTGCGGCGCGGATCGATTTTCATTGGATTAGCCCAGCTTAATAAACTTTAGAAGTCATTAATATAATTGATGTGGCCGTCCGAAAACGGCATGCTGCTCCGCAATAACAACAGGAGGTAGCATGTTTTCACAACCGATTTTCCTGCAAGGCCTCGGCATGGGCGCCAGCCTGATCATGCCGATCGGCGCCCAGAACGCACACGTGATCCGCACGGGCGTCGCCGGCCGCCACGTCGTCCTGACGGTGCTCACGTGCGTGCTGATCGACGTCACCCTGATCGCGCTGGGCATGTCCGGCTTCGGTGCCCTGATCGAAAGCGCGCCCCCGCTGCTGCTCGCGGCCCGCTGGGGCGGCGCCGCCTTCCTGCTGTGGTACGGACTGCGCTGTCTGAAAAGCTGCTGGCGCGGGGCGGCGGCGCCGAATGCGGGCGACGGGCAGGTCGCGGCGACGGCATCCCGCGCACTGGGCATCGTGCTGGCGATGTCGCTGCTCAATCCCCACGTGTACCTGGATACCGTGGTGCTGCTGGGCGCCGTCGGCAGCAGTCTCGCGGCGAATCACCGCGTGTCGTTCGCAGCCGGCGCGATGACGGCGTCGCTGCTGTGGTTTTCCGCGTTGGGCCTGGGCGCGCGCCGTTGCGCGTTCGTGCTGGCGCGGCCCGCCGTCTGGCGCGCCGTCGAAGGTTTTACGGGGACGACGATGCTCGTGCTGGCCGCGCTGCTACTTGTCGAACACTAGGCCGCGAGCGCCTTGCCGTGTTCGACCGACATCTGCGCCGGCAGCGCGACGCCGTTCTTCACCGCGGTCAGTTCGGCGAGGATGGAGACTGCGATCTCGTACGGCGTCTTGCTGCCGATGTACAGGCCGATGGGGCCGTGCAGCTTCGCGATCTGGTCCTCGGTGAGGTCGAATTCGCGCAGGCGTTCGCGCCGCCGCGCATTGTTGGCGCGCGAGCCGATGGCGCCGATGTAGAACGCGTCCGTCTTGAGCGCCTCCATCAGCGCGAGGTCGTCCAGCTTCGGGTCGTGGGTGAGGGCGATGACGGCGCTGCGGCTGTCCAGTTTCATCTCCAGCACGAGGTCGTCCGGCATCGCGTGCACGACGTCGACGCCCGCTAGGGCCCAGCTGGCGCGGTATTCTTCCCGCGGGTCGCACACGGTCACCTGGTATTCCAGGCCGACGGCGATCTGCGCCAGGAATTGCGACAGCTGGCCGGCGCCGATGATCAGCATGCGCAGGCGCGGGCCGTGGATCGTGACGAGCGTCTCGCCGTCCATGCGCAGCTGCTGGTCCGCTTCGCCCTGCGCCAGTTCGACCGTGCCGGTGGTCAAGTCGAGCGTGCGCCGCGTCAGCACGCGGCGCTGGGCCAGCGCGAGCAGTTCGTCCATGCGGCTGTGCGCACCGAGCGGCTCGACGACGAGCTGGATCGTGCCGCCGCAGGGCAGGCCGAAGCGGTGCGCCTCGTCGGCCGAGATGCCGTACGTGATGACTTCGGGCGCCGTACGTACGATGCCTTGTTCGCGCACGGCGGCGATCAGGTCGTCCTCGATGCAGCCGCCCGAGACCGAGCCGACGACGACGCCATCGGCGCGGATCGCCATCGTGGCGCCTTCCGGCCGCGGGCTCGAGCCCCACGTCCTGACGACGGTCACGTACTCGCAGCGCCAGCCGGCGCGCAGCCACTGGTCGCAGGCGTGCAGCACTTCAAGGTCGATACTGTCCATTGCCTTCCTTTTGTTGCCAATCGATAATTCTTAAGCCCACAGGGCAGCATGCATCCTAACGCAAAAACGCGAACCGCGACGGGCCCGGATACCCGACAAGAGTGTAGGGGGGCAAAAACGGTTTATACCGTTTTTGCGCACGACGGCGCTATACTCGTCGGACTGCGACCCGTGTTGGAGACCATCATGAAGCCAGACCTGCTGTCCCTGCTCCGCATCGACCTTCCCGTCATCCAGGCCCCCATGGCCGGCGTCTCGACGGCCGCGCTGGCGGCGGCCGTGTCCCGGGCGGGTGCGTTGGGCTCGATCTCCGTCGGCGCCGGGGACGCCGGGCAGGGCCGCGCCGCCATCGCCGACGTGCGCCGCCTGACCGACCGGCCGTTCAACGTCAACGTGTTCTGCCACCGCCCCGCGCAGGCTGACGCCGCGCGCGAAGCGGCCTGGCTCGACTACCTGTCTCCGCATTTCGCCGCCAACGGCGCGCAGCCGCCGGCGTCTTTACGCGAAATCTACAAGAGCTTCCTCGACGACGATCCGATGCTGGACGTGCTGCTGGAAGCGCGGCCCGCCGTCGTCAGCTTTCATTTTGGCTTGCCGGACGCGCGCCGTATCCAGGCGCTGAAGGATGCGGGCATCGTGCTGCTGGCCAGCGCGACGTCGGTGGACGAAGCGCGCCAGGTGGAGGCGGCCGGCATCGACGCCGTCGTCGCGCAGGGCTACGAAGCTGGTGGCCACCGCGGGCTGTTCGATCCGGAGCGGGGCGATCCCGCCATCGGCACGTTCGCGCTCACGCAACTGGTGGCGCACGCCGTTCGCATTCCGGTGATCGCGGCCGGCGGCATCATGGACGGGAACGGCATCGCCGCCGCGCTGCGCTTGGGCGCGAGCGCCGTCCAGATGGGCACCGCGTTCATCCTGTGCCCGGAGTCGTCGGCACCCCAGCACCACCGCGCGTTGATGCAGGCGGGGGAGGGTGTGATCACGGCCGTGACGGACGTCGTCTCCGGCCGTCCCGCGCGCGGGTTCGTGAACCGGCTGTTCAGCGAGATCGGCGCGCCGGGCCACCCGCCGCTGCCGGATTATCCGATCGCTTACGATGCCGTGAAGGCGCTGAACGCGGCGGCCACGAAGGCCGGCAACAACGATTTCTCGGTCAACTGGGCCGGACAGGGGTTTGCGCTCGCACGGGCGCTGCCGGCAGGTGAACTGGTGCGCCTGCTGGGCGAGGAACTGGCTCAGGCGTCCGCGTAAGCCGTCTCGATGGCTTCCTTGCGCGGCCTGGACGCGATGTGCACGACCAGCACCGCGTCGAGCGGCAGGGCAGGGTGCGCGGCGCGGTGCTTCGTGAACCAGAACACCTCGTCCACGTCCTCGTCCCCCGCATCGTGGGCGGTGGCCAGCACGCGCCGGTCCTCGGGCGCATCTTCGTAGTCGACGGCTTCCAGCGCCGCATCGTCGACGGCCTCGATCCAGGCCTCGGCATCCTTGCCCCAGGCCTGCACATAGCGCGCGCCGGATGCGACGAGCCAGCGCGCGACGTCCCACAGCCACATTTCCGCGACCTCGTCCTCGGCCAGCACGATGGCGAGGAAGGGCGGGCGCGCGCCCAGGTCGGGCAGGTCGGCGTCGGGCGGCAGGTGCAGATATGTAAGAGTCTTTCGTTGCATGGCAATAGCTTACCATCCTGCGTTACTATCTTGCTCGCGCCGGGACGGTCCGGCCCGATCCGTGGAGTCCCATGAAAATCCTTGCTTCCCTCGCGCTCGCCGCCGTTTCAGTCACGTCCGCCCAGGCGGCCATTCCCGTGTATGGGTTCTTCGTCAAGGCCACCTATCCGCACGACACGCAAGCCTTCACGCAGGGCCTGTTCTTCAGGGATGGCCAGCTGTACGAATCCACGGGCCAGAAAGGGCACTCGTCGCTGCGCAAGGTCGACCTCAAATCGGGCAAGGTGCTGCAGAAGAAGGACCTGGCGGACGAGTACTTCGGCGAAGGCGCCACGGCCGTGGGCGACACCATCGTGAACATCACGTGGCAGTCCAATGTCGGCTTCCTGTTCGACGCGAAGACGTTCGCCTTGAAGGGCCGCTTCAACTACAAGGGCGAAGGCTGGGGCCTGGCCAGCGACGCGAAGCATGTCTACATGAGCGACGGCACGAACGAGATCCGCATCCTCGACCCGAAGACGCTGGACGAGCAGCGCCGCATCCGCGTGACGGCCGAGGGTAAGCCGATCACCCAGCTCAACGAACTGGAAATCGTCGACGGCCAGATCTTCGCCAACGTGTGGGGGACCGATGTCATCGCCCGTATCGATCCCGAGACCGGCAACGTCGTCGGCTGGATCGACTGCACGAACCTGCTGCCGCCGGACCAGCGCGGGACGACGAATCCGGATGCGGTCCTGAACGGCATCGCGTACGAGCCGAAGCAGCACCGCCTGTACGTGACGGGCAAGCTGTGGCCCAAGCTGTTCGAGATCGAGCTCGTGCCCGTCCAGCGCCGCTGACGGTTACGTCACCGCGATCACGACCTTGCCGAAGTGCGAGCCGGATTCCATGTGCCGGTATGCCTCGCGCGCCTGGTCGAACGTGAACACACGGTCGACGACGGGCTGCAGCCCGGTCGCCTCGGCAAAGCGCACGACCTTTTCCAGCATCGCGCGGCTGCCGACGTAGACGCCCACGAGCCGCTTGGCCGTCGCCAGCAGGGTGGCCGGATTGACTTCGCCGCCGAAGCCGCTGACGCCGCCGATGATGGCGATGCTGCCGCCCATCGCCGTGGACGCGATCGAACGGTTCACGGTGCCCTGGCCGCCCACTTCCAGCACCACCTGCGCGCCCGCGCCGTCCGTCGCGCGCAGTACCTCTTCCTGCCATTCCGGTGTCGTGCGGTAGTTGATGAGGTGGCGCGCGCCGAGCTCCCTGGCGCGCTGCAGCTTGGTGTCGCTGGACGACGTGATGATCGCATTCAGCCCGGCCGCCCGGGCCAGCTGCAGGCCGAGGATGCTGACGCCGCCCGTCCCCAGCAGCAGCACGGTATCGCCCGGGCGGACGGCGTTGCTGGACTCGAAAATGGCATTCCACGCCGTCACGCCCGCGCAGGGCAAAGTGGCCGCGTCGACGAAGCTCATGGCGTCCGGGATCCTGACCAGCGCATCCTCGTCCAGCACGACTTCTTCCGCGAGCATGCCGTCGACGTCGCCGCCGAGCGCATGGCGGACTTTATCGGGGCTCGTCGGGCCATCCTGCCAGTACGGGAAGAACGAGGCCGCGACGCGGTCGCCGGGCTGCACGCGCGTGACGCCGGGACCGGTGGCGACGACTTCGCCGGCGCCGTCCGAGCAGGGGATGATGGGGTCGTCGACGGTGACGAGGTAGTTGCCGCTGGCGACCATCAGGTCGCGGTAGTTCAGCGAGACGGCGTGCACGCGGATGCGCACTTCGCCATTGCCCAGTTCACGGTGAGGAAAATCCACGCACTGCAGCCCGTCGATGCCATCGCCGGGTAAGATCTGGTATGCCCGCATCGCTGTCCTCCATCGGTTGATCGGCCGCCCACGCCGGGCGGGACGATATTGTCACCACAAGACCGGCGCGCGTGGCGCACGCTTATTTGGCAGCTTATTTGCCCGCTACTTTGCCCGCTACTTTGCCCCGCTGGCTCGGGATGAAGTCCTCCAGCACCGCCTGTTTCATCAGCGCCGGCGGCAGGATGCCCTGGGCGATGATGAAGTCGTTGAACGCCTTCAGGCTGAAACGGTCGCCCAGCGCGATCTCGGCCTGCGTCTTCAGCGCGCGCAGCTTCACGTAGCCGTAGTAGTACGCGGTCGCCTGGCCCGGCATGCGGTACGAATAGCGGTCGACTTCCGATTGCGCGAACGGTTCGGACAGCACGACTTCGCGCATCAGGAAGTCCTTGGCCTGCGCGGGCGTCATGCGGCCCAGGTTGATCTGCGGGTCGAGCAGGGCGCGCGCCATGCGCAGCAGACGGGCCTGCAGCGAGACGAGCTGGCCCTCCGGCGGCATGTACGGCAGGATCATCGCTTCCGAATACAGGCCCCAGCCTTCGACGTTCGTGCTGTTGAAGGCAAAGCGGGCGCGCGCCACCGACATGCCCTGCTCCACCATCGACGCGAACTGCAGCTCGTGGCCCGGACGCGCCTCGTGCGCCGTCAGGGTCCAGGCCATTGCGGCAAAGTCGAAGTCGTTCATCTTCTCTTTCGACTTCGCGTTCGGGTTCGCCAGCGGGATCACGAATTCGCCATACTCTCCCGTGTTGCCGATCATGCGCGGAGGGCTCATGAACGGCGCCGGCGAACGGGCCGCTTCGGCCGGCGTCGCGGTGCGGATGTTCGCCTCGCGCGTGGGCAGCGTCACCAGGTCGTGGGCGCGCACCATGCCTTCGATATCCTTTAAGCGCTCGCGGTAGTACGGCATCAGCTGGTCGGGGGCGATCGACGATTTTTTGAGCTCGCGGATCACGTCGCGATAGTCGGACGACGGCAGCTGGTTGCGCGCGGCGATGACGCCCGCCACGACCTGCATCTCGTCGCGCACCTCCTGGAAGTCGAAGCCGGCGCGCTCGATCATCTGTTCCGGCGCGATGTCGACGCCGACGTTGGCGAGGCGGTTCACGTAGATCGCCTCCGGCAGGCGCACTTCCTTGCGCGTGCGCGGCATCAGGCGGCTCTTGACCCAGTCGTCGTACTCCTTCACCTGCGCTTTCAGCGCCGCGAAGTCGCTTTCCCAGCCGGTGACGTTCGCTTTCTTGAACAGCTCCTCGATACCGTCCATGTAGGTCGCGTTGTTGTTCAGGCCTTCCTCGACCTCGCCCACGTACGGCCCGATCAGCGTCTTGCTGGCGAGGCGTTCCTCGCCGCGGGCACGCGCCAGCGCGGCGATCGGCGAGTATCCGGCTTCCTTGCCGGCGTAGCGCTTCAGGCGCACCAGTGCGAGCTTCTGGCGTTCCGGCTTGTTGCGCGGATCGAGCAGGGCGCGCAGGCCGCCGTACACGACTTCGCCCACGTTGACGTATTCGAGCAGGTACTGGTGCTCCAGCTTCATCGTCGCGATCTTCTTTTCGCGCGAGTCGATCAGGATGTCGAGGTCCTGGCGCACTTTTACATCCTTTTCCTGCGCGCGCTGGCGGCGCAGTTCTGCGAGGCGTTTTTCGGTGTCCGCCAGTTCGCGCTCGTACACGCGCGGCTTCAGGTCGGCGACCTGAGTGTCGTAGTTTTCGTCGCCCAGTTCCGTGGATTCCTCCGGCACGTATTTACCCGTGTCCTTCAGGACCGGCTGGGTGTAGGCGTCGCTGCGCGCGACCCATGCGGGTGCGGCTGCGCAGGCGGCGCCGGATGCGAACAGGAGGACGAGGCCGAGACGGATCATGATGCTGCCTTTCAGTGGTGAAGCAGGCATTCTAGAGCTAGATCGGCTTGGCCACCATGAACCAGAAGATGAAGACGAACGCGATGAACGCGGGCACGCCGAGCGCGACCCACGTGCGGAAGTACTTCCAGTACAAGGGCGGCAGCGGCGTGCCGTCGCGCGCGGCCGCCGCCGCCATGTCGCGCAGGCGCATCTGCAGCCACACGACCGGCAGCCAGCAGGCCCCTGCCAGCACGTACAGCATCAGCGACCACATGATCCAGCGGCTGCTCATCGGATAGCCGGCCAGGCGCACCATGTAGTACCCGGTCGCGGGCTGCACGACGGCCGTGGTGGCCGTGAACAGCCAGTCCGCGATCACGACGTATTTGCTGACGACGGCGATCGCGCGCACGTCGCGGCTCACGTTCGCGAACAGCATGTACCAGGCCGACCCGATGCCCGTGCCGAACAAGAAGGTCGACGACAGGATGTGCACCCATTTCACGACGACGTAGTCCATCACGTTTCCTCTTTCTCGAGTTCGTAGAGCAGCCAGATCGCGGCCAGCATCGGCAGGTTCTTCGTCAGCGGGCCGTAGGGGTGGATCAGGAATTCCGGCAGCCGGACGGCGATCACGACCGAATAAAAGCCGATCAGCGCCAGCTGCATCAGCCACAGCCAGCGGCGCCGATGCAGGAACAGCGTGGCGAAGCCCAGCACCAGGTCGAACACCGACGCGCCGTACAGCATCACGGGACGCAGCTGCTCGGGGATGCCTGAGCGCGCCAGCAGCTCGTAGCTGGCGGCGGCCGGATATAGGAACGCCGAGACGATGGCGGTAGCGATCCACACGATGGCGATGGCCAGCCGCAGCACGGGCAGCAGCCAGTCCAGCTTCGCGCGCGCCCGCTCGGCGCCGGGGTCGACGACGAACGAGGCGATGTCGCGCGGCGGGCGGCCCAGCAGGCGCAGCGTGGGGCCGGGATCGGCCGCGTTGCCGCGGTCGAGCATGCGCAGCGCGTCGGGGTCGAGCAGGGCGCCGGGCAACCACGCGCCGATCCGCGCGAGCAGCTTCGCTACGCCGCCCGGCAGCGGCAGCACGCGCAGTCTTCCCATTCCCATCGCGCGGCGCAAGGTCGCCAGGTAGTCGACGAAGGGCCGCGCCTGCGGACCGACGAGGGCGATGCGGCGCACGGGGCCACTCTCGGCCCTGTCTGCATGGAGCCGCTGGCGCAGCAGCGTCACGATGGCGGCGACGACGTCGTCCACGTGGATCGGCTGCACCAGTTGCGGGGAATCTCCCAGGCGCACGGCGAACGGCAGCGACGCCATCGCCTTGAACACGCGCGCGCTGGCACCGTCCGCGCCGTAGACGAGCGACGGCTGCACGATGGCGGCACGGATCGGGAGTGTCGCGAGATAGTCGTCGGCGGCCTTCTTCGACAGGTGGTATGCCGTGTCGGCCTGCTCGTCGGCGCCCAGCGCCGACAGTTGCACGACCATGTGCACGTCGTCGGACTCCGCGCAGGCGGCGAACAGGGCGCGCGGCGTTCTCGTGTGCAGGTTCTCGAACGTCTGCGTGCCGCGCTCGCGGAAAATGCCGACGGTATTGATCACGGCTTCCACCCCGGAAAGGCGCGCCAGCCAGGTGGATTTGTCGGTATCGTTGGCGAAGTCGGCGCGGATCGCGGACAGGTGCGGATGAGCGGGCAATCGTTCCGGATGCCGCACCGCGCACACGACGTCATGGCCCTCGGCCAGCAGCGCGTGCAGCAGGTGTTTCCCGATGAATCCGCTGGCCCCCGTGAGCAGGATCCGCATACTTTTCCTTTCTCCACTTTCCAGGAGGGTTTCATGGAATCATGGAACACGGCATTCAGGCGCGGCGTCGTCGGCGGCGCCACCTCCAGCCTGCTGTCGACCGCGGCGCTGGCCCTGCTCGGCCGGCGCGAAGCCGGCAGCGCCTACGCACCCACCAACGCGGTCAGCCACTGGATCCATGGCGACGAGGCGTTGCATGAACACACGCCGACCCTGCGCCACACGGTGCCCGGCTACCTGATCCACCACGGCAGCGCGATGTTCTGGGCCGTGCTGTTCGAGCGCCTGTGCGGCCACCTGCTCGACCGCAAGAACCCCGCGACGACGCTCGGCGTGGCGACCGCCGCCTCGGCCGTGGCCTGCTTCGCCGACTACCAGCTGACGCCCGATCGCTTCAAGCCCGGCTTCGAAGCCCACTTGTCGCGGCCGTCGCTGGCGGTTGTCTACGGCGCGTTCGGCGTCGGGCTGGCGCTCGGTGCGATGCTCACCCGCCGGTCATGATCCCGCTGCTAGTCTACGGGAGACGGCGAAATCGTGGCGTCAAGGATGGGAAAACGGCGCGTTGACGGCCAACTGCGCCGCGAACGCGCGCTGGTAGGCGGGCCGTGCCTCGCCGCGCGCGACGTAGGCGGCCAGGACGGGGAATTCGTCGAGGATGCCGGACGGCCGCAGCCGGAGCAGCACCGACACCATCATGAGGTCGCCCGCGCTGAAATCGCCGTCGAGCCAGTCGGCGTCGCCCAGCCGCGCGGACAGCGGCTTCATGCGGTCGCGCACGCGCTCTTCGACGAGCGGGATGCGTTCCTTGCTCCAGGGCTTGTCGCCTTCGAAGATCCGGGCCGTGACCAGTTCCAGGATGGGCGGTTCCACGGTGTTGAGCGCCGCAAACAGCCACGTGATGGCGCGTGCCCGCGCGTGGTCGTCGGCCGGCAGCAGGGCGCCGTGGTGGGTGGCGATATGAAAGACGATGGCGCCCGTCTCGAACAGCACGAGGCCGTCTTCTTCGTAGGTCGGGATCTGGCCGAACGGGTGCAGGGCCAGGTGCGCCGGTTCCTTCATCGCGCGGAACGACACGAGGCGGACGTCGTAAGGCAGGCCCGCTTCTTCCAGTGCCCAGCGCACGCGTGTGTCGCGCGCCAGACCCTTGCCGCCGTCGGGCGAACGTTCGAAGGCGGTGATCGTGATCGTCATGGCGCGGCTCCAAAGAAAAACGGCGTACCGTGAAGTGTCACGATACGCCGTTGTCGAGTCAAGCTTAATTAAAAGCTGTAGGTCGCGCGCGCATACACGTAGCGGCCATTGTTGCCGAACGGGGTGTAGTTCGAGAACGGCGTGTTGCTGGTCGTGTTCAGCGCCGGCGGCAGGGTTTCCGAGTACTGGTCGAACAGGTTGTCCGCGCCGATCGCCAGGCTCATCTGGCGAGAGAAGGCATAGCGGGCTTCCAGGTCGACGATCGTCCTGGCCTTCAGGGTGAAGTCGAAGGCTTCCGTCGTGCCCGGCGACAGCACTTCGCCGTAGCGGGTGGCGCGGGCCGTCATGCCCCACTGGTTCAGCTTCCAGGTGGCGCTGGCCGTGATCTTGTTCTTCGGCTGGCCCTTTTCCAGCGTCAGCACGTTCACGCGGTCGAACAGCACCGGCGCCGGATTCAGCGCGGCCAGCTGGGCGGTGGTCGGGACCTTGGTCACTTCGGTGCGGTTGAAGTTGCCGGCCAGGGTGAAGTCGAAGCGGCCGGCGGCGCCCGCGTTCCACGGCGCGCTGGCCACGATGTCCACGCCCCGGGTCTTCGTGTCGACGCCGTTGATGAAGAAGCGGCCGCCGCCGACGCCCGTGAAGCCCTGCGACACGATGTAGTTGCGCACGGCCGGCGACAACAGGTTTTCCGACAGCACGATGCGGTCGCGCACGTTGATGCGGTAGGCGTCCACCGTCAGGCTGACCGGGGCGAGACGCATCACGGCGCCCAGCGAGAAGTTGGTCGACTTCTCGGCCTTCAGCGGTTTCGAACCCAGCGCGACGGCGACCGGATCGTTCGGCGTGAAGGTCGTGATCTCGTACGGGATGCCGTTGACGAAGTTGGTCGACGTCGACGTGAAGCTCTGCTGCTGCAGCGACGGCGCGCGGAAGCCGTTCTGCACGGCGCCGCGCAGTGCGAAGTTCTTGGTGAAGTCGTAGCGGCCCGCCAGCTTGCCGGACAGGTTGCTGCCGAAGTCGTTGTAGTGCTCTTCGCGCAGGGCGGCGGAGGCGAGCAGCTTGTCGGTGACGTTCGCTTCGACGTCGACGAACACGCCGATCGCGGTGCGCGACGTGTGCGACGCGTTGGCCGGACGGAAGCCCGGGAACACCTGCGCGCCCGATGCGGCCGGGATGCCGCTCGGCAGGATCACGCCGCCGTTGCGCCAGGAATCCGGCTCGCCCGCGTGCAGCTCGTAGCCTTCGCGGCGCGCCTCGGCGCCGACCGCCACGTTCAGCGGCGAGGCGAGGCCGCCCACGTCGAACTTGCGCACGCCCGTGAGGTTGTACACGATCTGGTTGTACGAGAAGCCGCCCGAGTCGAACGACGTCTTGCTGGTCGGGCCGATCGACGCGTTCAGCGTGTTCTGGATGTCGTAGTTCATGCCGTTCTGGCCGTACACGAGCGACGTGTCCATGTCCCAGTCGCCGAGGCTCCAGGTCATGCCGGCGGCGGCGCTGAAGTCTTCGACGGTCGGGGCGATGATCGGCAGGAAGCCGTTCGGGTAGATCGACTGCACGTTACGGCTGTCCTGCGGCATGCGGAAGTAGCCGGCCGAGCGGGCGTCGCGCAGCTGGTAGCTGCTCCAGCCGTAGACCTTCACGTCGGGGCCCAGGTTGTTGCCCACGTTGACGAACACCGTCTTCTGCTGCATCTCCGGGTCGCCGTACCAGGCGTCGAAGCGGTTGATGGTCAGTTCGCGCGGATCGTAGGCGCCGTTCACTTTCGCGTACAGCTGGCGCATGTCGTAGCCGCTGCGCTCCGTGTGGTTCTGGTCCTTGTATTCGGCCGCGATGGTGATGTAGCCCGTCTCGCCCAGCGGCAGGCCTTTCCAGGCGCTGACGGTCGTGGTCTGGCCATCCGTGCGCTTGCGCGAGTTGGGTCCGGTCCACGTGGCGCCGGCCGGCGGCGCGGCATTCAGGAGGTCGTATTCCGAGATGTGCGCGCCGTACGTGATCGTGCCTTCGCCGCCCGTGCGGTCCGTGCGCAGGCGGACGTTGACCACGCCCGAGATCGCATCGGAACCGTATTGCGCGGCCGCGCCGTCGCGCAGCACCTCGATGCTTTTCACAATGGCGGACGGCACCGTGTTCAGGTCGACGGCGGCCGAGCCGCGGCCGATCGAGCCGTTCAGGTTCACGAGCGATGAGGTGTGGCGGCGCTTGGAGTTCACCAGCACGAGGCTCTGGTCCGGCGCCATGCCGCGCAGGGTGGCCGGGCGGACGGTGTCGGTGCCGTCCGTCAGCGTGGGACGCGGGAAGTTCAGCGACGGCAGCGCCACCGACAGGGCCTGGTTCAGTTCGGTCGAACCCGTCGTCTTGAGGGTCTCGGCCGAGATGATGTCGACGGGGGAGGCGGTGTCGAGGGCAGTGCGGTTGGCGACGCGGGTACCGGTCACGACGACGGTGGCGGTGCTGTCCTGGGACTGGGCCAGCAGCGGCGTGCCGGCGAACAGGGTGGCGATGGAGAGGGCGAGTACGGTTTTTTCCGGCACAAATCGTTGTTGCATTCTCTTGTCCTTATTCTTGATCTACGTGGGTACAACGGCAAGCTCGACTGATAGTGGAGCTTGATTGTTATCGTTGTCAATTGTGCTAACCCGCAATAGATGTAAGGACGCAACAGTTGCTCATGCGCGGTGCATGGGTGCACCGCGGTGGACCGGACTTTGTTACTTTCCGCGGATTTTCTGCACCAGCGTCACCACCGCCAGCACGACCGCGCCGACGACGACACCGGCCGCGGCATCGACCACGGCCGGGGCCACGGCCGCCAGCAGCCTGCCGATGACCGGGACGCCGGCGACCGCCGCGGCGGCGGCTTCGGCCACGTGGTGCAGCGGTTCGAACGCATGGCCGATGATGCCGCCGCCGACCATGAACATGGCCACCGTGCCGATCACGGACAGCGACTTCATCAGGCGCGGCGCGGCCGCCAGCAGCAGGTTGCCGATGGCGCGCGCGGCACTGCTCGCGCGGCGGCTCAGGTACAGGCCGAGGTCGTCGATCTTGACGATGCCCGCGACGATGCCGTAGACGCCGATCGTCATCGCGACCGCCACCGCGACGAGGGCCGCCACCTGCGCGCCGAACGACGCGCCCTGTTCGTTGACGACGCCCAGCGAGATCACGATGATTTCCGCCGACAAAATGAAATCGGTGCGGATCGCGCCCTTGATCTTGTCCTTCTCGACCGTGAGCATGTCGGCATTGGCCGCCAGCGCCGTCGCCAGTTCTTCTTCGTGCGCCGCGTCCTCGGCGGCGCTGTGCAGCAGCTTATGGGCGACTTTCTCGAAGCCTTCGAAGCACAGGTAGGCGCCGCCCACCATCAGCATCGGCGTGATCGCCTGCGGCAGGAAGGCAGAGATGGCGAGCGCGGCCGGCACGAGGATCGCCTTGTTGCGCAGCGAGCCCATCGCCACCGCCCACACGACGGGCAACTCGCGGTCCGCGTTCACTCCTGTCACCTGCTGGGCATTGAGGGCGAGATCGTCGCCCAGCACGCCAGCCGTCTTCTTGGCGGCGACCTTGCTCATCAGGGCCACGTCGTCGAGCACGGTGGCGATGTCGTCGATGAGTGCCAATAAACTTCCTGCAGCCATGTACCACTCCCCAATATCAATATGCTCACATCTTAACCGACGCGGCCTGCCGGCCCCGGCACACGGTTCAGGCGCGTTTTCTGCGTTTCAAACCCGAAAATCTGCATCTCGTCGCTTTCCCATGCAGTTCATCCCGGGCCATACGTATAGTGACAACATTGGCTGCGGTGCAGCAGCCTTTCCGACCTGAAGGAGATGCCCATGAACCAGAACCTCGACCTGCCGTCCGTTCCGCGCCGCCGTGCGCGTCCTCCGAAGCGCAAGACCCGCATCACCATCTACCTCGACGACGAAGTATTGGACGAATTCCGCTCGCGCGCCGAGCGCACCGGCACCGGTTACCAGACGCTGATCAACGCGGCGCTGCGCCTGCGTCTGGCCAGCGGCGACGCAAATCCGGCCGCGGCCTGAGGCGTAAAACGCAAGAAACCCCGCCAATACAGGGTGTCTGACGTGTAAGAAGATTACACGCAGCAATTAATTATGCTAATCTTCCGGCTCTTTCAACCCGGAGGATTTATGAAAAAAGGCGAACTGATCGCTGAATTTGCGAAGCGTACCGAGATGTCGGGCGCCGCTGCGAACGACGCAGTGAACACCATCATCGACATCATCACCGAGCGTCTGAAAAAAGGCGACACGGTTGGTATCACCGGCTTCGGCACGTTCTCGGTCACCAAGCGCGCTGCCCGCAAGGGTCGCAACCCGGCTACCGGCGAAGTCATCAAGATCGCTGCGTCGAAGACGCCGCGCTTCGCTGCCGGCGCGACCCTGAAGGCCGCCGTCAACCCGAAGAAGAAGTAAGCAGTACCCGCGGCTGGCCGCGGCCGTCCGGCAATCGCCGGCGCCGTGCGCCATGCCTGCGTCCTTATTCCCCCCTTCCGTCTTTCTCCCATGAGCTTCGCCACCTGGATCGCCTTCGTCATCGCGGGCACGCTGATCGCCATTTCGCCCGGCTCCGGCGCCATCCTGTCGATGTCGCACGGCCTCGCCTACGGCCTGCGTAAGGCCAGCGCCACCGTGCTGGGCCTGCAACTGGGCCTCGTGCTCGTGCTGGTGATCGCCGGCGCCGGCGTCGGTTCGCTGCTGGTCGCGTCGGAAACGGCATTCACCATCGTGAAGATCGTCGGCGCGCTGTACCTGATCTGGCTCGGCATCGCCCAGTGGCGCGCGAAGGCGGAAGCGTCGAACGTCTCGACGGCCGGCCTCGCGGCGCACCCGTCGTTCGGCCGCCGCGTCCTGACCGGCTTTCTCACCAACGCGACGAATCCGAAGGGCATCATCTTCATGGTCGCCGTGCTGCCGCAATTCATCTCGAACGCGGCACCCGTGCTGCCGCAGCTGGCGATCCTGGGCGTCACGATGGTCACCATCGACACCACGGTCATGCACGGCTACGCGCTGCTGGCATCGACGATGCAGCGCTGGTTCCGCGATCCGCGCGCCGTCAAGGTGCAGAACCGTTTCTTCGGCGCCGTGTTGATGGCCGTCGGCGCGCTGATGTTCTTCGTGAAGCCTGCCCACGCCTGAGCGCGGAAACATTTCGCAACCATTTGTAATTCGTGTCGTCGTTTCGTACGCTCGTGCGTTGTAATGCAGGAGACGCAATCCGCCGCGTCTACCAATAACAATACGAGCCCACTCCCGCCCTGGAGACATCATGCCGAACCGCGTCGCGAAAACCGCCGTCCTCCTTGCCTTCTCCACCCTGACGGCGCTTGCCGTGGCGGCCGATCCGCCCGCGCGCGTGGGCCGCGTCGCGCTGGCCCAGGGTCAGGTCACCATCGGCAGCGACGTCGGCGCCGAGATGATGGCGGCACAGGTCAACTGGCCCGTCACGTCGGGCAACACGATCAGCACGGCGGCCGGCAGCCGCACGGAACTGCGCGTCGGTTCGACGTCGATCCGCCTGGACGGCGACTCGTCAATGGAAGTGCTGCAGATGGATGACGAGGGCCTGCGCCTGCGCCTGCACTACGGCAGCGCCAGCGTGCGCGTGCTGAACGCGGATATCGTCGCGGGCTTCGAACTCGAGACCCCGCAGGCGCGCGTGCGCCTGCAGCAGCCCGGCCGCCTGCGCGTGGATGCCGAGCGCGTGCGCGATACCAGCTTCGTCACCGTGTTCGACGGCACGGCGCTCGTCGAGGACGGCGATTCGCAGCTGACCCTGCGCGCCGGCCGCCGCGCCGAAGTGGGCGATGCCGACGTGCGTACCATGGCCGCCGTGCGCGACTCGTTCGACGAGTGGGCGCTTACACGCGACCGCTACGAGGACAATGCCGCGTCGTCCCGCTACGTGACGACCGAGATGACGGGCTACGAAGACCTCGACCGCTACGGCAGCTGGCGCGAAGACCCGGAATACGGCCCGCTGTGGATCCCGACCGTGGCCTCCACGTGGGTGCCGTACCGCGACGGCAGCTGGACCTGGCTCGATCCGTGGGGCTGGACCTGGGTCGACAACGCGCCGTGGGGCTATGCGCCGTTCCACTACGGCCGCTGGGTGCAGGTACGTAACCGCTGGGCCTGGGCACCGGGGCGCCGCCACGAACACCTCGTGTGGGCGCCGGCGCTCGTCGGCTGGGTCGGCGGCAGCGGCTGGAACGTCACGTTCCGCGACCGTAACCGGCCGATGCCGGCTGCCGGCTGGTATCCGCTGACGCCGCACGACCGCTACGTGCCGACCTGGCGCGCGCCGGACCACCACCTGCGCTGGCTGAACGAGCACGTGCGCGACAACCCGCGCCGCCCGCGCGACTACCGCCCGCAAGGTCTCACGGTCGTGCCCCAGGACCGCTTCGACCGGCCGGGCCGGGTGAACGTCCCGCGCACGCCCATCACGACCGTGCCGCCGGTGCTGGTGCACAACGTGCCGGCCGGCACGCCGCCTGCCGCCCCGGTGCTACCGAACCGGCCGAACCGTCCGGATCGTCCGGATCGCCCGGACCGCGACGGGGACGGCATCCGCGGTCCCGTCGGCATCGCCCGCATGGAAGGCCGTCACGTGGATCCGGGCCGCGAGCGCCGTATCGAGACGGCACGCGCCGAGCGGGCACGCGCCGAGCGCGATGAATTCATTGCCCGGCGCCAGCAGGGCCAGGTGATCACCGCGCCGCCGTCGCAGGGCTTGCCTGTGACGAGTCCCACCCCGCACCTGCCGCCGCAGCCGCTGAGCACCGTGACGAGCCCGACGCCGCACCTGCCGCCGCAACCGCTGTCGACGACCAGCCCGACGATCCAGCAGCCGCAGACGGTACCGCCTGCGGGCGACTCCCGCATCTGGCTGCGCGACCGGATGGAGCGCGACGCCCGCCGCGACGAGCGCCGCGAACAGTTCGAAGAGATGCGCCGCAACCGGCAGCAGATGCAGCCGCAGGTCCAACCGCAGCCGCAGCCGATGATGGCGGCACCGCAGCCGCAACCGCAACCGCAGCCGCGCTTCGAGCGCCCGGCTCCCGCCCCCGCGCAGATGGCGCCGCGTCCGGCCCCCATCGCGGCACCGGCGCCACCGCCCGTGCAGATGGCGCCGCGCCCGGCGCCGGCCGCTGCGCCGGCCCCGGCACCCGCGCCCGCGCCGGCCAGGTCGGAAGAACGCCGCCACGTCGACCAGCGCGGGCGGGACCAGAAGGAGCGCTGATCCGGGCGGAAACGAAGCGGTTTGGCTACAATGCTGTTTTACAAAAGGAGTGTGGCCATCATGGACCCGAAAGATTCCCTCATCGAATACCCGAGCGATTTCCCGATCAAGGTCATGGGCCCGACGCACGATGATTTCGCCAACACCATCGTCGAAGTGGTCACCATCCATGATCCCACTTTCCATGTTGGCAAGATGGAAGTGCGGCCGTCGGCCAAGGGCGCCTACACGGGCCTGACCGTGATCGTACGCGCCACGAGCCGCGAGATGCTGGACAACCTGTACCGCGAACTGTCGTCGCATCCGATGGTGAAGATCGTTTTGTAAACCCGGGTTCAGGACGCCAGCGATCAGGCTGGCTTATAATGACGGGGTATCCCTTCAAAGACCCTATCCATGCAAGCGAACCAGCCGGCTATCCGTGAGCTTGGCCGCGCCGACTACGAACCCGTTTTTGCCGCGATGCGCGCCTTCACGGATGCGCGCACGCCCGACACGCCCGACGAGTTGTGGATCGTCGAGCACCCGCCCGTGTTCACGCTCGGGCTGGGCGCCGACCACGGCCACCTGCTGAGCGTCGGGGCGCACGACGTGCCCGTCGTGCAGACCGACCGCGGCGGCGAAGTCACGTACCACGGCCCCGGCCAGGTCGTGATCTACCTGCTGATGGACCTGCGCCGCAACAAGCCGGGCGGCAAATTGTACGCGCGCCAGTTCGTCAACAAGATCGAGCAGGCCGTGATCGATGTGCTGGCGGCGTATAATCTCGCGGGTGAACGCGTCGAAGGCGCGCCCGGCATCTATATCGCCGACGGTCCGCGCAAGGGCGCCAAGATCGCCGCGCTGGGGCTGAAGGTACGCGGCAACGGCTGCACCTATCACGGCGTCTCGCTGAACGTGGCGATGGACTTGTCTCCGTTCACCTGGATCAACCCGTGCGGCTATTCCGGCCTGGCCACGGTGGACATGAAAACGATGGGCGTGGATGCGCCGCTGGCCGACGTGCAGCAAGCCCTCGCCGCCGCGCTGATCGACCATCTGTCCACGGCACCCTCTTCAACCGCAGCGGTCGCGCAGGCCGCAACCAACTGACTACGCACATGACTTCCGAAATCGACACCGGCACCGCAGCAGCAGCAGCTTCTTACAACGCGAGCGAAAAGCAGAAAGGCGCAAGCAAGACGTCGCGCATCCCGATCAAGATCGTGCCGCTCGAACAGCACGAGCGTCTCAAGAAGCCTGACTGGATCCGCGTAAAAGCCGCGAGCCCGTCGTCGCGCTTCTACGAGATCAAGGACATCCTGCGCGCCAACAACCTCGTTACCGTGTGCGAGGAAGCGAGCTGCCCGAACATCGGCGAATGCTTCGGCAAGGGCACCGCGACCTTCATGATCATGGGCGACAAGTGCACGCGCCGCTGCCCGTTCTGCGACGTCGGCCACGGCCGCCCGGACCCGCTCGACGTGAACGAGCCGGGGAATCTTGCCAAGACCATCGCCGACCTGCGCCTGTCGTACGTCGTGATCACCTCCGTCGACCGCGACGACCTGCGTGACGGCGGCGCCGGCCACTTCGTCGAGTGCATCCAGAAAACGCGCGCGCTGTCGCCGAACACGAAAATCGAAGTGCTGGTGCCGGACTTCCGCGGCCGCCTGGAGAAGGCACTGGCCATCTTCGCCGACGGCCTGCCGGACGTGATGAACCACAACCTGGAAACCGTGCCGCGCCTGTACAAGGAAGCGCGCCCGGGCGCCGACTACCAGCACTCGCTGGTGCTGCTGCGCGACTTCAAGGCCAAGTACCCGAACGCCGTGACGAAGTCCGGCCTGATGGTCGGCCTGGGGGAGACGGACGAGGAAATCCTGGAAGTCATGCGCGACATGCGCGCGCACGACATCGACATGCTGACCATCGGCCAGTACCTGGCCCCGTCGAACTCGCACCTGCCGGTGCGCCGCTACGTCCACCCCGACACTTTTAAAATGTTCGAAGAGAAGGCGTACGAGATGGGCTTCGTGCACGCGGCCGTCGGCGCGATGGTGCGCTCGTCGTATCACGCGGACCAGCAGGCGCACGAAGCAGGCGTCGCAGCGTAATTTCAAGCAACGAAAAAAAGCGGTGGGCGGCTTCCGTCCACCGCTTTTTTCATTCGTGGCTTGCCGAACGGTGCGCCCGCACCACTCGCGTTATATTGGACACATGAGCGAACACCACTCCCGACTTTCTCCTTCCGACGACGACACCCTGGACGACGACGCGTTCCTCGAACGCGAGCTCGGGCTGCACGCGCGCGGCGTCGAGCTCGTCCGTATGGAAGGCCGCGTCTTCCTGCGTTTTGCCGGCGCCGTGCGCGTGGACGGCCTGCACGTCGAGTACCGCCTCGTGCCGTCGCGCGGCGTGCTGGCCAAGCCGAGCAAGTGGCGCAAGATGGATCTGCTGGCCCGGCGCGAGCTCGTCGAGGAACGGGCCACGCGCGATGCCGTCGACGACCTGAACCAGGAAGTCGAGGAATTCGTGCGCGAAATCGCCGACCAGGCAGACGAGTTTGGCTTCGACCCGATGCTGTTCCTGCACGTGCTGGAAGAGCTGGAGACGTCCGAGCCGGCCGAATTCGTGTTCGACCGCATCCGCCAGCGCCTGCTGCACGCCGGCGAGCGCGAGCAGGAAGAGCGCCACGCCGCGCGCACCAAGGAAAGCATCAACCTGGCCGAGTACCCGGCGTCGTTCGAGGTGGCCAGCAAGATGGCGCGCCGCTTCATCGCGCTGCTGGGCCCGACCAACTCCGGCAAGACGCACCGCGCGATGGAACACCTGGCCCAGGCCGACAGTGGCGTCTACCTGGCACCGCTGCGTCTGCTGGCGCTGGAAAACTACGAGCGCCTGCAGAATGCCGAGGGCAAGGACGGCGAGCCCATCAAGGTCAGCCTGATCACGGGTGAGGAACGCCGCCTGGCGGAAGGCGCCACGCATGTCGCGAGCACCGTCGAGATGCTGGACACGAAAACGCCCGTGCAGGTCGCCGTCATCGACGAGATCCAGATGCTGGCCGACCGCGACCGCGGTGCCGCCTGGACGGCCGCCGTATGCGGTGCGCCGGCGTCGACCGTTTACCTCGTGGGCGCACCGGAAGCGCGGCGCGCAATCGAGGCGCTGGCCGAGCGCCTGGAATGTCCGCTCGAAGTGCACGTGCTGAAACGCAAGGCACCGCTGTCGATGGAACCCGGCGCCGTGCGCAAGCTACGCAACCTGAAGCGGGGCGACGCCGTCATCGCCTTCTCGCGGCGCGAGGTGCTGATGTGGCGCGACATGATCACGGAGATGGGCCTGTCCGTCGCCACCGTCTACGGCAATCTGTCTCCGGAAGTGCGGCGTGCGCAGGCCGAGCGCTTCCGCGAAGGGCAGGCCGACATCGTCGTCGGCACCGATGCCCTCGCGATGGGTTTGAACATGCCGATCCAGCGCATCGTGATGACGACGGCCGTCAAGTACAACGGTGTCGAGGAAGAAGAAATCTCGGCAGCGCTCGCCAAGCAAATCGCCGGCCGCGCGGGCCGCTACGGCGTCCACGAGGAAGGTTTCGTGGCCGGCTACGACGACGACACGCACGAGGTCATGCGCTCGTTGATGAAGGAAAAGATTCCGCCCGTACCGGCCAGCGGTTTCGCGGTGGCCCCGTCGCTGGAGCAACTGCATCGCATCTCGTCGGTGACGGGCGAGACGTCGCTGGTGAAGCTGCTCAAACGGTTCGTGCACAACATCGACGTGCCGGACGGCTTTTTCTACCCGCGCATCACGGAAGAACAGAACGAGCGCGCGGAATGGCTCGATACGCTGGACCTGAGCGTGGCGGAAAAATTCACGATGTCGCTCGTGCCCATCTCGACCAGGGTGCCCACGCTGGAAAGCGCGTGGTCGCATTGGGCGCAGTCGCTGGCGAAACGGAAGGTCTGCAAGCTCCAGCCCCATCCACAGGAATTGTTCTGGCAAAACCTGCAGGAAGTCGAGGACACGTGCCGCATGTACTCGGCCTATGCCTGGCTCGGCTACCGTATGCCGGAATTCTTCCCCAGCATCGAGGAAGCGCAGACGCTGGCGCGCGAAGCATCCGAGCGCGTCGATGCGCTGCTGCAGCAGCAGAATGCGGCCACGCGCAAGCGGCAGGCCAAGAAGGAGCGGGGGCGCTGGTGAGCCGGCGCAGGTAAGCTCGATTCAAGGCAGCTGCCGGGCCCGCCCGACGGCTTCCAGCCATTCTTCCCACAGGGTCGGATCGCTCGTCCGGCCGTCTTTATCCAGCCGGTAGCCGGCCAGCAGGTCGGCCAAGTCGCTGGACTCCGTCAAGTCGACTTCGCGTTCGAGGAAGGCGAGCATGGCGCGGTAGGCCTGCTCGACCGTCAATGGTTGGTTGCTCGCGTCCATGATCGTCTCCGTGTCGATGACGCCAGCTTACGCCGTTCACGGCAGGCAGCGCGCGGCGATGCCGGAACCCCCGGGGCCGGCATTTGCGATGTCGGCGGGCGGATAGCCATTGCCCAGCGCCAGCGTCCGACCGCCTTCGTAGCGCAGTCTCAACTGGTCGCCGGAATAGTCGGCCAGCGCGCGCGGGACATAGACGGCGAAGCGGTAATTCAGCTGCGCATAATAGCCGTGCCGGAAGACCTTGCTCGACGGCCCGCGCTGGAGTTCGGCCGCGATCGCATCCGCGAGCGCGTCCGTGTCGAAGCGGCTGTTGATGTCGGCCGTGTCTTCCAGCCGCAGCGTGTACGGCCGCAGCGGCCCGTAGCGCTGGTCGCCGTATTGCACGCGGAGACGGTCAGCGTCGAAATAAAAACTGGGGATATTGGCGCCGGTGACGTCCAGGTCGCACAGCAGGAACACGGCCCAGAATCCGTGCGAGTCCAGCGGCAGCACGAACTGGACGGGCGCGTGGTTCGGCAGCCCGACCGGGCTGGTGAAATCGATCCGGTGGACGTTGGCAACGTGCTGGTAATGCAACACCACGGTGTTGCGCAGACCGGTGTCCACGCTGCTGCAGCCTGCTGCCGCCAGCAGGCCCGCAACGAGGGCGTACTTGATCAGCTTGCGCATCGCATCCTCCTTTGCCGGCATCAAGCTTGTGCCGAACAAGACCTCGGCGTTTGCGGGAGGTCAGCGGTGTGCCGGAACCGTTACGATTTCAGAGATTTCTGCAGCAATGCGTGCAGCGATGCAAAATCCGGCTCGCCCAGGTAGCGCTTGAGGATCTTGCCATCCTTGCCGATGACAAAGGTGGTCGGCGTCATGTTGACGTCGCCGAACTGCTTCGCCAGGTCGCCGCCCGAATCGAGCGCCACTTTGAAGGGCAGCTTGCGCGTCTCGGCGTAGTTCAAGACATAGTTTGGCGGATCGTAACTCATCGCCACGGCGACGAATTCCAGGCCGTCCTGCTTGAACTTGTTGTACGTCTCGACCATCTGCGGCATTTCTTTCACGCAGGTAGTGCACGACGTCGCCCAGAAATTGACCATCACGACCTTACCCCGCAAGTCCTGCGAGCTGATCTTCTGGCCGGCGATGGTGATGAACGTGACGTCGGGCGCCTGCTGCTGCTGGCTGAACGTGGCGAAACCGATGCCGGCGATCGCCAGCACGGCCGCGCCGATGGCGGCCGGCTTGATCCAGGTGCGTTGTGAAGTGGTCATGGTCTCATCCCCATCAGCCGGTGTGTTACGACGTGCCGCGGGGCTCGGCTTGCTGCTGTTGCGGCGGCGACATCGAGCGCAGGTCTTCTTCGCTGATGTACTCGAACATTTTCACCACGCGCATGACACCCGATACGCCCTGGGCCACGTCGGCGGCGATATTGCCTTCGCGCTGGGTGACGAGACCCATCAGGTACACGGTACCGCCCTCGGTCACGACCTGGAACGAGGTGGCCGACACGGTCTTCTTGTCCGCGAGGCTGAGCTTGACCTTGCTGGTGATGAGGGCATCGCTGGCGCGCGACGTGTAGCTGGACGGGCCGGCGACCTGCAGTTCGTTGATGACGTTATCGACGTTGGTGATGCCGCGCACTTCGTTCTCGACCGCACGTTTCATCGCCTCGTCCTTCACTTCACCGGTCAGCAGCACCTTGCGGTTGTAGCTGTTGACGTTGACGTGGCCGGCGTCGCCGACGATGTTGCCCATCCGGGTCGCGGCTTTCAGTTCGATGCCCTTGTCCTCGGTCTGTGCGCCCAGCGTACGGCGGTCGGCCGTCGCGACGGCGCCGCTGACGGCGGCACCCGCCACGACCGCGACGCAGCCTTGCAGGGACGACAGCAGGGCCACGCACAGGACGGCCTTCGACAGGGGACGCAGCACGGCGCCGGCGTTAATTTGCATCTTCTTCTCCGAACAGGGCGACGTCGAGGCCGTCGCAGATACTGTGGATCGCGACCAGGTGGACTTCCTGGATGCGGGCGGTGCGGGAATGCGGCACGTTGATGTGGACGTCGGCGTCGGTCAGCATCTGCGCGATCTTGCCGCCATCCTTGCCGGTCAGGGCAACGACGCGCATCTCGCGTTCCAGCGCGGCTTCGACGGCGGCGAGCACGTTGCCCGAGTTGCCCGACGTGGAAATCGCCAGCAGGATGTCGCCGGCCTGGCCGAACGCCTGTACCTGCTTGCTGAAGATTTCGTTGAAACTGTAGTCGTTGCCGACGGCCGTGATGATCGACGTGTCGGTGGTCAGCGAGATCGCCGGCAGCGGGAAGCGCTCGCGTTCGAAGCGGCCGACCAGTTCGGCGGCGAAGTGCTGCGCGTCGCCGGCCGAGCCGCCGTTGCCGCAGGCGAGGATCTTGTTGCCGTTGGAAAGCGCATTGAACATCAGCTCAATCGCTTGAGAAATCGGTTGTGCGAGGAGATTCGCCGACTTCATCTTGAGTTCGGCGCTTTCCTGGAAGTGGGCGAGGATGCGTTGAGTATTCATAGTCAAAGATTATAGTGCAGTGGCAATGCCCGGCGATCAAGGTCAGCAAAAAATGCTTACACTTCAATGGCGTTCCTTAACCATTCGACATGAGCTCCGTCGATGGCGACGACGTCGATGCGGCAGGGCGGCAGGCGATTGAAACGTTGTAAATAAAACTGGGCGGCGCGGATGATGCGGCGAATCTTCGCCGGCGTGATGCTTTCCGCCGCGCCGACTGGGGCCCCGGCCGCGCGCTGGCGCACTTCCACGAACACGAGGGTGGCGCCGTCGCGCAGGATCAGGTCGATTTCTCCCAGCTTGCACTGGAAGTTCGCTTCCACCAGGACGAGACCGTGGCGTTCGAGCCAGGCCAGCGCCACGTCTTCCCACGCCCGCCCCTGCTCCTGCTTGCGCGACAGCCGGGTCGGCCACATGTCAGCGGCCCTTGTCGACGGGCTCGAACGCGCCGCCGCGGACGACGACGGCCGCTTCGACCCGCTGCAGCTGCAACTGGCCGCCGGGGCCGGCGACCACGTCGAGCCGCCCCGTGACGCCATCCACGCCGAACGGCGCGCCATCCCGCAGCGCCAGTTCGCGCGCGACGCGGAAGGCATCGATGCCGAGGGCGTACAGACGGTCCATGTCGAGCGGCTGTTCCGTATTCAGCGGCCGCGGGTAGACCATCACGGCCGGGTGGTCGGGCAGCACGATCCACGGCAGGTCGAGGAGGCGCACGCCGTCGAGGCCAGGGACGTCCGGCGCCGCCGACCGCCCCGGATTCGCCGGCCCGCCGCCGTAGCAGGGGAGCGCGGCGGCCAGCGCGCGTACGGGGCGTAACGCCGTGCTGTCGAGCGCGGCGAACAGCAGGTCCGGTGGGTCGATCTCCAGTTTCTGCTTCAGTTCCTCGATGGCCGCCTTGCCCCCTTCGCCGGACGGTACCGCGAAGCGCTGGTTCGTGTGGCCCAACTGGACCCAGCGCCCCTCGAACGCACCGGCCGCCCGCTGCGCCCAGGCCGCGCCGCCCGTGAGGATCAGGGCGCGGCCGTGCGGATGCTCGCGCGCGGCCCAGTCCGCCACCTGGCGCGCCTCATCCTCGATCGACAGCCCGACCACGAGCATTCCGCGCGGTACTGTCGTCCGGGACACGCCTGTCCGGCCTTCAGGCACGCTCAGCACGACGGTCGGCCGCGTGACGGCGTCGCTGTCGGCCAGCGCCGCGACGGCGGAACGCGCCAGCGGGCCGACGATGATGTCGCTGGCCACGGCCGCGCGCGCGTAGGCGTCGAGCACGTCGCGCGGCGCGTCGCCCGTCGAGACGACCTCGGCCTTGAAGCCCGTGCCGTCCCGTTCCATGCCGGCCATAAAGCCGGCGCGGACGGCTTCGGCCGCTGTCGCCAGCGTGGCGGAGCGCATCGGCAGCAGCAGGGCGATGCGGATCGGCACAGCGGACGGTGGCGGCGGTGGAGCGGGTTCGTTCGGTGGCGGTCGGGCAGGTCTCGGCTGGATGGCCGGATCCAGCATGGCGAGAAGGGGAGCGGGCGCACTTGTGTTAGTGTCCACGGACGCGCACAATCGCTGCGGCCCGGCACATGGCGTGCCGGCCAGGGCATAACCACCCAGGCTCATCAAGATGAGCAGCCAGGCCAGCCGGGCGCACAATGCCTCGAGAATCTTCATCCGTATCCCCAACATGACAGAAACCCAGTCCAGCCAGATCGCCCAACTGCCCGTCATGGGCGAGGCCGCCCAGCAGTCCTATCCTACCGCAACGCTTTACGTGGTGGCCACACCCATCGGCAACGTCACCGACATCACGCTGCGCGCGCTGCACGTGCTGCTGCTGGCCGACGTCGTCGCCTGCGAGGACACGCGCAAGACCGGCGCGCTGCTGACGCGCTTCGGCTTGAACAAGCAGATGATCGCTGCGCACCAGCACAACGAACGCGAAGTCGCCGAGAAAATCATCACGCGCCTGCGCGCGGGCGAACGCGTGGCGCTCGTGTCGGATGCGGGCACGCCGGCCGTGTCCGACCCGGGCGCGCGCATCGTCGACGCCGTGCGCGACGCCGGCCTGCACGTCGTCCCCGTGCCCGGCTCATCGGCTGCCATCGCGGCGCTGTCGGCAAGTGGCCTCGTGAACGACCGCTTCTATTTTGTCGGCTTCCTGCCCGCGAAGACGAAGCAGCGCGAAGCGGAACTGGCCACGCTCAAGGCCGTGCCGGCGACGCTCGTGTTCTATGAGGCACCGCATCGCATCATGGACTGTGTGGAATCTCTCGTCGCCGCATTCGAGCCGACGCGCCAGGTGGTCTTTGCGCGTGAGCTTACGAAATTGTTCGAGGAAATCCACCGCTGCCCGCTTTCTGACGCCCTGGCTTGGGTGAAGGCCGATGCCAACCGCGAACGCGGCGAATTCGTCGTGCTGGTCGAGGGCGCGCAGACGGAGGACGATGAAGGCGATGTCGAAGCGGAGCGCGTGCTGCGCATCCTGCTGGAAGAGTGTTCGGTGAAACAGGCCGCCGCGCTGGCGGCGCAGATCACCGGGAAAAAGAAGAACGCGTTGTACGAGCGGGCATTGCAGATCAAGGGCGCCGAGTAGGCATCGTTACCACTTGCACCCGCTGTCCTTCTTGTCCATCGCGAGGAAGATCGGCGCCAGCAAGCCCCCGGGCACGCCATCCTTGCAGTCCGGCCGCTTGGCCTGCTTGATCGCCCGTTCGAACTTGCTTTCCGTTTGCAGTTGCGGTTTCGGCAAGCGTTCGAGCGCCGTGCCCACCTTGTCCGGATCGGGTTCGTTGGCCAGCTTCGACGCCATGCCGCGCGCCATGCTGCGGGCGGCGTCGACGTCGAAATGCCGCGTCGTCGCAGGTTCCGGCGGCGGCGCGGGCGTGTCCGGTGCCGGTTTCACGGCATAGGTTTCCTCGGTCGACTGGCGTTTTTCCACTGGCACGGCGATCACGGGGCGGGTTTTCTTGGCGGGAGGCTGCGCGCGCGGGATCGGTTTGGCCGGCGTCTCGGCCGGTTTCACTTCGACGGGCGGCGCTGGCGGCGGCGGCGCGGCTTGTAAACGGATCGTGAGCCGTTCCGGCGGCGCGGCGGGCAACGTCGTTGCGGGCTGGCGATAGACAGCGAGCAGCACCACGTGCGCGAGCACCGACAGCGCAATGCCCGCCGCGATGCGGTTGACCTGCTTGCGGTCGGGGAGGGCGCCGTCGATGTTGTCGATTGCAAACGTCACGTCTTCACCTGTACGGAAAACCACGAATTCACGGGCTTTCCTTGACCTGGACAGTACCCGGACGGTATGATGGCTGTCTTCGGAGTGTAGCGCAGCCCGGTAGCGCATCTGGTTTGGGACCAGAGGGTCCAAGGTTCGAATCCTTGTACTCCGACCAGTATAGCAAGAGGCCGACGAGAGATCGTCGGCCTTTTTCATTTGTTACAAGCTCTTCTTCGCCAATAACGCATTGCCCGCGCGGCTCGCGCCCTTGCGGCCGAGATGCTGCGAAATGAACGCGCCCGCCTCCACGACGAGATCGAGGTCGATGCCCGTCTCGATACCCAGTCCGTTCAGCATGTAGACCACATCCTCCGTCGCCACGTTGCCCGTCGCCCCCTTTGCATACGGGCAACCGCCCAGGCCCGACACGGACGAGTGGAAGATCGTGACGCCCAGTTCCAGGCTGGCGTAGATGTTGGCGAGTGCCTGGCCGTAGGTGTCGTGGAAGTGGCCGGAGATGCGGTCCAGCGCGAACGCGCGCGCCGCCGCTTCCATCACGGCCTGCGTCTTGCGTGGGGTCGAGACGCCGATCGTGTCGGCGATGTCGATTTCATCGCAGCCGAGGTCGCGCATGCGGCCCACGACGTCGGCGACGGCATCCAGCGGCACGTCGCCCTGGTACGGGCAGCCGAACGCGCAGCTGATGCTGCCGCGCAGGCGCAGGCCGTTGTCCTTCGCTGCTTTCGCCACGGGTTCGAAGCGCGCGATGGATTCCGCGATCGAGCAGTTGATGTTCCGCTGCGAGAACGCTTCCGACGCGGAGCCGAAGATCACGACTTCATCCGCTTTTGCGGCCAGCGCCGCCTCGAAGCCCTGCATGTTCGGCGTCAGCGCGGAATACAGCGTGCCGGGACGGCGCGCGATGCCGGCCATGACCTCCGTGCTGGTCGCCATTTGCGGCACCCACTTCGGCGAGACGAACGACGCCGCCTCGATATTGCGGAAGCCCGCGCGGGAAAGGCGGTCGACCAGTTCGATCTTGACCGCGGCGGACACCGCTTCCTTTTCGTTCTGCAGCCCGTCGCGCGGGCCGACCTCGACGATCCTGACGTGTTTGGGGAGTGAATTGTGCATGGTGGTTTCCTAGTAGCCGCGGGCGCGGTCGACGATGTCGTCGATGGCCTCGCCCCGTTCCAGCTTCTCGATCTTCGCCGCGATCTGGCGCACCGCTTCCTCGCGCAGGGTGAGCGCGGAGATGTGCGGCGTGATGGTGATGCGCGGCTCGTTCCAGAACGGATGCGGGGCCGGCAGCGGTTCGTTGCGGAACACGTCCAGGGTGGCGCCCGCGATGTGGCCGGCGCGGATCAACGCCAGCAGGTCCGGCTCGGCCAGCAGCGCGCCGCGTGCCACGTTGATCACGTAGGCGCCTTCGGGCAGCTGCGACAGGTGCGCGCGGTCGAGCAGGTTCGTCGTCTCGGGCGTGAGCGGCAGCATGCAGACGAGGACCTGCGTGCCGGACAAAAAATCGCCCAGTTCGTCCATGCCGGCAAAGCATGGCACGCCCGGCACGTCCTTCGGCGACCGGCTCCAGCCGCGCACGGGAAACCCGAGCTGGCGCAGGGTGCGCAGCACGGGCATCCCGAGCTTGCCGAGGCCCAGCACGCCGACGGTGAAGTCGGCCTTGCGACGGCGCGTTTCCAGCGGGTTCCAGATGCCCTGGCGCGCCTGCTGTTCGTAATCGTCGAAGCGGCGGAAGTAGCGCAGGGTCGCATACGCCACGTACTCCGCCATCTGCTCGGCCATGCCCGCATCGCCCAGGCGGACGATGGGGACGGGCGGCAGCGCGTCGCCGAACTTCAGCAGCGCGTCGACGCCGGCGCCCATCAGGAAGATCGCCTTCACGTGAGCCAGCTGGTCGAGCAGCTGCGGCGTCGGCGCCCACACGACGGCGTAGTCGCAAGGTGGTTGCGACGCCAGCGACATGTTCTCGCGCCACACGACGGTCTCCGCGTGCGGCAATGCATCAGCAAAATCACGGGCCCACGGTTCGATGACACCGTCACCCCTGTACAGCAGTATCCGCATCATTCGTCTCCTGATAATTGTTATGGATTGCGTGTGCTGTCTCGTTGGTGTTTCTGCGCCGTGGTCTCCGCCACGGCGTGTATTACGCTGCCGCCTTGAAGGCCAGCAGCGGTGCGCCATCCGCGACCTGGTCGCCGACCTGGTACAAGACTTCCTCGACCAGGCCATCGCTCGGTGCGGCAATCGTGTGTTCCATCTTCATCGCTTCCATGATCACGAGCGGCTCGCCCTTTTTGACGAGCTGCCCGCTGGATGCGATCACCGCCACCACCTTGCCCGGCATCGGTGCCGTCAGGCGGCCGTCTGCCGTTTCGTGCTCGCCGGCATGCGCGAGCGGGTCGTGCCAATCCAGCACGTGGTGCAGGCCGCCGGTGAACACGTGCAGCGTTTCGCCGTCGCGCCGCACCGTGCCCTGGATGGCCTGGCCGTCCAGGCGGATCGCGTAGCGGCTGTCATGCTGCGAGACAAGCGCCAGCGGATGCGGCTTGCCGTCCGCTTCGAGCGTCCACCCGTGCGCATGATAGGCCATGTCGATTGCATAGACCTTGGCCTGGGTCGTGGCCGCGTACTCGTCGCCGAATGCCAGCCGGCGGCGGTACGTGCCGTTCATGCGCCAGCCGTGGGTGCTGGTCCACGGGTCGGCCGCGTTGCTGCTGGTCGACGTTTCCGCCGCGACGAGGGCAACGGCCGCCAGCGCCAGCGCGGGCAACGGTGCCGGACCTGCCGGCGGGAACAGCGTTGCCGTGTTCCGTTCGATCAAGCCCGTGTCCAGGTCGGCATGCGCGAAGGCATCGCCTTCGACGAGGCGTTTCAGGAACGCGATATTCGTCGCGAGGCCGACGATGTGGAATTCGGACAGCGCCTGCGCCATACGCGCCAGCGCCTGTGCGCGGTCCGCGCCCCACACGATCAGCTTCGCGATCATCGGATCGTAGAACGGCGAGATGGCATCGCCGGCGCGCACGCCGGAATCGATGCGCACGTCGCCCAGTTCGAACGCCACGTGGCTTGGCGTATCCATGCACTGCAGCGTCCCGATCGAGGGCAGGAAACCCTTCTCCGGATTTTCCGCATACACGCGCGCCTCGATCGCGTGGCCGTGGATCGTGAGTTCATGCTGCTGCTTCGGCAGCGGCTGGCCAGCGGCCACGCGCAGCTGCCATTCGACGAGGTCCGTCCCCGTGATCATCTCGGTCACGGGGTGCTCGACCTGCAGGCGCGTGTTCATCTCCATGAAGTAGAACGTGCCGTCCTGGTTGGCGATAAATTCGACGGTGCCCGCGCCCACATAACCCACCGCGCGCGCGGCCGCGACGGCCGCTTCGCCCATCGCGGCGCGGCGCTCGGGCGGCATGCCGGGGGCCGGTGCCTCTTCCAGCACCTTCTGGTGACGGCGCTGCACGGAGCAGTCGCGTTCATGCAGATAGACGCAGTTGCCGTGCGTGTCCGCGAACACCTGGATCTCGATGTGGCGCGGGCGCGTAAGATATTTTTCGACGAGCACCTTGTCGTCGCCGAAGGACGAAATGGCTTCGCGCTTGCACGACGCGAGCGCGGCCTGGAAATCCTCGGACCGTTCCACCACGCGCATGCCCTTGCCGCCGCCACCCGCGCTGGCTTTCAGCAGCACCGGGTAGCCGATGCGGTTCGCTTCCGATTGCAACAGTTCCGGATCCTGCGCATCGCCGTGATAGCCCGGCACGAGCGGCACGCCCGCGCCTTCCATCAGCTGCTTGGCGGCCGATTTCGATCCCATCGCGCGCATCGACGATCCCGGCGGGCCGATGAACACGAGGCCCGCGGCCGCGCAGGCTTCCGCGAATTCCGCGTTCTCGGACAGGAAGCCGTAGCCCGGGTGGATCGCCTGCGCGCCGGTGGCCAGCGCCGCGGCGATGATCTTGTCGCCGCGCAGGTAGCTGTCCTTGGCGGCGGCGGGGCCGAGCAGGATCGCTTCATCGCAGACCGCTACATGTTTCGCGCCGGCGTCGGCTTCCGAATAGACGGCAACGGTCTTGATGCCGAGGCGGCGCGCGGTGGCGGCGACCCGGCAGGCGATTTCGCCACGGTTGGCGATGAGGATCTTCGTGAACATGGGTGTCTCGTCTGTTTTATATGTTGTGAAACTCGGCTTGTGGCCTGTGACTTCGATAAAACCTGGCTTGTGGCCCGACAGCGTTGTGGCCCCCGAGGGGGCCGTGGGATCAGCAGCCGCAGCTTTCCTTCTGCACCGACTCCAGCATCGCCGAGCGGGTTTTCAGGCCCAGCTTTTCCAGCAGCTTGCGGTCGTCGTCCGCTTCCGGATTGTCCGTGGTGAGCAGCTTGTCGCCGTAGAAGATGGAATTGGCGCCGGCCATGAAACACATCGCCTGCACGGCTTCGCCCAGCTCGCGGCGGCCGGCCGACAGACGCACGCGCGCCTTCGGCATCGTGATGCGGGCGACGGCGATCGTGCGCACGAATTCGATCGGGTCCAGCGGCGGCAGGCCGTGCATCGGCGTGCCTTCGACCTGCACCAGGTGGTTGATGGGCACCGATTCCGGATACGGGTTCATGTTGGCCAGTTGTGCGATCAGGCCCGCGCGCTGGGCACGCGTCTCGCCCATGCCCACGATGCCGCCGCAGCAGATCTTCAAACCGGCCGTGCGCACGCGGCCCAGCGTGTCCAGGCGGTCGCGGTATTCGCGCGTGGAGATCACGTCGCCGTAGAAGTCCGGCGAGGTGTCGATGTTGTGGTTGTAATAGTCCAGGCCCGCCTGCTTCAGTTGCTCGGCCTGGCCTTCTTCCAGCATGCCGAGGGTCGCGCAGGTTTCCATGCCCAGCGCTTTCACGCCGCGCACCATGGCTTCGACCTTTTCCATGTCGCGCTCTTTCGGGCTGCGCCATGCGGCGCCCATGCAGAAGCGGGTCGCCCCCTTGGCCTTCGCTTCGCGCGCGGCGTCCAGCACGGTGTCGAGGTCGAGGATCTTCTTCGCCTCGACGCCCGTGTCGTAGCGCGCGGCCTGCGGGCAGTAGCCGCAGTCTTCCTCGCAGCCGCCCGTCTTGATCGACAGGAGGGTCGCGAGTTCGACGTCGCCGTCGGGGAACTCGGCGCGGTGTGCCTGCTGGGCGCGGAACATCAGGTCCGGCAGCGGCAGTTCGAACAGCGCGAGCACGTCGGCCAGCGGCCAGGTGGCGTCTTTCGGCAGGGAGGCCGGCGTGACCGGCGGGTGGAGAGTAACGACTTGGGTCATTTCGGATTCCTTGTTTTGGTTAGGCGCGCTTGGCCGGCCATCCCGGCAGGCTCGCGAGCTCGATATGGGGGGCCGCCGCGGCGGCCGTCGGTTCGTCCAGGCGCGGCACGCGGCCGAGCAGTGGTGCGGGCAGGCGGCGTTCGAGTTCCGCGACGTTTTCGTCCGCGAAACGCATGTCCGGGTCCACCTGGTTGGCGACCCAGCCCGCGAGCACGAGGCCGCGCGCGACGATCGCCTCGGCCGTCAGTAAAGCATGGTTGATGCAGCCCAGGCGCATGCCGACGACGAGGACGACGGGCAACCCGAATTGTACGGCCAAGTCGGCGCTGTCGAAATCGTCGGAGAACGGCACGCAGAAACCGCCTACGCCTTCGACGACGGTCGCGTCGGACGCGCCCAGGATTTCGGCATACGCCGTCAGGATGGGCACGGGTTCGATGGTCACGCCTTCCAGCGCGGCCGCGATGTGCGGAGCGCACGGTTCGCGCAGCAGGTACGGCGTCGTGATCGATTGCGGCAGCTGCACGTTGCCGGCCGCGCGCAGCATGGCGGCGTCGTCGTTGTGGAGTATACCGTCGCGTTCCTCGGCGCCGGCCGCGATGGGCTTCATGCCGCACGCGCGCACGCCGTGTTGCACGAGTTTATGGAGGATGGCGCTGGAGATCAGCGTCTTGCCGATCTCCGTGTCGGTGCCCGTCACGAAGCAGGCGAAGCGCGTCGGCACGCCTTCCGCGGCCAAGGGCGCGGGATGGCGGCCGGCACCGCGGTGGCCGTCGGCGCCACGTCGATGGCGCCGACGGATTGTTCGGGCTCGTTGAGGCTCATGCCCAGGTCCTTTCCAGCTGGTTGAGCGCAGTAATCAACTGCGCGACGTCTTGTTCGGTATGCGCGGCGGACAGCGTGACGCGCAAACGCGCCGTGCCCACCGCCACGGTCGGCGGACGGATCGCCGGCACCCATAGGCCTTGTTCGTGCAGGCGCGCCGCCACGGCCATCGCCTCGTCGTTGGCGCCGATGATGATGGGCTGGATCGCCGTCGTCGACACGGGACGCTGCCAGCGTTCCAGACGCAGGCCCGCGTCCAGTTGCGCGATGCGCGCACGCAGGTCGGCGCGACGTTTTTCGCCTTCGTCGCCCTCGATGATATCGACACTGGCCAGCAGCGCGTGCGCGAGCGCGGGCGCGGCGGCCGTCGTATAGATGTACGGGCGCGCGCGCTGGATCATCAGCTCGATCACGTCCTCGTGCGCGGCGATGAACGCGCCGCCCACGCCGGCCGCCTTGCCCAGCGTGCCGATGTAGACGAGGTTCGGCGAGCGCAGGCCGAAATGTTCCAGCGCGCCGCGTCCGCGATCTCCCAGGACGCCGAAGCCGTGCGCATCGTCGACGACGAGCCACGCGCCATGGCGTTCGCACAGGGCCAGCAATTGCGGCAGCGGGGCGAGGTCGCCGTCCATGCTGAACACGCTGTCCGTGACGACGATTTTGGTGGGCGCTTCGCTCGCGGCCAGTTTCTCTTCCAGCGCGGCCACGTCCCCGTGCGGATACACGGTCACGCCCGCACGCGCGAGGCGGGCACCGTCGATCAGGGACGCGTGGTTCAGCGCTTCCGAGAAGATCATCGCATCGGGCGCGCTGCCCAGCCCCGTCAGCACGGCGAGGTTCGCCATGTAGCCGGTGCAGAAGTACAGTGCGCGTGCGGATTCGAGGTGCGGCGCTTCGAACGCGGCCAGTCGCTCTTCCAGCAGCGCATGCGCGCGGCTGTGGCCCGACACGAGGTGCGACGCGCCGCTGCCGGCGCCATACAGGCTCGCGCCTTCACGCAGCGCTGCCACGACGCGCGGGTGCGCGGCGAGACCCAGGTAATCGTTGCTGCAGAATGCGAGCATGTCCCGGCCGTCGACGACCTGGCGCGGTGCGCAGGGCGTCTCCGCCGTGCGGCGGTGGCGGGTCAAGTTGCGGCTTGCCAGCTCGTCCAGCTGGGCGCGGACGTTGTCGATCAGGTTCGTCATCATTCGGCGATCACTTCTTCGAACACCTTGCGCGTGCGCGCCGCGAGGCCCACGATCTCTTCCTCGTCCAGCACGTACGGCGGCATCAGGTACACGGTGCGGCCGATGGGCCGCAATAACAGCTCGTTTTCCACGGCGCTCGTGAAGAAGCGGCGGGCGAACGTCGAGGCGCGCTGCGTGTCCGGCTCCACCGCGTCGAACGCGAGGATCATGCCGCGCTGGCGGAAGTTCGTCACGCGCTTGTGATCCAGCAGCGGCGCCAGTTCCACCATCAGGCGCGTGGCCGTCTCGCGGTTCCTGTTCAACACGTCGTCGTCCCGGAAGATCTGCAGGGTCGCCAGCGCGGCGCGGCAGGCCAGCGCGTTGCCCGTGTAGGAATGCGAGTGCAGGAAGCCGCGCGTGATGTCTTCGCTGTAGAACGCCTCATACACCTTGTCGGTGGTGAGGACGAGCGACAGCGGCAGATAGCCGCCGCTGATGCCTTTGGAAAGGCACATGAAGTCCGGCCAGATCGCGGCCTGTTCGCACGCGAAGAACGTGCCGGTGCGGCCGCAGCCGACCGCGATCTCGTCGGCGATCAGGTGCACGTGGTACTTGTCGCACAGCTCGCGCAGACGCTGCAGGTACAGCGGGTCGTGCATCGCCATGCCCGTCGCGCACTGCACGAGCGGCTCGACGATGATGGCGGCGATGCGGTCGGCGCGCTCCGCGAACAGCGCCTCGACATCCTTCGCCGCACGCAGCGCGACGTCCTGCGCGGACTCGCCGTCGACGGCGTTGCGCGCATCCGGTGACGACACGGTCCGCGCGGCGCGCAGCAACGGGCCGTAGGCATCCTTGAACAGCGCGACATCGGTCACGCCGAGCGCGCCGACGGTCTCGCCGTGGTAGGAACCCTGCAGGCAGACGAATTCCTGCTTGTCCGCATAGCCCGCGTTGCGCCAGTAATGAAAACTCATCTTGAGCGCGATTTCGACGGCGGATGCGCCGTCCGATGCATAGAACGCGTGGCCGAGCTGGTGACCCGTCAATGCGGCCAGCTGTTCCGACAGCTCGATCACCGGTTCATGCGTAAAACCCGCGAGCATCGCGTGTTCCAGCTTGTCCAGCTGGTCTTTCAACGCCGCGTTGATGCGCGGGTTCGCGTGGCCGAACAGATTGACCCACCACGAGCTGATGCCGTCCAGGTAGCGTCGGCCTTCATGGTCGTACAACCACGGCCCCTTGGCGTGGCTGACGGCGATCAGCGGCACCTCTTCGTGGTGCTGCATTTGCGTGCATGGATGCCAGACGCTGCGCAGGCTGCGCGCGATCCAGTCGGAGGAAGTGGTGGTGGGTTTCAATCTACGTCCTGTTTGGTCTAGCTAGTCCAGCCATGAAGGCCGGCGTTTTTCGAGAAATGAGGCGACGCCCTCGCGCCCTTCGAGCGACGCGCGGATGCCCGCGATGCGGCCCGCCGTGTCTTCCAGCAGCGCTTCCGTGACGGGTGCACCGGCGATCTCGCGCACGAGCGTCTTCGCTTCGCGCACGGCGTTCGGGCTGTTGTTGGCCAGCGCCTGCACGATGCCGGCGACCTTCGTGTCGAGGTCCGCGGCCGGCACGATCTCGTGCACGAAGCCGATGCGGTGGGCTTCCTTCGCGTCGAAGCGTTCGGCCGTGAGGAACCAGCGGCGCGCGGCCTGTTCTCCCATCGCCTTGATCACGTACGGCGAGATCGTCGCGGGGATCAGTCCAAGCTTCACTTCCGACAGGCAGAAGTTGGCCGTATCGACCGAGACGACCACGTCGCACGCGGCCACGAGGCCCATGCCGCCGGCGTAGCAGTCGCCCTGCACCTTGGCCACGACAGGCTTCGGGCAGACATAAATCGTGCGCAGCATGTCGGCGAGGCGCATGGCGTCGGCGCGGTTTTCGCTGTCCGAATAACCGGCCATCTTCTTCATCCAGTTCAGGTCCGCGCCGGCGCAGAACGCGGGGCCGTTCGCGGCCAGCACGATGGCGCGTACGAGCTCATTGCGTCCCAGTTCGTCGAAGGCGAGAGCCAGTTCCGCGATGCTTTGTTCGTTGAACGCGTTGCGCAGGTCGGGCCGGTTCAGCGTGACCTGGCCGATGCGGTCCGTGATCGTGACGGTGAGGGTCTGGTAGTCCATGTCTGTCTCCTCACATGCGGAACACGCCGAACTTCGTGTCCTCGATCGGCGCGTTCAGCGCGGCCGAGAGGCCCAGGCCGAGCACCATGCGCGTATCGGCCGGATCGATCACGCCGTCGTCCCACAGGCGCGCGGTGGCGTAATACGGGTGGCCCTGGTGTTCGTACTGTTCCTTGATCGGCTGCTTGAACGCGGCTTCTTCGTCCGCACTCCACTGGCCGCCGCGCGCCTCGATGCCGTCGCGCTTGACGGTCGCCAGCACGGACGCCGCCTGGTCGCCGCCCATCACGGAGATGCGCGCATTCGGCCACATCCACAGGAAGCGCGGCGAGAACGCGCGGCCGCACATGCCGTAATTGCCGGCGCCGAAGCTGCCGCCGATGATCACGGTGAACTTGGGCACGGAGGCCGTCGCGACCGCGGTCACCATCTTGGCGCCATTGCGGGCGATACCTTCGTTCTCGTACTTGCGGCCGACCATGAAGCCGGTGATGTTCTGCAGGAAGACGAGTGGGATCTTGCGCTGGCAGCACAGTTCGATGAAGTGCGTGCCCTTCAGCGCGGATTCCGAGAACAGGATGCCGTTGTTGGCGATGATCCCCACCTTCATGCCGAAGATGTGGGCGAAGCCGCAGACGAGCGTCGAGCCGTAGCGCGCCTTGAATTCGTCGAACTCGCTGCCGTCCACGATGCGCGCGATGACTTCGCGCACGTCGAACGGTTTTCTCGTGTCGACGGGGATGACGCCGTACAGCTCTTCCGGCGCATATTTCGGCTCGCTGCTTTCACGCAGCGCGCCCTGCTGGGGTTTCACGCGGTTCAGGTTCGAGACAATCGTGCGCGCGAGCGCCAGCGCGTGGGTGTCGTCCTGCGCCAGATGGTCCGCGACGCCGGACAGGCGCGTATGAACATCGCCGCCGCCGAGGTCCTCGGCCGTGACGACTTCACCCGTCGCCGCTTTCACCAGCGGCGGACCGCCCAGGAAGATCGTGCCCTGTTCCTTGACGATGATGGACTCGTCGCTCATCGCCGGGACGTATGCGCCGCCGGCCGTGCAGGAACCCATCACGACGGCGATCTGCGGGATGCCTTTCGACGACAGATTCGCCTGGTTATAGAAGATGCGGCCGAAATGATCGCGGTCGGGGAACACGTCGTCCTGGTTCGGCAGGTTGGCGCCGCCCGAGTCGACGAGGTAGATGCAGGGCAGGTTGTTCTGCTCGGCGATCTCCTGCGCGCGCAGGTGTTTTTTGACCGTCATCGGGTAATACGTGCCGCCCTTGACGGTGGCGTCGTTACAGACGATCACGCATTCCTGGCCCGCCACGCGGCCGATGCCCGTGATGATGCCCGCGCTTGGGGCAGCATCCTCGTACATCGCGTAAGCGGCCATCTGGGAAAATTCGAGGAAGGGCGTTCCCGGATCGAGGAGCATCTGCACGCGCTCGCGCGGCAGCAGCTTGCCGCGCGCGACGTGCTTCGCACATGCGGCCTCGCCGCCCCCCTTGGCGACCTGCGCCACCTTGGCGCGCAAGTCGTCGACGAGGGTTTGCATGGCGGCGGCGTTGGCTTTGAAATCTTCGCTGCGCGGGTTGAGTTTCGTGTCGATCTGGGGCATCGGATCCTGTCTCCTGCTGTGTCGCGGCTTGTGGCGCGGTTTTATTCAGGGAAACTGCCGTCCACATAGAACCACCGCATCTTGCCACCCACGGCAGGGTCCGGCTCGCGCAGGAACCGGCTGACTTCATGCAACCGGTGGGCGCGGCCGTGGACCTTGAAGCGGGCGACGAATTCGACGGTGTCTTCGTTGGGGTTTTCCGGCAGGTCTGCTTTACGTTGACGTAAACGTAAAGCAGATTTTATCTCAAGTCCGAGCCATTGAACCGGTTGCTTTTGGTCGATGATGGGTTCCGTCGGCCGCGTACTGGGGTGCCAGGTGGCGCGCAGGTAGGCTTCGTCCCGCATCACGAAGGCCGTGTAGCGGGAGCGCATCAACACCTCGGCCGTCGGCGGCAGTTCCGCGCCGGCGATGAACGGGCCGCAGCAGCGCATGATCGACGGGCCACCGCAAGGACAGGGGAGAGGCTTCGCAGGAGTAGACATGGCGGCAATTATCCGCCATTTCCGGGGGCAGGGTGAGCGGGGCTGTCATGTGGGATAACGGCAGATGGACCGCATTTGATGCATCTGCCCAGATCTTTTGCCGAAAATAAATGAACTGCCTATTAAATGGGCGGAGAAATTTTTTGTTTGTGGGTGCCCGCGATGGCTGTTCCACATCTTTTACCTGAGATAGCGCCGGAAAGTGATGTAAGAATGGCACAAATCGCCTAAGTGGTTGTATATTGGCAACGTTTTGGTGCTTTAAGAAGACAGCCATGTCTGCAATCCGCAGTGTTGTCCTCACCGCTGCCCTGTTGAACGTTCTGGCCACGGCTGTAGCGGCGGAAGTCACGGTCGAGAAGGATGTGCCGAAGCGGGCGAAGGCGCGGTTTTTTGAGCGGGTGCAGGCGGGGGAACTGGCCGACGCTGTTGTTCATCGCGGTCAGCCTGTCGACCTCAAGCCGGGCAAGTATCACTTGCGGGTGCCGTGCGACAGCATGAAGCTGGGGAGTTTTGCCGATATTACTGTCACCATTGATGACAACAGTAAGACCCGACTGCGCTTGCACGAGTGCGGGGTGCAGGTCGATAGCCACTAAAGTTCAGTCTTCCCCGGAGCGCTAATCTTCTTTCAAATTCTCGGTGCTAGTCGTTTGGCCGTGGATGTGACCCTCGTCAAAGTATACCCAGAGCAATGATTTACATTTGCTCGTCTCATCGTTGCTATACCGAATTATTTCGATGAGTTCAATCTTTCTGTAAAGCATCATTATCGATTATTTTTCGATGGGTGAGTTGAACAGGAGTCGGATCATATGGGTGACTCGAGGCAGCTTGCAGACAGTTTGTTTGGAAAAATCGGCCAGGAAAGACGGCTGCTGAAGCTGGACACTCTCCTTGGCGCCAACACCTTGCTTCCACAGCGGGCTCATGGTGTTGACCGCATCAGCGAAGGATTTGATTACACCGTAGATCTACTGTCGCTGAACCCTGATATCGAGCTCAAGCAGCTTATCGCCCAAGAAGTCACCCTTTGGACGTTGCAGATTGATGCGAGCTATCTGCCGGTGCATGGATACGTCCATACTGTCAAAAAGCTTGGCAGTGATGGGCAGCTCACAGCGTACCAAATCGGTTTTTCGAGCTGTTTCCACTTCCTCAAGTTTCGAAAAGACGCACGCATTTGGCAGGATAAAAATGCAGAGCAGATCATCTCGGCCGTATTGAATGGCCATCCTCAATGTCGCGGCCGGTTCAAATTCGAACTGAACCAGACGGCACGGTCTCGCTCCTATTGCACACAGTACGAAACTGACTGGCATTTCGTCATGCGCATGCTGGAGAGCGAAGGCTGGTACGGGTATATCGAGCAGGCGCCGGACGGTCGCGGCCACGAGTGGGTCATCACCGATTCCGTGTACAACCTGAGGCCGCTTCAGCCCAAAGAAATCGCCTTCCATCGAGCCGGCATCACCGATGAGATCAACAAGATTGTCCAGTGGGGCGCGGCACGCACGCTCCTGAACAGCCAGCTTTCAACAAGGACTTTCGACTACAAAGCGCCGCGCAATAATAACGAGAACGGCATGCAGATTTTTCCGGACCACGGCTGCATTCCGTCACAGCTGGAGGTCTACGAATACACTGGTGCCTACACGAGCTCGGGTGTAGCACATGGCACCGACCAGTCGCGCGTGCGCGTGCAGGAGTGGGAGTCCCGCGCCAAACGCTTTTTCGGCACATCAGGTGTACGGCATTTGCCAGTAGGCAGATGGTTCACGCTCACCAACCACCCAAGCCATAAAGAGACTGCCGACGAGGACCGTCAGTTTGTTGTCTTAAATGTTGAATGGTCTATCGAAAACAACTTGCCCCTGTCTAAGACCCAGAAAGAGTTTTCGGACAGTCTAAAGGGCCAGCTGCTCAAATTTGTTGCAGAAGCAGGGCTGGCCGACCCTCAAAATGCAGTGCTGGGTGCAGAGAATAGCCGTACCGGTCACTGTTTTAATCGTTTCGAGGTGCAACGCCGTATCGTCGAATACCGCAGCCCGTTCACCCACGCCAAGCCGACCATGCATGCGCAGACGGCGACCGTTGTGGGCCCTGCCGATGAAGAAATCTATACCGATAACCTGAACCGGGTGAAAGTACGCTTTCATTGGGACCGGCTCACCCCTGGTGACGAAAAGGCATCCTGCTGGGTACGTGTCAGCTATCCGAATGCGGGCGAGGGGTGGGGTGCCGTGCATGTTCCGCGCATCGGTCAAGAAGTGATCATCACCTTCCTCGACGGGGACGCGGACCGGCCGATCATTACGGGACGTATCTACAACGGCGAGCAGGCGCCGCATTGGCATAGCGACGGCCGCCTGTCCGGTTACAAATCAAAAGAATACAAAGGCGCCGGGTTTAACCAGCTGGTCATGGATGACACATCCGAACAGAACCGGGCGCAGCTGTTCAGCAGTCACACGAATGCGCAGCTCAGTCTCGGCTATCTGATTGGCCAACAGGGGAATTATCGTTCTGGTTTTTATGGCTCTGGTTTTGCGCTCAGCTCGGATGCCTACGGGGCCATTACGGCGCAACAGGGGCTGTACATCAGCACCTATGGTCGCCCAGGCCCGAAAGGTACGCAACTGGACGTACGTGAAGCGCGCGATCAGTTAAAAGAAGCACAGGAGCTCACGAACAACTTGTCGGAAGTTGCCGAGAAGTCTAATGCTTCGGCGCTACCGGGACAGGAAGCACTCCAGGAATTCATCGGCGCCACGCAGGCGCAGTACAGCGGGCCCGGCCAAGAGCAGGCCAATCGTTTTGCCGATCCCGTGCTGCTGATCGCCTCGCCTGCCGGCATAGGGCTGAGCACGCCCAAAAGCACCCATATCCACAGCAGTGACCAGATGACGGTGTCTTCGGGTGCCGACACCAACTTGGCCGTGGGCAAAAGCCTGATTGCCAGCATCAAGGAAAAAATCAGCCTGTTCGCCTACAACGCCGGCATCAAGCTGTTTGCTGCCAAAGGAAAAGTCGAAATCCAGGCCCAAAACGGAGATATCGACATTATCGCGGAGAAGGTGTTGCGGCTCCTGTCGGCCACCGACCGGATCGAAATCTTCGCAAAAAAGGAGATCGTGATTGGCGCCGACGGCTCTGCCATCAAGATCAATGGCTCAGGAATTACGGACATGACAAGCGGTAAACGCATCAGCCACACTTCCGATTTCTCCGTGCCGGGGCCAAAGACCATGGCTTACTCACTGCCGACGCTTCCCAAGGAAGTTTGTCTGGAATGCCTGAAAAAACGTGCGAAGCAGCGAAGCGCTTTCGTCAATAAGGGAGCCCAGCAATGAAGATCGCTCCGCTGGAAGCGGCTACTTTCGAATTGAATCTGGCAACGGCTTTCGATAACCAGGACCTTACCTGCTACGCAATCATCGACAAGGCTCAGGACAAGTCACTGCTCCAGAAATTCGAAAACCATGGCATCGGTGTGCGTAGCAAATGTCTGCTGCCGGCAGCGCTGGATTCAGACATCGAGGACTACGCCCCACATTTGCTGGAGCTCTCACCACTTGCCGCTGACGCAGACATTTGGCCGGTCATTCTTCGCGGCGGAGCCCAGCACCCGGCCAGTTTTACGTTGTTGGCCAGCGGGCTCTCCTTCGACACCTTATGGGACCATTTGGCAGCATTTTCCGAGATCCTCCTGCCCGACGATACCGACATGATCTTTGCGTTTTGGGATCCTGCCGTGCTCGGGACTTTGACTGGGCAAGCAAGCGACTTCACCTTGCACGTGCCGGCACCGGTATTGAGCGAGCGCCAACGCTCGCGTCTGATGCATGGGATAGTCGCGTGGTGGTATTGGGATCGCGACGGCAATCCTCAACAAATCCTGCCGAGGGATAACGTCGAGGCAGTTGCTGCGCACCTGGTCACTTTGCCGCTCAAATTTACCCAAGTGCAGGTAGATATGCTAGTGGAGGCAGGTGTGCCTGACCAACTGCTAGACATGATCAAGGAAAATCAGCCGCAGCTGCTTTGGGAGATTCCACCATCGCAGCAGTACAAGGTAATCGAAAAACATCTCTTTGAAGCCCGGAAGCTGAAATTGTTTGGGATGCGAGACATTTTGAACTGCATATGCACGGCATTGATTTATGGAGACGCGCTTCAAACCAATGCAACTATTGCTGCATTGTTAGAGCAAGTTAAGGTCGGGGCAATCAGTTTTGATGTGGCAATGGAACAGTTTCCGTGATCAGAACAGATAAAATAATCAAGATGAATTTGGGGTTTTTTTATGAGTGAGCATAAGAAAAAAATTAATAAATCGAAATTCGGGCTTCTTCGTAGGCGAAGCGCACTTGCGATAATTGGAACGGGTCTTTTGATGCCGTTAGTTGCATGCGGAAATGGGGCGAAAACAATGCAAAAATATATTGTGTTAGACGTTGAAATGTTTTCAAATCTTGACCGTCCGATCAGCGACATCATGTTCAACGGAGAAGACCTCGGGGTCATGAACAGCTATGGTGGCACGGGACTCATTACAGGAGTGCGTATTCCTTTTGGCGTGCAGACGTTGACTTGGACTCTGGGTGGGCCAGAAGGAACTCCTCGAAATGGCGAAAACATGAAAGTTAGAAATACATTAGTAATTTCGCCTGAACAAATTCCCAAAGGGACTAAATACTTGGGCCTGCATCTTTACCCAGATGATACCGCTGAGGTTACTTTTTCCGAAACTATGCCAGAGCGAACTGTGCGTGGAAAGAAAATAAAGGCAACGAGGAAATAAAGTGGAAAAAAATGCCAAATTAGCTGCTGCCCGAAGCGCAAATCGCGATGCACCAAAAACGAAACCGGACACAAAACAGGATTGCTCCGATGTGATTAACATTAGCATATTCTTTGATGGCACTGGAAACAACAAAACCGTTGACGAGCCCTTAATGAGGTGGAGCAATCTCGCGCATCTATGGCGCGCAGCACAGTATCTTGTCGATGACGACGACAATTCGAATTATGCAATTTATATTTCCGGCGTAGGGACTCAGTTTAACGGTAAGGCGACAGATTGGATGGATGAGAAATTAATTGAGATCCAAGACGGCGATACATTTGGAATGGGCTTGGGCGCCGGAGGCAGCCATCGAACGGATTATGGTGAAGCAAGCGTCAATGACCGTCTGCGTACAGTGCTTTCGAAAAGCGTCGAAAAATTAAACCTTTCATTATCGCCCTATATCGAGAAAGGAAAGCCTGCTAATATCCGGGACTTTGCCAAGGCGCTGGAGGCACACGGTCTCATCAAGATAATTAACCTTTCGATTTTTGGGTTTTCGCGCGGGGCTTCGTTGGCTCGTGCATTTAGCAACAATATATTAAACGAAACCACTCGTGGCTCAGATGAGGTACTTCGTTATAACGGTGTGCCTATTCGTTTCAATTTTATGGGACTATTTGATACAGTCGCTTCATTTGGGGTGCCAGCGAAAAACGTCGATCAACTATTTGATGAAAGAAACCTTGTTGTTCCGCATGCCGTTGACCGTTGTGTGCATTTTGTCGCAGCACATGAGCTGCGTTTTTCGTTTCCAGTTGATCTTATTCGAAAGAACGGCAAACTCGAGCCAAATTGGACGGAGACGGTTTACCCCGGTGCCCATTCTGATGTTGGGGGAGGATATGAACCCGTCTGCCAAGGAATTTCAAACAATTATGCACGCATCCCGATGCGGGACATGATGCGAGAAGCTTGTAAAAGCGGTGTTCGCATGGCCGACTATGATGACATTAGTAAAATTGATGCCGTGGCCTTCAAAGCGTGTTTCGAGATCAAGCCTGATACTCTTATCGCATACACAAAATACATGAGCTCAGTAGGTGTGCACGAAACCGTCGAGCAAGCCGTAACAGCTCACATGAAGGCGTTGTATTCTGCATGGGGTACGATGACGCGACGAAAAGTTAAAACGCCAGATCTTGTGCAGTTAGAAAATGAAACAGAGGGGTATAAAGGATGGGGTCACCGGGGAATTGCTTTCGAAGCCGCTTTACATATGGCTCAGGAAAAAAATGCGAAAGCAAGTGATCCTGGGATTCCCGCAGATAGTCCTTGTGGGGCAGTATTCATAAAGGGAAAAATGTATGGTATGCAGGTCCGTTCCGCGAGATGGCGACTGGACGCATGGAACGCGACTGCCCCGGAATCAGTACTCAATTTCATACGGCACTATGTGCATGACTCGAAAGCCGGGTTCATACACACTCTTGAACCATTCAGCTACTTTACCGCACGTGGTATGGCCGAATCGTCAAGGAACGTGTTGGCGCAGGGACTTGGCTGGATAAACGATACGCTTACCACTATCAAAAATGGCGTCATCAAGGTGTACCACCGCGCTGAGGGTGTCGTTGTCGAGACTTGGGAAGAGGGCAAGCTAATTGCGACACGTACTTATCGAGTTGGCGAAAAGTTTGTTGTCGATACGGTCCATGTAGGCGTCAATTATACGGTTGAGGTTTATCAGAGCAGTAAGCAGGTGATCATTTCAACGGTCAAGCGAGGCAAGCAGATAGTGGTTACGTCGATCGATACGGCCAAGAAACAGGCCAGCGCCGTTGCCGAGGCCACCCAGAAAAAAGCGGCCGAGTTGGCGGATGCCACCCAGCGAAAGGCTGGGGAATTGGCCGATGCATCTCAAAAAATGGCTAACGATGTCGGCAATCAGATATACAACGGTACTGCAGGAACTGCAAAAAGTGTTGGTCACGCTGTAGATGCCGGCATGAAGGCGGTGGAAGACGGCTGGCATTCCGTGCGTTCGGTGATTGGCATCTAAAAATGACGCTAGCAATTGTCCGGCTTGGAGATCAAACGACGCATGGCGGTGTCGTGATCACCGCATCACCGGTGCATACGTTGCGTGGCATTGGCATTGCACGCAAGGGAGATATGGTCTCGTGTCCGCTACCGGGACACGGCACTAATGAGATCGTCGAAGGTTGCCCTGTATTTAGTGTCGGCGGCCGCAGTGTCGCACTGCACGGACACAAAACTGCGTGCGGCTGCTCGCTGATCGCCAGTGCCATAGATGCGACTCAAGGATAGCCTGGCATCAGCCGGCGTAATCGGTGTACGTTGTGCAAAATTGAATTTTTATTGACGATAAATGCTATGGTGTTTTTCCAATTCATCTGGCTGGCTGCTCCAGTTCTTTGGGCGTTGCTGCTATTTTTATATTTCACACGCAACGTGTATCGTCAAAATCAATTCATGATTTTTGAGGCTGCAATTTCTCTGCTGTCTACGTTCTTACTGTTCTTTACTTGGTGGTTGATGCTTCCGATTCTTGTGTTGTTCCCACTTGCCCTCTACTTCGCTTTCCGTTGTTATAAAAAAGCGGTCGCCTACTTTCAAGGCTTCCCCATACTTGCACGCGTTTTTGGCTTGATTCCTATGGCGATTGCACTTGCCGTTTGGCCGGCAATAAGTAGTTATTTTGCCGGTTCGTTTCGGGTGTAGCGACCCATCTGCGTATGCAGGAGTGTAATGCGGGTCGACAGCAGTTAGGACAGCATCAACCCATCCAACCCAAACGGCGGCGCCTGCCCCCGCATGAGATTCGCCAGCAAACTCGCCGTCCCACAAGCAAACGTGAACCCCAGCGGCCCATGCCCCACGTTCAGCCATAGATTCGAATACGGTGTCGCCCCAATGATCGGCGCACTGTTCGGCGTCGCCGGCCGCAGCCCGGCCCACGGCGTGATCTGCGTGTAATCGGCCGCGCGCGGCATCGTTTCCTTCACCTGGCGCGTGAGACTGTCCAGCCGATGCGCATTCAGGCTCAGGTCTTCGCCGACCATGTCGACCATGGCCGCCACCCGCAGCTTGTCGCCGATGCGCGCATACAGCACCTTGCGTTCGAAGTCGGTGACGCTGATCTCGGGCGCGACGTCGTCCTGACGGATCGGCGCCGTCAGGCTGTAGCCCTTCAGCGGATAAATCGGCAACGAGAGACCCGCCGATTCCCCAAGCATGCGGCTCTGCATACCGGCCGCCAGCACGTACGCGTCGGCCGACAGCATCCCGTCCGACGTCCGCACGCCGGTGATGCGACCGTTACCGACGACGAAGCGCTGCGCCTTGCCATGCACGAAGCCTGAGAAGCGCGGATGCGCACCGATGCGCTCGGCCAGCGCCACGCAAAAGGCGTAGCAGTCCGCCACCGCTTCGCCGCCGTTGTAGATGCCACCGGCAAGCTTGTCTTCCATCGCGGCCAGCGCGGGTTCGTGCGCGACGCATTCGGACGCCTCCCACACGGCGCCGGCATTCGGCTTCGCGGCGGCCGCGTCGAACGCGGCGCGCGTGCGGTAGACGACCAGCTTGCCCGCGTCGCGCCATTCGAACGCCTCCAGCGGCACGACGGGTTCCAGCGATGCCATCGCGCGGCGCGACAGCTCGCCCAGTTGCAGCAATTTATTCGTCGTTTTGCGATTGATGTCGGCGCGGCAGTTGGCGAGGAAGGCGGCCAGCCAGCGCCACTGGTGCGCGTCGAATTGCGGGCGGAAACGCAGCGGGCCGTGTTCCTGGAACAGCCATTTCAGGGCCTTCAGCGGCACCCCGGCATCCGCCAGCGGCGACACGTAGCGGTAGCTCAGTTGCCCGCCGTTGCTGTAGCTCGTGCCGGTGCCCACGCCCGGTGCGCGTTCCAGCAGCGTGACCCGGTAGCCGGCTTCGAGGAGCCACCATGCCGAGGTCAGGCCGACGACGCCGCCGCCGATGACGATTACTTGTTGCATCCGAGCACGCTTTTGATCATGGACATGCGAAGAAGCTTAAGGGGCTGGCCTTACGCTCGGCTAATGAATGTAGAGCGGCCGGGCATAACCGGTGTTCATGTTATGCACTGTTGTTGGGCACGAGTTGGGCACGATTTGCGCCCCGATACAGGGCAGTCAGGATGCGCTCCTGGAACCGCGCCAGCGACGAATACTTGCCCTTGTTGGCGGGCCCGAACGGATCTGTCGACGTGCCGCCCACCAGCACGATCATCCCGTTGCGGCGCTTCGGATCGAAAGCGAACACCGACATCAGTCCATACGCATCGCCCAGATGGCCGACGGCCGGAAAGCCGCCACCCTCGACCAACCGCGTCTCCGTTTCGTCCGGGAACTGTTCATTGCCGAGACCCCAGCAGTGAAACAGCCCATCCGCCGTGTCGCCGTTGCGGCCGTCATACGTCCATTGACGGCTGAACATCAGCGACAGCGTCGCCGGCTTCAACAGCTGCGGGCCTTGCCCCATCAGCATACGCATCACGATCCCCATGTCGCGCGCGCTGATGCGCAAGCCGCCGGTCGGGCTGAACGGCGTGGCGTTCGTACCGATGACGTAACGGTCGATCGCAGGAGGCGGCTTGACGCTGTAGTCGTCGACCTGGGCGATCCACGGCCCGGCCGGGTCCCACACTTCCGTGTCGACCGTGCGCTTGCGGTACAGCGTCGCCAGATTGGCCAGCGCCGCCGGAGGCAGTTCAGAAGGGAGATAGCCCGCCTGCAAGCCCAGTGGCTCGATCAGCAGGCGCCGCATCAGGCGGTCGAAGCGTTCGCCCGTGACTCTCTCCATCACGGTGCCGATCACCCCCCAGCCTAGGTTGCAGTACGTGAAGTACTCGCCCGGCCCCGCGTTGGCCGCGAACATCCGGGCGTCGATGACATCCTTCAGCGCGACGTCCGCGCCCCATGAATAGCCGGCATCGTCGCGCAGTGATGAAGTGTGCGTGAGCAGGTGGCGCAGGGTAATCAACCGCTCGGGGAAATGGGGATTGCGCAACGTAAAACCGAGATAGCCGGAGACGTCGGCGTCCAGATTCACCTTGCCGTCTTCGAGCAAGCGCATCAGCCCTAGCGTCGTCATCATCTTGGAAATCGACGCGATGCGGAACAGCGTATCCGGCCCGACGGGCTTGTCCGGCAGACCGTCGTGCCCGATGAAGCGCCGGCCGGATTGATACGCGTAGCTGACCTGCCCGGCGCGGATCGCCAGCACGGACAGGCTCGCCAGTTCGCACGCCGGATCCGTGGCGATGGCGGCGAGTTCCCTATCCAGCCGGCGGGGCGGCGCGGCCAGCAACGGTCCGGCAGCCCCCAGCAACGCCATGCCCAGCATATTCCGTCGCGCTCTGTTCATCGTCATCCCCATATGATGGCTATGCAGGCGAGAATACGGACTCGGCCCGCGCCGGGCAAATACAGCGATGTCAATCCCGCATAACTTTTCGGAATGACAACGGCCGATCCTTTCATGACAGACCCGGCGGCATTGGGATTACACTGGTCATGCCCGCACATCCGACTCGAACAACAACGCGATGCTGAACACCGAAACCCCCGCCCCGCAACACGCGTCCCTCGATCAATATCCCACCGCCGAGCTGGTGAACGTGCTCGTCGACGACCAGTTCAAGGCCGTCGAGGCCGTCCGCGCCGCCGCGCCGCGCATCGCCGCAGCCGTCACCGCCGCGCTGCCCCGGATGGAGCGGGGCGGGCGCCTCGTGTACGTGGGCGCCGGGACGTCGGGCCGGCTGGGCGTGCTGGACAGCGTCGAGCTGTACCCGACGTTCTCCTGGCCGCACGAGCGCGCCGTCGCGCTGCTGGCGGGCGGAACGGATGCGATGTTCGTCGCCGTCGAAGGCGCGGAGGACGATGTGGAGCAGGGCGCGGCCGACGTCCGCCAAGCGAACGTGGGGCCGGACGACGTCGTGCTGGCCATCGCCGCATCGGGCGCGACGCCATACGTGCTGGGCGCCCTGCGCGCCGCGCGCGCGGCCGGGGCGCTGACGATCGGTTTCGCCAACAATCCGGAGGCGCCCGTCGCAGGCGAGGCCGAGATCGGCGTCACGCTGGACACGGGCCCGGAAGCCATCTCCGGCAGCACGCGTTTAAAAGCGGGCACGTCGCAGAAGATCGCGCTGAACACCTTCTCCAGCGCCTTGATGGTGCGTTTGAACAAGGTTTATGGCAACCTGATGGTAGACTTGAAGGCGACCAATGCCAAGCTGGTCCGCCGTGCCATCCGCCTGACGTCGTTCGCGACCGGGGCCGATGAAGAGGCGGCCCGCGCGGTGCTGGCGCAGTGCGACTTCCATGTCAAGGTCGCGATCGTGGCCTTGTCCAAGAACATCCCTGTCGAGCAGGCGCGTGACCTGCTGGAGCGCGCGCGCGGCAGCGTGCGCGCCGCCCTGGCCGGCTGACGCGGCGCGGGCCCCAGCAACGCCCGCCGGCCGACGACGAAAGAACATGCAGACTACGCAATCCAAGAACCCGTGGCTGTGGGTGCCCTCGTTGTATTTCGGCCAGGCCATCCCCTACATCGTCGCCAACAGCCTGTCCGTCATCATGTACAAGGACATGGGGCTGTCCAACACCGACATCGCCTTCTATACGAGCCTGCTATACCTCCCGTGGGTGATCAAGCCGCTGTGGTCGCCCGTGGTCGACCTGTTCGGCACCAAGCGCGGCTGGACGGTGTCTCTGCAACTGGTGCTGGCGGCCGCGCTGGGGGCCGTCGGCGGGACGCTCCACCTACCCTCGTTCTTCATGATCAGCCTGGCCGTCATGTGGGTGATGGCGTTTGCGTCCGCCACGCACGACATTTCCGCCGACGGCTTTTATATGCTGGGCCTGCGCCAGCAGCAGCAGGCCGCGTATGTCGGCGTGCGCTCGACGTTTTATCGGCTCGCGACACTGGCCGCGCAGGGACCGCTCGTGATCCTGGCCGGCCATCTCTCGACATCGCTGGGCGACGTGCACCAGGCGTGGAGCATCGTGTTCTTCGTGCTGTGCGGTCTGTTCTTCGCGTTGTGCGCGTGGCACCAGGCCGTGCTGCCCCGGCCGGACACGGATCACAAGGCGGCCGAGGGCACCAATCCGCTCGCCAGCTTCTTCGCCACCTTCGCCAGCTTCTTCCGCAAGCGCGACATCTGGCTGATCCTCGGTTTTATCCTGACGTTCCGCCTGGGCGAGTCCCAGCTGTTGAAACTCGTCGCGCCATTCTTGAAAGATCCGGTCAGTGCGGGCGGACTGGGCCTCACGACCGAGCAGTACGGCACCGCGTACGGCACCATCGGCATCATCGCGCTGACCATCGGCGGCCTGTTCGGCGGTTATCTGATCTCGCGTCTGGGCCTGAAACGCTGCCTGTGGCTGATGGTCTTTGCCGTGCACCTGCCGGACCTCGTGTTCGTGTACTTGTCGTCCGCGCAGCCGCAGAACTTCGGCGTCATCTGCGGCTTCCTCGCGATCGAGCAGTTCGGCTACGGCTTCGGTTTTACTGCCATGCTGATGTACATGATCATGGTGTCGGAAGGCCCGTACAAGACGGCGCATTACGCGATCTGCACGGGCCTGATGGCGCTCGGCATGATGGTGCCGGGCATGTGGAGCGGCAAGCTGCAGGAGATGATCGGCTACCAGCATTTCTTCATCTGGACCTGTCTCGCGACGATTCCTGCCTTCGCGATGGCGGCCCTGGTCAAGATCGATCCGGAGTTCGGGAAGAAGTGAGCAACGCAGCCACGCGCCTGATATCGCTCGACGCCTTCCGCGGCTTCACCATCGCCGCGATGGTGCTGGTGAATAATCCGGGCGACTGGGGCCATCTGTACGGACCGCTCGAACACGCCAGGTGGAACGGCTGGACGTTCACCGATTGCATCTTCCCGTTCTTCCTGTTCATCGGCGGCGTGGCGATGGCCCTGTCGCTGGGACGGCTCGCGGCAGCCGGTGCCGACAGGCCGCGGCTGCTCGCCAAGCTGGCCAGGCGCGCCATGCTGATCTTCCTGATCGGCTTCCTGCTGAACTTCATGCCGTACTTCAATATCGACAAAGTGCGCATCCCCGGCGTGCTGCAGCGGATCGCGCTGTGCACCCTGCTGGCCGCGCCCATCGTCGTGTATTGCGGCTGGCGCGCGCAACTGGCTGTCATCGCGGGCGTGCTGGCGCTGTACAGCGTGCTGATGCTGTACGTGCCCGTGCCGGGCATCGGCGCCGGCGTACTGGAGCCGGGGCAGGACTTCGGCGCGTGGGTCGACCGCACGCTGCTGGGCAATCACCTGTGGGTGCAGTCGAAGACGTGGGACCCGGAAGGCATCGTCTCGACCTTGCCCGCGCTGTGCAGCCAGCTGTTCGGCGTGCTGGCCGGACGCTGGCTCGCATCCAGCGTGGAACGCACCCGGCAGGTCGCGGGATTGATCGTCGCCGGCATCGCGTGCGTCGCGATCGGGATGTTTCTCGATATCATTCTCATGCCGATCAACAAGAGCCTGTGGACACCGTCATACTGCTTCCTGATGACCGGCCTGGCCTGCCTGGCATTTTCCGCGTTTTACTGGACGCTGGACGTCAGCCCGTCCGCGCGCGTACGTACGCTGGCGGCGCGCTGGACGCATCCGTTCGTCATCTACGGCATGAACGCATTGTTCATCTTTGCGTTTTCCGGATTTGTCGCGAAAATGCTGGGCTATGTAAAATTCGCGCAGCCGGACGGCAGCCTGCACACGCTGGGGCAGGTGTTGTACGCACCGATCGCCGCGTTGACTATCGGCGCCGTCAATACGTCGCTGCTGCATGCCGTGTTGTTCGATGCGTGCATGTTCCTCGTCGCGTGGGGCATGTGGCGCAAACGGTGGTTCGTCAAAGTCTAGGAGTTGGTGTTGCAACCTGATCAAAAACGACGCGCATTTGCGTTCGCGGGAGTCGCCGGTGCGCTGGCGATGGGAGGCCTCATGTCGGGCTGCAGTTCGACGCCTCCGCTGGTGAGCAACATACCCGCCGGCGACGAGCCGCCGCCCGCGCCCCGCGAATTCCGTGCCGCGTGGGTATCGACCGTCGCCAACATCGACTGGCCCAGCAAGCCGAATCTCTCCGCCGAGAAACAGCAGGCCGAAGCCATCGCGATCCTCGACCGTGCCAAGGCACTGAACCTGAATGCCATCGTGCTGCAGGTTCGCCCGGCCGCGGACGCCATCTATCCATCGAAACTAGAACCGTGGTCGGAATACCTGACGGGCCTGCAGGGCCAGGCGCCGCAGCCGTGGTACGACCCGCTGAAATTCTGGGTCACGCAGGCGCATGCGCGCGGGCTCGAGCTGCACGCGTGGTTCAACCCCTACCGCGCCCGCCACAACGGCGCCCGCTCGCCGGCCGCGCCGAACCACATCACGCGCACGAATCCGGCCGCCGTCAAAACCTACGGTAAATACCAGTGGATGGATCCGGGCGAGGAAGCCGCTGTCAAGCAGACGCTGGACGTCGTGCTGGACGTCGTGCGCCGCTACGACATCGACGGCGTCCACATCGACGATTATTTTTATCCATACCCGATCGAAGCCCCGACGGCCACCGGCGCGGAAGGCGCCGCACTGGAAGGCCGCAGCGCGAAGGCCGAGCTGGATTTTCCGGACGAACCCGCGTGGCAGCGCTACGTGGCCGGCGGCGGGCGGCTCGACCGCGCGTCGTGGCGGCGCCAGAACGTCAACCGCCTGATCGAGGCCATGTACGAAGGCATCCACCGCGAAAAGAGCTGGGTGCGCTTCGGCATCAGCCCGTTCGGCCTGGGCCGCCCGGACCGCCGCCCGCGCGGCATCGTCGGCTTCTCGCAGTACGATAAATTGTATGCGGATGCCGAGACGTGGCTGCAAAATGGCTGGCTCGATTACTTCTCGCCGCAGTTGTACTGGGGTATCCGCCAGCCGGGCCAGGCGTACGACGTGCTGCTGGATTACTGGCTGACGCAGAACGCGAAAGGCCGCCACGTGTGGCCAGGCCTGTTCACGAGCCGCATCGGTGCGCCGACGAAGGATTATCCGCCGCAGGAAATCCTCGACCAGATCGACCACACGAGATCTCGTCCGAACGCGAACGGCCACGTGCACTTCAGCATGGCGCCGCTGATGGAAAACCGCAAAGGGATCAGCGACCAGCTGCGCGCCGTGTCCTATCCGGGCCCCGCCCTCGTACCCGCGACGCCGTGGCTCGGCAACGAAGGGCCCGGTGCGCCATCCGTCGCGGCCGTGCGCAAGGGCCCGTCCGTGTATTTGAAACTCGTGGCGGGCAAGGCCAACGCGATGTACGCGATCTGGTCGCGCTTCGGCAACCAGTGGCGCTTCGCCGTGGCGCCCGCGTCGCGCGTGGACTGGGCCGTGCCGGACGATGCGAAGCTGGGTGCGGCGGATGCCATCGTCGTCAGCGCGGTCGACCGGTTGGGTAATGAAAGTTCCAGAATCGAAGCATGGCGCAAGGCATAACCTTGGCTCATGCATCGCACGCCACCATTCATTCGCCCGATGAGCGCCTGACGGCGTACACTGGCGGACGATCATGATCGATTCGCAACCCGAACCTATACCGCCGAGTCCGGCTGACAGCCTGGGACTCGGCATCGACGCCGGCGGTACCGAGACGCGCTGGGCCCTCGCCGCGCCCGGCGGTGCCATCGTGGCCGAGGGCCGCGTCGCCGGCCTGTCCGCCCTGCAGATGGGCACGCCGCACGGCCGCGACACGGTCCGCGCGACCTTCGCCCAACTGGCGATGGATGCCCTCGTGCACGGCGTGCCGGGCCGTGTGGAAGCCGGACTGACGGGCTTCGGCGGCGACAGCGAACTGCTGCAGCGCTGGCTCGCGGAAGAACTGCACCTCGACCCGGCCCGCATCCACTTTTGCAGCGACATGGAAATCGCCTACCGCGCCAGCTTCGCGCCGGGAGAGGGCTATCTCGTGTACGCGGGCACGGGCTCCATCGGCGCCTTCGTCGATGCGAATGGCCAGTTCCACCGCGCGGGCGGACGTGGCGTCGTGCTGGACGATGGCGGCGGCGGTTTCTGGATCGCGAAGGAAGCGCTGCGCCACATCTGGCGCCTGGAAGACGAGCGGCCCGGCAGCTGGGAGCAATCGCCGCTGGCGCAAGCCGTGTTCGACTACGTCGGCGGCGCCGACTGGGCATATTCCCGCCAGTTCATCTACGGCCAGGAACGGGGCGCCGTCGGCAAGCTCGCGCTCGCGGTGGCCGCGACGGCCGATCAAGATCCCGTCGCAGCCGACATCCTGCGCGCGGCCGGCCGCGAACTCGCGCGCCTCGCGCTGGCGCTGACGGGGCGCTTCGGGCCGCGTCCGGTCGCCGTGTCCGGGCGGGCGGCGGAGCTGCATCCGCTCATCGTCGACACGATGCGCGCGGCGCTGCCCGGCATCGAGCTGACCCAGACACCGGGCCAGGCCCATCACGCGGCGGCGCGCATGGCGCTCGCCGCCGACCTACTCAACCCCATGACATCGACATGAAGACACTCGTCGCGACCCTGCTCCTCGCCCTGCTGGCCGGCTGCGCCACGCCGCCGCCCACCGGACCGCAATACGACCACACGTACACGGCCCGAGGCCAGAGCAGCCGCGCGCGCTTCCTCGTGCTGCACTACACCGTCAGCAACCGCGCGGATTCGATCAAGATCCTGACCCAGCAGGAAGTCAGCGCACACTACCTCGTCACGGACGATCCCGTTCCCGTCATCTACAACCTCGTCGACGAGAAGAACGCGGCCTGGCATGCGGGCAATTCGAGCTGGAAGAATTTCACGCAGCTGAACAACAGTTCGATCGGCATCGAGATCGTCAACCCGGGCTGGCAGGATACCCCCACTGGTCGCGTCTACGCGCCGTTCCCGCAAGCGCAGGTCGACGCGCTGATCCCGCTCGTGCGCGACATCGTCACGCGCCACCACATCGCGCCGGAAAACGTGCTGGGCCACTCCGACATCGCGCCGCTGCGCAAGCAGGACCCGGGCCCGATGTTCCCGTGGCGCCAGCTGGCCGCCGCGGGTCTCGTCGCATGGCCGGACGCGAATCGCGTCGCCATGCTCGTGCCGATCTTCCAGGTCCAGCTGCCGGACATCGCGTGGTACCAGAAGAAGCTGGCGACGTGGGGCTATGGCCTCGTGCAGTCGGGCGTGCTCGACGAGCAGACGCGCGCCGTGCTGTCGGCATTCCAGATGAAATACCGTCCGGCCAACATCGACGGCAACCCGGACATCGAGACGGCGGCGCTGCTGGAAGCGCTGACGAATCCGACCGGTCCGCTGCCGCAGCCGCTGCCGGCGCCGGTGATCACGGCGCCTGTCATCATTCCGGGCGAGACGCCGGTGCCGCCTGCGCCGCCAGTACCGCCCGTGCCGGAGACTGTTCCTCCGGCGCCTGTGCCGCCGGTGCCCGTGCAGCAGTGATCAGGAATTGAACGATGCGCCTGCGCCATATTGAAGTCTTCCACGCCATCATGCAGGTCGGCACCATCAGCGGCGCCGCGCAGGTCCTGCACATCTCGCAGCCGGCCGTGACGAAAGTCCTGCAACACGCTGAGCTGCAGCTGGGCATGCCCCTGTTCGAGCGCGTGCGAGGCAAGCTGATTCCGAAGCCGGAAGCGCACCGCCTGTTCGCCGAGACGGAAAAGCTGAACCGCGACCTGCAGGGCATCCGCCGCCTGGCCGCCAGCCTGAAAAACCGCGCCGAAGAAACCGTGCGGCTCGTGTCCACGCCGACGATCGCCGTCTCCGTGTTGCCCGCCGCGCTGACGGTGTGGCGCCGCGATTTCGCGCAGACCCGCTGCGAGCTGGCCACGTTCCACACGAGCGAGATCGTGAATGCGCTGCGTCTGGGCGAAGCCGACCTCGCGCTGTCGCTGCAGGACCCGCGCCACCCCGGCATCGAAGCGGAACCCATCGCGCAGGGCGCGCTGACGGTGATGGCGCCGGCCGGCACGTGGACCGATGCGGAGTGCGCGCAACCGATCACCCCGGCCGGCCTCAGCGGCGAGTTGATCGGCCTGGCGGACCGCGATCCGCTCGGCGAAATGGTCGTGGCCGCATGCGAGGCGCAGGACGTGCACCCGGTCTTCCACACCGTCGTGCAGACGTACCAGATCGCACGGTCTCTCGTCGAGGCGGGGGCGGGGACAGCGGTGCTCGATCCATTCACGGCCGCGTCCGCCGCGCCCGGCAAGGTGCAGTGCCGCCCGTGGGCGCCGACGATCCCCGTCCAGCTGTACCTGCTGACCGCCAGCCACGCGCCGCTGTCGCACGGCGCGCGCGAACTGGCCATGTGCATCGGCGCCACGGCGCGCAACCTGTTGGACAAGGGGTGCTCATGAACACCATCGCCAGCGAGGACATCGCCGGCCACCCGGAGTTCCGGCACCTCTCCACCATCGCCGGCATCGCCGTCGACTTGCGCTACGCAACCCCGAACAATTTCGTCGGCCGCGATTTGTACTCTCCCTACGATTGCGCGTGGCTGCACCGCGACGCGGCGTTTGCGCTGGAGCGCGTCGTTGCATGGCTGAAGGATCGACGTCCCGGCTGCACGCCGCTCGTGCTGGATGCCCTGCGTCCGCAGCGCGTGCAGCAGCAACTGTGGGATGCGCTGGCCGGCACCGACCTGCAGATGTATCTCGCGAATCCGCAGCGCGGCTCGATCCACTCGTTCGGTATGGCACTGGACATCACGATCCTCGACGAGGACGGCCGCGAGCTCGACATGGGCACGGGTTTCGACGACATGACGGAGTTGTCGCATCCCGCGTTGGAAGCCCGTTTCCTGGCCCGCGGGGAACTTTCGGCGGCGCAGACCGCCAACCGGCAATTGCTGCGCGACGCCATGTTCCAGGCGGGCTTTGTCGGCATCAACACGGAGTGGTGGCACTTCGATTGCGGCGACCGCAACCTTGTACGCCAGACTTTCCGCCGCGTGCTCTGACCCCGTCGCACGGCGCTGTCGCGCCCCACTGACGGGCCCCGTGCACGCTTGAGCAAGCTCATTCTCCTGCATTTCTCCGCCGGGACAATCGGTCCACTGACCCACGCCTACGCGAAGGAGAAAGAGATGAAGAGCTCGCTGTTGTCCTGTTTTATCCTGTTGACGATGACCGCATTGGCCGGCTGCGGCACCGATGCCGGCAGCCGGTTCGCCGCGCGCGACACGACGGTCGAGTACTACCGCGTATTCGACATCAAGACCGACGCCGCGCGCGAGGCCGTGGCCACCGCCGCCACGGAAGGCCTCAACCGCAACGTGAAGGAAGCCTCCATCGCAACGCCGGCCGGCGTGGAAGCGACCGATTTTCCCGGCCACTTCAAGATGGCCGATCCCACGAGCGCCGCACCCGGCACCGCCGTCGACAAGAGCCCGAGTTGCGAAGGTGCGGCCTGGACCGCGAAGGCCGCCCCGAAAGTGCGCGGTGGCGACAACATGAACATGGTCGCCTGCCTGTTCCCGTACAAGAACGGCTACCACCTCGACATGTATGCCGTCTTCACGAAGCCCGAGGGCGGCTGGCTGTCCTGGCCGCGCCGGGTGGGCGGCATGATGCTGGGCACACCGGAAAAATTCACCGAGACCACGATGCTGGACATCGTGCGTTCGATCCGCGCGAATACCAAGGCGCAGGTGTCGCTGGTGGAAGCGAAGCCGAATTTGCCGGGCACGCCATGGATGGAGGGGGGCGATGCGCCGCTCGCCTCGACGCAGGCGGCGCCGGGTGAGGCGAGCAAGCCGTGATGGTGATTACGGCGTCGCGGTGCCGTTCGCGGCGTTCGTGACGGCGGGCACGGCCGACGGTGTCCCATCCAGGCGCGCGACCCAATCGACGAGCGCATCGAGCACGGCCCGGCCGCGCCCGTTGCTGACGCGGTCGCTGTTGACGAAGGCGACGAGCACGCACTGCCTGCCGTCCGCATCCGGCACGTAACCGGCCAGCGCGGCGGCGTTGGACAGCGTGCCCGTCTTCAGGCGCGCGCGGTTGGCGGCGGGGCTGTCGTGCAGGCGGCGGCGCATCGTGCCGTCCACGGCCGCGATCGGCATGCTGGCCTGGAGTTCAGGCGCCCAGTTGCTGCGCAGGCCCGCTTGCAGCAGGCCCGCCATCTGGATGGGCGTGATGCTTTCGATGCGCGACAGGCCCGAGCCGTTTTCCACCACGAAGCCGGTGTCGTCGATGCCGTGCGTGCGCATCCAGGCGCGCACGACTGCCTCGCTGCGGGCGAGCGTCGCGAGGGCCGTGCCGGGTGTGCCCGACGTAGCCGGTTGCGGGTGGCTGCCCAGCACGGGGTCGGGTTCGAGCGCGCCCAGGCTCAGGAAGAGCAGGCGGGCAAGGGTGTTGTCGGACGGCTTGTTGATGTCACGGATGACTTCCGGCAGCGGGCGCGACACGTGCTCGGCCAGCAGGCGCGCACCCGGCGGCGTGGCACCTTCGACGGCCGTGCCCGTGATGATGCCGCCCAGCGTCTTCCACAGGCGGCGCACGAGGCGGGCGACGTATTCCTGGCGGTCAATCACGTTGATCGACTCGCTGGCCACGCAGTTTTTCGGGAAGGTGCCGTGCAGCACGACCTTGATGCCGCCGCCCGGGCGCGGCACGGCCTCCGGGATCTTCCACCCGTTTTCCCAGGTGGCACAGTCGGCATCGACGAGCTTCATGTCCGTGTCGACCGTGACGCCGTCGAGCTCGGGCTGCATCGCGACGCGCACGCGGGTGGCCGGCTTGCCGTCTAGGCGCGGCGTCGAGCGGATGTCCAGTTGCAGCATATTGCGGTTGACAAACAGCGCATCCGGAATGGCGTTGTAGTAGGCCTCCGGCGCTTCGTCGAACGGTGGTACGCCGAGGTCGGCGCGGGCCGGGTTGAACAGCGTGCGGTCGACAACGAGGTTACCGGCGATGGTGCGGATGCCCTGGTAGCGCAGGGCGCGCAGCATGGTCGTCAGCGTCTCCGTGGACAGGTCGACGTCGGCGCCGCCGCGCAGCACGAGGTCGCCGTGCAGCACGTCGCCCTTGACCTCGCCCGTCGAGCGCATCTCGGTGCGGCCTCGGAAAACGGGGCCCAGCTGCTCGAGGGCGATCAGGGTCGTGACGAGTTTCATCGTCGACGCCGGGTGAAGCGGACGGTCGGCCAGGTGCGACAGCACGGTCTTGTCGCCGCGCAGGACGAGCACGCTCACTGCATCTTCGGGAATCGCCGCCGCGCGCAGGGCGTCCGTGACCGGGATCGGCAGCGGCGTCGTCATCGACGCCGGCGGCGAGGCTTGCAGCTGGGCCGCGGCCGGGTTGGCGATGCCCAGCAGGGCGGCGGAGAGGAGAGTAAGTGCGTGACGACGAAGCATGCCTGTCCTTTTTGTTCTTGCTATAGCCATTATCCGAAGAACACGTAGGCCACCGAGATGGCCGCGACGATGCCGGCAAAGTCGGCGATCAGCCCGCACGAAATCGCATAGCGCGTCTTGCGCACGCCGACGGAGCCGAAGTACAGCGCGACGATGTAGAACGTGGTGTCCGCCGAGCCCTGGAAGATGCAGGCCAGGCGGCCCACGAACGAGTCCACGCCGTAGGTCTTCATGGCGTCGATCATCAGCGCGCGCGAGCCGCTGCCGGACAACGGCTTCATCAGCGCGGTGGGCAGGGCGGGCGTGAACGCGGTGTCGAGGCCGGCGAGGCGGATGAGCCATTCCAGGCCCTGCACGACAAAGCCGAGTACGCCGGCATTACGGACCACGGAGATGGCGACGAGCATGCCGACGAGGTAGGGGATGATCGTGAGCGAGGTCTGGATGCCGCCCTTGGCCCCTTCGATGAACGCCTCGTACACGTTCACGCGCTTGATCATCGCGCCGACGATGAACGCGACGATGATGGAGAACAGGATCAGGTTGCTCGCGACCTTGGAGACGGTCTCGATTTCCGGTTTCGTGAGGTATTGCGTGAAGTACCAGATCAGCGTGGCGATGGCGGCCGTCATGCCGCCCAGCCAGCCCAGCACGACGCCGTTCATCAGGTTGATGCGCTGGCGGATCGACACGGCGATGATGCCCGCGACCGTGGCGACATAGGTTGCGATCATGCACGGGATGAAGATGTCGGACGGGTCTTTCGCGCCGAGGATCGCGCGCTGCGCCATGATCGCGAGCGGGATCAGCGTCAGGCCCGACGTGTGCAGCACGAGGAACATGATCTGCGCGTTACTCGCCGTGTCCTTGTTCGGGTTCAGCGTCTGCAGGCTTTCCATGGCCTTCAGGCCGAACGGTGTCGCCGCATTGTCCAGGCCCAGCAGATTGGCGGAAAAATTCATTACCATGTGGCCCGTGGCCGGGTGATCCTTCGGCACTTCCGGGAAGATGCGGGAAAAGAACGGAGAAATCACTTTCGCCAGCCAGCCGACGGCGCCCGCCTTTTCGCCGACGTTCATGATGCCGAGCCATAGGGTCATCACGCCGGCCAGCGGCAGGGCGATGTCCATCACGCCCATCTTGGCCGCGTCGAACGTGCCATCGATGATGCGTTTAAAAATCTCGGTATCCCCGAGGAAGATCCATTGGGCCAGTGCCGCAACGAAGCCGACGAGGAAGAAGCCGATCCAGATGTAATTTAAAGCCATGGTGTCGTAGATGCAGGCAAGGTTTTTGCCTGAGCTCGATTGTGCAGCGGAGAGTATAGGCGCTGAGCAAGCTGCACTGATGAAAGTATGGGCCGGGGATATGTAAAAAAGTTATGCGCCGCTGGGAAGCTTAGTGTTCTGTCATCGCGTACCGTATTGCTTGCGCCCAAGGCCTGAGCCTATGATACGCAACGCTTCCAGGACCCCGCCATGCCGACTCGCCGTTCTTTCCTCGCTTCCCTGCTGTTCACCGCTCTCGCTCCATTCGCCGCCGCGCAGGACACGGAACCCAAGGTCCTGCACATGTTCCTGTCGACGAGCGAGACGGGCATGGACCCGGCCGTCGCCTCCGACATCGCCACGCTGTCCCTGCTGGAAAACCTGTTCGATCCGCTGCTGCGCTACGACTACCTCGCGCGCCCCGTCAAACTGCAGGGGAATGGCGCGAAGGACCTGCCCGAGATCTCCGCCGACGGCCTCACGTACACGTTCCACATCCGCCCCGGCATGCGTTTCACGCCGGACCCGGCCTTCAAGGGCCCGCCGCGCGAGGTGACGGCGGCCGACTACGTCTACAGCATCCAGCGCCTGTACGACCCGACCCTGAAATCGCCGTGGTCGTTCATGTTCGAAGGAAAACTGCTGGGCGACGCGGCGTGGAAGGACCGCTTCAGCTACGCGACGGGCATCCCCGGCCTGCAGGCCGTCGACCGGTACACGCTGCGCATCCGCCTGTCGAAGCCGGACAATAACTTCCTGTTTTACCTGGCCACGCCGGCAACGGGTGTCGTCGCACGTGAAGTGATCGAGGCGTACCCGGGCCAGGCCGGCAATCACCCTGTCGGCACGGGACCGTTCATGCTGGGGGACTGGAAGCGCAGCGACCGCATCGTCCTCGTGGCGAATCCGACGTCGACGTCCGTGTTTCACTCCAGCGTGGCGACGGACCCGGCGGCCGATCCCGGCGACCGCGCCATCGCGCGTGCGCTCGAAGGGCAAAAGCTGCCGCGCGTGGACAAGGTCGACATCAAGATCGCGGAGGAATTCCAGGGCCGCATGCTGGGCTTCCTGAACGGCGAATACGACTACCTGGAGCAGGTACCGGAATCGATGACGGACATGGTCATCCGCAACGGCAAGCTGAAGCCCGAGCTCGCCGCACGGGGCATGCAGCTGTACCGCTTCCCCGTGCTGCAGACCTACTACATGTGGATGAACATGGAAGATCCGGTCCTGGGCGGCTATTCCAAGGAAAGGGTGGCGCTGCGCCGTGCGATCTCGCTCAGCTACAACAGCGCCGAGGACATCGCCCTGCTGAAACAAGGATTCGCGATCAAGGCCGAATCGCCGCTGCCGCCGGGCGTGCTGGGCTATGACCCGAACTACCGCAGCCCCGTCCCGTACGACCCCGCAATGGCGAACGCCTTACTCGACCGCTTCGGTTACGACAAGCGCGACCCGGACGGATTCCGGCGCCAGCCGAAGCCGAACGGCGGCGGCACCGAGCCATTGACCTTGCAGATGAGCAGCGAAGCGACCGTCGGCGGCCGCCTGCGCGACGAACTCTGGCGCAAATGCCTGAATGCCGTCGGCCTGCGCGTCGTGTTCAAGTCCGATAAAAAGACGGAGATCATCAAGGCGTCGCGCCTCGGCAAGGTGCAGATGTTCGAGAGTAACTGGATCGCCGACTTCCCCGACGGCGACAATTTTTACCAGCTGCTGTACGGCCCGAACGCGGGCCGCGCCAACTACGCCCGCTTCAACCTGCCGGCCTACAACGAACGCTACGAGCAGGCGCACGCGCTCAAGGACGGTCCCGAGCGTCAGAAACTGTACGTCGAGATGAACCAGCTGATCCACGCCTACAACCCGTGGGTGCCGCTGACGCATGTGCTCTCGGCGGATATCCGACAACCGTGGCTCAAAAACTACAAACGCCACCCTGTCGAATTCACGCAATGGCGTTATCTGGATGTCGATGTTGCGAAAAGGACACGTGCTGCAAGAGGGAAGTGATGCTTTTTGCTAGATTGACTGTGTGAAATATTCCCTGCAGTTATAGTCAGCGCCGGAATTTTCATTGGATGGGCGCGCGTCAGTGCGCTTACCTTTGATCATTATGCCAACGTCATCGTGCACCAAGGAGAGCCACGTGAAGTTAAAGAAGCTAGCGGCCATGATCGCCGTGATCGGTACCGCCGTCCCGGCGGTCGCACAGCAAGCGCAAACGGACAAGCCGATCGCGCGCGTCGAGATCACGGGTTCCAGCATCAAGCGCATCGCCACCGAAGGCGCGCTGCCGGTGCAGACGATCACCTTGGACCAGTTGGACAAGCAGGGCGTCACGAACGCGGAACAGCTGATGCGCCTGATTTCGGCCAACGGCACGGGCGCGGACAATATGACTTCAGGTAATAACGTGTTCGGCGCGGATGCCGACCGCGTCAGCGGCGGCGGCTCGTTCGCGTCGCTGCGCGGCCTGGGCCCGACCGGCACCCTCGTGCTGATCAACGGCCGCCGCATTTCCGGCTACGGCCTGTCCGGCAAGGCGGTCGACCTGAACACGATCCCGCTGGCGGCCGTCGCGCGCATCGAAGTGCTGAAGGATGGCGCATCCGCGATCTACGGCACGGATGCCGTGGGCGGCGTCATCAACTTCATCCTCAAGACGAATTTCGAAGGCGTGCAGGCGACTGCCTCCGGCAACTGGACGGAACACGGCGGCGGCGCCACGCGCAGGCTGCAGGTCGTGGCCGGCCATGGCAACCTGGATACCGACCGCTTCAACATCATGGCGGCGATCGGCTACGACAGGAACAACGAACTGGATTCGCACCAGCGCGGGTTCGCCAACGGCTACCAGCCGGCGCGCGGCCTGTCGCCGGACACCACCGGCACTCCGGTCGCCAACCAGCTGACGGGCGCCGGCACCGCGCTGGGTTCGAACTTCCAGATGCCGGGCGATCCGAACAAGTATCTGCAGGCCGGTCTCCTGAGCCTGCAGGGCAAGTGCGACAGCGTGACGGGCATGAACCAGTACGCGACGGCGCTGTGGAAGGACGTGACGTCGCCGCTGCGCACGACCTATTCATGCGCGTACGACTACGGCGGCGACTACGTGATGCAGCTGCCGACGGAGCGCACGAACGGCGTCGCCCGCGCCACGTTCCAGATCACGCCGGACCACCGCGTGTTCGCCGAAGCCGTGGGCGCGCATACGAATTCGCTGGCCATCCTGACGCCGGCGCAGATCTCCACGTCGCTCGCGAACGGCAACGCGTATCCGGTGGGCGGTCCGTATTACCAGGACCTGTCGCCGTACATCGCTTCTTTCGACAAGACCAAGCCGATCATCTACAAATGGCGCGCCTGGCCGCTGGGTAACCGCACGCAGAACTACACGACCGACACCGTGCGCCTGATGACGGGTGCCGAGGGCCTGCTTGCCGGCAAGTGGGACTACAAGATCGACCTGTCGCACAGCGAGAGCCACACGAAGACGGACCTCGTCGACGGCTATGCCTACACGAGCGCGCTGTACCAGGTGCTGGGCAGCGGCGTCGTGAATCCGTTCGCCGCGCCGTCGCAAGGCCAGAGCGCCGCCGCGATGCAGGCGCTGGAAGGGACCAAGTTCTATGGCCGCCTCCAGCATGGCAAGACGACGCTCACGCAGTTCAACGCCTCGATCTCGGGCGAGATCTGGCAGCTGCCGGCCGGCCCGCTGCAGGGCGCGATCGGCACCGACCTGCGCCGCGAGGGCTATGGCTTCGCACAGGACGTCGACGCGACCAAGATCCTGCTGGCGCCGGGTAATGCGAACCAGAACACGGTCAACCGCAACGTGAAGGCGATCTACACCGAACTCGTGGTCCCGGTCATGAAGAACCTGGAGCTGCAGCTTGCGCTGCGCCGCGACGACTACAGCCTGATCGGCGCGACGACGAATCCGAAGATCGCGTTCAGCTATCGTCCCACGAGCTGGCTGATGCTGCGCGGCTCGGCCAACAAAGGGTTCCTGGCGCCGAGCTTCGCCCAGCTGTACTCGGGCCGCCTGGACCAGGAACTGCCGAACGGCGTGTCCGACCCGGTCGGCTGCGCGTCCCACCCGGGCGACCCGCGCTTCTGCGCGATCGAGCGCCTGAACTACTTCAGCGGCGGCAATCCGAACCTGCGTCCGGAGACGTCAAAGCAGGGCACCCTGGGCTTCATCGTCGAGCCGAACGCGAACTTCTCGGCGTCGGTCGACTACTGGGCGATCAACGTCAAGGACCGCATCCTGAACCGCACCCCGCAGGTCGTGCTGGCCAACGCGGCGTCGCTGGGCGAGTACATCCACCGCAACGCGGACGGCACCATCGACTACGTCGACGCGGGCTGGATCAACGCGGCCGGCCTCAAGACGCGCGGTGCCGACGTGGGCCTGCGCGGCCGCGGCAACCTGCCGGACGGCTGGCGCTGGAACGCGACCCTCGACGGCACCTGGACGCAGAGCTACCAGTTCGCGGAATTCGAAGGCCAGCCGTACGTCGAATACGTCGGCAACTTCTACACGCGCGACATCTACCTGCGCTGGAAGCACAACGCCACGTTCAGCGTCGCCAAGGGCCCGTGGAGCGTCCTGCTCAGTAACCTGTACCGCGACGGGTACAAGGACCAGCTGCCGAACGGCGGCAAGGGCACGCCGCCGGCCGGCTTCAATCCGCACGTCGCCAGCTACACGACGTGGGGCCTGTCGACGACGTACACGGGCCTGAAAAACACGACGATCACCGTCGGCATCCAGAACCTGTTCGACCGCGACCCGCCGTTCACGGCGCACAACGTGGACGAAGTCGTGGGCGCCGGCTGGGATCCGCGCGTGGCAGACCCGCGCGGCCGCTCGCTGAGCTTCGACGTCAAGTACCGCTTCTTCTAACCGGTATTGCCTGTATCCTTGGCACTACCTGCGGCCCGCGTCCATGGAAGCCACAAGCTTCCGCGGCGCGGGCCGTTTTACATGATCCCTTCCACATGAACGGCAGCAGACGCAGGTTCAACGCGATGATGGCGGCGGCGCTGCTGCTTCCGTTCGCGCCTGCGCGGTCCGCATCCAGAACAATGACACCACTGATCAAACCACCGCGCCTGCGCCGCGGCGACGTCGTCGGCCTCATCGCGCCGGGCGGCTACACGAGCGATCCTTCCATCGAGAAGGCCGTGCAGCACATCGAGGCGCTGGGCTTTCGCGTCAAGCTGGGCACGTATCTGCGCGACGTGTGGGGCAATTACGGCGGCACGATCGCGGCGCGCATCGCCGACCTGCACGCAATGTTCCGCGATCCCGACGTGAAAGCCATCTGGGCGATCCGCGGCGGCTCCGGCTGCATCTCGCTGCTGCGGCACCTGGACTACCACCTGATCCGCACGCATCCGAAGGTGTTACTCGGCTACTCCGACATCACGGCGCTGCACCTCGCCATCCACCGCCACGCGGGCCTCGTGACCTTCCACGGCCCGGTCGCATCGAGCACGCCGTCGGACTATTCGACGGAGCACCTGCTGGCCGTGCTGACGGATCCGCGAGCGTCTTACACGATCCCGATGTCGTTTGATAACGACCGCCGCGCGCTGGACGAGCCGTGGTACGCGACGCGCACCGTGCACGACGGCGTGGCCGAGGGCCCGCTCATCGGGGGCAATTTGTCGCTCGTGAGCGCGCTGGCGGGCACGCCGTACGCGGCCGATTTCACGGGCGGCCTGCTGTTCCTCGAAGAGGTCAACGAGGAGCCGTACCGCATCGACCGCTGGATGACGCAGCTCGACCTGGCCGTCGGTTTCGACAAGGCGGCCGGCGTCATGGTCGGCATCTGCGAGAACTGCGGGCCGCAGGGCGACGGGCCGTCGCTGACGCTGGACGAGACCCTGGACGTGCACCTGCAACCGCTGCGCGTGCCGGCGGTGACGGGGTATTCGTTCGGGCATATCCGCAACCAGTTTACGATGCCGGTCGGGATCAGGGGGCGGCTGGATACGGAGGCGAGGACGGTGACGTTGCTGGAGGCGGCCGTTAGCTGAACTGCCGTCGTTCCCGCGAAAGCGGGAACCCATAGTGAGTATGCTACGGACGCTCAGCATGGATTCCCGCGTGCGCGGGAATGACGGTATTTTTCACCATCGCCACGCATCCTGCAGCCTCTCCTTCAGATACTCCACGAACACCCTTACCCGCGGCGCCAGATTCCTCTGGTGCGGATACACCGCATGCAGCGGCGCCGCCGCCATCGCATGATTGGGCAGCACGCGCCGCAAACGGCCCGCTGCCAGGTCATCCCCCACGTCCCAGATCGATTTCAGCGCGATGCCGCTGCCGGCCAGCGCCAGCTGCTGCGCGGCGCCGCCGTCGTTCGTGAGGAAGGCGGTGTCCACGCGCACGGGGGCCGTCTCGTCGCCGTCGAATTTCCAGTCCGTGCGGCGTTGATCTCCGATCACGATGCAGCGGTGGCCCGCCAGTTCCGCCGGCGTGCGCGGTTCGCCGTGGCGCTGCAGGTAGGCGGGCGACGCGCACAGCACGCGGTAGTTCGGCGCCAGTTCGCGCGCGACGAGCGAGGAGTCTGCCAGCGCACCGTAGCGGATGCCGAGATCGTGACCGCTGTCCAGCAGGTCGACAACGGCATCCAGGAGCTCCAGCTGGATCGTCACCTGCGGATGCAGTTCCTGGAATGCGGCCGCGACGGGTGCCAGCCAGCGCCGCCCGAATTCGCCGGGCGCCGTGATGCGCAGCAGCCCATGCACACCGTCGCGGCGCTGCGCCAGCAGGGCTTCGGCCTGCTCGACTTCGTCCAGGATGCGCAGCACGCGCGCGTGGAACAGCCGGCCTTCGTCCGTCAAGGTCTGGCGCCGCGTCGTACGCTGCAGCAGGCGCGTGCCCAGGCTCGCTTCCAGCAGCGATAAACGCTTGCTGACGACGGACACGGGCACGTCCAGCTCGCGCGCGGCGGCCGACAGGCTGCCGGCCGAGACGATGCGGGCAAACGCGACGAGGGCGGGGAAGTTGTTGGCGAGCGTGTCCATCTTGCGCTTTTTGGAAACAATGATTTCGTATTCTGCCGCTATTTTTCGGCGAGCGTGAAATCTATGATGAGCTCATCGAACCAAGGAGCCTTGACATGAAAGCCTTCCCCATCCTCGCCGCCCTGCTGGTAGCGCTGCCGGCCTTCGCCGCCGACGACCTCGTGAAAGCCCAGGAAGTGATCGCCGATCCGTCGCTACCGGCGGCACAGCGCGATGCCGAGATGCAGGCGGCGCGCCGCTATGCCACGTTCTGGCACACTGGCGACGAGCGCTTTGCCCGCGCCGCGCTCGCAGCCGATTTCACGGACCGCACGCTGCCGCCGGGCCGCGCGCAAGGCGTGTCGGGGCCGCTGGCCGCATCAAGATTCGTGCGCACGGCAATCCCGGACCTGCAGGCCGACCTGCTACAACTGATCGTTGCGGGCGACCGCGTCACCGTGCACTATCGCTTCCACGGCCATTTCACGGGACGCTGGGCGGACAAGAGGGGGGAAGGGCAGGCGATCGACTTCATCGCCACCGACATCTATCGCGTCGCGGACGGGAAGATCGCCGACAACTGGCATATCGAGGACAACCTCACGCTGATGCAGCAACTGGGCCTCGTCGCCCGCTGAAAGGAATCAATATGCATATCGACTTGACCGGCAAGACCGCACTCGTCTCCGCTTCCACCGCGGGCATCGGCCTGGCGACCGCCATCGGCCTCGCCGGCGCGGGTACGACCGTCATCCTCAACGGACGCTCCAACGACGCCATCGAACGCGCCCGCGAAGCCGTGCTGGCGTGGGTGCCGCATGCAAACCTGCGCGGCGTTGCGGCCGATCTCGCGACGGCGGAAGGTGCTGCCACGCTGCTGAAAGCCGAGCCGCACGTGGACATCCTCGTCAACAACGCAGGCACGTACGGCCCGCAGGATTTCTTCGAGATCGACGACGCCACGTGGGAGCATTTTTTCCAGCTGAACGTGATGTCGGGCGTGCGCCTGGCGCGGCACTACCTGAAAGGGATGCTGGAGCGGGACTGGGGCCGCGTCGTGTTCATCTCGTCGGAATCGGGGCTGAACATCCCGGCCGACATGATCCACTACGGGATGACGAAGACGGCGCAGCTGGCGGTCTCGCGGGGGCTGGCGAAGCTGGCGGCCGGCAGCGGCGTCACCGTCAACGCGGTGCTGCCGGGGCCGACGCTGTCGGAAGGCGTGCGCGCCATGCTGGAAGGCGCGGCACAGGAGGCGCACGTTTCGGTGGAACAGGCGGCGACGGACTTCGTGCGCACGCACCGCCCGAGCTCCATCCTGCGCCGCACGGCGAGCGTGGACGAGGTGGCGAACATGATCGTCTACGTGTGCTCGCCGCAGGCGTCGGCCACGACGGGCGCGGCGCTGCGGGTGGATGGCGGTGTCGTGGACACCATCGCATAAGAACTTACGCGACGATCTCGTCGATCTGCGTGGCCACTTCGTCGAACGCGGCAGTGGCGCGGTCCGGGCCCATGTTGACGCCCTCGGCGTAGATGAACTCGACGTCCGTCATGCCCATCAGGCCCAGCACGCCCTTCAGGTACGGCACCTGCGAGTCGCGCTCCGTGTCGCGATAGATGCCGCCACGGGCGAGGCCCACGTAGACTTTCTTGCCCGTGACGAGGCCTTCTGGACCGTTCGCCGTGTAGCGGAAGGTCTGGCCGGCGCGGGCGACGGCGTCGATCCACGACTTGATTTGCACGGACACGCTGAAGTTATACATCGGCACGCCCAGCACGATCACGTCGGCGTTTTTCAGTTGCGCGATCAGCGCGTCGTCCAGGGCCACGCGTGCGCTCTGCTCCGGCGTGCGTTGTTCGGCGGGTGTGAACAGGGCGGACAGCGCGGCTTCGTCCAGCACCGGGTGCGGGTCGCGCGCCAGGTCGCGCAGCTCGACCGCCGCTTCCGGATGACGTGCTTTCAGGCGCGCCGTGATGGCGTCGGCGACGCGGGTGGAGTTCGAACCGTTCAGGCGGGCGCTACCGTTGATTTGCAGGATGTTCATCGTGTTCTCCAGAAGTGTTGGGTCGATGGAGAACATTCTATTGAGTCCTTCCGTCGGGATTAAGCCGGGTTTCCGGATATCATTGTTCCGTTTATGGAACGGAGGTGGGAACCATGGTGGATGCGAATGACCTGATCCTGTTCGTGCGTGTCGTCGACGCCGGCAGCTTTTCGCAGGCGGCTGAACGGGCGGATCTCCCCAAGTCGACGCTGTCGCGCCGCCTGACCCTGCTGGAAGAAGCGCTGGGCGAAAAGCTGTTCGTGCGCAGCACGCGGCGCGTGGCGATCACGGCGTTCGGCGAGCGCATCCTCGAGCATGCGCGCCGCCTCGTCGACGAGACGGAGGAAGTGGCCGCGCTGGCCCAGCACCGGCAGGAGACGCCGCGCGGAGAATTGCGCGTGTCGATGCCGCCCGATCTCGTCGAATTCGACCTGGCCGGTTTCTGCCGGGCGTTCAGTGCGCGCTATCCGGACGTCCGGCTGCGCGTCGACCTGTCCCCGCGCCGGGTCGACCTCGGGGGCGAGCGCTTCGACGTGGCCGTGCGCGCCGCCCACCACCTGCCCGACGACGCGACACTCGTCGCGCGCAAGCTGTGCGAACTGCGCCAGGCCTTGTATGCCAGCCCCGATTACCTGGCCGCGCACGGGACGCCGCAGACGCCGGACGATCTCGTGCACCACGACTGCCTGGCGCTCGCCGCGAACGATGGCGATACGTTGCCGTGGGCGCTGACGCGCGGCGACGGCGTGCGCTGGGAGCAGGTCGTGCAGGGGCCGCTCGTGTGCAACTCGCCGCGGCTGCAGCGCGAGATGGCGCTGCTCGGCGCCGGCATCGCCATACTGCCGGCCGACGCCGCCCTGCGCGACTGGACCGGCAACGGCCGCCTGCGCCGCGTGTTGCCGGACTGGTGGCTGCCCACGGCCGGCCTGTGGTGCGTGATGCCGGGGCGGCGCCTGATGCCGGCGCGCACGCGCGTGTTCGTCGACATGCTGAAGACGCACATGGACACCATCCTCGGCGGGTAATCTTTCGAAAGCGCTTGACATGTGTGCGTACACACATAATACTGTGCCCATGACTGCTTCCGAACGACTCATTGCCTGCAACTGCTTCGCCTCCCGCAAGGCGGCGCGTCTGATTACGAAGATGTATGAAGACCACCTGGCGCGCGTAGGCCTGACGAGCACGCAGTTCTCCATCCTGGTCTACGTCGACGAGATTGGCGCGGCCTCGATGAAGGACCTGGTCGAGGCGATGGTCATGGAGCGCACGAGCGTGATCCGCGCGCTGCAGCCGTTGGAACGCGACGGCCTCGTGGCCATCGGTCCGCACGAGGAAGACGCGCGCCGCAACGTCGTGCGCCTCACCGACGCGGGCCGCGCCAAGCTGGCGGAAGCGCTGCCCGTGTGGCAGACGGCGCAGGCGGAGTTCGAGAGCAGGTTCGGCGCCGGGCTGGCCGGGGAGTTGCGCCAGTCGTTGTCGACGCTGGCACCGTAGCAAAAAATTTTTGCACTTATATGTGCGTACACACACTAAGGAGAAGAACATGAGCAACGCAAACCTCGGTACGGCAGTCGTCACTGGCGCATCCACCGGGATCGGTGCCCTCTACGCGGACCGCCTGGCCCGCCGCGGCTACGACCTGGTCCTCGTCGCCCGCAATGGCGAACGCCTGCAGGCGCAGGCCGACCGCCTGAGCACCGCCTATGGCATCACGGTGCACACGATCGTCGCCGACCTGACCCGCGACGCCGACCTGCGCCGCGTGGAAGAGGTATTGCGGAACGACGACGCCATCACGCTGCTCGTGAATAACGCCGGCGTGGGCGGCACCGGCCCGCTGCTGGGTTCCGACGTCGACAAGATGCAGGACATGATCGCGCTGAACGTGACCGCACTGACGCGCCTGACGTATGCCGCCGCGCCGGGCTTCGTGGCGCGCGGGCAGGGCGCCTTCATCAATATCGCGTCCATCGTCGCCATCGCACCGGAAGTGCTGAACGGTGTGTACGGCGGCAGCAAGGCGTACGTGGTGGCGTTCAGCCAGTCGCTGCAGCACGAACTGGCCGACAAGGGCGTGCGCGTACAGGTGGTACTGCCGGGCGCCACGGCGACGGATTTCTGGCAGATCGCCGGCACGCCCGTCGAGCATCTGCCCAGCGAGATCGTGATGCGCGCCGAGGATCTCGTCGATGCCGCGCTGGCCGGTTACGACCAGGGCGAATTCGCCACGATCCCGGCGCTGGAAGACGGCGCCAAGTGGAACGCGTACGAAGCGGCGCGGCGCGCGATGCACCCGGAACTGTCGCGTACGAAGCCGGCGAGCCGCTACGCCGTCGCGGCTTGATGGATCAACGCGCTTCGAACACGAGGCACGTGGTCGTCGCATGCGCATACAGCCGGCCCTGCGCATCGACGATCTTCCCTTCGGCCGTCGCCAACTGGCGGCCGCAATGGAGCACCGTGCCGATCGCCCGCAGCGGCCCGCTGTCGAGCCGCGCACCGCGCACGAGGTTCACGCTCAGCTCCGCCGTCGTGTAGGCGTAACCCGGCTCCAGACCCGTCTGCACGGCGCAGCCGACGGCCGAGTCGAGCAGGGTCGCGTACCAGCCGCCGTGCACCGTCCCCATCGGGTTCAGGTGTTTTGCCTGCGGCGTGCCCTGGAAGGTGGCCTTGCCCTTCTCGACCTCGACGAGGTAGAAGTCGAGCGTCTCGGCGATGGGCGCGTACGGGAAGCGGCCGTCGAGCAGCGCTTCCATGATGGCGAGACCCGCCATCCCGCGCGCTTCCTGCGCCGGCACGACGCCCGGACGTCCGCCGCCCTGCTCGATGCGTGCGCGCACCGCGCGCAGCTGTTCTTCCCATTGCGCCGCCACCGTCGGCTGCTTGTCCATGCGATCCTCCTGTCGTGTGATTGAGTGTATATGCAACTATCCGGTGCCGATTATGCACAGGTTCCTGCACCCCCGGGGTTATACTCGCTAGAGGGAGGGCACTAACGCCATCCCGGCAATGGAACACTGTACATGACATCGAACGACCCCCTGTGCAACTGCCTCGCCCTGCGCCAGGCGTCGCGTTACATCACCGGCGTGTACGACCAGGTCCTGAGCGAGGCCGGCCTGCGCGTCACGCAGTTCTCCATCCTGTACAAGCTGCTGGGGCTCGGACCGATGACGGTCAACCAGATGTCCGCCGAACTGGTCATGGACCGCACGACTCTCACCCGCAACCTGAAGCCGCTCGAGCGCGATGCGCTGGTCACGACCGGTCCCAGCGAGCACGATAAGCGCGAGCGCGTGATCGTCCTCACGCCGGCCGGCAAGGCCAAGGTGAAAGCCGTGCTGCCGCTGTGGCGCCGCGCCCAGCAGACCTTCGAGGAGAACTTCGGCAGCGAACGCGCACTCGAACTGCGCGTGCTGCTGCGCGCCGTCGTCGAGACGGGCATCCACGAACCCGACGCCTGATTATCCTGACCTGCGCCAGGCCGCACGTCATGCGTTTTTCAAAATACGTGTATATACTCCTATTTGCGTGATCCCGTCATCCAACCCGAAAGGAGTCATCATGTCTGCCCGCGACATCGTCCTGTGTGCCCCCGTGCGTACCGCCATCGGCGCGTTCAACGGTTCCCTGAAATCCATCCCCGCCGTCGAACTGGGCGCGGCCGCCGTGCGCGCCGCCGTCGAGCGCGCGGGCATTTCTCCGGACGCCATCGACGCCGTCCTGATGGGCAACGTGATCCAGGCGGGCAACCGCATGAACCCGGCGCGCCAGGCCGCGGTCCATGGCGGCATTCCCGTCAGCGTGCCCGCGATGACCCTGAACCGCGTATGCGGCTCGGGCGCGCAGGCCATCGCGTCGGCCGCGCACGAGATCCTGGCTGGAGAATCGAATGTCGTGCTGGCCGGCGGCATGGAAAACATGGACCAGGCGCCGTACCTGATGCCGCAGGCCCGCTGGGGCGCGCGCATGGGCCACGCGCAGATCTACGACAGCCTGCTGCACGACGGCCTGAACGACGCCTTCTCGGCCCAGCACTCGGGCTGGCACACGGAGGACCTCGTGAAGGACGTCGATATCACCCGCGCTGCGCAGGACCGCTGGGCCGAACGCTCGCAGCGCCGTTTCTCGGAAGCCCAGGCGGCCGGCGCGTTCAAGGATGAAATCGTGGCGATCGAGATCGCGGGCAAGCGCGCCGTGCAGCTGTTCGACACGGACGAGGCGAACCGCCCCGACACCACGCTGGAGACGCTGGCGAAACTGAAACCGGCATTCCGCCCGGACGGCACGATCACGGCCGGCAACGCGCCGGGCCTGAACAGCGGCGCGGCCGCCGTCATCGTCGCCGACCGCGCGACGGCCGAGCGCCTGGGCCTGCAGCCGATCGCGCGCCTCGTCGCCTCAGGCGTGGCGGCCGTGGAGCCGGGCATGTTCGGCCTCGGGCCCGTGCCGGCCGTGCAGAAGGCTCTCGCGCGCGCCGGCTGGAGCATCGGCGACGTCGACCGCTTCGAAATCAACGAAGCCTTCGCCGCCGTGCCGCTGGCCGTGGCGCGCAGGCTGTCGCTGGCGGAAGACGTCATCAACGTCGAAGGGGGCGCGGTGGCGCACGGTCACCCGATCGGCGCGACGGGTGCCGTGCTGACGGTGCGGCTGCTGCATGCGATGCGCCGCGGGCTGGCGCGGCGCGGCGTGGTCACGCTGTGCATCGGGGGCGGGCAGGGGATCGCGCTGGCGCTGGAGCAGGTGTGATCACGCGGCGACGAACGCGTTCATCCGCTCCACCAAAAACTCCCTGAGCACCCTGACGGCCGGCGACACCTGGCGCCGGTTCGCCAGCACCATGTACAGCGGCTGGTTGTTGCCCTCCCAGTCCGTACACACGGTGCGCAACGCGCCGCTCGCGAGGTCGGCCTGCACGTCGATGCGCGAGCGGTAGCACAGTCCGAGGCCGTCCAGCGCCCAGCGCCGCACGATCTCGGAATCGTCGGCCACGCGGTCGCCGCGCACCGTCACTTCGATCTCCGCGCCGTCCTTGTAGAAGCGCCAGCGGTCGTTGACCGTCTCGTCCAGCATGAAGCACAGGCAGTTGTGTGCCGCCAGATCATGCGGGGTCGCCGGTACGCCGTGCCGCGCGAGGTAGGCCGGCGACGCGCATAGCACGCGCCGGTTCGTCTCCAGCAGCGGCAGCGCCACCATGCTCGACTCTCGCGGCTTGCCGAAGCGCAGCGCGATGTCGACGGGTTCCCGATAAATGTCGGCCAGGCGGTCCGTCAACTGCAGCCGCAGGCGCACGCCCGGGTGCCGCTCCTGGAACGCGTTCAACCACGGCAGCACGACGTGGCGACCGAGGTCGGACGGCATCGAGATCTGCAGCTGGCCCTCGATCGAGTTTTCTCCCGCGCGCACTTCGGTCTCGGCATCGCGCAGGCCGTCCAGCAGCGGCCGGCAGCGGGCGAGCAGGCGTTCGCCGGCCACCGTCAGGCGCATGCTGCGTGTCGTGCGCACGAACAGCGCCGTGCCGAGGTCCGCCTCCAGCCGCTTCAAACTCGCGCTGGCGACGGCCGGAGATAGATCCAGCAGACGCGCGGCCGCCGACAGGCCGCCTTGCTCGGCCGTGGTGACGAAGAGTTCGAGGTCGCGCAGGTTCATTTTCAAAGAAAGATTGAAATTGATTTCGTATTTGCGCAGTTTATCAAAAAGGTCAGGGCGCCCAGAATGAGACCCATCGATCACCAAGGAGCCGCCATGAAAGCCATCGCCTACCAGAACAACCTGCCCATAGCCCACGCCGACGCCCTCGTCGACATCACCCTGCCGGACCCGGTCGCGACCGGCCACGACCTGCTGGTCGAGGTGCAGGCGGTGTCCGTGAACCCCGTCGACGTGAAGGTGCGCGCCGGCTCGAAACCTGCCGACGGCGAGTGGAAAGTGCTGGGTTGGGATGCGGCCGGCATCGTGAAGGCCGTCGGGCCGGACGTGACGCTGTTCCGTCCGGGCGACCGCGTCTGGTACGCCGGCTCCATTGCCCGCGCCGGCAGCAACAGCGAGCTGCAACTGGTCGACGAGCGCATCGCCGGCAGGATGCCGCAATCGCTGGACTTCGGCGCCGCCGCCGCGCTGCCGCTGACGAGCCTCACGGCGTGGGAACTGCTGTTCGACCGTCTCGAGGTGCCGACCGACGAGCGCGGCGAGGGCAAGACGTTATTGGTGATCGGCGCGGCGGGTGGCGTCGGCTCGATCCTCGTGCAACTGGCGCGCCGGCTGACCCGCCTGATGGTCGTCGGCACGGCATCGCGTCCCGAAACGCGCGATTGGGTGCTGAAGCACGGCGCCCACCACGTGATCGACCACGGCAAGCCCCTCACGGACGAGATCCAGCGTGCGGGTCTGAGCGCACCGGACTACGTGATCAGCCTCACGCACACGGAGCAGCACTTCGACCAGATCGTCGAGATCATCGCGCCGCAGGGTAAATTCGGCCTGATCGACGACCCGGCCCCGATCGACGTCCGCAAGTTCAAGCGCAAGGCCGTGTCGCTGCACTGGGAACTGATGTTCACGCGTTCGCTGTTCTCGACGCCGGACATGATCCGCCAGCACGAGATCCTGAACCGCGTGGCGGACCTGATCGACGCGGGCACGCTCCGCTCGACGGCCAACGAGAACTTCGGCCGCATCGACGCGGCGAACCTGAAGCGTGCGCACGCGCTGATCGAGTCGAACCGCGCACAGGGCAAGATCGTGCTGGCGGGGTTCTGATTACAAGCGCCGCGTGAATTCCATCGCGATCGGATACACCATCTCGCACGGCTGCCCGTGGCAGACGGCGGGCTTGTAGCGCATGGCCATGGCGGCGCTGGCGACGTAGCGGATCACGTCGTCGTCGAAGCTGCCCACCTTGCGTACTTCCTTCGCCTTGCCGTCGGCGCCGACCAGCACGTGCAGGCGCAGCAGGCCGCGCGCGTCGTACTTGCCGGCGACAGCCACCGCGAGCCGGTTGAATTCGACGGTGCCGTTCAGCGGATACGGCGGATCGTCGCCCGGTTCCAGCGCCGGATAACCGTTGCGGACGATGTCCTTCTGTTCGGGCGTGAGACCGTCCCAGCCGACGTTGGTCGGCAGCGGCGACCGCACGTCCGTCTTCGCCAGCAGCGTGCCCGTGTCCGGCTCGGCCTGGCGCTGCTGGAACGTGTTCTCCGGCTTGGGACCGGCCTGTTTTGCGTTGCGTGCGGCCGCATCCAGCGTGCCGGTCCGGCCGCTGCCGGCATACGTGATGCGGTCGCCGTCGACCGGCCGTCCATCGCGGAACTCGCCTTCGACCATGCCGCCGAGCGCATACGTGAGGCGCCCCTGGCCGTTCGGACGGTCGGCGCGGAATTCGCCCTGGTAGACGTCGCCGTTCGGGTAGATCTGCACGCCCTTGCCCTCGCGCCGCATCATCTTGAGACCGCCTTCGTAGCGCAGCTCGCTGGCGAAGCGCAGGTAGCCTTCGCCGTCGGGGACGCCGTCGGTCAGCGAGCCGATATACGTGAATTTATCGCCCGCCTTCAGCTTCGCTTCGCCGCTGACGGCGCCGTGCGCGAACGTGCCTTCGATGCGGCGCGTGGTGCCGTCCTTCGCCGTCCATTCGAGCACGCCCTTGCCGTCCGCATAGCCATCCTTGCAGGGGCCGGTCCAGTGCACGGACTGGTCGTTCGGTGCCGGGAGGAGCTTGCCGACCTGGCAGTCGCCGGCGTGGGCCGCTTGTGCGATGCAGGCAGCCAGGAGGAGGGGCGGGGCGGTTTTCATCGTACAACTCTAGCATGCAGATAGGGACCGCATGCTCACCGATTCTCACCCCTGGCGCAACCTGTACGTCATGTAATTCAGGTCGTGGCCGACCCCTGCGATCCTGAGCATATCCGCCACGCGCGCGACAGTGGTAAAACCGGCGCGCGCATACAATTCGACGGCAGGCAAGTTGTCGGACAAGACCTCGAGGTCGATCCACTCGACGTCCGTCCCGGCCCGCGCCCACTGGGCCGCCGTTTCGAGCAGGCGCCGCCCGAGTCCGCGCCGCCGCCACACGCGGTGCACGCCCATGCCGAGCATGGCGCGGTGCGTCGCGGCCGGTTCGGGACGGCCGCGCAGGTCCACGTGGCCGGCGATATCGCCGTACGTGTCGATGGCCAGCCACAGGCGGCGCCAGCCCGGCTGGCCGACGGGGATGTCGATGCCCTTGATGAACGCGATGCGCAGCCCGGCGGGCAGGCGAGGCTGGCCCGGCGCGATCGGCTGGAACAGCGGCGTGCCGTCGGCGCCGTTGTCGCGCAAGTGGTCGTCCAGGTAGGCGAAGAACGGCGCCAGGTCGGCTTCATTGGCCGGGCGGATCGTCAACGCCTCCGTGTTGTCCATCAATCTGGTCACAAAGCCCTTGCAATCAAAATCTTCTGGATGTCGCTCGTGCCTTCGTAGATCTGGCATACGCGCACGTCGCGGTAAATGCGCTCGACGGGGAAGTCGGCCACGTAGCCATAGCCGCCGAACACCTGCATCGCCGACGATACCACGCGCTCGGCCATCTCGGACGCGAACAGCTTGGCCATCGCGGCTTCCTTCAGGCAGGGCAGGCCCGCGTCCTTCATCGATGCGGCGTGCAGGATCAGCTGGCGCGCGGCCTCGATCTGCATCGCCATCTCGGCCAGGCGGAACTGCACGGCCTGGTGGTCGAAGATCGGCGCACCAAAACTTTCGCGCTCCTTCGCATACGCCAGCGCGGCCTCGAACGCGGCGCGCGCCATGCCTACCGATTGCGACGCAATGCCGATGCGTCCGCCCTCCAGGCCCGACAGCGCGATCTTGTAGCCTTGGCCCTCTTCGCCGATCAGGTTTTCAACCGGGACGCGGCAGTTGTCGAACACGATCTGCGCCGTGTCCGACGAATGCTGGCCCATCTTCTGTTCGATGCCGGCGACGATGTAGCCGGGCGTATCGGTCGGCACCCAGAACGCGCTGATGCCCTTCTTGCCGGCCGCCTTGTCGGTGACGGCCATGACGATGGCCACGTCGCCGTTCTTGCCGCTCGTGATGAACTGCTTGGTGCCGTTCAGGACGTAGTGGTCGCCGTCGCGCACGGCCGTCGTGCGCAGGGCGGCGGCGTCGCTGCCCGTGTGCGGTTCCGTCAGCGCGAAGGCGCCCAGCAAATCGCCCTGCGCGAGCGGGCGCAGCCAGCGTTCCTTCTGCGCCGCGTTCGCGTACGTCATCGCGATCGAGCACACGGGGCAGTTGTTGACCGAAATGATGGTGGAGGTGCCGCCGTCGCCGGCCGCGATCTCTTCCAGCACCAGCGCCAGCGCGACGTAGTCGAGGCCCGCGCCGCCGTACTGCTCGGGCACGGCCACGCCGAACGCGCCCAGCCGGGCCAGTTCCTTCAGCTCGTCCTTCGGAAAATGGTGCTCGCGGTCCCAGCGCGCGGCGTTGGGCGCAAGACGCTCCTGCGCGAAGGTGCGCAGGGCGTCGCGGATCATCTGGTGTTCTTCGGTCAAAATCATGTTGTCTCGTTTTTTATCGTGGACGGCTCACCACGGGATCGGTGTGCCGTCGTAATTGAGGAAGGCGCCGTTCTGCGCCGGCGTCGCCTTGGCCAGCGTGGCACGCAGGCCGGCCGCGCTTTGCTCGACGGTGAGCGTGGCGCCCGGACCGCCCATGTCGGTCTGCACCCAGCCCGGGTGAAAGGTCAGACACGTGGCACCCTGCGGGCCGTACGTCAGCGCGGCGTCGGCCAGCACGGAATTCAGCGCGGCCTTGCTGGCGCGGTACAGCGACCCCTGGTTGCTCTTGCGCTCGCCGATGGAGCCCATGCGCGACGAGATCACGGCCACCTTGCCGCGCGTCGTGGCGACCAGCGGCGCGACGATGGGCAGTAACCGCATCGCGGCCAGCACGTTCGTGTGCATGACGTCGTCGAATTCCTGTTCGGTCGGGAAACCGGCGTGGTCCGGGCCGTACACGCCCGCGACGAGCCAGGCGGCGTCGATCTTTTCGTCGTCCAGCTTCCAGCCCAGGCCACCGATCGATTCGGCATTGGTGACGTCGACCTGGTGCGCTTCCGCGCCCAGCCGGCGCAGCGCATCGCAATCCGCGGCCTTGCGCGCGGTGGCGATGACGCGCCAGCCGTCTGCGCGGTATTGACGGGCCAGTTCGTGGCCGATGCCGCGCGATGCGCCGATGATGAGAGCTGTTGGCATGGGAATTCCTTCACGGTATGGATGACAATGACAATCCGTCACCATACCGTGTTTTAAAAACGCGTGCGTGGCGCGTTACACCATCTCGATCGCCATCGCGGTCGCCTCGCCGCCGCCGATGCACAGCGACGCCACGCCGCGCTTGCCGCCCGTCTTCTTCAGCGCGCCGAGCAGGGTGACGATGATGCGTGCGCCCGATGCGCCGATCGGGTGGCCCAGCGCGCACGCGCCGCCGTGGACGTTGACCTTCGAATGCGGGATGTCCAGCTCGTGCATCGCGGCCATCGGCACGGCGGCGAACGCTTCGTTGATCTCGAAGAGGTCGACGTCCTTCGGCGACCAGCCGGTCTTCTTGAACAGCTTTTGCAGCGAGCCGATCGGCGCGGTCGAGAACTGGTCCGGCTCCTGCGCGTGCGTCGTGTGGGCGACGATGCGGGCGAGCGGCGTGACGCCCAGTTCCTTCGCCGTCGATTCGCGCATCATGACGAGGGCCGCGGCGCCGTCGTTGATCGACGACGACGAAGCGGCCGTGATCGTGCCATCCTTTTTAAACGCCGGACGCAGCGTCGGGATCTTGTCGACCTTGGCCTTGACGGGGCCTTCGTCCTTCTCGATGATCGTTTCGCCCAGGCGGTTTGCGACGGTCACCGGTGCGATCTCCCACTGGAAATCGCCGGACTCGGTGGAATTCTGCGCGCGCTTGACGGATTCGATCGCGAACGCATCCAGCTGCTCGCGCGAGAAGCCGTACCTGGCCACGCACTCCTCGGCGAACGTGCCCATCGAGCGGCCTTCGCCCGTCTTTTCGTTGCGCGAGTAGGCGTCTTCGAGGCCGTCCATCATCATGTGGTCGAACATGACGCCATGGCCGATGCGGTAGCCGCCGCGCGCCTTCGGGATCAGGTACGGGGCATTGGTCATCGACTCCATGCCGCCTGCCACGACGACGTCCGCGCTGCCGGCCTTGAGCACGTCGTGCGCGAAGATCGCGGCCTGCATCGCCGAGCCGCACATCTTCGACAGGGTAACGGCGCCCGTCGACAGCGGCAGGCCCGCCTTGATCAGCGCCTGGCGCGCCGGGGCCTGGCCCTGGCCGGCCATCAGGCAGTTGCCGAAGTAGACGTGCTCGACGAGGCTCGCGTCGACGCCGGCGCGCTCGACGGCCGCCTTGATCGCCACGGCGCCCAGGTCGCTCGCGGATTTCGAAGAGAAGTCGCCCTGGAAGGCGCCCATCGGGGTACGGGCGGCGCCGACGATAACGATTGGATCATTCATTGTGTAAGGTCTCCAAGTAATGGGATTGCGGCGAGGGTGTCGCCGGGTTCGCTGGGTCCGCGAGGTGGAACCGGATGTGCTGCGGATACGGAAAAATGTCTTCGAGTTCGCCCGCGAGGATGCGGTCCTTGTGCGACTGCCACCAGACGCGCGTCAATAGTGCGGCATGGTGTTTCATGAACGCGGCGCGTATCTTTGGATTCCCGAGCAGGAAGCGCGCGAATTGTTCGGGAAAGACGTCGTGCTTGCCGATGGGGTACCAGGGCTCGGCGGCCATCTCGTCTTCCTCGTTACGCGGCTGCGGGATGTCGCGGAAGTTGCAGTCGGTGAGGTACTCGATCTCGTCGTAGTCGTAGAACACGACGCGGCCGTGTCGGGTCACACCGAAGTTTTTGTACAGCATATCGCCCGGAAAAATATTCGCAGCGACGAGGTCGCGGATCGCATTGCCGTACTCGAACACGCCGTGTTCGATAAGCTCGTCGTCGCCGCTGCGCTGTGCACGGTCCAGGTAGATATTTAGCGGCACCATGCGCCGCTCGATGTACAGGTGCCTGATGACGATGTGGTCGCCTTCGATGTCGACGAGCGAAGGTGCGAACCGGCGCAGTTCGGCCATCAGTTCCTCGTCGAAGCGGGACAGCGGGAAGGCCACGTCCGAGTATTCCAGCGTGTCCGCCATGCGGCCCACGCGGTCGTGGTGCTTCACCAGCAGGTATTTTTCCTTGATGCGCGCCCGCGTCGTCTCTTTCGGCGGCGGATAGAAATCCTTGATCACCTTGAACACGTACGGAAAGGAGGGCAGTTCGAACACGAGCATCACGAGGCCGCGGATGCCGGGCGCGATGCGGAAGGCGTCGGAGCTGTGCTTCAGGTGCTGCAGGAAGTCGCGGTAGAACAGCGTCTTGCCCTGCTTTTGCAGGCCGAGCACGGTGTAGATCTCGCTGCGCGGTTTCTTCGGCATCAGGCTGCGCAGGAATTGCACGAAGGCCGACGGCACTTCCATGTCGACCATGAAATAGGCGCGCGTGAACGAGAACAGCAGGATCACCTGCTCGGGATCGGTCAGCACCGCGTCGAGGACGAGCCGGCCGGCCCGGTCGTGCAGGATCGGCACGACGAACGGATGTTCCCGGGCGCCGTTGATGGCGCGGCCGACGATGTAGGCGGCCTTGTTGCGGAAAAACAGGCTCGACAGCACGTGCAACTGCTGGTTCGGCTCGCGCTCGTGCAGGCCGAAATGTTCGATCATGCGCGCTTCGACGAGGGCGATGTCGCGGTCGAGGTCGGCGAACGGGCAGTCGAGCTGGAAATTCGTCACCATGCGCCGCAACGAGAAGCGCAGGTCGTCCGCCGCCGGGTAATACACGCGGTAGGTCGGGGCCGGCTCGTCCGTCTCGATGTACTCGGTGGAGACGGCCGGGCGCACGAAGATGAAGTCGTTGCGGTAGTAGCTGCGGTGCAGGATGTGGCAGCAGACGGAATTGAAGAAGCTTTCCGCCAGCTCCGGGCGCTTGTGGTCCGTCAGCAGGCCAATGTAGTGGAGCTTCGTTTCGCGCCACGTCTCGTCGTCGAGATCTTCCGGCGCGTATTCGTCTTCCAGCGCATGCACGCATTCCTGCACGCGCTTGTCATAGAAATCGATGCGCTTGCGCGCGGCCTGCTGGGCCGTCGTCCAGTCGGCGCGTTCGAAATGGGTCTTGGCCGTCTTGCTGGCCTGGCGGAACAACGTGTAGTGACGGTCGAAGCCGTCCAGGATGGTGCGGGCGATGTCGAAGGCGATCTGGGACGACAGCAGCTTGGGGAAGGTGGCCTGGGTCATCGGGCGGCTCGCGCGGTGGACGGGGCAGCGGTCATTGTAGTCGGCGAATGATGTGCTGGGATGACCCGCTGTCGTAAGATCCGTCATTCCCGCCGAGGGCGGGAATGACGGTCTCTATTTTTCGGGCTACGTGGAGTTGTTGTTCTGCCGGCTTGTGCCGATCTTGTTGTTCGCCCGGTCTCCTCTTCTCCACAAACTTACATCGTCTCGCCGAACAGCTCGCGCCCGATCAGCATGCGACGGATTTCGCTTGTACCGGCGCCGATCTCGTACAGCTTGGCGTCGCGCCACAGACGGCCCACCGGGTATTCGTTGATGTAGCCGTTGCCGCCCAGTGTCTGGATCGCTTCGCCGGCCATCCATGTTGCCTTTTCCGCGCTGTACAGGATGGCGCCGGCCGCGTCCTTGCGCAGGGCGCGGACCTGTTCCGGGTTCGATGCGCGGTCGCAGGCCTGGCCGACCGCGTACACATAAGCGCGGCATGCCATCATCGTCGAATACATATCCGCGATCTTGCCCTGCATCAATTGGAACTCACCAATTGCTTGGCCAAACTGCTTGCGCTCGTGAATATACGGGACGACGACGTCCATGCAGGCCGACATGATGCCCAGCGGGCCGCCGGACAGCACGGTGCGTTCGAAATCCAGGCCCGACATCAGCACGTTCACGCCCTTGCCCACGCCGCCCAGCACGTTTTCCACCGGCACTTCGCAATCCTGGAACACCAGCTCGCCCGTGTGCGAACCGCGCATGCCCAGTTTGTCCAACTTTTGCGCGATGGAAAAACCTTTGAAGCCTTTTTCGATGAGGAAGGCGGTCATGCCGCGCGGGCCGGCCTCGATGTCGGTCTTGGCGTAGACGACGAGGGTGTCCGCGTCCGGACCGTTCGTGATCCACATCTTGGTGCCGTTCAGCACGTAGCGGTCGCCCTTCAGGTCGGCGCGCAACTTCATGCTGACGACGTCGGAGCCGGCGTTCGGTTCGGACATGGCCAAGGCACCGACGTGCTCGCCCGAGATCAGCTTGGGCAGGTACTTGCGCTTCTGCTCTTCGTTGCCGTTGCGCTTGATCTGGTTGACGCACAGGTTCGAGTGCGCGCCGTACGACAGGCCGACGGAGGCCGATGCGCGCGAGATTTCTTCCATGGCGACGATGTGCGCCAGGTACCCCATGTTGGCGCCGCCGTATTCCTCGCTGACGGTGATGCCGAGCAGGCCCAGCTCGCCCATCTTTTTCCACAGGTCCATCGGGAACTGGTCGGTGCGGTCGATCTCGGCCGCGCGGGGGGCGATTTCGCTCGCGGCGAACTGTTGTACAGCTTCGCGCAGGGCGGCGATGTCTTCGCCATGGTCAAAGGTCAAGCCAGGGAGATGCAGCATGTCGTCCTCGTTCTCGTCGTCTGTCTGGTGGATGGCTCGTGGCCAGACTGGATGATAGCGCGGAGTGACGTTAACGTAAACGTCAAGCAGCATCCTTCTCGCCGGCTTCCGCCAGCAGTCGGCGGCATTCTTCTTCATGCACGGAAATTTCCGCCAGCGACATCTCGATATCCGCCCGCTGCTGTTCCAGCGTCTCGCGCTGGTGCGCCAGCACGCCCAGGAAACGGTTGATCTGGGCCACCGTGTCCTTCGGCGTCTCGTACATGTCGATGATGCTTTTGATCTCCGACAAAGTCAGACCCAGGCGCTTGCCGCGCAGCGTCAGTTTCAGCCGGGTGCGGTCGCGCGGGGTGTAGACACGGTTGCGTCCGCCCTGGCCCTCGCGCATCGGGCTGAGCAGCCCCTGGTCTTCGTAAAAGCGGATCGCACGTGCGGTGATGTCGAATTCGCGTGCCAGTTCGGCGATGGTGTAGGTGGTGGCCATGGTGTTCTGCGGGTCAAAAGTGGCGAGGTGCGGAATCGCTTAGAATCACAGCCTGCGCCTTCCGTTTACGTTTACGTCAAAGCGTTTGCGGCATTGTAACGCGACCCGCCCCAGTATCAATACGAAAGTCCACCGCATGAACCTCCTCGAAGCCCAGCTCAGCTATCCATTCGGCGATGCCATTCCTCCACTCGGCACGGTCACGGACGTGGCGCCCGGCCTGTCGTGGCTGCGCATGCCGCTGCCGTTCGCCCTCGACCATATCAATCTGTGGCTGCTGGACGATACGGCAGGGGACAAGCGCGGCTGGTCCCTCGTCGACTGCGGCGCCGGCACCGATGCGACCCGGTCCGCCTGGGAACGGCTGTTCACGGACGCAATGGCGAACCGGCCATTGCTGCGCGTGTTCGCGACGCATTGTCACCCCGACCACGTCGGCCTGTCCGGCTGGCTGTGCGACCGGTTCGGCGCGCCGTTCTGGACGAGTACCGGCGAGTTCGGCTTCGCGCGCATGATGGCCGCCGCGCTGCCCGGCGTCGACGGCCCGTCGGCGATCCCGCATTTCCAGCGCCATGGCCTCGTCGACGCGGGCATGCTCGAGCAGATGCAGAGCCGCAAAAATTACTACCCGTCGCTCGTGCCGGCCGTGCCGGCGGCGTACACCCGTCTGCAGGATGGCCAGCGGGTCGTTATTGGCGCACGGGAATGGCGCGTGATTACCGGTTTCGGCCATTCGCCGGAACACGTCTCGCTGTACAACGACCAGGACCGGATCCTGATCTCGGGTGACATGGTGTTGCCGCGTATTTCGACGAACGTCTCCGTGTTCGCCGTCGAGCCCGAAGGCAACCCGCTGCAGCTGTACCTGGATTCTCTGGACAAGTTCGCCGACCTGCCCGGCGACACCCTCGTCCTTCCTTCCCACGGCAAACCGTTCCGTGGCTTGCACACCCGCATCGCGCAATTGCGCGCGCACCATGTAGCGCGGCTGGAGGAAGTCCGCGCCGTGTGTGCTGAGCCGAAGTCGGCAGTTGACATTGTTCCGTTGATGTTCAAGCGACAACTCGACGCGCACCAGCTCAGTTTTGCGATCGGCGAGGCGTTAGCCCATCTTCATTATCTTTGGTACAACGGTAACCTCGTGCGTGTAACTGCCAACGATGGGGTCATGCGTTTTAAGTTGACTTAAAACAACATATTAAGACCAATGTATGTCGTAAAAATCACGACAATCTAACTGGACTTCTCAGCACTTTGTTGACTCTTGGCATCATTTGTCATGCTAAGGGGAAGAAACGTTCCAATTTTTAGTAGGAAATTGAACGAGCAAACGTTTTCCTTTTCCTGTAGGATATTTTTCACACATATCTCACAGAACGCTGAACACAATGGGAATTGCTGGACAGCACTGTGAGAATTGGTCAATACTCACTTATTTGTTACCTACAGCCTCTCCTGCCGTCACAGACGGTCTGGTCAACGGAGCGACCTATGACGGCTTTGCATGAACCCTTAGTGCCACCCATGAATTCGACTAACGAACGGGAGAGCTTCAGCGAGCGCCTGCAGCAAGCCCTGAAAAACGCCCATTATTCTCCGGACAGCCCCACCCGGCTGGCACGGGAATTTAACATTCGCTTCGAGGGCCGCCCAATCACGGTCCACGCGGCACGTAAATGGCTGGTCGGAGAGGCGATTCCGACGCAGGAAAAACTGCGCATGATCGCGCAATGGCTGGGCGTGCCGGCGGACTGGCTGCGCTTCGGCGGTTCGGAAAACGCCGCCGCCAATGGCGACGGCACCGACGGCAGCACCCGGTTCGAATCGGCCGACGTCAAGCTGATCGCCGACCTGCAACGCCTGGACGAGCACCACAAGCAGCTGGCGCGCGAATTCATCCGCATGCTCGTGCGCATGAATCACCAGCAGCAGAAATAATCCTTCCTGATCGCCATCGAACTCACGATGGCCGAATCCCATGACGCGGCGTCCGGTAAATCCCGGGCGCCGCGTCACGCACTTCTGTACTGCAATTTTTTCTGCGATTGTCCGCACAAACGGCCGAGTCTCGCGCATAATCGGTAACGCTAACGGAACGTCGAAGTCATCGAGTTCGCGTTCCTGACTGGCGCCCGCCAGCGTTATCGGTCAATAAGGATGCAGTCGCCTCATGATTAATAACTACAGCAACACCGCGCAGTTGAAGGACCTCATGACCGCGCCGCCGATGACGGCGGCCCAGCACGCAGAAATCATGCGCAAGCGTAACGAGCAGCGCAGAAAAATCGAAGACGCAAGGGAACAGAGACAAGCCGAAAGCGACCCGTACGGCGAACGCGCCTGAGTCAGGGCGTATCCTCTTTCATGCCGCCCCATCTCGGGGCGAGATCGTTCGTCACGCCCAGCAGGTCCATGACACGGGACACCGTGTGGTCGACCATCTCGGCTATCGTGGCGGGGCGGTTATAAAAGCTCGGCAGCGGCGGGAAGACGATGCCGCCCATTTCCGTGACCGCCGTCATGTTGCGCAGGTGCGCCAGGTTGAACGGCGTCTCGCGCACCATCAGGATCAGGCGCCGGCGTTCTTTCAGCACGACATCGGCGGCGCGCGCGATCAGGTTGTCCGACAAACCATGCGCGACCGCGGCCAGCGTCTTCATCGAACAGGGGGCGATCACCATGCCGTCCGTCTGGAACGAGCCGCTGGCGATCGACGCGCCGATCTCGCGATTACGATGGACCACGTGGGCGAGCGCTTCCACGTCGCGCCGTTGCAGGCCGACTTCCTGGTGCAGGGTGAGGGTGGCGGCGTCGGAAATGACGAGGTGCGTCTCGACGCCGGGTACGGCGGCCAGCCGTCGCAACAGCTGCACGCCATAGATCGCGCCGGTCGCGCCCGTGATGGCGACGACGATCCGGCGCGGGCCGGTATCAGCCATTCTTCTTGAGCAGGGTCTGCAGTTCGCCCGACTCGTACATTTCCGTCATGATGTCGGAACCGCCGACGAATTCGCCGTTCACGTACAGCTGCGGAATGGTCGGCCAGTTCGAGTATTCCTTGATGCCCTGGCGGACTTCCGCGTCTTCCAGGACGTTCACGGTGGCGATGTTATCGACGCCGCAAGCCTTCAGGATTTGGATCGCGCGGCCCGAAAAACCGCATTGCGGGAACTGGGCGGTGCCCTTCATGAACAGCACGACAGGCGCGTTGGTCACGGTCTCTTTGATCCAGGTTTGTACGTCGCTCATTTGGTTCTGCCTTTGGTGAGAATGTGATAGATGACGGCATTTTATAAGAAAACGGGGGCGCCGGCATAAGGCGCCCGCCGCCACGTCAGCGTTTCAGCTTTGCAAACGCCGCCGCCATCGCGCCATTGCTTGGCGCCGCGGAACGCTCCTGCTTTTGATGCTGGCCGAGCCGCTTGCGGTCATCCCGATCCCCGCGCTGTTGAGGTTGCGACCCGGCCTGCGGTGCGCTGTCCGACAAACGCATCGTGAGCGCGATGCGCTTGCGCTTGACGTCCACCTCCAGCACTTTCACCTTCACGACCTGGCCCGCCTTGACGACCGTGTGCGGATCCTTGACGAACGTGTTCGACAGCGCCGAGATGTGCACGAGGCCATCCTGGTGCACGCCGATGTCCACGAACGCGCCGAACGCCGCGACGTTGGTGACGACGCCTTCCAGGATCATGTCCGGGCGCAGGTCCGAGATCTCCTCGACGCCTTCCTTGAACGTGGCCGTCGTGAATTCCGGACGCGGGTCGCGGCCCGGCTTTTCCAGCTCTTTCAAGATGTCGGTCACGGTCGGCACGCCGAATTTGTCATCGGCATACTTGGCCGGATTCAGGCGTTTTACCAGCGCGCTGTCGCCGATCACCGATTTGATGTCCTTCTGGATATCGGCCAGGATCTTTTCGACGACCGGATACGATTCCGGGTGCACGGCCGACGCGTCCAGCGGGTTGGCGCCGTTCACGATGCGCAGGAAGCCCGCCGCCAGTTCGAACGTTTTATCGCCCAGGCGCGGCACCTTCTTCAGCGCCGCACGCGACGCGAACGCGCCCTGCTGGTCGCGGTAGTTGACGATGCTCTGCGCGACACTGCTCGATAAGCCCGACACGCGCGCGAGCAGCGGCGCCGACGCCGTGTTGACGTCCACGCCGACCGCGTTCACGCAATCCTCGACGACGGCGTCGAGCTGGCGCGCGAGCTGCGTCTGCGACACGTCGTGCTGGTACTGGCCCACGCCGATCGATTTCGGATCGATTTTGACGAGTTCGGCCAGCGGGTCCTGCAGACGGCGCGCGATGGACACGGCGCCGCGCAGCGACACGTCCAGTTCCGGCAGTTCGCGTGATGCGAATTCCGACGCCGAGTACACCGACGCGCCGGCTTCCGACACGACGATCTTCGTCAGCTTCAGCTCCGGGTGTTGCTTGATGAGGTCCTGCGCCAGTTTATCGGTCTCGCGCGACGCGGTGCCGTTGCCGATCGAGATCAGCGACACGTTGTGCTTCGCGGCCAGCTTCGCCAGCGTATGCAGCGAACCGTCCCAGTCGTTGCGTGGCGCGTGCGGGTAGATGGTCGACGTGTCGACCACCTTGCCGGTCGCGTCGACGACGGCGACCTTGACGCCCGTGCGCAGGCCCGGGTCGAGGCCCATCGTCGCGCGCGGGCCCGCGGGTGCGGCGAGCAGCAGGTCCTTCAGGTTGCGTGCGAAGACGTGGATCGCATCGCTCTCGGCTTTTTCGCGCAAGGCGCCCATCAGCTCCGTCTCGATGTACATGAAGCTCTTCACGCGCCACGTCCAGCGCGCCGTGTCGAGCAGCCATTTGTCGGCCGGGCGGCCCGTGCCCTTGATGCCGAAGCGCGCGGCGATGCGGCTTTCGCACGGATTGTGCGGCGCGTCCCACTTCGGCTTTTCCGGCTCCGAATCGAGGCGCAGGGTGACGTCCAGCATACCCTCGCGGCGGCCGCGCATCAGCGCCAGCGCGCGGTGCGACGGCACGGTCGCCAGCGTTTCCGAGTAATCGAAATAGTCGGCGAATTTCTCGCCTTCTTCCTGCTTGCCGTCGACGACCTTCGATTCGACGACGCCGTGCTCCTGCACATATTCGCGCAGCGATTGCAGCAGCTCGGCATCTTCCGCGAAGCGCTCCATCAGGATCTGGCGCGCGCCGTCCAGCGCGGCCTTCGTGTCGGCCACACCGGGGTTCGCGACGCCGTCCGCATTCGTGAACGCTTCGCGCAGATATTTCGCCGCTTCGGCTTCCGGATCGCGCGACGGATCGTCAAGAAGATCATCGGCCAGCGGCTTCAGGCCGGCCTCGATCGCGATTTGCGCCTTGGTGCGGCGCTTCTGCTTGTACGGCAGGTACAGGTCTTCCAGGCGCGTCTTGTCTTCCGCGAGCGAGATCGCCTGCAGCAGCTCCGGCGTCATCTTGTTCTGTTCCGTGATGGACGAGATGATCGCGGCGCGGCGGTCTTCCAGTTCGCGCAGGTAGCGCAGGCGTTCTTCCAGCAGGCGCAGTTGGATGTCGTCGAGGCCGCCCGTCGCTTCCTTGCGGTAGCGGGCGATGAAGGGGACGGTCGCGCCTTCGTCGAGCAGGGCGACGGCGGCGGCCACCTGTGCCGGTTTGGCGGACAGTTCTTGAGCGAGGCGTTGTTCGATCGAAGGCAGCATGGATGATGTCGGTGGTCGGTGAATCGAACGGGCAATGATACGCAATCGCGGGCGATGCGCCAGTCTTGACACGCAGGGCGATATCAAGGTGGCACAACGCGGCGTATCAATTCTGCAAAAGTTCCGCCAGCACGATCTCCGTATCCTCCAGTGCCGCGATCGTGATCACATCCTCGTCCGCGATGCCGGCCCCGTCGCGCGCCGCCAGCGTCACGCCGTTGACGGTGACGCGGCCCGCCGTCGTGACGAGATAGGCGCCGTGGCCCCGCGGGAGCGCGTGTTCGATCACGTCGCCCGCGCGCAGGGTGGCCCCGAGCAGGCGCGCATCCGCGTCGATGGGCAGCGCATCGGCATCGCGCGCATTGCCGCTGGCCAGCACGGTCAAGGCGCCGGCACGCGCCGCGGGCGGGAAGTGCCGCGTGTTCCACGACGGCGCGCCGCCCGGCGTGCGCGGACGCAGCCAGATCTGGTACAGCAGCAGCGGCACGTCGCCGTCGTTGCGCTCGCTGTGGCGGATGCCGCTGCCGGCGCGCATCGCCTGCACGTCGCCGGCGGCAATCGTGGAACGGTTGCCGAGGCTGTCCTCGTGGGTGACGGCGCCCTGGCGCACGTAGGTCACGATTTCGACGTCCCTGTGGCCGTGCATCCCGAAGCCCGTGTGCGGCGCGAACGTGTCGTCGTTCCAGGCCCGGAGCGGGCCGATCGCGCCGTGCTTCGGACGGCCCATGCCGTCGATGGCCACGTGCAGCCGGGCGTTCAGCCAGCCCAGGTCATGGCCACCCAGGGCGGCGTAGGGACGATGGTCGATCATGATCAGATCTGCGCCTGGCCGCCGTCGACGAACAGCTCGGTGCCGTTGACGAAGCTGGCATCGTCGGAGGCGAGGAACACGGCCGCTTTCGCAATCTCGTCCGGCTCGCCGACGCGGCCCAGCGGGATCTGCGCGGCCAGGTAGTCGACGAGGCCCTGCTGCGCGGCGGCGTCGGTGCCGGCCAGTTCGACGAGGCCGGGCGTGCGGGTGGCGCCCGGGCTGATCGTGTTGACGCGGATGCCGCGGTCCTTCAGGTCCAGGATCCAGTTGCGGGCGAAGGCGCGCACGGCGGCCTTGCTGGCCGCGTAGACGCTGAACGCCGGGGTGCCGCTGCTGCCGGCCGTCGAGCCGGTCAGGATCACCGAAGCGCCTTTCGACAGCAGCGGCAGTGCTTTCTGCACGGTGAACAGCGTGCCTTTCACGTTGCGGCCGAAGGTGTCGTCGAATTGTTCTTCCGTGATCTCGCCCAGGGGCAGCATCGAACCGCCGCCGGCGTTCGCGTACAGGACGTCCAGGCGGCCGAAGCGGGCGCGGATCTCGTCGTACAGGCCGTCCAGTGCGGCAAGGTCGCTGGAGTCGACGCGCAGGCCGACTGCATCGTGGCCGATGGTTTTCACGGCGGCGTCCAGTTCGGCCTGGCGGCGGCCGGTGACGATCACTTGCGCGCCTTCGAGAGCGAAGCGTTGGGCGGTGGCCAGGCCGATGCCGCTGGTGGCGCCGGTGACGAGAGCGATTTTGTTGGCGAGTTTGGCAGTCATGATGTTCTCCGTTTGGTTGATGTCGAAGTCGACGGAAACCATCGTACTGGGGCTGGCACAACATTAAAATAGCACTGATAGCAAACTATCTTTGCATTTTTGATGTACATATGTCGGCAGGCCGATAGGCACCGGCGCCCGGATGCCGTAACATGTCGGGTTCGATAACTCATCGGCGCTTTGGCCGACGACGAACGATGTCCCTGTTGCCCGATTTCGAAGGTCTCGCGATGTTCGCCAAGGTGGCCGAGGAACGCTCGTTCGCCGGCGCGGCGCGTGCGCTGGGCGTGTCGGTGGCGACGGTGTCGCGGGCCGTCGCACGGCTCGAGGAGCGGCTCGGGGCGAGACTCCTCAACCGCACGTCGCGCCAGCTGGCGCTGACGGAATTCGGCCGCACCATCGCGGACAGCGCCTTGAAGATCTATCGCGAAGCGGAAGAGGCGGAAGGCGCCGCGCGCGAGATGTCGGCGCGGCCGCGCGGGGTCGTGCGGCTGGCCGTGCCGATGTCGTTCGGACTGCGCTGGGTGGCGCCGCTGCTGCCCGCGTTCTTTCGTGAATACCCCGACGTGCAGATCGACCTTCACTTGTCCGATGCCACCGTCGACCTCGTGGGGCAGGGCTTCGATGCCGCCCTGCGCATCGCCGTGCTGCCCGATTCCTCGCTAGTGGCGCGCAAGCTATGTCCCGTGGCACAGATCGTCGTCGCCTCGCCCGAATATCTGAGAACGCGGGGGACGCCACGCCATCCTTCCGAACTCGTGGATCATCCGTGCCTCGGCTACACGTATCGCGCCCGCATCGACGTGTGGCGCTTCACCAACGCAGACGGCGAAGAAATTGCCATCAAGCCGGAGGGGCCGCTCCGAGTGACGAATGCGGATGCGTTGTTGCCGACCGTGCTGGACGGCCTTGCGATTGCCGAGTTCCCGGAATTTATTGCGGCAGATCATGTGCGCGCCGGGCGGCTTATCCCCATACTGGAGGACTGGCACATGGCACGCGGCGGTCTGTATTTCGTCACGCCATCGGCACGCGCGCGGCCAGCCAAGGTGGAGGCCCTGGCCGAGTTCTTTGTGAAGCACCTGAGCGCGCCGGACTGGCGCCTCGTGTCTTGACGCAATGGAGCAAAAAAATGCGTGAGGGGGGCTGGCAAAGCGGGGCGGCAGAGTGTAACTTCTACTCTTTTCGTCTCGTAAAGTTTTGCCCGCTACGTGCGATCCCTAACAAAGCTGTTCGGTTCGCATGACGGATAATAGGAATTGTTGTTTTTTCAAATTAAAGACTCGTGAGACCCATGCACACAGTTGATTTTCATCGCGACGACACCAGCGACGCACCGCCGGCTCGAGCACCCGCACGCGCTCCGGCCCTGCCCGCACCGGTGTTAAGCTGGCTGCAAAGGGTCGAGGCGGCAGCACATCCCCAGCCGAAGCTGACCGCGGAAGTCACTGACCCCAAGGCCGTCCAGTACAAATTCGTTTATGTCATGGCCCCGACCAGTGGCGGCCGCCACGTCGCGGTCTGCCTGTGCAAGGCGCGCCTGCGCCCGAACGGGGACGTGGCCGCGGCGAGCCCGGTGAGCGAAGTGTTCTCGCTGCTGTCGGCGCCCCCTAGCTACCTCGAAGGCGAGGACGAGGACCTGGTCCGTTTCTTCATCGCCATGCGCAGCGGCTCGAACCAGAGCACGAGCGCGACCGAGCCCAAGGGCAAAGTCGGCGCCATCCTGCTGCAGCAACTGCTCGCGCAAGGAAAACTGCTGTGGGCGAACTCGTGGTCCGACATGACCAATGGCCTGCTGTATCCGCTGCAGGCCGGTCCCGTGCGCAAGGCCAATCTCACGTGGCGCGACGAAGGCCGTGCGGCCAAGCTCGGCTGGTCGGTGGAACCGGCCAAAGGCGCCACGCACCCGGGCGCCGACCTCGTCGACTACATGCTGCCGACGGATCCGCCGTGGTACATCGACAACCTGTCGTGCGGCCCGCTGGACCTGAACCGCGGCGGCATCGACATCTCGCTGGCCGACCTGCAGGCGCTCGTGTCGCAGGCACCGCCTCTGGCCGGCAACGACAAGAAACGCGTGTCGCAACTGCTGCTGGCGCATGGCCTGCAACAGCTGATGCCGCTGCCGCAGCCGCTCACGCAGCGCATCCGCACGGACGTGAAACCGCAGCCGCACCTGCTGCTCGACGCCATCCCCCAGGCTGAAGGCAATGGCCAGCGCTGGCAGGATTTCGCCGTGCTGTCGTTCGACTACGACGGCCAGCGCATCTCGTTCGACCCGGCCCAGCGCGTCGTGCGCCAGATCGGCGACGTCACCGAAGTGATCGAGCGCGACGAAGCGCTGGAAGCGGCCGCGCTGGACTCCCTCCACAAGCTGGGCTTCCGCAAGCCGGCCACGGCGCCGTTGTCGGCCCTGTCCGGTGCGCTGCTGCTCGATGGTCAGGCGCACTGGCTGCGCTTTGCCGAGAACGACCTCGACGCGCTGTCCGACCTCGGCTGGCACGTGCAGAAGTCGCCGAAATACCGCTACGACGTCGTGCCGGTCGAAGACTGGTATGCCGACATCGACGAACCGCCCGAAGCCGGCAACGCCTGGTTCGAGCTGGAGCTGGGCATCGTCGTCAACCGCAAGCGCGTGCCGCTGCTGCCCGTCCTCGTGCAACTCATCCGCACGGCGCCGCTGGACTTCAATCCGGACGTGCTGGCCGCCCATGCCGAGGCCGACCAGATGCTGGCGACCCTGCCGGACGGCGTGCGCGTGGCGCTGCCGTGGGGCCGTGTGAAGCCCATCCTGTCGACGCTGGGCGAGCTGTATTTCAACGACAAGATCAAGGATAAAGTCCGGCTGTCGACGCTGGATGCGGCGCGCCTGGAAGAACTCGCCAAAGGCACCGAGCTGAACTGGACGGGCGGCGAGCGCCTGCGCGAAACGGGCCGCAAGCTGAGCCAGTTCGGCAAGGTGAAAAAAGTCGACGCGCCGAAAGGCCTGCAGGCGACCTTGCGCGACTACCAGCTCGACGGTCTCGCGTGGATGCAATTCCTGCGCGAATACGACCTGGGCGGTATCCTCGCCGACGACATGGGTCTCGGTAAAACCGTGCAGACGATCGCCCACATCCTGACGGAAAAGGAAGCGGGCCGCCTCACGAACCCGGCGCTGGTCATCGCGCCGACGAGCCTCATGATGAACTGGATGGAAGAAGCGGCGCGCTTCGCCCCGGACCTGAAGGTGCTCCTGCTGCAGGGCAAGGAGCGCATGGACCTTTTCGACCAGATCGATGGCGCCGACATCGTGCTGACCACGTACGCGCTGCTGCCGCGCGACGAGGAAAAGCTGCGCGAGCACGAGTACCACCTCGTGATCCTGGACGAGTCGCACTACATCAAGAACACCCGCTCGAAGGCGGCGCAGACGGCCGGCTCGCTGAACGCGCGCCACCGCCTGTGCCTGTCCGGCACGCCGCTGGAAAACCACCTGGGCGAGCTGTGGTCGCAATTCCACTTCCTGCTGCCGGGCCTGCTCGGCGACGAGAAGACGTTCAACACGCAATTCCGCCATCCGATCGAGCGCCAGGACGACCCGGTGCGCCGCATGCTGCTGAACCGCCGCATCAAGCCGTTCCTGCTGCGCCGCACGAAGGACAACGTGGCGAAAGAGCTGCCGGAAAAGACGGAGATGATCCGCCGCATCGAGATCACGGGTCCGCAGCGCGACCTGTACGAGACCGTGCGCCTGGCGATGGACAAGAAGGTGCGCGAAGAGATCGACCGCAAGGGCGTGGCGCGCAGCCAGATCGTCATCCTGGAAGCGCTGTTGAAACTGCGCCAGGTCTGCTGCGACCCGCGCCTGGTGAAGGCGATGCCGGGCAAGAAGAACACGGCGGCCGTGTCGGCCAAATTGACGGACCTGATGCAGATGGTCGACGACCTGCTGGGCGAAGGCCGCAAGATCCTCGTGTTCTCGCAGTTCACGAGCATGCTGGGCCTGATCGAGGAAGAACTCGACGCGCGCAAGATCCCATACGCGATCCTCACCGGCGAGACGCGCGACCGTTCCGCGCAGGTGGCCGCGTTCCAGCAGGGCGCCGTGCCGATCTTCCTGATCAGCCTCAAGGCCGGCGGCGTGGGCCTGAACCTGACCGCGGCCGACACGGTCATCCACTACGACCCGTGGTGGAACCCGGCGGCCGAAAACCAGGCGACGGACCGTGCGTGGCGCATCGGGCAGGACAAACCGGTGTTCGTCTATAAACTGATCGCGAAGGGCACGCTGGAAGAAAAAATCCAGCTGCTGCAGCAAAAGAAATCCGAGCTGGCGGCGTCGATCCTGGCTGAAGGCGAGTCGCAGAAGATGGCGCTCACGCAGGAAGACCTGCAGGCGATCTTCGCGCCGTTGGACGAATAAGCGCGGCAGTATCGTGGTCAAGAGGGCAAGCCGAAGCGGCTTGCCCTTTTTTTATTTGCATATGCATATATCGCTTATCTCGAAATTCTGCGTGTTTGACGCAACGGCGATGCCTGCTCGTCTATGCAAAGCGTTATATCGGGCACTATACTTATTGTCTGGAATCATTCTCATTTAGGCCTCTCATGACGCGCAGCGCTTCCGTCTCGACGGACATCTCCACGGCGGACGCCTTTCGCACGATTGCCGAGCTGGGCGGTGACCTCGCGTTCATCTTCGATTGCGCCACGGGCGTGCCGGCGTATGTCAGCCCCGGTGTCGACGACATGCTCGGCTATTCGATCGCCGACATCCGCGCGCAGATGGAGCGGGGCGGCGACGGCCCGCTGGCGGCCTTGTGCGCCGGCCTGCCGGAGCGCCTGCGCCGGTTTGCCGCCGGCGACGGTTCGCGCCTGCGCGTGATGCGCGAGTTCGACCTGCGCCGGCCGGACGGGAGCGAGGTGGCCGTCGAGGTGATTTCGACCCTGGCGCTGGACGACGCCGGCCAGCCGCGGGCGCTGCTGGGCCTCGTGCGCGACGTGTCCGCGCGGCGCGAGCGGGAGCGCGAGAGAAAGCGGTTTGCCAGCATGCTGAACCACGAATTCCGCACGCCGCTGTCGACGATCGACGGCGCGATCCAGCGGCTGGAGTCCCTGGGCACGAAGGCCGACGAGGCGACGCGCGAGCGCTATCGCAAGATCGCCGCCGCGACGGATCGCCTGATCGCGATGCTGGACGACTATCTGTCCCCCGAGCGCATGGCCGCGCTCGGCGGCCAGCGCCGCGAGAACAAGGTGGGGCCGAAGCTGCTGCTGGAAGAACTGGTGGCGCAGGCGCGCGCGGCCGGGCGTCCCGTGACCCTGGCGGCCGGCGACCTGCCCGCCGCGCTGCGGGGCGAACCGTCCGGCCTGCGGCTGGCGCTCAAGGTGTTATTGGACAATGCTCTGCGCTATACACCGGCCGGCACCGCGCTGCATGCGGCGGGACGGCCGGTCGATGGCGGCGTCGAACTGGCGCTGCGCGACGAAGGACATGGCGTGCCGCCGGACGACGTCGCGCGCATCTTCGACAAGGGCTACCGCGGCGCGAATGCGGAAGGTGTCGCGGGCAGCGGCCTGGGGCTGTACATGGCCCGGTCCGTGGTCGAAGTGCATGGCGGCACTTTGACATATGCATGTCCTCCAGAGGGCGGCGCCGAGTTCAGGCTATGGCTGCCGGCACAGGCAAGCGGGGCAAAAAGTCTTGCTTCCGGAATGACCAGCAGTGATAATCGGAATGGCGACCGGGGTTAGCCGCCCGACAACGAAGCCGGGAATACGAAACAAGGAATTGGCAAAACCCATGACGCAAATATTGATTGTTGAAGACAATGGCGAATACGCAGGCGATATGGCCGACTTCCTCAAGGAACTCGGCCACGAGGTCACGATCGCGACCACCGCCAGCGATATGTGGGCCGCGCTGACGCGCACGCCGGCCGCCGTGGTCGTGCTCGACCTGGGCCTGCCCGACGAGGATGGATTCAATGTGATTCCACGGATGCGCCAGCTGTATCCCGAGATCGGGCTGCTGGTGCTGACGGGCCGCGTGGCCTTCGACAACCGCATCCTCGGCCTGCGCCTCGGCGCCGACCACTATCTCACCAAGCCGATCAAGTTCCCGGAACTGGCCGCCCACATCGAAGCGCTGGACCGCCGCGTGCGGCCGTCGTCCGAGCCGGCGCCTGCGCCGAGCAAGTGGACCCTGCGCGTCTCGGCCCGCCAGCTCGAGCTGATGGGCAAGGTGATCGACCTGACGGAAAAAGAGTGCAACTTCCTGCACCTGCTGACCATCAACACCCGGCCCGTCCCGCGCCAGGTGATCGTGGCCGGCATGGGCGGCGACGATCCGGATGCCAGCCGTCGCGTCGACATGCTCGTCTACCGTCTGCGCAAGAAGGCCCGCACCGGCCTCGGCCAGGACCTGCCGCTGCGCAGCGCCTACGGCGAAGGCTACAGCCTGTCCGCCGGCTTTACGCTCGCCTGACTAATTGGGGACAGAGTGGGGCGGTTGCGTTAGAATGACGCCATGGCCCGCCAACCCCGACTGATCCTGCCGAAGCAGCCGCACCTGATCATCCAGCGCGGCAACGACAACCAGGTCATCTTCCGCGACGACGAAGACTATCGCCGTTTCCTGGACTACCTGCGCGAGAGCGCGAAGTTCTACCGCGTGGCCATCCACGCCTATGTCCTGATGCCGAACCACCTCCATCTGCTGGCGACGCCGTCCGACGAGGACGGCCTCGCGGCGATGATGCAGAAAGTGGGGCGATTATATGTTCCCTGGTTCAACAACAAGTATGGCCGCTCGGGCACGCTGTTCCAGGGCCGCTTCCGCACGTCCGTGATCGATCCGGACGCGTATTTCCTTGCCTGCATCCGCTACATCGAGCTGAACCCGTTGCGCAGCCAGCTCGCGTTCGATCTGCTCGACTATCCGTGGTCGAGCTATGCGCATCACGCCGGCGTGCGGCCGGATCCGCTCATCACCGACCATGCCAAGTACTGGGAACTCGGCAATACGCCATTCCAGCGCGAAGCGGCGTTCATCGAACTGGTGCAGCAGGGGATGTCGGGGCAGGAGCTGGACACGATCAATGCCGCCGTGCTGAAAGGGGCGCCGCTGGGGTCGCATGCGTTCAAGGTCGCGCTGGAGCACCAGACCAAGCGGCAGATTTTGCCGGCCAAGCGGGGGAGGCCGTTCAAGGTGAAGGCTGCGGAATAGGTTTTGTGCGCAGCGTCATTGCAACAAATACACAAGGGAGGTCGTTGCCTCCCTTTTTTGTACCTCGTCATTCCCGCGAAAGCGGGAATCCATACTGCGTATCCTGGGCCAGCTCAGCATGGTTTCCCGCTTTCGCGGGAACGACGGTTTTTCGGATAACTATATGATTTTATTGGTGGGATAGGCGAAATGCACGCCTTATAGCACTATGTCCCCATTTAATTTACGACTAAAAAACTCGGCATTTAATTCGACTCCGACCCTAATTATTGCTATTGATGTTTACCGAAGTCTGCTCTATCCTCGACTTTCAATATCTTCAAAATGCTGCGGAGCCCCCATGATTGCCCAAGGTTTGTACGATCCCGCCAATGAACACGACGCCTGTGGCGTCGGTTTCGTCGCCCATATCAAGGGCAACAAGAGCCACTCCATTATTGAACAGGGTCTGTTGATCCTGAAGAACCTGGACCACCGGGGCGCCGTCGGTGCCGATGCCCTGATGGGCGACGGCGCGGGTATCCTGATCCAGATCCCCGACCAGTTCTACCGCGACGAGATGGCCAAGCAGGGCGTCGAACTGCCGCCGCCGGGCGAATATGGCGTCGGCATGATCTTCCTGCCGAAGGAACACGCTTCGCGCATCGCCTGCGAACAGGAAATCGAGCGCGCCGTGCGCGCCGAAGGCCAGGTCGTGCTGGGCTGGCGCAACGTGCCGGTGGACGACACGATGCCGATGTCGCCGACCGTCCGCGCGAAAGAGCCGGTCATCCGCCAGATCTTCATCGGCCGCGGCCCGGACGTCATGGTCACGGACGCGCTCGAGCGCAAGCTGTACGTCATCCGCAAATCGTCGGGCCACGCGATCCAGGCCCTGAAACTCATCCACGGCAAGGAATTCTTCGTGCCGTCGATGTCCGCGCGTACCGTGGTCTACAAAGGCCTGCTGCTGGCGGACCAGGTCGGCGTGTACTACAAGGACCTGCAGGATCCGCGCTGCGTCTCGGCCCTGGCCATGGTGCACCAGCGCTTCTCGACGAACACGTTCCCGGAGTGGCCGCTGGCCCACCCGTACCGCCTGCTCGCGCACAACGGCGAGATCAACACCGTCAAGGGCAACTTCAACTGGACCCGCGCCCGCGAAGGCGTCATGAAGTCGGCCGTGCTGGGTGACGACCTGAACAAACTGTTCCCGCTGATCTATGAAGGCCAGTCGGACACCGCCTGCTTCGACAACGCGCTCGAACTGCTGGTCATGGCCGGCTACCCGATCGCCCAGGCGATGATGATGATGATCCCGGAAGCCTGGGAAAACCACGCGACGATGGACGAGAACCGCCGCGCGTTCTACGAATACCACGCCGCGATGATGGAACCGTGGGACGGCCCGGCCGCCATGGCCTTCACCGACGGCCGCCACATCGGCGGTACGCTGGACCGTAACGGCCTGCGTCCGGCCCGCTACATCGTCACGGACGACGACCTGGTCGTCATGGCCTCGGAATCGGGCACGCTGCCGATCCCGGAATCGCGCATCGTCAAGAAATGGCGCCTGCAGCCGGGCAAGATGTTCCTCATCGACCTGGAAGCCGGCCGCATCATCGACGACAAGGAACTGAAAGACACCTACTCGAACGCCAAGCCCTATAAGGCATGGATCAAGTCGGTGCGCATCAAGCTGAACGAAATCAAGCTGTCGGAAAGCCAGCTGTCGCAGAACCGCGCGAAAGACGCGCAGGGTGAGAAGGCTGCCATTTCGCTGCTGGACCGCCAGCAGGCATTCGGCTACACCCAGGAAGACCTGAAGTTCCTGATGGCCCCGATGGCCGTGCTGGGCGAAGAAGCCACCGGCTCGATGGGTAACGACTCGCCGCTGGCCGTCATGTCGAACAAGCTGAAGCCGCTGTACTCGTACTTCAAGCAGCTGTTCGCCCAGGTCACGAACCCGCCGATCGACCCGATCCGCGAAGCGATGGTGATGTCGCTCGTGTCGTTCATCGGTCCGAAGCCGAACCTGCTGGACACGAACAACGTCAACCCGCCGATGCGCCTCGAAGTGTCGCAGCCGGTGATCGGTTTCGACGACATGGCCCGCCTGCGCAACATCAGCCTGCACACCGGCGGCAAGTTCAAGTCGTATGAACTGAACATCTGCTACCCGGTCTCGTGGGGCAAGGAAGGCATCGAAGCGTCGCTGGCCTCGCTGTGCGCGGAAGCCGTGGACGCCGTCAAGTCGGGCCACAACATCCTGATCGTCTCGGACCGCAACCTCAACGTCGACCAGGTCGCGATCCCCGCGCTGCTGGCGACGTCCGCGATCCACCAGCACCTCGTCCAGCGCGGCCTGCGCGCGTCGACGGGTCTCGTGGTCGAAACCGGTTCGTGCCGCGAAACGCACCACTTCGCGCTGCTGGCCGGCTACGGCGCGGAAGCCGTGCACCCGTACCTGGCGCTGGAAACGCTGGTCGACCTGGCGCACACGCTGCCGCACGAGATGGCTGCAGATAAAGCCATCTACAATTACACCAAGGCGGTCGGCAAGGGCCTCATGAAGGTGATGTCGAAGATGGGCATCTCGACCTACATGTCGTACTGCGGCGCCCAGATCTTCGAAGCCATCGGCCTGAACAAGTCGCTGGTCGACAAATACTTCCGCGGCACGTCGTCGACGGTGGAAGGCATCGGCCTGTTCGAAGTGGCCGAGGAAGCCCTGCGCCTGCACGGCCTGGCCTTCGGCAAGGACCCGATCCTGGAGCATTCGCTGGACGTCGGCGGCGAGTACGCCTACCGCGTGCGCGGCGAAGACCACCTGTGGACGCCGGACGCGATCGCCAAGCTGCAGCACTCGACCCGTGCCAACAACTACAGCACCTATAAAGAGTACGCGCAGATCATCAACGACCAGAGCCGCCGTCACCTGACCCTGCGCGGCCTGTTCGAGTTCAAGATCGATCCGACCAAGGCGATCCCGCTGGACGAAGTGGAGCCGGCGAAGGAAATCGTCAAGCGCTTCGCCACCGGCGCGATGTCGCTGGGCTCGATCTCGACCGAAGCGCACGCCACCCTGGCCATCGCCATGAACCGCATCGGCGGCAAGTCGAACACCGGTGAAGGCGGTGAAGATCCGGCACGCTACATGGGCGAGTTCAAGGGCATCAAGATCGCCAAGGGCGAGACCCTGGCCTCGATCCTGGGCAAGGACCGCGTCGTCGCGGACATCCCGCTGGTCGAAGGCGATTCGCTGCGTTCGAAGATCAAGCAGGTGGCATCGGGCCGCTTCGGTGTGACCGCCGAATACCTGGCCTCCGCCGACCAGATCCAGATCAAGATGGCGCAGGGCGCCAAGCCGGGCGAAGGCGGCCAGCTGCCGGGCCACAAGGTGTCCGAGTACATCGCGTCGCTGCGCTTCTCGGTGCCGGGCGTGGGCCTGATCTCGCCGCCGCCGCACCACGACATCTATTCGATCGAAGACCTGGCGCAGCTGATCCACGACCTCAAGAACGTGAACCCGCACGCGTCGATCTCCGTGAAGCTGGTGTCGGAAGTCGGTATCGGTACGGTCGCCGCCGGTGTGTCGAAGGCGAAGGCCGACCACGTCGTCGTCGCCGGCCATGACGGCGGTACGGGTGCATCGCCGCTGTCGTCGGTGAAGCACGCCGGCACGCCTTGGGAACTGGGCCTCGCCGAGACCCAGCAGACCCTCGTGCTGAACGGCCTGCGCAGCCGTATCCGCGTCCAGGCCGACGGCCAGATGCGTACCGGCCGCGACGTCGTCATCGCCGCCCTGCTGGGCGCGGACGAAATCGGCTTCGCGACGGCACCGCTGGTCGTCGAAGGCTGCATCATGATGCGTAAGTGCCACCTGAACACCTGCCCGGTGGGCGTGGCCACCCAGGATCCGGAACTGCGCGCCAAGTTCTCGGGCAAGCCGGAACACGTCGTGAACTACTTCTTCTTCGTCGCCGAAGAAGCGCGCCAGATCATGGCCCAGCTGGGCATCCGCACGTTCGACGAGCTGATCGGCCGTGCCGACCTGCTGGACAAGTCGAAGGCCGTCGGCCACTGGAAGGCACAGGGCCTGGACTTCTCGAACATCTTCTACCAGCCGAAGGTCGACGACAAACGCCAGCTGCTGCACACGGACGGCCAGGACCACGGCCTGGACAAGGCCCTGGACCACAAGCTGATCGCGCAGGCCAAGGCCGCGCTGGAGAAGGGCGAGCGCGTCTCGTTCATCTCGCCGGTGAAGAACGTCAACCGCACGGTCGGCGCGATGCTGTCGGGCGAAGTCGCCAAGCGCTACGGCCATGCCGGCCTGCCGGACGACACGATCCACATCCAGCTGCAGGGCACCGCGGGCCAGTCGGCCGGCGCGTTCCTGGCACACGGCATCACGCTGGACCTGGTCGGCGAAGGCAACGACTATGTCGGTAAAGGCCTGTCGGGCGGCCGCATCATCGTGCGTCCGAACACGGAATTCCGTGGCTGGGCCGTCGACAACATCATCGTCGGCAACACGGTGCTGTACGGTGCGATCGCCGGCGAAGCGTTCCTGAACGGCGTGGCCGGCGAGCGTTTCGCGGTGCGTAACTCGGGTGCGACGGCCATCGTCGAAGGCGTGGGCGACCACGGCTGCGAATACATGACGGGCGGTACCGTCGTCGTGCTGGGCGACACCGGCCGCAACTTCGCGGCGGGCATGTCGGGCGGCGTGGCGTATGTCTACGATCCGAAGGGCGACTTCGAGCAGAAGTGCAACACCGCGATGGTGGCACTGGAGCGCGTGCTGTCGACCAAGGAACAGAGCGACAAGTCGAGCTGGCACGCACAGACCCGCAACGGCGAGCGCGAGTCGGACGAAGCGATCCTGAAGCGCCTGATCGAGCGTCACTTCAAGCACACCGGTTCGACCCGTGCACGCAACCTGCTGGACGACTGGGCCAACAGCCGCGGCAAGTTCGTCAAGGTCTTCCCGACCGAGTACAAGCGCGCACTGGAAGAGATGCACAACAGCAGCATGGAAGAAGCCAACGACAAGATCGAAATGGCTGCCTGATGCGCACCGGCGGGCGCCCCACGCGTCCGCCGCATCTCTCTAGACCGAATAGAACACGATAGGAATACAAATGGGTAAGATCACCGGCTTCATGGAATTTCAGCGCCAGGAAGAAGACCACCTGGAACCCGCTGCCCGCCTCAAGAACTATAAAGAATTCACGATCACCCTGACCGACGCGCAAGCCAAGGTCCAGGGTGCGCGCTGCATGGATTGCGGCATCCCCTTCTGCAACACCGGCTGCCCCGTCAACAACCAGATCCCGGACTGGAACGACCTGGTCTACCACGGCAACTACCGCTACGCCGTCGACAACCTGCATTCGACGAACAACTTCCCGGAATTCACGGGCCGCATCTGCCCGGCACCATGCGAAGCCGCCTGCACGCTGGGCATCAACAATGAGCCGGTCGGCATCAAGTCGATCGAGCGCAAGATCGCCGACGCCGGCTGGGAACACGGCTGGATCGTCCCGCAACCGGCTGCCGTCAAGACCGGCAAGAAGGTCGCCATCATCGGTTCCGGCCCCGCGGGCATGGCCGCCGCCCAGCAGCTGGGCCGCGCCGGCCACGACGTGACGGTGTTCGAGAAGAACGACCGCGTCGGCGGCCTGCTGCGCTACGGCATCCCCGACTTCAAGATGGAGAAGGACCTGATCGACCGTCGCGTCGAGCAGATGAAGGCCGAAGGCGTGACCTTCCGCACCAGCGTCCTGATCGGCAAGGATTTCCCGACCACCGTCAGCAACATGGCGCGCGAAACCATCTTCCCAGAAGACCTGGTCAAGGATTACGACGCCGTCGTCATGGCCGGCGGCGCCGAGGCACCGCGCGACCTGCCGGTCCCGGGCCGCGACCTGAAGGGCGTGCACTTCGCGATGGACTTCCTGCCGCAGCAGAACCGCGTGAACGCCGGCGATAAAGTGAAAGACCAGATCAAGGCCACGGGCAAGCACGTGATCGTGATCGGCGGCGGCGATACCGGCTCCGACTGCGTGGGCACGTCGAACCGCCACGGCGCCGCATCGGTGACCCAGTTCGAACTGATGCCGATGCCGCCGGAACAGGAAAACAAGCCGCTCGTGTGGCCGTACTGGCCGACCAAGCTGCGCACCTCGTCGTCGCACGAAGAAGGCTGCGAGCGCGACTTCGCCGTCGCCACCAAGCGCTTCGAAGGCAAGGGCGGCAAGGTCGACAAGGTCATCGCCTGCCGCGTCGAGTGGAAAGACGGCAAGATGGTCGAAGTGGCCGGCTCGGAATTCGAACTGAAGGCCGACCTCGTGCTGCTGGCGATGGGATTCGTCTCGCCGGTGCAGCAGGTGCTGGACGCGTTCGGCGTGCAGAAGGATGCCCGCGGCAACGCGCGCGCCACGACCGATGGCGATGTCTGCTACCAGACGTCGGTGCCGAAGGTCTTCACCGCCGGCGACATGCGCCGCGGCCAGTCGCTCGTCGTGTGGGCGATCCGCGAAGGCCGCCAGTGCGCCCGCGCCGTCGATGAATTCCTGATGGGTTCGTCGGTGTTGCCGCGCTGAGCCAAGCGTCGCCGCAACAGAATGGACGGCCCGGGTGCGCAACCCGGGCCGTTTTTTTTCGCCGTGAGAATTCGCGCAACTGTTGCGCACGCGTTCCGGTAATGTAACGGTTTTCATTCTTTCCAGTGCCGCCATGGATACCGTCACCCTCAAGGGCAATCTCGCGCTGAACGGCCAGAACCTGGCCTTCGAAGGCGTACCGATCGAAGCGCATCTGCTGCTGGGCGATTACCCCAACGTCGCCGTCAACAACGGATCCGGCAAGTTCACCTGGAAGATCGGCGACCGCACGATCGAGACCACGGGCGCCTGGTACGACGCTGCCGTCACCTCCTACACGCCGACCCAGGCCGACGTCGGCAACCCGATCTCCGTGACCGGTTCCGTCGCCTACGTCGACGGCATCCACACGCCGAGCAGCCCGAATGCGCTGACCGTCATCAACGTCAACGACCTGCCCACCGGCACGGTGACCATCACGGGCGACACGACGCACGCCGGCAGCCAGCTGCACGCCGTCAGCACGATCGGTGACGAGGACGGCATGGGCGCCCTGTCGTACCAGTGGAAGGCGAACGGCCAGGCGATCGCCGGGGCGACCGGCGACACCTGGACGTTGGACACGGCCCACGCGGGCCAGGCCATCAGCGTCGTCGCCAGCTATGTCGACGGGTTCGGCCAGGCGGAGTCGGTCGCGAGCGACGCCGACCCCAAGGCCGTGCACCAGAACAGCCCGGGCGCGCTGGTCCTGTCGGGCGAGCTGGCGAAGGGGCACACGCTGCATGCGCAAGTCGTCGACGCGGATGCACCCGCCAAGGTCTATTACCAGTGGCAGATCGACGACGGCAGCGGCCATTACGTGAACGTCACCGGCAACTGGTCCGCCGATTTTACGTTGGGCGACAGCGTGCCGCCCGTCATGCGCGTGATCGCCACGTATGCCGACCGCTACGGGTTCATCGAAACCCATGTGCGCACGACCGGCACGGAAGGCGCGGACACGATCCGCGGCGACGGCAGCCCGGGCGAAGTCATCCAGGCACGCGGCGGTGACGACACGCTCATCTACACCAACGGCGCCATTCTGGATGGCGGCGATGGCATCGATACGTTTTATGGGGCGGTGTACACGGTCAGCCAGGTCGACGCGCATACCTGGTATGCCTCGACCATGACGGCGACCGGCTGCACGCTCGTCAACATCGAGCGCGTGGTGTTCGGCGAGCCGGGCGCGAGCAATGCCAAGGGCCTCGCCCTTGACTACAATGGCCACGGGGGCCAGGCCTACCGCCTCTACCAGGCTGCATTCGACCGCACGCCGGACGACTTCGGCGTCGGCTTCTGGATGAACCGCCTCGACAAGGGCGTCAGCCTGACGGACGTCGCCAACGCCTTCGTCGCATCCAGCGAATTCAAGGCGCTGTACGGCACCAATCCGACGAACGCCGCCATCGTCGACAAGTTCTATCACAACGTCCTGCACCGCGACCCGGATCCGCAGAGCTCGTTCTGGGTCGACGTGCTCGACCGCAAGGCGGCGACGGTCGCCGACGTGCTGATCGGCTTCAGCGAAAGCGCCGAGAACGTCGCGGCCCTCGTCGGCGTGCAAAAGACGGGCATTTCCTACCTGCCGTATCATGACGGTTGAGTCATTCCGACAATAACGATATGGAGACACGGATGGAGATCGGCTACGTCGGCCTGGGCGGCATGGGCCACGCCATGGCAAGCAACCTCATCAGCAAAGGCCATGCGCTGCGCGTGTGGAACCGCTCGCCCGGCAAGGCGGACGACCTCGTCGCGCAAGGCGCGACCCTGGTCGAGCATCCCGGCCAGGCCGTGGCCAGCGACGGCATCGTGTTCACGATGGTGGCCGATGACGCGGCGCTGGAGCAGGTCGTCGGCGGACCGGATGGCATCGCCGCAAAGCTGGGCCCGGGCGGCATCCACGTCTCGATGAGCACGGTGTCGCCGGAGACCACGCGCAAGCTCGCCGCCCTGCACGCCGAGCGCGGCGCCGGCTTCATCGCGGCGCCCGTGTTCGGCCGCCCGACCGCCGCCGCCGCCGCCATGCTGTTCATCCTGGTCGCGGGTGAAGCCGGCGCGCGCGACAAAGTCGTGCCGCTGCTGCAGACGATGGGCCAGCGCGTGTTCCCGCTGGGCGACGACCCCGTTGCCGCCAGCATCGTCAAGCTGAGCGGCAATTTCATGATCATGGGCGTCATCGAGGCGATGGCGGAAGCGGCGACCCTGTGCGAGAAATACGGCGTCGAACGCTCGGCCATGATGGACGTGATGACGCAATCGATCTTCGCCACGCCGCTGTACGTCAATTACGGCAAGCTGATCGCGCAGCACGACTACGCCAACCCCGGCTTCAAGCTGTCGCTGGGTTTCAAGGATGCGAATCTCGTGATGGCGGCCGCGCGCAAGGCCCACGTGCCGATGCCGCTGGCGAGCATGATGCACGACCGTTTTCTCTCCGCGCTGGCGAAGGACCGCGGCGAGCTCGATTGGACGGCAGCCGCACTGAACGTGTCGGAAGAGGCCGGTCTCCGTTGATCACTCGTGCGGCGTGGCGGCGTCCGGCTCGATGACGAGCAGGTCGCCGTCCAGCCGCGCCGCCGTGCCGAGGTCGCGGCACAGCGCCTGCATGCGCGTATAGATCCATGCGCGCTGCGTGTGGTCGGCAGGCAGCGCGCGACCGTGGCGGATGAATACCGGGTGCAGCACGATGCGCCGCAGGGCATCCTCGCCCAGGTGCACCTCGAACAGCAATTGATGGTCGTTGCGCAGGTCGGTGTCGATGGCGTAATCGTCGACGAGGTCGCCGGCCGCGTACAGGATCGGCCAGCCCCGGTACAGCTCGATGCCGTGGAAGATGTGGGCGCTGTGGCCATAGACGATCTTCCAGCCGACGTCGATCGCGGCGTGGGCCAGGCGGCGCAGGTGCGGCGCGGGCGCGGTCACCATGTTCGGCCCCCAGTGCAGCGACAGGATGGGCCAGCGCACGCCCGCCGTGCGCAGGGGCGCGAGCGCGCGAGCGAAGGCGTCGATGGCCGCCGCTTCGTCGTGCAGGCCGAGCCAGGCGATGCCGGGATGGTCGTCCGTGGCGGCGAAATCGGCCTGGTGGTCGCAGAACGCCGCCATCCCGACCAGCACGTTGCCGCACGCCACGACGGCCGGAGACAGCGCCCACGCGAGGTCCGGACCGGCGCCCGTGTGGGCGATGCCGTGCGCGTCCAGGACGCGCAGCGTGTCGGCGAGCCCTTGCACGTCGTAGTCGAGGCTGTGGTTGTTCGCGAGGCTGACCATGCGGATGCCGGCATCGACCAGCGCCTGGCCGGCAGCGGGCGGCCCGGCGAAATAATAGGCCTTTGGAACACCGTGCCAGTGTTCGGTGCTGTCAGTGAGTGCGCACTCCAGGTTGGCGATGGCGACGTCGGCCGCGCGCAGCAGCGGAGAGACCGCTTCCAGCGGCGCGTGGATGCCGTCGCGCAGCATGACGTCGCGCACATGGCGGCCCAGCATGACGTCGCCGCCGAACACGAGGCGCAAATCAGGGCTCATGGGTGAAGTACGTCGTGAACCAGTCCGCCGCCAGCCGCGCCACCTCTTCCAGCGTACCCGGTTCCTCGAACAGATGCGTCGCACCGGGCACGATCGCGAGCCGTTTTACGCAACCCAGCTCGGCATAGGCGTGCCGGTTCAGCGCGATCACGGGTTCGTCGGCGCCGCCCACGATGAGGAGTGTCGGCGCCTCGACGGCGCGCAAGGCGTCGTCGCCGGCAAGGTCCGGGCGCCCGCCGCGCGAGACGACGGCCGCGACGGGCACCGCCGGGTCCGCCGCCAGCTGCAGCGCGGCGGCCGCGCCCGTGCTGGCGCCGAACAGGCCCAGCGGCAACGGGGCCGTCGCATCCTGGGCGGCCAGCCAGCCTGCGGCCGTGCGCAAGCGGGCCGTCAGCAAAACAATGTCGAAACGGTTATGGTATTGGCGATCTTCTTGCGGCGTGAGCAGGTCGAGCAGCAAGGTGCCGATGCCGGCGTCGCGCAGCACGTGCGCCACGTGGTTGTTGCGCGGGCTCAAACGGCTGCTGCCGCTGCCGTGCGCGAACAGCACGACGCCGGAGGCATCGTGGGGCAGCTCGAGCATGCCTTCCATCGTCGCCGCACCGCTGTCGATATGGACGAGGGCTTTTGTCATGATCGTTTGACCATCCGGCAGGGGCAAAGATTCGGCGTCCGATTGTTAAATAGGAAGTGATCGAAAGTCCGGTATTCACCCGTTCCCGACGTCCGGGACATGACGCTGAATCGGGATGTAATGGATCTTCAGGACACCCCCACAAAAGGGGTTTCTTTCAGGCATTTGTAAAGATTGTTTACTGATGTGAAACAATGTGTTGTATGCATAACTTAGTAAAAACAAGCACTTATGTTCCAAAATATCTGACTCGTGATTTAGTAATGTTGTAATATCACGTCGATAACATGGCCGGAATTGGGCCGCGTCCTGCAGGCCTTGCCGTTTCTGCACTACAATACGAGATTCTCCAAATACCAATATCCACTGTGTCCAACCTCGTCGAAATTCGCGATCTGCATTTTTCGTATGGCGATCGCCCGATCCTGCAGAACCTGAGCATGGACTTCCCGCGCGGCAAGCTGATTGCCGTGATGGGCGGCTCCGGCTCGGGCAAGACGACGGTCCTGCGCCTGATCGGCGGCCAGATCAAGCCGCAGCGCGGCACCGTCGCCGTGAATGGCGAGGTGGTGAACCAGCTCGACACGGAAGGTTTATATCGGCTGCGGCGCAAGATGGGCATGCTGTTCCAGTTCGGCGCGCTGTTCACCGACCTGACCGTGTTCGAGAACGTGGCCTTCCCGCTGCGCGAGCACACGGAACTGCCGGAAGAACTCATTCGCGACCTGGTGCTGATGCGCCTGAACGCCGTCGGCCTGCGCAATGCCGCGGGCCTGAAGCCGAACGAGATCTCGGGCGGCATGGCGCGCCGCGTGGCGCTGGCCCGTGCCGTCGCGCTCGACCCGGCGCTGATCATGTACGACGAACCGTTCGCCGGCCTCGACCCGATCTCGATGGGCGTGACCGCCAACCTGATCCGCAACCTGAACGACGCGCTCGGCTCGACGTCGATCCTCGTCTCGCACGACGTGAACGAAACCTTCATGATCGCCGATTACGTTTATTTCCTGTCCGCGGGCCGGATCGTCGCCGCCGGCACGCCGGACGAGATGCGCCGTTCGGCCGATCCGTACGTCAAGCAATTCGTGAACGCCGAGCCGGACGGCCCCGTGCCGTTCCATTACCCCGGCAAATCGCTGGCCGAGGACCTGGGCCTGGGAGGCAAGCGATGACCAATCCTCTCGCACTCCTCGGGGGATTCGTCCTCGATACGTTCGCCCGCGTCGGCTTCGTCACGCGCTCGTTCGGCGGCCTGCTCGGCAAGGCCCCGGGCGCGCTGCGCCGTCCGACCCTGATCTCGGAACAGGTCCACTTCATCGGCAATTACTCGCTCTTGATCATCACCGTGTCCGGCCTGTTCGTCGGCATGGTGCTGGGCCTGCAGGGCTATTACACGCTGAGCCAGTTCGGTGCCGAGGAAAAACTCGGCCAGCTCGTGGCGCTGTCGCTGCTGCGCGAGCTGGGCCCGGTCGTGACGGCCCTGTTGTTCGCGGGCCGCGCCGGTACGTCCCTCACGGCGGAAATCGGCCTCATGAAGGCGGGCGAGCAACTGACCGCAATGGAAATGATGGCCGTGAACCCGATCCAGCGCGTGCTGGCGCCCCGGTTCTGGGCAGGCCTGATCGCCATGCCGGTGCTGGCCGCCGTGTTCTCCGCCATCGGCGTGGTCGGCGGCTACCTGGTCGGCGTGCAGCTGATCGGCGTGGACGAAGGCGCGTTCTGGTCGCAGATGCAGGCGAACATCGACGTGCGCCGCGACATCATGAATGGCGTCATCAAGAGCTTTGTATTTGGCATGGCCGTGACCTTCACGGCGCTGTTCCAGGGCTATGAAGCGCAGCCGACGCCGGAAGGCGTGTCGCGCGCCACCACGCGCACCGTCGTGATCGCGTCGCTGATGGTGCTGGGGCTGGACTTTGTCATGACTGCCTTGATGTTCAACAAGTAATCAGAAGAGTTGGGAAAAACTTATGCATCGTAAATCCATTGACGTCTGGGTCGGTCTTTTTGTCCTGTTGGGTGCGTTATCGCTCCTTTTCCTGGCACTCAAGGCCGGTAACATGAGCACGATCTCGTTCAGCAAGACGTACGCCATCACGGGCAAGTTCGACAACATCGGCGGCCTGAAGCCGCAATCGCCCGTCAAGAGCGCGGGCGTGGTCGTGGGCCGCGTGGGCGACATCTCGTTCGACGATAAAAGCTTCCAGGCCATCGTCCGCCTCGATCTGAATCCTGCTTACAAGTTCCCGAAGGACAGCTCCCTGAAGATCCTGACCTCGGGCCTGCTGGGTGAGCAATACATCGGCATCGAGGCCGGTGGCGACACGAACAATCTCGTCGAGGGCGACCGCATTACCCGCACGCAATCGGCCGCAGTGCTCGAAGACTTGATTAATCAATTTATCTATAGCAAGGCAGCCGAAGGAAAGGACAGTAGCAAATGACGAACCGCAATGACTCCGCCTCGCCACGTACCCGCACTGGCCTGGCGCTGGCACTCGGTGCAGCCGTATTGCTGAGTGGCTGTGCGACGACCGCCAACCCGAAAGACCCGTTCGAGAAGTTCAACCGTGCGATGTTCAGTTTCAACGACACGGTCGACCGCGTCGCCCTGAAGCCGGCCGCCACCGCCTACAAGAACGTCACGCCGACCTTCGTGCAAACGGGCGTGAACAATTTCTTCGGCAACTTGACCGACTTGTGGAGCTCGCTGAACAATTTTGCCCAGCTGAAAGGGCAAGATGGCTTGAACGATTTCATGCGTTTTGCCGTGAACTCCACGCTCGGTCTCGCCGGCGTGCTGGACATCGCCACCCCGGCCGGCATGCGCAAGCATAACGAAGACTTCGGCCAGACCCTGGGATATTGGGGCGTGCCGAGCGGTCCCTACTTGATGTTGCCGCTGCTGGGCCCATCTACGATCCGTGACACCGCGACCCTGCCGGCCGACTGGTGGGGTGACGCGTGGACCCACGTGAACGACGTGCCGTGGCGCACCGGCGGCATCGTCCTCCGTGCGGTCGACCAGCGCGCGAGCGTGCTGGACGCGTCGAACCTGCTGGAAGACGCCGCCCTCGACCGTTACGAATTCATCCGTGACGGCTACATGCAGCGTCGCAACAGCAAGGTGCTCGACACGGACAAGGCGCAGGAACGCGCCGACAAGGTGCACGAAAAGCTGGAAAAGGTCCAGGAAAAGGTCGAATCGAAGCTGGGCGTGAAGCTGGGCCCGAAACCGGTGCCGGAAGACGGCGCGGAAGAGCCCGCAGCGGCGCCGGCCGAGGGTTCGGCGCCCAACAATCCGCCTGTGCCGGCGCCCGTGTCATCCGAACCGGCCAGTAAGTAGTTAACTACGGTACAGCCAGGCCGTCCGCGCAGCACGCGGGACCGCCCGGTCAGACCCAACCAAGATAAAGGAAGCGTATGAAGCCCATCGCAAAACTGATCGTGACCGCCGCCGCCGTGGCCATGTCCACCGCCGTTCTCGTCGCGCCGGCCCGTGCCGCCGTCGAGGCACCGGATGCCCTCGTGAAACGCGTCTCCACCGACGTCATCGAGAGCGTCAAGGCCGACAAGGACATCCAGGCCGGCAACAGCAAGAAAATCATGGATCTGGTCAACAGCAAGATCCTGCCGTACGTCGATTCCGACAAGATGACCGCCCAGGCGGCAGGCCGCTTCTGGCGCCAGGCGACGCCGGAGCAGCAAAAGCAGCTGGCGGCAGAGTTCCGCACGCTGCTCGTGTACACCTACGCCGGTGCGCTGTCGCAGATCAAGAACGAAACCATCGAGTTCAAGCCGTTCCGCGCCGACCCGGCCGACACGGAAGTCGAAGTGAAATCGCAGGTCAACCTGACCCGCGGCGAACCGATCACCCTGAACTACCGCCTGTCCAAGGGCCCGCAGGGCTGGAAGATCTTCGACCTGAACGTGCTGGGCGCGTGGCTGGTCGAGACTTACAAGAGCACCTTCGCGTCGGAAATCGGCAAGAACGGCATCGATGGCCTGATCAAGAAGCTGCACGACCGCAACGAGCAGCTGGCCAACAAGCCGCTGGCCAAGTCCGCGCAGAAGTAAGCATGGCGGAAGCGAACCCCATGCTCTCGCTGGAAGCCCTGACGTTCGACAACGCACAAGCGGCGTTGGCGCAGGGCTGTGCGGCCGTGTCCGCCGGCGAAACCGAGTTCGACCTCGGCGGCGTCAAGGCCGCCGACTCCTCGGCCCTGGCCCTCATGCTGGCCTGGCAGCGCCGCGCGCAGGGGCAGGGACGCAGCCTGAAGTTCATCAATGTGCCGGCCAACGTCGATGCGTTGGCAAAGTTGTACGGCGTCGACGGGGTGTTAGGCCGCGTTTGACCGCACCTCCAAAAACGCCACGGCCCGGAACGCCGTGGCGTTTTCTTCTATAATGGCTCGTTTCCCCCGCACGGTTCCGGTCCTTCGGATCCCCAACGCATGACAGCAGCCATCCAGATCGACAGCGTCGAGAAAAGCTACAAGGGCTTCAAGGCCCTCAAGGGCGTTTCACTGAACATCGAACAAGGCGAATTCTTCGGCCTCCTCGGCCCGAATGGCGCCGGCAAGACGACCCTGATTTCGACCATCGCCGGCCTGATTCGGCCGGACGTGGGCAGCGTGCGCATCCACGGCCACGACGTCGTGCGCGATTTCCGCGACGCGCGCATGAAGCTGGGCGTCGTGCCGCAGGAACTCGTGTTCGACCCGTTCTTCACCGTGCGCGAGACCCTGCGCCTGCAGTCCGGCTACTTCGGCCTGAAGAACAACGACAAATGGATCGACGAGGTGATGGAAAACCTCGACCTCACGCCCAAGGCGGACGTCAACATGCGCGCGCTGTCCGGCGGCATGAAGCGCCGCGTGCTCGTCGCCCAGGCCCTCGTCCATAAACCGCCCGTGATCGTGCTGGACGAACCGACGGCCGGCGTCGACGTCGAGCTGCGCCAGACGCTGTGGAAGTTCATCGCGCGCCTGAACCGCGAGGGGCATACGGTCGTCCTGACGACGCACTACCTGGAAGAAGCGCAGGCCATGTGCCAGCGCGTGGCCATGCTCAAGACGGGCAACGTCGTCGCGCTCGACACCATGTCGCAGCTGCTGCGCCGCGTGTCCGGCTCGTCGCTCGTCGTGCACCTGAAGCAGGGCGGGCTGCCGGAAGGCCTGCGCCACCTGGTCGCGCACGATGAACACAACGGCGGCAACAAATACACCCTGCGCGTGAACGAATACAGCGAAGTGGAAGGCATCCTCGCGCGCCTGCGGGAATCGGGCGCCGAGATCGACGAGATGCAGTTGCAGCAGGCCGACCTGGAAGACATTTTTATCCAGATCATGGAAGGGAGCCCCGTGCGATGAACGCGTTTTCCGTAGGCTTCCGCACCCTGTTTTATAAAGAAATCCTGCGCTTCTGGAAGGTCGCCACGCAGACCATCGCCGCGCCCGTCGTCAGCGCGATGCTGTATCTGCTGATCTTCGGCCACGTGCTCGACGGCCGCGTCGAGATGCTCGATGGCGTCAGCTACACGTCGTTCCTCGTCCCGGGTCTCGTGATGATGAGCGTGCTGCAGAATGCGTTCGCCAACTCGTCGTCGTCGCTGATCCAGTCGAAAATCACGGGCAACCTCGTGTTCATCCTGCTGCCGCCGCTGTCGCACGTGGAGATCCTGTCGGCGTACGTGACGGCATCCGTCGTGCGCGGGCTGGCCGTCGGCCTGGGCGTGTTCATCATCACGGCGTGGTTCGCGCACCTGTCGTTCGTCGCGCCGCTGTGGATCATCGTGTTCGCGCTGCTGGGTGCCGGCATCCTCGGCACCCTGGGCGTCATCGCCGGCATCTGGGCGGAAAAGTTCGACCAGCTGGCCGCTTTCCAGAACTTTTTGATCACGCCTGCAACATTTTTGGCCGGTGTGTTCTATTCCATTAAGAAACTTCCGCCGTTCTGGCTTGCAGTCTCGCATTTCAACCCGTTCTTTTATATGATTGACGGGTTCCGCTATGGTTTCTTTGGCCAGTCCGACGTGTCGCCCTGGACCAGCCTGGCAATCGTCGCCGTCTTCTTCGTGGCCTTGGCCGCTATCGCAATCAATCTGCTTCGCCGCGGCTACAAGCTGCGTCACTGACAAAACATGGTTACTACACCCGAACTGATCCACGGCTACATCCAAAAGGGCCTGGAGTGCACCCACCTGGAAGTGGAGGGCGATGGCCAGCATTTCAGCGCCGTCATCGTCTCGCCCGCGTTTGCCGGCAAGAGCCGCATCCAGCGCCACCAGATCGTCTACGCCGCTTTGGGCGACCGCATGCGTGAAGAGATCCACGCTTTGTCGATGAAGACGCTCACCCCGGAAGAGTACCAAGGATAATCAATGGACAAGCTCCAGATCGTCGGCGGCAAGCGCCTGAACGGTGACATCCCCATCTCGGGCGCCAAGAACGCGGCGCTCCCGATCCTGTGCGCGGGCCTGCTGACGGCCGGCGACCTCGCCCTGTCGAACGTGCCGCGCCTGCACGACGTGCGCACGATGCTGCGCCTGCTCGAACAGACCGGCCTGAAGGTCACGCAGGACGACGAGAACGTCGTGCTGAACGGCTCCGCCATCAACACCCTCGTCGCACCGTACGAACTGGTGAAGACGATGCGCGCATCGATTCTCGTGCTGGGCCCGATGCTGGCGCGCTTCGGCGAAGCCAAGGTGTCGCTGCCGGGCGGCTGCGCGATCGGTTCGCGTCCCGTCGACCAGCACATCAAGGGCCTGCGCCAGATGGGCGCCGACATCACGATCGAGGGCGGCTACATCTACGCGAAAGCGGCCCGCCTGAAGGGCGCCCGCATCCACACGGACATGATCACCGTGACGGGCACCGAGAACCTCCTGATGGCCGCCACGCTGGCCGAGGGCGAGACGATCCTGGAAAACGCCGCGCGCGAACCGGAAGTGACGGACCTCGCGAACATGCTCGTCGCGATGGGCGCCAGGATCGACGGCATCGGCACCGACCGCCTCGTGATCCAGGGCGTCGACAGCCTGCACGGCACCGAACACGCGGTGATCTCCGACCGCATCGAAGCGGCGACGTTCCTGTGCGCCGTGGCGGCGACGGGCGGCGACATCCGCATCACCCGCACCCGCACGGACATCTTCGACGCGGGCATCGACAAGCTGCGCGAGATGGGCGTCGCCTTGAGCATCGAAGGCGACAGCATCCGTGCGCGCATGGACGGCCGCCCGCGGCCGGTGTCGTTCCGTACCACGGAATACCCAGGCTTCCCGACCGACATGCAGGCCCAGTTCATGGCCGTGAACACGATCGCGAACGGATCGAGCAAGGTCACCGAAACCATTTTCGAAAACCGCTTCATGCACGTGCAGGAAATGAACCGCCTGGGCGCGCAGATCTCCACCGAGGGCAACACGGCCTTCATCAAGGGCGTCGACCGCCTCGTCGGCGCGCCCGTGATGGCGACCGACCTGCGCGCCTCGGCCTCCCTCGTGATCGCCGGCCTGGCCGCCGAGGGCACGACCCTCGTCGACCGCATCTATCACCTCGATCGCGGCTACGACCGGATGGAAGCGAAGCTGTCGGCGGTTGGGGCGGATATCGTACGCATCAGATAAAGATAAGACCAGGGACGACCGCGCTCCCAACCAACGTCGTCCCCGCGCAGGCGGGGACCCAAGTTGCCGGCGTTTCGACGACGCTCGCAAAATTGGATCCCCGCCTCCGCGGGGATGACGGTTTCGAGGTGCGGGGCCCTAAAACCAAACTAGTCAAATGAACGACACTACTCGGGACAGCTCGCAGCTGATCCTCGCCCTCTCGAAGGGCCGCATCTTCGAAGACACGCTGCCGCTGCTGTCCGCGGCCGGCATCGAGGTGCTGGAAAATCCGGAAACCTCGCGCAAGCTGATCCTCGCCACCAACGATCCCGGCATCCGCGTGCTGATCGTGCGCGCCAGCGACGTGCCGACCTATGTCCAGCATGGCGCCGCCGACTTCGGCGTGGCCGGCAAGGACGTGCTGCTCGAGCATGGCGGCGAAGGGCTGTACCAGCCGATCGACCTGCGCATCGCCTGCTGCCGCATGTCCGTGGCCGCCAACGCCGGCTTCGACTACGACAACGCCGTGCGCCAGGGCGCGCGCCTGCGCGTGGCCACCAAGTTCGTGCACACGGCGCGCGAGCACTTCGCCAAGAAGGGCGTGCACGTCGACCTGATCAAACTGTATGGTTCGATGGAGCTGGCGCCGCTGGTCGGCCTGTCCGACGCCATCGTCGACGTCGTGTCGACGGGTGGCACGCTGCGCGCCAACAACCTGGTCGAAGTCGAAAAGATCATGGAGATCTCGTCGCGCCTCGTCGTCAACCAGGCCGCGCTGAAACTGAAGCGCGAGCGCCTGCAACCGATCATCGACGCGTTCGAACGCGCGTCCAAGCAGCAGAAGTGCTAACGACCATGTCCATCACGATCCGCAAACTCGATTCCACCGCCGCCGGCTTCCAGCAGACTCTCAACACGCTGCTCGCGTTCGAAGCCGAGACCGACGACGCCATCGAATCCGCCGTCGCGAAGATCCTCGCCGACGTGAAGGCGCGCGGCGACGCCGCCGTGCTGGAATACACGAACAAATTCGACCGCATCCCGAACGGCGGCGCCACCAGCATGGCCGCGCTCGACGTCGGCCAGGCCGAGCTGGATGAAGCACTGGCGTCGCTGCCGGAATCGCAACGCGCCGCGCTGCGCACGGCCGCCGAGCGCATCCGCGTGTTCCACGAACGCCAGAAGCAGGAACTGAACGGCTTTACGTACACGGAGCCTGACGGCACCGTGCTGGGCCAGCGCGTCACGCCGCTGGACCGCGTGGGCATCTATGTCCCGGGCGGCAAGGCCGCGTATCCGTCGTCCGTGCTGATGAACGCGATCCCGGCGCAAGTCGCGGGCGTGAAGGAAATCGTGATGGTCGTGCCGACGCCGGACGGCGTCAAGAACCGCATGGTGCTGGCCGCCGCGGCGATCGCCGGCGTCACCCGCGTGATCACGATCGGCGGCGCGCAAGCCGTCGGCGCGCTCGCCTACGGCACCGCGACGATCCCTCCGGTCGATAAAATTGTCGGCCCGGGCAACGCGTACGTCGCCGCCGCCAAGCGCCGCGTGTTCGGCACGGTCGGTATCGACATGATCGCGGGCCCGTCGGAAATCCTCGTGCTGTGCGACGGCACGACGGACCCGGACTGGGTCGCGATGGACCTGTTTTCGCAGGCCGAGCACGACGAACTGGCGCAGGCCATCCTGCTGTGCCCCGACGCCGGCTACATCGCGCAGGTCGAGGCGAGCATTCATAAACTGCTGCCGACGATGCCGCGCAAGGACACCATCGCCACGTCGATGACGGACCGCGGGGCACTCATCAAGGTGCGTGACATGGATGAAGCGTGCGCGATCGCCAACGCCATCGCGGCCGAGCACCTTGAGATTTCCGCCGAGGAGCCGCAGCAGTGGGCCGACAAGATCCGCCACGCGGGCGCGATGTTCCTGGGCCGCTTCTCGTCCGAATCGCTGGGCGATTATTGCTGCGGCCCGAACCACGTGCTGCCGACGTCGCGCACGGCGCGCTTCTCGTCGCCGCTGGGCGTGTACGATTTCCAGAAGCGCTCGTCGATCCTGTTCGTGTCGCAGGCCGGCGCGCAAACGCTGGGCAAGGTCGCGGCCGAACTCGCGTACGGCGAGGGCCTGCAGGCACACGCGCGCAGCGCAGAGCTCAGGATCGAAGGGAAGAGCCAAGAATCATGACGGCCTGGCGCGATCAGGTCTTCTGCGAGGATGCGCTCGAAGGCATGGCGCGCATCCCCGACGGCAGTATCGACCTGATCCTGACGGACCCGCCGTACAATCTCGGCAAGGATTACGGCAACGGCTCGGACCAGCAGAGCGTGGAGGATTACCTCGCGTGGACCGAGCGCTGGATCGATTGTGCCCTGCCGAAGCTGAAGGACAACGGCAGCCTGTACATCTTTCTCACGTGGCGCTTCGCGCCCGAGATCTTCGTCATGCTCAAGCGGCGCATGACGATGATGAACGAGATCATCTGGGACCGCCGCGTTCCCTCGATGGGGGGCAGCACCAGGAGCTTCAGCTCGGTGCACGACACCATCGGCTTCTTCGTGAAGCGCAAGGATTATTATTTCGACTTGGACTCCGTGCGTATCCCGTACGACGCCGAGACGAAGAAGGCGCGATCGCGCTCGATCTTCGTGGGCGCCAAGTGGCTGGAAGTGGGTTACAACCCGAAGGACCTGTGGAGCGTGTCGCGCCTGCATCGCGAACATGCGGAACGGGTCGACCATCCGACCCAGAAACCGCTCGAGATCATCGAGCGCATGGTCAAGGCGTCCTGCCCGCCGGGCGGCGTCGTGCTCGACCCGTTCATGGGCAGCGGCACGACGGCGCTCGCAGCAAAGCGCCTCGGCCGGCATTTCACCGGTTTCGAACTGAACCCCGCCTACTGTGCGACCATCGCGGAACGCTTGTCCGCCCCCGCGCAGCCGGCCACCAAGAAACGCAAGGGCGTCCGAGCGGACGCCACCATCGAAGGAGTGAACCAGGAATGACCAGCATCGACAACCTCATCGCCAACACGATCCGCGAGGACGTCCGTGCCGGGTACAGCTACAACGTGCCGGATTCGAGCGGCTACATCAAGCTGGACGCGATGGAAAACCCGTACCAGCTCCCGGACACGCTGCGTGCCGAGCTGGCCCAGCGCCTGGCGGACGCCGTCCTGAACCGCTATCCGGTGCCGTCGTATGCCGGCATCAAGGAACGCATCCGCGCGAAGCTGGGTGTGCCGGCCGGGTTCGACGTCATCCTCGGCAACGGCTCCGACGAGATCATCTCGATCCTGTGCACCGCCACCGCACGGCAGGACAAGCGTGCCGTCGTGCTCGCGCCGATCCCGGCATTCGTGATGTTCCAGCGCTCCGCCCAGTTCGCGGGCATGGACTTCGTCGGCGTGCCGCTGAAGGCCGACTTCTCGCTGGACCGTGCCGCCATGCTGGCCGCGATCGCCGAGCACAAGCCGGCCCTCGTGTTCCTGGCGTACCCGAACAACCCGACCGGCAACCTGTACGACGAGGCCGACATGGTCGCGATCATCGAGGCGCTGGGAGAAAACGGCATCGCCGTGGCCGACGAGGCCTATCACCCGTTCGCGCGCACGAGCTTCATGGACAAGCTGCCGCAGTATCCGAACCTCGTCGTGATGCGCACGCTGTCCAAGCTGGGCCTGGCCGGCATCCGCCTGGGTTACCTGGCCGCAGCGCCCGCGCTGCTGGAACAGTTCGACAAGGTGCGCCCGCCGTACAACGTCAACGTATTGACGCAGGTGGCCGCCGAATTCGCGCTCGACCACGTGGAAGTCCTGGACGAGCAGGCCGCCCGCCTGAACGAGGCGCGCACGGAACTGGCCGCCGCCATGGCCGCGCTGCCGGGCGTGACGGTGTTCCCGTCGAGCGCCAATTTCATTACCTTGCGCGTGCCGGACGCGGAAAAGACCTGCGCTAAACTGTTCGCAGAACGGGTATTGATTAAAAATTTGAGTAGAATGCATGAATTGCTGGCCAATTGCATCCGTGTTACGGTCAGCACCCCGGAAGAAAACTCCGTATTCCTGAATGCCCTGAAGGCTTCGCTGCAAGCCTGAACACCGCCGAGCACCTAGCAATGACCCGCACCGCAGAAATCACGCGCAATACGAGCGAAACGCAGATCCGCGTCGCGCTCAACCTGGACGGCACCGGCCGCCAGAAACTCAATACCGGGGTGCCGTTCCTCGACCACATGCTGGACCAGATCGCGCGCCACGGCCTGATCGACCTGGAGGTCGAGGCCGTCGGCGACCTGCACATCGACGATCACCACACCGTCGAGGACACGGGCATCACGCTGGGCATGGCGGTGGCCAAGGCCATCGGCGACAAGAAGGGCATCCGCCGCTACGGCCATGCGTACGTCCCGCTGGACGAGGCGCTGTCGCGCGTCGTGATCGACTTTTCCGGCCGCCCGGGCCTGGAATGGCATGTGCCGTTCACCCGCGCGACCATCGGCCGCTTCGATGTCGATCTCACCATCGAGTTCTTCCGCGGCTTCGTCAACCACGCCGGTGTGACGCTGCACGTGGATAACCTGCGCGGCGTGAACGCGCACCACCAGTGCGAGACCGTCTTCAAGGCCTTCGGCCGCGCGCTGCGCATGGCGTCCGAGCTGGATGCGCGCGCCGCGGGTACGATTCCGTCCACCAAGGGCAGCCTGTAACGCACGGATTCCAGAATGACGAACAAGATTGTTGTGATCGATGGCGTGGGCAACCTGCGCTCGGTGGCACAGGCCCTGCGCGCCGTGGCGCCCGAGGCCGACGTGCAAATTTCGAACGACCCGGCCGTGATCGACGCGGCCGACCGTGTCGTGCTGCCGGGCCAGGGCGCGATGCGCGATTGCATGCAGAGCCTGCGCGAATCCGGCGCCCAGGAAGCGCTGCTGCGCGCCACCCGGACCCGTCCGGTGATGGGCGTGTGCGTGGGCGAGCAGATGCTGTTCGACCTGAGCGAGGAGGGCGACGTCCCCGGCCTGGGCCTGTTGCCCGGCAAAGTGGTGCGCTTCCAGCTCGACGGCAAGCTGCAGCCCGACGGCTCGCGCTTCAAGGTGCCGCAGATGGGCTGGAACCGCGTGCACCAGTCGCGCGCGCATCCGCTGTGGAACGGCGTCGCCGACAACAGCTATTTCTATTTCGTGCACAGCTATTTCGCCGTGCCGGAAAACGCGGCGCACACCATCGGCGAGACCGATTATGGCGCACCGTACTGCTGTGCCGTTGCGAAGGACAATATCGTCGCTACCCAGTTCCACCCTGAGAAGAGCGCCGCTGCTGGCTTGCAACTGTACAAGAATTTCGTTCACTGGAATCCGTAATTTCCGCCGTCTACCCGGCATTAACCTAATCGATACCGACCATGCTGCTGATCCCCGCCATCGACCTGAAAGACGGTCACTGCGTTCGCCTGAAACAGGGCGATATGGACCTCGCCACCGTGTTTTCCGAAGATCCCGCCGAGATGGCGCTGCACTGGCTGAAGAAGGGTGCGCGCCGTCTGCACCTGGTCGATCTGAACGGCGCGTTCGCGGGCAAGCCGAAGAATGAAGAGGCGATCAAGTCGATCCTGCAAGTCGTGCAGGATTACGCCGAAGACAACGACCTGGACGAGATCCCGGTCCAGCTGGGTGGCGGCATCCGCGACCTGGACACCATCGAGCGCTACCTGGACGACGGCATCACCTACATCATCGTGGGCACCGCGGCCGTCAAGAATCCGGGCTTCCTGCACGACGCCTGCGGCGCCTTCCCGGGCAGCATCATCGTCGGCCTGGACGCCAAGGACGGCAAGGTCGCGACGGACGGCTGGAGCAAGATGTCCGGCCACGAAGTCATCGACCTGGCCAAGAAATTCGAAGGCTATGGCGTGGAATCGATCATCTACACCGACATCGGCCGCGACGGCATGATGGGCGGCGTGAACATCGAAGCGACCGTGCGCCTGGCGCAGGCCGTCAAGATCCCGATCATCGCCTCGGGCGGCCTGCACAACCTGGCCGACGTGGAAGCCCTGTGCGCCGTGCAGGACGAGGGCATCGAAGGCGTGATCTGCGGCCGTTCGATCTACGAAGGCACGCTCGACCTGGCCAGCGCGCAGGAACGCGCGGATGAACTGACCGAAGGCGCTCAGGCCTGAACGCATGAACCGTCGTCCCCGCGGAGGCGGGGACCCAATTTCGCATGCATCTCGATTGCGCATGCAAAATTAGGCTCCCGCCTGCGCGGGAGCGACGAGCTAACTAAGTAAATCTTATGCTCGCAAAACGCATCATCCCCTGCCTGGACGTCACCGGCGGCCGCGTGGTCAAGGGTGTCAACTTCACCGAACTGCGCGATGCCGGCGACCCCGTCGAGATCGCGCGCCGCTACAACGAGCAGGGCGCCGACGAGATCACCTTCCTCGACATCACTGCCTCCAGCGACGGCCGCGACCTGATCCTGCCGATCATCGAAGCCGTGGCATCGACCGTGTTCATCCCGCTGACCGTGGGCGGCGGCGTGCGCAAGGTCGAGGACGTGCGCCGGCTGCTGAATGCCGGCGCCGACAAGGTGTCGATGAACACCTCGGCCGTGACCAACCCGCAACTCGTGTACGACGCGTCGCAGAAGCACGGCTCGCAGTGCATCGTCGTCGCCATCGACGCCAAGCAGGTCGCGCCCGGCAAGTGGGAAGTGTTTACCCACGGCGGCCGCAACCCGACCGGCCTCGACGCCGTCGAATGGGCCCGCAAGATGGAAAGCCTGGGCGCCGGCGAACTGCTGCTGACCAGCATGGACCGCGACGGCACGAAATCCGGCTTCGACCTGGGCCTGACGCGTGCCGTATCGGACGCTGTCGGCATCTCCGTGATCGCCTCGGGCGGCGTGGGCGGCCTGAAGGATCTCGCCGATGGCGTGCTCGAAGGGCATGCCGACGCCGTGCTGGCCGCGAGCATCTTCCACTACGGGCAGCACACGGTCGGCGAAGCCAAGCGCTTCATGGCGGACCGCGGCATCCCGATGCGCCTCGACTGATAGATGGAACCGACGACCATGGTGACCCCGACCACCCCCCCGATGATCCCGGCCCAGCCCTGGCTCAAGAAAGTCCAATGGGACGAGCATGGCCTCGTGCCGGTGATCGCCCAGGAAGCCGCCACCGGCGACATCCTGATGTTCGCCTGGATGAACCGCGAAGCCCTCGCCAAGACCGTGGAGCTCGGCGAGGCCGTGTACTGGAGCCGCTCGCGCAAGAAGCTGTGGCACAAGGGCGAAGAGTCCGGCCACGTGCAGAAAGTGCTGGAAATCCGCCTCGACTGCGACGAAGACGTCGTGCTGCTGAAGGTCGAGCAGGCCGGCGGCATCGCCTGCCACACCGGCCGCCATTCCTGCTTCTTCCAGAAGTTCGAGGACGGCGACTGGAACAGCGTCGAGCCCGTGCTGCAGGATCCGGACACCATCTACACCAACCCGAAGAAGAAATAAATGAGCACGCAACTGGAACGCCTGGCGGCTGTCATCGAATCCCGCAAGCCGGCCAACGGCGGCGACCCGGCGGCCTCGTACGTCGCGAAACTGTTCGCCAAGGGCGACGACGCCATCCTGAAAAAGATCGGCGAGGAAGCCGTCGAGACCGTGATGGCCGCCAAGGACGTGCGCGCCGGCGCGGATCCTTCGAAGCTGCTGTACGAAACGGCCGACCTGTGGTTCCATTCGATCGTCCTGCTGGCGCAGTTCGGCCTCACGCCGCAGCAGGTGCTGGACGAACTGGCACGGCGCGAAGGCATTTCCGGTATCGAAGAGAAGGCCGCGCGCCCGCAAGACTAAGAACCTGGAGAGAACATGGACAACTGCATCTTTTGCAAGATCATCGCCAAGCAGATCCCGGCCAGCGTGGTGTACGAGGACGACGAGTTGCTCGCGTTCAAGGACATCAACCCGGCCGCGCCCGTCCACCTGCTGGTGATCCCGAAGCAGCACGTGGCCACCCTGTCCGACTGCACGGATGTGCATGCGCCCGTGCTGGGCAAGATGCTGGCGCTGGCGCCGAAGCTGGCGGCCGAACATGGCATCGCCGTGAAGACCGGTCCGGACGGCCAGCGCAGCGGCGGCTACAAGACGCTGTTCAACGTCGGGCCGGACGGTGGGCAGGAGGTGTATCACCTGCACCTGCACGTGTACGGCGGTCCGCGTCCGTGGCGTGGCCTGGGAACGTAATTCCCCAAAGGAAAGAGGGCATTCCCGCCCTGCATGGCTTATACTGGCGTAGCTTTAGCTTACGCTGATCGGGCTGCCGCCCGGCAAGGAGAAAACAATGGGTTCAATGAGTCTCTGGCACTGGTTGATCGTGCTGGTCGTGGTGGTGGTGGTGTTCGGTACGGGCAAGCTGCGCAATGCGGGCTCGGACCTGGGCAAGGCCGTCAAGGGTTTTAAGGATGGCGTGAAGGGCGAGGAAGACGGCAAGACGCCGGCCAGCCAGACGGCGCAACAGACCGCGCAACAGGTGGCCGACAAGTCGACCATCGACGTCGACGCGCGCGAAAAAACGCGTCACTAAGCGCGCCACTAAGCCCGCCATTAATCCCATGCTTGACCCCGCATGATCGATCTCGGTCTTACCAAACTCGCCATCATCGGCGCGGTGGCGCTGGTCGTGATTGGCCCCGAGAAACTGCCTAAGGTGGCGCGCATGGCCGGCACCCTGTACGGCCGCGCCCAGCGCTACCTGCACGACGTGAAGTCGGAAGTCTCGCGCGAGATCGAGATGGAAGAATTGCGCAACCTGCACAAGGATATCCAGGACAGCGCGCAGAGCTTCAAGTCCGAGGTCGAGACGTTCAAGTCGGACGTCGAGTCCACTGTCTCGAGCCACATGGGCGAGGTCGAGTCTGCCTGGCGCGGCGACACGGCCGTGATGCCGACGACGGCCTCGACGGACGACATCGAGCGCAAGGCGCGCGATTTCCGCCGCAAGAAGCTGGCGAAGACGTCGAGCATGCCGGCCTGGTACAAGAACCGCCAGGGCACGCGCCAGCATGTGCTGTCCGGCGCTGCACGCGTGCGCAAGTTCCGTCCCGGCGCCACTTCCAACACCAAATTTTTCTGATGACGGCCGCCGTTGGGCGCCGCCTCCCTAGCGCCAGATGACTGAAGAAACCGCGGGCGAAGAAACCTTCATCTCCCACCTGGTCGAGCTGCGCGACCGCCTGATCAAGGCGACGTACGGCATCGTCCTCGCGTGCATCGTGCTGATGTCGTGGCCGGGCCCGGCACGCATCTACGATTTCCTCGCCGCCCCGATGCTGGCCGCGCTGCCGGCCGGCTCCAAGATGATCGCAACCGGCGTCGTCGCGCCGTTCCTCGTGCCGATGAAGGTGACTCTCCTGATCGCCTTCATCCTCGCGCTGCCGTGGGTCTTTTATCAGGTGTGGGCGTTCGTCGCGCCGGGGTTGTACGCGCACGAAAAGCGGCTCGTGCTGCCGCTCGTGATCTCGTCGTCGTTCCTGTTCATCGCCGGCGTCGCGTTCTGCTATTTCTTCGTGTTCGGCCGCGTGTTCCACTTCATCGGCAACTTCTCGCCGACATCCATCGCCGTGATGCCGGACATCGAGAACTACCTCGATTTCGTGATGTCCATGTGTCTCGCGTTCGGCGCCACGTTCGAGGTGCCGGTCGTCGTCGTGATCCTCGTCCGCATGGGCATCGTCAGCGTCGAGAAGCTGCGCTCGATCCGCCCGTACGCCATCGTCGGCGCGTTCGTCATCGCCGCGATCGTGACGCCGCCGGATGCCGTCAGCCAGCTGGCGCTGGCCATTCCGATGTGCCTGCTGTTCGAGCTGGGGCTGCTGCTGGCGCCGATCTTCGTCAAGGCGACGCAGGCGCCGCAGGAACAGTCCTGAATTAGCCGTCGTCCCCGCGGAAGCGGGGACCCATGCTGAGCGTCCCAGGTCAGCTCAGTATGGATTCCCGCTTGCGCGGGAATGACGCAGTTGGCTAACGCGTTGTACCCGTTTCAGGGGCAGTTCCCGATCACGTAATATCCCGGCGCCGTCTGCGCCAGCGTACTCGTATAAAACGTGTTGTCGAGTCCCATGTTCTGGTTCGACCCGTTGGCCAGCGCATAGCCGCCGCTGTCGTGCGCGCGTCCCGCCTGCACGTGGGCGTAGTTGCTGGACGTCGTCGCGCTGCAGGTCCAGCTGGAGCTTGTGGTGCCCGCGACCGCCGCCGACAGCGCGCTCTCGCTGCTGCCGTTCGTGGCCGACACCTGGTAGCTGTACGTCGTGCTGGCCGCGAGCCCGCCGTCCGTGTACGACGTGGCGGTCAGCGGGCTCGCGTTCACGCGGCTGCCGTTGCGGTAGACGTGGTAGCCGGTGGCGCCACCGGCCGCATTCCACGACAGGGTCACGCTGTTCGACGTCGTCGTGCCCACCGCGAGGCCGGCCGGGGGCTGCAGCGCGGGCGGCGTCCCGACGAGGAACTGCGCGATGCTGCACGCGCTGGACGTCAGGCCCGTGCCGCTGTCCGTCGCCGTCACGCTGCCCGTGTAATAGCCGTTGGCGAGGTTCGTGTACGACTTCGCGAAGCTGGCGCCGCTGCCGGCAGCCGTGTCGTTGACGGTGCCCGGCCCGTTCAGCACGACGCGCCACGACGAGATATTCCCCGTGCCGCTGCCCGACACGGTGACCGTCGTGCCGGAGACGCTCGCGTTGCAGCTGTCCACGACGGGAGGCGCCACGCGCGCCGCCCGCAGATTGTTCCTGAACCAGAAATCCATCACGAACGCCGGATAGTTTACGTGGGTCGCGTCGACGAAGTTCGTGTTCTGCCCGCCGCTGCCGGCCGGCCATGCGTGGCCCATGCCGCTGACCGTGACCTCCGTCGTGCGCAGCTTGCCGTTCGCATCCGTATAGGGGACGCTCGTGCCGCCCGTCGCCACCGTCGTCGATTGACCCTTCGTGAACGTGCCGCCGTAAACGAGGCGCATGGCCTGCGCATCCATCGGCCCGTATTGCTGCGACACCGTGTAATCGCTCGCCCCCCACACGACGCTCGCGATCTGGGTCGCGAAGGACGGGCTGCTGCTGCCCGCAAGCGCCTTGCAACTGTTGGCCGCATTGGCCGCCGTGTAGCCGGACGGGACGTAGCTGATCTGCGCCGTCGTCGTACCGGGCGGCGGCCCGGCGTTGATGCCCACGCCCGCGAACACGTCCGGCGCGAGGCAGCCGAGCGCCATCGTCTCGCCGCCCCCCGACGACAGGCCGGCGACATAGACCTGGTTCGGGTCGATCGCGTACTGGGCATTGGCCGCGAAACGCTTGATCAGGTCCAGCAGCACGCCGTCGTGGCCCGAGGTGCGGTTGTGGCTCGTGCTGGCGTAATCCCAGCAGTGGTTGCTGTAGACATTGCCCGTTGCATTGGGCGCCAGGATGATGGCGCCATACTGGTCCGCGGCTTTCTTCCAGTTGAAGCCGCCGTCGCTGCCGCTGTCGACGACGTCGCCGGCGGCCGTCTGGGCGCAGCCGTGCAGCACGAGCACGAGCGCGCGCTTGCCGTTCAGCGCCGGCTGCGTGGCCGGCCAATAGTAATAGCCCGTCAGGTTGCCGCCGTTGACGGTGTCGGCGGCCCACGTCTGGTTGCCGCTCCAGGTGCCGGGCCCGGCCGTGACCTGGGCGTGCGCGGTGCAGCTTGCGCCCGCCAGCAGCGCGAGCGAAATGATATGACGCATGCGTAGTCTCCCTTGTGTTTGATTGTTGTCAGCGTTTCATTCTAGAAGGCGGTTGCATGCATACAAGGCCGCGCACGAGCACGCCCGGTGTGCGGATTTGCACAGTCGGATTTTGCATAAAGAAGCGCAAATATCTTCGTTTTCCGACTAAGCGTGCGTCCTTATACTTTTCCAAAGGGATGAGTTCCCGCGACAAGCAACCGAAGGATGCAGATGGCACCACCACGCTCCGCCTACCTGGACGACACCCAGCGACTGACCATCGCCGCCGAACGCGCCCGCCCGCTGTGGCGCGGCGAATGGCCGACCTGGCTCCTGATCGCCGTCATCCACAGCGGCTGGTTCGGCACGCTCGCGTACTGGCAACACATCGGTCCCGTCCTCGGCACGCCACTGATGATCTGGTGGACCGCGTGGTACATGTCGCTGCAACATGAACTGATCCACGGCCACCCGACGCGCCGCCCGTGGCTCAACGCGCTGTTCGGCTACCTGCCGCTGGCCGTGTGGTATCCGTACGGCCTGTACCGCGACAGCCATCTGCGCCACCACGACGACTCGCAACTGACGATGCCCGAGCGCGACACGGAAAGCTGGTACGTGTCGCCCGCCGCGTGGGGCGAAATGGGCCCGCTGCGCCGCCGCCTGCACTGGTTTAACAAGACCTTTGTCGGCCGCCTGCTCGTGGGCCCGGCGCTCGCCGTCGGCGCCACCTGGGCGGAAGCGGTACGCCAGCCGTTGCGCGGCGAGTGGCGCGACGTGCCGATGTGGCTGACGCATTTCGCCCTGCTGGCCGCGCTGCTGTGGTGGATGCAGGAACGCTGCGGCGTGGGTGCGCTGTATTTTCTCGTCGCGGTCTCGTATCCGGCGCAATCGCTGGCGATGGTGCGCTCGTTCTACGAACACCGGCCGGCCGCGCGCGCCAAGGAACGCATCGTGCTGAACGAAGCGGACCCGCTGCTCCGGCTGCTCTTCCTGAACAACAACCTGCACCTCGTGCACCACGACCTGCCGTCGCTGCCGTGGTACCTGCTGCCGCGCGTGTATCGTGCGCGCCGCGCCGAGTACCTCGCCCGCAATGGCCACTTCCACTTCGACGGCTACGGCGACCTCGCGCGCCGTCACGGCTGGCGCGCCGTCGATGCGCCCGTGCATCCGCAGGCATCATGACCTGGAAAATCGCCCTGCCGATGTATAACGTGTCGCCGCGCCTGCGCGACGGCTACGAGAGGTTTCTCGCCGCGCTGATGGCGCAGGCGGGCCTGGAAGGCGTCGGCGAAGTGGTACGCGACGTCTCGCTGCCCGCGTTCTGGCAGCGGTCCGACCTGCTGTTCAGCCAGACCTGCGGTTATCCGTACCTGCATGCGTTGCAAGGCCGCGCGGCGCTCGTCGCGACGCCCTGTTTCGACGTGCCCGGGTGCGCCGGCAGCGATTATGCGAGCGCGTTCGTCGTCCGCGCGGACAGCGGCATCCGCACGCTGGCGGATGCCCGTGGACGCGTGGCCGCCGCCAATGAGCGTCACTCAAACAGCGGCATGAACGCACTGCGCCACGCCGTGGCGCCGCTTGCGCGCGGCAGGCGTTTTTTCAGACAGGTGGTGTGGACCGGCAGCCATGCGGCGAGCGTGCGCCTCGTGCGCGCGGGCGACGCGGACATCGCTGCCATCGACTGCGTGACGTATGCCTATCTGAGCGAGGAAGACCCAGCCGCCGTCGCGGGCCTGACGGTGATCGGCTGGTCGGCGCCGTCGCCCGGCCTGCCGCTGGTCGCGGGCAGCGCCGTGCCGGCCACGTGGGTGCGGCGGCTGCGCAGTGCCCTGCTGGCGCCGGGCGAGCGCCTGCAGGAAGCGATGGCGCCGCTGCGGATCGTGGGCTTCCGCCACGTCGACGATGCCGAGTATGCGCGGATCGCGCGGCTGGAGGCGGCCGCGCGGGCGCTGGGTTATCCCGAGCTGGCGTGAACGTCAGTCGACCGTGATCGGCAGATCACGTCCTTCCAGCGCCACCTGTCCCGCGTAATCCGCCGCGTAGATGCGCAGCACGTAATCGCCCGGTTCGATGCCATCCACTTTCCACGTGCCGGGCAGCGCCAGGCCATCGTGCAGCGTATTGTTGACGGCATAGGCGAACACCGTGGCCTTGCTGCCGTAGACCGTGATGCCGCTGTTTTCCGCATACAGCAGTTTTACGGCCTCGCGCTCGCGCGGCAGGCGGTCGTAGACCTGCGTGATGCGCGGCGTCTCGAATCCGGCGACCGGGCTGCCGTCCGCATGGAGCAGCTGGTAGCCCACCTTGTACAGGCCGAGACGGCGCCGCGCCAGGTTGTCGTCCATCTGGTCGTAGCCGGAAGCGACGATCGTGAGGTCGCCGAGCGTGCGCGCCACGTGCAGGCGCTGGCCCTTCTTGCGCGGCAGGCGCTGGCCGCGCGCGTCGTACAGGGCGATGCTCTGGATGCGCGGCGGCACCGTGTCGCGCAGGCCCGTGAACGGCAGGGCCAGCGCATTGACGGCGACGCCGCCGGGGTAGTACTCCATGTGCACGTGCGCCATCGGATTGATCGTGCCGAGCGCGTCGCCGACGGCGAACCGCGTGCCGCGTCGCACGCGCACCCGTGCCGGCTTGCCGTTCGGGCCGGCCAGTACCTGGAAGCGCGGATCGAGCGGCTTGCCCGCGGCGTCGCGGCCCACGCGCATGTGGATGTACGACAGCGGCCCGACGCTCATGCCTTCGCCCAGCTGGCCGAATGCCCAGTTGGGATACGGATCGCTGACCGTCGCGGGCAGCACCGCCAGCACGCGCGCGCCGATGTCGGCGCGGATGTCCAGGCCCGCGTGAAAATGGTCGCGGTTCTCGCCGTCGTAGCTGCCGCGCACCTCGCCCAGTACGCCGACGACTTCGTGCGGTTCTGTTTGCGGACCCACGGGCCAGGGCATCGAGGCCACCGCGGGCATGACTTGCGGCCTTGCCTGCGGGGCCGGCGTACCCGGTTGGGGAGGCGCCAGCGCGAACACCTGCTGCGCCTGGCCATCGGCCACCACCAGCGCACCGTCGCGTTTTACAGCGATGCCGCGCGGCGCGTACAGCCGCACGCTGCCGTCGCTGGCGTAGCTCGTGTCCGGCGGGCGGTCGGCGTCGGGCAGCGCATGAAACTGCCCGCTCGGGTCGAACTGGAGGATGCGGCCACCGGCGCCGCTCGCGTACAGATAGCCGTCGTGCGTCAGCGCCAGCGCGACCGGGCGCCGCAGCAGCGGACGCCGCTCGTCCTCCGGAGCGCGCGCGAGCGTCGTCACTTCGCCATTCTTGTCGATGCGCCGGATCGCGTTGTTGCCCGTATCCGCGACGAACAGTACGCCGTGCTTGTCGACGGCGATGGCGCTCGGCGTGTCGAAGGCCGCTGCGGTGCCTGTGCCGTCGAGGTAATCGGGCGTGCCGCTGCCGGCCACCGTCGTCACCGTGCCGTCCTTGCCGATGCGGCCGATGCGGTCGTGGTAGGTGTCGGCCACGTAGACGTTGCCGTCGCGGTCGATGGCCACGCCGACGGGCCCGTCGAGGCCGGCGGCGCTGCCCGCCAGCGTGCTCACGCTGCCGTCGGGCGCCACCTTGCGGATCGCGTTGTTGTGCGTATCGGCCACGTACAGATTGCCGAGGCGGTCGATGGCCAGCGCCGACGGCGTGTCGAACGCCGCGGCGGCACCGAGACCGTCCGCGAAGCCCACGTGGCCTCCGGCGAAGATGGTCACCTGTCCGTCGGGCGCGATGCGGCGGATGCAGCTGCAGTCGCCGCCGTCGGCCACGAACACGTTGCCGTGGGCATCGACGACGGTCCCGAACGGATCGCCGAAGCGGTCCGGCAGCGGCGTCACGCGTGCGGACCACGTGGGCTTCGTCGGCGCGTCGGCGGGACGCCAGAACGCGCGGCCCGGCGTGGCGTCCTGGCGCGCATTGAACACGTACAGGGCCGCGCCTCCGGCCAGCACGGCGACACCCGCGAGCGCCGCGACGGTCAATGAGCGCTTCACGTTATTGCATCAGCTGGCCGATGATCTTCACCGGCGCATTCCCGTAACCGAGGAACTGGTCGTGGAACTGCTTGAGGTTGAAGCGGTCGCCCAGCTGTTCCTTGCGGCGCTCGCGCAATTCCATGATGTCGCTGTAGCCGCTGAAATAGCTGGAGAGCTGCACGGACGAGAGCTGCGCGCGCTTCCACTTCTCGGCCGCTTCCTGCGGCGTCTGGAACGCCTGGCGCACGAGCAGGTCCATGGCCTGTTCGCGCGTCATGCCCAGCACGTGCACGCTGTAGTCGAGGATCGTGTTGGAGACGCTGCGCAGGTTCCACTTGCACCACATCAGCCACAGCTCCGGCGCGTTGTCGCCATAGCCCGATTCCAGCATCATGCGCTCGCCGTACACGGCCCAGCCTTCGACCATCGCGCCGTTGCCGAACAGGGCTTTCACCAGCGACGGCGAACGGTTCGCGTTCATCAGCTGCGTGTAGTGGCCGGGGATCGCCTCGTGGATGTTCAGGATTTGCAGCATCCAGTTGTTGTACTCGCGCAGGCTGCTTTCGGCCTGCTCGGGCGTGAGACCGTCCAGTGGCGTCACGTTGTAAAAGGTCTTGTCTTTCGGACGGTACGGCCCCGGCGCGTCGATGCTGGCGCCGGCCACGCCGCGCTGATACAGCGGCGTCTCGCGCACGACGAGCGGCTTGCTCGGGTCGATCGTCACGAGATTATTCTTGATCACGTAGTCCTGCAGCTGCGGGATCTGGCGGCGGATCTCGGGCAGGAAGTTGGCGGCCGTCGTGTGCTGCAGCGAGAGCTTGTCGATCACCATGCCGATTTTTTTATACCGGTCGGCGGGCTTCGCGGTGCCGCCCATCGTCTTGTCCCACAACTGGTCGGCCAGGCCGTCCATGCGGGTGAGGAGCTCGTCGCGCGCGGCCAAGGCTTTACGATAGGTCTGTTCGCCCGTGTTCGCGGACTGGATCTCGAACGCGAATTTTTGCTCGTACAGATCCTTCCCGATGCGGAACGAGCGGGCGCGCTGCATCTGCACCTGCGATTTGTCGAGGTCCGTCAGGAAGTCGACCCATGCCACCACCGCCGTGCCGGCGTTCGCGATGCGCTGCGCGAAGATCGCCTTCTCCTGCGGCGACAGGATCGATTCCTGCGCGGCCTTGCCGAGGTCCGCCAGCACGACGAGCGTGCCCGGCGCCTGCTGGATCGCGAGCTGCGTGTGTTCATGCGTCGGGTTGACGATGGATGCCTGTGCGGCCTGGTAGTACGCGGGCACGTCGGCCAGGCGCTTCAGGATCGTGCGCAGGCGCTGGGCCTTCGCGGCGTATTCGGTGTTCAGGATCAGGTCGAACGTCTGCGCCACGTTGTACTCGGCCGGGTTCCATTCGAACTCGCGGAAGGTGGTCAGCTGCCAGCGTTCGTATTTCAGCTTGTTGAGGAGGACGGCGAGGTCGGTGCGCTGGTTCGGCGACAGCTTGTCGGCGTTCAGCTTGCCGAACTTGTCGAGCCACTCATCGATGAAGGCGAGCTTTTTCGCGCGCGTGGCGGGGTCGGGAATCGTCAGCTTGGCGGCGGCGTCGAACTTGCCGACGTAGATGCCGTCTTCCGGATCGATGCGCCACAGCGCGGTGACGAATTGCATGGACAGCGAGTCCATGTAGCGGTCGTTGCGGTTCACCGGCGTGGCGGCGGCGACGGGCGCGGCGGCTTTCTGCACGGGCTTGGCATCGTCTTTTGCCTTGCTCTTCGAAGAGGACTTGGCCTTGGCGCTGCTGGTTGCCTTGTGATGCGTCTTGGGGCGCGCACTCGCCGGCGCCAGCGCGACGCTGGTCAGCAAAACGGCCAGTGCGATTTTCGATTTCATCATGTTCTATCTGCCTGGTTTATGGATGGGCCAGATGGGGGGCGCCAGATTAGCATCATTCGGGCTGGTTGCGGGCATTTGAAACAATACGTCACGAACGCGAACCGCCGTCAACGTCCCCGTAACTGCACTCAACGTCAGCCGGTTTGCCACTCTTCGACGGACGGCGCACGCGGCCCGGCCGACCCCGCGAGCCCCGCCTGCAGCATGGCCAGCATGTCCGCCGGCGACAGGCGCGCGGCCACGTCCGTCCCTTCCAGCAGGCTGTCGGCCAGGTCGCGCTTGTGGCGGTGCAGGTCGACGATGCCTTCCTCGATCGTGTGGCGCGCGACCAGGCGGTAGATCGTGACGGGCCTTTGCTGGCCCATGCGGTGCGCGCGGTCGCTGGCCTGGTCTTCCACGGCCGGGTTCCACCACGGGTCCATGTGGATCACGTAGTCGGCCGCCGTCAGGTTGATGCCGACGCCGCCCGCCTTCAGCGAGATCAGGAACAAATCGCCATCGCCCGCCTGGAACGCATCCACGCGGCGCTTCCGTTCCTGCATGGGCGTCGACCCGTCGAGGTACTGGTAGCGGATGCCGCGCTCGTCGAGGTGTTTGCGGATCAGGGTGAGGTGGTCGACGAACTGGCTGAACACGAGCGCCTTGTGGCGGTTTTCCAGCAGCTCGTCGGCGAGCCGCGCGAACGTTTCGAGCTTGCTGCTGCGGATGCCGCTCTCCGGTGCGACGAGCGCCGGATTGCAGCATGCGCGGCGCAGCTTCATCATCTCCGCGAGGATCTGGATCTGTTTTTGCGACTGCGGTGCTTCCAGCGAGGCGATGCGTTCCAGCGCCTCGCGCCGCAGCGATTCGTACAGCGCCGTCTCTTCTTCCGACAACTGCACGGGCAGCACGATCTCCGTGCGCGGCGGCAGTTCCGACAGCACCTGCGCTTTCGTGCGGCGCAGGATGAACGGCTGCGTGAGCCGGCGCAGGCGCGTGCGCGCCGCCAGTTCCGCGCGCTTGTCGGACGCCTTTTCGATCGGGCCGGAGAAGCGCAGCTGGAACTGGTCGCTTGTCCCGAGCAGGCCAGGATTGATAAAGCGGAACAGGTTCCACAACTCGCCCAGGTGATTTTCCAGCGGCGTGCCGGTGGCGACCATCCTGAAATCGCCTTGCAGTGCCATCACGGCGGCCGAACGACGGGTGTACGCGTTCTTGATGGCCTGCGCTTCGTCCAGCACGATGGTGTGCCAGCGGATGCCGTCGAACAGCGCGGATTCCAGCTGCAGCAGGCCGTAGCTGGCGACGATCACGTCGAACGGTCCCGCTTCCTTCAGCATCGCGGCGCGGTCGCCGGGGCCGAACAGCTTCACGTTCAAGGTCGGTGCGAAGCGCTCCGCTTCCGCCAGCCAGTTCGTCGCGACGGACGTCGGCGCCACGACGAGCGTCGGCCCGCCCGGCGCGCGCGACAGGATCAGCGCGAGCGCCTGCAAGGTCTTGCCGAGGCCCATGTCGTCCGCGAGGCAGGCGCCGACGCCCCAGTGCGCGAGGCGGGACAGCCATTCGAAGCCCTCGACCTGGTAATCGCGCAGCTCCGCCTGCAGGGTGCCCGGCAACTGCGGCCGGTATTCCGCATTCTCCTGCATGTGTTTCAGGTGCGCGCGCCAGGCTTTATCGGCATCGACGCCGCCCGCTTCCAGGGCCATCTCTTCCAGCGCGAAGCTGGCGAGGGGGTGGAAGCGCAGGGCTTCCTGGTCGGCGTCGCTGTAGGCGGAGAGGTCCATCAGGCGCCGGTGCAGTTCGTGCGTGAGTGCCAAAAACTGGTTGTCGCCGAGCGCGATGAAGCGGTCTTCGCGCACGCGCGCGAGCAGCTCGCGCAGGTCCATCACCTTGTTCTCGTCGACCTGCACTTCGCCGTTCGCGGCAAACCAGTCCTTGTCGCGCCGGATCTGCAGGCGCACGGACTTCGACGTGATCTTCTTCGACACGCGGAACGATTCGCCCTCGGGCCACGCGACGACGACCTTCGCTGCATCCAGTTCCTGCAGCTGGACGACGAGTTCCAGGCAGTGGATCGGCGCCGCGAGCAGCCATTCGCCATGTTCGTCTTCCGCGTGCTCCAGCGCGGGCAGGTCGGCCAGCAGCTGGCGCTCGGCCTCGCGTTCCGCATTCAGGTCGCGGCGCGCTTCCGTGCGCACGCCACCCACGTCCGCGATCACGCTTTCCGCGCCGTCGCCGGGCCGGAAGTACGGGCCCGCATCCGGCAGCGGCCGCACCATCACCTGGATGCGCAGGCCCTGCTGGTACGGCAGCAGGTTGATGTGCAGGCGCGGGTCGGCCGCCACCTGTTCGATGTCCGCGGCGCTGCCGCCGATGTCCGACTGCACGGTGACGATGGACGAAATGGCGCTGATCGCCTGCAGCACGCGCTTTTCCGCTTCGAGCGGGACTTCGAGGCCATCGCCGACGATGGCGCCGATGCGCCGGTGCTCGTCTTTTACACGGACGATGCGCAGGCGCGTGGGCGTCTCCTTCGTGACGACGACTTCGCCCTGCTGTTCGCGCAGGGGCGGCACCAGCGTGATCAGGACCTTGCCGCCGCCCGCGCGCACGACCAGCTGCGGCTCGCCCGGCAGCAGTTCGATGCGCGTGCCCGGCGAATCCATCCAGAACAGCAGCGGATGGCCGGCCAGTGCGGCCACGGCCTTGTCCAGGTCGAATTCGTAGCGCGTGCCCGTGCCGCTGTAGTAGCGGTAGGCGCCGATGCCGGCGGCCACCTGCACGTCCTGCGCGGTCAGGAAATCCAGTTCCGCCGCCTCCTCCGCGAGACGCTTGAGGCCCAGCGGCCGGCCGCGCGTCCAGCCGCCCTGCGCGTCGCGCTTCTGTTCGCGCGGTTCGATGGCGCGGATGCCGAGGTGCGCGTCCCAGCTCACGAGCCACGCGAGGCGCGCTTCCTTCACCACTTCCACGTTCACGGCGGGCTGCAGGTTGATCAGGGCATTCAGCTGCCGTTCCCACGGCTGCTCGCGTTCGAACCACAGCGCGAGGTCGACGAAGCGGTGCTGCTGGCGCAGCGCGATCGCCTGCTTGTCGATGCCGACCATGCCCAGCTGGCCGAGTACGGACGCGATCTGCGCCGCGATGAAGTCGAAGCCTGCACTCCTTGCGAGGTCGAACTGCTGCTCCAGCATGGCGCGCCTGTCCGCCAGTTGCGGCATGCCGAGCCACCAGTGCAGCAGGGCGCGGAACATGACGGGCTGCAGGCTCGTCTCCCAGTTGCGCGATGGGAGCACCTCGGCATCGACCGTGCCGCCGCGGATCTGGCGCAGCATCGACAACTGCTGGTAGACCGCGGTGTCGTGGCTTTGCACGGCGCGCGTGGCGCTGTCGAGATAGGACTCCACGGCTTTCGCATGCCTGGCGTCGCCGCTGCGCAGCAGCGCCGTCACGTACAGGTGGCCGCCGATGCCTTCGAAGATCGCCTTCCTCTTGCCCGTCTCGCGCCGCAGCGCTTTTAACGCCTTGTCGAAGCCGGTAAGCGCGGGCTCGGTATCGCCGCGCAGCAGTTGCAGCACGCTGCGGTAGTACAGCGTCGCGGATTCGTCGAGGTCGACGAGCAGGTCGGCGGCCGCGTCGAGGCGTCCGCACAGGATCAGGTGCTCTGCCAGTGCCGTGCGCAGGGCCATCGATGCGCCGCCCTGCGCGACGTGTTCCTCGGCATACGCGCGGATCGCGGGCGCGCTGGCCGGCTCGCGCTGCACGTGATTGACGAGGACCGCGAGCACGTCGTCGCGTACGAGGCCGTTGATGCGCTCCATCAGGTCCGGCTCGAACGGCCGCGCGCAGATGTCGACGAGCGGGTGCAGGTACGCCGCTTCGTGGCAGCGCAGGCATGCGGCCAGCAGCGGCGCGATGGCTTTCGGACCGTCACCCGCAAGCAGGGCGAAACGCAGCAGCGCGACGCCCTGGCGGTAGCTGCGCAGCATGGGCGTGCCCTGCCAGTCGACGCGCAGGGGCGTCACCTGCTGGTAGACCTCGCGCAATTCGTTGAACCGGCGCGCACGCAGCGCCCACTGGATGGCGGGCCAGGCGACATCCTGGTCGATCGTGTAGCCGCGCGACGGCAGTTCGGCGATCAGGCCATCGGCGCGTAATTGTTCGAGCGGCTCGGCCAGTGCTTCCTCGTTCGCGCTGGCTTCCAAGGGCGCCAGGTGGTCGTGGATGCGCCGCCGTCCCATCGGCTCGCCGGCCAGCGCCAGCAGGGCCAGGATCAGCTTGCGGCGCTCGTCGCAGGCGTCGACCACCGCGTGCAGCACCTCATCACTCATGCAGCAAGGTTCTCGATCTCGATCGCCGGCAGGCTTTCGGGCACGGGAATGCCGAACACGCGCAGGTAGAAATACAGCTCGGCTTCCAGGGTGCGCACGATGCTGTCCGCCTTGCGGAAGCCGTGGCCTTCGCCGGCCAGCGTGATATAGGCGACCGGCACGCCGCGTGCGCGCAGCGCAGAGACCATCACTTCCGATTGCGGCGGCGGCACGACCTTGTCGTCCAGGCCCTGGAAGAAGATCATCGGCCGCTGCAGTTTATCGGTATGGTTGATGGGTGAGCGCTCGACGTAGACGCGGTCGGCGCTTTCCTTCGGCGCGATCAGGTATTCGTTGTAGTGCGACTCGAACTTGTGCGAGTCCGCATCCAGGCCCTTCAGGTCGGACACGCCGTAATAGCTGGCGCCGGCCTTGAACACGTCGTGGAAGGCGAGGGCGCACAGGGTCGTCAGGCCGCCGGCGCTGCCGCCGCGGATCACGAGGCGTTCGCGGTCGACGAGGTCATTGTCGACGAGGTACTGGGCACCCGCGACGCAATCCTCGACGTCGACGACGCCCCACTGGCCCTTCAGCAGGTCGCGGTAGGCGCGGCCGAAACCCGTGCTGCCGCCATAGTTCACGTCTAGCACGGCGATGCCGCGGCTCGTCCAGAACTGCGTCGCCAGTTTCAGTGTGCTGGCCGCCATGCTCGTCGGGCCGCCGTGGCCGATCACCATCAGCGGCGGCAGTTCGCCCGGCTGCGGCGCGAAATCCCTGTTCGTGGGCGGGTAATAGAACGCGTATGCAGTCCTGCCGTTCATGCTCGGATAGCGGATGCTCTGCGGGACCGACAGATAACTCACGTCGGGCAACTGCTCGATCGAGCGCGCCAGCACGTCGCGCTGTCCGGTCGCGAGATCGATGCGCGCGATTTCCGCCGCCAGGGTGGGCGCGCCGCCCAGCAGCGCCACCGTGTCGCCGTCGACCTTCAGTTCGCTGATCTGTTCGTAGGGCGTGGCGATGGGCGTGAGCCGGCCGGTGCGCACATCGAGACGTGCGAGCTGGTTCACGCCATCCTCGATGTACGTGCAGATGATTTCCTGTGCGGAGCGGAAGCCGTACATGCTGTTCCCGAAGACCCAGTGCGGACCGCCGAATTCCGCCGCGCGCGGGCACACGGGGTGCACGACGCCATGCTCGTAGCGGTACAGGTTCCACCAGCCGCTGCGGTCGGAGACGAAGTACAACGTCCCATCCGGCGACCATTCCGGCTGCACGATCGCTTCCTCTTCGCCGCCCGCGATCAGGCGGCCGTCCAGCAGCGTGCCGTCGTCGCCGATCTCGGCCAGCCACAGTGCCGTTCCCTGCCACGGCATGCGCGGGTGATCCCAGCTCAGCCACGCGAGGTGCTTGCCGTCCGGGGAGATGCGCGGCGACGAATAAAAATCGTTGCCGTCGACGAGGACGGTGACCGTGCCGTCCGCGCCGAGCGCACTCAGCGTGTTGTCGGGGTAGGTGCCGCCTTTCGAGTGGTCTTCGCGCACGCCGATCAGGCGCTGGTGGGCGCGGTCCAGCACGAAGTCGGCCCAGCGCTCGTCGCCGCCCGCGCTGACGGGCACGGGCTCGCCGCTGCCGGTGCGGTCGAGGCGGTAGATACGGTTGTCGGCGAAGTTCGAGAACCAGATGTGGCTGTCCGCGACGAGCGTCGCGCCGCCGCCGTACTCGTGCACGCGGGTGCGGACGTTGAACGGGGCCGGCGTCAATTCTTCCACCTGGCCGCCGCGGCGGCGCAGCAGCGTATTGCGGCCGCCTTCGCTGGCGCGGCCGGCCAGCCAGAACACGTCGCCGCCGTCGAGCAGCACCTGCGACAGCGGCGTGGCGCCGGCCGCGACGACGGCGGCGGTGATCGGGGAAGTCCAGGTGCCGCAGGGCGCGGCCTGTTTGCGGGTGGTGTCGGTCATGGTCGGTTCTGGAGACGGGCAGCAGGAAGACAACCATTATAAGTGTCTGCCGCGCCGGGGTATGTCCGGGATTGCGGTGCGGGGGCGCCAGGGATGCGATAATAGAGGTTTGCCCTTTCCATTCTCGATCGGATTGTCAGCCATGCCACAATTTGCCCCGCTCCAGAACGACACCTTCCTGCGTGCGCTGCTGCGCCAGCCGACGGATTACACGCCGGTGTGGCTGATGCGCCAGGCGGGGCGCTACCTGCCGGAATACCGCGCCACGCGCGCGAAAGCCGGTTCGTTCCTGGGCCTGGCCAAGAATCCGGACTTCGCCACCGAAGTCACGCTGCAGCCGATCGACCGCTATCCGCTGGACGCGTCGATCCTGTTCTCGGACATTCTCACCGTGCCGGACGCGATGGGCCTGGGTCTGTATTTCGAGGACGGCGAGGGCCCGAAATTCGAGCGCACCGTGCGCACGGAAAGCGATGTCGCCGCCCTGCGCGTGCCCGACATGGCCTCGCTGCAGTACGTGTTCGACGCCGTCACGTCGATCCGCACGGCGCTGAACGGCCGGGTGCCGCTGATCGGCTTTTCCGGCAGCCCGTGGACCCTGGCGTGCTACATGGTCGAAGGCGGCGGTTCGCGCGAATTCCACACCATCAAAAAGATGCTGTATTCGCGTCCGGACCTGATGCACCGCATCCTGGAGACCAATGCGGAAGCGGTCGCGCAATACCTGAACGCCCAGATCGACGCGGGCGCGCAGGCCGTCATGATCTTCGACTCGTGGGGCGGCGCGCTGGCCGACGGCGCTTATCAACAGTTCTCGCTCGCGTACATGGAGAAGGTCGTCGCGAAGCTGCAGCGCGAGAAGGATGGCGTGCGCATCCCGGCCATCGTGTTCACGAAGGGCGGCGGCCTGTGGCTGGACGCAATGGCCGATATCGGCGCCGACGCGCTGGGCCTGGACTGGACCGTCAACCTGGGCCGCGCCCGCGCGCAGGTGGGCGACCGCGTCGCCCTGCAGGGCAACCTCGATCCGGCCATCCTGTTCGCCGGTCCGGACCAGATTCGCACCGAGGTGGAAAAGGCGCTGGCCAGCTACGGCACGCCGTCCGCGGGCCACGGCCATGTGTTCAACCTGGGCCACGGCATCTCGCAATTCACCCCGCCGGAATCCGTGACGGCGATGGTCGACGCGGTCCACGACTTCAGCCGTCGCCAGCGCGCCGCCTGAGGTATCCACAACAGCCGTGCTGCATTTCAGCAGCACGGTGAGCAGGCAATCCACACTTATTCACAAAAAAACGAACGGGGGTTGCGTGGACTGTGGAAATGTACAGTAGCCATCCCCATGTGGTAAGTGACTGATTTTAATGGATTTACTGCCGGGTCAAGGGTGGCCGGGTGAGGCGCTCTCAAGGGAGTGACCAGTTATCCACCGAAGCTGTCAGCCCATTGTTCACAAAGTTATGCACAGATTCTGTGAATAATCTGGAAAAGTGCTTGGTTTACCGTGGTTTACAGATTTTCTTCAAGTGTTGTATCAAGATTATGCTGCACTGCGCTCAAGTTTTACATCCGGAAAGGCACAGTTATGCACAGAAGCGTTCAAGCGATGGGATATTTCACTGGCTCAAAGTTGGAAAACGTAAGCCATTGAATTATAAGGGAAAATTTTGAACTGCACATAGAGAATTTCCTAACGTTTTGCGCTAGCGTAAACCTTCTCCACGGTCAACTTTTCCATTTTCCACAAAGTTTTCCACAGTTTTCCACAGCTTCTCGACAAGGTATCGGATTGTCCCACTGCATCCTGCAAATCGCGCTCGACACGCCGCTCGACAGCCTGTTCGACTACCGCTGGGCATGCGAACCCGGCAGCGAGCCGGAAGTCGGGCAACTGGCGCTCGTGAACTTCGGCCGGCGCGAGGCGGTCGGGCTGATCGTTGCCGTCAAGCACGAGACGGACGTCCCCGCCGACAAGCTGAAGGATGCGCTCGCCGTGCGCAGCCAGCTCTCCCCGCTGCCGGAGCGGTGGATCGCGCTGGCGCGCTTTGCCGCCGCCTATTACCACCGGCCGCTGGGCGAGGTGGCGCTGCCCGGCCTGCCGAAGAATGTGCGGCTGTCGACGACGGTGGCGCTGGACCGCGCGCTGAAAAAGCTGGCCAAGCTGCCGGACGCGCACGATCCGACGCCCGCCGACATGCCGGTATTGAACGCGGCCCAGCAGCAGGCGGCGGACGCCATCGGCGGCGCGCAGGGATTCAGCCCGCTGCTGCTGTACGGCGTCACGGGCAGCGGCAAGACCGAGGTCTACCTGCAGGCCTGTGCCCAGGTACTCGCGCGCGACCAGGATGCGCAGATCCTGATCCTGGTCCCCGAGATCAACCTGACGCCGCAGCTGGAAGCGAACATCCGCGCACGCTTTCCCGGCGTGATGCTGGCGACGCTGCACAGCAGCCTGTCCGAAGGCGAGCGCATGCTGCACTGGCTGGCCGCGCACACGGGCCGCGCGCGCATCGTGCTGGGCACACGGCTGGCGATTCTCGCGTCGCTGCCGAACCTGAAAATGATCGTCATCGACGAGGAACACGACCCGTCGTACAAGCAGCAGGAAGGCCTGCGCTATTCCGCGCGCGACCTGGCCGTGTGGCGCGCGCGCCAGCTCGGCATCCCCATCGTGCTGGGCTCCGCGACGCCGTCGCTGGAAAGCTGGCACCACGCGCAGACGGGCCGCTACCGCAGGCTCGAACTGCGCGAGCGCGCCGTGCGCGATGCCGTGCTCCCGCGCGTCAAACTCGTCGACATGGAGCGCGACAAGCCGAAGGAAGGCCTCACGTCGGCCCTGATGCAGGCGCTGCGCCTGCGCATGGAACGGGGAGAACAATCGCTGCTGTTCCTGAACCGGCGCGGCTATGCGCCCGTGCTGTGCTGCGAAGCGTGCGGCTGGATCAGCAACTGCACGCGCTGCACCGCGTTCATGGTGCTGCACCGGCCGGAGCGCAGACTCCGCTGCCACCACTGCTCGCTCGAGATGCGTATTCCGCACGCGTGCCCGACCTGCGGCAATATCGACCTTCAGCCGTTGGGCCGCGGCACGCAGCGCATCGAGGAAGGCCTGCAGGCGTTGTTCCCGGACGCACGCATCCTGCGCATCGACGCCGACTCCACGCGCCGCAAGGGCAGCGCGCAAGAGGCGTTCGACACGGTGCACCGGGGCGACGTGGACATCCTGATCGGCACGCAGATGGTCGCCAAGGGCCACGATTTCAAAAAGCTGACGCTCGTCGGCGTGCTGAATCCGGATACCGCCCTGTTCTCGCAGGATTACCGCGCCAGCGAGCGGCTGTTCGCGCAGCTGATGCAGGTGGCGGGGCGCGCCGGCCGCGCGGGGCTGGAGTCGGAAGTGCTGATCCAGTCGCGCTACTGCCAGCATCCGCTGTACGGCGCCGTGATGCGGCACGACTACGACCGCTTTGCCGGCAGCCTGCTGGAAGAGCGTCACCAGGCCGCGCTGCCGCCGTACATGTACCAGGCGCTGCTGCGGGCCGAGGCGCCCGAGCTGGCGACGGCGATCGAATTCCTCGAGGCGGCGCGCGACGCGGTGCCGTCGGACACGGTCGTCATCAACGAACCGATCCCGATGACGATGACCCGCGTGCACAACGTGGACCGCGCGCAGCTGCTTGTTGAATCGAATTCGCGGCCGGCGCTGCAGGCGTTTCTCAACGAGTGGGTCGATGCGTTGCGGGCGATGAAGTCGCGGGTGCGGTGGTCGCTCGAGGTCGATCCTCTCGATATCTGAAAAATTACTCACCTCCAAGCCGAGTTCTGCAAAAAAGCGTATCGTCACGCTCGTGAACTTCCCGGAGGTGAGATGAAAAAACTGAAGGTCGATGTCGCGGTGATCGGCGCCGGTACCGCCGGCCTCGTCGCCTACCGCGCCGCGAAGGCGCAGGGTGCGCGGACGGTGCTGATCGAGCGCGGCGTGTACGGCACCACGTGTGCGCGCGTGGGCTGCATGCCCAGCAAACTCCTGATCGCGGCCGCCGAGGCCGCCCACATGCTGCATCTCGCGCCCGAATTTGGCGTCCATCCGGGAACCGTCCGCATCGACGGCGTCGCGGTGATGGAACGCGTGCGGCGCGAGCGCGACCGCTTCGTCGGCTTCGTCGTCGACGGCGTCGACGCGATGCCGGATGAGGACAAGGTGCGCGGCCATGCCCGCTTCATCGACCCGCACACGCTGCAGGTGGACGACCATACCGAGATCGAGGCGCGCCGCATCGTCATCGCCACCGGCTCCACCCCGACCCGCCTGCCGACCCTGGACAACGTGGGCCCGGGCGTGATCACGAGCGACGACGTGTTTTACTGGAACGACCTGCCGCGCTCGGTGGCCGTGATCGGCACCGGCGTCATCGGCCTGGAAATCGGCCAGGCGCTGGCGCGGCTGGGCGTGCGCACGCGCGTGTACGCGCGCGGCGGCAGCGTGGCGCAGTTGTCCGATCCCGTCGTGTTGAAAACGGCGTCGCGCGTGCTGTGCGAGGAACTCGACATCCACTTCCAGTCGCGCATCCTGAAAGCGGAACAGGACGGCGACGACGTCGTGCTGACGACGGGCCGCCACGACGAAGCGATCACGGAACGGTTTCAATATGTACTGCAGGCGGCAGGCCGCACGCCGAACGTGCACGACCTGGACCTGGAGAAGGCAGGCATCGCGCTGGACGACAGCGGTGTGCCGGTCTTCGACCCGCGCACCATGCAATGCGGGAACAGCCACATCTTCATCGCGGGCGACGCCAACCAGGAACGCCCCGTGCTGCCGGAAGCGGCCGACCACGGCAAGATCGCGGGCGACAACGCCGGCCGCTTCCCGGACATCCGCCCCGGCCTGCGCCGCGCGCCGCTGACGGCCGCGTTCACGGAACCGAACATCGTCACCCTGGGTGCCAGCTACAAGGCGCTGTGCGCGCCGGGCAGGTCGAAATTCGCGGTGGGGCAGGTGTCGTTCGAGAACCAGGGACGCAGCCGCGTCATGTTGCAGAACAAGGGCATGCTGCGCGTGTACGGCGAATACCGCACGGGACGCTTCCTCGGCGCCGAGATGATCGCGCCGCGCGGCGAACACATCGGCCACCTGCTGGCCTGGGCCGTGCAGTCGCGCCTGACGGTGGACCAGATGCTGGAGATGCCGTTCTATCACCCCGTGATCGAAGAGGGCGTGCGGACGGCCCTGCGGGATCTCGCCGCCAATCTCGCCAAGGGAGAAAGCGACATCGATCCCGACTCGGTCGAGCCGGGAACGTGATTAATTGGTGATCAATTGAGCAGCGAGGCGTCCAGCTTTCCTTCGGATGCCAGCTGCCGCACGATCTTGATCGTATCGATGTCGGCTTCCTTGTACGCCGACTTCTTGAAATCCTCGTACATGCGGCCCGTCTCGTCGGTCGCGGACGGATTGCCGTCGTCGTACAGGAAACGCACCCACATCACGCCCTCGGACGGCGCCTCGATGGTCATCGTCAGCAGCGACTGGGCAATATCTCCCTGCGCCGGCACTTCGTAGCGGACTTCGTGCAGCGGGTGCAGGACCACCTTGTCGTCGATGACCAGCTCGCCATAGCGCAGGCGGCGCATGAAGCTGCCGCTTTCGCGGCCGCTGATCGTGCATTCGTCCAGGTGCGGCACGAACAGCTTCGGGTCTTCCGCGCGCAGCACGAGGCCGCGCCACAGTTGTTCGCGTGTCATGGTGTCCGCCAGCGGATTCAGCGGGTCGTTAATCTCGATCAGGTGTTCAAATTTCATGTTGTATCCCTCGTTGGCGCGGTTGCCATCCTTTCGGGCCATGTTAGCGCATGTACCGCAGGACTGATGCAAAACGCACATGTGGTGGCGGCTTGCGGTTTACTCAAGCAGGCGTCGCCGATTCGACACGAACGTTACGCATGAGCTCCCAGCTTCGCTACAATACTGGGCTGTCCTCTCCAATATTTCCCATGTCCAACACCCGAATTTCGGCCTGAACGGTCCGCAAAGCGAAGCCGTGCTCTATCTCGACGGTCCGTGCCTGGTGCTGGCCGGCGCCGGGTCGGGCAAGACGCGCGTCATTACGCAAAAGATCGCCTACATGATCGAGCACCGCGGCTACGATCCGCGCACGATCGCCGCGCTCACGTTCACGAACAAGGCCGCGCTCGAGATGCAGGAGCGTATCGGCAAGCTGCTCAAGCAGCCCAAGCAGGCCAAGCAATTGACGGTGTCCACGTTCCACTCGCTGGGCGTGAAAATCCTGCGCCAGGAAGCGGCCGGCGTTGGCCTGAAGGACAAGTTTTCCATCATGGACAGCGACGACTGCTACACCATCGTCTCCGACCTGGCCGTGACGACCGACAAACAGGAAATCCGCCGCATCCAGAACGCCATCTCGCTGTGGAAGAACGGCCTCGTCGACCCCGAAGATGCGATCCGCGACGCGCGCGACGAGGACGAGGCCCAGGCCGGCCGCATCTACCGCAGCTATGTCGCGACCCTGCAGGCCTACCAGGCCGTCGACTTCGACGATCTCATTCGCCTGCCGGTGGAATTGTTCCGCAATAACGAGCCGATCCGGGACCGCTGGCAGCGTCGCCTGCGCTACCTGCTGATGGACGAGTACCAGGACACCAACACCTGCCAGTACGAACTGGTGAAACTTCTGGTGACGGGCGTGGGCAAGAAGCCGATGTTCACGGCCGTGGGCGACGACGACCAGGCGATCTATGCGTGGCGCGGCGCGTCGGTGGAAAACCTGCGCACCTTGCAGACGGACTTCCCCGACCTGAGAGTGATCAAGCTGGAGCAGAACTACCGCTCCACGACGCGCATCCTGCAGGCGGCCAACGCCGTCATCGGCAACAACCCGAAACTGTTCGAAAAGTCGCTGTGGTCCGAGCACGGCCTGGGTGAGCCCATCAAGGTGCTGGGCATGCCGAACGACGAGACGGAAGCCGACCAGGTCGCGATCATGATCTCGGCCGACCATTTTCAACGCAAAAACAAATGGTCGGATTTCGCGATCCTGTACCGCGGCAACCACCAGGCCCGCGTGATCGAGCAGGCGCTGCGCAAGGAGCGCATCCCGTACACGATTTCCGGCGGTCAGAGCTTCTTCGACAAGGCCGAGATCAAGGACATCATCGCCTACCTGCGCCTGATCGCGAACCAGGACGACGACCCGGCCTTCATCCGCGCCATCACCACGCCCAAGCGCGGGGTCGGCATGACGACGCTGGAAAAGCTGGGCGAGTTCTCGCGCCAGTGGAATTGCTCGCTGTTCGAGGCGGCGCTGAAAGGCGGTATCGAAGCGCTGCTGCAGGAACGCCAGCTGTACCCGCTGCGCGAGTTCTGCCACTGGATGAACGAAATGGAATCGCGCGCCACGCGTCCGGGCCCGTCCGGCAGCGGAGACAATGCCGCCGAACTCATCGACGACATGATGAAGGAGATGAATTACGAGCACTATCTGTACGAGAACTTCGACGACAGGGCCGCGCAGGGCAAATGGCAGAACGTGCTCGAATTCCTCAACTGGCTGAAGGAACGGGGCCGCGGCGGACGCGACCGCGACGGCGAAGAAAAGAACCTGCTGGAACTGACGCAGATGGTGGCGCTGATGTCCATGCTCGAGGGCCAGGACGAAGAGCCGGACGCCGTGCGCATGTCGACCCTGCACGCATCGAAGGGCCTCGAGTATCCGCACGTCTACCTCGTCGGTTGCGAGGAAGGCATCCTGCCGCACAAGGGCGACCCGGACGACCCCGTCGAAAAGATCGCTGCCCGCATCCAGGAAGAACGCCGGCTGATGTATGTGGGCATCACGCGCGCCCAGCGCAGCCTGCACGTCACGTGGTGCAAGAAGCGCAAGCGGGCGGGCGAGCTCGTGCATTGCGACCCGTCGCGCTTCATCAAGGAAATGGCACTCGACGAGGGCGATGCCCCGCCGAAGGAAAACGAAGTGATGACGCCCAAGGAACGCCTGGCCAACCTGAAAGCGTTGCTGGCCACACCAAAGGTCTGAACGCAAGACAAGGGGTGCGCACGATTGAAATTCTTATTTGACTTCAACTGTTGCGCAGGAAATACTTTGATGAATCAATTTTCAAGCAGCAAGCATCGTTAATCTAATGGCTACCGTATCCGACATCACGACCACCCCCCTGTCCGGGTTGAACTATATCGATGCCTTGCTCGATAGCGGTCCCGACTGGAACTATCTGACGACTTCCTCGGGCAGTGCGACCTATACACTGACCTACACGTTTTCCGTCTCCGCCGGCACCGAGGACGCGGCGTCCGCGCAAAAGAATTTCACGGGCGCGCAGCAGGCGTTTTCCGCCTCCCAGCAGGATGCGACCCGGGCCGCCCTGGCGTACATCACCAAGCTGACGGGCATCCAGTTCGCCGAGACGACCGACGGCAACGCGGCACAAGTCCATTTTGCCGACGTCAACCTCATCACGAGCAATGTGACGGGCCTGTGCAGCTGGCACAGCAGCTACGGCTACAGCGGCGTCCAGCTGAGCAGCTACGATGCCGACGCCTACGTCTACCTCGACAACGTCGAATGGAATTACCAGAACGCGAACCTGGCCCAGGGCGGCCAGGGCTATGAAACGCTGCTGCACGAGCTGGGCCACGCGCTCGGCCTGAAGCACCCGTTCGAGGACAGCATCACGCTGCCGGCCTCGCAGGACAACACGTCGAACACGCTGATGTCCTACACCGAGGTCGGCGGTCCGTACACGACGTATCGCCAGGACGACATCGCCGCCCTCATGTGGCTGTACGGCGACGACGGCCTGCGCGGCAAACTGGGCATCAATTCGACGACGGGCGCCCGCTTCCTCGTCGGCACGAGCAGTGCCGACGTCATCACCGGAACGGGCGTGGACGACAAGCTTGAGGGAGATGGAGGTAACGATATGATCGATGGGGGAGCAGGCACGGACACTGCCGTATTCCGCGGCGTGCGTGGCAACTATACCTTCAACGCACTGGCGGGCGGCAACCTGCAGGTGACGAGCAAGGACGGCAGCGATGGCGTCGACACGCTGCATTCGATCGAGGTGCTGCAATTCGCGGACCAGTCCGTCAGCAGCGCGGACGTCGTCAACGCCGACACCACGGCGCCAAACGCACCGACGCTGGCCGTGACCAAGAACGCGAACGGCTACGCCGCCGGCAGCAATCCGGCCGTGACCGGCGTCGCCGAAGCGGGCGCCACGGTCAAGGTCTATATGACCGACAACACGCTGGTCGGCTCGACCACGGCCGACGCGAGCGGCGTCTGGAGCCTGACGACAACGAAATCCTTCGCCGACGGCACCGGCTACAAGATCTACGCCACGGCCACCGACGCGGCCGGCAATACGTCTACGGCGAGCGGCACGGCCACGTTCAACATCGACGCCCACGCGCCCGTGGCGCCGACGGCCGCGTTCAGCCAGACCGGCAACCAGGGCACGTTCAGCGGCACCGGCGAGGCCGGCACGACGATCTACCTGACGCGCGTTGGCGACTTCGTCGACATCGCCGCCGCGACCGTCGGCGGCGACGGCAAGTGGACCGTCAAGACGTCGCCGCTGCCGAACGGCAGCTATACGATCCGGGCTGTGTCGGAAGACCTGGCCGGCAATTCGAAGAGCGCCCTGGCCGACGTGGCCTTCACGGTGAACAGCAGCGCCAACGTGACCGGCACCGCCGCCGCCGACAAGCTGGCGCCCGCCGGCGCGAATGCCGCGATCGATGGCCTGGGCGGCATCGACACGGTCACCTTCGCCGGTGCGCGGTCGAACTTTACGGTCGCCAAGGAAACCTGGGGCTACGGTGTGACGGACAAGGTCGGCGGCGCCGGCCACGACGCCGTGATCAACGTCGAGCGCCTGCAATTTTCCGACGGCAATGCCGTGGCGCTGGACATCAACGGCTCCGCCGGCGCAGCCTTCCGCCTGTACCAGGCCGCACTCGACCGCCCGGCGGAAAAGGCGGGCCTGGGTTTCTGGATCTACCAGCTGGACCGAGGGCTGTCGCTGGACGACATGGTGCAGGACATCATCGCCACGCAGCCGGAATTCATCCAGAAATACGGCGCCAACCCGACCGATGCCCAGTTCGTGAACCTGCTGTACGCCAACGTGCTGCACCGCACGCCGGACCAGGCGGGCTACGATTTCTGGCTGAAGGCGCTGACGAACCATGACACGACGCACGTCGGCATCGTCAAGTTTTTCAGTGAAAGCCCGGAAAACCAGGCGCAGGTCATCGGCAGCATCCAGAACGGCATCGAGTACACGCCCTGGAACGGCTGATCCCGTTTCCGCCTGACCCGTAAAGAGCCGCTACGCAGCGGCTCTTTGCTTTTGCGGGCGCAGTATCATGCGCCTTTTACTTTTATCCACGGATACCGACGTGAGCGACGAAAACCGTTTTATCAACATCGAAATCAAGCTGGCCGACCAGGAAAACCTCGTCGACACCCTTAACCGCACGATCTACGAACAGGGCCGCCGCATCGACCAGCTGGAAGCCATGGTGGCCAAGCTGGCCGACCATGTGCGCACGCTGCGCGATGCGGGACAGGGACCGCTCAACGAAAGGCCGCCGCATTATTGACAGTCGATATCGATTTTCACAAGTTGTCGCCGCCGGTCCTTGCCTAGTCTGTAACTTTCTTCAGGCAAGGATCGACACATGTTCACGCGTAGCCTCGATACGGGCGCGTTCGCGCTGCCGGCCCCATGGGACGCTCGTCCCCGATCGGTGCGTTGCCCGCACCGGTATGAGTTGAACGTCGCAACGGCTTATTACGACCGTCCGGACATCCTCGACGCATGGCACCGGATGCTGGCCGATGCGGCGGGGCCGGAAACGCTGTTCCAGTCGCCCCGGTTCTTCAGCCACCTGATCGACATGGATCGGGGGCGGGACGCGAACTACGAATTGTTCATCGTCCGCCGCAGCGTCGACTATGCGGTCGTCGGTGTGATCCCCGTGCGCACCCTGCCGTGCCGCATCGCCTTCCAGGCCGGTCCCGTGCCGCTGTTCGGACAGACGCTGCGCGCGTGCCAGATCCTCGGCAGTGTTCCGCTGCTCGATCCGGCGGAAACGGGGCTCGCCCAGTTCGTCATGCAGCAATTACTCAACCGCTATGCGGAGTGCGACGCGCTGTATCTGCAAGCCGTGCCGCAGGAGGACGTGCAGGCGATCGCGGGTGTGCCGGCGTATGTGTTGAACGGCTGGCGCGCGTGCCATACGCAGCCGCTGCCGGACAGCGTCGACACCTATCTGAAAGGCTTCAGCGCCAAGAAGCGTTACAACCTGTCGCGCCAGATCCGCCTGCTGACGGAAGCGGCCGGCCCGTTGCACGTGTTGCGCATCGACCAGCCCGGCCAGGTCGGCGCCATGCTGGAGGCCATGGTCGCCACCGACGCGTCCCGCACCGCCGGACGTGCCGACGAGCAGGCGCGCCTGGAGAGCCTGGCGCGCCATGGCCTGCTGCTGTCCTACGTGATCCGTTGCGGCGAGAACGACGTCGCCGTCGTGTACGGCATGCGGTCGGCGTCCGTCTGGCACGTCTACAAGATCCTGTGCCGGCAGGATTATATGCACCTGTCGGTCGGCACCAGCGCGATCCACCTGGCCGTGCAGGACGTGCTGGCCCGTTTCAAGTTCGACCACATCGACTTCGGCTACGGCACGCCGCACGCGGAGTTCCGCTCGACCCACGTATTGCAGACGCGCGGCCTTGTCCTGCTGCACCGCGCGCGCAGCGTGACGGCCATGCTGCTGAAGGTTCACGGCATGTGCAATGCCATGAACGAGGCGCTGATCCGCCAGGTGAAGCGGTTCCGGAAATGACTGTTATAGTGGCGGCACCTCCACCTCAATCCACAATGACTCATGAGTAACAACGCCCCCAGCCCGGAATTCTTCGACCGCGCCAACGCCCTCATCAACATGGCGAACGACCAGTGCGCGTCGACCCATCCGAGCGAAGTCAGCGCATCGACGCTGTACGCCTCGGCGCGCTTCAACGCCTTCATCGTCGCGGCCACCACCGGCAACGCGGAGACCATGGCTTCGGAAAAGGAGCGGGCGCTGGAGTATTTCACCGAGCAGTTCCGCAAGATGATGGAAGCGAATCTTGATGATTTCATCGAGAACTACGACACGTACATGAAGCGGGCGGAGAAGTAAGCGCCTGCGCTTCGCACAAGGCCGCCGCGTGCGGTCCTTTTTTTGTCCAGAGATATGGCGTTCAAGCGGCGCTCCCGTGTCGGCGGTTATTATTATTCACGTTTCTTTCGACCTAATTCATGAAAAAATTGCTGGCGAAGCACTTCAAGTCTTTGAGATCGATCCTGAGGATTGCTTTACCGTTTGCCCTGCTGGCATGTCTCGTTACGCCATTGTTTGGCTATCTTGTCCACTGGGCTCCCGCAGACGAAGCCCTGTCCCGCTACAAAGACGAAACAGCGCTCTTGGTCGGGGGACGTTACCGGTCCTATATGGCGAGTTCCAACCAGAAGAGGACGACTTCGGTATATCGGGAACGCGTGTATGTTCTTTTTCCGTCAATGCTCCGCGAGCCGAAAACCGTCACGGTCAGCCAGAAGAACGACGAACCTTACAGGGTATCGGAAGAGAAAAACGGTGTCTTTAAACTGCTGGCCATGTATGGTCTTATCCTGTTCGGTACCTGGTGGTTCTGGTTGCGAAAACCGGCCAAGACGGAGCCTTCACAGCATTAGGATGGCCATTCATCAGAAGCGAATAAGGGAATAAATGGGAAAGAACCGGCTCGAAGCCTTCAGCGACGGCGTCATCGCCATCATCATCACCATCATGGTGCTGGAACTCAAAGTCCCGCACGGCGCGGACTTCAGCGTATTGGTTCCGCTCTGGCCCGTCTTCATGAGCTACGTGCTCAGTTTCATCTACGTGGGCATCTACTGGAACAACCACCACCACATGCTGCACGCCGTGAAGGAAGTCAGCGGCGGCGTCCTGTGGGCCAATCTGCACCTGCTGTTCTGGCTGTCGCTGATCCCGTTCGTGACCGCGTGGATGGGCGAGAACCATTTCGAGAACGGGCCAACCGCGGCATACGGCTTTGTCCTGTTCATGTGCTCGATTGCCTATCTGATCCTGGTACAGGTATTGACGGCGAAGCATCCGAAGAACGCGGCGCTGGCCGAGGCGATCGGCAACGATCGCAAGGGCAAGCTGTCCTGCGTTTTGTATCTGGCCGGCGTGGCCTTGTCGTGGTTTGGCGCCTGGCTCGGGTTCCTCGTCTATGCGGCCGTCGCCATCGTGTGGCTGATTCCGGACCGGCGCATCGAAGAAAAAGTGGCGCAGGAAGAACAATCGGAGCGGGGCTGAGCCTTCCCGCAAGGCCTTTTTTTCGGCCGTAAATATGTAACATACGGCAATATCCCTGCTATTCTTAGGGCGCACTTCGCCGCCGGGTTCGTCCCGGCGGTTTCCATTATGGAGTGCACGAGCAAGAAGAGATCGGTCCGTGGCATAAGCATGGACGGATCCGACAACCCTCCGGAGATCCCTAAGAATGAACCGTTCGCACATCCTGGCCGTCGCTGTTACCGCAGCCGTCGCCAACCTGGCCCATGCCGCCCCCGCTTCGCTGCTACCGGCGTCCAACCCGTTCGCCAAGCCGAGCACCCTGCAATACCAGTACCCGGCCTTCGACAAGATCAAGAACGAGGACTTCGCGCCGGCGTTCGAAGAAGGCATGCGCCAGCAGTCGCTGGAAATCGACGCCATCGCCAATAACAAGGCGGCGCCGACCTTCGACAATACGATCGTCGCGATGGAGCGTTCGGGTCTGCTGCTGAACCGCGTCTCGACCACGTTCTACAGCCTGGTCGGTGCCAACACGAATCCCACGCTCGATGCGCTCGACAAGGATCTCGCGCCGAAACTGGCCGCCCACAGCGACAAGATCCGCCTGAACGAAAAACTGTTCAAGCGCATCCAGACGCTGTACGGCAAGCGCGCCAAGCTGCACCTCGATCCGGAATCGGCTTACCTGCTCGAGCGTTATCACACCGATTTCGTGCGTGCCGGCGCCAAACTGTCCGCCGCCGACAAGGAAACGCTGAAAACGTATAACGGCAAGATCGCCGCCCTGCAGACCCAGTTCAGCCAGAACGTGCTGAAGGAAGCGAATGCGTCGGCGCTCGTCGTCGACACGCGCGAAGAACTCGCCGGCATGTCGGACAAGGCCATCGACGCCGCCGCCGCGCTGGCGAAAAAGGATGGTCTCGACGGCAAGTTCAAGGTGCCGGTCGTGAACACGACGCAGCAGGCGCCGCTGTCCGTGCTGACCAACCGCGCGACGCGCGAAAAACTGCTGGCCCTGTCGCTGGCCCGCGGCAGCCACGGTGGCGATTACGACAACCGCCAGATCGTGCTGGACCTCGCCAAGGCACGTGCCGAGCGCGCGAAGCTGCTGGGCTACCCGAACCACGCCGCCTACATGCTGGAAGACCAGACAGCCAAGACGACGGATGCCGTCAACAACCTGCTGGCCGAATTCTCCAGGCCGGCCGTGCGCAACGCGAAGAAGGAAGCGGGCGAGATCCAGAAGGTCATCGATGCCGAAGGCGGCAAATTCCAGGCGACCGCCTACGACTGGAACTATTACACCGACAAGGTGCGCCAGGCACGCTATGCGTTCGACGAAAACCAGCTGCGTCCCTATTTTGAGTTCAACAACGTGCTCGTGAACGGCGTGTTCTTCGCCGCCACCAAGGAATACGGCATCACGTTCAAGGAACGCCACGACCTGCCGGTGTACAACCCGGACGTGCGCGTGTTCGACGTGTTCGATGCCGACGGCAAGCACCTGGCGATCTTCCTGCACGACCCGTACGCCCGCTCGAACAAGCGCGGCGGTGCGTGGATGAATGCCTACGTCGGCCAGAACAAGCTGCTGGGCACGCACCCGGTCATCGCGAACCACCTGAACATCCCGAAGCCGGCGGCCGGCGAGCCGACCCTGCTGACGTACGACGAAGTGCGCACGATGTTCCACGAGTTCGGCCATGCGCTGCACGGCATGTTCTCGAACGTGAAATACCCGCGCTTCTCGGGCACCCGCGTGCCGCGCGACTATGTCGAATTCCCGTCGCAGGTCAACGAGATGTGGATGGCCTGGCCGGAGGTACTCTCCAACTACGCCAAGCATTATCAGACGGGCGCGGCCATGCCGAAGGAACTGCTGGATAAAGTCCAGGCCTCGTCCAAGTTCAACGAAGGTTACCGCACGACCGAGTACCTCGCCGCGTCGATCCTGGACCAGAAATGGCATCAATTGGGCGCCGAACAGATCCCGACCGACGTGCTGGGCTTCGAGGCCACCGCGCTGCACGACGCCGGCGTCGACTTCCCGCTCGTCCCGCCGCGCTACCGCACGACGTACTTCTCGCACGTGTTCTCGGGCGGCTATTCGGCCGGCTACTATGGCTACCTGTGGGCCGAGAAGCTGGATGCCGACACCGTCGAATGGTTCAAGGAACACGGCGGCCTGACGCGCGCGAACGGCGACCGCTTCCGCCAGATGCTGCTGTCGCGCGGCGGCACGATGGACGCGATGGACATGTACCGCAACTTCCGCGGCCGTGATGCGAAGATCGAGCCGCTGCTGGAACGCCGCGGGCTGACGGGCGAGTAATCTCGACGACAAGGGCGGCGCGCCAGGCCGCCCTTATCGGGTGTAGACTTCTCACAACATCATGACGTGAGAAAGCCATGCTGCCCGAAAACGAAAATACCCTGAAAGCGCACCTCAAAACGCTGCACCGCAGCCTCGAGGAAACCGGCGAAGTCGACGACGAACTGGAAATGCTGCTGCGCCAGCTCGACGGCGACATCAAGCACGTGCTCGACAAGCGCGCCCAGGATGCCGACGCAAACACCTACGGCCTGGCCTCGCGCACCCAGGAGCTGACGGCCCGCTTCGCCATCCGCCATCCTCACCTGGAACCCGCCCTGCGTGAGCTCGGCAACATCCTCGCCAGCATGGGCATCTGAGGCGGCAATATCTGCCATGGATGAGACAAGCCATTGAAAATTAAGCCATTTTTCGAGGGGTCCGCAGCTTAAAGAGGCGTTTTCCGGTAAAATGCCGGCCAATGAACTCCCCTGCCAATCTTTTCGCGAACGTCGCCAAGCGTTCCAGCCGCGCCCCCGCGGCCCCGTTCCTGCCCATGTCCCGTGCCGAGATGGACAAGCTGGGCTGGGATTCGTGCGACATCATCCTGATCACGGGCGACGCCTACATCGACCATCCGAGTTTCGGCATGGCCCTCGTCGGCCGCCTGCTGGAAGCGCAGGGGTATCGTGTCGGCATCATCAGCCAGCCGGACTGGACCTCCGTCGAACCGTTCCGCGCGCTGGGCAAGCCGAACCTGTACTGGGGCATCACGGCCGGCAACATGGACTCGATGGTCAACCGCTACACGGCCGACCGCAAGATCCGCTCGGATGACGCCTACACCCCGAACGGCGAGCCGAACAAGCGTCCGGACCGCGCGGTGACCGTGTACTGCCAGCGTGCGCGCGAAGCGTTCCCGGGCGTGCCCGTCATCGCCGGTTCGATCGAAGCATCGCTGCGCCGCATCGCGCACTACGATTACTGGTCGGACAAGGTGCGCCGCTCCGTGCTGTTCGAATCGAAGGCCGACCTCGTCATCTTCGGCAACGCCGAACGCGCGCTCGTCGACGTCACCCGCCGCATCGCGGCAGGCGAGAACATCAAGTCCATCCGCGACCTGCGCGGCACGGCCTTCCTCGTGCCGCACGGCTGGCTGCCTGATGAAGAATGGACCGTGCACAATTCCACCCGCGTGGACGTGCCGGGCCGCATCGACGCGCAGCCGAACCCGTACGCGATGGCGCTGGAAGATCCGAAGCAATGCGCGCTGGACAATGCGCAGCCGGAACCGGAGGTGAAGCCGATCGTCATCATGACGCGCGAGCAGCGCCAGGCGGCCGCGCGCGAGAAGGCGCAGAAGACCGTCGTCCGTCTGCCGAGTTTTGAAACCGTCAGCGAAGATCCGGTGATGTACGCGCACGCATCGCGCGTGTTCCACCTGGAATCGAACCCGGGCAATGCGCGCGCGCTTGTGCAGCAGCACGGCGACCGCGACGTCTGGCTGAACCCGCCGCCGCTGCCGCTCGCGATGGACGAGATGGACGGTGTCTATGATCTGCAGTACGCGCGCGCACCGCACCCGAGCTATGGCAAGGCGCACATCCCGGCCTGGGAAATGATCCGCTACTCCGTGAACATCATGCGCGGCTGCTTCGGCGGTTGCACGTTCTGCTCGATCACGGAGCACGAGGGCCGCATCATCCAGAGCCGTTCGGAACCGTCGATCCTGCGCGAGATCGAACTGATCCGCGACACGACGAAGAATTTTGCCGGCACCATCACGGACCTGGGCGGCCCGACCGCGAACATGTACCGCCTTGCGTGCAAGGACAAGAAGATCGAGGAATCGTGCCGCCGCCTGTCGTGCGTGTACCCGACCATCTGCAGCAACCTGGGCACGGACCACAGCAAGCTGATCTCGCTGTACCGCAAGGCGCGCGCGATCCCGGGCATCAAGAAGATCCTGATCGGCTCGGGCCTGCGCTACGACCTGGCCGTGCGCTCGCCGGAATACGTCAAGGAACTGGTCACGCACCACGTCGGCGGCCTGTTGAAGATCGCGCCGGAGCACACGGAAGAGGGCACGCTCTCCAAGATGATGAAGCCGGGCATCGGTGCCTATGACGAGTTCAAGGCGTTGTTCGACAAGTACTCGAGAGAGGCGGGCAAGAAGCAATACCTGATCCCGTACTTCATCGCCGCCCACCCGGGCTCGACGGACGAGGACATGCTGAACCTGGCCCTCTGGCTCAAAAAGAACAATTTCCACCTCGACCAGGTGCAAACGTTCACGCCGACGCCGATGGCCATGGCGACAACGATGTACCACTCGGGTAAAAATCCGCTGCACAAGGTCACCGAGGATTCGGAAGAGGTCCTCACGGCGAAGAGCGGCAAGACGAGGAAATTGCACAAGGCATTCCTGCGCTACTACGACCCGGAAAACTGGCCGGTCCTGCGCGAGGGCCTGAAGCGCATGGGCCGCGGCGACCTGATCGGCAATGGCGAGCGCCATCTGGTGCCGCCGGCCGGGTCCGAGCAGGAAGTTGCGCCGCAGCGTGGCGAGCGCCGTCCGCCGGTCGCGCCGCGCAGCGAGGCGCCGAAAGGCCGCGTGATCGAGGTAGCGACGCGGCGCAATGGACGCGGCGGTGAACGTCGTGGCGAGCCGGCACCGTTCATGGCGCCGCCGTCGAAGGCGAAGGCGGGGATTTTGTCGACGATCAAATCGAAGCCCAAGGCGGGCCGCAAGTAAGCAGACAGGAACCGGGGCGTGTCCCCGGTTTTTTTATACGCTCAGGTCGGCGCTTGCCTGTTTGTCGCGCAACCTGCGCGCATACCGATGCCTGGCCCTGAGCCGCGGATTAGTCATCAGGCGCCCCATGGTCTCGCCGACGACCATCACGACACCCAGCAGCGGCAACACGAGCATCAGCCCAGCCACGCCGGACAGCGCCCCGCCGATGAAGATCATCAGCACCGTCACCAGCGGATGGATGTGCAGGCTGCGCCCCAAGGTCAGCGGCATGAAGACGAAATCGTCCAGCAGCCGCGCGAGGATGAACACGACGATGGCACCGTACGCGATCAGCGGATTATTCGGCGCATCCGTGGCGGCCACGACCACGACCATCATGCAGCCCACGACCGAGCCGACGAATGGGACCCATGCCAGCAGCGCCGAAATAAAACCCAGCAGCAGCGGCGACGAGACGCCGATCACCCACAGGCCGAAGCCAAGAACGATGGTGTCCAGCACGGTCAGCTTCAATAAGCCCTCGAAGTAGCGGCGCGCCGTCTGGTCGACCTGGTGCAGCAGGAACAACGTGCGTTCGAAATAGGCGTTCGGCACGGCGCGGGCGAGGAATTTTTTGAAGCGCAGGCCGTCGCGCAGAAAGAAGAAGGCGAGGAACGGCGCCAGCAGCAGTGACGGCAGCCAGCCGGCCGCGCCCAGCAGGATGGACGTCAGGTGGCGCTGGGCGAAGTTGTCCGTATAAGCCTTGAAGCGCTTGTTGACGATCGACGTCAAATGCATCTCGGCCAGGATCGGGAACTTCGCTTCCAGCAGCGTCATCGTGTTGCGCACGAAGGCGACGCCGCCGTCCAGGTACAGCGCGCCCGTCTTGTGCCAGCCGTCGGCGTCGCCGGGGGCCGCGGTCCAGGTCATCGCCGCCATCACCAGCAGGATGGTGGCGCCGTAGAACACGATGCACACGAGCGTGGCCGAGACGTTGCGGGTAAAGCCGGCGCGCAGCAGGCGTTGCATCGGGCCCAGCAGGATGTAGTACATGACGGTGCCGAGAATGAAGGGCAGCACCAGCCACAGCATGTGCTCGAGCAGCACCAGCAGCAGACACGTCACGCCGATGATGCCGGTCCAGACGAAGGGGCCGCTGCGCTCGTCGCGGAGGGCGCCGTGGATCACAGTGCCTCCACCTGGGCGTTGCCGTCGAGCCAGCCGCGCAGGCGCTGGCCGATGTGGCGGGCCAGGGCGAGCGAGATCTTGTAGCCGATCACGGCATCCGTTTCCATCAGGGCCAGGAAGTCGTCGCGGAAGAACACGGCCAGCTCGCACGCGTCGAGGGCGCGGACCTGGGCGCTGCGCGGGGAATTGTCCAGCAGGGCCAGGTCGCCGAAGAAACTTCCGGCGCTCAGTTCGCCCACGATCTGGCGGCCCCGGCTGTGGCTGCGGCTGATCTGCACGCGGCCGCTCATCACGAGATACAGCGCCTGACCTTCCTCGCCTTCGTCGAACACGATCTCGTCCGGCAGGTAGCGCCGTTCATGCATGAGGCCGTCGACGAATTTGATTTCCAACGGTTTGAGGGAACGGAACAGCGGCGTGTTCTGCAGCCGAAGCTGGCGGGGGACAGCGTGGACGATTTCAGGAAACCAAAGATCACGAAAGCTCCAGGACGATGCAACCGAGTGGCTGCTTTGTCAATTATGAACGATTCATTTGTGCTTGCGCAGCAACAAATGAATGGATGATTGGACGCGACACAACATCCCATAGCCACCGTGCATATTGCTCAACATTGATGTAAATCGTGCGTGCACATGATTGGAAAACGTGTAATATAATTCCTTTGGGAAATATTTATTACATACATGGCATCATCTCACCACTTCCTGCCAGGAGGAACCGAGTGATCGATATCCAGACCTTCATGTTGGCGCTTGGCGTCGGCAACACGGCGTTTGCCCTCCTGATGGCGGGTTATATGCGCGGTGCGGCAGCCAATCCCGGTTTGCGTACCTGGATGTGGGCGCGTCTGTCGTCCGGTCTGGCACAGATCTGTTGCTGGGTGGCGCCGCATGTCGGATTGCCCATCGCGGAGGAGCTGGCGGCGTTCGGCTGGGTGGGCGGTGTCGCGCTGGAACTGGCGTCGTATTGCGTGTTCTTCGGCTTCCGCAACTGGCGCAGGGTGCTTGCGCCCGCTGCCATCGCGGCATTGATCATCGTCGCGGCCGCGGCGATGGTGCAGGCGTCGCGCGAGCAGATGACGCAGGTGGTGGCCGTGATCGTCGCCCTGTTCGCATCCGGCGCCGCCGCGATCCTGCTGCGGCCGCAGGCCGATGCACCGCTGCTGCAGCGTATCATCGGCATCAACGATGCCTTGTTCGCCATCGCGATCTGGATCTGGATGGGCGTGGCCAATGGCGGCGTGGGCTCGTTCAATGCGAATCCCGTTTATGGCTTCGCGTACCTGGCCAGCTATCTGCTGATGATCGTTAACGGGTTCGGTTTCCTGTTGCTGTGCAAGCTCAAGGACGACCAGCGCATGCAGCGCCTGGCCACGATCGACGGCCTGACCGACATGCTGAACCGCCGCGCCTTCTTCGAGCGTGCCGAAAGTGCCCTGCAGACGGCGGCGCGTCTGCGCAAGCCGATCGCGCTGATGATGCTCGACCTCGATCATTTCAAGCAGCTCAACGACGGCTTCGGCCATGCCTGCGGCGACCAGGCCCTGCGCCTGTTTGCCGATACGGCGCGCGCCACCTTGCGCGAGAACGATGTGATGGGCCGGCTGGGCGGAGAAGAGTTCGCGCTGGCGATGCCGGGCACGTCGCTGGCAGGCGCGCAGTATGCCGCCGAGCGCCTGCGCATTGCCGTCGCCGAGGCGCCGGCACTGGCCTGCGCCGCCACGTATCGCATGACGGTCAGCATCGGCCTCGTGATGATCGATCCGAGCGAGGAATTGACGGCCGCCCTGGCGCGCGCCGACCATGCCTTGTACGCGGCCAAGACCGGTGGCCGCAACCGCGTCGAGATCGGCGCGCCGCTGCTGAGGCGGGCCTAAGCGAAGATAGAAACGAAAAAAGGTCCGACGAATCGGACCTTTTTTCTTGATACTGGCGGAGCGGACGGGGCTCGAACCCGCGACCCCCGGCGTGACAGGCCGGTATTCTAACCAACTGAACTACCGCTCCGTTTAATCTGATCGGTTCTTCACTTCGCAAGATCTCTGAAACTGACTGGTGGGCGCTGAGAGGCTCGAACTCCCGACCTAATCCTTGTAAGGGATCCGCTCTACCAACTGAGCTAAGCGCCCGTTTCAGGGTTTTTCTTGCCGACGTTTGTCATCACGTCCGAAGAGGCCCGAATCATAGCGTATCCCTTCGAAAACCTGCAAGGGTTTTTCAGAAAAAAGTGAACAGGGATGTGAACCGCCACGTTCTCATATACAACAAACTGTTGTATGGATGTGTAAGCCGATTCGTATTCCTTGCATAAGGATATACACATAATCGACAATTGCCGTTTTACAAGCCGGCAAGATTTAGACATCGATAATCAGGTGCGAGTTTGCCGAGGCCCCAGGCCTGCCCCATCAGGGTGCCTCAGGAGAGACCAGCGGAGACAACGCGGCAGTTTTTTTCACTCTTCCCAGCTAGGAAAAACTCAATGATCAAGATGTCCAAGATGCACAAGCGCGTCATCGCCGCGCATGGCGCAATGCTGGCGCTCGCAGCCGTACCCGGCGGCGCGGCCCTGGCCCAGACTGCGCAGGCGACCGAACTGCAGACGGTGACCGTGACCGCACAGCGCCGTACCGAAAACATCAAGGAAGTACCGGTGTCCGTCACCGCCATCAAGGGCGAGAAGCTGGACGTGCTCGTGTCCGGCGGCGCAGACATCCGCCTGCTGGCCGGCAAGACCCCCAGCCTGAACGTTGAGTCCTCGAACGGCCGCACGTTCCCCCGTTTCTACATCCGCGGCTACGGCAACACGGACTTCTCGACCTTCGCGTCGCAGCCGGTGTCGCTGATCTATGATGACATCGTCCAGGAAAACCCGATCCTGAAGGGTTACCCGATCTTCGACCTGGCCGGCGTGGAAGTGCTGCGCGGTCCGCAGGGTACGCTGTTCGGCCGCAACACCCCGGCCGGCGTCGTGAAATTCGAATCCGAGAAGCCGAACCTCAAGAAGACCGAGGGTTACTACAACCTGTCGTACGGCACCCACGGCACGGCCAACGTCGAAGGCGCGATCAACGTGCCGCTGTCGGACAAGTGGGCGATGCGCGTGTCGACCCTGCGCCAGCACCGCGACGACTTCGTCGACAACTACAGCGACGTCGCGAAAACGAACAAGACCGGCGAACTGGACGGCTACAACGAACACGCCGAACGCGTGCAATTCCTGTACAAGCCGGATACTACGTTCAGCGCCCTGTTCAACGTGCACCAGCGCACGACCAACGGCAGCGCCCGCTTGTTCCGCGCGAACCTGATCAAGAAGGGCACGAACGACATCGCCGACGGTTACGACCTCGACAGCATCGTGACGAACGCCCAGAACTTCCAGAGCCTTAAGACGAACGGCGCCAATGCCCGCCTGACGTGGGACCTGGGTCCAGTCATCTTCCACTCGATCACCGGTTACGAGTCGGTCGGCAGCTACTACAGCCGCGGCGACATCGACGGCGGCACGCCGCAAGGTCCGGGCTTCATCCCGTTCCAGTCCGAGACGGGCGGCTTCATCGACGACCTGAAGCAGTACTCGCAGGAATTCCGCGTCGAGTCGAAGAACACGGGCCCGCTGAACTGGCAGGCCGGCGTGTACTACTTCAAGGAAGACGTGACGGGCGGCAGCGACGGCTACAACAGCGCCACCGGTGCCCGCACCTCGCGCCAGGCCAGCGAGCAGAATAACAAAGCCTGGGCCGCATTCGGTTCCGTGACGTACAACATCAACGACGCCCTGTCGGTGCGCGGCGGTATCCGCTACACGGACGACAAGAAGGACTTCCGCACCGTCACCGCGATCGGCTTCACGCCCGTGGGCCCGAACAGCGTCGGCGAAAGCAAGGACAAGATCAGCTGGGACCTGTCGAGCACGTACAAGCTGAATCGTGACGTGAACCTGTACGCGCGCGTCGCGACCGGCTTCCGCGCCCCGAGCATCGCGCCGGCCTCGACCTTCGCACCGGTGGGCATTACCGTCGCCGACGCCGAGACGATCACGTCGTACGAAGGCGGCATCAAGGCTGACCTGTTCGAGCGCCGTGCCCGTGCCGCGTTCTCGCTGTACGACTACGAGATCAAGAACCAGCAGCTGACCGTGGTCGGCGGCAACACCAACGTCACCAAGCTGATCAACGCGAAGAAGACGGCTGGCCGCGGCGCCGAGTTCGACCTCGAGGGTCTGGTGACCCCGGACCTGCGCGTCGGCGCCAGCGCGTCGTACAACTTCACGGAAATCCGCGACCCGAACCTGTCGCTGACGAAGTGCGCTGCGTGCACGATCACCGATCCGCTGAACGCCGCCGGCAACGTCGTCATCAATGGCAATCCGCTGCCGCAGGCACCGAAGTGGATCGTCAACCTGAACGCCCGCTACAGCATGCCGGTCGCCGATGGCGAGTTCTACGTCTACACCGACTGGTCGTACCGTTCGAAGATCAATTTCTTCCTGTACGAAGCGAAAGAGTTCACTGGCAAGCCGCTGACGGAAGGCGGCCTGCGCCTGGGTTACATCTGGGCCGACGGCAAGTATGAAGTGGCCGCCTTCGGCCGCAACATCCTCGACCAGCGCCGCATTTCGGGTGCCATCGACTTCAACAACCTGACGGGCTTCACCAATGAACCGCGCACCTACGGTGTCCAGTTCAAAGGCAATTTCTAAGTTTTACTAAGCCGTCAGACAGAAAGGCCGCGAGCGATCGCGGCCTTTTTTTAATTCGGGGTCAGAGCACATTTCGGATCAATTTTCTTGCGCATCCCGAATCGTTCAAGTCCGCACGCTCCGTCGGCATATCGCTTCAGAGAGGCAGACAGTGCCTCGATGGCGAATTGCTTTAAAGCTCGTGCACCAAAAAGTGCTCTGAGGTGTACCGGGTTTAGTGGACATCCCAAATAGAGGACAATGCGTTCCCATGGATAAGACTAAACCTGCTCCTACCGAGCGCAGAGAGTTCACGAAGGCTTTCAAGCAAGAGGCGGTCACACGCCTGAAGGCAACTGATAACGCGACAGCCTTGGCACTGGAGCTTGGCGTGCGGCGCAACGTGCTCTACAAATGGGCCGAGACGCTTGAGAAAGCTGGCGCCGAGAAGGCGTTCAACGGCCCAGGGCGGCCGTTGGCACAGGACGAGGATGAGTTGACCCGGCTGCGGCGGGAAAATGAGCGGTTGAAGATGGAGAACACCATCCTAAAAAAGGCCGACGCGTACTTTGCGAAACGCAAGCCGTAAGGTACGCCTTTGTTCATGAGCATCGCAAAGAGTTTCCGATTGCGATGATGTGCCGGTTGCTGGAGGTGAGCCGAAGCGGTTGTTATGCCGCACGTGAGCGCGAGCCGAGCATACGCAGCCGCGAAGACGTGGCGCTACGTAGTCGCATCGAAGAACTGCACGCAGAGCAATGGCACGCGCCAGGCGTCATCAAAACATGGCGTTTGCTACTTGCTGAAGGTGTAAATTGCAGTCGTAACCGCGTGGCCAGGATACGTCGGATCGCTGGCATCGAAACCCGCCGCATGGCGCGGTTCAAAAAGATGCGGACGTATCAAAAGACCGAGCCGCCGGCGGAAGACCTGGTCAAACGCCAATTTGCCGTAACGCTGCCCAATCGGGTCTGGGTCGGCGATATGACGCAGATCGCAACAAGGAAGGGACCTTTGCATCTTGCCGCCTTCGTCGACCTGTGCACGCATCGTGTCATCGGATGGGCCACTGCAACGAGCCAGACAGCGAACCTGGCCGTGACAGCGCTGCAAGCTGGTATCGCACAGCGAAAGCCTGTCAACGGGATGATCTGCCATACGGATCAGGGCTCGCAGTTTTCCTCAGCCATGTTTCGCAATCATCTGCGCGACAACCAGATACGCCCAAGCATGAGCCGCAGAGGAAACTGCCACGACAACGCCGTGGCGGAGAGTTTCTTTTCGAACCTGAAGAACGAGCTGACGCACCACACGATCTATGAAGATCAGCAGTCGGCACTAGCCGCCATTACCGCCTACATCGACGTGTATTACAATCAGCAACGACTTCATCAGACGCTCGGCTACCGTACGCCAGCTGAAGTCGAAAAAATGCACGGGTGTACCTGATTTAACCTGTCTACCAAACCGGTGCATCTCACTCTGACCCCGAATTTTGGACCTGAATTTCTTCCTTGGTGACGATTGAGATATCTCAATGTTGAGATGGTGCATATGTGCGCAACGCCTGACAGTCACGAAACATTGTTAATTCATGGGTCCTGCCGAGGCGATACGTTCTTCTGTTGAGTTCACAGTTTTCCGAAGAATCTAGGTTTTAGCGCTACCAATAGGCGAAAGTGTTGTATAGACATCGAATCCAATTGTGAAATTTCTACACGGTTATTTCTTTCGCGCTAATCTGGCATCCCCGCTTTTCAGACGGGAAATCGACGCTTAAAAAGCGTCGAGACAACTAGATCTCAGGCAATCACGCCTGCGGAAAATCAACTTTTGTGTTTTTCTAAAAGGAATAAACATGAAGTCTCAGCAATCGAAGTATCCGGCAGTGTTGAAACTGTGCGCCGCGGCCGTCCTCGGTCTCGTCGCTGGCGTTGCGGGCGCGGGGGTGCCCGCGGACGGGCCGGCCACACACGCCGCGCAGCGTGTGGCCGTCTCGGACCAGACCGACCGCCTCATCGTCAAGTACAAGGACGAGAGCGCGCCCGTCGCCTCCAAAGGCGGACAGGTGTCGGTCGCACGTGCAATGCCGCTGGCGGCTGCGCGCAAGGCCCTGGTCGACCGCGCCGGCCAGCAGTTCGGCATGCTGGTGAAGGAATCGCATTCGATCGCCACCGGCGCCCGCATCTTCAAGCTGGACCGCAAGGTGTCGCTGGCCGACGCCGCCAGGCTGGCGGCCGAGCTGAAGGCGCGCGATGCTTCCGTCGAGTACGCCGAGCCGGACCGCATGATGCATCCGCTGTTCACGCCGAATGACTCGATGTACAGCCAGCAGTGGGATTTCTTCGAAGCGACCGGCGGCCTGAACGCCCCGGCCGCCTGGGACAAGTCGATCGGCACCGGCATCCGCGTGGCTGTGATCGACACCGGCTACCGTCCGCACGCCGACCTGTCGGGCCAGATCCTGGCCGGCTATGACTTCATTTCCGATACCGCCATCGCGAACGACGGCAACGGCCGCGACAGCGACGCCAGCGACCCGGGCGACTGGACCACGGCAGGCGAGTGCGGGGCCGGCGAACCGGCGTCGAACTCGAGCTGGCACGGCACCCACGTGGCCGGCACCATCGCCGCGGCGACGAACAACAGCACCGGCGTCGCCGGCGTCGCGTACGGCGCCAAGGTCGTGCCCGTGCGCGTGCTCGGCAAGTGCGGCGGCTACACGTCCGACATCGCCGACGGCATCATCTGGGCATCGGGCGGCACCGTGTCCGGCGTGCCTGCCATCGCGGCGCGCGCTCAGGTGATCAACATGTCGCTGGGCGGCGGCGGCGCCTGCGACACGACGACGCAGAACGCGATCAACAGCGCCCGTTCGCGCGGCACCGTGGTCGTCGTGGCGGCCGGTAACGAGTCCCAGAACGCGAGCAACAGCAACCCGGCCAACTGCGCGGGCGTGATCACGGTGGCGGCGACGAACCGCTCCGGCGGCCGTGCCTCCTACTCGAACTACGGCACCGTGGTCGACGTCGCGGCACCGGGCGGCGACAGCGGCGCGGCCATTCTGTCCACCTTGAACGCCGGCACCACCTCGCCGGGCGCCGACAGCTATGCGGGCTACATGGGCACGTCGATGGCGACGCCGCACGTGGCCGGTGTCGTCGCGCTGATGCTGGCCAAGAACCCGAACCTGACGCCGGACGAGGTCGAGTCGCGCCTGAAGTCGAGCACGCGTCCGTTCCCGGCCAGCTGCTCGGGCTGCGGCACCGGTATCGTGGACGCCTCGGCCGCGGTGGATGCGGCGGCCGGCACGGGTGGCGGTACGGGCACGACGATCTCGGAAACGGAGTCGAACAACACGATCAGCACGGCCAACGGCGTGACGACGTCCGGCACGACGGTCAATGCCGCGATGGGCAGCTCGACGGACACGGATTATTTCTCTGTCCAGCTGCCGGCCGGTAAAACCCTGAGCGCGACGATGACGCCGAACTCGAGCTCGGACTACGACCTGTACATCTATAACAGCGCAGGCACCTTGCTGGCACGTAGCGAGAACGGCACGGGCAGCGCGGATACCGCCACGTCGTCCAACACGGGCTCGTCCACGGTGACCCGTTATGTGCGCGTCGTGTATTACAGCGGCGGCACCGGTTCGACCAGCGGCAAGTACACGCTCAAGCTGACCTGGTAATGCGTTATAACAGGGCTAATAACCGTTAAAATTCAATTACTTAACGAAATTTTCCTGTTGTAAAAACCCCGAAGAACGGCCCCATGCGGGCCGTTTTTCGTTACGCTGCACAGTTCGGTTCTCTGAAAAGGATGCAGCATGACGCAGCGCCACAAGATCTCTTCTCTGTTGAAAATCTGTGCAGCGGCCCTCGTTGCCGCCGGTATCGCCGGCCAGGCCACGGCGCAGACCAATCCCTCCGTCGTCCAGACCGACCGCATCATCGTCAAGTACAAGGGCGACAGCGACACGTCGAAGACCGGCGTGGCTGCACGCGGCATCGACCGCGCGCGCCAGGCCCTGATCGACCGCGCCGGCCAGACCTACGGCGCCACGATGCGCGCGCTGCGCGCGACGGCGAACGGCGCGAACGTCCTGCAACTCAACCGCACGATGTCGCTCGACGAGGCGCGCCAGCTGGCCGCCGAACTGAAGTCGCGCGACGCCAACGTCGAGTACGCCGAGCCGGACCGCATCATGGTTCCGCTGGCGACCCCGACCGACCCCAGCTATACCCAGCAGTGGGACCTGTACGAAGCCACCGGCGGCATCAACGCGCCCGCCGCCTGGGACAAGTCGACCGGCGCCGGCATCAACGTGGCCGTGATCGACACCGGCTACCGTCCGCACGCGGACCTGTCGGGCCAGATCCTGCAGGGCTATGACTTCATCTCCACGACCACGATCGCCAACGACGGCAGCGGCCGCGACACGGACGCCAGCGATCCGGGCGACTGGGCCCCGGCCGGCAGCTGCGGCACGGGCATCCCGGCCGCGGACAAGGCCTCGAGCTGGCACGGCACCCACGTGGCCGGCACGATCGCCGCGAAGACCAACAATGGCCTCGGCGTCGCGGGCATCGCGTACAACGCGAAGATCGTCCCGGCGCGCGTGCTGGGCCGTTGCGGCGGCTACACGTCGGACATCGCCGACGCCATGGTCTGGGCCTCGGGCGGCACCGTGACCGGCGTGCCGGCCAATGCGAACAAGGCACGCGTGTTGAACCTGTCGCTGGGCGGCACCGGTGCCTGCGACACGACGACGCAGAACGCGATCAACAGCGCCCGTTCGCGCGGCGCCGTGGTCGTCGTTGCGGCCGGCAACTCGAACACGAATGCGATCAATTCGAACCCGGCCAACTGCTCGGGCGTCATCACCGTCGCCGCGACGAACCGTGCGGGCGGCAAGGCCTCGTATTCGAACTACGGTACCAATGTGACGATCTCGGCACCGGGCGGCGACAACGGCGCCGGCATCCTGTCGACCCTGAACTCGGGCACGACCACGCCGGCATCGGACAACTACGCGTACTACATGGGCACGTCGATGGCGACGCCGCACGTGGCCGGTGTCGTCGCGCTGATGCTGTCGGCAAATCCGAACCTGACGCCGGATGATGTGGCCGCCAAGCTGAAGTCGACGGCGCGCGCCTTCCCGGCCGCGTGCTCGGGCTGCGGCGCCGGCATCATCAACGCGGCCGCCGCCGTGAACGCGGCGCTGGGCTCGACGACCACGACGACGACCCCGACCTGGACTTATTGCGCCGCCGAAAACGGCACCTGCTCGTTCACCGGCACCCGCGACGTGCGCTACGGCACCGCCACGAGCTTCGTGACGAAGACCTTCACCGGCTCGGTGAAATGCTCGAACGCGGTGTTCGGCGACCCGGCCCACGGCGTCGTCAAGTCGTGCAGCTATTCCAGCGCCACCAAGTAATTGCTCTCAACCCGCCGCCGCATCCCCCGCGGCGGCGGCGTTCCCCCTTGCACTATTCCTAATTCCCAGCGATACTGTATGCAATTACAGTAGTCGCTCGGCGCGGGCGACCGCCACCGTGAACGCCCCCGTCCGCAAGATCATCCACTGCGATTGCGATTGTTTTTACGCATCCGTCGAGATGCGCGACGACCCGTCCCTGCGCGGGCGGCCGCTGGCCGTCGGTGGGCGGGCCGAGCAGCGCGGCGTGATTGCCACCTGCAACTACGAGGCACGCCGCTACGGCATCCATTCGGCGATGGCGACGGCGCAGGCGGTGAAGTTGTGCCCGGACCTGATCCTCATTCCACCGAACATGGAAAAGTACCGGGTCGCGTCGCGCCAGATCATGGACATCTACCGCGACTACACGGACCTCGTGGAGCCGCTGTCGCTGGACGAGGCCTATCTCGACGTGACGAACTCGCCGCACTGCAAGGGCAGCGCGACCCTGATCGCCCAGGAAATCCGGCGCCGCATTCATGAAACCGTCGGCATCACCGCGTCGGCCGGCGTGGCGCCGAACAAGTTCGTGGCCAAGATCGCCAGCGACTGGAACAAGCCGGACGGGCTGTTCCTCGTGCGCCCGGATGAAGTGGATGCGTTCGTTGCCGTCTTACCGGTCAAGAAATTGTTCGGGGTAGGGAAGGTGACGGCCGCGAAACTGCATCGCCTCGGCGCGCAGACGTGCGGCGACCTGCGCGACTGGAACATGGACAAGCTGCAGCAGCACTTCGGCTCGTTCGGCGCGCGGCTGTACGACCTGTGCCGCGGCATCGACGACCGCGACGTGAATCCGGTGCGCGAGCGCAAGTCGATCAGCACGGAGGAGACGTACACGCCGGACGTCCCCGACCTGGAAGGCTGCCTCGCGCTGCTGCCCGACCTGTACGAGCATCTGCTCGGCCGGATCAAGCGCAACAATGCCGAAAAATTCATCAATAAATTGTTCGTAAAGATCAAGTTTGCCGACTTCCAGCGCACGACCGTCGAGTGTGTCGGCTACGCGCCGAACATGACGACGTTCCGTCACCTGATGGAGACAGGATGGCTGCGGGCGAGCCGTCCCGTGCGGCTGCTGGGCGTCGGCGTGCGCCTCAGCGACACGGAAACCGTCGAGCAACTGAGCTTGTTTGACGAACGTGCAACACATTAAAAAACCGATCCAACGACGTGAATCTTGCCGCTGGTCAGCGTGTAGAATGTCGTTCCTTTGAAATACTGAGATAACCGAAAGCAACGTTATGTGGTTCAAGAATCTTCAGATCTACCGCCTGCCCGCACCGTGGAATTTCTCCCCTGAACAGATGGAAGAGGCCCTGCAGTCGCAGGCGTTCACGCCCGCCAGCAGCAACGAATTGCTGCGCCAGGGCTGGGATTCGCCACGCGGCAACGGCAAACTCGTTCACGTCGTCAACAAGCAGATGCTGATGATGCTGGGCACGGAAAAGAAATTGCTGCCGAGCTCGGTCATCAACCAGGTGGCCAAGGCCAAGGCCGCCGAGCTGGAAGAGCAGCAGGGCTTCCCGCCGGGTAAAAAGGCGATGAAAGAACTCAAGGAACGCGTGGCCGACGAGCTGCTGCCGCGCGCGTTCTCCATCCGCGGCAACGTGTGGACGTGGATCGACCCGGTCAACGGCTGGCTCGTCGTCGACGCCGCCAGCCCGAGCAAGGCCGACGACGTCATCAAGCTGCTGCTGAAGGCCGTGGACAAGCTGCCGCTGGAATCGCTGCGCGTGCAAAAGTCGCCGGTTGCCGTGATGACGGGCTGGCTGGAATCGGACGAGGCGCCGTACAACTTCACGATCGACCAGGACACGGAACTGCGCGCCACCGGCGAGAGCAAGGCCGCCGTGCGCTACGTGAAGCACTCGCTGGACCCGGAAGACATCCGCCGCCACATCGCCAACGGCAAGCAGTGCACGCGCCTGGCCATGACGTGGAACAGCCGCATCTCGTTCGTGCTGACCGAGCAGCTGGCCGTCAAGGGCATCAAGCCGCTGGACGTGATCAAGGAAAACGAAACCATCACCTACAGCGATGACGAGCGTTTTGATAACGACATCATGCTGATGACCGGCGAACTGGCCAAGATGCTGACCGACCTGGTCGAGGCGCTGGGCGGCGAAGCCAAGGCGTAAGCAAAAACGGCCCGGACGTTCATCCGGGCCCCTGTTTTATTTTGCCGACGCCACTTCCTCCGTGGTCGCCGGTTCCTTCTTGCCGCCGCCGCTTTCCGGCTGGCCGCTCGTGTAGGTCGAGCCCGGGCGATTCTCGCCCGGCGCCGGCTTGCCCGGCAGCGGTTGCAGCGCCTTCGCCTTTTCCAGGTCGATGCCGGCAACCTCGGCCACGCGGCGGCCGTAATCCTCGTCGCAATGCCACAGGTGCCACACCATGCGGAGCTGGATCACTTCCGGACATTTCTTGAGGTCGTTGCCGACGTTGTTGACGAGGTCGTCGCGCTCCCAGTCCTGGAACGTGCGGTAGCGGTCGCCGGCCTGCTTGTAGTCGTCGGCCGTGCGGCTCGTCTGGTAGCGGCCCAGGTGGCCCTCGACGTGCTGGTGGTAATCCTTCTCCGGCTGCGGCGCTTCGCCCAGGCCACCCAGCAGACTCGGTTCGTAGTTGATGTGCTTGTCCTCGCCGCCGGTGTCTACATAAAAGGTCATCTGGCCGTCGCGCTGGTTGGTCTTTGCCTGCGCCTTTTCTTGCGGGGCATTGATCGGTAGCTGAAGATAGTTCGGACCGACGCGGTAGCGCTGCGTGTCCGAGTACGACAGGGTGCGGCCCTGCAGCATCTTGTCGTCCGAAAAGTCGATGCCGTCCACGAGCACGCCTGTGCCGAAGGCCGATTGCTCGGTTTCAGCGAAGACATTGTCCGGGTTCTTGTTGAGCACCATGCGGCCGACGGGCAGCAGCGGGAAGCGGTCTTCCGGCCACCGTTTCGTGTCGTCCAGCGGGTCGAATTCCAGCTCCGGATGCTCGCCGTCGCTCATGATCTGCACGCAGAATTCCCACTCAGGAAAGTCGCCGCGCTCGATCGCGTCGTACAGGTCGCGCGTGGCGTGGCTCGTGTCGTGTGCCTGGATTTCCGCGGCCTGCTGGCTCGTCAGGTTGCGCACGCCCTGTTTCGGCTGCCAGTGGAATTTGACGAGGTGGGCAATGCCCTGGTCGTTCACGAGTTTATACGTGTTGACGCCCGAGCCTTCCATCTCGCGGTAATTGGCGGGAATGCCCCATGGGCTCTTGACCCACGTAACCATGTGCAGCGCTTCCGGGTGGCTGCAGATGAAATCGTAGAAGCGCCACGGCTCCTGCTGGTTCGTGACGGGATCGGGTTTGAAGGCGTGGATCATGTCCGGGAACTTGATCGCATCGCGGATGAAGAAGACTTTCAGGTTGTTGCCGACGAGGTCCCAGTTGCCTTCGACGGTCTTCAGCTTGACGGCGAAGCCGCGCGGATCGCGTGCCGTCTCCGGCGATTCCTTGCCGCCGATCACGGTCGAGAAGCGCAGGAACACGGGCGTCTGCACGCCGGTCTCGTTGAGGACGCGCGCGCGGGTGTACTTGCTGGCGGGCTCGTCGCCGATCTTGCCGTAGGCTTCGAAATAACCGTGCGCGCCCGTGCCGCGCGCATGCACCACGCGCTCGGGGATCCGTTCGCGGTCGAAGTGGGTGATCTTTTCGATGAACTGGTAGTTCTCGAGGGTGGCCGGACCGCGTTCGCCGACGGAACGCATGGCCTGGTTGTCGCGGACGGGATGGCCCTGGCGCGTGGTCAGGGTAGGGCGCTGCTCGCTCATCGCTTTAGCTCCTCAGGTTCGTGGAAAACCGATTATAGGAATTGACGAAATCGCGCAGCGCCCGGCACACCGGGGTCAGAGCCCGATTTTAAGCAATTGCCCAAATCGGGGCTCTGACCCCGGTTTCACAGCGCCTGGAACACGCCCGCTGCGCGGTTCTTCGTGACGTTATCCCAGGTAAAGACTTTGCCGTTCATCGCCACGTAGACGCCCGGTGGCAGCATCTGCGCGGCGGCGCAGGCGAAGCCGAAGTTGAACAGGGCGTCCGAGTTGGCGATTTCGTACGGGATCATGGCGCCCGTGAACACGATGGTCTTGTCCGACGTTGCCGCGCCCAGCACCTCGGCCGTTTCGCGCATCGTATCGGTGCCGTGCACGATCACGATCTGCTTCTCGGTCGCAGCCTGGCAGGCGGCCAGCACATTCTGGCGGTCGGTGTCCTGCATCTCCAGCGAATCGAGCATGGACACGACCTGCAGCTCGACGGGAATGGTCATGCGGGAACGCGCGATGACCTCCGGCAAGTGGCTTTCGGCAAAGCCCAGAACGCCATTGAGTTCGTTGTAGTGTTTGTCGAAAGTGCCGCCGGTGGCGATGATCCGCAAAGTCATGATGATTTGAAAACTCGGTAAAAAAAGGTGGGTAATGATAGCCGCAAACCGTAGTGTATCCGTATGTGTCTGCGCTAGAATCGTCCGGATCGGATGAGTATCCTTTCTCCTTTTTGGGCCGAGCCCGCCTTCCCAATGAAACCCGTCGCACCTGGAACCGTCATCTTCCATCGCCACCGCGGCTATGGTGTCATCACCCACGTCAACCTGCTGACAGGCTGGATTTCCGCACGCTTCGGCAACGAGTCGCGCACGCTCGACCTGAACCTGTCGACCGACGAGGTGCAGCATGCCGACGGCGAAGCGATCCTGTTCCGCCGCTCGCCGCCGGACCGCATGCCGCATGCGCGCCTGATGGCGATGGTGCGCGAGCTGCACAAGGCCGGCTACGAAAAGCTGTACCTGTATGCCTGGCCGAAGCCGTCCGGCCTGCACTGGCGCTGGCAATTGTTTACGGGTAAGCGGGACTGGATGCAACGGCCTTGGCGCGAAGGCTGGTATGGGTCGGGCGCCGACTACAACAATAACCCCGTGATGGGATGGGGGGATGCGCCGGGTGCCACCACGGACGAGCTGATTCATGCACTGGCCAAGTTCGACCCGGAAGGCCTCGCGCGCGCACTCGGGCGCGATGAGGACCACACCGCGTGGTTCGCGAACGTGTGCGATGCGCTGCTGCCGGGCTACATGTATTCCTTCGACATGGCCCCGATGCAAAAGAACGCGAACGGCGGCCTCATCGAGATGCCGCCCGTGCCTATCGTGCCCGTGCGTGCCGGGTTGCCCGCGTACGCCGGGCCCGTGATCGAGTGGCCGCCGGGCTGGGCCGGCTTGTGGACGCGCCGGCATGAGATGCCGATGCCCAAGCCCAACTTCACGGGCGAGCCCGAGCTTCGTTAATTCGCGGGATTCAGGATATTGGTCGGCGTTCCGTTCGCGAAATTCACGACATTCTCGAACGCCGCCCGGAAATACAGCTCATAACTGTCGCGCTCCACGTAGCCGATGTGCGGCGTCGCCAGCACGGTCGGAATTTTCAGGATATCCGCATCGCCCGCCAGCGGCTCGCTGGTGAACACGTCCAGCGCCGCATACCCCGGCCGTCCCTTGCGCAGCGCGGCTTCCAGCGCACCTTCCTCGACCAGTTCCGCCCGGCTCGTGTTCACGAACAACGCGTCACGCTTCATGCGCGCCAGGTCGTCCGCCTTGACGATGCCGCGCGTCGCATCGTTCAGCCGCAGGTGCACACTGACCACGTCGGCCTGCGCGAAGAATGCTTCGCGCGTGGGTGCGGCCGATAAGCCGTCGGCAACCGCGGCGGCCCGGCTTTTATCGCTCCCCCACACCATCACCTGCATGCCGAACGCCTGCGCATACCCCGCGATCAGGTGTCCGATCTTGCCGTAACCCCAGATCCCCAGCGTACGACCCTTCAGCACGCGGCCCAGGCCGTTGAGTTCCGGATTGATCGACGCCGTTTGCCACAGCCCGTCCTTCAGGTTGTTGGCATAGGGCACGATCTTGCGGCTGGCGGCCATGATCAGCGCCCACGTCAGTTCGGCGGGCGCGACGGGCGAACCGACGCCTTCCGCGATCGCGATGCCGTGCTCGGTCGCGGCCGCCACGTCGATGTGCCCGGCGACCTTGCCCGTCTGTGACAACAGTTTCAAATTGGGCAGCTTGGCCAGCAGCGCGCGCGGAAACGCGGTGCGCTCGCGGATCAGCACGAGGGCGTCGAAGGGCGCCAGGCGGATCGCCAGCTGGCCCAGGCCGCGGGTCGAACTGTTGAACACTTTAACCTCGTGCCCGTCCAACATGCGGAAGCATTCAAGGGTACGGACGGCGTCTTGGTAATCGTCAAGGATCGCAATTTTCATGGATGTTAGCGGATGTTATCAGCAAGAAAGTAATGAAATGACAGAATTTGAACGATGGGAAATAGCCTACTACATCACTCAACCAAAATTCCTACATTTTTGTTATTGAAGCATTTGAAACGGGTTTGCACAGGTGTAGAATCGACCAGAAATAAGAGCCCGAGATGTCAGACTGACATCATTTGCGGCCAGCAGCACACGTTCCAACCAGCCTGCCGGCATCCGCGCATACGCGACCCCGGGCTGGCGACATGACCGCCGTAGCACTGAACCGTGAACCGCACGGATTTCCAGGTGCGGGCCCACGAGGCCATCCTTGACGACGATCCTGCCGGGACAAGATAAACGGGATTCCGACCGTCGCGCGCATTGCAGGCCGCCGCCTCTGCCGCATCAAGGCCATCGGAATCGCCAGGGATTCTTAATTGGCATTGGAGGTATGTATGAACCAGCCCGTGATGGGCGGCGTCGCCGCACTGAACGTCCCAGCTTACATCAAGCACAACAAACTCATCAATTGGGTGGCCGAGATCGCGACCCTCACGAAGCCCGACGCCATCTATTGGTGCGACGGCTCCGAAGAAGAGTACGACCGCCTGTGTGCACAGATGGTCGAAGCCGGCACGATGAAGCGCCTGAACCCGGAGAAGCGCCCGAACTCGTACCTGGCCTGTTCCGACCCGAGCGACGTGGCGCGCGTCGAAGACCGCACCTTCATCTGCTCGGCGACCAAGGAGCAGGCAGGTCCCACCAATAACTGGACCGACCCGAACGAGATGCGCCAAACCCTGAACGGCCTGTTCGACGGCTGCATGGCCGGCCGCACGATGTATGTCGTGCCGTTCTCGATGGGCCCGCTGGGCTCGCCGATCGCGCACATCGGCGTGGAACTGTCCGATTCGCCGTATGTCGCCGTCAACATGCGCATCATGACCCGCATGGGCAAGGCCGTGTACGACGTGCTGGGTGCCGACGGCGATTTCGTGCCGTGCGTGCACACCGTCGGCATGCCGCTGCAGGCGGGCCAGCAGGACGTGCGCTGGCCGTGCAACGCGACCAAGTACATCGTGCACTATCCGGAAACGCGCGAAATCTGGTCGTTCGGCTCGGGCTACGGCGGCAACGCGCTGCTGGGTAAAAAATGCTTCGCGCTGCGCATCGCCTCCAACATGGGGTACCAGGACGCCCAGCAGGGCGGTCCGGGCTGGCTGGCCGAGCACATGCTGATCCTTGGCGTGGAATCGCCGCAGGGCGACAAGAAATACGTCGCGGCCGCGTTCCCGTCGGCCTGCGGCAAGACGAACTTCGCGATGCTGATCCCGCCCGCCGGCTTCGAAGGCTGGAAGGTCACGACCATCGGCGACGACATCGCCTGGATCAAGCCGGGCGCCGACGGCAAGCTGTACGCCATCAACCCGGAAGCGGGTTACTTCGGCGTCGCCCCGGGCACGAACGACAAGACGAATCCGAACTGCATGGCCTCGCTGCGCGAAAACGTCATCTTCACGAACGTGGCGCTGACCGACGACGGCGACGTGTGGTGGGAAGGCATGACCAAGGAAGCCCCGGCGCACCTGATCGACTGGCAAGGTAAAGACTGGACGCCGGCGTCCGGCACCAAGGCCGCGCACCCGAACGCGCGCTTCACCGTCGCCGCCACGCAGAACCCGGTGATCGACCCGGCCTGGGACGATCCCGCCGGCGTGCCGATCTCGGCCTTCATCTTCGGCGGCCGCCGCTCGACGACGGTGCCGCTCGTGACGGAAGCCCGCAACTGGACGGAAGGCGTGTACATGGCCGCCACGATGGGCTCGGAGACGACGGCCGCCGCCGCCGGCCAGATGGGCATCGTGCGCCGCGACCCGTACGCCATGCTGCCGTTCATCGGCTACAACATGAGCGATTACTTCCAGCACTGGCTCAACCTGGGCCGGAAAGTCGCGGACAAGAACCCGCAAGCGCTGCCGAAGATCTTCTGCGTCAACTGGTTCCGCACCGATGACAACGGCAAATTCGTGTGGCCGGGCTACGGCGACAACATGCGCGTGCTGAAATGGATCCTCGATCGCAGCCAGGGCCAGGGCGGCGGCGTCGAGCACATGTTCGGCACCACCCCGACGTACGGCGACCTGAACTGGACCGGCATCGAGTTCACGAACGAGCAGTTCAACCAGATCACGTCGATCGACAAGGACGCGTGGCGCGAGGAACTGAAGCTGCACAGCGAGCTGTTCGACAAGCTGGCCTACCGCCTGCCGCAGGAACTGGTCGCGACCAAGGCGCAGCTGGAGAAGCGCCTGGCCGAGTAAGGCTACCGCGGAGAAATCGGCGAGGAGACGACGGCCGCACGCACGACGATGCGGCCGCAACAACAAAACGGAAAAAGGACAGGTTCGCCTGTCCTTTTTCTTTGCTCATCACCGCGTCATCGAGATTAATGCAACTAACCAACATAATGCAGAGCGCCTACGATGACGCCAGGCACGACAATGCAAGCCCTGAGGCAACCACCGAAAATAAGCCATTGACCCGGTATTGAAACGGGAATATGTCGGTCCATATGCGGCGGATGCTACCGCAAACGCCAGACGGCGCACCGGTGGGCAGGCGGTCCCACGGGCTTGCCGTGGGGTTCATCGAAGGACAGCCGGGACGCCGTGCCGCGTTCTGTCATGCGAGGCAGTCATATCCTGGCGCTACAGGAGTATCTTATGAAAGCTGTTGTCTATCGCGGCCCGAACGAGGTCGCAGTCGAGAACGTACCGGATCCAAAGATCGAGCGTCCAACGGATGCCATCGTCAAGATCACCAGCACCAACATCTGCGGCTCGGACCTCCATATGTACGAAGGCCGGACCGATTTCGAGCAGGGACGCATCTTCGGTCACGAGAACCTCGGCGTGGTCATGGAAGTCGGACCGGCGGTCGAGCGGGTCAAGCCTGGAGACTGGGTTGCCCTGCCTTTCAATATCAGCTGCGGCCATTGCAAGAACTGCGAGCGCGGCCTCACCGCCTACTGCCTGCGGGCGAACGAGCCGGGCGTTGCCGGCGGCGCCTTCGGCTTCGCCGACATGGGACCATGGCAGGGCGGCCAGGCCGAGGCCCTGCGGGTGCCCTGGGCCGACTTCATGTGCCTGAAGCTGCCGGACGATGCGGAGGACAAGCAAGCCGACTACGTGATGTGCGCCGACATCTTTCCGACCGGCTGGCACGCGACCGAACTGGCCGGCATGAAGCCCGGCGACTCGGTCGTCATCTACGGCGCGGGACCGGTGGGCCTGATGGCTGCGCACTCGGCGATGATCAAGGGGGCCTGCAACGTGATGGTGGTCGACTGCCATTCCGACCGGCTCAAGCTGGCCGAATCGATCGGTGCGATCACGATCGATTATTCGAAGGAAGACCCGGTGCAGCGCGTCATGGACCTGACCCAGGGGGTCGGCGCGGACGTGGGCTGCGAATGCGTCGGCTACCAGTGCCACGACCATCATCATCACCGCCAGGAGCGGCCCAACCTCACGATGAACAACCTGATCGGCTCGGTCAAGTTCACCGGCGGGATCGGGGTGGTCGGCGTGTTCGTCCCGCAGGATCCGAACGGTCCGGACGAACTGGAGAAGGAAGGGAAGCTTGCGCTCGACTGGGGCCAACTCTGGTTCAAGGGGCAACGCGTCGCCACCGGCCAGTGCAACGTCAAGGCCTATAACCGCCAATTACGCGACCTGATCCACGCCGGCCGCGCCAAGCCGTCGTTCATCGTTTCCCATCAGCTGAAACTGGACCAGGCGCCCGACGCCTACAAGCACTTCGATAGTCGCGACCACGGTTGGACCAAGGTGATCCTGCATCCTGGCGCCTAGCCGCGCGGCATCCGGGACCGAACGCCGCTTTCGGGTGGCGTTTCAAGCGTCGGCATTTTTTACCCATCGTGTTGTGGGATTTCATTTGGTTTTTGATTTTACTAAATGACCCTTATCCTCTATCCTGTCGTCAACTTGCATTGTTAGCGCAAACATCTTGATATAAGCGAGCTTCGACGTAAAAAGGACAATAGACATGAGACACCGCCGCACCGTGCTGCGCGCCGCTCTGGCGCTGGCTTTCACTACCCCATTCGCACTGCCCGCCATGGCTGCCGACGCCGCGCGCCAGATCGTCATCGACGCGAACGCGCCGACCGTCGCGCGCGACCATGCCGCCGACCTGTCGGTGGGCTCCGATTATCCGGGCACGCTGATCCGCGACGACAGCCTGGCCCAACTGAAGATCGCGAAGGACGAGCTGGGCTTCCGCTACATCCGCTTCCACGGCATCTTCCACGACGTGCTGGGCACGTTCAAGGTCGTCGACGGCAAGCCTGTCTATGACTGGACGAAGATCGACTACCTGTACGACAAGCTGCTGGGCATGGGCATCAAGCCGTTCGTCGAGCTGGGCTTCACGCCGGAGGCGATGAAGACGTCGGACAACAGCATCTTCTACTGGAAGGGCAATACCTCGCACCCGAAACCGGAACTGTGGGCGGGCCTCGTCGACGCCTTCGTGCGCCACGTGCAGCAGCGCTACGGCAAGGAAGAAGTGCGCACCTGGTTCTTCGAAGTGTGGAACGAGCCGAACCTGGACGGTTTCTGGGAAAAGGCCGACCAGAAGGCCTACTTCGACCTGTATGACGTGACCGCCAAGACCATCAAGGCGATCGACCCGACCCTGCGCGTGGGCGGTCCGGCGACGGCCGGTGCGGCCTGGGTGCCGGAATTCCTCGCGCACACGCAGAAGAGCGGTGCCGCGGTCGACTTCATCGCCACGCACACGTACGGCGTGGACGGCGGCTTCCTGGACGAAAATGGCCAGGGCGACCAGAAGCTGTCGCCGTCGCCGGACGGTATCGTCGGCGACGTGCGCAAGGTCCGCAAGGAGATCGAAGCCTCCTACCTGCCCAAGCTGCCGCTGTATTTCACGGAATGGAGCACGAGCTACAACCCGCGCGACCTCGTGCACGATTCGTACATGAGCGCCGCCTACATCCTGTCGAAGCTGAAGGCGACGGAAGGCATCGCGCAGGGCATGAGCTACTGGACCTATACGGACCTGTTCGAGGAACCGGGTCCGCCGACCGCGCCGTTCGAAGGCGGTTTCGGCCTGATGAATCCGCAGGGCATCCGCAAGGCCGCCTGGTTCGCCTACAAGTACATGAACGAACTGGGCGAGCAGCAGGTGCAGACCAGCGACAAGCAAAGCTGGGTGACGAAGGACGCGAACGGCGTGCAGGTGCTGGCGTGGGACTTCCAGACGCCGGACATGGGCAAGAAGACCAACCGTCCGTTCTTCGGCGCCGTCCAGCCGACGAAGAACGCCACGCCGTTGAAGCTGTCGCTGAAGGGCATGAAGCCGGGCACGTATAACGTCCAGGTGTACCGCACGGGCTTCAAGGCCAACGATGCGTACACGGCCTACATCGAGATGGGCAAGCCGAAGACGCTCACCGGCGACCAGCTCGCCAAGCTGCAGGCGCAGACGGTGGACAAGCCCGAGACGCGCACCGTGAAGGTCGCGGCGAACGGCACCGCGAACGTGCAGGTGCCGATGCGCGCGAACGACGTGGTGCTGGTGAAGATCGCGAAGTAACCTGATCTGTTACTGCGTGGCTCAGCCCCACTGCATCAGGCAGGGGGGTATGAGCAGCACGAGGGCCAGCACGAGGTAGATCAGCTGCAGCGGGATCATCCACCTGGCCCACGTGATCCACGGCACGCGCGCGAGCGCGAGCACGCCGACCGTGATGCCGGACGTCGGGATCATCGGCGTCGACAATTCTCCCAGCTGGAACGCGAGGATCGCGGTCTGGCGCGTGACGCCCACCAGGTCCGCGAGCGGTGCCATGATCGGCATCGTCAGCGCGGCCTGGCCCGTGCCTGAGTGGATGAAGAAGTTGATCACCGACTGGATCAGGTACATCTTCTGCGCCGCGAACACGGGGTGGCTCGACTGCACGAGCGGCATCAGGCCGTGCAGCATCGTGTCGATGATGTGCGCATCGCGCGCGAGGATCATCGTGCCGCGCGCGATCGCGATCACGAGCGCCGTCGGCGCCAGGTCTTTTGCGCCCTGCATGAACGCCGCCACCCAGTTGTCGGGCCCCAGCCGCCCGACGATGCCCACGACAATCGCCATCGATAAAAACAGCGCCGCGATCTCGTCGATGTACCAGTCGAATTTCACCACGCCGACCACCATCGCCGCGAGCGACAGCGCGAAGATCGCCAGCACCGCCTTGTGCCGGGCCGTCATGCGGTCGAGCCCCACATGTACCGGCTGTTCCTGGCGCCGCGTCTGGTCCAGCACATAGGTCGGGCTCAATGTCGGGTTCTGCTTCACGCGCGCCGCGTACCACATCAGGAACAGGATCGTGACGGTCGTCGTCGCCACCCACACGATCAGGCGATACCCGATCCCCGAAAACACGGGCACGCCCGCGATGCCCTGCGCGATGCCGACGTTGAACGGATTGAGGAACGCGGCGCCGAAGCCGGCCTGCGAACCGAGGAAGGGAATCGACACGCCGACGATGGTGTCGTAGCCGAGCGCCAGCGCCAGCGGCACGAAGATCAGCACGAACGGAATCGCCTCCTCGTTCATGCCGAACGTGGCGCCGCCGAGCGAGAACAGCGTGACGAAGACGGGAATCAGCGCGGCGCGCACGAGCGCCGAGTGCTCGTGCATGCGGGCGATCGAGCGGATGCCCGTGTCGATCGCATCGGTCTTCTGCACGACGGCGAACGCGCCGCCGACGACCAGCACGAAGCCGATGATCTGCGCCGCTTCGACGAAGCCCTTGATGGGCGCCTTCATTAGCGCCACGAGCCCTTGCGGCGCGCTCGCGACATAGTGGAACGAGGCCGGGTCGATGAGCTGCTTGCCGTCGACGAGGTGCGTGTCGTACTTCCCGCCGGGGATGAACCACGTCGCCAGCGCGATCAGCGCGAGGATCCCGAACAGCAGCACGAAGGTATTGGGAATGCGTAGTCGCATGTCACTGACTCAGTAAGGAACCCGAACGGAAGGGCGTCGTCCCCGCGATCTTACAGATGTGCATCCCGCGCAGCAGGTGGCGGTGCGCGGTGCTCGCGAACAGCAGGCCGTCGCGGCTCGCATGTACCGTGGCCGTGTCGCCGGTGACGGGGTTGACGATGTCGGCGATGGCGTCGCCCGCCTTGACCTCGTCGCCCAGCGCTTTTAAAAACACGAGCACACCCGTCTGCGGCGCGTGCAGCGGCTCCACGGCTTCCAGCGGCGACGCCGCGCACCGCGGCGCGGGCAGCACGTCGTGCTGGATGTCGATGACGCCTTCGCGCGCAAGATACTGCAGCAGCGCGTGCGCATCCTGCTCGGCGTAATCGTAACGCACGTCCATCTCGCCACGCAGTTCGACCGTGACGGCGGCGCACGCGGGCGGGATCGGGATCGACGGGCCGAAGTGCTCGGCCAGGTCCCACCACAGCCGGCTGCACGCCTCGTCGAACGGCTCGCCGCCGGAACCCGCGGACAGCAGATAGGCGCGCGCACCGAGCAGCGTCGCCAGCGGTGCCACGCGGTCCGCCAGCGCGGGACCGGTATAGACGTGCAGCAGCGCCTCGTTGTCACAGTGCAGATCGAGCACGATGTCGGCGTCGATCGCCATCCCCAGCAGCGTCTTCTTCAGCACCTGCGTGGCATCCAGCGGCTCCCACCGCTCGATGGCGGCGCGTGCCTCCGCTCGGATCGCCGCGACGTTCGCGGCTGCATCGGCCCCCAGTCGGCCGGCCAGCGCGTCTTTCAATTCGTCGGCCACATGGCGGAAGGCGCGGTTGAAATTGGTGCCGGTGCCGAGGTCGAAGCGCCCGAACGGCGCGCCGTGCACGATCTGCGACAGCCCGATCGGATTCGCGGCGGGTACGAGGATCACTTCGCCGCGGATGCGGCCTTCGCCATCGAGCCGTTCGAGCTCGCGCCGCAGGAAGTGCGCGACGAGCATCGCGGGCACCTCGTCCGCATGCAGCGACGCCTGGATATAGACCTTGCTGCCGCTGCCCGCGCTGCCGTAGTGGTACGACGTGAGCTGGTAGCTGGCGACGCCCGGTTCGGTCGCGATCGGATGGGTCTTCGTATGCATGCGGACGGGTCTCCTGGCGTCGGGTCTGCGGCCGATTATGTATGAATTTTTACACAACGTAAATCGATGAAAGATTATTTTCAAAATGTTGTTGAGTTGGGCGCTGTAACTGTTTTACATTAAAAAACATTAACTCATTGACATCCGGTCACATGACTTCTACCGTCCCGTCCAGCGCTTCGCCCGACATCGGTTTCGCCGAGTCTTCGCTCGGCCAGTCGCTGCTGCGGGTACTGGCCGAGGGCTCGGCGTCGAACCGCGCGATCGCGGATTACGTGCTGCGCAACCAGGTGCGCGTGACGGCGCTCGGCATCGAGGAACTCGCCGACGCGTGCGCCGTGTCGACGGCGACCATCAGCCGCTTCGCGCGCGACCTCGGTTTCAAGAACTACGCGGCGATGCGCGGCGCGGTGGCGGAGACGCTGCAATCGGTGCTGCAGCCCGTCGAAAAACTGCGCAGCACGATTGCGCGACGCACCGCCAAGGCGTCGCCCGCGCTGGAAAGCCTGGGCTATGCGGAAGCGGCCATCACGGCCACGAGCCGCGCGCTGGCCGGCACGCAGATCGACCGCGTCGGCGCCGTGCTCACGAAGGCGCGCACCGTGTACGTGCTGGGGTTCGGCCTGTCGTCGTTCCTCGCGGGCGCGCTCGCGATGCATCTGCAGCCGTTCTGCCGCCACGTCGTCGAAGCCGCGGCGAGCGGCGGCACGGAGGTCGCGGCCAGTCACCTCGCGACCATCACCGGCAAGGACGTGCTGGTCGTGATCTCGCTGCCGCGCTACACGCTGGACGCCGCGTCGCTGACGCGGTTCGCGCGCGATGCCGGCGCGACCATCGTCTCCATCACCGATTCGCCCGCATCGCCGCTCGCCGAACTGGGCCACCACGTGCTGTACGCGCACAGCACGCACCCGGTGCTGCCCAGCAGTTCGAGCGCCGCGCTGGCCGTCATCGAGGCGCTGGCCGTGTCGCTGATGACGTCCAACAAGGCCAACGTGGCCAAGGCGGCCCGCCACACCGAGGCGATCGCCGCGTATCTCTACGGTGAACACCAGATTCGCAAGCTCGTCAAAAAAACCTGAGTCACCAACAAGACACCAAGAGGGAGAGCACCGCATGACCAAGCACATTTCGAGAGCCCTGCAACCGACGATACTCGCGGCGGCCATCGCTGCCCTGATGGCGCAGCACGCGACCGCGCAGACGCAGGCGGACGAACCGAAGATGCACCGCGTGGAGATCACCGGTTCGTCGATCAAGCGCATCGACACGGAGACCGCGCTGCCCGTGCAGCTGATCTCGCGCGAGGACATCGAGAAGATGGGCGCGACGACGGCCGCGGAACTGGTCAAGAACATCAGCGCGAACACGGCGCCGGTGACGGACGGCCCCAGCATCACGGACGGTACGTCCGGCCAGCGCGGCCTGAACGGCGCCAACCTGCGCGGCCTCGGCGTATCGTCCACGCTGGTCCTGCTGAACGGCCGCCGCCTCGCCAACTTCGCATCGCCCGGCGACAACTCGGGCGTCGACCTGAACAACATCCCGGCCGGCGCGATCCAGCGCGTCGAGGTGCTGAAGGACGGCGCGTCCGCGATTTACGGTACCGATGCCATCGGCGGCGTGATCAACTTCATCACGCGCAAGGATTACACGGGCATCGACCTGGCCGCATCGGCCGCGGGCACGCAGCAGGGCGGGGCGGGCAAGAAGACGCTGAGCCTCAGCGGCGGCACGGGCGACCTGACCACCGATCGCTTCAACGTGTTCGGCGTGCTCGACATCCAGCAGCTCGACCGCCTGCGCTCTGGCCAGCGCCGCTTCATCTCCGAGCACCCGCTCGCGACGACGCTGCCGGCGCAGATGTCCAGCAACACCTTCCCGGCCAATATCGACATCTCGGCCGCGCAGCGTGCCGCCCTGATCGGCGCGGGCCTGCTGCCGGCCGGCAGCCGCGCGAGCCGCGTCAACCCGAGCGCGCCGAAGTGCAATCCGCCCGCCACCGTGTATGCCGAGAAGGGACCGGGCGGCGTGGCCGGCTGCAGCTACGACTACATGGAAGACACGGAGATCTATCCGGACTCGCGCAAGATCGGCTTCATCGGCCGCGCGACCTTCCAGCTCGACCCGGACAACCAGCTGTTCGCGGAACTGGTGCAGACGCAGGCCAAGACCAAATATGTGCTGTCGCCGAACCCGGTGTCGACCCTGCGCAACCTGCCCGTCAGCATCCTGCCGGAGGCATACCGCAACGCGCTGTCGGCGCCCGGCTTGCCCGGCACGGTCAACCGGATCCGCTACCGGATGGCGGAAGCGGGCAACCGCACGAACGACGTGACGAGTACCGGCCAGCGCCTGCTGCTGGGCGCCACGGGTAGCATCAAAGGCTGGGACTACGACGTGGCGCTGGGCCGCGCCGAGAACAAGGCCATCGACAAGTACGTCGACGGCTACTTCCTGTACGACCAGTTCGAGGCCGGCGTGCGCTCGGGCGCGATCAATCCGTTCGGGCCGTCGTCGCAGGCCGGCCGGGACCTCGTCAACAGCATCCGGGTCAACGACGAAGCACGCAATGCGAAGGGCGTGTCGACCTCCCTCGACGGCAAGATGTCGCGTTCGCTGACGACGCTCGCGGGCGGCGATCTGGCGCTGGCCGTCGGCGGCGAACTGCGCCACGAGCACCAGACGTTCAGGCCGTCGGACCTGCTGCGCTCGAATAACATCCAGGGCGACCGCGACAGCACGATCCCGGCCGGCGAACTGGCCGACGTCGAGACCGCGGACAACACGAGAAAAGTGGCCTCCGTGTTCACCGAGGTGGTCGCGCCGTTCACCAAGGAACTCGAGATGCAGTTCGCGGTGCGCTACGACCACTACAGCGAAGTGGGCAACACGACCAATCCGAAGATCGGCCTGCGCTGGCAGCCGATGCAGTCGCTGCTGGTGCGCGCATCGGCCGGCACGGGCTTCCGCGCGCCGTCGCTGTCGGACCTCAAGCGCCCGACGATCTTCGGCACCACGGCCGGCATCCTGACCGACCCGCAGTGCGTGAAGCAGGAAGGCAGCATCGACACGTGTACCGACCAGTGGGACGTCGAGCGCCGTTCGAACGCGAACCTCAAGCCGGAGAAATCGCGCGAGTTCTCGCTGGGCGTCGTGTTCGAACCGGTCAAGCGCACGAGCCTCTCGATCGACTACTGGAACATCGAGAAGCGCGACGTGATCAGCACCCTGGGCGAACAGGTCATCATCGAAAACCCGGCAGCCTACAACGGCAAGTACATCCAGCGCGACGAGGACGGCTTCATCTCCAACATCCTCCTGATGAAGGAAAACCAGGGCAAGCTCAGGACGTCGGGCTTCGACATCGCCGGCGACTGGCGCTCCGAGCGCGGACCGTGGGGCCGCTTCGGCATCAACCTGTCCGGCACGCTGATCCTGCACTACGACCGCCAGTTCGGTCCGGCGGAGCCGTTCCGTACGAACCTGGGCGTGTTCCTGAACGACCAGGCGATCCAGAAGTGGCGCCACCGCGTGAACTTCGAATGGGACAACGGCCCGGTCACGCTCACGCTGGCGAACCAGTATTCGATGGGCTACACGGACCAGAACACGACCTACGACCCGTACACGGACACCCTGCTGCCGCCGAACCACGTGAAGTACTACTCGCTGTGGGACCTGACGGGCAGCTGGACGATCAGCAAGCAGCTCAAGGTGCGCGCGGGCGTGCTGAACATGTTCAACGCGGACCCGCCGTTCTCGAACCAGGCCTGGTTCTTCCTGGCCGGGTACGACCCGAGCTACACGGACCCGCGCGGCCGCAGCGCGTTCGTGAGCGTGAACTACTCGTTCCGCTGACATGCTGAAGCGCTTGTGCTTCGCGCTGGCGCTCGCGGGCGTCAGCGCATGGGCCGCCGCCGCGCCATCCGACCCCAAGGGCTCGCTGGTGATCATCGGCGGCGGCCTGCGCGTCAACAACGCCGAGGTGTGGGAGAAGATCGTCACGCTGGCGGGCGGGAAGGGCGCGCGCATCGCCGTGCTCCCGACGGCCGCGCAGACGCCCGCGAAGGAAGCCCAGCTCACGGTGGACGCGCTGAACCGCTACGGCGCGCGCGCGTTCGTCGTCCCGGTCGCGCCCATGCTGGCCGGGACCGACGTGCGCAAGGCCGCGGACGATCCCGCGCTGGCCGATGCGATCCGCAAGGCCGGCGGCGCCTTCTTTACGGGCGGCGACCAGGCCCGCATCACGGGCTCGCTGCGGCGCGCGAACGGCAGCAACACGGCGGTGCTGGACGCGCTGTGGGCGCTGTACCGGCGCGGCGGCGTCATCGCGGGCACGAGCGCCGGCGCGGCCATCATGAGCAGCACCATGTTCAACGATCCGCCGCTGGACGTGATGCCGGTGCTGAAGAACGGCGTCGTGGACGGCAAGGACGTCGCGCCGGGCCTCGGCTTCATCGGCGACGACGTTTTCGTCGACCAGCACCTGCTCGCGCGCGGCCGCTTCGGCCGCATGCTGCCCGCGATGCTGGCCAAGGGGTACACGCTGGGACTGGGCATCGACGAGAACACGGCGGCCGTCGTCGGGCCGGCGCGCGACGTTACCGTGATCGGCTACCGGGGCGCGCTCGTGCTCGATCTTGCTGGAGCCACGACGGACAAATCGAAGCCGGGATTCAATCTCGCCAATGCGCGCATCAGCTACCTGGACAGCGGCGACCGGGTCAACCTGGCCACGCGCACGTACACGCCGGGGCCGGACAAGGAACCCGTGGACAGGCAATACGTCGAGCACCGCGCGCCGATCTTTTATACGGACATCCTCGGCAACACGGCCGTCGCGGACCTGCTCGAGAAGCTGGTGGACAGCGATCTGCAGCGCGCCGTCGGCGTGGCGTTCGAAGGGCCGGACAGCCAGTTCCCGGAACGCGGGTTCGAGTTCACGTTCACGCGCGTGCCGGATACCGCGGAATACGTGACGAACCGCGAGGATGCGTATTCGATCTACCGGATCAGGATGGACGTGCGGCCGGTGCGGATCCGCCAGCCGTTCTACACGGCCGATTAGGACAGCAGCGCCGCATCCACCTTGCGGAAGATGCACAGCGCCGCGTACGCCGCCGTATCGACCGCGCGGCAGAATTCGGGAAACGTCTGGAAATGCCGCGCCGACCAGTGGAACTCGGGTACGAGATCGCCGATGCCGAAGCGCGCGAGCGATTCGTCCTTGTCCGGATCGTGCGAGAGGCGCTGCCGCGGCGTGCGGATGGCGATCCAGTGACTCAGCTGGCCATACCTGCCCAGGTTCGCGCCGCCGTCGTCGACGAGGGCATAGATGAAGCGCCCGTCCGTCGTGGGACGTTCGGCGGCCACGACGTTCCTGCCCTTGTTCCTGACCGTGAAGCCATGCGGCGCCAGCATCTGCGCGAAACGCTCGCGCAGCAGTGTGACGCGCCCGGACCACGGCAACGCATCGAATCGAGGATCGTCGCGCAGGCCGGCCGCGCGGATGGCACGCGCCTTGACCTCGCGCGACCAGCGCACAGTCTCCTCGTGGATGGGGTTCAGGTAGTCTTCGAGGCACAGCTTGATGGCCGGCTCGATCTGCGGCGCGACCAGGTCGGTCGGCGAGACGAGCGTGGGGGCCCGCTCGCGCAAGGCCTCCAGCAGCGCCGAACGATAGGGTTGTGTGGGTGAGTAGAGGCCCTTGAGCTCATCGATCGGCCCGCGCAGGGCCGACAGCCGCTCCATCGCGCGCTCGCGCCAGTAGGCACGCAACTGCGCCTTTGCTTCAGGCGTCGGCGCGAAGGCGAGCATGCGATCGCGCCCGATGGCGGCCTCCTGACCATAGCCGGCGACCGCGAGGTCGTCCCAGATGGATTCCAGGTCGGCGCCCACGTGCACGAGCGCCAGCGCGAGGGTCCGTGATGGATCCGTCGCACCGGCGCCCATCGTCACGCCTTGAGCAGCGGCTTGAGGTACTTGCCGGTGACGCTGTCCGGATTGTCGGCCACGTCTTCCGGCGTGCCGTGCGCGACGATCGTGCCGCCGCCCGCGCCGCCTTCCGGACCCAGGTCGACGATCCAGTCCGCCGTCTTGATGACGTCCAGGTTGTGCTCGATGATGACGAGCGTGTTGCCCTGGTCGCGCAGGCGGTGGATCACCTTCAGCAGCAGGTCGATGTCGGCGAAGTGCAGGCCCGTCGTCGGCTCGTCGAGGATGTACAGCGTGCGTCCCGTGTCGCGCTTGGACAGTTCCAGCGACAGTTTTACCCGCTGCGCCTCGCCGCCCGACAGCGTGGTCGCGCTCTGGCCCAGCTTGATGTAGCCGAGGCCCACGTCCAGCAGCGTGTGCAGCTTCCTCGCGATGACCGGCACGGGCTTGAAGAACTCGTGCGCATCCTCGACCGTCATGTCCAGCACTTCGGTGATGTTCTTGCCCTTGTACTGGACTTCCAGCGTTTCGCGGTTGTAGCGCTTGCCGTGGCAGACGTCGCAGGGCACGTACACGTCCGGCAGGAAGTGCATCTCGACCTTGATCACGCCGTCGCCCTGGCACGCCTCGCAGCGGCCGCCCTTCACGTTGAACGAGAAGCGGCCGGCCGAGTAGCCACGTTCCTTCGCGGTCGGCACCGTCGCGAACAGGTCGCGGATCGGCGTGAACACGCCCGTGTACGTGGCCGGGTTCGAACGCGGCGTGCGGCCGATCGGCGCCTGGTCGACCGAGATCACCTTGTCGAAGTGCTCCAGGCCGTGGATGGCGTCGTGCGGCGCCGGTTCCGTCTGCGAACCGTACAGGTGACGCGACAGGGCCGGGTACAGCGTGTCGTTCACGAGCGTCGATTTACCGGAACCCGACACACCCGTCACGCACGTCAGCAGGCCCACCGGCAGCTCCAGCGAGACATTTTTGAGGTTGTTGCCGGTCGCGCCCGTGATCACGAGCTGGCGGTCCGGGTCGGCCTGCGTGCGCTTCTTCGGCACGTGGATCTTCTTCTTGCCCGACAGGTAGGCCGCCGTCAGCGACGTCTTGCTCTTCATGATGTCCTTGAGCGAACCCTCGGCGATCACGGCGCCGCCGTGCACGCCCGCGCCCGGACCCATGTCGACGATGTAGTCCGCCGTGCGGATCGCATCCTCGTCGTGCTCGACGACCAGCACGCTGTTGCCGATGTCGCGCAGGTGCTTCAGGGTCGCGATCAGGCGGTCGTTGTCGCGCTGGTGCAGGCCGATCGACGGCTCGTCCAGCACGTACATCACGCCCGTCAGGCCGGAACCGATCTGGGACGCGAGGCGGATGCGCTGCGCTTCGCCGCCCGACAGCGTGTCGGCGCTGCGGTCCAGCGACAGGTAATCGAGGCCGACGTCGTTCAGGAATTTCAGGCGCGCGACGATTTCCTTGATCACGCGCTCGGCGATGTCGCGCTTGGCACCCGTCAGTTCCAGGCCGTCGAAGTAGGTCAGGCAGTCGCGCAACGGCGTCTTCGCGACTTCATAGATGGCGCGCTGCTGTTTGCCGTTGCCGATCCTGACGTAGCGCGCTTCCGTGCGCAGGCGCGCGCCGCCGCACGACGGGCACTCCTTCTCGTTGATGAACTTCGCCAGCTCTTCCTTCACGGCCATCGAATCCGTCTCGCGGTAGCGGCGCTGCAGGTTGTTCACGACGCCCTCGAACGTATGCTCGCGCATCACCGTGCGGCCACGCTCGTTCACGTACGCGAACGGCACCGACGTCTTGCCGGAGCCGAACAGCACGACGTCCTGCGCGGATTTCGGCAGCTGCTCGAACGGCTTGTCGAGGTCGAAGCCGTAGTGCGACGCGAGGCTCGTCAGCATCTGGTAATAAAACTGGTTGCGGCGATCCCAGCCCTTCACGGCGCCGGACGCCAGCGACAGGTTCGGGAACGCGACGATGCGCTTCGGATCGAAGAACTCGATATGGCCCAGGCCATCGCATTCCTGGCAGGCGCCCATCGGGTTATTGAAGGAGAACAGGCGCGGCTCCAGCTCCTGCAGCGAATAGCCGCAGACGTTGCACGCGAACTTGTTCGAGTAGATGTGCTCCTTCTCCGTGTCCATCTCGTAGGCGACCGCGCGGCCGTCCGCGATGCGCAGCGCGGTCTCGAAGCTCTCGGCCAGGCGCTGCTTGATCTCGGCATTCACCTTGATGCGGTCGATGACGACGTCGATCGTGTGCTTTTCCGTCTTCTTGAGCTTCGGCAGGTCGTCCACGTCGTAGATCTTGGCCGCGTGCGTGCCGCTCTGGATGCGGAAGCGGACGAAGCCTTGCGCCTGCATCGCCTCGAACAGGTCGCTGTGCTCGCCCTTGCGGTTCGCCACGACGGGCGCCAGGATCATCAGCTTGGTCCCTTCCGGCATGGCCAGCACGGCATCGACCATCTGCGACACGGTCTGGGCGGCCAGCGGCTCGTCCGAGTGATCCGGGCAGTAGGGCGTGCCGACGCGCGCGTACAGCAGGCGCAGGTAGTCGTGGATCTCAGTGACGGTGCCGACGGTCGAGCGCGGGTTGTGCGACGTCGCCTTCTGCTCGATGGAGATGGCGGGCGACAGGCCCTCGATCATGTCGACGTCCGGCTTTTCCATCAGCTGAAGGAACTGGCGCGCATAGGCCGACAGCGATTCGACGTAGCGGCGCTGGCCCTCGGCATACAGCGTGTCGAAAGCGAGCGACGACTTGCCGGAACCCGACAGGCCGGTGATGACGATCAGCTTGTTGCGCGGCAGGTCGAGGTTGATGTTCTTGAGATTGTGCGTGCGGGCGCCGCGGATACGGATTTCTTCCATTGTTGTTTGAAGGCTTTCGAATGGTTGCGGGGCCGGCGCACGAATGGCACAGGTGAGCGGGCCGAACGGGAAAGCGCACTAGTTTACCTGTTTTTATTTACAGTGGTATGCCGGCCCTCGAAAAAGTCTGCGAGGCTTAACAGCATGATATGACGACCTGTCAAGATCTGCCGTTCCGGTACAACGTGCGCGTGTCGTATGTGGTCCGGGAGTCCGGCAATTCAATGGCAGACTCACCAGAAAAACGAAAATAAGCCGAAAAATTTTCGTCCGGCTGTATTGATGCGTATCTCTTCCAATTCGGGCACTTCGCCCCCATCTTCGAGGTCTGATCAGGTGCTGTAATCCGGGTGCCCGATCAGTGCGGAATCAGTTGCTTTCTCATGCGACTGACCAGCATAATAGCGGGCCGTATTCAACATGTTTCCCTAACGCTTAGACAGCACGCAGAGTCAGGGACTATCCAAAGGAGCTTTACAAAATGGCATCAGTTAACAAGGTCATCATCGTCGGCAACCTCGGCCGCGATCCGGAAATCCGCTACATGCCGAGCGGCGACGCCATCGCCAACATCGCCGTGGCCACGTCCTACAAATCGAAGGACCGCAACACCGGCGAGCAGAAAGAGCTGACCGAGTGGCACCGCATCTCGTTCTTCGGCCGCCTTGCCGAAATCGTCGGCCAGTACCTGAAAAAGGGTTCGTCGGTCTACGTGGAAGGCCGCCTGCAGACCCGCAAGTACACCGACAAGGACGGCATCGAGCGCTACGCCACCGACATCATCGCTGAAAACATGCAGATGCTGGGCGGCCGCCAGGGCATGGGCGGCGGCGACAGCTACGGTGGTGGCGACGACATGGGCGGCTACGACGCCCCGCCGAGCCGCCCGGCCCCGCGCCAGGCCCCGCCGGCCCCGGCCGCACGTCCGCAGCCGAAACCGGCGCCGAACTTCTCGGACATGGATGACGATATCCCGTTCTAAGTGCCACTCGACAAGATTTTTGTCGATAGAGGCCCGCATCTCCCAGGAGAGCGGGCCTTTTTGCTTTCCGGACCTGGCAGAACGCGCAACGACATATGCTATCGTCCGGGGACCGTCTGGTCGCCCAGAGAGAAGTCATGTCCACTCCCGTGCGCCTTCTGCTCGCCATTCTGCTTGCCGTCCCGATGCTCACGGCGGTGGCGGCGCCGTTGCGCGTGGTCGTGGACCAGAACTATCCTCCCTTTGCGATTCGTAATTCCAGGGGGAGCTCGAAGGCTATTCCGTGGAGATGTGGCACCTGTGGCAGCAGAAGACCGGCGTGCCGGTCGAACTGCGCGGCGTCGACTGGCCCGAGGTCCAGCCCACGCTGGAGCGTGGCGAGGCGGATGTCATCGACACCATTTTCCTCACCGAAGCCCGGCGCGCCCGCTTCGACTTTTCCAGGCCGTATGCCACGGTCCACACGTCGATCTACGCCGACACGTCCATCGCCGGCATCCACGACTTCGACAGCCTGAAGGGATTCGAGGTGGGCGTCCAGGCCGGCGACGCCTGCGGCGAGCGCCTGGAGCGTGCTGGCGTGACGGGCGTGCGCTATTTCCCTACGTATACCGCCCTGTGGAATGCCGTGGCCAATCGCAGCATCAAGCTGGTCTGCGGCGAAGATCATGCGGCCGAATACCAGTTGTACCGGAGCAATCTGCACCGCCGCTATGTGAAGGCGTTCGAGATCACGCGTAGCGAGTTGCGCCGTGGCGTACGCAAGGGCGACGCCGCCACGCTGGCCCTCGTCGAACGCGGCATGGCGCAGATCACACCGGCCGAGATCGAGGCGCTGCACGACAAATGGATGGGCCGTCCGCTCGCCTTCGCCCGTTATGCACGGTACACAATGGACACCCTGTTGGCGCTCGGCGTGCTCGTGCTGGTACTGCTGGTCTGGCTGGGAACGGTGCGCAAGGCAGTACGCCTGCGCACGGCCGAACTGGAACGCGAAAAGGCCCAGTTGAACACGCTGGTGGAAAACAGCCCGGACCTGATCTGGCTGAAGGATGGCGCAGGCGTCTACCGGGCCTGCAACGCGCCTATGGCGGCGCTGTTCGGCTGTCCGCGCGAGGAGATCATCGGCAAAAACGACGTCGAGCTGTTCGGCCCGGAGATGGCCCAGCGCTACCGGCGCGACGACGAAGCCGCGATACGGGCCGGCCGTCCACTGATGGTCGAGGACGAGGTGGCGGTCCCCGACGTACCCGGCACGCGGCTGTTCGAAACGCTCAAGACGCCGATCGTCACGTCGGATGGGACCCTGCTGGGTGTGCTCGGCGTGTCGCGCGACATCACCGAACGCAGGGCACATGAACGTACAATCCGCGAACAGGACCGCCTGCTCCAGGAAATGAGCGCGCTGGCCCGGATCGGCGCCTGGGAACTGGTCCCGGCCACCGACGCGTTCCAGTACACCGACGAAGTGACGCGCATCTTCGACGGCGCACAGCGGCCTCTTACCCTCGCATCCTGCCTGGCGTGCTGCGCCGACGCCGACCGGCTGCAGGCCGAACGCGCACTCGATGCCGCACGGTCCGGCGTGCCCTTCGACCTGGAACTGGACATCGCTGGCGGCGCCGGCAAGCGCAAGTGGATCCGCCTGCTGTGCAGTCCGATCGTCGAGGACGGCCACGCGGCGACGCTGCGCGGCACGGTGCAGGACATCACGCACCGGCGCAACCTGGAAGAATCGATGCGCATGGCGAACCTGATCTACCAGACCAGCTCGGAAGCGATCGTGGTCACCGACGGGAACAACCGGATCGTCGATGCCAACCCGGCGTTCACGCGACAGACCGGCTATGACCTGCGCGACGTGCTCGGCGTCGTGCCGCCGCTGTTCGAATCGAGCATGCACGACAACGGTTTCTACGAATGCATGCAACGCGATCTGGCCAGCCGGGACCACTGGCAGGGCGAAATCAAGGACCGTAACAAGGACGGGACGTTCACGGCCAAGTTCGTCAACATCCGGATCGTCCGCCAGCCGGACGGGCGCATCTACCGCCATGTCATCCAGTTCAACGACATCAGCGAACAAAAGGAAAAGGACGACCTGATCTGGCGCCAGACTAACTTCGATCCGCTGACCGGGCTGCCGAACCGCCGCCTGTTCCTGGATCGCCTGGAACAGGACCTCAGGAAGGCGACCGGCACCGGCCGCGGGCTGGGCGTGCTCCTGCTCGACCTCGACCGCTTCAAGGACATCAACGACGGCTTCGGCCATGCGACCGGCGACAGGGCCCTGGTCGAGCTGACCCGGCGCATCGCGCGCTGCCTGCCCAACGATGCCACGATGGGCCGCCTGGGCGGCGATACGTTCGGTCTGGTCGTCAGCGAATTCGAGCAACGTCCGCACCTGGACACCCTCGCCGAAGCAGTGCTCCAGGCGATCGCGGCGCCGCTGCGCCTGGATGCCGCCGGTACGATGTACGTGTCCGCCAGCGTTGGCATCAGCGTCTATCCGGAGGATGCCACGGGCGCGGCCGATCTCGTCAGGAATGCCGAGCATGCGGTCCATCTGGCCAAGCGCGCCGGGCGCGGGCAGTTCCAGTATTTCACCCCCTCCCTGCAGCAGCAGGCCCATGCCAAGCTGATGCTGACGAACGACCTGCGCCAGGCATTGGCGCGGCACGAGCTGCAGTTGTACTACCAGCCGATCGTCGAAGTCGCGACGGGCCGCATCCACAAGGCCGAGACCCTGTTACGGTGGACTCACCCGGAGCGCGGCGCGGTCAGCCCGGCCCGCTTCATTCCGCTGGCGGAAGAAGCGGGACTCATCAACGAGATCGGCGACTGGGTATTGTGCGAGGCGATCGCGAACGCCAGGCGCTGGTACCAGCGCTACGGCCGGGTGATCGAGCTGAGCGTGAACATTTCCCCGACCCAGTTCAAACAGCAGGGCCCGCTGTCCTGGCTGGATCGGGTCGTCCATGCCGGCCTGCCGCGCAACAGCATTACGGTAGAAATCACCGAAGGGGTCCTGATCAGCGACGCCGACCAGGCCATCCGCTGTCTCGACGCACTCCACGCCGCTGGCGCCAGGGTCTCGATCGACGATTTCGGCACCGGTTTTTCAGCCCTGGCTTACCTGAAGCTGTTCGACATCGATTACCTCAAGATCGACAAGTCGTTCATCAACAACCTGGTCAGCGACGGCAGCGACAAGGCACTCACCGAAGCGATCGTCGACCTGGCACACCGGCTCGGCATGCAGGCCATCGCCGAAGGCGTCGAAAACGGCGCCCAGCGCGACGCACTGGCCGCGATCGGCTGCGACTACATCCAGGGACACTACTATTCGCAAGCCGTCCCGTGCGCCAGCTTCGATGATTTGCTGGAGCGCCAGATGGCACATTGAGATCGGAGCGCATCATGGTAATCGAATATGTCCGCTACAAGATACCGGTCGACCAGGCCGACCAGTTCATTGCCGCCTATGCGACGGCGGGTGAGGCGCTGCGCAAGTCCAGCCATTGTCTCGGCTTCGAGCTGAGCCGGTGCACGGAAGAGCCGACGTCGTTCATTTTGCGGATCGAGTGGGATTCGGTCGAAGGGCACATGAATGGTTTCCGCAAGAGTCCCGAATTCAGGGAGTTCTTTGCGAGTGTCAGGACGTTCGTGGGCAATCTCGAGGAGATGCGGCATTACGAGCGGACGGCTGTGCTGAGGAGCTAGTGTCGAAGCCCAAGCTCGAACTGGCTCAGCAACTTGTCCGCCATGTCGGATTCGATGCCGGTGGAGCGCGTCATGTGGACGACGAGACGGTCGCGTTTGCTCGCATCGGCCAGGATGGCGAGCAGGGCGTGCAATGAGTCGTCGTGCAAGATGACACGCGTGTCATGGCCGAGCAGGTTGGCGCCGGCCAGAGGCAAGTCGAATCCGGCGGCTTCGAGCAATTCGAATGCCTCCTCATACATGCGGTCATTATTCCCCGCTTCGTGGTAGTGCTGGAGCAGGAAAAGAAGATCCTGGGCATCCTTGTTATCTTGCAGACCCCGGTCGTCCCAGGCCAGCAGTTTGAGCGCGGCAAGCGCTGGAATCGACACCACCCGGATGACAAGGCCATTACCTGCCTCCACGTCCAGTGCTGATGCCAGTGCTTCGGCGTAGCCCATGACGCTCATGACGACGCTCATGTCGGGTGGCCAGGAAATGCGATGTGCTTCCTGTTCCACGCCGCCAAAAGGAATCAGATCCAGCGGGAATGCGTTGCCGTGTTCGGCAGGCTTGTAATGTAATAGATGCGCTCTGTCTGCAGCGGGTACGAAACTGCCGGTGGCCGCGAGAGCAGCCTTCAGTGCGTTAAAGTGTTCCCAGTGATCGAGTGCGATGGCGAAGTCGACGTCATAAGTGGCCCGTCGGGTATCGAGGCCGAACACGTGGGTCATCAAGATGTCGCGTGCGGTCGCGCCGACGAGAAGATAATCGCAGCCGAGCTTTCCCGTTACCGCCTGAACCGTGGACAGGATCTCGAGAAGTGTTGGGTTGAAGGGCTTATCGGGTCGTATCGTGTACATGCTGAATGATTCTTGGCACGAGCTGGCGTGCCACGGCAATGTTGCGCGAATCGTGCGTGGCCATCAGATCCGCATAGATCAGGTGATGCGGTACCGTCGGAAACGATTGGGTGAAGTGATCTGGGCTCCAGAACATTTCGACGATTTCGATGCGGCCTCCGGGGTCCGCACGCAAGCGGAATTTCCTGACGATGTCCTTGAGTGCATTTGGGTCATCCATGTCTACATAGATCGTGCACACTTCGGGCTTGAGATGTCCGGTCAAATACATGGCAGCTCGCTCGCCACCATATGCTGAAAGCCCGCGTTCAGGCTGCAGGTTGAGGACGAGATCGAAATTGTCGATCGCAAAACGATATTTCCTGAGCTTGGGCTTGACCCTTCCGGCATAGCCACTGGCCCACTCGTTCAGAAACAGCTCCGGCGCGCGGATCATGCGCTTGCCGCTGGCCGTCGTGCCGATCAATTCACGTGATTCCAGCGTGTCGAACGCCTTGCTGATGGCGCCGGTCGATATCCGTGCCTTGTTCGAGATATCCCGATAGGGTGCATTAAGCAGTGCGGGCTCTGCCAGGGCTGCAAACATCATCCTGAGCGCCGCCGCCGTCATCGTATTGTTGGACGGGAATTGGAGCTCGGCGGAGCCGCGTCTGCCGGTCACGTAAATGTAAATGCCAGCCCCGTCATTGATGTAGGCATTACCCGCCGTATCGATGAACTGGAGACCGATGTCACGGCAACGATGTGCCATGTCAGGACTGAGAGGAGAACTGATCAGCAAGGTGCGCTGCGCATTGTCGAGTCTGTTCAGCAGGTTGAGCGGCAGCGCATAACGATCGACTTTCTTCTTGATCTCACAGTCGTATCGTAACTTTCGACCATTGATGGTAAGGAGGACCTGGGCATCGGTATCGTCATTCGACGTATCGAGGAGTTCACCCTCAATATTTGTCGAATCGTGCAGTGCAGCAAGGGCGCTTGCTACGAATGGCGCTTCACACTCTGTCACAAACAGATTGTTCATAGTTTTCGGTGTTCACGTTACGTGAACATGATCAAGATATGAACAATGATACATGAAGTTCATCTTTTAGACATGTTCACGTTACGTGAACGACTCCAAAAGATGAACATTGGTGCGAAGCTGCCCATTATTTGGGCTGGCTCACGCCTCGGGTGCAAAACTGCCCCAAGGTTTGACTCAAGTTAGTGCGTGTAACTACGGTAGCCGTGGTTTGCGCTGGCATAAAACCTGCATCCAGTCCTGCATCAGCCGCCGCCGGCGGTCAAACCGATCGGAGCCCAGGATGCACGCAGAAACCCTCCCCCTATCCACCGCCCAGCCCGACGTCAAATTGTCCGGCGACGTGTTCGGCGCCCTGATCAACCTGTCCGGCCGGCGCCGTTTCACATCCCAGCGGGTGGTGCTGTATTCGGTCCTGGCCTCGCTCGGCCATGAAGGCGCGGACAAGACTGCCCGCGACACGCTGGCGGCCTTCCGGGACGCGCATTTGACGCTCGTGCAGGGCAAGCAGGGTTTGCCGGGCATTTTTTGCCAGCAACTGCGCGATGCCTATTTCGGCACGATGCGGGGCGACCAGATCATCCGCGATTTCATCGCACTGGCCGAGAGTACGCTGGACGCCATCGGCACGACGTCGCGGCGCGCGCCCGCGTTGCTCGATGAGCTGGTGCGCAGTGCCACGCCGCTGCTCAGCGTGCTCAATGCCCTGACTCTCGTGTACGAGGAGCAATCCAAGCGCCATGCGATCCAGCAACGCCGCCAGATGCAGGAATTGATGGGTGACATCAAGACCATCGCGCGCGAGGCACGCATGGTCGCGTTCAACGCACAGATCGTTGCCGCGCGCGCGGGGCCGGTCGGCAAGGAGTTTGCCGTGGTGGCGAGCACGATGACCAATATCACCGGCGAGATCGACTCGCTGGTGCAGACCGCGCTGGAGAGTTCGCTGGCTTACTGATGCTGCGGGCCGACATGTCGAAATCCGCTACCCTCGTTCGTCGTACGAGAGACCAGCACCATCCGACAACGACCGAAAGGAACCGACATGGCAACGCAAGACATCGTCAAAGGCCCCGCCTCCTACTTCCCCTCCATCGAAAAGAAGTACGGCAAGCCGATCGCGCACTGGATGCAGGTCCTGGAGCAGGCGGGCCCGCGCAAGCACATGGAACTGGTCAACTACCTCAAGACCGGGCACCAGCTCGGCCACGGTCACGCCAATGCGCTGGTCGCGGCGTTCATGGCGAAGGGGTAGCGCAGCCGGCGTCGCCGAACGCGATGCGCACGGCCAGCCCGTGCCCACCGGGACCGCCGTCGAGCGCGATGCGGGCGCCGTTGCGGGCCGCGGCCCGTTCCGCGATCGCCAGACCGAGGCCGCTGCCCGCCTGGTCCTGGCCGGGCACGCGGTAGAACCGTTCGAACACGCGGGCGCGCAGCGCGGGCGGGATGCCGGGGCCCTGGTCCGTCACCGTGATGCAGCGGCCGGCGTCGAGGCACACGTCCACGCGGGCGCCGTCCGGCGAATACTTGATCGCGTTGCCGATGACGTTGTCGAGCAGGGCGGCCATGCTTTCGCGATGCAGCGGCAGGATGGCGGGGGACGATGCGCGCAATTCGATGTCGATGCCGCGCTGCAGCGCCAGCGGCGCGGCCACGGCGATGCGCTCGCGCAGCAGCGCGGCCAGGTCCTGTTCCTGCGGCGGCGCGTCCGTCGATTCCTGGCGCGCCCGTTCGTAGGCGAGCAGCTGGTGCACCGCGTGCGTGGCGCGGGCGACGCCTTCGCGCAGGCCCGTGCCGGCTTCGGTCTTCTGGGCCGCGTCGGCCGCGGCTTCCATGAGGTGGGCGTTGATCTGCACGACCGACAGCGGCGTCTTGAGTTCGTGCGCCGCGTCGGCGAGGAATTCGTGTTCGCGCGCCAGCCGCTCGGACAGCCGTCGCATCAGGCGGTTCACCGCATCGACCACGGGCGCCAGTTCGCGGTAGGGCGAGGCGGGCAGCGGCGCCAGGTCGGCCCGCGACTCGAGTTCGCGCGCCTCGAGCGCCTGCGCCATCGCGCGCAGCGGGCGCAGGCCCACGCGCACGATGAGCCAGGCCGGCAGCAGCATGAACGGCAGGCTGTAGACGAGCGGCGAGAGCAGGTAATTGGCGGCCGACGGCGTGAACACCCAGTCGCTGTCGGGCTTCTCGCGCCGCTCCACCGTGATGCCGCGCGCGGCGTCGCGTTCGACCCACAGCGCCCACCCGTCATCCAGCGGCGTGCCCGCTGCCGAGTCGTACGCGAGCTGCCCTCCCAGCCAGACGCGGATGCGCGCCTGCGTCGGGTAGCCGAACTCGCGGAACATGTCCAGGCGCAGGTCTTCGATGCGCTGGCCGATGCGCGCCAGCGCCGCCGGATCGGGCGGCAGCGACTGCATGTTGAGCATGATCTGGCGCGTCCAGGCCCGGTTGACGGCCGCCGTCTGGCGCACCTTGTCGACCTTCACCTGCTTCACGATATGGGCCAGCGCCGCCAGCCAGATGCCGAGCATGACGAGCATGAAGCCGATCAGGAGCCGGCGCAGCAGCGACTTCGGTGCCGGTGTTTTGGTCATCAACTCAGCGGCCGCCGTCATGGCGCACCATGTAGCCGACGCCGCGCACGGTGCGGATGTAGCCGTCGCCGATCTTCTTGCGCAGGTTCGAGATATGCACGTCCAGCGTCTGGCCCTCGCTGTAGGGCAGCACGCCCTGCTCGAGCTCCGTGCGCGTGACGATGCGGTCCGGGTTGCGGACGAGCGCGTGCAGCAGCGCGAACTCCGTCCGCGACAGGTTGACGGGCGCGCCGCGGCAAGTGGCGCTCATGGTGCGCGCGTCGATGGCCAGGTCGCCGACCTGCCACAGCGCGTCGGCCTGCGCGCCGCCGGCACGGCGCACGACCGCGCGCAGGCGGGCCAGCAGTTCGGGGATGTCGAAGGGTTTGATGAGGTAATCGTCGGCGCCGCCGTCGAAGCCGTCGAGGCGGTCCTGCAGGCTGTCGCGCGCCGTGATCAGGACGGCGGGCAGCACGTGGCCGGCCGCGCGCAGGCGACGCAGCAGTGCGACGCCGTCGCCGTCGGGCAGGCCCAGGTCCAGCAGCAGGGCGTCGTGGCGGCGCTCGTCCAGCAGGCGCGCGCAGTCGCTGCCCAGGCGCACCCAGGTCACGTCGTGGCCGTCGTTGTGCAGCACCGACTGCAGCGCGCGGCCCAGCGCCAGGTCGTCTTCCACGAGTAGGAGTCGCATGAGCGCAAGTATAGCGACGCACCGCCACCGCGCCTACCGGCCGTGAAGCCTCCCTGAAGATTGCCCGCGCCCCACGCCCCTAGAATGGCGCCATCCCAACGACAGGAACCTCCATGCGCCGCCTTGCCCTGCTGCTTGCCTTCCTCGCTACCCCATCGTTCGCCGCCGACTGGCCCATGTTCATGGGCGACCCCGCGCATGCCGGCCGGGCCGCCGGGGAGACGCGCGCCATCAAGGGTTTCAGGCTGGCGGGGCGGTTCGATGCGCACGCGGCGATCCACGCGTCGCCGGTGGCGGCGCAGGGGCGCGTGTTCGTCGGCGCGGAGAACGGCAACCTGTACGCGCTCGATGCGAAGACGCGTACGCTGCAATGGCTGTATCACGCGCGCGGCGGCATTGCCTCCACGCCGGCGGTGGCCGACGGTACCGTCTACTTCCTCGACCGGGCGGGCAGCGTGCATGCGCTCAAGGCCGACGACGGTTCGCCGCGGTGGACCTTCCGCACGCAGGGCGAGGCGATATTCTCCGCGCACGGCATGTTCGGCATGCCGCGCGACGGCCAGCCCGTGCCCGATCCGTGGGACCTGTACCTGTCGTCGCCGCTGGTCCATGACGGCAAGGTCTACGTCGGCAGCAGCAATGGCCACGTGTATGCGCTCGACACGAAGGACGGCAAGCTGGCCTGGGCATGGCGCACGGGCGGCATGGTGCATTCCTCGCCCGCGCTGGCGGGCAGGAACATCGTCGTGGGCAGCTGGGACGGTGCGGTCCATGCGCTCGATGCGCAGACGGGCGAGCAGCGCTGGCGCCACCAGACGGGCGTCGAGCAGAAGACCAGCATCATGTTCGGCATCCAGGCGTCGCCCGCCGTCGACGGCGACACGGTCTACGTCGGCTCGCGCGACGGTTTCCTGTATGCGCTCGACGCGGCCGGCGGCCAGCCGAAGTGGCGCTACGACGCGCAGGGCAGCTGGGTCGTCGGCACGCCGGCGATGGACGGCGACAGCGTGTACGTCGGTACGTCGGACACCGGCCTGCTGCTGGCGCTGGACAAGCGCACCGGCCGCGAACGCTACCGCTTCGAGACGAAGGTGTGGACGTTCGCATCGCCGCTGCGCGTGGCGGACGTCGTCGTGGCGGCGTCGATGAAGGGAGAACTGGTCGCGCTCGATGCGGCGACCGGGCGCGCGCGCTGGTCGTGGCGCGGCGACGCGCTCGCCGTGAACGACGGCCGCGTGATCGACACGGCCACGGGCAAGCTGGACACGAAGAACATGTACAAGGGCGGACCGCACGCGCTGTATTCGGCCGTCGAATACGTCAAGCGCCTCGGCGCCTTCGTCGGTTCGCCGGCCTGGTACGACGGCCGGCTGATCGCGGCCACCGCAACAGGCGAGGTGTTGTTCTTCGAACCGCAGCACTGACGGGCGGCTTTACTAAAACGCTGCGCACCGCTGTCCGCGCGGCGGGTAGCGTCTTTTGACCATCAATCGCGGCGAGTTTAGTAATCACCACTAAACAGCGCCGCAAAGCCTTTCCGGCGTTTGACCCTCCTACCGGCCGGATGCAGAATCCGCCGCACAACGATCCCGGCCGTCCGCGCCGGGACTTCATGCTTTTCCCGGAGACCATCATGCGCCACGCCAGTTCGGGCCTGCCTACGCCCGTCGCCCGCCCGCCCCGTTCCCTGAACACGATACTCGCTGCCCTGCTGCTGGCGGCGTCCGCCGCCCACGCGGCCACGTGGGGACCGTTCAACGCCGAATTCCCGGCCGCCGCCGATGGCCTGGTCAAGAAGGCACCCGCGGGGGTGACGCTGACGGCGCAGCGCGTCGCCATCGGCGGCTGGTTCAAGCCGTCGGAGGCCGCGCGCGGTACCGCGCTGCTGGCCGGCGCGGACGGCATCGGCTACCTGTGCAGCGTGGACGGCACGCTGGCGTTTTGCGGCGCGGGCGTGACTCTGCGGAGCAGCGTACCGTTGCCCGCCGGCGCGTGGACCCATGCGGCGGCCAGCCGGGACGGCCGCCACGTCGTCCTGTACGCGAACGGCAGGGAAGTGGCGCGGCAGGAGGTGCAGGGCGCCACCGTGGCCACCGCGGCCGCCGCGCAGATCGTGATCGCACCCCGCACCGGTACCGATGCCGCGTTCGCCGGCCGCGTGGCCGGGCTGACGCTGGCGGACGAGGCGCTGGATGGGCAGGCCGTCGCGCGGCTCGCGGCGACGCCGCCAAACGAAGGCATGATCGTGTTCGAGACCGGCAGCCCGCACTGGCCGCTGCAGACCCGCCAGATGGCCGGCCAGCCCGCGCCGCAGGACGCGTGGACGCTGCCGCAGAGCGCGACGCCGCCCTCGAAGCCTGTCGCCGTGCCGGCCTACGCCGGGCCGGCGCTGGAACCGCGCGGTGCCAACGAATGGACGATCCGAGCGTGGACGCTGCAATCGGCGGACCAGGCACCGGGATCCGCGCAACAGATTGCCAGCGGCGGCTACGACGCGTCGCGCTGGTACAAGGCCACGGTGCCGGGCACCGTGCTCACCACGCTCGTCGACCGCGGCGTCTATCCGAGCCCGGCGTATGGCCTCGACAACCTCGCGATTCCGGAAAGCCTCAGCCGCCAGGACTGGTGGTACCGCACCAGCTTCACGCTGCCGCGCGGCCATCGTCCCGGCCGCCACCTGTTCGTCACGTTCAAGGGCATCAATTACGCATCCGAGATCTGGGTCAACGGCCGCCGCGCGGGCACGACGCGCGGCGCCTTCGTGCGCGGCAGCGTCGACCTGGGACCGTACCTGAATCCGACAGGCGAGAACGTCATCGCCGTCAAGGTGTCGCCGCCGCCGCATCCCGGCATCGCGCACGAGGAATCCGTCGCGGCCGGCGTCGGCGAGAACGGCGGCGTGCAGGCGCAGGACGGCCCGACCTTCATCGCCACCGAGGGCTGGGACTGGATCCCGTCCGTCCGCGACCGCAACACGGGCCTGTGGCAGGACGTCGTCCTGCGCAGCACGGGCGACGTGCGCGTGGGCGATGCGCACGTGATCACCGCGCTCGCGGACGACCATCGCGAGGCCGACGTCGGCATCGAGGTGCCGGTGACGAACCTGTCGAACAAGACCGTGCGCGCGACCGTGCGCGCCACCATTCGCGACCGGGCGGGATCGATGCAGCCCATCGTCGTGAGCCGCACGCTGGACGTGGCACCGGGCACGCATACCGTGCGCTTCGCCTCGAAGGACTTCGCCGCGCTGAAGGTGAAGCAGCCGCGCCTGTGGTGGCCGAACGGCTACGGCAAGCCGGAGCTGCACGACCTCGACGTCGACGTGCTGCAGGGTGCGGCGCTGTCCGACCATGCACGCACCGCGTTCGGCATCCGCAGCGTGACCTACGAGCTGTCGCTGGTCGACCGCACGGGTCACCTGCGCCGCGTGGAGGCCGATTTCACCAGGGCGCACGCGCTCGGCGTGCGCATCACCGATGCCCGCCACGAGGCGCTGCGCAAGGTCGCGGGCAACCAGTGGGCAACCGGTTTGCGTGCGGAAGCGGAGGGCACGGCCGCGATCCGCGAACTGGCCGATGCCGGCAGCCTGACGCCGCACCTCGTCATCAAGGTCAACGGCGTGCGCATCGCGGCGCGCGGCGGCAACTGGGGCATGGACGACTTCATGAAGCGCGTCGACCGCGCGCGCCTGGAACCCTATTTCCGCCTGCACCGCGACGCCCACGTGAACATCATCCGCAACTGGGTCGGTCAGAACACGGAAGAGACGTTCTTCGAGCTGGCCGACGAGTACGGGCTGATGGTGCTGAACGACTTCTGGGCCTCGACGCAGGACTACAACATCGAGCCGCAGGACGTCGACCTGTTCATGGCGAACGCCGTCGACGTCGTCCGGCGTTTCCGCAACCACCCGTCGATCGTCGCCTGGTTCGGCCGCAACGAGGGCGTGCCGCAGCCGGTGCTGAACGAAAAACTGGAAGCGCTGATCTACGCGGAAGACGGCACGCGCTGGTACACGGGCAGTTCGAATCGCGTGAACCTGCAGAACAGCGGCCCGTACGATTATCAGCCTCCCGAGACGTATTTCACGACGCACGGTAAAGGCTTCGCCGTCGAGGTGGGCACGCCGTCGTTCCCCACGCGCGAAGCGTTCGAAGCGGCCGTGCCGGCGTCCGAGCGCTGGCCGCTGGGCGACACCGCCGCGTACCACGACTGGCACCCCAGCGGCAACGGCCGCGTGGAACCCTTCATGAAGGCCCTCGAGCGCCAGTACGGCGCAACGGCGTCGCTCGCTGACTTCGAGCGCAAGGCGCAGCTGATGAATTACGAATCGCACCGCGCGATTTTCGAAGGCATGAATGCGGGACTGTGGCGCGAGAACAGCGGCCGCATGCTGTGGATGACGCAGCCGGCCTGGCCGAGCACGATGTGGCAGATCCTCAGTCACGACTACGACACGCACGCCGCCTACTACGGCACGAAACACGCGTCCGAACCCGTGCACGTGCAACTGAACCTGCCCGGCTACGCGGTCGACGTCATCAACAACCCGACCGCGCCGCTTAACAACGTGCGCGTCGCTTTCGAGGCCTGGACCGTCGACGGCCGGCTCGCGGGCCGCGGCGCCGCCACCGTCAGCGTGCCCGGCGTGGCTACGTCGGGACCGATCGATCTCGGCATCGCGCCGCTGCTGGCGCGCGAAGGCCTGCTGGTCGTCAAGCTGACCTTGACCGACGGCGCGGGCCGCACGCTCTCGGACAACGTGTACTGGCCGTCGGCGAGCCCGGAGCGCCAGCGCGGTCTCGATACGCTCGCCGGCGTGCCGGTGACCGTGCGCGCATCCGCCCGGACGGAGGGCACGGTGCGCAAGGTGGACGTCACGTTGACCAATCCGTCCAGGGTGCCCGTGTTGAACACGAAACTGACCCTGCTCGACGCGGCCGGCGCGCGCGTGCTGCCCGTGTACTGGTCGGACAACTACGTGGCGCTGATGCCGGGCGAAAGCCGGACCGTCAGCGCCGAATTCGCGGGCGGACAAGATGGGCTCAAGGTCGCCGTGCGCGCCTGGAACGGCCCGGAACAGGCAGTGGCGGTGGACGCCGCGCAGCCTTGAGCGTGCGCGACAAGCTGCTTGTTTAGTAAAGACGAAGAAACTGAAAGGTGTCCGGCGAATTTCTTTGATTTTACGAATTCTGGTTGAAATACTCGTTGATACGTGACCGGTTCGCCGGCACGCAGAATTCAAAAAACCAAGGAGATATGATGCTGCATCCAATCAAACGGACGGCCATGAGCGTGGCCGTCGCCAGTGCCTGCACCCTCGCCGCCATGCCCGCCTGGGCGCAGGCAGACACCAAGCCCGCGCAGTCCGCCGACACGATCCCGGAAGTGACGGTGACCGCCACCCGCTTCAGCACCTCGCTGCTCAAGACGCCCGTCGCCGTGACGGCGTTCTCGCAGGACCAGCTGACCCGCAAGGGCGCCACCAACATCCGCGACCTCGCCAACGAGATCCCCAACGTCACCATCGACTCGGGCCTGGACAACGGCGTGCAGATCACGATCCGCGGCATCACGTCGACCAACTTCACCGAGACGGGCGACCCGGCCGTGGGCTTCCACGTCGACGGCCTGTACTCGCCGCGGCCGCAGGGCGCGCAGGCGCTGATGTTCGACATCGACCAGCTCGAGGTGCTGCGCGGTCCGCAGGGCACGCTGTTCGGCCGTAACTCGACGGGCGGCAGCGTCAACGTCATCACGGCGAAGCCCGACTTCAACGGCAACTACGGCCGCGTCGAGACGGACTTCGGCAACTACAACAAGAAGCAGGTCAACTGGGTGCAGAACGTCGTCGTCAACGACAAGCTGGCGCTGCGCGGCTCCTTCATGCGCGTGCGCCGCGACGGCTACGCCGACCAGCACCAGGACCTGTCGGAAGCGAACGTGCCGTCGAAAGGCTGGATCCTGAACGGCGTGCCGGACGTCGACATGCGCTACAACCGCCAGGTCCGCCCATCCGACTACTACACGAACCAGAACGAATGGGCCGCGCGCCTGCAGGCGCTCCTGCGCGTCAACAAGGACCTCACCCTGCATGCCGCGTACGAGCACTTCCAGGATTCGGGCGCGGGCTATGCGTTCTTCCGCGATTGCGGCGCCGGCGTCGGTACGCGCTATGCCTGCACCAACGACGAGTTCTATATCAACGTCAACGTGCCGGGCCAGACCGACATGAAGATCCACACGGTGCGCGCGGGCGCGGACTGGAACGTCAACGACCGCACGTCCGTCAGCTACAACTTTGCCGTCGCCGACCAGCGCCGCAGCCAGATCTCGGACGACGACCTGGGCCTGCAGAACGCGCCGTCCTGGGCCGACATCGCCCCGTTCCCAAATACGAAGGACGGCAACTGGGGCACCTGGCCGCTGCGCGACACGTGGCACCGCACCGCGGATTCGCGCTACCTGTCGACCGTGCACGAACTGCAGCTCAAGCAGCAGCTGGGCTCCCTGAAATACGTGACCGGCCTGTTCTGGATGCACGAGCGTAACCGCATCGACTACGAGATGACGGAAGCGATCCAGAAACCGTTCGGCGATCCGGGCAGCGTGGTGTACGCGCAGCCGAACCGCCAGATCGATTCGAAGGCCATCTTCGGCCAGGCCGACTGGAACTTCGCACCGAAGTGGACGGCCACGCTGGGCGCGCGCTACAGCCGCGATTCAAAGGAAGACAAGGGCGGCAAGGTGTACGGCGCCAACTGGATCGGCAACCCGGCCTACTACCGCGGCCTGTACGACCGCGGCATCCCGGGCACGCCGGGTTTCACGATCCACGACGGCACCGACCTGACGCAGCAGATGGGCTGGGCCGGCGGCGGTCCGATCGCCTATGCCGGCTACGCCAACGCGACCAACAACGATCACAAGGAAACCTGGGGCAAGACGACGTGGCGCGCCGGCCTGCAGTACCAGATCACGCCGCGCCAGATGGCGTACGCCTCCGTGTCGACGGGCTACAAGGCGGGCGGCTTCGCGGACAAGGTCGACAGCTGCAACTACCACCTATGCGCCGCGACGGGCAAGCCGGGCGAGGCGACGTTCCTGCCGTACGGCCCGGAGACCGTCACCAACTATGAACTGGGCTGGAAGGGCCGCTTCCTGGACAACCGCCTGAGCCTCTCGGCCACCGCCTTCTACATGCGCTACAAGGACATGCAGCTGACGGGTAACTACTTCATCAACCAGATCATCCCGGACAACGGGCTGCCTTGCCCGGCCGACCAGCCCAAGTGCGACGTGTACGAAGCCTGGCGCACGATCAACGTGGGCGACACCCGCATCCCGGGCCTGGAACTGGAGTGGGACTACAAGCCGTGGCGCGGCGCGCGCGTGGGCGGCGGCTTCGCCTTCATCGACACGAAGGTGCACGGCTTCTACAACTACAGCGACGACTACCAGTGCGGCGACGTGCGCGCGGAATTCGGCGTCCAGCCTTGCCCGGCCATCTACAACGGTCCGGACAAGTCCCTGCTGGGCCGCCGCCTGTACGACATCGACGGCAACCACCTGCCGAACACGCCGAAGTACCAGGTCTACCTGAACTTCTCGCAGGAGTTCGAGCTGCCGGGCGGCTACCGCCTGACGCCGTACGTGAAGGTGAACTGGCGCGACAAGGCCTATTTCGACCTGCGCAACTCGGACTGGGCCGGCATCGGCCGCTACCAGGCCGCCTACGCGCTGGCCGATGCGTCGGCACGCCTCGATTCCCCGGATGGCAACTGGTACGCGGAAGCCTACGTGCGCAACGTGACGGACAAGCGCGCCAAGACGAGCAGCGATTCGCTGTGGGGCGGCTTCATGAAAGCCACCTACGTCGAGCCGCGCATGTATGGCATTCGTGCTGGTTTCAACTACTGATCGGCACTCGCGCGTCGTCCCCGCCTTCGCGGGGACGACGCTTGATCTGCCCTTAACGTTGCTGCCCCTTGCCCGTCGCCGCCCACCAGATCCCGCCCATCAGGTGGGCCAGGTATTGCGGGTCGCGGTACATGTCGCCGTTGTGGCCCAGCAGCGTGACGAACACGCGGCCCTTTTCGACCGTGTGGTACCACGCCACCGGGTGGTCCTTGCCCATGCCCGTCGACACCTGGCCGGGCCAGATCTTCGTGACGTCGTAGCTGGATTCATCGATGTTCAGCACGGGGTGGATGGCGACCTTGTACGGGTTCGTCGTCTCGTACCACTCGTCGCTCCACATCCAGCGCGGCGGGATGCCGAACGTCGCGGGGAACGTTTTATCCACGACGTCGACGGCGCCCGTCTGCAGCATCGGATGCGTCTTGAACGAGCGGCCGACGAGCTTCTCGTACCACACCCACCCGTTCGGCGGCGTGATCGCGGCGCGGTGCACGACGACGGCATTGCCGCCGTCCCGCATGTACGCCTCGAACTTCGCGCGCTGTGCCGGGTTCAGTTCCTCGCCCGGCGTGTTGAGGAAGACGACGGCCGCGTACTGCTTCAGATCGCCGTCGAACACCTCGGGCTTGTTCGTGTAGTTGAACTCGAACGCGTGCAGCTTGGCCAGCTTTTCCAGGCTCTCGCGCGCGATCGGGATGTATTCGTAGTGGTACTTGTTGGGGATGGCCAGCACGAGCAGCTTGTACTGGACGTCCGCCGCCCATGCCGCTGGCGTGGCCAGCAAGGCCGCGACCAGCGTCGACACGATCAGTTTCATGACAATCCTTTCAAGGTGCGGGTACGCCTTCCGGCTTGCGCGAATTACTCCCGATACTGCGCGGGATGAGCCAGCCGCCGTCGGCGAGCCAGTCCGCCAGGCGATCCGGCCAGTGCTGCAGCGAGATGCGTTCGCCGCGCTGGCCCACGTTGAACGCGTGGTCCGTGTCCGCGTACAGGTGCAGCTCGGCCGACACGCCGGCTTTTACCAGTTGCTGGTACAGCGTGATGGTCGGCGGCATGCAGCACGTGTCGCGCGAGCCGGCGACGAGGAACGCGGGCGGCGCCCCGTCCACGGTGCTGGCGGGAGAACCCAGCGGCCCGGGATACACGAGCACCTGGAAGTCCGGGCGCGCGCTCTGGCGGTCCAGCGCATCGGCTTTTCCGCGTTGTGCAGGCTCGGGATTGTCGGCGACGAGCGACACGAGTTCACCGCCCGCCGAGAAACCCATGATGCCCACGCGCTGCGGATCGATGCCATAGTCTCCCGCATGCGCGCGCACCCAGCGCACGGCGCGCCGCAGGTCGGCCGCGCCGTCGCCTTCGATGCTGTAGCCGGCGGAATCGGGATCGCGCGCCAGCCGGTATTTCAATACGAAGGCCGTGACGCCCATGCGGTTCAGCAGCTTGGCCGCCACGACGCCCTCGTTCTGGAACACGAGCATGCGATGCCCGCCACCCGGCACGACGACGATCGCCGCGCCGTTCGCATGCCGCGGATCCGCGCGCAGCACCGTCAGCGACGGGTCGTGCACGTTGCTGACATACGCACCGTCCGTCAGCTTCTCGGGCTCGCCGTGGCGCTTTTCGGAACCGGGCGCGCCGTCGGGCCACAGCTGAACGGCCTGCTGGGCGAGGGCACTGCCGGCGCAGCCCAGCGCCAGCACGCCGGAGACGATCAGGCGCTTAGTCCACATGGCTCGTGTACAGGCTGTGGTGCGTCAGGATGAACAAGGTGCGCTTGTCGGCACCGCCGAAGAGCAGTTGCAGCGGACGCTCCGGCACGTCGATGCGGCCGCGCTCCTTGCCGTCCGGGCCGTAGATGAACACCTGGCCGTTGGCGACGTAGACGTTGCCGTCCGGGCCCAAGGTCGCGCTTTCGCCGCCGCGGTCGGCGACCTGCTTCAGGTCCGTGATGGCGCCGCCCTGGCCCACGAGACCGCTGAACGTGCGGTTCTCGGAACCGTTCGTGAAGATCACGCGCTCGCCCACGCGGGCGCTCGTGAAGCCGTGGGTGTCCAGCGTGTCGGACCAGCGGTAGCCCATGTGGTCCGTCGGACCCTGGCGCGTCACGCGCCATGCCGGGAGCACGAGGCTGCCGTCCGGCGACACGTATTCCTGCGCCTTCGGCTTCGCGACGTCGCGGGCGAACATCTCGCTCAAGGTAGTGAATTCGTAGGTCTTCGGATCGATCTGGTCCTGGAATTCGCCGTTCTGCCAGAAGTTGACGGGGATGGCCACGCGCGCATCGGCACGCGATGCGGCGGCCGTCGGCTTGATCATCGTGTAGCCGTCCGGCGTCGGCGCCACGTCCGGCTTGAAGGCGTAGACGCTCGCGCTCGGGCCGTAGTGCGACACGACCATCACATTGCCGCTGCGGTCGATGGCAAGGTTGATCGGGTCGAGCGGGGCGTCGCGCACGATCTCCAGGCCGCGGTCGCGGCTCCATGCGTGGATGCGCTTGAAGTGGCGGTCGATGAAGTACAGCTTGCCGTGGGAGTCCACGGCGGCGCCGGCGACGGAATAGAAGCCGTCCGCGACCTTTTCGACCTTGCCCATCGGCGCCGGGGCGCTCGCCTGCTGGCCCGTGTAGTCGAGGATCGCGAATTCGCGCTCGCGCACCTGGATGTTGTGCGTGACGTCGGTGATCGCGTTCTCGTACGGGTACTTGGACGCACGCGCATAGGTCGTGCAGCCGTTCTCGTCGCAGGTGGCGAAGCCGCTCTCGCCGTTCACGTGCACGTTGCGGAAGCGGATGTCGCTGGAGTTCGCGATGCGCACGGCCGTGACGGCCGGCTTGATGGAGCGGGTGACGCGGTAGCCGTGGTAGTTCGCGATCAGGATGTTTTTCGAATTCCGGATATCGAGCGACACGGAATCCATGCCGTCGCGGACTTCTTCTTCCGTCTGCGGCGCATAGAACGACCAGTTCTCCACGCCGTCCAGCACGATCTCGTTGCGGATGTGGTGCTCGGCCGAGAGTTCGTACACGCGGCCCGGCGTCTTCGTGTTCGTCACGTAGAAGCCCGCCTGCGCATAGCCGCTGGGCGACCAGATGCCGGTGAACGTGCCGCCGCCGCCGTCCGTCACCCAGACGCTCGGGTACTGGCGGTCCCACCACTGGGTCGTATCCCATCGCTCCGTCTTCTTGTACGGATCGGCGCGGGTGCCGTCGTACAGGCGCGTGCCGTGGCCGCCCTGGATGCGCACGTCGTCGACCAGCGACTGCTCGCCTGCGCGCCACAGCAGCGCGACGGCGCGGTTGTTGACTTCACCCGTCGCGAGGCCGATGCCGGACACGATGCCCGCGCCGCCGCGTGCGCTTTCCAGCAGCGCCTTCGGCGTGTCGACGCCCTGGAACAGGGGCGAGCCGTTCGGCAGCACGAGCTGCGTCAGGCCCGGGTGCAGGCCGACGATGACGGTGTCCGGCTTCATGCGGATCGTGTCGTTGACCATGTAGAAGCCCTGCGGCAGGTACACGACGCGGTTGCTGTCGATGGCTTTCTGGATGGCGGCCGTGTCGTCCGCGCGGCCGTCGCCCTTCGCGCCGAATGTGTGCACGTTGGCCCATTCTTTCGTGGGCGGCAGCGCTTTCAGCACGCGCTGCGGTGCAGTTTTACCGATGGGCCCCGTCTTGTAGTTGGTCGTGAAGCGGCCCGGCGCGCCCAGCTGGTCCAGCTTCATGCCGTAGTTGAGTTCCGTGACCTCGTACGTGCGGCCGGCGCCCGCGAGGGTCTTGCCGCTGTCGCGGAACTTCGCGAAGGTCGGCACGTTCTTCGCGCTGGCGTGGTCGAATGCGATCTGCGTGTAGACGTTGTCCTCGTTGCTGATGACGACGGCGGCCTTCGCCACGTTCTCGAAGCGGACGTTCTTCGCGTACAGCCAGTCGCCGTAGCCGCGGTCGATGTCGATGCCGACCGGGGTGTCGCGGATGTCGACGTTGTCCAGCGTGAGTCCGGCCTCGTGCTCGCGGATGGCGGCGTCGCGCTGGCCGTCGAACGTCGCGTCGACGAGGGTGAACTGCCACGCGGGCGACGTTTTTTCGGCCAGGATGCCGTAGCGGCCGCCGTGGAATTTCAGGTCGTACGCGATGTTGCCGACGTGGTAGACGCCGGCGAGGCCGCTGCCGATATGGAAATCGATGTGCGACAGGTTCGAGTGCTGCGCCGTGTGCATGCGCACGCCGGTGGCGGCCGGGTTGCCGTCGCCGATCTCGAAGTCGACGTTCGACAGCACGGAATAGAAGGTGGCGGAGTTCGCGTCGCGCACGTCCTTGTCCGCGCCGACGGCGCCGGCAACGGGCATCGGCACCTTGCCCACCGTGTACTGGTCGCCGCCGGTGAAGATCACCATGTTGGCGACGCCCTGCTGGAAGCCCGGCGTCTTCGGCGCCAGCACGAACACGGGACGCGTCGCGCCCACGCCGTACACGCGCACGGCGAGCGGGATCAGGATGCTCTTCGTGATGCGGTAGCGGCCCGACGGCAGGAACACGACGCCGCCTTCGCCCTTGTTGGCGGCGGCGTCGATGGCCTGCTGGATGGCGGCCGTGTCGTCCGTCCTGCCGTCGCCCTTCGCGCGCACGACGACGGCGTGCGGGTCTTCGGGCATGGTCTGGAAAGCCGATACGGAGGCGGCGGATGCTGGTGCGGCAAGCACGAACGCCAGCGTCAATGCGGCCGGAAGCGGGCGTAAAAGCGTTGAAAGCGTAGTCTTCATTTATAGTTATCCTTGAGTGACGAACAGCGACAACAACATCACGAACAGCAGTCCGAACACGCCGACGATGGTCTCCATCATCGTCCACGAGCGGAACGTATCCTTCAGCGACAGGCCGAAGTATTCCTTGAACATCCAGAAGCCGGAATCGTTCACGTGACTGAACATGAGGCTCCCCGCACCGACCGCGAGGACCATCAGGTTCGGGTCGACGCCTGAGCTCTCCACGAGCGGACCGACGACGCCGGCCGCCGTGATGCCGGCCACCGTCGCGGAACCGAGGCATACGCGGATCAGCGTCGCGACGGCCCAGCCGAGCAGCAGCGGATGCACGGGCATGTGCGCGAGCTGCGTGCCCAGTTCCGCGCTGACGCCGGAATCGATCAGCACCTGTTTCAATCCACCGGCACCGGCGATGATCATCAGGATCGGCGAGATCTCGCGCAGCGCGCCCGCGGCGCTGTCCGTCGTTTTCGAGAACGGCTGGCCGCGGCCGATACCCAGCGTGACGACCGCGACGCCGTACGACAGCAGCATCACGACGAGCGGACTGGATAGAAACGCGAGCGGCTTGGACAGGTCCGGACGGACCATCGTGACGAGCGTGAGGGCGCCCAGCACCACGACGGGCAGCAGTGCCGTCACGAAGCTGTTGAAGGTGCCCGGCAGCTCGCTGTCGGGAATCGCCTGCTGCGCGGTGCGGAACATCGGCGCGGGCTCCGCGCGGATGTGTTTCAGCGACATGGCGAAGATCGGCCCCGCGATGATCAAGGTCGGGATCGCGACGACGAGACCGTACAGCAGCGTCTTGCCCATGTCCGCGTGCACGGCGACGACGAGTGCAGTCGCGGACGGGTGCGGCGGCAGGAAGCCGTGCGCGATCGACAGGCCCGCCAGCAGCGGCATGCCCAGCGCCACGGCCGGGCGGCCCGACTGGTACACGAGCGAGAAGATCAGGGGGATCATCAGCACGAAGCCGACGTTGTAGTACAGCGGCATGCCGACGACGAAGCCGGTGACGGTCATCGCCACCGGAATCCGCGCCATGCCGAGCCGGTCGACAAGGCTGATGGCGATGCGCCGGGCCGCGCCGCTGTCGGCGATCAGCTTGCCGAACACGGCGCCCAGGCAGATCACGACGACCAGGGACCCGAGCAGGTCACCGATCCCCTTTTCGATGGCGCCCGGGATCTTCGCGGCAGGCATCCCGAGCATCAAGGCGGCGACGATGGCTGCGACGACGAACGCGAGGAGCGGCTGAATCTTGCCCCACGCGATCATCACCGTCAGCAGGCCGACCGCCAGTAGTACTGACAGCAGGTTCCACATGGCCGGCCTCCGGTCAGAAGTTGTAGCGCAGGCCGGCGCGGTAGGTGCGTCCCACGACGTCGTACAGGGCAGGATTGATCGCGAAGCTCGGGTTGGCCTGCGGTGCCGGTTCCGGATCGCGGTCCGCCAGGTTGTCGATCTTGAAGTAGACCATCAGCTGCTTCGACACGTTGTAGCTGCCGCCGAAGTCGATGTAGGTCGCGCCCTTCATCTTGTTGTTGTAGATGGTCGGGTGGATCAGGGTCGACGTCGGGCAGCTGGTCTGGCACTCGATGTACTCGTTGCTGTACTTGCCGTCGCTGAACCAGCGCTCGGTCAGGGTCAGGCTGAGTTTATCGCTCAGTAGCCCATCCCACGTCTGCGTGGCGAGCACCTTCCACTTCGGCGTGTTGCCCAGGTTGACCCCAGCGCCTTCCGACGGGATCGTGCCGACGACGCCCGAATCCGTGATGAAGTGCAGCGTGCGGGTGGCCAGCGCGCGCACTGTGAATCGGCCCGGCAGGCTGAATTTGTCGAGGTTCGTGCGGTACGCCGACTCGATGTCGAAGCCCTTCAGGTGCAGCGAAGCGAGATTGAAGTTCTGCACCGTGACGTAGTTGTTGCCCGGGCTGTTCAGCACCATCGCCTGGCAGATCTCCTGGTTGCCGGCCACGCACAGGTCGACTTCCTGCTGGATCGACAAGGTCGAGATCACGTCGTTGACCTTGATGTCGTAGTAGTCGAGCGACGTTGAGAAGCCCGGCGCCCAGCTCGGCTGGCTCAGCACGATGCCGAACGAGTTGTTGCGCGCGATTTCCGGACGGAGCTTCGTGTTGCCGACGGTGCGCTGCTGCACGCTGACCGTGTTGCCCTGGTACTGCACCTGGTTGTTGACGACGACCGGCGCCGCGAACAGTTCGGAGAGGTTCGGTGCGCGCACGTCCTTCGAGCTGACGGCGCGGAAGCGCAGGCCGTCGATCGGCGTCTTCCACGTGGCGCCGATCTTCCAGCTGCTGACGCTGCCGGCGGTGCTGTACTTGGTCTGGCGATCGGCGAGGTTCAGGTTCGCTTCGCCCCACGTGTCCGACTTCAGCACGGGCAGGTTCAGCTCGACGTACGCCTCGCGCACGTTGTACGCGCCCACGCCGTTGTGATAGTTGCCGGCATACCAGTTGTTGCCGACCGTGCTGTTGAGGGTCGGGTCGGCGGGGTACGCGGCGCCGCCGATCGAATCGGGCGAGACGCCGGCGCCGTACGGGTCGCCGTGCACGTCGTACTTCTCGCGGCGCCATTCGGCACCCGTCGCCATCGACAGCGGACCCGCCCAGCCTTCCCAGATCTCGCCGTTGAAGTTGGCGCTGGCCACGTCCTGGCTTTGCGTCGTGCGCTGGATCGGGCCGGCGGCCGGCGCGATATAGCCCCAGGCGGCCGGATCGACCGGGTTGTTGCCGATGATGTTCAGCGGCACGCAACCGTTCGCGGCGGCGACGGCGTTGCGGCAGACGATCTTGCCGCTGGCATCGCGCACGGCGTCGATCGCGTTGTTGTAGCGCGTGTTCAGCGTGATGTCGTGGACGTTGATGTTCGTCGTGTTCTCGCCGTGTTCCGCGTAGGCGTCGTACGACCATTCCTTGCCGAACAGGTTGAACTTGCCGTCCGCGCCGACGACGAAGCGGCGCTGCGTGCGCGTCGGGTGCACGTTGATGTTGGCCGGGAAGATGGCGTTCGCCGTGCCGTACTGGAAGCTCTTGATGTTGTTGGTCGCGCAGGCCGCCGCGATCGACGCCGGCAGGAACGGGTTGTCGCACTGGATCGTCAGGTTGGCCTGCTTGGCCGCGCCCGGGTTCGGCGAGAAGTGCGATTTCACCTGCGCATAGTTGGCGGTGAAATAGATCTCGTTATCCGCGTCGAGGTCCCACGACAGGCGCGTGTACGCGACTTGCCGCTTGAAATTCATCGCGAGGTTCGTGCCCGCGCCCACGCTGCCCGAGAGGTCGCCGCCCACGCAGAACGGATTCACGCAGTTCGTGACCTGGCCGGTGCCGGTTGGCACGCCGTTCGAGCCGTAGTTGAACTTGTACGGCACGCCGCCGTCGCCGAACGCGGTGCCCTGCAGCGGGCCGTTCGTGATCAGGCCGTATTTCGCGTACTGGTATTGCTGGGCATGGTCGATGGCCATGTATTCCGGCTTGCCGTCGGTGGTCTGCGACAGCGGGCGGCGCTGGAACACCGTGTTGCGGTACCACGTGCGGCCACCCGCGCCCACTTCGCCGAAGCCCGGCGAATCGATGCCGTTTTCCTTGCTGAACTCGCCGCTGACGGTCGCATGCAGGCGGTCGTCCATGAAGCCCTTGCCCCAGGCAGCCTGCAGGGTGCCGCTCTTGTCGTCGTGGTATTTCGTCTGGCCGCCCTCGACGTTCGCTTTAAAACCCGTGAATTTCTTGTCGGTGATGAAGTTGACGACACCGCCCACCGCATCGGAACCGTACGATGCCGAGGCGCCGCCCGTCACGACGTCCACGCGTTTCACCAGCAGTTGCGGGAACTGGCTGACGTCCGTCACGCCCGTGACGTTGGCGCCGACGACGCGCTGGCCGTCGAGCAGGGTCAGGGTCCGGATCGTGCCCAGGCCGCGCAGGCTCAGCGAGCTCAGACCCTGGATGCCGCTCGACGTGCTGTTGGTGCTCGTCGTGCGGCCCGTGCTGCCTTGCAGCGCCGGCAGTTCGGCCAGCGTGTTGAACAGGTTCGGCTTGGCGGCCTTTTCCAGGTCGGCGCTGGACAGGCTCGTCGTGGGCGTCGGCTGCGTGAAGCCGCGGGCCGCGATGCGCGAGCCGGAAATGCGCACGACGTTCGCTTCCGGGACGGCGGGGGCGGTACCGGCGGTCTGGTCGGCCGGGGCCGCTTGCGTGTCTGGCGCGGGCGGTTGTGCAGGTTCGGTCTGCTGCGCATGGGCAGCGCCGAGCATGCCGCAGGCGCTGGCGACGGCGAGGTTGATGAGGGTGCGTTGCAGTGGTGTACGCATGGTAGTCTCCATTATTCTCATGTGGTCGGCATGCCGCCTCGGATGGTGGGCGGCTGGGCCGGTGCGACGACTTACTTATTGATTGATCGATGCGATGATGCTGGCCACCAGGTCTTCTGGTGGCTGGGTAATGTCCAGGGTGATGCCGGCTTCGTCCGGCTGCAGCGGCTCGAGGTCGCGCAGCTGGCTGTCCAGCAGGGTGATCGGCATGTAGTGGCCGATACGCGTCTGCATGCGTGCCGCGATCATGCCGCGCGGACCTTGCAAGTGGGCAAAGCGCAGATTCGGGTCGGCTTGGCGCAGCATGTCGCGGTAGCGCCGCTTGAGCGCCGAGCACGATACGACGACGCCCGTGCCGCGTTCGCGCGCGGCGCCGATCTCGTTGGCCAGGGCCTGCAGCCAGCCGGCGCGGTCGTCGTCCGTCAGCGGGATGCCCGCCGACATCTTGACCACGTTGGGCGCCGGGTGATACGCGTCGCCCTCGAGGAAGGCAACGTCGAACGCCGCGGCGAGGGCGGCAGCGATCGTGCTCTTGCCGCAGCCGCAGACGCCCATGATGACCCAGCGGCGGCCTTCGCCCGAGGGGTTGGTTACATCGCTTGGTGATGCCATTCTGTCTCTCTTTCTGTCAATTCACAGCGACCGTTAGCGCTATCATTTTTGCCAAGTCTTCAATAAGGCGGCAGGTTTGTAAAGCGTTATTCATGTTGCGGAGCGAAACGTGCGGGAGGCTGACTATGCAATCTGCATGAAATGATGGGCATGTTGCCGCCGCGCCAGAGGGAAACCGTCGAAAATGGACTGATAGCGCTATCAGTTGTGCGTAGCGGCACGTCCGGGAATCGTGTGGCGTTTACAACACGTTTGCATCGCCGGGCGTCGACGTGCCGGTGATCTTGGTTCGATGCAGGCGCATTTGCACGACAAACATCCGCAGCGCGGCCAGGAATGGGACGGAAAGAAAGATGCCGGACACGCCAGCCAGTTCCTCGCCGGCGAGCAGGCCGAACACGACGAGGATCGGCGGCACGTCCACCCCCTCGCTCATCAGCCAGGGGCTCAGCATGTAGTCCTGGAAGACGCGGTAGCCGCCGATGAAGACGATGATCCAGCCCACGTGCTCATAGCCGCTGAACAGGGCGACGCCCACGATGGCCGCCGCCGCGACGAGCGGGCCCAGCACGGGAATCACTTCCAGCACGGCCGCGACGGCGGCCAGAAGCAGCGCGAACGGCACCCCCATCAACGACAGCACGAGACCGTAGGCAACGAGCGTCGCCAGCGACAGCAGGGCCAGCGCCCGCACATAGCTCGACAGCACCGTGTTCAGGCCGTGCAGCACGTCCGTCCAGAAGCCGCCGTTGCGGCGGTGGCGCATCGCCACGAGCAGCTCGTCGAAGACGGGCGCCTGCAGGATCATCAGGAAACTGAGGATCGGGACGACGACGACGTAGATCAGGTTGCCGGCCAGGTGCATCAACCCGAAGCCGAGGTTGCGCACGAACGGCATCGCCTCCGCCGAGCCGCCCTGCAACAGGTCGCGCAGGAACGCGGCGAGGCGCGCGCGCAGGGGTTCGAGCAGGTGGGGCAGCGGCAGGCGCCGCTCCAGCGTGGCGGGATCGAGCAGGGTCGGCAACTGTTGCGCGAGTGCCGTCGCCTGCGCGGCCACCGTGTTGCCGAACAGCCCGACGGCCAGCGCGACGAGCCCGACCACGACGAGATAGACGAGGCACAGCAGCAGCGTGCGCGGCACCCGCCCGGCGGCGACCCGCTGGGCCAGGACGAACAACGGATTGATGAGGTAGCTGAACAGCACGGCGATCAGCATCACCAGCAGCGTCGTGCGCACGAGAAAGACGCCATACAGCCCTGCAAGCACCAGCGCGGCCGTCCATACCACGCGGGCCGTACGCGCATCGATACCGAACACGGCGTCTCCCTGTCAGCGGTCCGCCACTGCGGCAGGCCTTGTCAGGATGATACGGCGAGGGGCGTATCGCTGGCGCGCAACTCGGCCGCCCGGTGCTACATTAGGTGTGCACGGAACATGGAAGGAGGGCGACATGAAACGCAGCTATCGCTGGGCAACGGAGCAGGGTGGCGGCCTGGAGCATGTCGAACTGGACACCGGGGACGCCGGCGTGACGGCGGAAGGCGTCCTCATCGGCCCGGCCGGCGGTCGGTTGTTTGCCTGCAGTTATCTGTTGTGCTGCGACGAACAATGGCGCGTGCGCCGTCTCGACGTGCATGTCGCGGGCAAGGGGAGAGTGAGCCTGCGCGCCGACGGGGCCGGCAACTGGCTTGACGCGGATGGCACCCCGCTGCCGGCGCTGCAGGGCTGCACGGACGTCGACCTGTCCGGCAGTCCGTTCACGAACACGTTGCCGATCCGGCGCCTCGGCGACGCGCTGCAAGCGCGCCAGGAAATCCGCGTCGCGTACGTCGACCTGCCCAAGCTCGACGTCCAGCCGGTTGCGCAGGCTTACACGCGCGTCGCGCCCGACCGGGTGCGGTTCGAAAGCCTGTCCCGCCCGTTCGCCGCCGACCTCGACGTCGACGACGACGGCCTCGTACTGCGTTACGAGGGGTTGTTTACGCGCGTCGCGGGTTGAGCGCTGTGGCTCGAGGCCGCGCCGATCCACGTCAGGCGGTGCCACAGGGCTTCCAGCGGGCCCTGCTTGTGGTTGCGGAGCCACCAGGCGCTGAAGCAGCCTTGCAGCACGGCCAGCACGATACCGATCGACAGTGCCGCGACGGTCCCGGTCACCGCGTACAGGCCGAAGCCGAAGCCGTGGTACAGGGTCGTGCCGACGATCGACTGCATCATGTAGCTCGTCAGGCTCATCCGGCCCAGCCAGCGGAGTGAGCCCAGCGCGCGCGCGCCGGCGGGACGGCGGTACAGCAGCGCGAAGCCCGTGACGAGCAGCAGCATGATGTCCAGGTTGAGCAGCGGCTTGGCGATGGCATCCAGCGGCCGGCGCAGGGCCTCGGCGGGGATCCACGCTGCCAGGTGGCCATGGATGAAGATCAGCGGACCGAGCAGCAGCAACGCCCCGAAGAAGACGCGGCGCCAGATGCTGCGGTTCCTGTCGGTCATGGCGAACATCCCGAGGCGGCCGGCCAGCATGCCGAACATGAACAGCGCGGGAATCTGCAGGAGGCGGCCCATTTCCCAGCTCCACAGCAGCACGGCCTGCTTGCCGTTCGTGAGGTTGCCGATCCAGACGTCGAGCAGCGAACCGTGCTTCAGGTATTCCTCGGCGCGGCCGAAGTATGCCCAGGAGGCGGGATCGGGCAGCTTGCCCGGCGCGCTGCCCAGCGCCGCGAACGCATCGAGCCACGCGACCGGCTGCAGGCTGAGGAAGCAGGCCAGCAGGAAGACCGTCCACGTGCCCAGGCGCGCGACCGGGATCAGCACGAGGCCGAGCACGGCATACATCGCGAGGATGTCGCCCTCGTAGAACGCGGAATTCACCAGGCCGAACCCGAGCAGGAGAAGCATCCGCCACGCAAAGCGCGGCCGGAAATCCTCCCCGCGCCGGGCCCGGGCATCGTCCTGCAGGTGGAACGTCAGGCCGAACAACAGGGCGAAGATGGCATACGACTTGCCGCCGAACACGGCGAACATCGCGTCCCAGATGTGTTGTCCCAGCGCTTTCAGCCAGGCGGGCTCGCCCGGCGGCGAAAAATAGAGATCGAAGTGCTCGATGTTATGCAGCAGCATGATCGAGACGATGGCAAAGCCGCGCAGGGCGTCGACCAGGTCGAGGCGGGAATCGGTACGGGGCATGTCGGGGGAAGGCGTCATGGTATTCCTGTCCGTTTTTGGGCCCGGCCATTCTAGTTTGGAATCGTTTTCATCTCCACTATATTTTTTACAACGCCCGCGCTTATTTCTCGTTATAAGTTCACATCTGGTTACAAACTGCCGGTGTTTGTCGACATCCCGCAACGGTGAAAACTTTTTTCCGGGTGGCAAAGCAAAGTTCGCACAAAGCGTTTAGAATTGCCTCCCATCAGCTTTCCACGCGCCAACCGATCGGTTGGCGTTTGCTTTTGGATCCTGACAATTTTTTAAAAAAAGTCATCTACTAAATGCAAAACCATCTGCCCGCTACCACTGCTGCCCGCTCCCGCAGCCTCCCGCTCGCGCAATCGCAGTCGTTCGCGCTGCCGCTCCTGTTCACGGTGTTCGGCGTGATCATGGGTTCGTGGGCCGGCCGTATTCCCGCCATGGCCGAACGCGTGCACGTGTCGCACTCGGCGTTGTCGATGGTCCTGCTGTGCGGCGGCCTCGGTGCCGTTCTGTCGTACCCTATTTCATCGCGCATGATGAGCTCGCTCGGTGCCCGCAAGACCATGCTGTTTTCCGGCATGGCCCTGCTGGCCGTGCTGGTCGCCATCGGCGGCGCGCCGACCGTGCCGCTGCTGATGATGGCCGTCCTGAGCCTGGGCGTCACGGCCAGCACGTTCGACGTCGCCGTCAACTCGGCCGCCACGAAGCGTGAAAAGGAGACGGGCAAGTCGGAGCTGTCGAAGCTGCACGGCCTCGGTTGCGCCGGCGGCCTGGCGGGTGCGACCCTGGGCAGCCTGATGGCCGGCCTGCACATCGCACCGCTCACGCACTTCGTGATGCTGGCCGGTCCGCTGGCCCTGGCCCTCTACTATGGCTATGCGTCGCTGGATGCCGATGAGGCCGGCGAAGTCGTCGAGAAAAAATCGTTCTCGCTGCCGCGCGGCCCGCTGCTGTTCCTGGGCGCGCTCGGCTTCCTCGGCTCGATGGCCGAAGGCAGCATCGCCGACTGGAGCGGTGTGTTCCTGAAAGAGCATTTCGGTGCGTCGGACGGCCTGGCGCCGCTGGCCCTGTCGTCGTTCTCCGTGATGATGCTGCTGGCCCGCCTGGTCGGCGACAAGCTCAAGGTCCGCTACGGTGCCCGTCCGCTCGTCACCAGCGGCTCGATGCTGGGCGCCGCCGGCCTGTTCTTCGCCGTGCTGTCGCCGAATGCCTACCTCGCCCTGTTCGGCTTCGCCGTCGCGGGCATGGGTATGGCGCTGGTGTTCCCGTTCGTGTTCAGCGCCGCCGGCGCGCAAGGTCCGGCCGCACTGGCCGGCGTGGCCAGCCTGGCCTACAGTGGCAGCCTGATGGGTCCGCCGGTCATCGGCGCCATCGCCCAGGGCATGGGCATGCAGATCGCCATCGCCTACATCGGCGGCCTGGCCTGCCTGATCGCCTTCGTGGCCAGCCGTTCGCGCCTGCTGAAGTAAGCCTTTTTTAGGTCTCTTCCTTTTCCGGGGCGGTTGCCGATGGCACCGCCCCGTTTTTCGTTTGCGCTGTGCCAAGGCCATGCGCATTCCGCAGAACTCCAGTACGCCTGCGTACTCCAAGCAAACGTCGCTCGTCTGCCCAGGATCGGAGTTGCCATGCAAAGCGAAATCGATGCCGTGTCCGTCGTCTGGTTCCACGACCGCCAGCTGCGCGAACGCGACTGGCCCGTGATGTCGCATGCCGCCGCCGAGTCAGGCGTGTGGGAATGGATAGCTGCCAACCACCGCTACAACGGCCTGCTGTGGCGCGAGGAAGACCGGGCGCGCCGGCTGGACGTGCCGCCTTCCGAGATCGCGGCGGGCAAGCGCCTGATCGACCGCTACAACCAGAAGCGCAACGACGCGGTCGAATCCATCGACGAAGCGCTGCTGGCCGACCTGCGCCACGTCGTCTGCGAGCCCGGTGCGCGGCTCTCCAGCGAAACGGCTGGCGCCATGATCGACCGCCTGTCGATTCTCGCCCTCAAGATCCACCACATGCGCGCGCAGACGCAACGCGTCGATGCCGACGACGCCCACGTCCACGCATGCGCAGCCAAGCTCGACCGCCTGCTCGCCCAGCGCCAGGACCTGATGTCCTGCCTCGACCTGCTGCTCACGGAAGCGCGGGCCGGACAGGCCTATTTCAAGCTCTATCGCCAGTTCAAGATGTACAACGATCCCGCGCTCAACCCCTACCTGAATGGCCAGGCGCAGGGGAGTGGAAGGGCGACGCCGTGAGCGAGACCATCGACGTCCTGATCCCGACCCGCAACCGCCCCGCGGCGCTCGCGGTCACGCTGACGGCCCTCGGCGCGCAGACCTGGCCGTCCTTGCGCATCGTGATTGCCGACCAGTCGGACGGCGCTGGCGTCTGCGCGCATGGCGAGGTGCAGGCGGTGTTGCGCTACCTGCGCGTCAGCGGACGCAGCGTGGACACGTTCCGGCGTCCGCGCCGCCGCGGCATGGCCGAACAGCGTGCCTTCCTGCTGGGCCAGGTGCGCTCGTCCTTCTGCCTGTTCGTCGACGACGACGTGATCCTCGAACCGGACCTCATCGCCCGCCTGCATGCCGTCCTCAGCGAAGAGCGCTGCGGCTTCGTCGGCAGTGCGTTGCACGGGTTGAGCTACCTGGGCCAGTTGCGGCCCATGCAGGAAGCAATCGAATTCTGGGAGGGGCCCGTGACGCCGGAAACCGTGCGCCCCGGCAGCCCGGCGTGGGCACGTCATCACCTGCACAGCGCGGCGAACCTGTTCCACGTGCAGACGCGCCTGGAGGATGGAACCGGGACGACCCGGCGCTACAAGATCGCCTGGGTCGGCGGCTGCACCATGTTCGATACGGCCAAGCTGCGCGCCGTGGGCGGCTTCGACTTCTGGCGCGACCTGCCGGCCCAGCATTGCGGAGAAGACGTGCTGGCCCAGCAGCGTGTGATGGCACGCCATGGCGGTTGCGCCATCCTGCCGTCCGGTGCGTATCACATGGAGCTGCCGACGACCATCACGGCCCGGGCCATCGATGCGCCTTATGTGTTGCCGCTCAGTGAGCCACACGATGAGCCGCACGATGAGCCACACGACGAGCCGCACGATGCGACCGATCCATGATCGTCTCCACAACGTGCGCCGGATCGTCGTGCTGCGCCCGAGTGCGGTGGGCGACTTCGTGTTCGCACTGCCGGCCCTGCACGCGTTGAAGCAGGCGTATCCCGGGGCCGAACTGGTCCTGGCGGGAAAAGCCTGGCATCGCGTGTTCCTGCAAGGGCGGCCCGGGCCGGTCGACCGGGTCGTCGAGGTCCCGCCCGTGCAAGGCGTGGGGGCGCCCGGGACGGCGGCAGCGGAGGTCAGGCACTTCGTCGACGCGATGCGCGCCGAGCGTTTCGATCTCGCATTGCAGATGTTCGGGGGAGGACGTCATTCGAATCCGTTCCTGCTGCGCTTCGGTGCGCGCTTGACGGCAGGGAGCTGCGCGCCGGGCGTTCCCTTGCTCGATCGCTGGGTCCCGTATCGCGAGCCCAGCCCGCGCAGGCTGGCCCTGCTCGAGATCGCGGGCCTAGCCGGGGCGGAGATGCGGTTGCCGCTCGACGCGCAACCGGAACTCGCGCTCACGGAAGCGGATGGCCACGAGGCGGCGGAGGTCGTGCCTGTGCTGGCCGGCGAACGGCTCATCGTGCTGCAGCCGGGGTCGACCGATCCCCGCCGCCGCTGGCCGGTGCAATCGTTCGCGGCGCTCGGCGACCGGCTCGCGCAGGACGGCGCCTGTGTCGCCGTCAACGGTTCCTCGGACGAAGTGGATCTTGTGCACGAGGTCGTGGGGTGCATGCACGCGCCGGCCATCGCACTCGCAGGCCGGCTGAGCCTGGGCGGGCTGTGCGGCCTGCTGGCGCGCGCCGCGCTGCTCGTGTCGAACGACACCGGCCCGCTGCACCTGGGTCTGGCCCTGGGTGTGCCGAGTGTCGGCATCTTCTGGCTGACGAATCTGATCGAAGGGATGCCGTTGCGGCCCTCGACCCTGCATGCGGCCCTGTCGGTGCGGACACGCTGCCCCATCTGCGATGAGGACAATCTGCGAACGCGCTGCCCGCACGACGTGAGCTTTGTCGCGGATGTCGGCATCGACGAGGTGGAGGCGTTGGCCCATGCGGCATTGGCTCATCAATAGTCACCAGTAAGGCCACATGCCGACACTGCGCTGGCGGCTCGGCGCCGTGCCGGCCAATAAGGCACGTGCATGTTGCAGGACGACCTGGGCGCGCTCCGCACCGGGATCCCAGATGCAGCGGTGCGTATGGCGGTCGAGCGGCGCCCAGCGGGCGATGTCGGCCTTGCTGAACACGACGACACTCTTGAGCCTGAGGCCGGCCGCGATGTGGGACACGCCCGTGTCGTTGCAGAGCAGGAGCCTGGCACCACGCATCAGGACGGCCATCGCGCCGATCGAGATGGGGGCGGCGGCGTCGAGCGGCGTGTGGTGCATGCGGGCCGCCACGTCGGCGGTCAGGTCCGCTTCCTCGGCCGATCCCGTCAACACCACCTTGAGGCCGAATTCGGCCGCGAGGCGGTCGCCGACCTCGGCAAACGAGGCAGCCGGCCAGCATTTGTCCCGCTTGCGCGCGCCCGGGTGGATGCACAGGTAACCGCCGTGCTCGAGCTTGGTACCGAGGCCGCTGGCGCGCCATTCGTCTTCGTCGTCGCGGGACAGCGGGAATTCCAGGTGGACCCCCGTCGATGGCGCGCCCAGCTGCTCCATCAGGGAGAGGAGGCGCTCAGGCTCCGCCCCGATGTCCGGATAGGGGAACAGGACGGTGCGGTCGCGCACGACGGGCGCGCCACGGCAAAACCCGGCCATCGCTTGCGCGCCGAAGCCACTGACGATGTCGTTGCTCACGTCGCCACTGCCGTGCAACTGGAGCGCCAGCGCGAACCGGCGGGTGCAGAGGCTGTTGTAGAAATGCGCGAGCGCCTCCTGCCGCACCGGTTGCTCGGGCAGCAAAGGGTGGCCGGGAAAGGCGATGAATTCATCGATGTAGGCACTGAACCGCTCCGCGAATTGCTGCGCCCACGGCAAACCCACCAGCGCGATGTGGGCGCCGGGCGCGGCGGCGCGCAGCGCACGCAGGGCGGGCACCGCGCACAGCATGTCGCCCAGGTGGAGGGCGCGGAATACGATGACCGAAGGCGGATCGAGACGTTGCAGCAGTGGTCGACGGTACACTTCTTCCTCCTGTAAAACGTGCGGTCGTGCGCGCGTCTTTCCGGTGAGGGGCATCGTTGCCGCATATGCCTTTATGCCTTATCTGCGCAACAGGCCATCGAGGACGTTGCGCGTGACGCGCTCCAGTTGGCGATCCCGGCCGGCGTCGAGGACTTGCGCCCAGTCGGTGGTTCCGGCAGAAAACACGGTGCCGTTGCGCGTGAACAGGCCCATGGCGGCCGTGTGGATGCCTTCGCCGGCGGCGTGGCGTGCGCGTGCCGGCAGTTCCTGCCAGTCGGGGCCCAGCCGCGCTGCTGCCAGCAATGCGTAGCCGTCCGGCGTGCCGTCCTCGTCCGACCAGGCCGACAGCAATGCGCCATGGTCGGCATCGAAGACGTCGAGTGGGACGCCGTCGCATTCATAGCCCGCCAGCGGCGGCCAGCTCTGCCGCCCGAGCGCGTCGCCGCGTGCCAGGCCGGTCTCCGTGAAGATCCAGTGATCCGGCTGCTGGACGCGGTAGCCGCCGGACCTGCGCGGGCCATCCCACCAGCCGCCGCCATGCCGGTAGCTGGCGCCGCTCAAGCCGTCTTCGGGACGCGCGGCGCCGCGGGGTGACCACCAGTGGTCGCGGGCGCCATGCGGGCCGCCCTGGTGGCAGACGATGGCCGTCCCGTCATCGACGACGTGGATGCGCCACCAGCACACATTGCCAGCGAAGAACGCGAGATTGCCGCCGCTGGAGACGAAGTCCTCGACGGCGTCGCGCGTCGCGGTGCTCCAGTATTCGTCATGGCCGGCCGACACCAGCAGGCGGTAGCCCGCGAGCAGCGTCGGGTCGGCGTGGATGTCGAGGTCCGTGCAAAAGTCCGCGCGGTAGCCATTGCGCGCCAGCCAGCGGATGAAGCGCGCGTCCCAATGGGCAAACGTCTGGCGGGGCGATGCGACATCGTAATGGTCGGCGGCGCACCACACGGGCCCGCCGATACCGCCGCCGGGACGACGCAGCGAGATACGTGCACCGGGCGGCGTGATCGAACGCGGCGGGTGGACATAGAAGCAACCGCCACCGCTGGCGTTATAGGCGTGGTACGTGGCCAGCGGCAGTTTATAAAGCATGCCGCGTCCCCTTGATCGTGGACGCACCACGAACAGGGCAGTCCCGTGGCCGCGTGCCAGATCGAACGTGGTCTTGCGTCCTTCCTCTTCGAGGTCGGCGATGTAGACGGCCGAGGGCCAGTCCGGTGGAATCGGAAAGGCATGGGCTGGCCAGTTCCAGTCCGCGTCCGGCGCGGCATCGTCCGCCCATGCGCCGGGCAGCCAGTCGCTGCGCAGCATCTCGACCGGTCCGTCGCTCCAGCGGTAGAACGTGACGCGGAAGCGGCGGCTGTCGGTCGACACGTGCAGGTGCAGCGTGGCGCCGGGCAGCACGCTGGCCCGTCCTGGATACGCACGGATCATGCGGGCAGCTCCGGTTCGATCCGTTTGGTCACGAGGAAGGGCGGTATCGCGAGGGCGTGCAGCGGCATGCGGCGGAACGACGCGAGCGCTTCCTCCGGCGTTTCCACGATCGGTTCGTCCTTGCCGTTGAACGACGTGTTCAGCAGGACCGGCACGCCCGTGCGCGCATCGAAGCCCGTCAGCAGGCGGCGCAGCAGCGGGTCGTCGTCCGGGCCGACGGTCTGCAGGCGCGCGCTGCCGTCCACGTGGGTGATGGCCGGTACGCGCGCCATCATGCCTGGTACGACCGGCGCGGCGAACTGCATGAAAGGTGAGTCACGGGGCAGGTCGAAATACTCGGCGGCCCGCTCCGCGAGCACGACGGGTGCCAGCGGGCGGAACCACTCGCGCTGCTTGACGCGCGCATTGATCCAGTCGCGGACTTCGGCCTGGCGCGGATCGGCCAGGATGCTGCGGTGGCCCAGGGCGCGCGGGCCGAATTCGCTGCCTCCCTGGTACAGGGCGAGCACGCGGCCCCGGCACAGCAGGTCGAGCATGTGGCTGCATAGGGCGTCGGCATCAGGCAGGTGGATGATGTGAAGGTCGTCGCGGTCGGCCAGGGCGGCTTCGATGTCGTGATGTTGCGGGACGGGACCCAGGTAGTCATGGGTCCAGCGGTAGGCGCAGCCGGCGCCGGCCAGTTCCGTGAGGCCGTACAGTGCGCAGCCCAGCGCCGTGCCGGCATCGCCCGGCGCGGGCGGAATGAAGACCTGTTTGAACGGCGTTTCCCGCAACAGGCGCTCGTTGGCCGAACAGTTCAGCGCCGTGCCGCCGGCGAAGCACAGGTTGTCCAGCCCCGTCTCCGCATGCAGCCAGCGGGCCACCGCCAGGATGGCATCCTCGAAGGCGCGCTGGCCCGCGGCCGCCAGGTTGGCGCAATCGGCGAAGGTGACGCCCGGCTGGCCGTAGCGGAACCGTTCGTGGTCACGCAGGATCTCGCGCCAGGCCGCCGGCAACGTCACCTGCCCGCCTTCGACGGTCAGCGGCGGCAGGCCCAGCGCATGCGGCTGGCCATGCGGGGCGAGCCCCATCACCTTGCCTTCGTTGCCTTCGCCGGGAAAGATGGCCTGCGTCAGCAGGAAATAAAACATGCCGAGGCCGACGAGGCGCATGTCGTCCCGGTCCCACAGGTGCTTGCCGATGCAGTGCACGCGTTCGCGGTCGGCGCGGTAGAACGAGGCGACTTCGCGCCAGTCGCCCGGCACGTATGTCGCGCCGCTCCAGTGGTCGGTGAGGTCTGCGACCGGGCTCCCCTGGCCGTCGATGACCATGACGGCGGCCTCGCGGAAGGGCGATGGGTGGAACACGCTGTATAGGTGCGCCAGGTGGTGCGAGATGCGTGCATGCCGGCAGCCAGGGGCGAGGCGCAGCGTCGCGCCGAGCTCCGCGTCGTACCGGGCCTGGTGGCGCGCTTCATCGTCGCACGAAAAGCATTCGACCACGATGTCGATGGGCCGCTCCGGCCACGGCAGGCGCGGTCCGTAATGGTCGCTGACGTCGCCCGGCCGGCCCCAATGGTGCTTGTGGCGCGTGAGCCGTTCCTTCTGGATGGCCCACGGCAGCTTGGAGCCCTGCATCAGGCAGGCACTGGCGTCCTGGGTCCGGTTAATACCGAGCACGACGGGAACATCGTTCATCACGCTCATCGTTTCCTCCGCGTTGGGTTGCGATGCAACGGTCCTGCTGAGGCTTGGAGCACGATGAGCTGGATTAGTTCATCCATTCGCGCGGCGGGGCGGCGGCCTGAACGGCGCGGCGAAACCCGGTATCATCGATGGGAGTCCCCTTGATGACCGGATACCCCATGCTCCAGACGCCCGCCTCGTTCACGCCCCTGATGGCTCCGCAGCAGGATGCCGCCCCGCTGTCCTTCGTCTTCCACGGCGGGCGGCTGCTCGTGCGCGAGGTCGACCTCGGCCTGCCCGACGAGGCCGCGGTGCGCAGCCTCGCGCTCGACCCGCCGCGCCTGCAGCCGGTGGGCCTGCTGGATAACCGTTATTGCCAGACCGCCTGGGTCGACGATGAAGCCCTGGCGCCGCCCGGCTATGCGTGGCGTGGGTTGCGCTCGCTGTTCGGCGAGTTCGACGAAGGGCACCTCGGCGTGGCCGCGCGCGCCTGCCAGATCGCCGAATGGGCGCGCACCCACCGCTTCTGCGGCGCCTGCGGCAGCGGCACCGTGCTGGCGGCGGGGGAGCGCTGCTTCAAGTGCGCGAACTGCGGGCACATGGCCTATCCGCGTATCTCGCCGGCGATGATGGTCCTGATCCGCAACGGCGACAAGGTGCTGCTGGCGCTGCATACGCAATCCGCGGTAAAACGCTTCGTGCCGCTGGCCGGCTTCCTGGAAGCGGGCGAGACGATCGAGGAAGCCGTGCACCGCGAAGTGTTCGAGGAAGTCGGCCTGCGCGTGCACAACCTGCGCTATTTCGGCAGCCAGTCGTGGCCGTTCCCGCACTCGCTGATGATCGCATTCACGGCCGATTACCTGGACGGCGACATCCGTACCGACCCCAACGAGATCAGCGAGGCGCGCTGGTTCGGCCCGGGTGACGAATGGCCGGAGCGCGTGCCGCACGTCTCGATCTCGAGCATGCTGGTCGACAGCCACCGGCCGCCGGGACGCTGACGGCCAGCCGCTCAGCTCATGGCGTGGACGTGGCCGCGATCTTGCCTTCCACGCGCAGCGCCAGCGACGTTTCTTCCGGCCGGGTACCCGTGCTGCGCATGCGCACGACGCGCTGCATCAGGTCGAACCAGAAGGGGGCGCCGAACAGCGCGGTCGACGCGGTGACGATCCAGCCGGCGACCTGCAGCGCGAAATCGGCATTGGCTACCGGAGGAAACCGCGTCCAGCCGATCGGCAGCGCCATCAGGGCGTCGAATACGGCCGGGTCGAGCGCGCCGGGCGCGTCATGGAGATGCGCCGTGAGGGCCGGCTGTTGCCACAGCGTGCGGAACAGGTGGATGCTGTCGATGTTGAACAGGATCGCCAGCAGCAGCGCCAGCAGCAGGGAGATCAGCAACTGGCGCCGTTTATAAGTGCCGGACATGCGCGCCATGGCGTTGTCGAACCAGCCGGCCAGCATGTCCTGGAATTGCTGCAGGTCGCGCGCGCGCCCGTACAGCCCGCGCATCATCTGCCTGACCTGCGGATCGGGGATCGCCTCGATCGCGTTAGAGAGCTGGACGAAGTCGCCCGGCACTTTCCAGAGGCTGTCCACCAGCGCAATCGCAAAATGCGCCGGTTCGATGTACGATGGCCGCGTACGTATGTCGCGCTCGCTCGGCTGGGTGCCGTCCGTGTGCGGATTCACCAGCGGATGCAGGTAGACGGCGCGCGCCAGCCCGTCGAAGCGCGGGTCGTTGAGCATGCTCTTGACGCCCGCCAGCAGGGTGTTGGCACGCAGCCGGAACGCCGCGGCCAGCGCTTCCTGCAAGGTGCTGACGATCAAGGCGACCGTGCCATAACAAAATGTCAGGCCGATCGCGACTTCCAGGACGGTGCTCCCAAGCATGGCTGTTCTCCGCGCAGTGACAAGGACCTCGACTACGCTAGCGCATCCGCCACAGTCCGGCTTTCGTTTTGCGCAAGGAAGCCGCCGGCATCTGTGGATCCGCTCCATTTTCTATATACTCTCGGCAATCGAAAATTTTAGGGTTAACCATGTCTGACAAAGAAGTCTTCACCGAGAACGACTGGCGCCGCCTGCTGGTAAGCCTTGGCGAAGATCCCAACCGCTCCGGCCTGCACGAGACGCCCGCGCGTGTCGCCAAGGCCTGGAAACACTGGACTTCCGGCTACGACCAGGATCCGGTCGAGATCCTCAAGGCGTTCGAAGACGGCGCCGAGGAATACAACGAATTGATCGTCGTGCGCGGCATTCCGGTCTACAGCCATTGCGAACACCACCTGGCGCCGTTCTTCGGCAAGGCGACGGTGGGCTATCTGCCGAACGGCAAGATCGTCGGGCTGTCGAAGCTGACGCGTCTCGTCGACGTGTTTTCCAAGCGCCTGCAGGTGCAGGAACGCTTGACGGTCCAGATCGCCAACACGCTGATGGAAGTGCTGGAACCGAAGGCCGTGGGCGTGGTCATCAAGTGCCGCCACATGTGCATGGAGAGCCGCGGCATCCGCACGCCGGGCGAGGAAACCATCACGTCGACCCTGCTGGGCGAACTGCAGCCGAACCTGGCGCTGCGCACCGAGTTCCTGTCGCTGGCCCGCGACTGACGGTCGCCCGACCCCGCACGCATGGCGCCTGAAAAAAAGGCGCCATGATTCCGAACACGCTGCTAGACTGTATTTACTGGGCGCTCGTGTTCGAATCCGTCGCGACAATGCGCTACGCCCCGTCGATGATCGGGAACCTGTTCCGGATCACGTGTCTCCAAGTGAATTTGAGGCGATCGACATGGCCAGGCAAACCTTTCCAAGCGATGTACCGCGTGAACAGTTCGAGACCGTGCGTGAAATGCTGGAAGCGGCCCGCCGCAAGACCCGGCCGCGCAAGCACGATCTGTACGATGTGTTCTGCGCCGTCCTGTACTTCCTCCACACCGGCAGCGCCTGGCGCAGCATGCCGCCCGAGTTCCCGCCCTGGCGTACCGTGCACGAATATTTCACGCAATGGACGATGCTGCGTGAAGGCGACCGCACCCTGCTCGAGCAGGCGCTGGACCGGCTCGGGCGCACAGCCGAAATCGCGCGGCTGCGCCAGCTGACCGGGCAACACTGATCCGGCCGCGGTGCCGGATGACCAGCCTGGCGCCTCCGGGTGTGAGCGCTATCTGGCGGAATCCCGCTAGCGCGCAGCCGCCGCCGAACCTTCCGCCGGCTCGAACACGAGCTTTTTCTTCGCATCCATGTGGAACACGCCGATCGGCTGGGCCTGCACATTGTCCGACGGTTCCGGCAATTTGCTGCAGGTACGGGTTTCCAGCTGCCACATCGCGTCGCCCGCGCGCAGCAGGAAGGTGTCGTCGCCCGTCGAGAACAGTTCGACGTTCAGGTCGGCCAGAGGCGTCTTGTCGAGGTCGAACTGGCGCTGGCAATCCGGCAGGCGCGACGCGATCACGCGCAGGCCCACCTGTTTGCTCCAGAAATAATCCTGCGTGACGACCACCGTCAGGGCGTGGTCGTTGCTGTCGATGGTATAGCTGGCCGATTCATTGACGCAGCCGGCCAGCAGCAAGAGCGGTGTCAACAGGAGCAAGGTGGAGCGCATGGTCATTTCCGGGTTGGCGATGCTTCTGTGCATCACTGCGCGAGTATAGCGCTTCAAACGCTTGCCGCAACGGCATGCTTCTGGCGCGCTCCCCGGTTTCTGGATTTCAGAGATGATGAACCAGCCACCCATCTCCTCGAAAGCGAGCAAAGCATGCCAGACGACGACCAGAGTCTATCGGAGCAGCGCGCGCAGGGCGCGACGCTGGTCCATGCGCCGCCGCAACCGCTCACCTTGCGGATCAATGGCGCCGAACATCACCTGACAATCGAGCCCCGCGTGACCTTGCTGGACGCGCTGCGCGAGGTGCTGGGCCTGACCGGCACCAAGAAGGGCTGCGACCGCGGCCAGTGCGGGGCCTGCACGGTTCTCGTGGATGGCCAGCGCATCAATTCCTGCCTGACCCTGGCGATGATGCACGACGGCCGCGAGATCACGACGGTGGAAGGCCTCGGCGAGCAAGGGCAGCCGCACCCGATACAGCAGGCCTTCATGGATTGCGATGGTTTTCAGTGCGGCTATTGCACGCCGGGCCAGGTGTGTTCCGCGGTGGCGCTGCTGGACGAAGTGAAAGCAAGGCAGGCGAGCATGCTGACAGAAGGCGACCAACTGGCACCGGGCGCGCTGTCCGAGGACGAGATCCGCGAGCGCATGAGCGGCAACCTGTGCCGCTGCGGCGCGTATCCCAACATTGTCAAGGCCATCCACAGCGTGGTCTTGCGCCAGGCCTAGGAGGGCGTGCATGCATTCGATCTTCTACGACCGTGCGAGGGATGTGAACCACGCGCTCGAGCTGGCGCGCCAGCCGGGTGCCAAATACATCGGCGGCGGCACCAACCTGCTCGACCTGTACAAGAGCGGCATCGAAAAGCCCGTCCGCCTGATCGACGTGAGCCGGCTGGCGCTCGCCGACATCGAAGAGACACCGGACGGTGGCCTGCGCATCGGTGCCATGGCCAGCAACACGGCGGCCGCGAATCACCCGCTCGTGCGCCAGCGCTACCGCCTGCTGTCGGAGGCGCTGCTGAACGGCGCGTCGACCCAGCTGCGCAACATGGCGACCGTCGGCGGCAACCTGCTGCAGCGCACGCGCTGTCATTACTTTACCGATCCGACCTTCCCGCACTGTAACAAGCGCGATCCCGGCTCGGGCTGCGACGCCATCGACGGCCACAACCGCATCCACGCGATCCTGGGCGCCAGTCCGCACTGCATCGCGACCAACCCGTCCGACATGAGCGTGGCGCTCGTCGCGCTCGATGCGGTGATCCATTTGCAGGGGCCGGACGGCGCGCGGCAGGTGCCCCTCGCCGAGTTCCACCGGCTGCCGGAAGACCGCCCGCAGGACGATACGGTCATCCGCCCCGGCGAACTGATCACGGCGGTGGAATTGCCGCCGACGCCGTTTTCCCGGCATGCCCACTACCTGAAGGTGCGCGACCGGGCCAGCTATGCGTTCGCACTCGTGTCGGTGGCGGCTGCCGTCGACGTGGACGGCGACACCATCCGCGACTTGCGTATCGTGCTGGGCGGCGTGGCCCATAAACCCTGGCGCGCGCTGGACGCGGAACAGCGATTGCGCGGCCAGTCGCTGGGTGCGCTCACCGACGACGTGCTGGGCAAGGTTGGGGCGGATGCGGTCGCCGGCGCGCAGCCGTATGCGCACAACGCGTTCAAGGTCGACCTGGCGCAGCGTGCGGTCGCGCGGGCGCTGCGAATCGCCACGGGCGAGATGGGAGAGATGGCATGACGATCACGGGCGCACCCATCAATCGCGTCGACGCGTGGGCGAAAGTCAGCGGTGCGGCGCGCTATTCGGCCGAGCATCCGGTCGCCGACGTGGCCCATGCGGTCCTCGTCACGAGCACGATCCCCAGCGGACGCGTGCTCTCGATCGACGACAGCGCGGCCCGCGAGGTGCCGGGCGTCCTGCTCGTGATGACGCACGAGAACGCGCTACGCCTGCCGCCGAAAATGAAGGACGGCAAGCTCCAGCCGCCGATCGGACGCAGGCTGACCCTGCTGCAGGAAGACGACGTCTACTACAACAACCAGCCGATCGCCGTTGTCGTGGCCGACACGTTCGAGCGCGCGCGCGAGGCGGGCGCCCGGCTGCGCATCGAGTACGAACGCAAGCCGGCCGTGCTCGACTTCGAGCAGGCGAAGCAATCCGTGCATCCGCCGGAAAAAGTGTTGACGGAAGAAACGGACACGAAGCGGGGCGACCTGCAGGCGGGGCTGCTGGCCGGCAGCGCGCGGATCGACGTCACCTACACGACGCCGGTCGAGAGCCACAACCCGCTCGAAACGCATGCGACGATCGCCCAGTGGGACGGCGACCGCCTTACCTTGTACGACTCGACGCAATACATGAAGGGCGTCCAGCGCATCGTCGCCAGCATCTTCGATATTCCGCCGGAAAACGTCACGGCGATCTGCCCGTACGTGGGCGGCGGCTTCGGATCGAAGGGTTCCGTGTGGTCGCATGTCGTGCTGGCGGCGATGGCGGCGAAACAGCTGGGCCGTCCCGTAAAACTGTCGCTGGACCGCAACCAGATGTTCGGCCCGGTCGGCAGCCGCCCGAACACCGAGCAGCGCATGCGGATGGCAGCGCTATCGGATGGCCGCATGACGGCGTCCAGCCACGACACGATCGCCTACACGTCGATGATCGAGGACTGGATCGAGCCGTGCGGCCTCGTCACACGCATGATGTACGAGAGTCCGAACCAGGAAACATCGCACCGGCTGGCGCGCATGCACCTCGGCACGCCCACGTTCATGCGCGCGCCCGGCGAGGCCACCGGCTCGTACGCCCAGGATTGCGCCATCGACGAGCTGGCCTACGAGCTGCACATGGACCCGCTCGACCTGCGCCTGAAAAACTACACGGAGCGCGATCCCGGCAAGGACCTGCCGTTCTCCAGTAAATCGCTGCGCCAGTGCTACGAGATCGGCGCCGAGCGCTTCGGTTGGCGCGACCGCAACCCGCAACCGCGCTCGATGCGGCAGGGACATAAACTGGTCGGATGGGGCATGGCGACGGCGAGTTATCCAACGAACCGCTCGCCGGCGGAATGTTCCGCGACGTTGACGCCGGACGGCACTGCGCTGTTCCGCTCCGGTACCCAGGACCTCGGCACCGGCACCTACACCGTGATGACGCAAGTGGCGGCGGATGCGCTGGGCGTGCCCGTCGACCGCGTGCGTTTCGAGCTGGGCAATTCGCAGATGCCGGAAGCGCCGGTCTCCGGCGGCTCGACGACGGTCGCCAGCGTGGCGCCGGCCGTGCAGGCGGCGGGGAAGGCGCTGCGTCTGAAACTGCTCGGCATCGCGGCCGCGGATGAACGCTCGCCGTTGTTCGGCGCGACGGCCGACCAGGTGGGCGTCGATGCGGCGTCCGATGGCGGCGAGCTCTATCTGCTGGCCGACCCGGCCCGGCGCGAAGCGATGCAGGCCATCGCAGCCCGTCATGACGGTCCCGTGGAGGTGACGGCCAAGGCCGAGCCCGGCGACGAGAAGCAGAAGTACTCCATGCACTCGTTCGGCGCCGTATTCGTCGAAGTGACGGTCGACGAAGACCTGGGCGAGATCCGCGTGCCGCGCGTCGTGGGCGTGTACGGTGTCGGCAAGCTGATGAACGAAAAGACAGGCTACAGCCAGCTGATGGGCGGCATCGTCTGGGGCATCGGCCTGGCGCTGTTCGAAGAGACGCTGATCGACCAGCGGGAGGGTCGCGCGGTGAACGGCAACCTGGCCGAGTACCACGTGCCGACGAATGCCGACATCCAGGCGATCGACGTGCAGATCGTCGATGAGGACGACCCGCACGTGAACCCGCTGGGCGCGAAGGGGATCGGCGAGATCGGCATCACGGGCGTGGGCGCCGCCATCGCGAATGCCGTGTTCCACGCGACGGGCAAGCGGGTAAGGGATCTGCCGATCACGCTCGATAAGCTGTTGTAGGGTGGGCGGCTGCACCCCGGTGCCGGCACCGCGTTGACGTTACCGCCGCCCACGCGGTGATACGCGACGGATCTCCATAGTCAAGGCTGGTTGGACGCGTGGACGGCAGAGCCGTCCACCCTACCCGCATGCTCTTGACCGTGCTTGGCATGCGTGTTTTCCCACCCACCACCCAGTGCGAGGAACAGCTGCACCTGATCCGCCGCCAGCTGTGCATCGGATGCCGCAAGGATGTTCTCGGCGCTGGCCAGGGTGCGGTCCGCGTCGAGCTGGGACAGGAAGTCGGTGCGACCGAACTGGTACAGCCTGGCCGACTGGCGCGACGCCAGCGCGCTCTGGTCGCGGGCGGCGCGCAGGGCGGCGTTGCGGTCGAGCTCGCGGGCGTAGACGGTCAGCGCGCTTTCCGTCTCGCGCAGCGCGTTCAGCACGACCGAGTCGAAGCGGGCCAGGGCACCGGCCGTGTTGGCCGTGGCTTGCGCGATGTGCGAGCGGGCGGAGCTGGTCGCCGGCAGGCTCCACGAGATCAGCGGGCCCAGGCTGAACTTCCATGTATTCGCATCGTTGAACTGGTTCATCATGCCGATCATGCCGACCGACGCGCCCAGGTTGATGTTCGGGTACAGCTCGGCCGTCGCGACGCCGATGCGCGCCGTGGCGCCGGCCAGCTGGCGCTCGGCCTGGCGTACGTCGGGACGGCGGCGCAGCAGGGCGGCGCCATCGCCGATGGGGATCGTCGCGGCCACGCGCGGCGGCGTCGAACATTGCGCGACCTCGGCCGGGAACTGGCTCGGCACTTCGCCGGTCAAAACAGCCAGACGGTACAGCGCCGTGCGGCGACGCGCTTCCAGCGGCGGCAGGTTGGCGCGCAACTGGTCGAACTGGGCTTGTGCTCGGGTGGTGTCGATGGCGATGCCGCGGCCGCGCTTGACGCGTTCGGCCGTGAGCTTCACGAACTTTTGCTGCAGATCGACCGAATCCTGCGCCACCTTCAGCTGGTAGCCGGCCGAACACGCTTCCGCATAGGCGCGGGTCGTGTCGGCGGCGACGATCACGTGGGTGAGGTCGCTGGCCGCCTGTGCGGCTTCGACATCCGCCTCCGACGCTTCGACGGCGCGGCGGATGCGGCCCCACAGGTCGAGCGTGTAGCCGATCTTGACGTCGGCGTCGTACAGGCCGTCGGTAGGCAGTTGTTCCGGGATGCCCAGCTGGGCACCGGCGATGCGGCCGTATTGCGGGGCGGCGCTCATCTCGACTTCGGGTCGCTTCTTTTCCTCGACCTCTTCCAGCACGCCATGCGCGCGCTGCAGGTTGGCGGCGGCCACGCGCAGGTCGGCATTGTTGGCGAACGCCTTGGCGATCAGCTTGTCGAGCAGCGGGTCCTGGTACAGGCGCCACCAGTCGGCCGGCAGCGGCTCGGATTTGAAGGGCTGTTCGGTCGCGCCCATGAACGGGGCATTGGCCGCGTCGCGCTTGATCACGGCTTCTTTCGGCACGTGGTAGTCGGGGCCGACCGTCGTGCAGGCGGCGAGTGCGGCCGCCAGCAGCGACAGCGTGAAGACTTTCTTGACGGAGGATCGGTAGCGGTTCATGACGATTTAATGCGTGGTAGTCGCAGCGGGAACGGCAGCCACCGCCTTGGCCGGCGCAGTGGGCACCACAGCCGGCTTGGCCTGGGCGGGCAACACCTTGACCGTCGCCGTCTGCCCGGCAACGAGACGCACGGTGGCCGGCACCTGGTCGATGGCGATGCGCACCGGCACGCGCTGTGCGAGGCGGACCCAGTTGAAGGTCGGGTTCACGTTCGGCAGCATGTTGGCGCCCGTGCTGCGGTCGCGGTCGGTGATGCCTTCGGCGAAGCTTTCCACATGGCCGCGGATCGGCTGGCGCGTGCCCATCAGGGTGACGTCGACCCGGTCGCCCAGCTGGATGCCGGGCAGCTTGGTCTCTTCGAAATAGCCTTCGACGTAGAACGAGCCGCTGTCGACGACGGCCATTACCGGATGCGCCGCGGTGGCGTACGCACCTTCGCGCAGGTCGAGGTTCGTCACGATGCCGTCGACGCTCGAGATGACGCGCGTGCGCTCGAGGTTCAGCTTCGCGGTGTCGCGGTTGACGATGGCCTGGGCCAAGGTGGCGCGGGCCTGGTCGCTGCGGGTCTGGCCCTGCTCGCGGGTTTCCTGCGACACGAGGTCGTCGAGCTGGGTATTACGCTGGTTCTCGCGCAGCGCCTGGGCCAATGCGGCCTGGGCCGCCGCCACCTGGGCTTCGCTCTGGCGCAAGGCCAGTTCGAAGCGGGCGCGGTCGATGTCGAACAGCGCCTCGCCGGCCTTCACCTGCTGGTTGTCGTGCACATAGACCTTGGTCACCTGGCCCGTCACGTCGGGCGCGACCTGCACGACATAGGCTTTCACGCGGCCGTCGCGCGTCCAGGGTTCGACCTCGTAGTGGCGCCACAGCTGCCAGCCCGCGTAGACCGCGCCCGCGGTCACCACCGCCGTGATACTCATCCGGCCAATCGTCGACAAAATAGTTTTCATAGCCATCTCAGGACCAGTTGCGTGTGTAATACGTCAGTGCGCCGAGCACGATGACGAACAGGGAAAAATCGAACAGGGCCGGGTGCCAGACGACGCGATAAAAGCCCGTCTTCGCCAGGACCAGGTTGATGAGCCGCGAGACCACCAGCGCCGCCAGCGTGAGCAGCAGGAGCGGAGGAACGTAGAGGCCGTAGATGCTGACTTCGCCGATCATCGGATCTCCTTTCAGATTGCAGTTGCCAGCGACGGTTGATACGCCGCCGCCTTGGGAAACAGGTCGCGCCGCATGCCGGTGAGGGCAGCCAGGGCCTCGCGCTGGGCGGCATCGCGTTCGCCGGCGCAGATGGCGCGCAGGGCGTTGTCGAGCGTGTCCAGCAGGCTGCGTTCGCAACCGGCGTCGACCCGCGGGCGCAGCGCGAAATGGCGAGACAGCTGCTTCATCAGCGGGCCGACGGCCGCTTCGCCGCGGCCCAGTCGCGCGCGCACGTTCTGCAGCAAGGTCATGTTCAAGCCGATGCGCAGGTCGCGCAGGGCGTCGACGGCCTGCAGGTCCTGGTCCTTCCCGGCCAGCGCGAGGCGCGGGGTCAGCTGGCCGACGCGGTCGACCATGCGTGCCGAGAATTCCGGCAGCGACGGCACGCGTTCGCCCTTGCCCATGCGCGACAGTTCGCTCCAGCCGGCCTTGAGCAGGCGGCGCGCCGTCCAGCCGGCGCCGACGCGGCGGAACACGCTCGTCGTGACGGCGGCCGCGACGTAGCCGACGACCTGCGCCAGCGTGCTGTTCACGAAGGACACCATGTCGGCGTTGTGCGTGTCGACCATGGCCAGCGTCCCGCAGATGGCGAACAGGAAGGGCATCGCGCGCCCGAACGTGGAGGGCCGCGCGAGGAAGACGCCCAGTACGAGGAAGGTCGGGGCACAGGCGACGACGAACGATTCGAAGTTGTGCACGGCCGGCAGGATGCCCAGCAGGTACAGGGCCGACAGCGGGATCGCATAGATCGAGTACCACATGAAGCTCTTGATGAACGGCACCGGGTCGTCCTGCGTGGAGAAGAAGCAGCACAGCACGGCCGTCATCATCGGGGCGGCGGCTCCGGCCGGCCAGCCGGTCAGGATCCAGAATGCGCAGCACGCCAGCACGGCGGCGGCGGCCGCGAACGCGGACAGCGCGGCCATGCCCCGGTCCAGGTGCAGCGCGCTCACCGGCACGCCCGGCAGGTGGCGCACGGCCTCGGGCAGGCGGCCGTGCACGCCGGCGTCGATGTGCTGGCGCAGGGTGCGCGTCTCGACGCAGATCTCGATCAGGCGCCGCAGCCGTGCGGCCAGGTTCACTTCGATCATGCCGGTCCAGCCGAGTGCTTCGTCGACCTTCGGTTCGAGGGCGTCGATACGCGCGCGCAGTGCGGCGCCCCGGGCATCGATCGCCACGTCCTTCGGGCTCTCGGTGAGGGCGACGACGTCGCGCAGCAATGCATCCCACCGTTCCGACACCTCGGTGGCGCCCAGATCGCGCAGCGCCGTCAGGCGGTCTTCCACGCCCGAGACGATCGGCACGAAGGCGGCCAGGCGTTCCTGCAGCGCATTGACCGCCTTCTCCGTCCAGCGCAGGCGCGATGTGTCAAACGGCAGGTGCGTGGTCATCAGGCGCATCTCCGTGATGTCGCCCGCGAGCTTGCGCCGGTCGCCGGCACTGCGCGCGTCGCCGGCCGGGTTCAGCGCGTCGCGGATCCAGTGCTGGGCGTCGCGCACGGCGTTGTCCAGGCGCGCCAGCAGCATCGGACCGAACGGCTGCGGCAGCACGAGGCTGTGCACGACGGTGGCGCACGTGATGCCGAGCAGGATTTCCTCCACGCGCGCGAGGGCGATGTCGAAGATGGCGGCCGGCTCGTTCACGGCGGGGAAGGCGATGAGGCCGGCGGTATAGCCGCCCAGCATCAGCATGTACGAACGCGGCGTGCGGTCGAGCAGAGAGAAATAGAGGCAGCCGGCGATCCACAGCGCCAGCGCCAGCGACAGCAGCTCGGGCGAGTTGATCAGGCGCGGCACGAGGAACGTGACCGCGATGGCGCCGAGGACGGTGCCGCCCGCGCGGTACAGGCCCTTGGAGCGGGTCGGTCCGGCGAACGGCGCGGCGCAGATGTACGCCGTCATCAGCGCCCAAAAAGGTCGCGGCAGTCCGATGCGCATCGATATATAAACCGAGAGCATCGCTGCCGCGAATGACTTGACGGAGAACAGCATCTCCGACCGGGTTGGCAAGTTCATGCGGCCTGGATCGTGGCGATGGCGGTCGGCAGGCCGGACAGGACGCGCAGCGTGGCCTCGACGTCGGCCGGATCGAACTGGCCGAACAGCTTGCGGCGGAAAGGCGTCAGGGCCTGGTCCATCTGGTGGGCGGTCTTGAGGCCCTCTTCGGTCAGGCGCAGGATTTTGGCGCGGCGGTCTTGCGGGTCTTCATGGCGCTCGACGAGACCCGAACCGATCAGGTGGTCGACGACGCGCACGAGCGACGACGCTTCCAGGCTCAGCGTCTCGGCGAGGATGCCCGGCCGCACGCCGTTCTCGCCGAAACGGTGGATGACCAGCACCGGCAGCCCGGTCGCCTGGGACAGGCCAAAGTCGGACGCGACCTTGTCGGCGGCGGCACGGTAGGCGCGCGACGCGTGGGTCAGCGCGGCGGTGAGACTGCTCAGGGTCTGGTCGGTGAGGGTCATGTTGATTCGCGTAAATACTTCTCTTGTTCACTGTTTATATGAGAAAGTTTAGCATGCGAAGTATTTTTCTTCAAGGCGCCCAGCCGGTGCGTGTGCTGGGCAGGTCAGGATGCGGTGGCGATCCGGCGCAGGTCGGCCGGCGTGACGAACTCGGTGGCGCAGTCTTGCGCCCGCAGCGCTTCGATCGTGGCAATGCCCCAGTGGACGGCGCCAAAGGCCACGCCGGCTTGTTGCGCCGCCTCCGCATCCGTCGCCTGGTCGCCGATATAGATGGCGTCCGCAGGCGCCACGCCGCAGGCCTTGAGCACGGCGCGGATGCGCCTCGCCTTGCCGAACACGGACATGCCGCACTCGAAGCGTCGGATCAGCGCCGCCAGCTCCGGGCCCAGCACCGCGCGCACGTTGTGCTCGGCATTCGACGAGACGACGGTGAGTACGACGCCCCGGTCGTGCAGGTGGCGCAGCGCGTCCGCGATGCCGTCGAACAGGGGAATCGTGTGGGCGCTGTCGCGCATCATCGCCATGAAGGTCCTGGAGGCGAGCGGCAGCTTCCAGGCCGGCATGCCGACGTGGTCCATCATCTGGCGCACGTGGAGGTGGCGCAGCTCGTCCGCGCGCGCGACGTCGATGCGGCGAAAGCCGTGCTGGTCGGCGATCGTGTTAAAGACGGAGAGGACGAAGGGAAACGAGTCGGCGAGCGTGCCGTCGAAATCGAACAGGGCGAGGCGGTAGGTCATGCGCACATGGTACACGCCGCGTGCTTCAGCTCCGGATGCCTCGTTTTTTGCACAGTCGCCTGATCGGAAGCGCACATCGCTTTGCGCTTGCACATCGGTCTGCCTCATCTAAGCTGATCCGGGTCAAACCTATAAAACAATCGGAGACAGCATGACCATCCTGATCAGGGCAAGGCATCTTGCCGGCATCCTTATTGGCTTTCTCGGCACGAGCGCCTTCGCGGCGGTCGTCGTTTTACCGAAGTACAACGTCAGCGTGAACGAGGTGTCGGTGTCCGGCTTTTCGTCCGGCGCCCACATGGCGGCGCAGATGCATTTCGCGTATTCGAAAACAGTGAAAAAGGGCGCGGGCATCATCGCCGGCGGGCCGGTCTACTGTTCGCAGGGGAATGTCGCGATCTCGGTCGGCCCGTGCATGGCGAATACCGGCTCGCGCAATTTGCCGTATCTGATGTCGGTGGTGAATACGTGGTCGGGCAATGGCTATATCGACCCGACCAGCAATATGGCCGCGTCGAAGGTGTATCTGCTGTCCGGGACGATCGATTCCACGGTACGCCAGCCCGTCATGGATGATCTTAAAACGATGTACGGTGCGTACCTCCCGGCCGCCAATATCTATTACAAGAACAATCTCGCGGCCGAGCATTCGATCCCGACGGATTTCTTCGGCAACGGCTGCGCCATCAACGGCAGTCCCTACGTCAACAACTGTAACTTCGATACGGCAGGCGAGATCCTGAAATGGATTTACGGGCCGCTGAATCCCAAGAACGCGGGGACGTTAAGCGGCAGCTTCATCAACTTCGACCAGTCCGTTTTCTGGGGCAACTTCAATCCGAATTTTTATAGCATGGCGAACAGCGGCTACGCGTACGTGCCGGCCAGCTGCGCCGGGGGACAGCCGTGCCGGCTGCACGTGGCCTTCCATGGCTGCCTGCAAAGCGCATCCGTCGTCGGCTCGGCGTTTTACCAGAACGCCGGCTATAACCGCTGGGCCGATACGAACAACATCGTCGTGCTGTACCCGCAAACGATCGTCACCGCCAACAATCCGGGAGGATGCTGGGACTGGTGGGGGTATGAGGACGTGAATTTCCCGGCCAAGAGCGGCGGGCAGATGGTCGCCATCAAGACCATGATCGACAAGGTCGTCAGCGGCAACGCGGCGGCGCCGTTCACGTGCAGTCACTGGTATGCCAGCAATGTGTCGCACGTGTCGGCCGGCCGGGCTTATATCGGTGCGGATGGGCAGGTGTATGCGAAGAATTCGAACCAGTATCTCGGGTATTACATGGTGACCGCTTATACGGATGTGAGGCAGACGTCGGCGGGGTATTTCGCGTATGGAAGTTGTTCTTGAAACACTTTAGTTACTCTGCATGGCTGAAATCATGCGCAAAACGCGATTTCAGCCGTTATTTTTACGATTAATTTGCATCTTTATGTAACAGGCTTTACGAGGTGTAAAGCGTGGTCCCGCACGATTCAGCTCAGCTATGATGGCGGCCCGCTCAGCTGTTTAGGCAACATTGTTGCTCACTTGACACTGGGCAACATTGAATGGCTGGGCTTGCACATGAAAGATTTGGGAGCATCCGGACCGAACGCGACGGTCCAAAAACAGTTTGGTTTGATCAACCTCTTGAAGGCCGGTGCGGCGCAACTGATCGTCCTGCACCACCTGGCGTTCTACGGTCCGATGGCCGACGCCGCGCGGCCGCTGATGCCGCCGATTATCGACTGGCTCGACCAGTACGGCCGCATCGCCGTCCAGGCCTTCCTCGTCATCAGCGGGTTCCTCGTCGCGAAATCGCTGTCGCCGTCCGGCATGCCCGGCATCGGCAATCCGCTGGGCACGATCTGGCGCCGCTATATCAAGCTGGCGCCGCCGTTCATCGTGGCCATGTTCCTGGCGATCGGCGCCTCCGCGCTCGCGCGCACGTGGATGGTCCACGATTCGATCTCCGCCCCGCCGGACATGTCCCAGCTGGCCGCGCACATCCTGCTGCTGCACGGCGTGCTGGGCTATGAATCGCTGTCCGCCGGTGCCTGGTATGTCGCCATCGATTTCCAGCTGTATGCGCTGATCACTTGCCTGCTGTGGCTGGGTGGACGCATCGCCGGCCACCGGGTCATGCCTTGGCTGATGCCGCTGCTGGTGACCTTGGGTGTGAGCATCTCGCTGCTGTACTTCAACCGCGACGCCGAATTCGACGTGTGGGCGCCGTACTTTTTCGGCAGCTATGGCCTCGGCATCCTCGCATGGTGGGCGAGCGATCCGCGCCGGCCGTTCATCGCGACATTCTCTCTCCTGTTGATGATGGTGGTGCCGGCCGTGCTGGCGCTGGAACTGGATTTCCGGATCCGCATCGCAGTGGCGTCCGTCGTGGCCTGCTTCCTGTGCCTGTACGGCCGTACGCGGCTGAGCACGTACGCGAACTCGGGGTGGTCGGTCATCAATTACCTGGGCAAGATTTCCTATTCGATCTTCCTCGTGCACTTTCCGGTGTGCCTGGTCGTGAATGCGGCGTTCACGCGCTTCGTTCCGGATGATGCTTATTTGCAAGGCGCAGGCGTCGTGTGGGCGTGGGCGGCCAGCGTCGCGTCCGGTGCCGTGTTCCATCACTGGGTCGAGGCGCCGCTGGGCCGTTTCCTGGCCGGGTTGGCGAAACCTGTCGTGGTCCGTTCGTTCGGCGCCAAGCCCGTGAGATTGCGGGGCTGAAGTCGAAGTCAGCGCACGATTGCTGACTTTTATTTGTGTTCAGGCTACGCTGTCACTACGAAACGAAGGTGACATGATGAACACGCAAATCCTGGCACTCGATATTGCAGGGAACCCGTTCGACTGGATTGCGCCGGAGGACGCCATCCTGTACTACGCGCTCGGCAAAGTGGCCTGGGAACTGGGCGGCCGCGAATTCGTTTTCCGCGGCGGCTATTCCCGTGCGGGCGTGCAGTCGAAAATCGCCGTCAAGCCGATCATTGCCATCGCCGGCAGCGAAATCATGACGCGCATGTTCAGGACCGGCCTGCCGCTGACGCACCAGAACGACCTGCTCTTCAAACGCGACCGCTATACCTGCGCCTATTGCGGCAATCGCTTCGCGCACAAGGAACTGTCGCGCGACCATATCCTGCCGAGGTCGCGCGGCGGCAAGGATACGTGGATGAATTGCGTGACCGCCTGCAAGCGCTGTAACCAGGAAAAGGGCAATCTGCTGGTCGAGCAATTCCGGCCGCTGATTTATGTGCCGTATGTGCCGTGTCGCGCGGAGCATTATCTGCTGAGCGGGCGGAATATCCTTGCGGATCAGCATGACTATCTGACGGCGCAGTTACCCAAGCACAGCCGGTTATTGAATTGACGCTACTGTGCAAAAAACACAACATTGATGGTTTGATTGTTTGACAGGCAAGATCGAGGTAACGCAGAATCGCACCTCATCGCTTCGATCAACCCATTTCTCAAGAAAGGAACGGCAATGCCACGTACGGCTATCGACAACACGCAAGACAGATAGCCCCGAGCACCGAGCTCGGGGCCAGGCACTTATGCCTCCTCGAGCCGGCCGTTCCTTCAGAGCCCCGGCGAGGACACTCGCCGGGGTTTTTGCTTTTCAGAGCAAGAACGCCGGCATGACGAATCTTTTAGGACAAGTTATGCCCATCGTACAAACACTGCACAAGGGACGTGTCCCGGTGCACATCTATACGGACGACATCGACCACGCGGCGCTGCAGCAATTGCTGAACATCGCCAAGCTGCCGATCGTCCATCCGCACGTCGCGGCGATGCCCGACGTGCACGCTGGTGTCGGCGCGACCGTCGGCAGCGTGATCCCGACGCAGTCCGCGATCATTCCCGCCGCCGTTGGTGTCGACATCGGCTGCGGCATGAATGCCGTGCGCACGACGCTTACGGCGAGCCAGTTGCCGGATGGCCTGGCCCGCCTGCGCAGCGCCATCGAAGCGGCCGTGCCGGTCGGCTTCGGGCAGCATGCCTGGGACAAGGTGCGTGGTTCGGCCCATGCCCGCGTCGGACGGCCGCTCAATGACCGGCTGGATGTCATCGTCGGCAAGCACGGCGGCATCATGAAGATGCAGCAGAAGTTTGCACAGACGTGGATCTGCCAGTTGGGCACGCTCGGCGGCGGCAATCACTTCATCGAGATCTGTCTCGACGAAGAACAGCGCGTCTGGATCATGCTGCACTCCGGTTCGCGCGGCATCGGCAACGTCATCGGCCGCTATTTCATCGCGGCGGCGCGCAAGGACATGCAGCGTCACCAGATCCATCTGCCGGACAAGGACCTGTCCTATTTCAGCGAGGGATCGACGCTGTTCGACGACTACATCGAAGCTGTCGAGTGGGCGCAGGATTACGCGCTCATCAACCGCCGCGAAATGATGCGCCGGGTCGTCGACGTGCTTGCACAGCATGTCCCGCCGTTCAAGCTCGATGGCGAAGCGATCAATTGCCACCACAACTATGTGGCACGCGAATCGCACGGCGGCGAGCGCCTGTTCGTCACGCGCAAGGGCGCGATCTCGGCGCGTGAAGGCGAGCTCGGCATCATCCCCGGCAGCATGGGCGCGAAGAGCTACATCGTGCGCGGCAAGGGTAATCCGGAATCGTTCTGCTCATGCTCGCACGGCGCGGGACGCCACATGAGCCGCAGCGAGGCCAAGCGCAAGTTCGACCGTTTCGACCTGGCGGCGCAGACGGAAGGCATCGAATGCCGCAAGGACGGTGGCGTGGTCGACGAGATTCCGGCGGCCTACAAGGACATCGACAAGGTCATGGCGCATCAGACGGATCTGGTCGAGGTCGTGCAAACGCTGCGCCAGGTGGTGTGCATCAAGGGGTAAGACATGAAGATCAAATCGATCAAGCCGCGTAATCCGCATGCGGTCGCGGCTAAACAGCGCAATGCGGGTGCGCATGGGGCGTATCAGGCGGGGCGCAGGCAGCGTCGTACGGAGAAGCAGGCGCTGCGCGCATGGGTCATCGACGAATATAGAAAAGAAGAATGAGGTATCTGATGGACGACACGCAATTTCTCGAAGATTTACGCCGAAGACACCTTGCTGGCGAGGCATTGAAGTATCTCTTTTTCTGGGGACACCAACCAGGAAAGGCAGGCATTACCTCGTCCTGTTTTAGTCAGTGGTACGAGGCACCGTTCGTGATAGATGGGCAGCGCTACGCCACGGCCGAGCATTACATGATGGCAGAAAAGGCGGTGCTGTTCGGTGATCCCTCGGCACGAGTACGTGTACTGCAAGCTCCTACGCCAGGTGCGGCGAAAGCGCTAGGCCGAAGCGTATCTGGATTTGATGAGGCAGTCTGGGTCGAACATCGCTTTTCGATTGTCGTTCGGGCCAATCAGGCCAAGTTCACGCAAAATCCGGAGCTTGGCATTTTTCTGAAACAGAGCGGGGCACGCATTCTCGTCGAAGCGAGTCCGGTCGATAGCATCTGGGGCATCGGTCTTGCTCAAGATGATGAGAGAGCGAAGAACCCGAGCCAGTGGTTGGGTTTGAATCTCCTTGGTTTCGCACTGATGGAGATTCGAAATGGCCTCTAGTGCGCCTCTAAAGTAAAACGGCCAACCTTGTTCGGTTGGCCGTTCATTTGGATACCAGCGACGTCAGACGTCGATATTCCCCGCCTGCAGCGCATTCGACTCAATAAAGTTCCGGCGCGGCTCCACTTCATCCCCCATCAGCGTGGTAAAGATCTGGTCGGCGGCAATCGCATCCTCGATCTGCACCTTCAGCAGGCGACGCACGGTCGGATCCATGGTCGTTTCCCACAGCTGCTCGGGATTCATCTCGCCCAGCCCTTTATAGCGTTGCTTGGAGACGCCACGCTCGGCTTCCTCGCGCAGCCATTCCATGGCCTGCTGGAAGTCGCGCACGGCGAATTCCTTCATCTTCTCGCCTTCGCCGCGGCGGATGATCGCGCCGTCGCCCATCAGGCCCTGGAACGTCTCCGCCGAGTTTTCCAGCGTCTTGTAATCCGCGCTGGCGACAAAGTCGGCGTCGATCGACGTCACCTGCACGTTGCCGTAGTGGATGCGCTCGATGCGCAGGCTGTGCTTGTCGGACAGTTCGTCCGAACGCACGCCCACCTTCACGCTCGGGTCGTGGATCGCGTCGGCCATGGCCTGGGCCGATTTCTCGGCCGCTTCCTGGGTCGACAGGTCCAGCTTCACGCCGGTCATGATGGCGGACAGGGCGGCGCGGTCGATCACGCGCGACAGGCGCATCATGATCGCGTTGGCCTTGTTGTACTTGTCGACCAGGTCGCCCAGCGCACCGTCGGTGATCGCCTCCGCGCCTTCCTTCGGCAGCAGGGCGGCGCCGTTCAGCGCGAAACGCATCATGTAGCTCGCTTCCTCGACGTCGTCCTTGAGGTAGCGCTCATCGCGGCCGGCCTTGACCTTGTACAGCGGCGGTTGCGCGATGTAGATATGGCCGCGCTCGACCAGCTGCGGCATCTGGCGGTAGAACAAGGTCAGCAGCAGGGTGCGGATGTGGGCACCGTCGACGTCCGCGTCGGTCATGATGATGATGCGGTGGTAGCGCAGCTTGTCGACGTTGAACTCGTCCGGGCCGATCGACGTGCCGAGCGTCGCGATCAGGGTCGTGATCTGTTCCGACGACAGCATCTTTTCGAAGCGCGCCTTTTCCACGTTCAGCACCTTGCCGCGCAGCGGCAGGATGGCCTGGAACTTACGGTCGCGACCCTGCTTGGCGGAACCGCCTGCGGAGTCACCCTCGACGATGTACAGCTCGGCCAGCGCCGGGTCGCGTTCCTGGCAGTCGGCCAGCTTCGACGACAGGCCCAGGCCGTCCATCACACCCTTGCGGCGGGTGAGGTCGCGGGCCTTGCGGGCTGCTTCGCGCGCACGCGCCGCTTCCACGATCTTGCCGCAGATGATCTTGGCGTCGTTCGGCTTTTCCATCAGGAAGTCGGTGAGCGTCTTCGCCACGATCTCTTCGACCGGGCCGCGCACTTCCGACGACACGAGCTTGTCTTTCGTTTGCGACGAGAACTTCGGCTCAGGCACTTTCACCGACAGCACGCAGGTGAGACCTTCGCGCATGTCGTCGCCCGAGATTTCGACCTTGGCCTTCTTGGCGAAGTCGTTCTCGTCGATGTATTTGTTGATCACGCGCGTCATTGCCGCGCGCAGGCCGGTCAGGTGGGTGCCGCCGTCGCGCTGCGGGATGTTGTTCGTGAAGCAGAGCACTTGCTCGTTGTACGCGTCGTTCCACTGCATCGACACGTCGACCGAGACGTTGGTGCCGTTTTCCGACACGCGCTCGCCCGTCGCCTGGAACACGGTCGGGTGCAGGACGGTCTTGGCCTTGTTGATGTACTCCACGAAGCCGCGGGTGCCACCTTCGAAGGCGAAGATTTCTTCCTTGCCGGTGCGCTGGTCGCTCAGCTTGATGTTGACGCCGTTGTTCAGGAACGAGAGTTCGCGGATACGCTTGCTCAGGATCTCGTAATGGAACTCGACGTGCGAGAAGATTTCCTCGTCGGCCCAGAAATGGACTTCCGTGCCGCGCTTGTCGGTTTCGCCGATGACCTTGATCGGCGAGACTTCGAAGCCGTCGCGGATTTCGATTTCGCGGTTCAGCGGAACGCCGCGCTCGAATTCCATCTGGTGCACTTTGCCGTTCTGGCGGACGGTCACGCGCAGCAGCTTCGACAGCGCGTTCACGCACGAGACGCCGACGCCGTGCAGGCCGCCCGACACTTTATAGGCGTTCTGGTTGAATTTGCCGCCGGCGTGCAGTTCCGTCAGGGCGATCTCGGTCGCCGAGCGTTTCGGCTCGTGCTTGTCGTCCATCTTGATGCCGGTCGGGATGCCGCGGCCGTTGTCGGTGATCGAGACCGAATTGTCGGAATGGATCGTGACGTGGATTTCGGTGCAGTAGCCAGCCAGGGCCTCGTCGATCGAGTTATCGAGCACCTCGAACACCAGGTGATGCAGGCCGGTGCCGTCCGACGTGTCGCCGATGTACATGCCCGGACGCTTGCGTACCGCTTCCAGGCCTTCCAGGATCTGGATCGACGAGGCGCCGTACTCTTCCGCCTTGGCAGGGGAGGATTCCAAAACTGCTTGAGTGTTCTCGGACATGACTGCTTTCTCAAATAACGTGTGAATCAGACGGCGGGCCGGTGGCCTGCTGTCTAGATCGTCAATCAATACGGGGAGCGAACTTGGGTTCCCGCCTTCGCGGGAACGACGGAGCCGAGGTACGCGGCCTCAAGACCGTCGTTTCCGGCACTGCCGGAACCGACTCCCTGCGCAGGCAGGGACCCAATTACTGCTTGAATCCCCGCATACAGGACGAATATATGGACGTTTCGCCCTAATTAAATACGCATCGGCATGACGACATACTTGAAGTCGCCATTTTCCGGAATCGACATCAGCGCCGACGAATTCGAATCGCCCAGCGAGATATTCACCTGGTCGCACTTCAGGTTGTTCAGCACGTCCAGCAGGTACGTGACGTTGAAACCGATGTCGATCGTGTCGCCGCCGTAGTCGATTTCCAGTTCTTCCACCGCTTCCTCCTGGTCGGCGTTGGTCGAGCTGATCTTCATCGAGCCCGGGGCGATCATGCAGCGCACGCCCTTGAACTTGTCGCTCGTCATGATCGCGGCGCGCTGCAGCGAGCGCAGCAGTTCGTCGCGGCTGATCGTGAAGTCGTTCTTGTAGCCCTTCGGGATCACGCGGGTGTAATCCGGGAACTTGCCTTCGACCAGCTTCGAGACGAGCTCGATGTCGGCGAACGTCAGCTTGACCTGCGAGGCGGCGATGTCCAGGCGGACTTCGTCGTCGCTTTCTTCCAGCAGGCGCTGCAGTTCCAGGATGGTCTTGCGCGGGATGATGACTTCCTGGCGTTCGAACGTTTGTTCCGCCGTCACCTGGGAGAATGCCAGGCGGTGGCCGTCGGTGGCGACGGCGATCACGTTGTTACCGTCCAGCACCAGCAGCAGGCCGTTCAGGTAGTAGCGGATGTCTTGCTGGGCCATCGCGAAGTGCACCATGTTGAACAGGTGCTTCAGCGTTTTCTGCGGCAGCGTGACGGTCGCGTTGTAGGTGTCGGCCACGGACACGGTCGGGAATTCCTCGGCCGCCAGCGTCTGCAGTGCGAAGCGCGACTTGCCGCTCTGGACGGTCAGGCGCTTGTTCAGCAGGGTCATCGTGACGTCGCCCGATTCCGGCAGGGCGCGCAGGATGTCGAGCAGCTTGCGCGCCGCGACAGTCGTGCCGGTCTCTTCAGGGCCCGAACCGATGTTGGCCAGGGTCGTGATCTGCACCTCGGTGTCGGTCGACAGGAACGAGACGCTCTCGCCATTCTTGCGGATGAGGATATTGGCCAGAATCGGCATGGTGTGCCGACGCTCGACAATACCACTCACGATCTGCAGTGGCCGGAGAAGCGTGTCTCGGGTGGATTTGACCAGTTGCATAAATATCCTCGGTTATGGGTAAAAATGTTGTTCGTGCAATATTTTGCCAGAAATCATCGGGGGCACAGCCTTTTCCCCCGCGTTCACGCATCAGCCTTTCAGGGTCTGTTCCAGCACGTGCAATTCGTGGTTGCACTCGGCGTTCTTGGTGCGGTCCTGGGCGATCTTGCGGACTGCGTGCAGCACCGTCGTATGGTCGCGGCCGCCGAACAGTTCGCCGATTTCCGGCAGACTCTTCTGCGTCAGCTCTTTCGCCAGGTACATCGCGATCTGGCGCGGACGCGCGATGTTGGCCGGGCGGCGTTTCGAATACATGTCTGCGACCTTGATGTTGAAGAAATCGGCCACGGTCTTCTGGATGTTTTCCACGGAGATCTGGCGGTTCTGCACGGACAGCAGGTCTTTCAGTGCTTCCTTCACGACGTCGATCGTGATGTCCTTGCCGTGGAAGCGCGAGTACGCGAGGATTTTCCTCAACGCGCCTTCCAGTTCACGCACGTTCGAGCGCAGGTGTTTCGCGACGAAGAAGGCGACGTCGTCGTTCAGCATCACGCCTTCCGATTCCGCCTTCTTCATCAGGATCGCCACGCGCATTTCCAGTTCCGGCGGTTCGATCGCGACCGTCAGGCCCGAGTCGAAGCGCGAGATCAGGCGGTCGTCCATGCCGGTGATCTCTTTCGGATAGGTATCCGACGTGATGATGATCTGCTTTTTCGCTGCGATCAGTGCCTCGAACGCATAGAAGAATTCTTCCTGCGTGCGGCTCTTGCCACCGAAGAATTGAATATCGTCGATGAGCAGCATGTCCAGCGAGTGATAGTAATGCTTGAAGTCGTCGAAGCCTTTGCGCTGGTACGCGGTCACGACGTCGCGCACGTACTGTTCCGCGTGGATATAGCGGATGCGCGCGCCCGGCTGGTCGGCCATCACCTGGTTGCCGATCGCGTGGATCAAGTGCGTTTTACCGAGGCCCACGCCGCCGTAGAAGAACAGCGGGTTGTACGAGACGCCCGGGTTGTTGGCGACCTGGATCGCAGCGGCGCGCGCCAGCTGGTTCGCCTTACCGGTCACGAAGTTCTCGAACGTGAGGTCCGGGTTGACGCGGCTCTGCTCGCGGCGCGGATTGTTCGCGATGACATTGTCCGGCGTGACGACAGGCATCTCCGGCACGGTCTTGTCGGCGGCGGCGTTGATGCCCAGCGCACCGCTGCTGGACGGCATCGGGGCAGGGGCCGACGATGCCGGTTTCTTCGGCGCGCTGTTCTTCGGGTCGAGCACGAACTGCACGTCGACCGGCCGCTGATAATGCTCGGACGCCAGCGCGGTGATGCGGTTGGCGAATTGCGACTTCACCCAGTCGAGCTTGAAGCGATTGGGCGCCGCAATGCGCAGCTTGCCGTCCTCGTAGTCGAGGGCGACAAGTGGTTTGATCCACGCGGTATATTGCTGCGGTGTCAGCTCGAGCTCCAACTGGTTGGAACAGGTCTGCCAAAAGTTATCCATACATCGACTAAGTTAAGCGTAACACTCTATTTTACCTGTGTTCTCGCAAGTTATCCACAGGCGATACAGGAATTTTCCACCGAAACGCGAACGCTTGACGTGCATGCGCAACCGTTTGCGGCGCACAATAAAGCGACCTTGACACAACGGTCGCCTTGACAGTTGAAGTAAAAATGCTGAATAATTCAGGGTTCCCCGCCCGTACGCCTTGTTAATCCAACAAATGGCACACAGGCGACAAGCTTTGCTGTGGCGTGACGCTGGCTTAACAACTGCGAAATGTCATTGGCGCAATGCTGACTCAGTGTGAGCTCAGCCCCGATTTTGCATCTATTTTGCTTTAAGCGAGACCACCAATGAAACGTACTTACCAACCTTCCGTCGTTCGTCGCAAGCGCACGCACGGCTTCCGCGCACGTATGGCTACCCGTGGTGGCCGTCTGGTTCTGAACGCTCGCCGCGCCAAGGGCCGCAAGCGCCTGGCTGTCTAAGCCCGGAAAGCCGCATCGACCACGCCTACGACATATGTCAGGCGAAGGTTCGCACGACTTCGCGCGCGTTCGGCGTATCGTAAAAACGGATGAGTTTTCATCCGTTTTTCGTTTGCGCCCTGCACAAAAAACCGCGCATTTCGTGCTCTATACCCGACCGAATGCCCTGCCTCATGCGCGGCTGGGCGTCGTCGCGGCCAAACGTTTTGCGCCGCGCGCGGTCACGCGCAACACCATCAAGCGCATCACCCGCGAACTGTTCCGGACCACGCCGCTGCCGGCGCTCGACTGCATCGTACGCTTGTCGCGTCCGGTCAACGGCAAGGACGGTCCGGCGACGACGTCCGCGTTGAAGGCACAGTTGCGCGTGGAGCTGGCGCGTCTGTTCGCGTCGCAGTTGCCGCGTCCACGCAAAGCCCAGGCCGCTCCACAGGCGGCGAGCGTTGCGCCTTCAGGTTCGCAACCGGGACTATCATGAACCGGTTGCTTGTCTGGCTGTTGCGCGGTTACCAGTTGCTGGTGTCTCCGATGCTCGGACAGAACTGCCGTTTCTATCCGACCTGTTCCAATTACGCGATCGAGGCCGTCAAGATCCACGGCGCCGCGCGCGGCGGATGGCTGGCTCTGCGCCGCGTCTGCCGCTGCCATCCGTGGAACGACGGCGGCGTCGACCTGGTACCGCGTCCCGGGGAGCAGCATTCCTCACCAACCGCTTGCGGTTGCAAGCATTCCTGAATAAGACCAATGGAAATCAATAAACGTACCATCCTGTGGATCGTGTTCGCCGTCTCGCTGGTCGTCCTGTGGAACGACTGGATGGTGGCCAACGGCAAGCAGTCGATGTTCTCGGCGCAGCCGCCGGCCAAGGTCGCGCAGGCCCCAAACCCGGCCAAGCCGAATGACCTGCCGACGGCCGCAACGCAGACTCCGGCCGGCACCGTCCCGGGCACGCCCGCGGCACCCGCGCCCGTGCAGACCCAGGTCATCACCGTCAGCACCGACGTCTATAAAGTCGACATCGACACGGCCGGCGGCGTGATCCGTCGCCTGGAACTGCTGAAATACCGCGACAAGGTCGACCAGACCAAGAACCAGGTGCTGTTCCAGGCCAACGGTCCGCGCGTCTACCTGGCCCAGACGGGCCTGACCGGCGCCAGCGCGGCCGGCGTCCTGCCGAACCACAACACCCCGTTCACGGTCCGTCCTGGCCCGCGCGCGCTGGACAGCAACAACCAGGTGCAGGTCGTGCTGGACGCGGAGCAGGGCGGCGTGCGCCTGACCAAGACCTTCACGTTCAAGCGCAACGACTACGTGATCGACGTGCGCCACGACGTGACGAACCTGACCCAGGCACCGGTGACCCCGTCGCTGTACTTCCAGCTCGAACATGACGGCATGAAGCCGGAAGGCGACACGTACTTCAACAGCAGCTACACGGGCCCGACCCTGTGGACGCCGGAAGAGCACTACCAGAAGCTGACCTTCGAAAAGATCGGCAAGGGCTCGGCCGAGCACGCGAAGACCGCGAAGGATGGCTGGATCGCGATCTCGCAGCACTTCTTCGTCTCGGCCTTCATCCCGCCGGCGAACACGCAGCGCGACATCTACACGAAGTCGCTGGGTAACAACCTGTTCGCGATCGGCGCCGTCGAGCCGCTGGGCACCGTGGCTCCGGGCGCGACCGTCTCGAACGCCGCGCGCCTGTACTCGGGCCCGCAGGTGCAGAGCCTGCTGGAAGGCGTGACCCCGGGCCTCGACCTGGTGCGCGACTACGCGTGGGCGGCGATCATCGCCAAGCCGATCTTCGCCACGATGAACTGGCTGCACTCGATGATCGGCAACTGGGGCTGGACCATCATCGCCTTCACGATCCTGATCAAGCTGCTGTTCTTCCCGCTGTCCGCGGCCGGCTACCGCAGCATGGCCAAGATGAAGACGGTGACGCCGAAGATGCAGGCGATCCGCGAGCGTTTCAAAAACGATCCGGTCAAGATGCAGCAGGCCACGATGGAGCTGTACAAGGCCGAGAAAATCAACCCGCTGGGCGGCTGCCTGCCGATCCTCGTGCAGATGCCGGTGTTCCTGGCCCTGTACTGGGTGCTGCAGGCCGCGGTCGAGATGCGCGGCGCACCGTGGGTGGGCTGGATCCACGACCTGACGGCACCGGACCCGTACTTCATCCTGCCGATCCTGTACGCGATCTCGATGTTCATCACGCAGAAGCTGAACCCGCAGCCGGCCGATCCGGTGCAGGCCAAGATGATGATGTTCATGCCGCTGGCGTTCTCGGTCATCTTCCTGTTCTTCCCGTCCGGCCTCGTGCTGTACTGGGTCGTGAACAACCTGATCTCGATGGCGCAGCAGTACGTCATCACCAAGAAGTTCGCGCCGGCCAAGTAACTCCGGCCTCGTGAGCGAAAAGCCCGTGTCCGCACGGGCTTTTTTATTGTTGGCAGCAGCCCGTCGTTCCCGCGCAGGCGGGAACCCAATTTGCACGCGTTACCACGGCGCCGGCAGTACTTGGGTCCCCGCCTTCGCGGGGACGACGTTCATGGGCATCAGTCCGACTAATAATCTACAATCCCACCCCATGAAACTCGACACCTCCCCCATCGCCGCCATCGCCACCGCCCCCGGCCGCGGCGGCATCGGCGTGGTGCGCGCCTCCGGCAAGGACTTGTCCGCCCTCGCGGCCGCGCTGTTCCCCGGCACGAAGCTCACGCCCCGCCACGCCACCTATGTGCCGTTCAAGGACGCCGCGGGCACCGTCATCGACGAGGGCCTCGCGCTGTACTTCAAGGCGCCGCATTCGTACACGGGCGAGGACGTGCTGGAACTGCAGGGCCACGGCGGCCCCGTCGTGCTGCGCATGCTGCTCGCGCGCGTGCTGGAGGCAGGCCGCGACCTGGACCTGCGCCTCGCCGAGCCGGGCGAATTCACGCGCCGCGCCTTCCTGAACGACAAGCTCGACCTCGCGCAGGCGGAAGCCGTGGCCGACCTGATCGACGCGTCCACCGAGGCCGCCGCGAAATCGGCGTCGCAATCGCTGTCCGGCGCCTTTTCGAAGGTCGTCCATGAACTGGTCGAGAAGACGATCAACCTGCGCATGCTCGTCGAGGCCACGCTCGACTTCCCGGAAGAGGAGATCGACTTCCTCGAGAAGTCCAATGCACGCGGCCAGTTGAAGGGCATCGTCGACGCGCTGGAAGCCGTGTTCCGCCAGGCGGCCCAGGGCGCGTTGCTGCGCGAGGGTTTGAATGTCGTGCTGGTCGGCCAGCCGAACGTCGGCAAATCGTCGCTGCTGAACGCACTGGCCGGATCGGACGTCGCCATCGTCACGCCGATCGCGGGCACGACGCGCGATAAAGTCAGCGAGACGATCCAGGTCGAGGGCATCCCGCTGAACATCGTCGACACGGCCGGCATCCGCGCCATCGACGAGGGCATCGACGTCGTCGAGCGCATCGGCATCGAGCGCACGTGGGGCGAGGTCGGCAAGGCGGACGTGATCCTGCACCTGCTCGACGCGAGCCTCGGCCCGGCCAAGGCCGACGAGGAGATCGTCGCCGCATTCCCGGCCGGCGTGCCCGTCGTGCGCATCTGGAACAAGATCGACCTGTCCGGCCACCAGCCGTCCGTGGACCCGGGCGCGGACGCGGTCAACATCTATTTGTCCGCGCACGAGAAGATCGGTATCGACCTGCTGCGCGCGGAACTGCTGCGCATCGCCGGCTGGCAGCAGACGGGCGAATCGCTGTACCTCGCGCGCGAACGCCACCTTGTCGCGCTGCGCCAGGCGCGCGAGCACCTGCGGTACGCCGCCGAGCACGCGGCGCAGGACGACCAGTCGCTGGATCTCTTTGCCGAGGAGCTGCGGCTCGCGCAGGACCAGCTGTCCAGCATCACGGGGCAGTTCACGCCGGATGATCTGCTGGGTGTGATCTTCAGCCGGTTCTGCATCGGTAAATAGACCGTTCCGGATGTGTGCTGGCGGCGTCCCGGATCAACTGGTGCGCCGCGCCAGCCTGAACATGTGCTCGCCCGTCCTTCCGGGCATGCCGCACGGCACGTACTGGACGGATCGCCGGATCGGGCGCAGGCTGGCCCCATGGTGCTGCGGACCTGGCCGGGGCGTCCGCGCCGCGAACCAGTCCTCATTCCAACGGTCGAAGTCGGGTACGCGGGAGACGCCATGGCGAATCGAGTCCTCATCATTTCCGCCGTCACGGACGACGTGCTTGCCCTCAGGGACGCGCTGGGCAATGCGCGCGACGGCCCGTTCGACGTGGAAGACGTTCCCGCCCTCGCTGCCGGCGTGCAGCGGCTGGCGGCGGGCGGCATCGATGCGGTCCTCTTGAACCTGACGCTGCCCGATGCGCAGGGCATGACCTGTTTCGACCGGTTGTACGAGGCAGCCTGCCACATACCCATCCTGACGCTGTGCGATCTCGACGACGAAGCCCAGGCCAAGGAAGCGGTCCAGCGCGGTGCCCAGGGCTGGCTGTCGCGGGGGTACTTCGACAATTACCTGGTGCCGCAATCGCTGCGCAACGTCATCGAACGCATGAAGGTGGAGCAGCGCCTGTACATCGCCCAGACCCGCGCGCAGATCACGCTCAACTCGATCGGCGATGCCGTCATCTCGGTCGACATGCATGGCTGTGTCGATTACCTGAACGTCGCGGCGGAACGGATGACCGGCTGGTCGCGCGACGAGGCGCGCGGGCGGCGCGTCGACGACATCCTGGCGATCGTCGACAACGTCACCGGGCGGCCGATCCCCAATCCGCTCGAATACATCCTGCGCGGCGACCCGTCCGCCGACCTGGCGGACGAGTGCGTGCTCATCGACCGCCAGGGCAGCCGCCTTCCGATCGAGGATTCGGCCGCGCCGATCCATGACTGGAACCGACATCTCGTCGGTGCGGTGATGGTGTTCCGCGACATCTCCCACAACGTGGCGTTGACGGCGAAGATGCGGCATCTGGCGCAACACGACTTCCTGACCAACCTGCCCAGCCGCATGCTGTTGAACGACCGCGTCTCGCTGGCGATCGCCCTGGCCAGGCGCAGCAACGCGTATCCGGTCCTGCTGTTCCTCGATCTCGACAAATTCAAGCACATCAACGATTCGCTCGGGCACGGCGTCGGCGACCAGCTCCTGCAGGCGGTCGCGGAACGCCTGCTGGCCTGCGTGCGCACGTCCGATACCGTCAGCCGCTACGGCGGCGACGAGTTCGTGATCCTGCTCGCCGACGAGCGTCATCCGCAGGACGCGGCGCTGACGGCGGAAAAGATCCTGCATGCGCTCGCCACGCCGTTCCTGATCGGCGAACAGGAATTGCACACCTCGACCAGCATCGGGATCGGCGTCTTTCCGTTCGACGGTACCGATGCGGTCACGCTCATCAAGAATGCCGATACGGCCATGTATCACGCAAAAGAACGTGGGCGTAATAACTACCAGTTCTTCCACCAGGCCATGAACCAGCGCGCCGTGGAGAGGCAATTGATCGAAAGCAATCTACGGCGTGCGCTGGAGCAGTCCGAGTTCACGCTGCACTACCAGCCGAAGGTCGACCTGCAGAACCATCGCATCACCGGCGTCGAGGCATTGCTGCGCTGGATGCATCCGGAATGGGGGCTGGTGCAGCCGGAGCGGTTCATCGCCATCGCCGAGGAATGCGGCCTGATCGTGCCGATCGGGCGCTGGGTGTTACGCGAAGCCTGCCTGCAAATCGTGCGCTGGCGCGAGGCGAGCATCCCGGGCGTGTCGATCGCGGTCAATGTGTCCGCCGTCGAATTCCGCCAGCGCGATTTTTTCGACCACGCACTGGCCATCCTCGAGGAAACGGGGGCCGATCCGGCCTGCCTGCAGCTCGAGCTGACCGAAACGGTCTTGATGCGCGACGTCGCCACGAGCGCGGACCTGCTGGCGAGGTTCAAGGCGCTCGGCGTCAAGATTGCCGTGGATGATTTTGGTACCGGCTATTCGAGCCTGAGCTACCTGAGCCAGTTTCCGATCGACGTGCTCAAGATCGACCAGTCGTTCGTCAGGGCGATCGACGGCGAAGCGGGAAAGAACGGTGCCATCGTCGGCGCGGTGATCGACATGGGCAGGAACCTGCACCAGCGCGTCATTGCCGAAGGCGTCGAGGACGAGGAACAGCTCGCCTTTCTCAAGGCACACGAGTGCAATGAGGCGCAGGGGTATCTGTTCAGCCGGCCGGTCGATGCCGCGCTGATGCAGGCCATGTTCGGCACCGGCATCGCAGCCTGATGCCGAGGCGGTCAGGACGACAGATGCGCCAGCCCGTGTCCTACGCCGGACGGCGGCGGCGCGTCCATAATATGCTCATGCAGTCAACCAAGGGTCACCATGACGTCGATTTCCGCAGGACCACAGTCGGACGCGCTCGGCCCCGCCTGGCCGGCGGCCTATGGCCAGGTGATCGACGGGATCGGTTGCCCGGCCTACTGTTGCTCGCCCGCGGGCGCGGTCGTCCATAGCAACCGCTCTGCGCAGCGCCTGTGGGGTCGCGCCTGCGCGCCGGACGAGACGGGGCAGTGGGATGGCTTCGCGGCCCTGTACCGGCTGGATGGCGTCCCCGTCGAGAAAGCGTCCTCGCCCGCCGCGCTCGCCGCCGGCAGCGGCGCCGCGCCGCCGCCGGCCGAGTTCGTCGCCGAATCGGTCGATGGGCAGAGACGCTGTCTCGTGATCCATGCGTACCCTGTCCTTCAGGGCGACGGCGCGACTGCCGGGGTGCTGTGCTCGCTCACGGACATCAGCGAACGTCGCCGGCTCGACGAGGAAGCCCGGTGCGCGCGCGACAACCGGAACGCGTTCCTGCGTGTGCTGGCCCATGAACTGCGCAACCCGCTCGCGCCGGTCATGATGGCGGCCGCGCTGCTGCGTCACCCGGGTACGTGCGAGACCGTCCAGATGGGCCGCATGATCGAGCGCCAGACGCGCCAGCTTGCGCGCTTCATCGGCGACCTGCTCGACGGCGCGCGCATCGAGCACGCGTTCGACATCGCCGTCGTGATGCGGGCCAGCAGCGTGGGCAACGTGCTCGAACTGGCACGCGACGTGGCCGACGGCATCCTGCATGCGCGCGGCCAGACGCTGCGCGTCGACGCGGGCGTGCCCGACGCTGTCCTGTGGTGCGATCCCGAGCGCGTGGCGCAGGCGCTCGGCAATGTCTTGCTCAACGCAAGCGAATTTTCGGACGACGGCGCCGAGATCGCCCTGGCCGTCGCGATCGACGGCGCGCTGCTGGAGGTGCAGGTGACGGATCGCGGCATTGGCGTCGAGGCGGCCCAGCTGCACGCCATGTTCGAACCGTTCCGCAAGTTCGCCGCGCATCCCGCCCGCATGCCGTCGGGGGCCGGACTCGGGCTGGCCATCGCGCGCAGCGTGTGCCGGGCGCATGGCGGGATGGTGTCCGCCCACAGCGCCGGACCGGGGCAGGGGACGCGCCTGCGCTTCATCCTGCCCGTGGTGGACGATGCCGCGCCAGCCTGGCGAGCGAGGGGATAACCGATCCCTTGCGCGGTGCGGATACGATGGGGGCGCACTGCATCCCCGGCGCCACCCGCCGCCTGTGATTGTGTGCGCAAATTCGGCAGGAAAAACTTGCTAACATGCGGCCGCCGCGCCCTGCTTGCGCACTGCCGAAAGGACCGCTTGCCCCTTCCTTCCCTGCCGCCCGAACCGCCCGCCGGCGCCATCGCCTGGCTGTGGAGAGATGCGCCCGTCCCCGCGTTTTCACGCGAAACGGTCGCCGTGGTCGACCGCCACATCTGGCTCGCCGGCGACAAGGTGCTCGTGCGGCCGGGCGCCCGTCCGCGCCTGCTGCCGCGCGGGACACGCGTGATCCCCGTCGTGCACGTCGAGATCGACCCGCTGCATCCACCGGCGGGTTTGCAGGCCGCGGAACGCACCGTGCTGGCCGCCATGCACAGCGCCGCGCGCGCGTCGACGTCGGGCTGGGTGCAGCTGGACCTGGAGGCGCGGCCGTCGCAGCGCGCCGACTACCGCGACCTCGTGCACCGTATCCGCGCCGCGCTGCCGGGCGACATGCGGCTGAGCGTCACGGCGCTCGGCTGGTGGTGCCGCGCGCCGGCCTGGCTGGACGGGCTGGAGGCGGATGAAGTCGTGCCGATGTTCTTCCGCATGGGACGCGACAACCGGGCGCTGCGCGACATCGTGACGACGCGGCCCGACGTGCTGCACCCGCTGTGCCGCACGGGCAGCGCCGGCTTTTCGCGCCAGGAAGCGTTCCCGCCCGCGGTGGCGGCGCGCTACCGGCGCACGTTCTGGTTCGACGAAAAAGGATGGAGAGATTCCCCATGAAATACCTGCTTGCCTGTGCCGCCCTGGCCGCCGTTGCGGCGAACGCGTTCGCCAGCGGCGACTATGGTCCCAGCTACACGATGTTCAAGGCGTACACGAAGCCGGACATCCCGAACATGCGCTTCCAGGCGGGAGAGCTGGGCGTGCTGCAGCCGGGCATGCGCCGCGTCTACCTGTACACGGCGTGGCGCGCGATCATGCTCGGCGCGCCGGTCGCGCAGAAGCCGGGCACCGCGAAGGGCCTGGACCGCGCCGACGGCAGCGCGTTCGGCTACGGGTGGGATCATGTCGATGGCGAGGACACGTCCGCGGACCTGATCGGACGTGCCGCCAGGGTGTTGAACATCAAGGCCGACGACCCGGCGGCGCGCCTGATCGTGGCCTGTCCGGCGGCCGCCAACGCACATGCGGCCGCGACCCTGCGCCAGCTGGAGGCACGGCCGGATGCGAACCGCGCGCGCGTCGATGCGTGGCTGCGCGCGCAATACCAGGTCGGCGAATCCTGCCAGCGCGCGGAGGATGCGCGTTACGCTTATCGCGCCGAGAAACTGCCCGGGATCGTCGCGCCGCAGCCGCTGCCCGCGACCGAACCGGCGTACTGGCGCCAGTTGCGCGACTACCAGCGCGCCGCGTGGCAGTTCCACGGTGCCCACTATGCCGAGAGCACCGCGCTGTTCGACCAGATCGGCGCGACGGCCGGCCATCCGATGCAGGGTCTCGGCGCGTATCTCGCATTGCGCTCGGAAGTCCGGCGCGCGGTCGCCGCCGTCCCGCAGACGCCGCGCGACGCGCGCGAGCGCCAGGCGCAAGTCCTCGACAAGCGCGGCGCCGCCATCCTGGCCGACGCGTCCCTGCAAACGATGCACGAACCGGCCCGGGCGCTGCTGCGTTCCATGCGTGTGCGGCTGACGCCGGAAAGCCGGCTCGATGAATTGAACCGCTACCTGGACGACCCGGCGCACGACCCGTACGCGCTCGACCGCCTCGGTGACTGGTCCGTCCTGATGGATGACGCCAAGCCGGAGCCCCTGCGCGGCCAGCACGCCTTCATCGACTGGATCGCAACGCTGCAAGACTGCGCCGGCAGCCGCGACGGATCGTGCGCCGTCCCGGCACGCCATGCGCTGGAGCGCTGGCAGCAGGGACGAAGCAGCGCGGGCATACCGACCCGTGGCTGGTCGCTGCGCTGATGCTGTCCGAGACGCTGACGCCCGCGCTGGAACAGGCCGCGCTGGCCGTCGACTCTTCCGATCCGGCGTATTTCACCGTGCGCTACCACCTGGCGAGGCTGTACCGCCTGACGGGCAAGCGCGATGCCGCGCGCGCCGTCGCGGACGCCGCGTTGAAGGGCAAGCTGTCGCCGGGCACGCGCAACCTGTTCCGTGAAGAGCGCTTCGCCGTCGCGACGTCGGTGCGGGATGCCGGCGCCTACCTGCTGCGCGCGAACGTCGACATGGCGAGTCCGGATGCCGCACCGGCCGAGGACATGCTCAACGACGACGCCATCGCATGGTTCAAGCGCGGCCTGGCCGCCGCCGACATGCTCGAGCTGGCGCGCGTGGAGTCGCTGCCGCAGCCGCTGCGTGCGCGCATCGCGGGCGCGGCCTGGATCCGTGCCGCGCTGCTCGACCAGCCGGAGACCGGCCGCGCCGCCGCGGAGCAGCTGGCCAGACTGGTGCCGGCCGTGGCCGAGACGGCGACGCGCTACGCCCGCGCCGCCACGCCCGCGGAGCGCCGTCACGTGGCGCTGGTCGCGTCGGTCGCATTCGGCCTGTCGGCGGACCTCGACATGCAGGCGCAGCCCGTCGCCCGCACCGAAGCCGGCGATGCGACAGCGTCCGCCTGGTGCAGCTTCAAGTCGAACGGCGTCGAGGCGCCGACGAGCTACGTGTGGCGCCTGCCCGCGACGCCGGAACTGGGCGACACGGCGGCGCGGCGCACGGAACTGGGCCGGCTGGAACAGTTGAAGACGGCGACGGGCACATTGGGCGACGACGTGGTGCAATGGGCCGAAACGCATCCGGCCGATCCGGAGCTGCCCTGGCTGCTGCACGTGGTCGTGATGTCGACGCGCGGCGGCTGCCTCGACAAGGATGCGTCGGCCCTGTCGCGCAAGGCGCACGCGCTGCTGCACAAGCGTTGGCCGCGCAGCGAATGGGCGCGCGCAACGCCGTACTTCTATTGATGTGCTAGGCTTCGCCCCATCCATGGACGAACGAGGCAGATGATGACGGCGATGACGAGACGGCAGTTCGGCAAGACGGCGCTGGCGCTGGCGGGCGGCGGTCTGCTGGCATCCTGCGCGACGGTGATCGGACCGCGTCGCGTCGAACTGTCGCAATCCCGCCTGCAGGCCGGCCTGGAGCGCCGCTTCCCGCTGCGCAATCGCATGCTCGAGCTGTTCGACGTGCAATTGACCCGGCCGCGCCTCGCGATCATGCCGGAGACCGACCGCGTGGGCCTGTCGCTGGACGTGTCCGTGTTGCCGCCGTTCCTGCGCCAGTCGTGGAACGGCACGCTGGCCATGTCCGGCCACCTGGTGCTGGACAATGTGCGCAATGCCGTCGTCCTGTCCGCCACGCACGTCGACAGCTTCGACGTCGAAGGCATGGAGGGCGACCGCGCGCGCGACCTGGGCCGCGCCGCCGACCTGCTCGTGAATCAACTGATGCGCGACATGCCGGTCTACACCTTCCGCCCCGAAGACCTGCGCTACGCCGGCGTGCAATTCATTCCTACCCGCCTCGAGACGGCGCCCGGCGCCCTGTTCGTCACGCTGGAACCCGCGCGCTGACGGCATTCGGCGGCCCCGTCGTAAATCTGACACGACGGCCTCGCACGATTGAACGGCCCGGCGCACGCATTGCCGATACTGCTATTATTTCGGGCAGTTGGATGGTCCGGCATCGGCGACGATGACGTCGGGGCACCGTGACTGTTGTTTCTTGAAAACTCGTGGGCAACAGGCGTTGCAGAGGTAGCACAATCGGCGCACACTGGTTTGAAAGACCACGTACCGCAGAAGCGGGCACAAGCGCGCTTGCGCTTTCTCATGCACACGGTGTTCCACTAAAGTAATCTCTGCGTTACTGACGTGCTGCCGGTAAGGGGGGTAACCTTGGAAACGATACAGGAAAGTGTTCCGGACAAGAGCGTGCCTGTCGAGCCGGGTGTTGTGCCAATGAGTGCACCCATGAGTGCGCCGCCGGTGCCCGCCCGCCTGAGCCTGCCGCCCAAGGGCGCTTGCTGGTATTGCGACAAACCGCTCGACAGCGTGCGCCGTTTCTGCGGCAAATCCTGCGCCGATTCGTTCGACGAAGAAGCGGAATACAACCGCTGAACCGCGAGCTGCGTTTCGGTCAGCCCGCCCGTTCGCGCAGCAGCGCCAGGGCGCCGTCGAAGTCGAAGCCTTCGACCAGCTCCGCCACCTGGCGATAATGTTCTTCCCCAAGTTGTACGGCCAGCGCGCCGGCACCTTCGCGCACGAGGTCGACCGCATCGCCATTGCCTTCGTCGAGCAGCGTCATCAGGCGGTCGACGATAGCGTGATCCAGTTCGGCTGGCCGCAGTGCCGGCACCGCGGGGCGTTCCGGCAAGGTGAGCGCCAGTGCGTCCAGTTCGCGCAACACCCGTTCCAGCTCATCCTGCAGGCACGCCAGGCTGCCGTGGATGTCCCCTGCACCGGTGCGCAGCAGCCGTTCCACGACGTCCGCCTGGCGCCGCAGCGGCACCGCCTCGATCATGCCGGCAGCCCCTTTCAGCGTGTGGACGAGGCGCAGCGCCAGCGCGGTGTCGCCCTGGTCGTGCGCGGTGCGGATGCCGGCTGCGGCCAGGCGGTATTCGTTGCGGAAGCGCGCGAGGACGCGTCCGAACAAGGCCCCGTCGCCCATCAGGCGCGCGACGCCGCCCGCGTGGTTCACGGCGGGGGCATCGGGTGCGTCTGGCGGAAAACGGTGGTCGGGACTGTCCATGCTTTATTTCGTCGTGAATGACCAGCTGCGGCTGATCGGGACACCGTCGACGGCACCCGAGAAGCTGACATCATACGTGGTCGCGGATGCCAGCTGGGCCAGCGGTACGATGGCGGCCGCCGACTGCGTGCTCGTGTTCGTGTCCTGGCCCTGGACCAGCATACGCGTCGCCAGGTCCGTGTTCGATCCGCGCGCGCGGATGGTGAAGCTCTGGACCGTCAGCTTGCGCGTGAGGTTCGTGTGCACGCTGACCGGGTAGCCGACGACATCGCGGTCGGGCACCGGATCCGGTTCCTCGTAGTCGCTGTTGAAATTGGGCGTCACCTGGGTCTGGCCATTGAATGGCCACGTCACGATCGTGCCCACGGGGATGCCGGTGCCGTAGCCGTTGTTGGCGACGAAGTCGGCGGTGAAGTAACTGTAATTGGCCGACGTCGTCGCCGCGCCCGCGCCGATTTCCTTGAACACGGGCTCGAAGATCACGAAGCGGTGGTAGATCGCCGTGATGAGTTCTTCGGCCATGTAGAAGCCGGAACCGTTCGACGTTGCCGAAATCACTTCGCCGATCGCATTCGGCTGCCCGAACACGTAGCCGGCGTTCGTCAGGCGATCCTGCAGGCGCGCGCCCGTGTAGCCGGTCTTGCCGGCCGTCTGGTCGTGGGTCACGACATTGTTGATGCGCTGGTAATCGGAATGGCCCTGGGCCGCGGTGTCGATGACGCCGTTGCGCGCCAGCGCCGGCATGCCGATCTGGCTGCGGCGGTAGTTGATCCAGTTCAGGCCGTCCGTGGCGATGTTGTTCGTCGCCGTGGGCGCCGAGGCGTCCTGTCCCGAGAATCCGGTCGAGGGAGTCACGTTCGGGGCGCCGGCACTGCTCCCGCCGCCGCCGCCGCCGCAGGCGACCAGCGCCCACGCCGCAGTGCAGGCGAGGGCGATCTGCCGCACGCGAAGCATATTGTTCATCATATAAAACTCCCGGCGTCCGTCCTGATGGGGTATAGGAGCCTCCATTCTAGGCGAAATCGGTGCCCGGTGACGATCGTAAGGACAATCGCGGCCCCAGCATAAGCCCATGTAAAATAAGCCATTCTTTCGCTTTTAACGAATCCAGTGACTCCGACCCGCCAGCAGCGCCTCGCGCGCGCCAAGTTTGCCCTGCCCAGTTTCGTGACCCTGCTGTCGATCGCCTGCGGTTTCGGCAGCATCGTGATCTCGGTCGACAACGCGCCCGTGGGCGATCCGTCCGACTATCGCCTGGCCGCGATCCTGCTGGTGCTGGCCGGCGTGTTCGACGCCCTCGACGGCTTCGTCGCCCGCGCCACCAACACCCAGTCCGCCTTCGGTGTGCAGCTGGACTCCATCGCCGACGTGATGAATTTCGGCTGCGCCCCCGGCCTGCTGCTGTACTGCTACGGCTTCGCCCAGATGGGGGCCGCACACCCGACCCTCGTGCGCATGGGCGGCCTGGCGTGTTTCGTGTTCGTGGCCTGCGGTGCGCTGCGCCTGGCGCGCTTCAACGTGATGGTCGGGAAGACGGATCCGCGCTACTTCGTCGGCATGCCGATCACGGCCGGCGCAGCCTGCGTCGCCTCGGTGGTGGTCGCGTGGCCGGACCCGGTGGCCGACATGGCCGGCGCCTTCCTCGTCATGCTCCTGATGGTCGCGGTGGGGACGCTGATGGTATCGACGATCCGCTTCCCCAGCTCCAAGCAGCCGAAATCGAAGGCGGCCCTCGTCGCGCTCGTCGTCTGCATCGTGCTGCTGGCGCTCCTGCGCTCGCGCTTCTTCGCGCTGTTCTTCGTGTTTTATATCAGCGCGACGCTGCTGCTGAACATCGCGTGGATGGGCGGGTGGACGAAGATCGCGCCGCCGAAGGTGTACGACGACGAAGCCGTGGATTGAATTTACGCGAACTTGTCGAACATGGCGGCCAGGCGCGCCGCCGCGGCTTTCGCGTCCTCGACGTCGCCCGCATTGCCCGTATGGGTGACGATGCTGGCGGTAAGGAGCTGCACGAACGACCGGTCCAGCGCCTTGCGCGCGGCGGCCATCTGCTGGGCCACGGCGTCGCAGTCGGACGGCGCGTCGGCCAGCGCGATCAGCTTCTGCACGCCGCGCAGCTGGCCTTCCACGCGCGCGAGACGGTTCAGCAGGTCCTTCTTCTGCTGCGCCGTCAGCGCGCGGCCTTCGACGATCTTGAGGGGTTCGCCCATGGTGGCTGAGACGCTTACGCGACCTCGTGGCCGCGCGCGGCGCGCAGGATCGTGAACCAGTCGGCACGCGACAGCTGGAACGTGGTGCCGGCGACGGCGACGGAAATCGCCTCGATGCGGCCGCTGCCCGTCAGCGGGATGGGGCGCGACGGCAGCTGCATGATCCACGCGAACACCACGCTGGCGAACGGCTGGTGCAGGCGGTCGGCGATGTCCTTGATCACGAGGCGCAGGTTTTCCGCGTTCGCGTCGTTCGACGTGAACAGGCGGCCACCGGCCAGCGGCGACCAGATCATCGGCGCGACGCCTTTATCCTGCAGGCCGTCGAAGGTCTCGTCGAACATCGGCGCCACGTGCAGCGGCGAGAATTCCACCTGGTTCGTCGACAGCTCGATGCGGCGGTTCAGCGCCTCGAACTGGTGGCGGCTGAAGTTGGAGACGCCGAAGTGCAGCACCTTGCCGTCCTGCTTCAGGCGCGAAAACGCATCCGCGATCTCGTCGAAGTCCATCAGCGGGTCGGGGCGGTGGATCAGCAGCAGGTCCAGGCGGTCCGTGTGCAGCTGGCGCAGCGATTCCTCGGCGGACGCAATGATGTGCGCGGCGCTCGTGTCGTAGTGCTGGATGGTGTGCTGCGGGCGTTTATTGGACAACAGCTTGATGCCGCACTTGCTGATCAGCTGCATGCGGTCGCGCAGCGACGGCGAAGCGCGGAGGGCTTCGCCGAACAGGCCTTCGACGCCGTAGTTGCCGTAGATGTCCGCATGGTCGAACGACGTGACGCCCAGCGCGATGCACTGCTCGATGAAGGCGATGCGCTGCTCCACCGTCATGTCCCAATCGGCCATGCGCCACATGCCGGCGACGATGCGGGACAGTTCGAGGCCGCCGTTCTTGCGGGTGGCGATGCGCGGGCAGGACAGGTCGCGGGGCAGGGCTGGGGTCATTGCGGTTTTCCAGGTTGATGATCAGGTGATTATAGCGAAAGCAACCCTGTCACTACGGGTATAAAAACGTCGTTCCCGCGGAGGCGGGAACCCAATTGCTGCGTGAACGCATGCAAAGCTTGGGTTCCCGCCTGCGCGGGAACGACGGTGTTTTTTACGAGCGGGTTGTGATTACTTCATCCACAATCGCATCGAGTCCCACGCCCGGCCAAAGATCGACGCCTCCTGCACCTCTTCCAGCGCCACCACCGGCAGCGCCAGCAGCGGCTTGCCGTCGACGTTCATCTTCAGCGTGCCGACGCGGCTGTTCAGGGCCAGCGGCGCGACCAGCGGATCCTTGCGTTCCAGGACCGGCTTCATCTTCTGCGCGACACCCTTCGGCACGGTCACCCATACGTCGTTCGGGAAGCCGATCTTCACGTTCGACTTGGAACCCTTCCAGATTTCCGGGGTCAGGATCGCCTGGCCCTTCGCATACAGCTTGACGGTGTCGAAGTTCTGGAAGCCCCAGTTCAAGAGCTTCTGGCTTTCCGCCGTGCGGTTGCCGTCCGACGTGGCGCCCGACAGCACCGAGATCAGGCGGCGCTCGCCGGCCGGGCCGTTCGGACGGTGGGCCGACGCGATCATCGAGAAGCCCGACGCGTCCGTGTGGCCCGTCTTCATGCCGTCCACGGTCGGGTCCAGCCACAGCAGGCGGTTGCGGTTCTGCTGCTTGATGCGGTTGTACGTGAATTCCTTGACCGAGTCGATCTTGTAGAACTCGGGGAAATCCTTGATGACGCGCGATGCCAGGATCGACAGGTCGCGCGCGGTCGAGTAGTTGTCCGGCGACGGCAGGCCGTGCGGGTTGGCGAACCTGGTGTTCTTCATGCCCATGCGCTCGGCGTCGCGGTTCATCAGGGTGACGAACGTCGCTTCGTCGCCGGCGACGGCTTCGGCCAGCGCCACGGCCGCGTCATTGCCCGACTGGACCATCAGGCCGTACAGCAGGTCGTTGATCTTGACCGGGGTGGCGGGGTCGATGAACATCTTCGAGCTGCTGCCGTCGACCTTCCACGCGCGGACCGACACGTTGACCATCTGGTCCAGCGTGATCTTCTTGTCGCGCAGGGCTTCGAACACGACGTAGGCCGTCATGACCTTGGTGAGCGAGGCCGGCTCGATGCGGGTATCCGGATCCTGCGAAGCGATGATCTGGCCGCTGGTGGCGTCCAGCAGCAGCCACGAACGGGCGGCGATTTGCGGGGCCGGCACCTGCTGCGCTTGGGCGGCCGACATCAAAAGGGCACTGGCGGCGAGAGCCGCGATTAACTTTTTCATGGAAGACAATTCAGAGGTGAACAGTAGACGATGCTGCGATGGCAATGCCCGTAAGCATTGCCTTGAAAGAAGATCGCATCATTATAGGCCAGCGTTCGCCTCAAATGTCACGTCGCCACAATTGCGCGACAAGATTTTTAATGTGGACGAGCTTGCGGTGGAAGAAGTGGTCGGCGCCGGGAATCACCGTCACGGGGATGTCGAGCGGGCGCGCCCAGTCGAACACGTGCGCGAGCGGTATCGTATCGTCAAGTTCGCCGTGGATCAGGATCGTGTCGGCCGGGACCTCCGGCATCGGCCACTTGCCGGCGGCCGTGCCGACCAGCGCCAGGCGCTCGGCCGGGCGGCCTTGCTGGATCAGGCGTTGCTGCAACTGCGCCTGCACGAAGGTGCCGAACGAGAAGCCGGACAGCGCGTACGGCAGGCCCGGATATCGTTCGATCATGTGGTCGAGCATGATTTCCATGTCGTCCACTTCGCCGCGGCCTTCGTCATGCACGCCTTCCGACTCGCCCACGCCGCGGAAGTTGAAGCGCGCCGTCACGTAGCCGAGGCCGACGAACGCGCGGGCCAGCGTCTGTGCGACTTTATTGTCCATCGTGCCGCCGTACAGCGGGTGCGGGTGTGCCACCAATGCGATGCCGACGGGCGTGCCTTCCGGTTCGTCCAGCAGGCATTCCATCTTGCCGGCGCGGCCGGTCAGGTAAAACTTGTGCGAATTCTTGTTCATTGCGTACTTCGGTCAGATCTTCAGGCGCTCGACCACTTCGCCCTTGACGAGGTGGCGGTCGATGATTTCGTCGATGTCGGAGTTGTCCACGTAGGTGTACCAGGTGCCCTGCGGGTAGATGACCACGACGGGGCCTTCCTCGCAGCGGTCCAGGCAACCGGCCTTGTTGATGCGCACCTGGCCAGGGCCATTCAGGCCAAGTTCCTTGACGCGCTTCTTGGCGTGCTGCTGCGCCGCTTCCGCGCCGCTCTTGCCGCAGCTGGGGCGGCAGTCCTTGCCTTCGCGCTCGTTCAGGCAGAAGAACACGTGATGTTGATAAAAGGGTTTGTCGTCGTTCATGTCGGTTCCGGATTCGGGCTATCCTTCATATGATACGCCGATAACAGGGCTAAATTCATTGTCGATTCAGCCGGTGCGACGGCAGCAGCAGGAACCACAGGGCGATGACGGGCCAGGCCATGTCGAGGAACTGGGCGGCCCCGTTGAAATTCAGGAATTTACCCTGCTGCCAGGCCTGCAACGTGGAGACGAAATACGGGTTGGCGGGAATCGTATTGACGACGATGAGCGACAGCACGAGCGTCACGACGGCCAGCCGCCGCTGGGCGACCTGGGGTGCGAAGGCGAGGCCGGCCAGCATGATCAGCCCGATCAGGAAACCGCCTTCGGCGCCCGGCGTGACCCACACGAACGCATTGTCCGGCGCGAAGAACAGGGAACTGGCGAGCGTTTTGACGACGATGCCGACGCCGATCAGCGCCAGCATCAGCGACAGCCGGGGCGCGCCGCGGCGCGTGAGGCACAGCAGGGTGAGGGCGGCGCCCGTCATGCCGCACGCCGTGATGATGGTCTCGGACAGCCAGTACTGCTCCACGCTCATCGGCACGTCGCCGCGCAGCATGGTCACGAGGTCGATGTCCGTGTCGAGCCAGTCGGACAGCCATTCCGACACCAGCGGCAGGATCTGGCCGTTGCCGAACAGGTAATTCTGCGGATAGACCTGGGCCAGGGGCCACAGCGCGACGAGCACGAGGCCCTGGCTCGCATGCGCCGCGAACCAGCGCTGCCGCAGCAGATATAAACGGCTGCGGTCGAGCAGCATCGGGGCGAACCACGCGCCGATCACCGCCCCCGCCAGGCAGCCGCCCGCGTTGGTCAGCAGGTCGAGGCTCGACGGCACGCGGCTGGGCAGGTAGTTCTGCACGACCTCCATCGTGCCCGAGACGAGCAGGCCGACGACGGCCGCGATGGCGACTGCCCACAGGCCGCGCACGCGCGGATGCAGGGCCAGCACGATCAGGGTCCCGAACGGCATGTAGCCGACGATGTTGACCATCACGTCGAAGCCGGTCCACCAGCGCGGCATCTGCAGGACGAGGAAGGCGAACGGCGACAGCCCGCTGCTGCGCCAGCCGGAAAACGGGAACCAGCTGGCGTAGACGATCAGCAGCAGATAGGCCAGCAGCGCCGCACGCGCCACCGGCGAGGCGCGCGGGCCGGCCGCGTCTTCCGTCTCGGTCATCGTCGGTTGAGATTCAATGTGCCCAGCCATGCCACGATGTCGGCCGCGACGGCGTCGGTGCTGGCCGCGAGGGCGCGCGCGCCGCCGGTCGCATCGGCGCTGGGCGCGGCGACGGCCTGGCGGAAGCTCTTCTGGTCGACGAGCGTATGGCCCTGGAACACGGAGGCGCGCACGGCAACGACGCCGGTGCTCTGGCTCACGCCGCCGAAGTCCTGGATGAATTCATCGACGTCGATGCGCAGCAGCGGGATGCCGCTGGCCGCATCCGTTTCCGACAGCACGCGCGCGCCCGCCTGCGCGAGCCGCGTCTTGAAGCGCTGCGTCAGTAATTGCAACGGATTCGCCGTCCAGCGGCTGTTTGCATAGGTGCGGGCCTGCAGCGCGTCGGCATAACTGAGGCGGTAGAACATGCGCTCGTTGTCCAGGGCACTCGAGCCGGTGACGTCGGTGACGACGACCGCACCGAGCGTGCCCTGCGCCTGCGTTTGCGCGGACGTGGCCGGGCCGAAGTCGAATTGCGTGGTCGGCTGGCCCTTTTGCGAGGCGCAGGCGGACAAGGTCAGGGCCAGGGCGGCAGCGAGAATAGTGCGGATCGGATGCATGGTCGCCGGGTTCCTCATTTGGTCGGGGGGACGAAGCCGGGTTCGCCCGGGCCGGGTTCGGCGGACGGCGCGCCGAACAGGATGCTTTGCGGGCGGTCGCCCAGGTTCGTCACGGTACGGCGTACGGCGCGCAGCGACGTCTTCGCCTCGTCGGCCATGTCGACGACGTGCGGCAGCGTTTGCAGCTCGAGGTCGGACGTGACGCCGCCCAGCGAATCGATGGCCGCGCCGGCGCGTTCGACCGGGCCGCCCGGCGCCTGCAGGCTCGTCGCGAGGCGGTCGTAGTTGTTCGCGGCGGCGGTGACGCTGCTGGACAGCCCTTGTACGGAGCCCATCGTGCGGTCCAGCTTGTCCGCCAGCGCGGGCAGGCGGGCCAGCGTCGGCTGCAACTGGCCCGGGATTTCGGCATACGCGGCGGCGGCCTTGTTGATGCTGTCGAAGGCGCCCGTGAGCTTGTCCTGGTTTTCCTTACTCAGCACGTTGTTCAGGCTGTCCGTGATGCGCTCCGTCTTTTCCAGGATCGCGAGGCCGCGCTTTTCCAGCTGGTCGAGCAGGCCGGGACGCAGCGGGATGCGCGCCACGTGGTTCTTGTCGCTCTGCAGCAGCGGGGAGCCGGTGCGGTCGTCGTCCAGCTGGATGAAGGCGATGCCGGTCACGCCCTGGTAGCCGAGCGAGGCGAACGTCGTCTGCGTGACGGGCGCGCCTTCCTCGATCGAGAGCTTGATGAGGATCTGGCCCGTCACGCGCGGGTCGAACACGATGTCGTCCACGCGCCCGACTTCCAGGCCGCGGTAGCGCACCGTGGCCTGCGGGTTCAGGCCGGGGATGGTCTGCGTGGTGACGATCTCGTACGGATGCATCGTCGTGCGGTCGCGGTTCAGCCACAGGCCGATCAGGATGGCCGCGACGAGCAGCGCGACCGTGAAGAAGCCCGTCATGAGGGCATACGATCTGTTTTCCATGTCAGTCTTCCGACTCCTTTCTTGCGATGCGCTCTTCCAGCACTTCCAGCGCCCGCTGGCCGCGCGGCCCCAGGAAAAAGTGTTTGATGAAGGGGTGCTGCACGCGCAGCACGTCGCACGACGGTCCCACCGCGATCACGTGCTTCTCCGCCAGCACGGCGATGCGCGAGGACAGCGCGAACAGCGTGTCCAGGTCGTGCGTGACCATCACGACGGTCAGTTTCAGTTCGCTGTGCAGGGTCTGGATCAGCGCCACGAACGAATCCGACAGGTCCGGGTCGAGGCCCGCCGTCGGCTCGTCGAGGAACAGCAGCTGCGGCTCGAGCGCGAGCGCACGTGCGAGGGCCGCGCGCTTGATCATCCCGCCCGACAGGTCGGACGGCATCTTGTTCGCGTCGCCCGGACCGAGGCCGACCATGTCCATCTTGAGCAGCACGGCGGCGCGCACGACGTCCTCGGGCAGCGCGCGCAGTTCGCGCAGCGGCAGGGCGATGTTGTCGAACACGGTCAGCGCCGAATACAGTGCGCCCTGCTGGAACAGCATGCCCCAGTGGTTGCGCATGCGCTGCAGCTGCTCCGGGCTGGCGCTGCTGACGTCTTCGCCGAACACCCTGACGCACCCGCTGGACGGCCGCTCCAGGCCGAGCATCTGGCGCAGCAGGACAGTCTTGCCGGTGCCGGAGCCGCCCACGATGGACAGGATCTCGCCCGAATAGATGTCGAGATTCAGGTCCTGGTGGACGACGGTGCGGCCGAAGCGCGTCCACAGGTCGCGGATCTGGACGACCGGCGGCCCGACGTCTTCCTCGGGTTTGCGGTTCAGCTGCTGTGGCGGGCGCTGGGGTTTCTCCATCAGAAGCCCACTCCCGAGAAGACGATCGCGAACACGGCGTCGGCCAGGATCACGACGGTGATCGCGGTGACGACCGACGTCGTCGTGCCGCGGCCCAGGCTTTCCGTGTTCGGCTTGATGCGCAGGCCGAAGTGGCAGGACACGAGCGCGATCAGCATCCCGAATGCGACGCCCTTCCCGAGGCCGATGGTGTAGTTCACGATCGGCACGGCGGACGGCAGCTTCTGGATGAAGTAGCGCATCGTCAGGTTCAGTTCGATCTTCGCGGAGACCATGCCGCCGATCAGGGCCATCGCATCCGTCCACACGACGAGCAGCGGCATCGCCAGCGCGAGCGCGACCACCTTGGGCATGATGAGCCGGTAGCCGTGCGAGATGCCCATCACGAGCATCGCGTCGAGTTCCTCCGTCACGCGCATCACGCCCAGCTGCGCCGTGATCGACGACCCGGAGCGGCCCGCGACGAGGATCGCCGCGAGCAGCGGGCCCAGTTCGCGGATGATGCTCATGCCGAGGATGTTGACGAGGTAGATGTCGCCGCCGAACGTGCGCAGCTGCTGCGCCGACAGGTACGACAGCACGACGCCGATCAGGAAGCCCACGAGTGCCGTGATGCCGAGCGCCTGGAAGCCGGAGTGGTAGATGTTGGCCGAGATTTCGCGCCACGGCCCGGACAGCGGATGGCGGATGAAGCGGCCGATGTCCTGCACCACCTGGCCGATCAGGGTGATCCCGCCGCGCAGGTGTTCGAAGAAAGAGAGCACGCCGCCGCCCAGCGTGATCACCCATTGCAGGTGGCTCTTGCGGGTGCGCGGCAGCTCGATCTGGCCGGATTTTTCGATGCGCTCGAAGAGTTCTTCCTGCTTCGGGTCGAGCTTCAGCTGCTCGGGGCGGCGCTTGCCCCAGGAACTCCAGAACAGCTGGGCGCCGATGTGATCGAGGCTGGCGATCTCGGACAGGTCCCAGGTGACCGGCTTGCCCGCCAGGGCTTTCAGCGTCTTTTCGATGTCCTTGAATCCGCGCCGGGAAAACGCGTGGACCTGCCATACGCCGCGCGCCACCACGGATTGCCCCGCGCCGGCGTCTGGATGCTCGATGGTTAATGTTGGCGCATTTTCAATCCGCATTGCGGCAGTGTAAAAGAGATTCGCGACTGCCGCCACCAGCGCTACGTTACCGTGATCGGATAGCGTTCGGTGGCGCACATTGCCGTCGAACTTTCTATATTTACGCTGCCAGATGGCGGACCTGGCGCTCGGGAGCGGCGTGCGTCGTCTTCTCCGCCGGTTTGTGGGCGCTGCCGGCGTAATCGCTGGCGAGGAGGGCGGCGGCGTCCGCCGCCGGCATGCCCTGGCGCTGCAGCCAGGCCTGCACCAGCTTCGCCAGGCGGTCAAGCGCGATACGGTGGGTGGCGTCGAGCTGGGTATAGATCCAGTCCGAGAACGCCATGAAGTTGGCGAACGGGCTGTCGCCCAGCAGCACCTTGATTGTGTGGGCGAAGCGGCCGGAGTTCGCGACCAGGTCCCAGTAGCGGGCAAAGCGCACTAGGCGCTGCATGGTGGCGAAGTCGATGCGGTCGGTCGCCAGCACGGCGTACGGCGGGTACGGCTCGTACACCATCTTGTACGGTTCCGTGTGCCGGATGATGGGCGTGCCGCGCAGGCGCTTGAGGATGCCGAACTGGATCTCGTGCGGACCGAGGGCGACTAGCTGGTCGAAACCGCGCGCGAACGACTCGACGTCTTCGCCCGGCAGGCCGGCGATCAGGTCCACGTGCAGGTGAGCGTGGGACTGCGTCGTCAGCCAGCGGATGTTGTCCGCGGCCTTGGCATTGTCCTGGCGCCGGCTGACGAGCGTCTGCACTTCCGGGTTGAAGCTCTGGATGCCGATCTCGAACTGCAGGGCGCCGGGCGGGAATTGCGCGATCGTCGCCTTCAGCGCTTCCGGCAGGTGGTCCGGGACCAGTTCGAAGTGTGCGTAGACCGGATCGTCCGGGGTGGCCGCGATCTTATCGAGGAAGAACTGCATGATGCGCTGGCTCGTCTTGACGTTCAGGTTGAACGTGCGGTCGACGAATTTGAATAATCGTGCGCCGCGCTGGTACAGCGTCTCCATCTCCGCGAGGAAGGTGTCGATACCGAACGGCCAGGCCGTCTTGTCCAGCGACGACAGGCAGAACTCGCACTTGAACGGGCAGCCGCGCGACGCTTCCACGTAGAGGGTGCGGTGGGCGATGTCCTCGTCCGTATATAGCGTGTACGGCAGGGTGATGTCCGCCATCGGGGGCTGGACGCCCGCATGGATCTTCATGATCGGCTTGGGACCATTGAGGATGTCGCCGCACAGCTTGGGGAAGGTGATGTCGCCCCAGCCGGTGACGACGTAGTCGGCCAGGCGGGCGATCTCCTGTTCGTTCGTCTCGTACGAGACTTCCGGCCCGCCCAGCACGACCGTCACCTCGGGCGCGACGCGCTTGAGCATCGCGACGACCTTCGTCGTCTCCTCGACGTTCCATATATAGATGCCGAAGCCGACGATGCGCGGCTTTTTCGCCAGCAGCCGTTCCACGACCTCCACGGTCTTGGCGCCGATGACGAATTCCATCAGGCTCGTCTGTTCCTGCAGCGCGCCCATATTGGCCAGCAGGTAGCGCAGCCCGAGCGAAGCGTGGGCGTAGCGGGCGTTGAGGGTGGAGAGCAGGATGGTCATGGCGGTGCGGGGTGGACGGCAAAGGGTGCATTGTAGCGGGACTTGCGGTCTGTATGCGACGCTGGTATCATTCGGTCCCTCGTCGCAAACGACAGGCCTTCAAACGGTTCTGAGCGCTTCGATGGGAATAAAAAGAAGTTGACGAACATCGCGAAACACTGCATAATCTCGCTTCTCTGCTGCTGACGAACAAAACGATTCGCAAACGCAGCAAGGCAGTACCGAATACAGTTCTTTAACAATAAACAGTCGATAAGTGTGGGCGTTTGATGAAGTGCCAGCAGTCGCGTAAGCGGCTGCTGAATGCTTAAATTATCAAATGTTCACACAAAAGAAATACGTTGCTCAGCAATGAGTAACGGTCAGTATTTTGAGTGAGCGACATGCTGCGAAAGCAGCAAAAACAGGAATTAAACTGAAGAGTTTGATCCTGGCTCAGATTGAACGCTGGCGGCATGCTTTACACATGCAAGTCGAACGGCAGCGCGGGGCAACCTGGCGGCGAGTGGCGAACGGGTGAGTAATATATCGGAACGTACCCAAGAGTGGGGGATAACGTAGCGAAAGTTACGCTAATACCGCATACGATCTATGGATGAAAGTGGGGGATCGCAAGACCTCATGCTCCTGGAGCGGCCGATATCTGATTAGCTAGTTGGTGAGGTAAAGGCTCACCAAGGCGACGATCAGTAGCTGGTCTGAGAGGACGACCAGCCACACTGGGACTGAGACACGGCCCAGACTCCTACGGGAGGCAGCAGTGGGGAATTTTGGACAATGGGCGCAAGCCTGATCCAGCAATGCCGCGTGAGTGAAGAAGGCCTTCGGGTTGTAAAGCTCTTTTGTCAGGGAAGAAACGGTCTCAGCTAATATCTGGGGCTAATGACGGTACCTGAAGAATAAGCACCGGCTAACTACGTGCCAGCAGCCGCGGTAATACGTAGGGTGCAAGCGTTAATCGGAATTACTGGGCGTAAAGCGTGCGCAGGCGGTTTTGTAAGTCTGTCGTGAAAGCCCCGGGCTTAACCTGGGAATTGCGATGGAGACTGCAAGGCTTGAATCTGGCAGAGGGGGGTAGAATTCCACGTGTAGCAGTGAAATGCGTAGAGATGTGGAGGAACACCGATGGCGAAGGCAGCCCCCTGGGTCAAGATTGACGCTCATGCACGAAAGCGTGGGGAGCAAACAGGATTAGATACCCTGGTAGTCCACGCCCTAAACGATGTCTACTAGTTGTCGGGTCTTAATTGACTTGGTAACGCAGCTAACGCGTGAAGTAGACCGCCTGGGGAGTACGGTCGCAAGATTAAAACTCAAAGGAATTGACGGGGACCCGCACAAGCGGTGGATGATGTGGATTAATTCGATGCAACGCGAAAAACCTTACCTACCCTTGACATGTCAGGAACCTCCGAGAGATTGGAGGGTGCCCGAAAGGGAGCCTGAACACAGGTGCTGCATGGCTGTCGTCAGCTCGTGTCGTGAGATGTTGGGTTAAGTCCCGCAACGAGCGCAACCCTTGTCATTAGTTGCTACGCAAGAGCACTCTAATGAGACTGCCGGTGACAAACCGGAGGAAGGTGGGGATGACGTCAAGTCCTCATGGCCCTTATGGGTAGGGCTTCACACGTCATACAATGGTACATACAGAGGGCCGCCAACCCGCGAGGGGGAGCTAATCCCAGAAAGTGTATCGTAGTCCGGATCGCAGTCTGCAACTCGACTGCGTGAAGTTGGAATCGCTAGTAATCGCGGATCAGCATGCCGCGGTGAATACGTTCCCGGGTCTTGTACACACCGCCCGTCACACCATGGGAGCGGGTTTTACCAGAAGTAGGTAGCTTAACCGCAAGGAGGGCGCTTACCACGGTAGGATTCGTGACTGGGGTGAAGTCGTAACAAGGTAGCCGTATCGGAAGGTGCGGCTGGATCACCTCCTTTCTAGAGTGGCACGGGAGCTTACGCTCCATCATCAAGCGCCTACGCTTATCGGCTGTTGCAAAGTTAAACGAGAACAGTTCGGGTCTGTAGCTCAGTCGGTTAGAGCACCGTGTTGATAACGCGGGGGTCGTTGGTTCGAATCCAACCAGACCCACCAGTTACCAAAATGGGGGATTAGCTCAGCTGGGAGAGCACCTGCTTTGCAAGCAGGGGGTCGTCGGTTCGATCCCGTCATCCTCCACCATTCGACTGTTTATCACTATATTTATCAAAGCCCAGCGACGCTGAGTTTCGATAAGTGTAGTTCTCGTTCTTTAACAATCTGGAAGAAGTAAAGTTTTCTTTAAGCGTGTAGCTGGTCTAACGATCAGATGCACACTTAGGGTAGTAATCTGTATGTATCAACAAACAAAGTAAGCTGAATCCTTGTCGATATGACGTTCCCTGATACTCATGCAGGGGCCAACGTTATAGGGACAAGTGAATAAGTGCACATGGTGGATGCCTTGGCGATTACAGGCGATGAAGGACGTAGTAGCTTGCGATAAGCTGCGGGGAGTGAGCAAACACACTTTGATCCGCAGATTTCCGAATGGGGAAACCCGGCCTTTTAGGTCATTGCATACTGAATACATAGGTATGCAAAGCGAACGCGGCGAACTGAAACATCTAAGTAGCTGCAGGAAAAGAAATCAACCGAGATTCCCAAAGTAGTGGCGAGCGAAATGGGATGAGCCTTGTACGTGATAGTCGGACTGATAGTGGAATCCTTTGGAAACAGGAGCCATAGCGGGTGATAGCCCCGTACACGAAATCAGACCGGTGGTACTAAGCGTACGACAAGTAGGGCGGGACACGAGAAATCCTGTCTGAATATGGGGGGACCATCCTCCAAGGCTAAATACTCGTAATCGACCGATAGTGAACCAGTACCGTGAGGGAAAGGCGAAAAGAACCCCGGGAGGGGAGTGAAATAGATCCTGAAACCGTGTGCATACAAACAGTCGGAGCCCCTTCGTGGGGTGACGGCGTACCTTTTGTATAATGGGTCAGCGACTTACATTCAGTGGCGAGGTTAACCGAATAGGGGAGCCGTAGAGAAATCGAGTCCGAACAGGGCGACAGTCGCTGGGTGTAGACCCGAAACCAGGTGATCTACCCATGGCCAGGATGAAGGTGCGGTAACACGCCCTGGAGGTCCGAACCCACTAATGTTGAAAAATTAGGGGATGAGCTGTGGGTAGGGGTGAAAGGCTAAACAAACCTGGAAATAGCTGGTTCTCTCCGAAAACTATTTAGGTAGTGCCTCAAGTATCACCATCGGGGGTAGAGCACTGTTATGGCTAGGGGTCATTGCGACTTACCAAACCATTGCAAACTCCGAATACCGATGAGTGCGAGCTTGGGAGACAGACGTCGGGTGCTAACGTCCGGCGTCAAGAGGGAAACAACCCAGACCGCCAGCTAAGGTCCCAAAGATTGGCTAAGTGGAAAACGAAGTGGGAAGGCTAAAACAGTCAGGATGTTGGCTTAGAAGCAGCCATCATTTAAAGAAAGCGTAATAGCTCACTGATCGAGTCGTCCTGCGCGGAAGATGTAACGGGGCTAAGCCAGTCACCGAAGCTGCGGATATGTGCTTGCACATATGGTAGGAGAGCGTTCCGTAAGCCTGAGAAGGTGTCTTGTAAAGGATGCTGGAGGTATCGGAAGTGCGAATGCTGACATGAGTAGCGATAAAGAGGGTGAAAAGCCCTCTCGCCGAAAGCCCAAGGTTTCCTGTTCAACGTTCATCGGAGCAGGGTGAGTCGGCCCCTAAGGCGAGGCAGAGATGCGTAGCTGATGGGAAGCAGGTTAATATTCCTGCACCGTCGTATGATGCGATGGGGGGACGGATCGCGGAAGGTTGTCCAGCTGTTGGAATAGCTGGTTTTTGACTCATAGAAGGCGCTTAGGCAAATCCGGGCGCGTAATTCAAGGGGTCGAGACGTGTGCCCTTGTGGCACGAAGCAATCGGAAGTGGTTCCAAGAAAAGCCTCTAAGCTTCAGTCATACGAGACCGTACCGCAAACCGACACAGGTGGGCGAGATGAGTATTCTAAGGCGCTTGAGAGAACTCGGGAGAAGGAACTCGGCAAATTGGTACCGTAACTTCGGGATAAGGTACGCCCCGGTAGCTTGACTGCTTTACTGCAGAAGGGTGAAAGGGTTGCAATAAACTGGTGGCTGCGACTGTTTAATAAAAACACAGCACTCTGCAAACACGAAAGTGGACGTATAGGGTGTGACGCCTGCCCGGTGCTGGAAGATTAAATGATGGGGTGCAAGCTCTTGATTGAAGTCCCAGTAAACGGCGGCCGTAACTATAACGGTCCTAAGGTAGCGAAATTCCTTGTCGGGTAAGTTCCGACCTGCACGAATGGCGTAACGATGGCCACACTGTCTCCTCCCGAGACTCAGCGAAGTTGAAATGTTTGTGATGATGCAATCTACCCGCGGCTAGACGGAAAGACCCCATGAACCTTTACTGTAGCTTTGCATTGGACTTTGAACCAATCTGTGTAGGATAGGTGGGAGGCTTTGAAGCGGGGACGCCAGTTCTCGTGGAGCCAACCTTGAAATACCACCCTGGTTCGTTTGAGGTTCTAACCTTGGCCCGTGATCCGGGTCGGGGACAGTGCATGGTAGGCAGTTTGACTGGGGCGGTCTCCTCCTAAAGTGTAACGGAGGAGTTCGAAGGTACGCTAGGTACGGTCGGACATCGTGCTAATAGTGCAATGGCATAAGCGTGCTTAACTGCGAGACCGACAAGTCGAGCAGGTACGAAAGTAGGACATAGTGATCCGGTGGTTCTGTATGGAAGGGCCATCGCTCAACGGATAAAAGGTACTCTGGGGATAACAGGCTGATTCCTCCCAAGAGTTCATATCGACGGGGGAGTTTGGCACCTCGATGTCGGCTCATCACATCCTGGGGCTGTAGCCGGTCCCAAGGGTATGGCTGTTCGCCATTTAAAGTGGTACGTGAGCTGGGTTTAAAACGTCGTGAGACAGTTTGGTCCCTATCTGCCGTGGGCGTTGGAAATTTGAAGGGGGCTGCTCCTAGTACGAGAGGACCGGAGTGGACGAACCTCTGGTGTACCGGTTGTCACGCCAGTGGCATTGCCGGGTAGCTAAGTTCGGAAGAGATAACCGCTGAAAGCATCTAAGCGGGAAACTCGCCTTGAGATGAGATTTCCCGGAGCCTTGAGCTCCTTGAAGGGTCGTTCGAGACCAGGACGTTGATAGGTCAGGTGTGGAAGTGCAGTAATGCATTAAGCTAACTGATACTAATTGCCCGTACGGCTTGTCCCTATAACCTTGGCAGTCATGCCAACGCAAGGGTTCAGCTGTTTGTTGAGACAACAGATTAAAACTACTTCTTCCAGATTCAGGGTAGCGTCCACATAGACGATACCCGTACAAGTTATGCCTGATGACCATAGCAAGTCTGTACCACCCCTTCCCATCCCGAACAGGACCGTGAAAAGACTCTGCGCCGATGATAGTGCTGCAACCAGTGTGAAAGTAGGTTATCGTCAGGCTAGTTATTAAGAAAAGCCCGCTCAGTATGCACTGAGCGGGCTTTTTGCTTTCTAGATCCGATCGAGCTTCGCCAGCACATCCGAAGACAACACGAGATCTGCCGCCTTCAGGTTCTCGCGCAGGTGCGCACTCGACGATGTGCCTGGAATCAGCAGGATGTTCGGCGACCGCTGCAACAGCCACGCGATCGCCACCTGCATCGGCGTGGCACCGAGCTCCGCCGCGACGGCCGACAACGCATCCGACTGCAGCGGCGAAAAGCCACCGAGCGGGAAGAACGGCACATATGGAATACCGTCGCGCGCCAGGGCATCGATCATCGCGTCATCATTCCGGTGCACGAGGTTGTACATGTTCTGCACGCACGCGATGGGCACGATGCGCCGCGCGTCCTCGACCTGTTTCATCGTCACATTGCTCAGGCCGACGTGCTTGATGAGACCTTCCTCGCGCAGTTCCGCCAGTGTCGTCACCTGTTCTTCGAGCGATCCTTCCGCCGGACCATGGACGTCCAACATGCTGCGGAAATTGACCACCTCCAGCACGTCTAGGCCGAGATTGCGCAGGTTGTCGTGCACGGCTTGGCGCAGTTCCTTGGGCGACGTGGCCGGCAGCCACGCACCTTGGGCGTCGCGTCGCGCGCTGACCTTCGTGACGATGACGAGGTCGTCCGGATACGGATGCAACGCTTCCCGGATCAGCTGATTGGTAATGTGCGGCCCATAGAAATCCGACGTATCGATGTGGTTGACGCCGAGCGCCACCGCGTCGCGCAGCACGGCGAGCGCGCCTTCCCGATCCCGCGGCGGCCCGAAGACGCCGGGCCCCGCCAGTTGCATGGCGCCATAGCCGAGGCGCCGGACGGTGCGGTCGCCGAGTTGGTAGGTGGTGGACATCAAATTCTCCTTTAATGAACAGTGAACAGTGCATCCACGATAAAGCCACACCGATCTCAGGACAATCCGGCATAATCCGCATGGGCTGTACGTCAAAACGGACAATGAAAAACACATGAAAGTCGATCTCGGCGACCTGTCCGCCTTCGTCGCCGTCGCGCGCGCCGGCGGCTTCCGCGATGCGGCGCGGGCGACGAGCGGCAGCGCATCCGGCCTCAGCGATGCGGTGCGGCGTCTCGAAGCGAAGCTCGGCGTGCGCCTGCTCAACCGCACCACGCGCAGCGTCGTTCCGACGGAAGCGGGCCGCAGCCTGCTCGCGCGCCTGGATCCCGTGCTCAACGAAGTCGAAAGCGCACTTGACGTCGTGAATGGTTTTCGCGACACGCCCACCGGCACCCTCAAGCTCAATGTACCGATGAGTGCCGCGCGGCTCGTGCTCCCGTCTATCGTGCCGCGCTTCCTCGCCGCGTATCCCGAGATCCGCCTGGAAGTGATCGCGGACGAAAGCTTCGTCGACGTGCTCGCGGCCGGTTGCGATGCGGGCATCCGCTACGAGGAAAAGCTCGAGCAGGACATGATCGCCGTACCGATCGGCCCACCGGTCCAGCGCATGGCCGCGGCGGCGGCACCGGACTATCTCGACCGGCGCGGCCGCCCACAGCATCCGCGCGACCTGCTGGACCACGCCTGCATGCGCGCCCGCTTCGCCAGCGGCGCGGTCATCCGCTGGACGTTCGAGCGCGACGGCGAGACAGTGACGATCGATCCGGCCGGACAATTGCTTGTCCAGGTGGGCGGCGCCCTCGACCTGAAGATAGCCGCGGCCGTTGCCGGCACGGGGATCGTCTACCTGTTCGAGGACTGGCTGCGCCCGTATATCGAGCGGGGCCAGCTCGAGCCCGTGCTGGAACCGTGGTGGCCGTCCTTTTCCGGTCCGTATCTCTACTATCCGGGCCGCAGGCTCGTCCCCGCGCCGCTCCGCGCCTTCGTCGATTTCATTCGCGCGGATCAGTGACCGCGCTGATACGTGCCGATCAGTTCCGCCTGCGCCTTCACATGTCCCTGCATCGCCTGTTCCAGCTGGGGCTTGGTCGGGTGGCGCAGGTCGGGCAACACGGTGTCGAGCGCATACAGTTTATGTATGTAGCGATGCCGTCCGATGGGTGGGCACGGCCCGCCGTAGCGCGTGTTCTTGAAATCGTTCAGGCCGGTTTGCGTGCCGCGCGGCAGTTCCGCTTCGCGTATCCCGGCGGGAAGGTGGTTCGCTTGCGGCGGCAGGTTGTAGAGGACCCAGTGCACCCAGGTCATTTTCGGCGCCGCGGGATCGGGCGCGTCCGGGTCGTCGATGATGAGGACGAGGCTGCGGGTATCGGGTGGGGCGCCGGACCACGACAGTGCGGGCGACGTGTTCGCGCCGTCGCACGTGTGGATGGCGGGGATGGGGCCGCCGGGCGTGAAGTCGGCCGAGGTCAGTGTCAGGCTCATGCTTGCCTCCGTGGAATCAAAGCGCTTCAGGCTTCGACATCGGCAAACGCCCACGGTTGCACCGCTTCCAGCCGTCACAGCGGGCGCGCGATCGTCGCGTCGCCGCTGCATGAACGGCTGGGCAAACACTCGCCACCGTCTGTGCTCCCCCCGATATCGGAACTTGAAGGTAGGCCAGTGTCGCCCAGTTCGTAAAATCCTTGTCCACGATGCCGTGGACACAGGAGCATTATCCGGGTGCAAGCGCCCACATCTGTTCGGCGCCTCACACAACACGGCCGCGGCAATGATCGCGTCAGGATTGCGGTTCGCCGACCTGGATCGGGTCGCGGCGCGGAATGAGGTACCAGAGTCCCACAAACAGGAAGAGGGAGGCAACCGCGGCAGCGATGCTGAGCGAGAGCATGTCGGTTGCAAGCGACACGACCGTCAACATGTCGAGCGATAGCCCAAGAGCCAGTGGCATCAACGCACCACGGATGGCCTTGCGCGACACCCTGACCATGTGCGACGTCGCGTAACCGTGCTGGGCGCGGTAATACACGGCCGGCGTCATCAGCAGGGCCATCGTAATCACCATCAAGGCGAGGCCGACCATGTGGCAGGCCTGCGCATACAGCGCAAGGTCGTTGAACCGTTCGTTGAACACGGCGATCGTCTGGAAACCGAACACCGCCTGCAGGCCAGGGAGAATGCAGCGCGCTTCTTCGATGATGTTGCGCATTTCCTGGTCGTTCTTTTTTTGTTGAGAAGCTTGATCGTCCATGGGATGACAGTAGCGCCAAACACGGCAGTATTCAACCGCCCGCACGATTGAAACGGCGCGCCATCACGCGTGGACGATGCCTGCCTGCGACGCCCATTGTTCGAGGCTGTGCCGCTGGATCGCGGCCGCCATCAGGTCGGGGAACAGGTCGGGCGTGCAGGCGAAGCAGGGGATGCCCATCGCAGCGAGCTTCGCGGCATTGTTGCGGTCGTACGAAGGCGCGCCGCTGTCGTCCAGCGCGAGCAGAGATATCACCTGCGCGCCGCTGCCCACGAGGCTCGCCGCGCGCCGCAGCATCTCCGCGTTGTTGCCGCCCTCGTACAAGTCGCTGATCAGGACGAAGATCGTGTCCTGCGGCCGCGTGACGAGGCCCTGGCAATACGCGAGCGCGCGGTTGATGTCCGTGCCGCCGCCCAGCTGCGTGCCGAACAGGACCTCGACCGGGTCGTGCAGCAGCGGTGTCAGGTCGACGACGGCCGTGTCGAACACGACCACCGACGTCGTCACCGCCTTGATGCTCGCGAGGACCGCCGCGAACACGCTCGCGTACACGACGGACGGCGCCATCGACCCGCTCTGGTCCACGCACAGCACGATGTCGCGCAGCGAGCGCCCGCGCCGGCCGTAGCCGATGCGCGTCTCGGGGATGATCGTCCGGTAGTCCGGTTGATAGTGCCGCAGGTTGGCGCGGATGGTGCGCAGCCAGTCGATGTCCTGGTGGCGCGGCCGCAGATTGCGCGTGGCCCGGTTCAGGCTTCCCGACACGGCCTGGCGCATCGGCGTCGCGAGCTTCCTTTCCAGTTCCTCGACGACCTTCGCGACGACCGCGCGGGCCGTCGCGCGCGTCTTGTTCGGCAGGACGCGGTTCAGGCTCAGGAGCGTCGCGACGAGGTGCACGTCCGGCTCGACGGCCGCCAGCATCTCCGGTTCGCACAGCATCTGCTGCAGGCCGAGGCGGTCGAACGCATCCTTCTGCATCACCTGCACGACGCTGGACGGGAAGTACTGGCGGATGTCGCCCAGCCAGCGCGCCACGCGCGGTGCCGATCCACCGAGCCCGCCGCTGCGCGTGTCCGGACCGGCGCCGTACAGCGCGTCGAGTGCCGCATCGATGGCGGCATCGGATCCGCCCAGCGTGAGCGATTCGCCCGCGTCCTGGCCCAGCACGAGGCGCCAGCGGCGCGCCGCTTCGTTTTCATTCGTCATGGACGGTCTCCTGGAATGACTGGGTCCCGAACAGCGTGTGCAGGATGGGCAGCACGCGTCGCGCACGCACCGGATCGACGGCCGTCGCCGGTGTCGATTGCGCGATCATGCCACCCGCCTGTGCCGCGCGCTGGCCCAGTTCGCGCCGCTCCGGTGCGCTGAACGTGGCGACCGTGCGGCGCAGCAGCGGCAGCAGTTCCGTGAACACGTGGTCCGGCTGCGCAAGCAGCCAGCCGTTCACGATATTCCACAACGGGTCGCTGTGCGCGAGCAGGGCGCCGCTCCCCTGTAAAAAACCTTCGAGCCAGTGCGCGGTGACGAGCGGAGCGACTGTCGGCGAACAGCGCAGCGCGAGCTGGCGCGCGGCGCGTTCGCTGTCCCAGCGCCCCTGTTCGGTGAGGATACGACCGCACCGTCCCGCCAGCAGCGGATGCGACAAATCGCTCGTCGCGCCGGATTCCAGTGCGTCGAACCATGCCGCCGCATGCGTCTCGTTCTGCAGGAGGCGCACGGCCTGGTCGGCCGCGATGATCTGGCCGAGCAGCGCGGCCGCCGCATCGTCCGCGACGCCGCGCAGGCCGTACGGCAGCGCGATGCACGCGCGCGCCATGAGGCCGTCGACGACGCTCCCCAGCGCCTGCGTGTCGACATTGCGCGCGCTGCCGTAGCGCAGCACGTTGACGAGTGACGGCAGCGCCGCCAGCAGCAGCCCGAGGTCGGGCGTCAACGTGCCCACTTCCTGGATGCGCGCCATCAGCGGATCGACGGCCGCGCGCAGGTCGGCCAGCAGGATCGTCTCCATGAGGCGCGTGAGTTCGGGCAGCGTGTGCGCCTGCGCCGCGCGGTCGGCCGCCAGCGCCGTCGCCGCGCTTTCCAGGGTGGCGCCCCAGCGGCTGGCGGCGATCAGGTCGACGGCGAATTCCGGCTCCCACGCGAGCTGCCATTGTTCGTGGAAGGTGCCCGTCCGGCCGCGCACCTCGAGCTGCCGTCCCCACGGGACGCCCAGCAGGGCAAGACGATGCAGCAGCACGCTTTTTTCCAGGTGAGCCGGCTGGCGCAGGTCGAGGTCGAGTTCAGTCATGTCCGCACGCACCGGCATGCGCAAGCGCTTCTGCTGCGCGGCCACGTCCTGCGCGAGCGGCACGGCCGGGACCTCGTCCGGGACACTCCCCAACGCCTCGTCGACGAGCAGCTCGCGCCGGATCAGGCGCAGCGGCGCGTCGCTGTCGTAGCAGAACACGGCGCGCACGGCTTCCATCAATTCGTCCAGACCCGGACGTGGACGGTCGCGCAATGCGGCCAGCGTGTCGGCCAGGCGCGCGGCTTCGATCACATGCGCGGAAGACGCGTCGAGGTCGTGCTTGCGGAGGAGCGTCGCGACTTCCGTCAGCCAGTGCAGGCCGGCGCGCTCGCGATGGCGCCACAGGTGGCGATACCAGCCCGGCGCCGTCACGCCCGCGCCGTAGCCGCTGGAGAACGTGAGGCGGCCGTGCGTCCACGGGACCCACGTGGCCGCGATCTTTTCCTTCGCCAGGCCTTTCAGCAGATCGGCGTCGCTCTTCGCGCTGGGCATGGTTGCCAGCGCCGGGACGTGCCATGCGCCGCACACGACGGCGATGCGCTCGCGGCCTTCCTTGACGGCCTGGCGGATCGCCGTGCGCATCCATGCTTCGCGCTTCGTTTCGATATCGTCGGACGGCGGCCCGGCTTCGTTGCGCAGCGCCGTCATCATCTCGGCGATGGCGGCGAACAGGTCCAGGCTGTCGCCACGCTGTTCGACGAGGTGATCCCACCAGGTCTCCGTGTCGCCGTAGCCGGCCGCCTGCGCGAACCAGCGCAGCGGGTCGTCCTGGATGTCGTCGTCCTTCTTGTCGTCCGCGGCACGCAGCGCGAAGCGGTACGCCTGCGGCAGGTCGCAGAAGCGCAGAATCACGCCGTGTTCCGAGGCATGGCGGAGCGCCTGCCATTCCGGCGAATACTCGGCGAACGGGTAAAACACGGCGCGCTGCGGATCGGCCGGCGCGTACAGCAGAAGGGCCACCGGCGGCACCAGCTCCGCATGGCCGGCAAAGGGCGCCAGCGCATCCGCTTCCGGCGGACCTTCGACGAGGATGCAGTCCGGCGCCAGGGCGGACAATGCCGCCGCCAGGCTGCGCGCGCAACCGGGGCCGTGGTGGCGGACGCCGAACAGGTGGACGCTCATCGCGCGCTCACGCCATCACGTCGCGGCAGGCGCGGTACAAATCCTTCCAGTCGTCGCGTTCCTTGACGACGGTCTCCAGGTATTCGAGCATCGCCACACGGTCCTGCAGCGGATCCTTGACGATCGCGCCGACCATGCCGGCCGCGAGGTCCGCGCCCCGCAGGACGCCGTCGCCGAAGTGCGCCGCCAGCGACAGGCCGTGGGTAACGACGGAGATCGCCTCGGCGGTGCTCATGCTGGCGCTGGGGACCTTCAGCTTCGTCTTGCCGTCGCTCGTCACGCCTTCGCGCAGTTCGCGGAACACGGTGACGATGCGGCGGATCTCTTCCAGCGCCGGCGTCTCGGCCGGCAGCTCCAATGCGCGGCCGATGCTGGCCACGCGCGTCTCGACGATGCGCACTTCCTCGTCGGCCGTACGCGGCGGCGGCAGCACGACGGTATTGAAGCGGCGCTTCAATGCGCTCGACAGCTCGTTCACGCCGCGGTCGCGGTCGTTCGCGGTGGCGATGATGTTGAAGCCCTTCTCGGCCAGCACCTCGTCGTCCAGTTCCGCGATCGGCAAGACCTTCTCGGACAGGATCGAGATCAGGCTGTCCTGCACCTCGCCCGGCATGCGCGTGAGTTCCTCGATGCGGGCGATGCGTCCCGTGCGCATGGCGCGCATCACGGGGCTCGGGACGACGGCTTCCTGCGATGGGCCCTTGGCCAGCAGCTGCGCGTAATTCCAGCCATAGCGCACGGCTTCCTCGCTGGTGCCGGCGGTACCGTGCACGACGAGCGTGGAGTCGCCGCTGATCGCAGCCGCGAGGTGTTCGGACACCCAGGATTTCGCGGTGCCCGGCACGCCGAGCAGCAGCAGGGCGCGGTCGGTGGCGAGCGTGGCGACGGCGATCTCGATCACGCGCGGATTGCCGATGTACTTGGCGCTGATCGTCGCGCCGTTCTCCAGCTGGCCGCCCAGCAGATACGTGGAGACGGCCCACGGCGACATCTTCCAGCGCGGCGGGCGCTGGCGCGCGTCAAAGGCGATCAGCGCTTCCAGCTCGTCGGCGTACTGCTGCTCGGCGTGCTGGCGGAGGACGGAAGAGGTGGCGGTCATGCTGGCTCCTTGAATGAAAGGGTCATCTCGTGGCGCAGGCGCACGAGATCGAAGAAGTCGTCGACGGCGTTGGTCCATTCGGCGTCGGGCTGCCAGGCGGTGCGCAGGTCGTCTTCCAGCGCGACGGTGGCCGCCGGATCGAGCACGAGGGCGAGGCCGGACAGCATCTGGCGCACGAGCCACGGGTGGCCCATGTCGGGCAGCGGCAGCAGCGATGTGCGCAGCCGCTCCAGTGCGCGCCGGCTCATGTCCTCGGGCCAGGCGTGCGATGCGCCCGCGGCGAGGCGCGACAGCAGCCGCATCGGGAAGCCGTCGCCGATCCACTTACCGGCCAGCGCATCGAACAGGGCGCCGTCCTGCGCAAAGTGCGCCGCGGCCAGGTCGAACAGGCTGTCGGGCACGGCCTCGCGCAGGGATGGGCGGGCGCCGACCGACCAGATAAGGAAGTCGCGCAGCCATGCGCGTACGCCATCCTGGCGCTGCACGGCCAGCGCCCAGCCGCGCACGAACACGGCGGCGAATTCGCTGTGCGCCGCGAGTTCGAGGCAGGCATGCGGCGTGCGCTCAAAACGGCGGGGCCATACGTCCGGATCGACGGCGGCCAGCATGTCGACGACCCACCCGGCCTTTTCTCCCAGGCCGTGATGCGGCGTGGCGCCGATGCCGTCGCGCCGCATGGCCGCGTCCAGCGCTGCGGGCAGGGTCAGTTCGATGCGGTCGGATTCGATCCGCAGCAGCGGCAGCACCCGACCCTCCATGCGTTGCGCCAGCCGCGATCCGGGCAGGCGCGGGTGCAGGCGCTGGGCGGCGGCACGCACTTCCTTGCGGCGGTCGTCGAGTGCCGCTTCGAGGAAGGCTTCGTCGTCCGGACCCAGTCCGACGGCAAGGGCGGCCAGCAGGGCCGCGCGCTGGTCCGGCGGTTCGCTGCTCCATACCGCGGCAAGCGCAGCAAGTGCCGCCTGCGGGTCGCGCGCACGCCAGTGGCGCAGCACGGTGACGCGCTGTTCAGGCGTGCCGGTTTCCCACGGTGCAGCGTCCGTATCGGTGTCCACGGCCCAGTTCCACTCCGGCTGCAGGTGAGCGAGCCAACGTCCCCGTTCGCCCAGCACGGGCAGCAGCGTGGGACGCAGCGTGGGCTGGCGCGTGGCCGCATCGAGCAGCTTGGGCAGCATGTGCGCGGGCAGGTAACCGCCATGGCGGTGCAGTAGCCGGAGCCACTGCGCTTCCAGGCCGGCCGGATGCAGCCCGCGCAGCAGCAGGGTCATGACGGCCTGCGCACGGGGCGGACAGGGGCGGAGCGTGTCGGGCGCGACGGCGGGCTGCGGCATCTGCGCGGGCTGGTCGGGCGCGATGAAACCGCTGCGCTCCCACAGGTCGAGAGCGCCGAGCGACAGCCACAGCGCCCCTTCCGGCACCGCCGCGGCATCATGGGGCAGCAGCGCATCGAGCGGCGCGGGGAGCCCGGCGGGCGGACGGCCGGCGCGGGCCATCCCGATTTTTAACAACTGCTGTAGCTGGCGCGCGTCGTCGTTCATGGAAGGTCGCTGTCGATGTTATAGAGCCGTCCGTCGTGCCAGACGGCGAGCGGCAGCAGCATGCGTCCATCCCATTCGCCGCAGACGGTGAGCGGATGGCCGCCGGAGAGGGCCAGCAGGTGCAGCGGTTGGCGGAAGGACGGATGCAGGGCGATGCGGCGGCCATGCGCATCGCGGACGATGCCGTGGTCCGCACCGTCCGGCACGAGACCGCCGAGCAGCACAGGATGGCGTTCCAGGAAAGGCTGTGCGGCGAGGGCGTCCGCGTACGTGTCTTGCAAGGTGTCGAGGCTGGACGGTTCTTCGATGGCGGACAGGGGTTGCACGTCATCCTGGCGCCGGATCTGCGCGCGCAGCGGCCAGGCGCTCGGATAGAAGCACAAGTCGCCGTCGAACGCCGTGCCCGGCGCGAGCTGTTGTTCGAAGCCCTGCGTGCCGACGGCGTACTGGACGTGCACGGCCCAGCGTCCCGTCGCGGCGCCCAGCAGCCAGGTCGAGCGCACGCGCAGGCGCTCGTCGTCGAACGTGCATTGGGCGAGCACGCGCCAGCGGTCGGTGACGGCGGGCTGGCGCAGCACCTCGTCCTGGCTCATCGTCCACCCGAGCAGGGCGCGTACGTCCGCCTGCAGCGCGGGCGTCAACTCGTCGATGCGTTGCCATGCCTGGGCCAGCAAGTAGAGCGATGCGAGTTCGTTCGCGACGAGGCTCTCGGCATTGCGCAGGCCGGATTGGTACAGCATGCTGCCCGCGCGGCGCAGACGGCGTGCGACCGGGGCCGCCTGGGCATCGGCCATGCGCGCGGCGATTGCATCCCAAAAGCCCTGGCCGCGCGAGCGCACGGAGGCGAGACCTTCGCGCGCGAGGTCGTGCAGCCAGGTCTGCAGTTCCGCCAGGCCGGCGCTGACTTTGTCTTCGCGCTTTTCTTCACGCTTGCGGGCCTGGGCGGCGGCTTCCGGGCCGGCATCTTTTACGGTCGCCTTCTTTTCCTGGCGCGTCTGGCGGCCCTCCAGCCAGTCGCTCACCCAGGCCGGCGCCGCCGCCTGGCCGAACAGGGACGGTTCGGCCGCGCGCAGCAGGTACAGGCCGAGGCCATGCTTGCAGGGGAATTTGCGGCTGGGACACGTGCATTTGAATGCGGGACCGCCGAGGTCGATCTGGGTGCGATAGGGTGTCTTGCCGCTGCCCTGGCATTCGCCCCACAGGGCGCAGTCGCTCGTGCCCAGATTCGACCAGTTCCGGGGCGTCGCCAACTGGCTGCCGGCCTTGGCCGAGGCGGGATCGGGCGCGAGAGCCAGGATCTGGTTGGCGTCGAGGGTCACCGGTGTCCTTCGGGCGGATTGATATATTTTCTAGTCCAGTATTCGCGATTATTGCCTAAACGTCAATTAGATGGTGGATGCGTCGAAGTCGCGCTGTTGCAACGGTGCTTGCGTAACGGCACGGGGGTTGTTATAGTGCGCGTCCTGTTTTGCAGCGCATGAAATGAGTCGGAAACGACGGCGCGACAAAACAGACGAGGGGTTGACGAGTTAAGCGAAGTACTGCATAATCTCACTTCTCTGCTGCTGACGAACAAAACGATTCGCAAACGCAGCAAGGCAGTACCGAATACGAAGCTCTTTAACAATAAACAGTCGATAAGTGTGGGCGTTTGATGAAGTGCCAGCAGTCACGTAAGTGCTGCTGAATGCTTAAATTATCAAATGTTCACGCAAAAGAAATACGTTGCTCAGCAATGAGTAACGGTCAGTATTTTGAGTGAGCGACATGCTGCGAAAGCAGCAAAAACAGGAATTAAACTGAAGAGTTTGATCCTGGCTCAGATTGAACGCTGGCGGCATGCTTTACACATGCAAGTCGAACGGCAGCGCGGGGCAACCTGGCGGCGAGTGGCGAACGGGTGAGTAATATATCGGAACGTACCCAAGAGTGGGGGATAACGTAGCGAAAGTTACGCTAATACCGCATACGATCTAAGGATGAAAGTGGGGGATCGCAAGACCTCATGCTCCTGGAGCGGCCGATATCTGATTAGCTAGTTGGTGAGGTAAAGGCTCACCAAGGCGACGATCAGTAGCTGGTCTGAGAGGACGACCAGCCACACTGGGACTGAGACACGGCCCAGACTCCTACGGGAGGCAGCAGTGGGGAATTTTGGACAATGGGCGCAAGCCTGATCCAGCAATGCCGCGTGAGTGAAGAAGGCCTTCGGGTTGTAAAGCTCTTTTGTCAGGGAAGAAACGGCCTCAGCTAATATCTGGGGCTAATGACGGTACCTGAAGAATAAGCACCGGCTAACTACGTGCCAGCAGCCGCGGTAATACGTAGGGTGCAAGCGTTAATCGGAATTACTGGGCGTAAAGCGTGCGCAGGCGGTTTTGTAAGTCTGTCGTGAAAGCCCCGGGCTTAACCTGGGAATTGCGATGGAGACTGCAAGGCTTGAATCTGGCAGAGGGGGGTAGAATTCCACGTGTAGCAGTGAAATGCGTAGAGATGTGGAGGAACACCGATGGCGAAGGCAGCCCCCTGGGTCAAGATTGACGCTCATGCACGAAAGCGTGGGGAGCAAACAGGATTAGATACCCTGGTAGTCCACGCCCTAAACGATGTCTACTAGTTGTCGGGTCTTAATTGACTTGGTAACGCAGCTAACGCGTGAAGTAGACCGCCTGGGGAGTACGGTCGCAAGATTAAAACTCAAAGGAATTGACGGGGACCCGCACAAGCGGTGGATGATGTGGATTAATTCGATGCAACGCGAAAAACCTTACCTACCCTTGACATGTCAGGAACCTCCGAGAGATTGGAGGGTGCCCGAAAGGGAGCCTGAACACAGGTGCTGCATGGCTGTCGTCAGCTCGTGTCGTGAGATGTTGGGTTAAGTCCCGCAACGAGCGCAACCCTTGTCATTAGTTGCTACGCAAGAGCACTCTAATGAGACTGCCGGTGACAAACCGGAGGAAGGTGGGGATGACGTCAAGTCCTCATGGCCCTTATGGGTAGGGCTTCACACGTCATACAATGGTACATACAGAGGGCCGCCAACCCGCGAGGGGGAGCTAATCCCAGAAAGTGTATCGTAGTCCGGATCGCAGTCTGCAACTCGACTGCGTGAAGTTGGAATCGCTAGTAATCGCGGATCAGCATGCCGCGGTGAATACGTTCCCGGGTCTTGTACACACCGCCCGTCACACCATGGGAGCGGGTTTTACCAGAAGTAGGTAGCTTAACCGCAAGGAGGGCGCTTACCACGGTAGGATTCGTGACTGGGGTGAAGTCGTAACAAGGTAGCCGTATCGGAAGGTGCGGCTGGATCACCTCCTTTCTAGAGTGGCACGGGAGCTAACGCTCCATCATCAAGCGCCTACGCTTATCGGCTGTTGCAAAGTTAAACGAGAACAGTTCGGGTCTGTAGCTCAGTCGGTTAGAGCACCGTGTTGATAACGCGGGGGTCGTTGGTTCGAATCCAACCAGACCCACCAAGTTTCAAATGGGGGATTAGCTCAGCTGGGAGAGCACCTGCTTTGCAAGCAGGGGGTCGTCGGTTCGATCCCGTCATCCTCCACCACTACCTTTACGTAAGACTCAAGTTTTAGGTAAGTGTAGTTCTCGTTCTTTAACAATCTGGAAGAAGTAAAGTTTTCTTTAAGCGTTCAATACGTTGAAAAATGTATCGAACACTTAGGGTAGTAATCTGTATGTATCAACAAACAAAGTAAGCTGAATCCTTGTTGCTATGACGCTCCCTTCTCGTCTTTCCTTCGGAAAGACTGCAGGGGCCAACGTTATAGGGACAAGCGAATAAGTGCACATGGTGGATGCCTTGGCGATTACAGGCGATGAAGGACGTAGTAGCTTGCGATAAGCTGCGGGGAGTGAGCAAACACACTTTGATCCGCAGATTTCCGAATGGGGAAACCCGGCCTTTTAGGTCATTGCATACTGAATACATAGGTATGCAAAGCGAACGCGGCGAACTGAAACATCTAAGTAGCTGCAGGAAAAGAAATCAACCGAGATTCCCAAAGTAGTGGCGAGCGAAATGGGATGAGCCTTGTACGTGATAGTCGGACTGATAGTGGAATCCTTTGGAAACAGGAGCCATAGCGGGTGATAGCCCCGTACACGAAATCAGACCGGTGGTACTAAGCGTACGACAAGTAGGGCGGGACACGAGAAATCCTGTCTGAATATGGGGGGACCATCCTCCAAGGCTAAATACTCGTAATCGACCGATAGTGAACCAGTACCGTGAGGGAAAGGCGAAAAGAACCCCGGGAGGGGAGTGAAATAGATCCTGAAACCGTGTGCATACAAACAGTCGGAGCCCCTTCGTGGGGTGACGGCGTACCTTTTGTATAATGGGTCAGCGACTTACATTCAGTGGCGAGGTTAACCGAATAGGGGAGCCGTAGAGAAATCGAGTCCGAACAGGGCGACAGTCGCTGGGTGTAGACCCGAAACCAGGTGATCTACCCATGGCCAGGATGAAGGTGCGGTAACACGCCCTGGAGGTCCGAACCCACTAATGTTGAAAAATTAGGGGATGAGCTGTGGGTAGGGGTGAAAGGCTAAACAAACCTGGAAATAGCTGGTTCTCTCCGAAAACTATTTAGGTAGTGCCTCAAGTATCACCATCGGGGGTAGAGCACTGTTATGGCTAGGGGGTCATTGCGACTTACCAAACCATTGCAAACTCCGAATACCGATGAGTGCGAGCTTGGGAGACAGACGTCGGGTGCTAACGTCCGGCGTCAAGAGGGAAACAACCCAGACCGCCAGCTAAGGTCCCAAAGATTGGCTAAGTGGAAAACGAAGTGGGAAGGCTAAAACAGTCAGGATGTTGGCTTAGAAGCAGCCATCATTTAAAGAAAGCGTAATAGCTCACTGATCGAGTCGTCCTGCGCGGAAGATGTAACGGGGCTAAGCCAGTCACCGAAGCTGCGGATATGTGCTTGCACATATGGTAGGAGAGCGTTCCGTAAGCCTGAGAAGGTGTCTTGTAAAGGATGCTGGAGGTATCGGAAGTGCGAATGCTGACATGAGTAGCGATAAAGAGGGTGAAAAGCCCTCTCGCCGAAAGCCCAAGGTTTCCTGTTCAACGTTCATCGGAGCAGGGTGAGTCGGCCCCTAAGGCGAGGCAGAGATGCGTAGCTGATGGGAAGCAGGTTAATATTCCTGCACCGTCGTATGATGCGATGGGGGGACGGATCGCGGAAGGTTGTCCAGCTGTTGGAATAGCTGGTTCTTGACTCATAGAAGGCGCTTAGGCAAATCCGGGCGCGTAATTCAAGGGGTCGAGACGTGTGTCCTTGTGACACGAAGCAATCGGAAGTGGTTCCAAGAAAAGCCTCTAAGCTTCAGTCATACGAGACCGTACCGCAAACCGACACAGGTGGGCGAGATGAGTATTCTAAGGCGCTTGAGAGAACTCGGGAGAAGGAACTCGGCAAATTGGTACCGTAACTTCGGGATAAGGTACGCCCCGGTAGCTTGATTGGTTTACTCCATGAGGGTGAAAGGGTTGCAATAAACTGGTGGCTGCGACTGTTTAATAAAAACACAGCACTCTGCAAACACGAAAGTGGACGTATAGGGTGTGACGCCTGCCCGGTGCTGGAAGATTAAATGATGGGGTGCAAGCTCTTGATTGAAGTCCCAGTAAACGGCGGCCGTAACTATAACGGTCCTAAGGTAGCGAAATTCCTTGTCGGGTAAGTTCCGACCTGCACGAATGGCGTAACGATGGCCACACTGTCTCCTCCCGAGACTCAGCGAAGTTGAAATGTTTGTGATGATGCAATCTACCCGCGGCTAGACGGAAAGACCCCATGAACCTTTACTGTAGCTTTGCATTGGACTTTGAACCAATCTGTGTAGGATAGGTGGGAGGCTTTGAAGCGGGGACGCTAGTTCTCGTGGAGCCAACCTTGAAATACCACCCTGGTTCGTTTGAGGTTCTAACCTTGGCCCGTGATCCGGGTCGGGGACAGTGCATGGTAGGCAGTTTGACTGGGGCGGTCTCCTCCTAAAGTGTAACGGAGGAGTTCGAAGGTACGCTAGGTACGGTCGGACATCGTGCTAATAGTGCAATGGCATAAGCGTGCTTAACTGCGAGACCGACAAGTCGAGCAGGTACGAAAGTAGGACATAGTGATCCGGTGGTTCTGTATGGAAGGGCCATCGCTCAACGGATAAAAGGTACTCTGGGGATAACAGGCTGATTCCTCCCAAGAGTTCATATCGACGGGGGAGTTTGGCACCTCGATGTCGGCTCATCACATCCTGGGGCTGTAGCCGGTCCCAAGGGTATGGCTGTTCGCCATTTAAAGTGGTACGTGAGCTGGGTTTAAAACGTCGTGAGACAGTTTGGTCCCTATCTGCCGTGGGCGTTGGAAATTTGAAGGGGGCTGCTCCTAGTACGAGAGGACCGGAGTGGACGAACCTCTGGTGTACCGGTTGTCACGCCAGTGGCATTGCCGGGTAGCTAAGTTCGGAAGAGATAACCGCTGAAAGCATCTAAGCGGGAAACTCGCCTTGAGATGAGATTTCCCGGAGCCTTGAGCTCCTTGAAGGGTCGTTCGAGACCAGGACGTTGATAGGTCAGGTGTGGAAGTGCAGTAATGCATTAAGCTAACTGATACTAATTGCCCGTACGGCTTGTCCCTATAACCTTGGCAGTCATTGCCAACGCAAGGGTTCAGCTGTTTGTTGAGACAACAGATTACGAAAACTGCTTCTTCCAGATTCAGGGTAGCGTCCACATAGACGATACCCGTACAAGTTATGCCTGATGACCATAGCAAGTCTGTACCACCCCTTCCCATCCCGAACAGGACCGTGAAAAGACTCTGCGCCGATGATAGTGCTGCAACCAGTGTGAAAGTAGGTTATCGTCAGGCTAGTTATTAAGAAAAGCCCGCTCAGTATGCACTGAGCGGGCTTTTTTCTTTCTAGCGTACCTTTTTCAGATACGCCCGCAACCCATGGGTCAGCACCAGCGGAAAGACGCTGGCGTGGTCCTCGTCCGCAAACACTTCGAGCCGGCTTTTCAGGTTCGGATAACGGTGCGATTTCAGCGCCGCATCGAAATCGCACAGGTCCGCGACCATGTCCGCATTCTCTTCCGAGCGCGACCGCTTCCGGTCCTTCGCGAGCGTCTCGCGCCCGCCGATACCGAAGAACACGGATGCTGGCATATCCTTGTGTCCCTTTGCATACGCCTGTTCCCGATCGAACATCACGCCCTGGTCGAACCACAGCGATGGACTGCCGAGGATGTAATGGTCGAACGTGGCCGGCTCGCTCAGTAACAACTGCAGGCCGAGCAGGCTGCCATACGAATGGCCGACAAAGATCTTGCGGCCCATGTCGGCCCGGTAGTTCGCGGCGATCAGCGGGAAGACGTCGGCTGCGATGAAGCGGCCGTAGGCTTGCGCCTCGCCGAATGCGGCGCTGCGTCCCGGCATATCGGAGACATACTGGCCCCGGGGTGTGGACGGCGTGTAGTCGCGACGCCGGCTGTACACGGCACTGTCGCCCTTCGCATACGACAGGCCGACGACGATCGCCTCTTCCATGCCCGCATGCTTGGCCAGCCGCTGGGCAATGCCGCGCGCGACCGGGAACGCGTAGTTCGCGTCGACGACGAATACCACGGGATAGCGCCGGTTCGACGAGCGATATGAATCCGGCAGCGCGACGAACACCTGATAGTCACGGTTCAGCGCGCCCGCGTGCACGTCGCGCACCTCCGTGTCGTCGAGCACGTACGGTGTCGGGACCGCCGCCACCGCGAGACCCGATGCGAAGCAGCACGACAACAGCAGTTTGCGAATGACCGTCACTGTTGCCCCTCCGCCGCCAATGTCTTAGCCAGCCAGGTCCGCGCGGCCGTCGCGTACTTGCGGCATGCGTCGCGATCGACGAAGGTCTTGCTTTCCTTCCGTTCCCACAGATCGCTGAAGTCCGGATGCGCGCTCACGAGCACGTCGCACTCCAGCGCTTCGACCGTGGCGATCGAACGCTCGACGTCCGCCCGCGCGCTCGGATAGAGCGGATTCCTGCTGAAACTGCGACCCTCGGCGGCGATGGCGGTGAGGCTGTCCGCATACACCATGTGCATCGTCTTGCCGCCTTCAGCCGATTGCCACGTCCAGCTGGTCGCCCCCGGTGTGTGCCCGGGCGTGAAGTGCGCCGTGACCGCGAGCGGTCCGAGCTTCACGACGTCGCCGTCGTGCACGGCGCGCGTGTTGGCGACGGGTGCCATCGGGATCAGGTCGGGATACTGCGGGTCCCGCTTGTCCGGCTGGCCCGACTTCAGCACGGCGATGGAGGATGGACTGCCCAGCACCGCGGCGCCGCTCATCTTCTGCAGTGCCGCGATGTCGCCGGCGTGGTCGAAGTGATCGTGGCCATTCAGGATGTAGCGGATGTCCTCGACCTTGAAGCCGAGTGCGCGGACATGCGCCGCGATCTGGTCGGCCGCGCCGGGTGGCCCGCCGTCGATGAGGATGTGGCCCGCCGGCGACGTGATCAGCACGGCGCCGATGCCGTGCGTGCCGACGTAATACGTGTTGCCGTAGACGGGGAACGGATCCTGCGGCGCGAGCCACTCCGTCATGCCGGCGACAGTGGAAGCGGAGACGCCGCCGAGCAGGAGCGCGGCGGCCAGGCGTATCGTGTTTTTCATGGGTAGCTGGAGAGTTGATAAGGATGATGCGTCGCCGATTCTGCGACCATGTCGGGACGACGGACACGCCGCCGTGACGAAACGCCGCTTCCACGTGACGAAGCGGCCGGGCGCGGTCCAGCGGCACGCTATACTTCCCCGATGACGCAGCACGCCATTTCCCCGCCACCGACGCCGCCCGCGGTCAGGACCATCGTCATCGTCGTGCTGTTGTGGACGGCGATCAGCACCCTGGGCGCCCTGCAGACCTACAGCGACAATCTGCGCCTCGGCGTGGACAGCCACTATCCGTCGCTGTTGGTGACGTGGTTCGTCGAGTACGCGGTGCCGCTGATCGTCCTGAGCGCGGGTCTGAGCATCGCCCTCGCGCGCTGGCCCGGATTGATCGCCCGTCCACGCAACGTGTTCCTGCTCTTCGTGGGTCTCGTGCTCGTGTTCCAGCCCGCGCAGTGGACGTACATGGCGTGCCTGCGCGGCTACCTGCACATCGCGAGCCTCGACGACGCGCGCCGCCTGCTGATGAAGATGCTGCTGGTCGGCTGGTTCTCGACGACGGGTACGTTCGCCGCCATCCTCGCGGTCCACTACTGGCGCCAGGCGCGCGAGCGCGAACTGGCGTGGCAGCGCAGCCAGACCGACATGCTCAACCTGCGTCTCGCGCTGGAAGAGCAGCGCATGCTGGCCCTGCGCGCGCAGTTCGAACCGCACTTCCTGTTCAATGCGCTGAACGCGATCAGCGCGCTCGTGCGCGAAGGCGACCGGACCCTGGCCCTGGGCGGCATCGGCCGCCTGAGCGACCTGCTGCGCTATGCACTGTCGGCCAGCGTGCGCAACACGGCGACCGTGGCGGACGAACTGCAGTTCGTGCGCGACTACCTCGACCTGCAGCGCCTGCGCTACGGCGACCGGCTGCAGGTCCGCATCGAAGGCGACAGCGCGCTGCTGCACGACGCCGATTGTCCGCCGCTGTTGTTGCAACCGCTGATCGAGAACGCGCTGCGCCACGATCTCGATTGCCACGACGGGCCGAGCGACATCCGTTTATCGTTCGTGCCCGACGGCGCGGCGCTCACGATCCGGGTGACGAATCCCGCGCTCGCCCAGGCGTCGCCCAATCCGGGCGCGGGTCTCGGCCTCGCGAATACGCGCGAACGGCTGCGCCTCATGCATCCCACCGCGACGCTGCGCACGGATCTGCAGGACGGCCGCTTCGTCGCCGAAGTCCGCCTGCCGCTGGAGCGGGAGTGAGCATGCCGGTGCGCTACCTGATCGTCGACGACGAGCGGCCCAGCCGCTCCAATCTGCGCCTGGCCCTGGCCACGCATCCGGACTGGCGGCTCGTGGCCGAATGCGACGGCACCGCGGCCGCGCGCGCGGTGCTGTCCGCGCGGGAGGTCGACGTCATCTTCCTCGACATCCAGATGCCGGCCGAATCGGGGCTCGTGCTCGCGCGCGAGATCAGCCGCGCGTGCGCGCCGCCGCTGATCGTGTTCGTGACGGCCTACAGCGAACACGCGATCGACGCGTTCGAGGTGCACGCGCTCGACTACCTGCTCAAGCCCCTGAACGATGCGCGCCTGGCCCAGGCGGTCGAACGCATCGGCGCCATGCTGGGACAGCGTCAGCGTGAGGCATATGGTGCGGCGCTGCGCGATTACGTCGATGCCGGCCAGACGAAGGCAGCCCTGGAGCGAATCAACGTGCGTTCGGTCGGCCGCATCGAGCAGATCCGCGTGGCCGATATCCTGTGGATCGAATCGGCCGGGAATTATGTCGAGCTGCACCTGGCGGGACGCACGGTCCTGCACCGCATCACACTGAATCGTCTCGAGGCCCTGCTTGTGCCCGAGGACTTCCTGCGCGTGCACCGCGGTGCGATCGTCAGGCGCGGCGAGATCGCGCGCCTGGATTCCATCGGTGACGGCAGCTACCGCCTCACGCTGCGTTGCGGTGCGACGGTCGCCGTCAGTGAGCGTTACCTGGGCGCGCTGAAGTCGGCGATGTGACGAACGCCCGGTTTGCCGGGACGGTTGCGCTGTCGGCGTGTACAGGTCCCTGCCTATACTGGTCCCCTCACGAACGATCCGGAGAACGCTGTGTCTACAAAGTCCATTGCCATCGCATGCCTGTCGTTGCTGCCCTTGTCGTCGCTGTCCCTTTCGGCGGGCGCGGTCGATGCCGCCGCCGTGCGCGCCGCCGTCGACCGCGCGATCCAACCCCTGATGGCGCAGCACGACGTGCCCGGCATGGCGGTCGCCGTCACGGTGGATGGGCAGACGCTGTTCTTCAATTACGGCGAGGCGTCGAAACAGGAACACAAGCCCGTCACGGAGAACACGCTGTTCGAACTGGGCTCCGTCAGCAAGACCATCACGGCGACGCTGGCCTGCTACGCGCAGGGCCTCGGCAAGCTGTCGTTCGCCGACCATCCCGGCCAATACATTCCGCAATTGAAGGACAGCGCGATCGACCGCGCGAGCGTGCTCGAACTGGGCACCTATACGCCGGGCGGCCTGCCGCAGCAATTCCCGGACGACGTCGAGACGGAGGCGCAGACGATCGCTTACTTCCGCACGTGGCGGCCGGCCGCGGCGCCCGGCACGTTGCGCCGGTATTCGAATCCCAGTCTCGGCCTGTTCGGGCATGTGACGGCGCGGGCGCTGGGCACCGACTTCGCCGACGCGGTCGAAGGGCGGCTGTTTCCCGCGCTCGGCCTGAAGCACAGTCATATCCGCGTGCCCGCCGGCGCGATGGGCGACTACGCATGGGGTTACGACAAAACCAATCGGCCGGTGCGCGTCAGTCCCGGGCCGTTCGACGCGGAGACGTATGGCGTGAAGGCCAGCGCCGCCGACGTCATCCGCTTCGTCCAGGCGAATATCGATTCGACTGGCTTGCCGGAGCCGATGCGGCGCGCCATCGATTGCACGCACACGGGTTACTTCCGCATCGGGGATACCGTGCAGGGGCTGGGATGGGAGCAGTACCGCGCACCCGTGACTTTGGCCGCATTGCAGGCGGGGAATTCCACGAAGATGAGCGCCGAGCCGAATCCGGCTGTCCGGCTGGAGCCGCCGCAGGCACCGCCGCCGGGGACGCTCTTCAACAAGACAGGCGCGACGCGCGGATTTGGCGCCTATGTCCTGTTCGTGCCGGAACGGCGCGTCGGGATCGCCATGCTGGCCAATAAGAATTACCCGAATTCGGCACGGGTCGAGGCGGCCTATTCGATTCTTGGACAGTTGGTGCCGTGACCCCCTTGCGGACCGGGCTACCCTTTGCTATAGTTCGCGTCCTGTTTTGCAGCGCAAGAAAATCAGTCGGTAACGACGGCGCAACAAAACAGATGAGGAGTTGACGAGTTAAGCGAAGTACTGCATAATCTCACTTCTCTGCTGCTGACGAACAAAACGATTCGCAAACGCAGCAAGGCAGTACCGAATACAGTTCTTTAACAATAAACAGTCGATAAGTGTGGGCGTTTGATGAAGTGCCAGCAGTCACGTAAGTGCTGCTGAATGCTTAAATTATCAAATGTTCACACAAAAGAAATACGTTGCTCAGCAATGAGTAACGGTCAGTATTTTGAGTGAGCGACATGCTGCGAAAGCAGCAAAAACAGGAATTAAACTGAAGAGTTTGATCCTGGCTCAGATTGAACGCTGGCGGCATGCTTTACACATGCAAGTCGAACGGCAGCGCGGGGCAACCTGGCGGCGAGTGGCGAACGGGTGAGTAATATATCGGAACGTACCCAAGAGTGGGGGATAACGTAGCGAAAGTTACGCTAATACCGCATACGATCTAAGGATGAAAGTGGGGGATCGCAAGACCTCATGCTCCTGGAGCGGCCGATATCTGATTAGCTAGTTGGTGAGGTAAAGGCTCACCAAGGCGACGATCAGTAGCTGGTCTGAGAGGACGACCAGCCACACTGGGACTGAGACACGGCCCAGACTCCTACGGGAGGCAGCAGTGGGGAATTTTGGACAATGGGCGCAAGCCTGATCCAGCAATGCCGCGTGAGTGAAGAAGGCCTTCGGGTTGTAAAGCTCTTTTGTCAGGGAAGAAACGGCCTCAGCTAATATCTGGGGCTAATGACGGTACCTGAAGAATAAGCACCGGCTAACTACGTGCCAGCAGCCGCGGTAATACGTAGGGTGCAAGCGTTAATCGGAATTACTGGGCGTAAAGCGTGCGCAGGCGGTTTTGTAAGTCTGTCGTGAAAGCCCCGGGCTTAACCTGGGAATTGCGATGGAGACTGCAAGGCTTGAATCTGGCAGAGGGGGGTAGAATTCCACGTGTAGCAGTGAAATGCGTAGAGATGTGGAGGAACACCGATGGCGAAGGCAGCCCCCTGGGTCAAGATTGACGCTCATGCACGAAAGCGTGGGGAGCAAACAGGATTAGATACCCTGGTAGTCCACGCCCTAAACGATGTCTACTAGTTGTCGGGTCTTAATTGACTTGGTAACGCAGCTAACGCGTGAAGTAGACCGCCTGGGGAGTACGGTCGCAAGATTAAAACTCAAAGGAATTGACGGGGACCCGCACAAGCGGTGGATGATGTGGATTAATTCGATGCAACGCGAAAAACCTTACCTACCCTTGACATGTCAGGAACCTCCGAGAGATTGGAGGGTGCCCGAAAGGGAGCCTGAACACAGGTGCTGCATGGCTGTCGTCAGCTCGTGTCGTGAGATGTTGGGTTAAGTCCCGCAACGAGCGCAACCCTTGTCATTAGTTGCTACGCAAGAGCACTCTAATGAGACTGCCGGTGACAAACCGGAGGAAGGTGGGGATGACGTCAAGTCCTCATGGCCCTTATGGGTAGGGCTTCACACGTCATACAATGGTACATACAGAGGGCCGCCAACCCGCGAGGGGGAGCTAATCCCAGAAAGTGTATCGTAGTCCGGATCGCAGTCTGCAACTCGACTGCGTGAAGTTGGAATCGCTAGTAATCGCGGATCAGCATGCCGCGGTGAATACGTTCCCGGGTCTTGTACACACCGCCCGTCACACCATGGGAGCGGGTTTTACCAGAAGTAGGTAGCTTAACCGCAAGGAGGGCGCTTACCACGGTAGGATTCGTGACTGGGGTGAAGTCGTAACAAGGTAGCCGTATCGGAAGGTGCGGCTGGATCACCTCCTTTCTAGAGTGGCACGGGAGCTTACGCTCCATCATCAAGCGCCCACGCTTATCGGCTGTTGCAAAGTTAAACGAGAACAGTTCGGGTCTGTAGCTCAGTCGGTTAGAGCACCGTGTTGATAACGCGGGGGTCGTTGGTTCGAATCCAACCAGACCCACCAAGTTCCAAACGGGGGATTAGCTCAGCTGGGAGAGCACCTGCTTTGCAAGCAGGGGGTCGTCGGTTCGATCCCGTCATCCTCCACCATTCGACTGTTTATCACTATATTTATCAAAGCCCAGCAACGCTGAGTTTCGATAAGTGTAGTTCTCGTTCTTTAACAATCTGGAAGAAGTAAAGTTTTCTTTAAGCGTGTAGCTAACGAAAGTTAGATGCACACTTAGGGTAGTAATCTGTATGTATCAACAAACAAAGTAAGCTGAATCCTTGTCGATATGACGTTCCCTGATACTCATACAGGGGCCAACGTTATAGGGACAAGCGAATAAGTGCACATGGTGGATGCCTTGGCGATTACAGGCGATGAAGGACGTAGTAGCTTGCGATAAGCTGCGGGGAGTGAGCAAACACACTTTGATCCGCAGATTTCCGAATGGGGAAACCCGGCCTTTTAGGTCATTGCATACTGAATACATAGGTATGCAAAGCGAACGCGGCGAACTGAAACATCTAAGTAGCTGCAGGAAAAGAAATCAACCGAGATTCCCAAAGTAGTGGCGAGCGAAATGGGATGAGCCTTGTACGTGATAGTCGGACTGATAGTGGAACGCCTTGGAAACGGCGGCCATAGCGGGTGATAGCCCCGTACACGAAATCAGACCGGTGATACTAAGCGTACGACAAGTAGGGCGGGACACGAGAAATCCTGTCTGAATATGGGGGGACCATCCTCCAAGGCTAAATACTCGTAATCGACCGATAGTGAACCAGTACCGTGAGGGAAAGGCGAAAAGAACCCCGGGAGGGGAGTGAAATAGATCCTGAAACCGTGTGCATACAAACAGTCGGAGCCTCTTCGTGGGGTGACGGCGTACCTTTTGTATAATGGGTCAGCGACTTACATTCAGTGGCGAGGTTAACCGAATAGGGGAGCCGTAGAGAAATCGAGTCCGAACAGGGCGACAGTCGCTGGGTGTAGACCCGAAACCAGGTGATCTACCCATGGCCAGGATGAAGGTGCGGTAACACGCCCTGGAGGTCCGAACCCACTAATGTTGAAAAATTAGGGGATGAGCTGTGGGTAGGGGTGAAAGGCTAAACAAACCTGGAAATAGCTGGTTCTCTCCGAAAACTATTTAGGTAGTGCCTCAAGTATCACCATCGGGGGTAGAGCACTGTTATGGCTAGGGGGTCATTGCGACTTACCAAACCATTGCAAACTCCGAATACCGATGAGTGCGAGCTTGGGAGACAGACGTCGGGTGCTAACGTCCGGCGTCAAGAGGGAAACAACCCAGACCGCCAGCTAAGGTCCCAAAGATTGGCTAAGTGGAAAACGAAGTGGGAAGGCTAAAACAGTCAGGATGTTGGCTTAGAAGCAGCCATCATTTAAAGAAAGCGTAATAGCTCACTGATCGAGTCGTCCTGCGCGGAAGATGTAACGGGGCTAAGCCAGTCACCGAAGCTGCGGATATGTGCTTGCACATATGGTAGGAGAGCGTTCCGTAAGCCTGAGAAGGTGTCTTGTAAAGGATGCTGGAGGTATCGGAAGTGCGAATGCTGACATGAGTAGCGATAAAGAGGGTGAAAAGCCCTCTCGCCGAAAGCCCAAGGTTTCCTGTTCAACGTTCATCGGAGCAGGGTGAGTCGGCCCCTAAGGCGAGGCAGAGATGCGTAGCTGATGGGAAGCAGGTTAATATTCCTGCACCGTCGTATGATGCGATGGGGGGACGGATCGCGGAAGGTTGTCCAGCTGTTGGAATAGCTGGTTTTTGACTCATAGAAGGTGCTTAGGCAAATCCGGGCACGTAATTCAAGGGGTCGAGACGTGTGTCCTTGTGACACGAAGCAATCGGAAGTGGTTCCAAGAAAAGCCTCTAAGCTTCAGTCATACGAGACCGTACCGCAAACCGACACAGGTGGGCGAGATGAGTATTCTAAGGCGCTTGAGAGAACTCGGGAGAAGGAACTCGGCAAATTGGTACCGTAACTTCGGGATAAGGTACGCCCCGGTAGCTTGATTGGTTTACTCCATGAGGGTGAAAGGGTTGCAATAAACTGGTGGCTGCGACTGTTTAATAAAAACACAGCACTCTGCAAACACGAAAGTGGACGTATAGGGTGTGACGCCTGCCCGGTGCTGGAAGATTAAATGATGGGGTGCAAGCTCTTGATTGAAGTCCCAGTAAACGGCGGCCGTAACTATAACGGTCCTAAGGTAGCGAAATTCCTTGTCGGGTAAGTTCCGACCTGCACGAATGGCGTAACGATGGCCACACTGTCTCCTCCCGAGACTCAGCGAAGTTGAAATGTTTGTGATGATGCAATCTACCCGCGGCTAGACGGAAAGACCCCATGAACCTTTACTGTAGCTTTGCATTGGACTTTGAACCAATCTGTGTAGGATAGGTGGGAGGCTTTGAAGCGGGGACGCCAGTTCTCGTGGAGCCAACCTTGAAATACCACCCTGGTTCGTTTGAGGTTCTAACCTTGGCCCGTGATCCGGGTCGGGGACAGTGCATGGTAGGCAGTTTGACTGGGGCGGTCTCCTCCTAAAGTGTAACGGAGGAGTTCGAAGGTACGCTAGGTACGGTCGGACATCGTGCTAATAGTGCAATGGCATAAGCGTGCTTAACTGCGAGACCGACAAGTCGAGCAGGTACGAAAGTAGGACATAGTGATCCGGTGGTTCTGTATGGAAGGGCCATCGCTCAACGGATAAAAGGTACTCTGGGGATAACAGGCTGATTCCTCCCAAGAGTTCATATCGACGGGGGAGTTTGGCACCTCGATGTCGGCTCATCACATCCTGGGGCTGTAGCCGGTCCCAAGGGTATGGCTGTTCGCCATTTAAAGTGGTACGTGAGCTGGGTTTAAAACGTCGTGAGACAGTTTGGTCCCTATCTGCCGTGGGCGTTGGAAATTTGAAGGGGCTGCTCCTAGTACGAGAGGACCGGAGTGGACGAACCTCTGGTGTACCGGTTGTCACGCCAGTGGCATTGCCGGGTAGCTAAGTTCGGAAGAGATAACCGCTGAAAGCATCTAAGCGGGAAACTCGCCTTGAGATGAGATTTCCCGGAGCCTTGAGCTCCTTGAAGGGTCGTTCGAGACCAGGACGTTGATAGGTCAGGTGTGGAAGTGCAGTAATGCATTAAGCTAACTGATACTAATTGCCCGTACGGCTTGTCCCTATAACCTTGGCAGTCATTGCCAACGCAAGGGTTCAGCTGTTTGTTGAGACAACAGATTACGAAAACTGCTTCTTCCGGATTCAGAGTGACGCACGCATAAGCTGCGGCACTCGTACAAGTTATGCCTGATGACCATAGCAAGTCTGTACCACCCCTTCCCATCCCGAACAGGACCGTGAAAAGACTCTGCGCCGATGATAGTGCTGCAACCAGTGTGAAAGTAGGTTATCGTCAGGCTAGTTATTAGAAAAGCCCGCTCAAGTGATCTTGAGCGGGCTTTTTGCTTTCTATTTCACCTACTTCAGATCTCCGCGGCCTAAGCTGTGGCCTCGCGTATGCCTATGCGCGGGCCCGGTCGCCCAAGCGATGCTCGTCTACGGCCAGTCGACGGATCCGAAATCGCCGTACTACGCGGACCAGTTGCCGCTGTACTCGCGCAAGGAATGGCCGGCGCTGCCGTTCACGGAGGCCAGCATCAATGCGGATCCGAACCGCAACACCGCGACGCTGGCCGAATAAAAGTCACGCTTGAGACAGCGGCGCCGGATCCTGCGCCACGGCCGTCGCTGTCTTGCTCTTGGTGATGCTTTCGCCATCGTCGCGGCGCAGGCGCGCGAACACGAGGGACGACAGCATCGTCATGACGGCCAGGGCGATGAACGCGTGGTGCAGCGCCCTGGTGACCATCACCTGGTCCGTCTGGGGCACGCGGCCCAGGAACCAGGCCGTCACGATCGAACCGGCGGCGAGGCCGAAGCTCATCGACAGCTGCTGGAACGACGACGCGATCGTGCTGGCCATGCTGGAGTCTTTCGATTCCACGTCGGCATACGCGAGCGTGTTCATGCTCGAGAATTGCAGCGAATTGAAAAAGCCCTGCAGCAGGCCGATGCCCGCGATGGCGTACCACGGCGTGGACGGACCGACCAGCGAGAACAGGCCGATCGTCAGGCCGATGCAGATCGTGTTGAAGATGAGTACCTGACGGTAGCCGAAGCGTGCGAGGACTTTCGGCGCGATCAGCTTCATGCCCATTGCGGCGGCGGCCGTCGGCATCATCAACAGGCCCGACTGCCACGGCGCCAGTTTCAGGCCGAGCTGGTACAGCAGCGGCAGCAGGAAGGGCAGGCCGCCGATGCCCAGGCGCGTGATGAAGCCGCCCAGCACCGAGATGCGGAACGTGCGCACCTTGAACAACGCCAGGCGCAGCAGCGGGAACTGATACTGGCTCGCGTGCCACGCGTAGGCGGCCAGCAGGGCGATGGACAGCGCCAGCATCAGGCCGGCCGTCATCGGGTCGAGCGTGTGTTCGCCGAAGACTTCCAGCAGCCAGGACAGGATCGCCGTGCCCGAGCTGAACAGGATCAGCCCGATCACGTCCAGCGGACGAGGCTCGGCGCCGTGGTAATCCGGCATGTGGCGCCAGACGAGGTACAAGGCGAGCAGCCCGACGGGCACGTTGACGAAGAAAATGGCGCGCCAGGAAATCCAGTGCACGATCAGGCCGCCGACGGTTGGACCGAGCAGCGGGCCGATCAGCGCCGGCAGGATCACGAAGTTCATCGCGCCCAGCAACTCGTTCTTCGGAAACGTGCGGATGATCGACAGGCGCCCGACCGGCATCATCATCGCGCCGCCGAGGCCTTGCAGCAGGCGGGCCGCGACCATCATGGGTGCGTTCAGGGACAGCCCGCACAGTACGGATGCCACCGTGAAGATCGCGATCGCCGTGAAGAACACGCGGCGCGTGCCGAAGCGGTCGGCCATCCACCCACTGACCGGAATGCCCACGGCCAGGCTGAGGATGTAACTCGTAACGACGGATTTGAGGCTGAGAGGCGTAACCTGCAGGCTGGCCGCGATGCTGGGGACGGCGGTGTTGACGATGGTGGCGTCGAGCTGCTCCATGAACAGCGCAGTCGCCACCAGCCACGGCAAATAGCGTTTGATGGTATCGGTATCGGTCATCGGATGAATTCTCACATAAATCCGATAACCGAGTCGCTACCCGGTCAGTAGTGGTACGCGGCCTTCAGCAGCAGCAGGTTCACGCCGCCGTTCGGCTTCTTGATGCCGCCGTTCGAGTAGTGCTGCAGGCGCGCGCCCAGTTCCCATTTGTTGGCGAAGACATAGCCCACGCCCACGTGGTCGGCGAATTCAAAGGCGGTCGACAGTTGGCGGTGCGTGTTGCGGTACACGCTCGAGAAGACGGCGGCGCCGATGCCGGCGTCGGCGTAGAAGCCCAGTTTATTGTCGGCTTCCCAGCGGAACACCGGCGTGATGCCGACGACGGCCAGGTCCTTCGTGTTGCCCGGCTGGTCGAGCCACTGGTTGGCGCGCCAGTAGGCGACGTTCGCGTCCCAGTAGCCGTTCAGGTGGTAGCCGCTGGTCGGCAGCCAGGTCTTGTTCCAGTCTTTCTGGACCGCGAGACGGACGACCTGCACGTGCTCGCCGCCGCCGACTTCCACCGACGACGAATCGAAATAACCGTCGGCGGCATGGCCCGCCGCTGCGGCCGACATCGCGGCCATGGCCGCCAGGGAACGCATCATTTTTTTCATGGAGAACATTGCCTTTGCTGTAAATGGAAGCCGTGCGAGCAAAATGGTCACGGCCAAACCGCTATTGTAGCGAGGTCCTCGACAGCACGTGGTCGAGCTGCCAATTGTTAAAATGTGGTTAATAGAATTTCGTGAGGAAGCAATGACGTTACCGACTGTGGCATTTCTCGGCATCGGCCTGATGGGCAAGCCGATGGCGACCCGGCTGGCCCAGGCCGGCTATCCGCTGCGCGTGTGGAATCGCACGGCCGCCAAGGCCGAACCGCTGCGCGACACCGGGGCCCAACCGCATGCCGACCTGCAGGATGCCGTGCGTGGTGCCGACATCGTGATTTCGATCCTGGAAGCGGGACCGGTCGTCGGCCAGGTGATCGACGATGCCCTGCCGGCACTCGCGCACCACACGCTGTGGATCGACATGAGCTCCACGCGCCAGGACGAAGCCGTGAATTTCGCCGCGCGCCTGCGCCAGGCCGGTTGCCGCTTCGTCGATGCGCCCGTGTCCGGCGGCGTGGGCGGTGCGGAAGCGGGCCAGCTCGCGATCATGGCGGGCGCCGACGCGGCCGATTACGCCCAGGCCGAACCGGTGCTGCGCGTGATGGGCTCGCCGAAAGCCGTCGGCCCCGTCGGCAGCGGCCAGGTGGCCAAGCTGTGCAACCAGTTGATCGTCGGCGCAACGATCAATGTTGTGGCGGAAGCGCTGCTGCTGGCGGAGGCCGCCGGCGCAGATCCCGCCGCCGTGCGCGACGCCATCCGCGGCGGCTTCGCCGGCAGCCGCGTGCTGGAAGTGCATGGCCAGCGCATGCTGGAGCGGAACTTCATGCCCGGCGGCCAGGTCAAGACGCAGTTGAAGGACCAGCGCAACATTCTTGCCGCGGCGAGCGCGGCCGGCGTCACGCTGCCCGTGACGGCGCTGGTGACGCGGCAGTTCGAGAGCATCGTGGACGACATCCCGTCCGCCGACCACGCAGCCGGCCTCATCGCGCTGGAGCGCATGAATCCCGGCAAGCGGTTGGGTACGGAGCCAGACAAAATGCCATAACGTTTGCGCTATCAATACAACTCCGTATAATTCTCAGAGGTATTACGTCGTTACGTAATCCACGGAGAGGACTGGGGCGGCATGGATAATCTGGAAAGCAGCTTCCGCACGCGGCGGCAGTTGTTGAAACTGGCGTCGGCGATGGCGTTGCCGTCCGCTTTTGCGGCGTGTTCTTCGGAGAAGAAAAGCGCATCACTGGTCGTCGCCGGCTTGCCGGTGACCTGCAACCTGACCCTGCCCGTCGCGTGCGCGGCGAAAGAGGCCGAGATCGCCTCGACAAAACCGGCGAACCCGCTCGGCTTCGAGTACAGCAAATACAGCGGCTTTCCCGAGCTGAAGGAATCGCTGATGGCGGGCCGTATCCAGGCGGCCTACGTGCTGGCGCCGATGGTCATGGACCTGGTGTCCAGCAATATCCCCGTCAAGGTCGTGTCGCTGGGCCACCGCTCCGGCGCGGTGATCATGGTGCGCACGGATGCTGGCTACAAAAAATTCCGCGACCTGCAGGGCAAGCGCGTCGCCATTCCGAGCCGTTTCGCCGTCGATCTGCTCTTCCTGCGCAAGATGCTGGCGGCAGAGGGCATGTCGATCAAGGATGTCGAACTGGTCGAAATGCCGCCGCCGGACATGCCTGCCGCGCTGTACGCGAAAGCCATCGACGCCTATTGCACGGGCGAGCCCTTCGGCGCCGCCGCGCAGATGGCGGGTTATGCGACGCCGCTGCGCATGACGCGCAATGAATGGCCGAACTACATCTGCTGCGTGCTCACCGTGCGCGAAGACCTGATCGCGAGTAACCGTGCCGCCGTGCAGGACCTCGTCAACTACGTGCAGGCGGCCGGCCACTGGATGGACGCGGATGCGGCGCACCGCGACAAGGCGATCGCGATCGCGGCCACGAAAAAATACTTCAACCAGGATCCGAAGATCCTGAAATTCGTGATGACGAATCCGAGCGACCGCGTCACGTATGGCGACCTGCGCATCATCCGGCAGGAGTTCGACGAATTGATGCAGATGTCGCTGGATGCGGGCACGCTGAAGAAGCCCATCCAGTTCAACCAGTACGTGGACGAGAGCTTTTTCAAGGCCGTCCGCCCCGTCACGATTTCGCTATGAAACGCTTCGTCACGGCGTTGCTGTTTGCCTTGCCTTTGGCCGCAAGCGCCGACGCATTGAAATCGGGCGAATTCTCGCCGCCCCGCATGGCGCCGGATTTTACGCTGCAGGGTTCGACCGGCAAGCCTCTTAAACTGTCCGATTACCACGGCAAGGTCGTGGCGCTGGGCTTCGGGTTCACATCGTGCCCGGCGGTCTGCCCGACGACGCTCGCCGAACTGGCGGCCGTGAAATCGAAGCTGGGCGCGCAGGGCAAGGATTTCCAGGTCGTGTACGTGACCGTCGATCCGGAGCGCGACACGGCCGACCGGATGCGCGCCTATCTGACGGCATTCGATCCGTCGTTCGTGGGCGCGACCGGCCCCGCCGCGCAACTGGCCGAGGTGCGCAAGGAATACGGCGTCACGTCCACCAGGACGGGCAGCGCTGCGAACTACGGTTTCAATCATTCGTCCTTCGTTTACCTGATCGACCGGTCCGGCAAGCTGCGCGCATTGAGTCCGTACGGCCGCGCGGTGGACGACGTCGTGCACGACGTACGCGTCCTGCTGAATCAATGACGCGTTCCCGCATCCTGGTGCTGGCCGCGGCAGCCCTCGCCATCGCGGCGCTGTGGGCCATGTTTGCGCCGATCCCCGCCGGCTCGCGCGAGCAGCTGTTCGAGATTCCTGCGGGGACGTACGCGCGGCGCGCCGCGGGCGACAAGGTCGAGATCCTGCCGACGTCGATCCGGCTCACGCTGGGCGTGAAGGACATCCTCGTGCTGAAGAACCTCGACAATGTGCCGCAGACGTTCGGGCCCGTGTTGATCATGCCGGGGCAGAGTTTCAGGATGCCGTTCGGCGTCGCGGGAGACGTGCAGTTCGAATGCACGGCGCACGCGAGCGGTCAGATGCGCATCGTCGTCGAGCCAGCACCCGATGCGGGCTGGCGGCGGCTGGTGTGGCGCGCACGACATTGGTTGCAACCATAAGAGGGAGACAAGAGGCTGTGAAAAAGAAGAGTTTTTTTGCACAGAAGCGGGCGCGGATCATCGCGCCGGCCATCGTGCTGGCATTGCTGATCGCGGTCTGGTGGGCCGTCGTCGTCGCGACGCACAGCGCGATCTTCCCGACGCCGGGACAGGTCGTCACGGGCACGTGGGAACTGATCCAGGACGGCACGCTGTGGGACCACATCGGTTCCTCGCTGATGCGCGTCGGTACCGGCTTTTTGCTGGCGATCGCCGTCGCCATTCCGCTGGGCCTGTGGATCGGCCGCATGGACGCGGCCTGGGTCACGCTGAATCCGCTGTTCCAGCTGCTGCGCCCTATCTCTCCGATCGCCTGGATCCCGCTCGCGATCCTGTGGTTCGGCGTGGGTAACGCGTCGCCGATCTTCCTGATCTTCATCGCGTCCGTGTTCCCGATGATCGTGCAGACGGCCGCCGGCGTGCACACGATCGAGCGGCGCTACCTGCGTGCGGCGGAAAACTTCGGCGTGTCGCGCGCCAAGCTGTATCGCCAGGTGATCATTCCCGCCGTGCTGCCCGAGATCATCGTCGGCATGCGCATCACGCTGGGCGTCGCGTGGCTGGTCGTCGTGGCGGCGGAGATGATCGCGCTGCGTTCGGGCCTCGGCTACCTGATCATGGATTCGCGCAATGCCGGTAATCGCTATGACCTCGTGATCGCCGCCATGATCATCATCGGCATCATCGGCCTCATGCTGGACGGGATCACCCGTCTCCTGGAACGTCTCAAATCGGTAAGGTGGCGCTATGGACGCTAAGGTGCAATACAAGGTCGCGGACAAGATCGTCGTCGACGACATCCGGAGAAGCTTCGAGACGCGCAAGGGCACGTTGCCGGTCGTCGGCGGCATCAGCCTGACCATCCGCGACGGCGAATTCGTCGCCATCGTCGGTCCGTCCGGCTGCGGCAAGTCCACGTTGATGAAGATGCTGTGCGGCTTCGACCAGCCGGACGAAGGCCGCGTCCTGATCGACGGCCAGGTGCGCCACGGTCCGAGCCCGAAGGGCATCCTCATTTCCCAGCACGGCTCCGTGTTCCCGTGGCTGACGGTGCAGCAGAACCTGATGTTCGGCCTGGACGGCATCAGCGAGGCCGAAAAGGCGGAACTCGCCGACCACTACACAGCGATGGTGGGATTGAAAGGTTTCGAGAAAAGCTATTCGCACGAACTGTCGGGCGGCATGCTGAAACGCGTGGAGATCGCGCGGGCGCTCGTGATGAAGCCCGAGATCCTCTACATGGACGAGCCGTTCTCCGCGCTCGATGCGCTCATGAACCTCAAGATGCGCATGGAGCTGCTGCGCATCCTGGAAGAGGAGCGCCACACGGTGCTCCTGATCACGCACGACGTCGAGGAAGCGGTGCACCTGGCGGACCGCATCGTCGTGCTGTCGCCGCGGCCCACGACGATCCAGGCCACGTTCGAGGTGAACATCCCGCATCCGCGCAAGATGTCCAGCCCCGAAGCGCAGGATCTCAAGGAAGCGGTGTTGAAGGAGCTGGGGCTGTAAGGCTCATCTCGACGAGTCTCGCCCAGAAGCTGGCGCCGATCGGCAGCAGGTGGTCATTGAAGTCGTAGCTGCCGTTGTGCAGCTGGCACGGTCCGAGGCCGTGGCCATGGCTTCGATGATCGCCGTCGCCGTTGCCGATGAAGACATAGCAGCCCGGCTTTTCCTGCAGCATGAACGCGAAATCCTCGGCGCCCATCGTCGGCTCGACGTTCGTGTCGACGTTGTCCGCACCCACCACGGCGCGCATCGCTTCGATCGCGAATGCCGTCTGTTCCGGATGGTTGATGAGGGGCGGGTAATTGCGCTTGAACGAAAAATCGACAGTGGCGCCGAAGCCGGCTGCCAGCCCGCTCGCGAGTTCGTTCATGCGCCGCTCGATCAGGTCCAGCACGCTGGTGGAGAACGTGCGCACGGTGCCGATCATGACGGCTTCGTCCGGGATGACGTTGGTGGCGCTGCCGGCGTGGATCTGCGTGATCGACAGGACGGCCGTATCGAGCGGGTTCTTTTCGCGCGAGATGATCGTCTGCCACGCTTGCGCGATCTGCACGGCGACCATCACCGGGTCGATGCCGCGGTGCGGCTGCGCGGCGTGCGCGCCCTTGCCCTTGACGACGACGCGGAATTCGTTACTGGATGCCATCATCGGCCCCGCGACGACGCCGAAGCTGCCCGCCTTGATGCCCGGCCAGTTGTGCATGCCGTACACGGCGTCCATCGGAAAACGTTCGAACAAACCGTCGTCCATCATGCGGCGCGCGCCGGCGCCGCCTTCCTCGGCCGGCTGGAAGATCAGGTACACGGTGCCGTCGAAGTTGCGGTTCTGCGACAGATAGTGGGCTGCACCCAACAGCATCGTTGTGTGCCCGTCATGACCACAAGCATGCATCTTGCCGGCGTGGCGCGACGCGTGATCAAATGTGTTGAGTTCCTGCATCGGCAGGGCGTCCATGTCGGCACGCAGGCCGATGGCGCGGTCCGAGGTGCCGTTCTTGATGATGCCGACGACACCGGTCACGCCAAGTCCGCGGACCACGGGGATGCCCCATTCGGTGAGGCGCGCGGCCACGACGTCGGCCGTGCGTTGTTCTTCGTAGCAGAGTTCGGGATGGGCGTGGATGTCGCGCCGGATCGTTTCGAGCTCGGATTGGTAAGCGAGAATAGGTTCGACCAGTCTCATTGTTTCTCTCCGTATGCTGTGATGCCTCGTAGGCATGCATCTATTGAACTATTGTAGCCCTTCCATCATGTGGAAGGCCAGAGCCCCAACGGCTGCCACCGGAATCGTATAAAGTACTGGTTTATCGACGTTTTTCTGGATGAATCCGATGACCAAGACCATCGTCCGCGGCGCCTGTCCGCATGACTGCCCCGATACCTGCGCGTTGCTCGTGACCGTGGAGAACGGCGTGGCCACGGAGGTCAAGGGCGATCCGGATCATCCGACGACGGCGGGTGTGCTGTGCACCAAGGTCTCGCGCTACGTCGAACGCACGTACCACCCCGACCGCCTCCTGTACCCGATGCGCCGCGTCGGTAAAAAGGGCGAAGGCAAGTTCGAACGCATCACGTGGGAGCAGGCACTCGACGAGATCGCGAACCGCCTGCAACCCATCGCCGCGCGCGACCCGCAGGCGATCCTGCCGTACAGCTATTGCGGCACGATGGGTCTCGTGCAGGGCGAGGCGATGGCGATGCGCTTCTTCAACACGCTGGGCGCTTCTCTGCTCGACCGCACGGTGTGCGCGAACGCCGGCGCCACGGGCTACAAATACACCATTGGTGGTTCGATCGGCACGGATACCGAACAGTTCCAGGATGCGAAGCTGATCTTGATCTGGGGCGGGAATCCGATCGCGTCGAACCTGCATTTGTGGATGCGGTTGCAGGAAGCCAAGCGCCGCGGCGCCAAGTTGATCGCCATCGATCCGTATCGCTCGCTCACCGCCGAAAAATGCCATCAGCACATCGCGCTGATGCCCGGTACGGACGCGGCGCTGGCGCTGGGCATGATGCACGTGCTGGTGAAAGAGAACCTGCTCGACCACGACTACATCGAGAAATACACGTTCGGCTTCGCGCAGTTGAAAGACCGCGTGGCCGAATGGACGCCGGAGCGCACGGCGGCAACCTGCGGCATCACGGTGGAAGAAGTCGTCGACCTCGCGCGCGAGTACGGCCGCACGGCGCGGCAGAATGAGCCGGTCGCGATCCGCATGAACTACGGCCTGCAGCGCGTGCACGGCGGCGGCATGGCCGTGCGCACCATCGCGTGCCTGCCGGCGCTCGTGGGCGCGTGGCGCCATGCGGCCGGCGGCGTGCAGCTGTCGACGTCGGGTACGTTCCCGGCCAATAAAACCGTCCTGCAACGCCCGGACCTGTTGCGCGGCAAGCTCCCGCGCACGATCAACATGAACACCATCGGCGCCGACCTGCAGAAGGACGCGTCGCCGGAATTCGGCCCGAAGATCGAAGCCGTCATCGTCTACAACTCGAACCCGCTCGCGATCGCACCGGATTCGGCGCAGGTGCAGCGCGGCTTCGAGCGCGAGGATTTGTTCACCGTGGTGCTGGAACACTTCCAGACCGACACCGCCGACTACGCGGACATCCTGCTGCCGGCCACCACGCAGCTGGAACACGTCGACGCGCACCTCGCATATGGTCACTTGTACATGATGGCCAATAACGCGGCGATTGCCCCGCTGGGCGAATCGAAACCGAACACGGAAATCTTCCGCCTGATCGCGAAGCGCATGGGCATGAACGATCCGTTGTTCGACGAGACGGACGACGAACTGGCCGCCCAGGCTTTCGACAAGAAACACGAGCGCGCCGTGCACTTCGACTGGTCGTCGCTGAAGCGCACGGGCTGGCAAAAGCTGAACATGCCGGTCGCGCCGTTCGCCGAAGGCGGCTTTCCGACGCCGTCCGGCAAGTGCGAGTTTTATTCGAGCTCGATGCTGGCCGATGGCCTCGATCCGCTGCCGACCTATATCCCGAACCACGAGTCGGTCGCCTCCAACCCCGAACTGGCAGAGAAATATCCGTTGGCGATGATTTCTCCGCCGGCCAGGAACTTCCTCAACTCGACCTTTGTCAATGTCCAGAGCCTCCGCGCAACGGAAGGTGAACCTCACCTGGACATCCATCCCGCCGACGCAGCCTCCCGGGGCATCGCAGACGGCGAGATGGTGCGCATCTTCAACGACCGGGGCGCGTTCGTCGCGCGCGCCCGGGTCACCGCCAAAGCGCGGGCCGGCCTCGTGGTCGGCCTGTCGGTCTGGTGGAAGAAGCTCGCCAGCGACGGCAAGAACGCCAACGAAGTCACCAGTCAGCGCCTGACCGACATGGGCCGGGCGCCCACCTTTTACGACACGCTGGTGCAGGTTGAAAAGGCCGCACCATGATCTGGAAATATGAAACTCACACGGATTACCCCGTGGCTCCGCCCCGTGCTCATCGCAGGCACGGCAGCGGGGCTGCTGGCCAGCTGCTCGACGCTGAACTACTACTCCCAGGCGGCCCAGGGGCAGCTTGAACTCCTGTCGGACGCCCGTCCGATCGACGACTGGATCGCCGACCCCGGCACCAGTACCAAACTGCGCCATCGCCTCGAGACGGCGCGCCAGATCCGCCGCTTCGCAGTTGCCGAAATGGCTTTACCCGACAACAACAGTTACAAGAACTACGCGGCGCTGAAGCGGCAATACGTGTTGTGGAACGTCGTCGCCACGCCCGAGCTGTCGCTGCGGCCCTTGCAATGGTGCTTCCCCGTGGCCGGCTGCGTGAACTACCGCGGCTATTACAGCAAGGAAGCGGCCGAGTCGTATGCGAAGGAATTGCGCGACGCGGGCGATGACGTCGAGGTCGGCGGCGTGGCCGCGTATTCGACCCTGGGCTGGTTCAGCGATCCGCTGATCTCCACGTTCATCAACTACCCGGACGGCGAGCTGGCCCGCATGATCTTCCACGAGCTGGCGCACCAGATCGTGTACGTGCAGGGAGATTCGCAATTCAACGAATCGTTCGCGTCGACGGTGGAAGAGGTCGGCGTCGAACGCTGGATGGAGCGCTTCGGCAACCAGCAGATGCGCGACGCCTATGCGCGCTACCGGAGCCGCAAGAAGGATTTCCTCGGTTTGCTGATGAAGTACCGCAAGGCGCTCGAGCAGAATTACGCGTTCCTCGACCGCAGCGACGCCCAGAAGCGGGCCGTCAAGGCGCGTCTGTTCCAGGAGCTGAAGGACGAATACCAGGTCCTGAAGGGCAATTGGGGCGGCTATGCGGGGTATGATCGGTTCTTCGAACAGCCGTTGTCGAACGCCCACCTGGCATCGATCGCGACCTACGAGGATTTCGTGCCCGCGTTCCGCGCACTGTTGCAGCGCGAGGGCAGCTTCCCGAAGTTTTATCACGCCGTCAAAAAGCTGGCCGACATGGACCGGTCCGACCGCCATCGCGTGCTGAACGCTTTGGTGCCGCCGCTCGTGACGGCGCCGCTGATGGTGCAGCGCAGCGAAATCCGTCCGTAGCTATTTCGCCAAAACGTCGATAGAGTCGTTGTTCGAAAAGCGCAAAAGTGCTTGCGTCCACGCGCGCTGCCCGATAGCATCTTGCTTAGTAATATCAGCACGACCGTGCGATTTTTGTGGGCCGCGCTCAGAACGATAACGATACTGGAGACAGAGGCACCGATGGACAAGATTTGGCTCAAGGCTTACCCGCCCGGCGTGCCGGCGGAAATCGATCCCGACCAGTATGGTTCGCTGGTGCAAATGCTGGAGGAGTCGTTCCGCAAGTACGCGGCGAACAACGCCTACGTCTGCATGGACAAGTTCCTCACGTATGGGGAGCTGGACAACATGTCAAAGCGCCTGGCGGCGTGGCTGCAGAGCCGCGAGATGAAGCCGGGCGCGCGCGTCGCCGTGATGATGCCGAACGTGCTGCAATACCCGGTGGCGCTGGCCGCCATCCTGCGCGCGGGCTATACGGTCGTCAACGTCAATCCGCTGTACACGCCGCGCGAGCTCGAACACCAGCTGAAGGATTCGGGCAGCGAAGCCATCATCGTGCTCGAGAACTTCGCGCACACGGTCGAGCAGGTGCTCAGTAAAACGGTCGTGCGCCACGTCGTCGTGGCCAGCATGGGCGAACTGCTGGGCGGCGCCAAGGGCATGCTCGTCAACTTCGTCGTCCGCAACGTCAAGAAGATGGTGCCGGACTTTACGATCCCGCACATGGTGCGCTTCAAGGACGCGCTGGCGCAGGGCGCGAAGATGCCGTTCCAGCCGGCGCAGCTGAAGAGCAGCGACGTCGCCTTCCTGCAGTACACGGGCGGCACGACGGGCGTGTCGAAGGGCGCGACGCTCACGCACCGCAATGTCATCGCCAACATCCTGCAGACGGAGGCGTGGTCGAAGCCGGCGATGAGCCAGCCGCCGCTCGTCGAATTCCCGACCATCGTGTGTGCGCTGCCGCTGTACCACATCTTCGCGCTGACGGCGTGCGCGCTGTGGGGCATGCGCGTGGGCGCGCTGAACATCCTGATTCCGAATCCGCGCGACATCCCGGGCTTCATCAAGGAGCTCAAGAAGTACCGCATCAACATGCTGCCGGCCGTGAACACGCTGTACAACGCGCTGGTGAATCACCCCGATTTCAAGGACGTCGACTTCAGCGCACTGAAGATTTCCAACGGCGGCGGCATGGCCGTGCAGCAGGCCGTCAACGACAAGTGGAAGTCGCTCACGGGCACGAACATCATCGAGGGCTACGGCCTGTCGGAGACGTCGCCCGTGGCCACGTGTAACCGCTGCGACGTCCCCGGCTTCACCGGCACGATCGGCCTGCCGGTGCCGTCGACGGACATCGCCATCGTCGACGACGACGGCAAGCCGCTGCCGGTGGGCAGCATCGGCGAGATCGCGATCCGCGGTCCGCAGGTGATGGCCGGCTACTGGAACCGCCCGGACGAGACGGCGAAGGTCATGACGGCGGACGGCTTCTTCAAGTCGGGCGACGTCGGCATCATGGACGACAACGGGTACGTCAAGATTGTCGACCGCAAGAAGGACATGATCCTCGTGTCGGGCTTCAACGTGTACCCGAACGAACTGGAAGCGGTGATCGCGGCGCATCCGGGCGTGCTGGAATGCGCGGTGGTCGGCGTGCCGGACGAGCATTCCGGCGAGGCCGTGAAAGTGTTCGTCGTGCGCAAGGATCCGAACCTGACGGCCGAGCAGCTGATGGACTACTGCAAGCGCGAGCTTACCGGTTACAAGAAGCCCAAGTACATCGAATTCCGCACCGAGCTGCCGAAGACGAACGTCGGCAAGATCCTGCGCCGCGCGCTGCGCGACGAAAAGCAGGCGGCGTAAAAGACTGAGACGCAAAACAACGTCGTCCCCGCGGAGGCGGGGATCCAATTTTGCATGCGCTATCGAACCGCGTGCAAATTGGGCCCCTGCCTTCGCAGGGGCGACGAGCCGCCGTCGGCGGCTTTTTTTGCGCATACGATTTATATGATTGAGAACTAGCGAGGCAATGACATGGACAAATTCTGGCTGAAGTCGTACGAAGCGGGCGTGCCGGCGGAGATCGACTGGACGCAGTACCGCTCCCTCACGCACCTGCTGGAGGATTCCTTCCGCAAGTACGCCAACCGCAACGCCTTTGCGTGCATGGGCAAGTCCATGACGTTCGCGGAGCTGGACAAGCTGTCCGGCGCGATGGCCGCGTGGCTGCAGCAGAAGGGCCTGGCGTCGGGCGCGCGCGTGGCGATCATGCTGCCGAACGTGCTGCAGTATCCGGTGGCGATGGCCGCCATCCTGCGCGCCGGCTATACCATCGTCAACGTCAACCCGTTGTACACGGCGCGCGAGCTGCAGCACCAGCTGAACGATTCGGGCGCGGAAGCCATCGTCGTGCTGGAAAACTTCGCGCACACCGTCGCCGAAGTCGCGCCTAACACGAAGCTCAAGCACGTCATCGTCGCCAGCATGGGCGACCTGCTGGGCGTGAAGGGCCTGCTCGTCAACTTCGTCGTCCGCACCGTCAAGAAGATGGTGCCGGCGTGGTCGCTGCCGTCCGCCGTGCCGTTCAAGCGCATGCTGGCCGAAGGCGCGCGCCTGTCCCGTCAACCCGTCGAGTGCGGCCATGAAGACGTCGCCTTCCTGCAGTACACGGGCGGCACGACGGGCGTGTCGAAGGGCGCGGTGCTGAAGCACAGGAACGTGATCGCCAACGTGCTGCAGAACGAAGCGTGGTTCGCGCCGACGCTGGCCAAGATCCCGGCCGGCGAGACGCCGATCTTCGTGTGCGCGCTGCCGCTGTACCACATCTATGCGCTGACCGTGTGCGCCCTGATGGGCCTGCGCGCGGGCGGCACGAATGTCCTGATCCCGAACCCGCGCGACATCGGCGGCTTCATCAAGGAGCTCAAGAGCTACCGCGTGAACGTCTTCCCGGCCGTGAACACGCTGTACAACGGCCTGCTCAACCATCCGGATTTCGCGAGCCTGGATTTCTCGGGCCTGAAGGTCTGCCCGGGCGGCGGCATGGCCGTGCAGAAGGTCGTGGCCGACAAATGGCTCGCGGTGACGGGCGCGCCGATCGTCGAGGGCTACGGCCTGTCGGAGACGTCGCCGGTGGTCGCCGCCAACCGCTGCGACATCAAGGAATTCACGGGCACGATCGGCTATGCGCTGCCGTCGACGGAGCTGCGCATCATCGACGAATCGGACAACGAAGTCCCGTTCGGCACGGCCGGCGAGATCGCGGTGCGCGGCCCGCAGGTGATGGCCGGCTACTGGCAGCGTCCGGACGAGACGGCGAAGGTCATGACGCGCGACGGCTTTTTCAAGACCGGCGACATCGGCGTGATGAACGCCACCGGCGCCGTGAAGATCGTCGACCGCAAGAAGGACATGATCCTCGTGTCGGGCTTCAACGTGTACCCGAACGAAGTGGAAGACGTCGTCGCCGCGCACCCGGGCGTGCTGGAAGTGGCGTGCGTGGGCGTGCCGGACCAGCATTCGGGCGAGGCCGTCAAGCTGTACGTCGTCAAGAAGGACAAGACGCTGACCAAGGACGACCTGCTGGCCTTCTGCAAGGAGCAGTTGACGGGCTACAAGCGTCCCAAGTACGTCGAGTTCCGCGACAGCCTGCCCAAGACCAATGTCGGCAAGATCCTGCGGCGCGAACTGCGGGATGAGAAGCAGACGGCGTAACACCACCGTCATTCCCGCGCACGCGGGAATCCATGCTGAGGCACCGGAGTCGCACTATCAATATTGCGATTCCTGATGCTCAGTATGGGTCCCCGCCTCCGCGGGGACGACGTAGTGGCTAAATCGCCGTAATCTCTACCCCAGGCTTCCCATCTTCTACCTTGAACGCCGCCAGCTCCCGCTGGACGGTCTTCGGGTCCCGCACCTCGTCCAGCCCCATGAAGCGCGTCCGCGTCTCGCCCGGGGTGATCTCCATGAGCATGTACCCGCGCTTGTCGCTGCGGCCGAACCGGATATGCGGGTTCATCGCCACGTATTGCGACGTGCGCTGCTGCGGGCGCGAATTGGACGTGACCGACGTGCCGACGAATTCCGTCGCCACGACCGGATTCGCGGTCGACACGGGCCGGTTGAAATCGCGCCGCAGCTCCGTCGCATAGAACGTGTGCACGTCGCCGCCCAGCACGAGCGGGTTCGCGGCGCGGGACTCCACGAGCGTGTCGAGCAGGCGCCGGCGTGCGACCGGATAACCGTCCCAGCCATCCGTCCAGAAGCGGCCGCCGTCCGGTGCCGTCACCGGGATCTGCGACGACTGCGCCATCATCGTCTGCTGCGCGAGGACGTTCCAGCGCGCCTTCGACGACGCCAGCCCGGCCTTGAGCCACGCTTCCTGTTCGCTGCCCAGCATCGAGCGGCGCGGATCGAGCAGGGTGGGGCACGCGCGCGGCGTCACGGAATTCGAGCCGCCGATGCCCGGATGCGAGCACGCTTCCCACGCGCGGTACTGGCGGTCGTCGAGCACGTGGAAGCGCGCGAGGCGTCCCCAGTCGTAGCGCTGGAACATGCGCACGCTCGCGAAGCTCTTCGGTGGCGGCAGGCGCAGCGGCATGTGCTCGTAAAAGGCCTGGTAGGCGGCCGCGCGCCGCTGCACGAAGGTCGGCGACAGGCGCTCGTCGCGGTCCGCGGCGTAGTCGTTCGCGACTTCGTGGTCGTCCCACGTGACGATCCACGGTGCGATCAGGTGCGCGGCCTGCAGGTCCGGGTCCGTCTTGTATTGCGCGTAGCGGCGGCGGTAGTCCGCCAGGGTGAACGACTCGTCCTGGCGCACGATCCGTACGCCCGGCGCCGGATGCTGCAGGCGGTACGCACCCCATTCGTAGATGTAGTCGCCGAGGAAGGCGACGAGGTCCGGGTTCGCTTGCGCGAGGTAACGGTGCGCCGCATAGCTGCCGAACTCCCAGTGCTGGCACGACGCGACGGCCAGTTTCAGGCTGTCCGGCATGCTGTCCGGCGCGGGCGCCGTGCGCGTGCGGCCGACGGGGCTGACGGCGTCGCCCAGCATGAAGCGGTACCAGTACCAGCGTGCCGGTTCCAGGCCGCGCACGTCGACGCGCACGCTGTGCGCCAGTTCCGGCGTCGCGACGGCGGTGCCCCGCGCGGCGATCTTGCGGAACGCGCCATCGTGCGCCACTTCCCAGCGCAGGGTGAGCGCGAGCGGCGGCGTTTTCGTCGCATCGAGCGGATCGGGGGCGATGCGCGTCCACAGGATCACGGAATCGGGCAGGGGAGAGCCCGACGCGACGCCGAGGCTGAACGGGTACCCGGCCGCGTTCGACGGCTTTGCGAGCAGCAGCGACGACGATGCCGCAGTGGAAGCACCCACCAGCCGCGCGGCGTTCAGCAGGAACAGACGGCGCGGCCAGGTCATCTGATGGCGGCCGTGTTTACTCGGCGATCAGCGATTCCAGCGGCGGCAACTGGCGCGGCTTGCGGTCCGGGCCCGTGGCGACATAGGTCAGCGTCGCTTCCGTCACCTTGACGACGTCCGTCTGCAGGCGGTTGCGCTCCGCATAGACCTCGACGTAGACGGTGATCGACGTATTGCCGACCTTGACAATGTCGGCATAGAACGACAGCAGGTCGCCCACGAACACGGGATTCTTGAACACGAAGGAATTCACGGCGATGGTGGCAACGCGGCCGTTCGCGCGGCGCACGGCCGGCAGGGAGCCGGCCACATCGACCTGGGCCATGATCCAGCCGCCGAACACGTCCCCGTACACGTTGGCATCGGACGGGGCGGGCATCATCCGCAGCACGGGCATCTTTCCTTCAGGCAGGCGGGTGATGGACGGGGTGGTGTTTACAGGCTGGGTCATCTTCATTTCTCGGTAAAGGCTACAATCCTCTCGATTGAACCATAAAACCTCGAGCCCTGCCATGCGACGCTCCTCTCCGAATTCCCTGCCGCCCCCATCCGATCCGAACACCAAACGGAACGACTGGGCCACCATCGGCACGCTGCTGCCCTACCTGTGGGTCTATAAATGGCGCGTGCTGGCCGCACTGATCTGCCTCGTCGGCGCCAAGATGGCCAACGTGGGCGTGCCGCTCGTGCTGAAAAAGCTCATCGACGCGCTGACGATCAGCCCCTCCGATCCGCACGCGCTGCTCGTGCTGCCGCTCGGCGCGCTGGTCGCGTACGGTGCGCTGCGCTTTTCGACGACGCTGTTCACCGAGCTGCGCGAATTCCTGTTCGCGCGCGTGACGCAGCGCGCCGTGCGCACGATCGCCCTGAAAGTGTTCCGGCACCTGCATGCGCTGTCGCTGCGCTTCCACCTGAACCGCCAGACGGGGGGCATGACGCGCGACATCGAGCGCGGCACGCGCGGCGTCAGCTCGCTCGTGTCGTACTCCCTGTTCTCGATCCTGCCGACGCTCGTCGAGATCACGCTGGTGCTGGGCTACCTCGGCACGCATTACGACGCCTGGTTCGCGGGCATCACGGCCATTGCGCTCGTCACCTACATCACGTTCACCGTCACCGTGACGGAATGGCGCACGCACTTCCGCCGCACGATGAACGACCTGGATTCGAAGGCGAACACGAAGGCGATCGATTCGCTGATCAACTACGAGACGGTGAAATACTTCGGCAACGAGGACTACGAGGCGAAGCGCTACGACGAAGGGCTGCAGAAGTACGAGCAGGCGGCCGTGCGCTCGCAGACGTCGCTGTCGTTCCTGAATACGGGCCAATCCCTGATCATCGCGGCGGCCGTCACGGCGATCCTGTGGCGTGCGACGCAGGGCGTGATCGACAAGACGATGACGCTGGGCGACCTCGTGCTCGTGAACTCCTTCATGATCCAGCTGTACATCCCGCTCAACTTCCTCGGCGTGATCTACCGCGAGATCAAGCAGAGCCTCGCGGACATGGAGCGTCTGTTCGGTCTCCTCGAACAGAACCGCGAAGTGGCGGATTCGCCGGACGCGCGACCCCTTGTGACGCATGGCGCGAAAGTGGAGTTCGCGCACGTGGAATTCAGCTATGAGCCGAAACGCCAGATCCTGTTCGACGTCGACTTCACGATCCCGCCAGGCACGACGACCGCCGTCGTGGGCCACAGCGGCTCGGGCAAGTCGACCTTGTCGCGCCTGCTGTTCCGCTTCTACGACGTGCAGCAGGGCGCGATCCGCATCGACGGGCAAGATGTGAAGAACGTGACCCAGGATTCGTTGCGCCACGCGATCGGCATCGTCCCGCAGGACACGGTGCTGTTCAACGACACCATCGAATACAACATCGCCTACGGCCGTCCGGGCGCGAGCCGCGCGGACATCGTGGCCGCGGCGCGTGCGGCGTCGATCCACGACTTCATCGAAAGCCTGCCGGACGGCTATGCGACAATGGTGGGTGAACGCGGCCTCAAACTGTCGGGCGGCGAGAAGCAGCGGGTGGCCATCGCGCGTACGCTGCTGAAGAATCCCGCGATCCTGATCTTCGACGAGGCGACGTCTGCGCTCGATTCGAAGTCGGAGCAGGCGATCCAGGCGCAGCTGAAGGAAATCGCGAAGCAGAGAACCACGCTCGTCATCGCGCACCGCCTGTCGACCATCGCGGACGCCCACCAGATCCTCGTGCTCGACCACGGCCGCATCGTCGAGCGGGGCACGCACGCGGCCCTGATCGCGGCGGACGGCCTGTACAGGCAGATGTGGGACCGCCAGCAGGCAAGGCAGGACGAGGACCTGGCGTCACCGCCGGTCGAAGTGGTACAAGATTAAGGATTGAACAGGATGGAAAAACAGATCGTCGAGATCGACATGGCCGACGTCGGCCACGGCAACCCGGCCTGGATCGCCGCGCTGGAAGCGGGCAAGGTGCTGTACTTCCCCAACTTCGCACAGCATGGCTTCGCGCCGCAAAAGGAAGAGCTGGCGCTGTTCCGCGAAGACATCCGCGACCCGAAGACCCGCAACATCAGCCTGTCCACGAGCGGCGACCTGAAAGGCGTCGTCGGCGACGATGCGACGAAGGCGCTGATGGCCGGGATGATCGGGCGCTTCCGCGCCGAAGCCGAGAGCCTGCTGGGCAACCTGGTGCCGCGCTACGGCGAACACCTGCGCCGCGGCGCGACGAGCTTCCGACCTTCCGTCGTGCAGAACCGCGTGCAGTCGTGGCGCGCCGACGACCGCCGCATGCACGTGGACGCCTTCCCGTCGCGCCCGAACTACGGCGAGCGCCTGCTGCGCGTATTCACCAACGTGAACCTGGAAGGCGAACCGCGCGTGTGGCGCGTGGGCGAACCGTTCGAGGACGTGGCGCGCCGCTTCCTGCCGAAAGTAAAACCGTATTCGGCATGGCAGGCGAAGGTGCTGAATGCGCTGCACGTGACGAAGTCGCTGCGCAGCGAATACGACCACATCATGCTGCAGCTGCACGACGCGATGAAGTCGGACCTCGACTACCAGAAGAATGCGCCGCAGGTCACGTTCAACTTCCCGCCCGGCTGCGCGTGGGTGTGCTTCTCGGACCAGACCTCGCACGCCGTGATGGCGGGGCAGTACATGATGGAGCACACGCTGCAGTTGTCGCCCATGCACCAGTACGACAAGGATGCGAGTCCGCTGGCGATTCTCACGCGGATGCAGGGGCATGCATTGGTGTGACCGCGTTCAGATGAGCAGCAACTCCTTCCCCCGCACCCTTAAAATATCCGCCACTCGCGCCGCCACCGGCGACAGGTAACCGTTCTTTCGATACGCGAGCCCGAGCCGCCGCTTCATCTGCGCCTCGGGCAGCACCACCTCGCGCACGCGCGCGCGCCCGGACACGAGGTTGAAGCGGGTGACGAACCCCAGCAGCGGCGTCGTCTCCAGCATCGGCAGGATCCAGTTCAGCACGTTCGATTCGATCTGCACGTCCGGCCGCGGCAGGCCGTGCCGCTCGAAGGTCTGGTCGATCCATTGGCGCGACGCCACCGACCGCGCCGGCAGCATCCATTTGTAGTGCACGAGGTCCGCGAGCGTGCGCGGCGCGTCGAACACGGGGTGGTGCGGGCCCGCCATCACGACCACGGTGTCTTCCGCGATCTGCTCGCTGACGATGTCCGGATCGCCGTCCAGCATCGGCCCGACGACGAGGTCGATTTCGCCGTCGCGCAGACTGGCCAGCAGGTTGTCGTTCATCGCGACGGCGAGGGTGACCGTGATCGCGGGCGCCTCGGCCAGCAGCTGCGCGAACACGGCCGGCATCAGGTGCTCGGCCATCGTCGGCACGCAGCCGATGCGGACCTGGCCCTGCAGGCCGCCGGCGTGGTCGCGCATCTCGCGCGCCGTTTCTTCCACCATCAGCGCCATCTGGCGCGTGCGTTTCAGCAGCACGTGGCCGGCGGCCGTCAGGCGCATGCCGCGGCCATCCTTTTCGAACAGCCGGGAGCCCAGCGATTCTTCGAGCCGGTCGATGCATTTCGTCAGCGCCGGCTGGGTGCGGTGCACGCGTTCGGCGGCGCGTGCCAGATTGCCTTCGGTGGCGATGACTTCGAAATACTTCAGGTCGCGGAAGTCCATGACATATTCCTGAAAGTTTAGGATTTTCAAAATTAAGTGAATATACATTATGGATGGCCATTCCTATACTCGTTTCAACTAAAACTTTCCAACGAGGAGACCTCATGAGCCAGTCCACTCCACCCGACGTGATCCGCGACATCCAGCGGGTCGATTCCGCCCTGGTCGCGCGCGCCGCCCGCTATCCCTCGTCCATCCTGGCCGATGTCGCCGGCCGCCGCGGCGCGCTGTCCAGCCGCATCGCGCCGCTGGCGCCAACCATGCGCCTGGCCGGACCGGCGCTGACGATCGAGGTCCGCCCCGGCGACAACCTGATGATCCACGCGGCGATGGCGCTCGCGAAACCCGGGGACGTGCTCGTCATCGACGGCAAGGGTGACGAATCCTGCGCGCTGATGGGCGAGATCATGGTCTCGCAATGCATGGCGATCGGTATCGCCGGCGTCATCGTGTACGGCGCCGTGCGCGACACGGAAGCGATCCGCGACCTGGGCTTCCCGATGTACGCCATCGGCGCGAACCCCAACGGGCCGTCGAAACTGGTGCCGGGCCGGATCAACTGGCCGGTGTCGGTGGGCGGCGTGACCGTCAACCCGGGCGACCTGATCGTGGCCGATGGCGACGGTGTCGTCGCCGTCGAACCGGCCAAGGTGCCGACCGTGCTGCAGCTGGCGGAAAAGAAGCTGGCCGACGAGACGGCGCGCCTGGAAGGCATCCGCAGCGGTGCCCAGCTGCGCCCGACGTGGCTCGACGCGGCGCTGCGCAAGGCCGGCGTGCTGGCCGAAGGAGAGACGCTGTGAGCGCCGTCCTCGCCCCGCAAGTCCGCAGGGACGTCATCATCGTGACCGGCGCCGACCTGGCCGAACAGGCGGTCGAGCTGCTGGCCGGCTTCGACCTCGTCTATGCCGGCAAGACGCCCGACGAAGACCAACTGGTCGCGCTGTGCACCGAGCACCAGCCGGTCGCGATCATCGTGCGCTACGGCCGCATCACGGCGCGCGTGATCGACGCGAGCCCGCGCCTGCGCGTGATCTCCAAGCACGGCAGCGGCACCGACAACATCGACAAGACCGCGGCCGCCGCGCGCGGTATCGCGGTCAAGGCAGCCGTCGGCGCCAATGCGCCGGCCGTGGCCGAGCATGCGTGGGCCCTGATCCTCGCGTGCGCCAAGAACGTCTCAGCGCTGGACCAGCGCATGCACGATGGTCACTGGGACAAGGCGACGCATAAGAGCCTGGAACTGCGCGGGCGTACGCTGGGCCTCGTGGGCCTGGGCGCGATCGGCGCGCGCGTCGCCGCGGTCGGCCGCGCGATGGAGATGACCGTGATCGCGCACGACCCGTTTGCGAAGGCCGCGCCGGAGGGCGTCGCGCTGCTGCCGCTGGCGGACGTCATCGCGCAAGCCGACGTGCTGTCGCTGCACTGCCCGCTCACGCAGGACAACGCCAACATGCTGAACGCGGCGACCCTCGCGACGATGCGCCCCGGCGCCATCGTCGTGAACACGGCGCGCGGCGGGCTGATCGACGAGGCGGCCCTCGCGGACGCGCTGAAGAGCGGCGCCCTGCGCGCGGCAGGCCTGGACAGTTTCCAGGTCGAGCCGTTCGCCGCCGGCCACCCGTTCACGGCGATCCCGAACGCGATCCTGTCGCCGCACATCGGCGGCGTGACGGGCGACGCCTACGTCGGCATGGGCACAGCCGCGGCGCGCAACGTGCTGACGGTTCTTGAACAGCCGGCCTGACACCGGAAAACAACGACAAGCGCGCACCAAGACGCGCATAACGATTACAGTATTGGAGACGACCATGAATGGAACTGATCACAACGCGCGCCTGGAAGCGGACACCATCCGCAGGATCACCTGGCGCCTCATCCCTTTCCTGATGCTGTGTTACCTGCTGGCCTTCATCGACCGCGGGAACATCGGCATGGCCTCGCTGCAGATGAACCACGACCTCGGTCTCACGACCAAGATGTTCGGGTTCGCGGGCAGCCTGTTTTTCATCTCGTACTTCCTGTTCGAAGTGCCGAGTAACCTGGCGCTGCAGAAGTTCGGTGCGCGCAAGTGGATCGCGCGCATCATGATCACGTGGGGCCTCGTCTCGGCCGGCATGGCGCTGGTGCAGGGCGCGACGTCGCTGTACATCATGCGCTTCCTGCTCGGCGCGGCCGAGGCGGGATTCTTCCCCGGCGTCGTGCTGTACCTCACGTACTGGTTCCCGGCCGCGTACCGCGCGCGCATCGTCGCCATCTTCATGGTCGCGGTGCCGATGGCCAGCTTCGTCGGTTCGCCGCTGTCGGCCCTGCTGCTGCAGGCTGACGGGCTGCTCGGCCTGCGCGGCTGGCACTGGCTGTTCATCCTCGAAGGCCTGCCGACCGTCGTGATGGGCGTCGCGTGCCTGTTCTTCCTGACCGACCGTCCGGACCAGGCGACCTGGCTGAGCGTCGAGCAGCGTAACTGGCTGGTGGCGCGCCTGGAGAAGGAACGCGGCGAGAAGAAGGCCGCCGGCCCGCACCCGTCGTTGTGGAAGGTCCTGCGCAGCAAGGAAGTGCTGGGCATGGCCCTCGTATGCGCCACCGCGTCGTCGGCCGGCACCGTGCTGGGCGTGTGGCAACCGCAGCTGATCAAATCGTTCGGCCTGACCGTGATGGAGACGGGCCTCGTCAACGCCATTCCCTACGTGATCGCCGCCGTGCTGATGGTCTGGTGGGGCCGCCACTCGGACCGCAAGGGCGAGCGCCGCTGGCATACCGCGATCCCGCTGGCGCTGATCGCGGGCGGCATGCTGTGCACGCTGTTCGTGACGTCGCTCGCGCCGACCGTCGTGCTGCTGACCTGCGTGCTGATCGGCGCCTACTCGTTCAAGGGACCGTTCTGGGCACTGAGCTCGTCGTGGCTCGCCTCGGGTTCCGCGGCGGCCGGCCTGGCGGCCATCAACGCGGCATCGAACCTCATCGGCGGCGGCCTCATGGTCAATGCCTACGGCTGGATCAAGGAAGCGACGGGCAGCCATGCGCTGGGCCTGCTGCCGATCGCGGTCCTGGCCGTGGCCAGCATCATCACCCTGCTCGCACTCAGCAACGACGCCCGCCAGGCCGCGCGCAACGCGCAAGCCAAGGTCGCGGCCTGAGCATCGCATCACTGCGTTTTCACCGGCGGCCAGCCGTGGACCTCCCACGTCCCGGCCGCCGATCACACCTACTATAAAACGAGACAATGAAGACACAAGCCACCCTGATGCTGGCAGCGGCCGCGCTGTTGCCGGCCGCCGCCTGCGCGCAATCCTCCGCCGTGACGATCTACGGCTCCATCGATGGCGGCGTGCGTTATCAAACCAATGTCGACGCGGCGGGCAGCGGCCTGCTGTCGACGGCATCCGGCAACTACTATCCGAACCGGCTGGGCTTCCGCGGCAAGGAGGATCTCGGCAACGGGCTGAACGCGCACTTCCAGCTCGAGAGCGGCTTCAATACCAAGACCGGTGCGCTGGACAACACGAACAACGTGCTGTTCAACCGTACCGCGGCGGTCGGCCTGGGCGGCGCCTGGGGCTCGATCGATCTGGGCCGGCAGTACACGGTCGCCTTCCGGACCGAGAAATTCCTCGATCCGTTCAATCACAACTACACCTCGATCGTCCCGCTGTCGTCGGGCGCGGGCACGAGCCTGCCGGCGGCGGCGAAGACCGCCGGTCTCACGGCGTCGTCGAACTCGGGCACGCGCTTCAACAACGATATCCAGTACACGGGCACCTTCGGCGGCCTGACGCTGCGCGCCGAGTACGCGCCGGGCGAAGTCGCGGGCGACACGGGCAAGGGTACCGCCCGCGGCGCGGCCTTCAGCTACACGGGCAGCAGGCTGCTGGCGGCGGGCGCCTACATTCGCAAGAAAACCCCGACCGGCTTCACCAATAACGTGTTCGTGGCCGGCGGCGGCTTCAAACTGGGCAGCATGACGGTGAAAGGCGGCATGTCGCGCGAGCGCCAGGACACGGCCGCCGCGGGAACGTACCAGAACGAGACGCGCTTCGGCGGCGTCAGTTACCAGGTCAACCGCCCGGTGGAGGTCACCGCGGCCGTGTATCGCTCGGATTACGACAGCGCGGCCGGTGCCGGGCGGCGCCAGCTGTTCCTGCTGGGCGCGACGTACGCCTTCTCGAAGCGCACGAATTTGTATGCGGAGTTCGACGTGAACCGCTACGACGGCGCATTGATTCCGGCATCGCAGCAGACATCCCAGCGCGGGATGTCGCTGGGCGTCATGCACCTGTTCTGACGGGCGGCGTCAGTAGGTATAGAACATCCGCTGAATCTCCTTGGTGCTGTTCGTCTTCGTGAGCGCCAGCATCAGCAGGATGCGTGCCTTCTGCGGATTCAGGGTGTCGGCCACGACGAAGTCCAGCTGGTCGTCATTGGCTTCGCCGTTGCGCGCCACGATGCCCTGGCCCACGCGGCTCGCGCGCACGATGATCACGCCTTTTTCGCGCGCGGCCGACAGGGCAGGGCGCACCTTGTTCGGCAGGCTGCCGTCACCGACACCCGCGTGGATCAGGCCCTTGGCGCCGGCGGCGACCAGGGCGTTGACGGCGGTCGGGCCCACGTTCGCGTAGGTGTACGCGATGTCGACCTGCGGCAGCGCCGACAGGTTGCTCACGTCGAATTCCGTGTCGACGGTGTGCTTGCGGGTCGACGCGCGGTAGAAGTGCGCCTTGTTGCCCACGACGTAGCCCAGCAGGCCCAGTTCCGTCGCCTTGAACGTGTCGGTGGTCGTCGTGTTGGTCTTGCTGACGTCGCGCGCGGCGTTGATCTGGTCGTTCAGCACGACGAGCACGCCCTTGCCGACGGCGTCCGCGCTGCCGGCCGTCAGCACGGCGTTGTACAGGTTGATCGGGCCGTCGGCCGAGATCGCGGTCGACGGACGCATCGCGCCCACCACCACCACCGGCTTCTTGCTCTTCACGACGAGGTCGAGGAAGTACGCGGTTTCCTCGATCGTGTCGGTACCGTGCGTGATGACGATGCCGTCCACGTCCGGCTTGGCCAGCAGCGTGTTGACGCGCTTGGCCAAGGTGAGCCAGTGCTCGTTGCTCATGTTTTCGCTGGCGATCTGGAAGACCTGTTCGCCCGTCACGTTGGCGACCTGCTTCAGTTCCGGCACGGCCTTGATCAGGTCATCGACGCCGACCTTGGCGGCCGTGTAGCCGACGGTCGTCGTGCTGGTGGCGCCCGTGCCGGCGATGGTGCCGCCGGTGGCGAGGATCATGATGTTGGGCAGGCGGGCCGCCGTTTGGGCCTGCGCGGCCGCGGCCAGCATCGTCATGAGGCACAGTGCGAACCACGTGCGTACAACTTTTAAGAACATAAGATCTCCTTTTTTAACAATTTTTGGAAGGTAAAAAAAAGGCTCCTTGGGAGGAGCCTGGGTTCTGGGTGCCGGTCAGCGCAACGGCGCTGTGGCGATGTCCTTGTCCGCGAGCGCGGGATCGGTCAGGTCCCCCTCCCATTTCGCGACGACCGCGGTGGCGATGCCGTTGCCGATCACGTTCGTGGCCGAGCGGCCCATGTCGAGGAAGTGGTCGATGCCGAGCAGCAGCAGCAGGCCGGCTTCGGGAATATGAAACTGGTTCAGCGTGGCGGCGATGACGACGAGCGACGCGCGCGGCACGCCGGCCATGCCCTTCGACGTCAGCATCAGCACGAGCATCATCGTCAGCTGCGTGGACAGCGCCAGTTCGATGCCGTAGGCCTGGGCGATGAAGACGGTGGCGAACGTGCAGTACATCATCGAGCCGTCCAGGTTGAACGAGTAACCGATCGGCAGCACGAACGCGGCCAGGCGGTTCTTGACGCCGAAGCGCTCCAGGCCTTCCAGCGTCTTCGGATACGCCGCTTCCGACGAGGCGCAGGTGAACGCGAGGATGGTCGGCTCGCGCAGCAGGCCGAGGAGTTTGAAGAGACGCGGGCCGACGAACAGCACGCCGATCCCGATCAGGATCGCCCACAACAGCGCGATGCCGAGGTAGAACTCGCCCATGAACTTGCCGTAGGTCGCGAGCACGCCCACGCCGCTCGTGGCGACGACGCCGGCGACGGCCGCGAACACGGCGAACGGCGCGAAGTTCATCACATAGCCCGTCACTTTCAGCATGACGTGCGCGGCGCCGTCGATGGCGGCGATCATCGGCGCGGCGCGGTCGCCGATGGCGGCGGCGCCGGTGCCGAAGAAGATCGAGAAAATCACGATCTGCAGGATCTCGTTCTTGGCCATGCCGTCGAAGATCGACGTCGGCACGAGGTGGGTGATGAAGTCCTTCAGCGTGAGGCCGGACGCGGTGATGCCCGACGAGGCACCGGCTGCCGGCAGGGTGCCGGACAAGGCCATCGCGTCGCCCGGACGGAACAGGTTCACGAGGATCAGGCCCAGCGTGAGCGAGAGAATCGATGCGATGATGAACCAGCCCAGCGCCTTGACGCCGATGCGCCCGACTTCCGCGGCGTCGCCCATCTTGGCGATGCCCACCACCAGCGTGGAGAACACGAGCGGTGCGATGATCATCTTGATCAGGCGGAGGAACAGGGTCGTGATCAGCGACATCGTGTCGGCGAAGCTCTTGGGATCGGCGAGACTGGTGTGCGCGATGTAGCCGGTGGCGATGCCGAGGACCAGGCCCACGAGGATCCAGGTGGTGAGGCGGTTTCTTTTGTTCATACGTTTCCTCTAGGTGGCGGATGGCGGAGCAGGGGAGATCGTCCGTCCTGTTCCGCTGCCGTGGCACAATCTCGTGCAAGATCAGGGAGTTGCCGGGTGCCTGGTGCTGCGATATTGACAAGTCCCGGCAGTATCCTAGGCGTTGATGGTACTGTCAAGCAAACCCAAATCGGACGAAAACAAATGATAGAAATCGACAACGTCAGCAAGTGGTACGGCCCCGTGCAGGTCCTGCGCGACTGCAGTACGCACGTCGCGCGCGGCGACGTGGTGGTCGTGTGCGGGCCGTCCGGTTCCGGCAAGTCGACGCTCATCAAGACCGTCAACGGCCTCGAGCCTTTCCAGCAGGGGACGATCAGGGTGGACGGCACGTCCGTCGGCGACCCGGCCACGCGCCTGCCGGCACTGCGCGCGCGCATCGGCATGGTGTTCCAGAATTTCGAGCTGTTCCCGCACCTGTCCGTGCGCGACAACCTGACGCTCGCGCAGGTCAAGGTGCTGAAGCGGTCGCGCGACGAGGCGACGGCGAACGGTTTGAAATACCTGGAGCGCGTGGGCCTGCTGGCGCACCAGGACAAGTTCCCCGCCCAGCTCTCGGGCGGCCAGCAGCAGCGCGTGGCGATCGCGCGGGCGCTGGCGATGGACCCGGTCGCGATGCTGTTCGACGAGCCCACGTCCGCGCTCGATCCTGAGATGGTGGGAGAAGTGCTCGACGTGATGACGGGCCTGGCGCAGGAGGGCATGACGATGATGGTCGTGACCCACGAGATGGGGTTTGCACGCCGCGTGGCCGACCGCGTCGTGTTCATGGACGAGGGACGGATCGTCGAGGACAGTGCGGGCGAGGCATTCTTCGAGGCGCCGCAGTCGGCGCGGGCGCGGGAGTTTTTGGCGCGAATCATCCATTAACTTGGAGACCGTCGCCCCCGGACTAGCCGTCCGCCTTGGCGGGGGCCCAATTTTGCGTGCATGGCAGCGCGAACAAGCTTGGGTCCCTGCCTTCGCAGGGACGACGGTTCAAAGGTTACGCAGTAACAGACCGACCCCACTCGCAATCAGCACCACCCACACCGCCTGCTTGATCCTCTCCGCCGGCAGCCACTGGTGCAGCCGGTTGCCGACATACAGCCCGCCGAGCGCGAACGGCAGCAGCACGACGGCCAGCAGCGGCAGCGACGGCTGGCTGTACAGGCCGGCGCCCGTGAACAGCACGAGGCGGGAGATGGCGCTGAAGAACAGCACGCCGCTGAGGGTGGCGCGCAAGGCCAGCTTGTCGTCCAGGCGGCTCGTGAGGAAGATCGTGTAGAACGGCCCGCCCGTGCCGAACAGCGCCGTGAAGATGCCGCCGACGACGCCAAACGGCCCCGCCCACGCGGGCGCGAACGGCGGCGGCTTGCGGCGCGCGAGCAGGCTCCAGGCCGAATAGCTCAGGATGAACAGCCCGAGCACGACCAGCAGCGTGCGTTCCGGCGCGCGCACGAGCGCGAGCACCCCGACGGCCATCCCGGCCGCCATGAACGGGATCAGCCGCAGCGCTTCGCGCTTGTCGATGTAGCGGCGGTTCTTCAGGCCCAGCAGCACGTTCGAGACAAAGTCGAAGATGAGCATCAGCGGCACCGCCATGCGCAGCGGCATGAACAGCACGAGCAGCGGCATCGCCGTCACGGATGAGCCGAACCCGGTCAGGCCCAACACCGTGTAACCGAACACGATGATGAGCGCCAGCTGGGCGAGCGTGAGCAGATCGAACGTCATGCCACGATTTTAGCCCTAACGGGTATTTTCGTTCTGTATTGCAATGTATCGTGCGCACCCACAATGCTGCCCGGCGCGAAGGCATGCAGGTAAAATGTCGGGGTTCGCAATCCGAGAGCCGCCATGTCCACCTTCGAAATCCCCGACACCCTCACCATCACCCGCCCCGACGACTGGCACTTGCACCTGCGCGACGGCGCGGCCATGGCCAGCGTGCTGCCGCACAGCGCGCGCCAGTTCGCCCGCGCCATCGTCATGCCGAACCTGAAGCCGCCCGTCACGACGGCCGCGCTGGCCGCCGAATACCGCGCGCGCATCCTGGCCGCGCTGCCGCAAGGCATGAGCTTCGAGCCGCTGATGACGTTGTATCTGACTGACAACACGGAACCGGACGAGATCCGCCGCGCGCGCGACACCGGCTTCATCCACGGCGTGAAACTGTACCCGGCCGGCGCCACGACGAATTCCGCCGCCGGCGTGACCGACCTGCGCAAATGCTATAAAACGCTGGAAGTGATGCAGGAACTGGACATGCCGCTGCTGACGCACGGCGAAGTCACGGACCAGCACATCGACCTGTTCGACCGCGAAGCCGTGTTCATCGAGCGCGTGATGCGTCCGCTGCGCCGCGACTTCCCGGAGCTGCCGATCGTGTTCGAGCACATCACGACGAAGGACGCTGCCGAGTACGTGGCCGAGGCCGAAGGCCCGATCGCCGCGACGATCACCGCGCACCACCTGCTGTACAACCGCAACGAGATCTTCAAGGGCGGCATCCGCCCGCACTACTACTGCCTGCCGGTGCTGAAGCGCGAAGAACACCGCCTGGCGCTGGTGACGGCCGCCACGAGCGGCGACGAGCGCTTCTTCCTCGGCACCGACTCCGCGCCGCACGCCGTCCACACGAAGGAAGCCAGCTGCGGCTGCGCCGGGTGCTACACCGCGCTGCATGCGATGGAGCTGTACGCCGCCGCCTTCGAACAGGCCGGCGCATTGGATAAACTGGAAGGGTTCGCGAGCCTGAACGGCCCGGCCTTCTACGGCCTGCCGGTGAACGAGGGCACGATCACGTTGAAGCGCGAAGCGTGGACCCTGCCGGCAACCGTGCCGATGGGCGAGCAGGAGCTCGTCCCGCTGAACGCGGGCGAACAGATCGGCTGGAAGATGCTGTAACGGGATGTTCCCCGAGATCGACTGGACGCGGCCGTGGTACGACACGGTGCGTCCCGCCTTCGACAGCCCGCCTGCCGGTCCGTTCATCGATGCGTTCAACGCCAATGCGGCGCGGCTCGGGCTGGCCAACGACAAAGGCCAGCCGATCCGCTTCGTGCCCCAGGCAGACCTGCCGGAGGGTATGGCATACGAGGCGTTCATTGGCGCCACGGGCTGCGTGCCCACGCGCGAGAACCTGCACGATTTCTTCAACGGCCTCGTGTGGCAGACCTTCCCGCGCATCAAGCGGGAGCTGAACGCCCTGCAGGCCGCGCAAATCGCGCAGGCGGGCGTCGGCAAATCGCGCGGACCGGCGCGCGATGCCGCCACCATCTTTGACGAGAACGCGGCGCTGCTCGTCGTCCGCGACGATGCCGCGGGCCACACGCTCGTCGACGACCTGCGCGCGCACCAGTGGCGTTCGGCTTTGTTCGACAAGCGCGCGATGTTCGGACGCGATGCCGAGCTGTGGCTGTTCGGGCACGCGCTGATGGAAAAGCTCGTCGCGCCGCGCAAGGCGATCACGGCCCATGTGCGCGTCGTGTTCGCCAGCGACGATTTTTTTGCGCTCGACCATGAAGGACGCCGCGACTGGATCGACGCCGCGGTGTCCAAGGCGATAGCGGCCGAAGGCTTGTCCACGGCCGGCTTCACCCCGCTGCCCGTGCTGGGCGTGCCGGGCTGGTGGCCGGACCAGGACGAAGCCTTCTATCTCGACCACACCGTGTTCCGGCCCAAAAGGCCGGTCAGCACCACTGAAGGAGGACACCATGACCGATAAGGTACGTTGGGGCATCCTTGGCACGGGCAAGATTGCCAAGGCCTTTGCCACCGCATTGAAGGACACGCCGGATGCGCAGCTCGCCGGCGTCGGCTCGCGCAACCTGGCCAGCGCCGAAGGGTTCGCCCGCGAATTCGGCGGCACGGCTTACGCATCGTACGACGACCTCGTGAACGCGCCCGACGTGGACCTCGTCTACGTCGGCACGCCGCACCCCATGCATTACGAGAACGTGCGCCTCGCACTGGAAGCCGGCAAAGGCGTCCTGTGCGAAAAGGCCTTCACCGTCAACCGCCGGCAGGCCGAGGAACTTGTCGAGCTCGCGCGTTCAAAACACCTGTTCCTGATGGAGGCGATGTGGACGCGCTTCCTGCCCGCGCTGGCGGAAGTGCGCCGCATCGTCGATTCGGGCGAGATCGGCACCGTGCGCCAGGTGAACGCGGACCTCGGCTTCAAGGCCGATTTCGGGCCGGAGCACCGCCTGTTCAATCCGGTGCTGGGCGGCGGCGCGCTGCTCGACCTGGGGATCTATCCGCTGTCGATCGCCGTGGCGCTGCTGGGGCCCGTCGATACCGTGCTGGCCCACGCCGACATCGGCCCGACCGGCGTCGACGAGCAGACTGGCATCCTGCTGCGCCACAGCGGCGGCGGCATGTCCGTGTGCAGCTGCTCGTTGCGCGCGCGCCTGCCGAGCGAGCTGACGATCGCCGGCGAACGCGGTCACGTGCGCATGAACACCATGTTCTACCGCGCGCAGACCGTGACGGTGGTGCGTGCCGACGGCATCTCGCGCACCGTGCCCACGCCGTTCAGCGGCAACGGCTACGTGCACGAAGTGATCGAGGCGCAGCGCTGCTGGCGCGCGGGCCTCGTCGAAAGTCCGGGCATGACGCACGCGGACACGCTGGCGCTGATGGGCGTGATGGACGAGATCCGGCGCCAGATCGGCCTTTCGTACGTAGCCGATCATTCATAAACAACCAAGGAGAATTCATGAAACGCGACCCCCGTTCGACCAGCCGCATGCGGCGCCTGAATCCCCGCCAGCGCAAGAAGCTGCGCGTCGGCGAATTCAAGGAACACTGCTTCGACGTCGAACTCGTCTTCCACAGCCCGATGCGCGGCGAGCCGTATCACGACTTCATCAACGACTTCTTCGGTGCGCTGGAAGAGCGCGGCCTGCTGGGCGGCGGCTTCGGCGGCCGCGAGCCGTTCAGCGAGACGGAAGGCGTCGTTGCCCGCATCGAGCGGGGCTCGCCGTCGGAAGAGGACCGCGAAGCCGTGATCGCGTGGCTGCGTGGGCGGCCGGAAGTGGTCGATGCGCGCGCGAAGGATTTCAAGGATGCGTGGCACGGCTACGGGTTCTAATAAGGCTGAGTTGTAAGGATGTGTCAGCGCGGTAACGGATTGTAAAGCCCGTCAACAGACGGGCCGGCCGCGCCGTTTTAGGGACAAGTGCAGCGCAAAACGACCTGCACCGAACCCCAAAAACTCTGAGGACCCTTCATCATGAAAAAGACCATTGCTACCCTGATCGCCGGCCTGTTCGCAACCGCTGCCTTCGCCCAGGCGCCTACGCCTGCCGCCACCACGCCGGCCGCGGCCAAGGTCGAAGCCAAGCAGGAGAAGCAGGCCGCCAAGGCTGAAGTGAAGGAAACGAAAGCCGCCACGAAAGCCGACGTCAAGGAAGCCAAGAAAGAAGCCAAGGCCGACGTGAAGGAAGCCAAGGCCGACGCCAAAGCTGAAGTGAAAGAAGCCAAGGTCGACGCCAAGGAAGTCAAGAAAGAAGCCAAGGCCGACGTGAAGGAAGCGAAAGCCGACGCCAAGCACGTCAAGGCCGAGCACAAGGCTGAACTGAAGGCTGAGCACAAGGCAACGACCGTCGCCGCCGCCAAATAAGCGGTTCGTTACGCAGTTACAAAGCCCGCGCGATGCGGGCTTTTTTGTTTCCGCTTCTCGCGAAAAAAGTCCCATGCGGCTTCCGCGACTTCCAGGTCCGCGTTCTGCAGGCCGGTCAGCCAGTTGATGAAGCGGGGATAGCGTTTCAGGCGGCTGGGTTCCGCATGGCCGGCACCCGTGATCCGGTACAGGCCGACCTGCAATCCATCCGGTTCCTGGCCCCACATGAGACGGGTGACGCTCGTCCTGGCGCGCGGGTCGCTCACCGGCAGCCGCACGACGTCCGGCGTGTCCGGCAAGCCCGCCAGTTCGCGCCAGGCGTGCGCGGAATCCTCGATCCCGCGCACCGGTTCGGCGAAGCCGAGCGCATACCAGGGCTTGCCGCCGTGATAGTGGATCAGCGGGTCGGCCGTGCAGCCGAAGATCAGCACCGGCAGCGGCGTCGTGGGCGCCTGCGTGCGGCCGGGCGGCGGCATCCCCGCCAGCACGACCGAGAATGCGGCCAGGCGATGCGGGAGCCGCGTCGCCGCGGCATACGCCATCCAGCCGCCGCGCGACACGCCGATCAGGTAGACGCGCGCCGGGTCGACGCCGTGGTGGGCGATCGCGTGGTCGATCAGCGCGTCGATGCAGGCGACGTCATCCTTCCTGGCCACGCGTGCTTCCGACGCGAAACAATCGCTCCAGCCGCCCTTGCCGGCGTCCGGCGCGATCACGACGAGCTGCTCGCGCGCCGCGATGTCCAGCCAGACGGACAGCGGGGACGGCGGATACGCCAGCCCCAGCACCTGCTCCGCCAACGCGCCGGCGCCGTGCAGCACGATGACCAGCGCCCGGCCGCCGGGTGCCGCGCCGGGCGGTGCCGCGACGAGGTAGCGGCGCGGTCCTTCGGGACGGGCGAGCGAGGCGGGCAAGGGAACGAGGCTGGGCATATACGTCCTTTTACTTGGCGATGGGAAATCGTTGCATCGGTTGTAAGTATCTGTCAACCACGTAACCGTTTGTAAAGTTCGTCAACACACGGACGGCAGGGTTCGTTGATGGCATAAGTCACACACAACGATGTGCAATTTGACCGACAACCAAAGGACCCTTCATCATGAAAAAAACCATTGCTACCCTGATCGCCGGCCTGTTCGCTACTGCAGCTTTCGCCCAGGCGCCTGCTTCCAAGCAAGCGGTGCTGGTCGACAACGCCAACGTGAAGGCAACGAAGACCGAGACGAAGGCAGCCCCGGCCGAAGCCAAGGCAGCGCAAGCCGACGTGAAGGAAGCAAAAGCCGATGCGAAGACGGCCAAGACGCACGCCAAGGATGCGAAGGCGAGCGCCAAGCATGCGAAAGCCAAGACCAAGCATGCCGTGAAAGAAGACACGGCCGCCACGACGGCACCGGCACCGGCTGATGCAGCCGCTCCCGCCACCCCGGCTACCCCGGCCGCTCCGGCCTCGTCGGCTGCCATGGGCAGCTCGGGTACCTCGGGCACGTCGGACGCGTCGGCGACCCCGGCGACCCCGGCTGCTCCTGCCACGCCGGCTACCCCGGCTACCCCGGCTACCCCGGCACCGGAAGCTGCACCCGCTCCTGCCGCGCCGGTCACCCAGTAAGCCGGAAGCCCTCCTCACGAAGCCCGCGCGATGCGGGCTTTTTCATGCCCCGGTCTCATCCGCATGCATCGCGTGGAACAGACCGGGACTGACACCGAAGCGCCGCGCGAACGCTTTCGACAGCTGCCCCGGCGTCGCATATCCCGCCTGCGTGGCCACCGTCTTCAGCGCCATCGACGTCTGCAGCAGCGTGCGCGCGTGGTCGAGGCGCAGCGTCTCGACGAAGCGCGCCGGCGTCTCGCCCAGCGCATCCGTGAAGCGGCGATGGAAGGTGCGCGGCGACATGCCTGCGCGCTCCGCCAGGCTGGCCACGTCGAGCTCTCCATCAAGATGCGTGCGGATCCAGTCGACAAGGCCCGCGAACGGGCTGTCCGCTTTTTCCTGCGCCGCCAGCACGGTACTGAACTGCGACTGGTAGCCGGGCCGCCGCGCATACAGCACGAGCCGGCGCGCGATGGCGTTGGCGACGGCGTCGCCCAGGTCGCGCGCGACGAGCGCCAGGCACATGTCGATGCCGGTGGTGACGCCGGCCGACGTCCACACGTGGCCGTCTTCTACGTACAGCGCGTTCGCGTCGACGTCGACGTCGGGATGCCTGCGCCCGAGGGCGTCCGTCGCTTCCCAATGCGTGGCGACGCGCCTGCCGTCCAGCAGGCCGCACGCGGCCAGCGCGAACGCGCCCGTGCACACGGAGCCGTAGCGGCGCGCGCGGGCGCAGGCACGCCGCAGCCACGCCTGCGCGGCCGCGTCCTGTGCGAGCGCCTGCAGGCTGCGGCGGCTGGAGCCGGCGACCAGCACCGTGTCCATGGCACCCGGCTTCACGCTGGCCAGCGGCTTCGTGACGACCGCGAGGCCGCAATTGCTCGTCACGTGGCCGCCTTGCGGCGACAGGATGTGCACGCGATAAAAGGCATGGCAGGCGGCGTCGTTGGCGGCGCCGAACACGGCGGCGGGACCGGTGACGTCGAGCACCTGGACGTCGTCGAACGTGATCAGCGCAACCTGGCGCGATGTGGAAGGCATGGCAGGAATCGACACAAGTTTGACATTGCTGCCAATGCTAGCCGCTTTCTAGAATGGGGTCATCCTTCATCCACAACGGAGCCCGACATGAATATTGGATTTTTGCTGTTCCCGCGCGTGACCCAGCTCGACCTGACCGGTCCCGCCCAGATCCTGAGCCGCGTCCCCGGCGCCCAGGTCCACCTCGTGTGGAAGACGCGCGATCCGGTGCCGACCGACGTCGGCTTCACGATCAACCCGACCACGACGTTCGACGATTGTCCGCCGCTGGACGTGCTGTGCGTGCCGGGCGGCTTCGGCATCGAGGACCTGTTCGGCGATGCCGATACGCTGGCCTTCCTGCGCCGTCAGGGAGAGCATGCACGCTACGTCACGTCCGTGTGCAACGGCTCGCTCGTGCTGGGCGCAGCCGGACTGCTCGACGGCTACCGGTCTGCCTGTCACTGGATCTGGTTGCCGTTCCTGACGCGTTTCGGCGCCGTGCCTGTCGCGGAACGCATCGTGCGCGACCGCAACCGGATCTCGGGCGGCGGCGTGACGGCGGGGATCGACTTTGGCCTTGCGCTGGCGGCCGAGCTGGCCGGCGAAGACGTCGCGCGCACGATCCAGCTGGCGCTCGAATACGATCCGCGGCCGCCGTTCGATGCAGGCTCGCCGCAGGGCGCCGGGGCGGAGCTCGTGGCGCGCTACCGCGAGATGGTGGCGCCGCGGCTGGCGCGGATCGAGGCGGTGCTGGCGCAAACGGCTGAGCTGTAAGTGTTTGTAAATCGCGTCAACAGCGGGGCAGGGTGGGCCGTTTCCAGCACAAGTGAGACGCAAACGTGCATCACTGCCTACCCAACACCACGAGGACCCTTCATCATGAAACGTACCATCGCCACCCTGATCGCCGGCCTGTTCGCCACCGCTGCCTTTGCCCAGACCCCGGCTCCGGCCCCGACGACGACGCCGGATTCGGCCACGCCGCCGGCCGTCGCCAAGGCCGAAGCGACGCACGAGAAGCAGGAAGCGAAGAAGACCACGAAGCACGTGAAGAAGGCCAAGCACGCGAAGAAGGCCGAGACCAAGGAAGCCGCGAAGGATGCGGCGGCCGATACGACTGCGCCGGCTGCGACCAAGTAAGCAAGATGTACCGTCGCCCCCGCGCAGGCGGGGGCCCAATTTGTGAGCGTGCCACTGCGCGTAAAACTTGGATCCCCGCCTTCGCGGGGATGACGTTTTAGGGCCGCGGGGATGACGTTTTAGGGCTGCGGGGATGACGTTTTGGGGCAGCGGGTCAGACTTTAAGAAACTCTTCCCGCCCGCCCAGCCACCGCTGCAGGTGCGCATCGACGATGGCCTCGGCTTCGGGCCGGTCGGACTCGAGCAGCCACGCCGCCACGTCGCGCGCCTGCTCGACGATCCACTGGTCCGTCTCCAGGTTTGCGAAGCGCAGCATCGCCTGGCCCGACTGGCGCGCGCCGAGGAACTCGCCGGGGCCGCGGATTTCCAGGTCGCGCCGTGCGATCTCGAAGCCGTCGGTCGTCTCGCGCATCGTCATCAGGCGCTGTTTCGCCACAGGCCCCAGCGGGCTCTGATACAGCAGCAGGCACACGCTGGCGGCGGAACCCCGGCCCACGCGGCCCCGCAACTGGTGCAGCTGCGACAGGCCGAAGCGCTCGGCGTGCTCGATCACCATCAGCGACGCGTTGGGTACGTCCACGCCCACCTCGATCACCGTCGTCGCCACGAGCACGTGCACCTCGCCGGCGGTAAACGCATCCATGATCACCTGCTTCTCGGCCGGCTTCATGCGGCCGTGCACGAGGCCGACGACGAGGTCGGGCAGGGCTTCCGCCAGCGTCTCGTAGGTCTCGGTGGCCGTCTGCAGCTGCAGCGCTTCCGATTCCTCGATCAGCGGGCAGACCCAGTACACCTGCCGGCCTTCCTGCGCGGCCGCGTGCACGCGCTCGATCACTTCGTCGCGCCGGTTCTGATCGATGGCGCGCGTGACAATGGGCGTGCGGCCCGGCGGCAGTTCGTCGATGACGGAGACTTCCAGGTCGGCGTAATACGTCATCGCCAGCGTGCGCGGGATCGGCGTCGCGGACATCATCAACTGGTGCGGGACGAGGCCATCGGACCCCTTGTTGCGCAGGGTGAGGCGCTGGCCGACGCCGAAGCGGTGCTGTTCGTCGACGAGCACGAGACCCAGCTTCGCGAACTGCACGGTGTCCTGGATCAGCGCGTGCGTGCCGATCACGAGGTGCGCTTCGCCCGATTCCGCCATCTCGCTGGCCGCCGTCTTTTCCTTCTTTTTCAGGCTGCCCGTCAGCCACGCGACCTTCACGCCCAGCGGTTCCATCCACGCGGCGATCTTGCGGAAGTGTTGCTCGGCCAGGATCTCCGTCGGCGCCATCAGCGCGGCCTGGTAGCCGCTGTCGATGGCCTGTGCCGCCGCCAGCGCCGCGACGACGGTCTTGCCGCTGCCGACGTCGCCCTGCAGCAGGCGCTGCATCGGGTAATCCTCGCGCAGGTCGCGGCGGATCTCTTCGACCACGCGCTGCTGCGCATTGGTCAGCTTGAACGGCAAGGCCTGCAGGAACGACGAGGACAGCTCGCCCACCGCACCCAGCACCGGCGCCCCCTTTTCACGGCGGGCCTGCTGCGCGCGTTTCAACGACAACTGCTGCGCCAGCAGTTCGTCGAACTTCACGCGCGTCCAGGCAGGATGGCTGCGTTCCGTCAGCGCGTGTTCGTCGACGTCCGGCGGCGGATAGTGCAGCAGGCGCACGGCGGGCTGGAACTCGGCCAGGTTCAGTTTCTCGCGCACGGCGCGCGGCACGGTGTCGGTCCAGTCCACGCGCTTCATCGCGTCGGCGATCGCGCGCCGCAATATCGTCTGCGACAGCCCTTCGCCGGCCGGGTACACGGGCGTGAGGGAGTTCGGGAGCGGCGCGCCCTCGTTGACGATTTTATACACCGGGTGGACCATCTCGGCGCCGAAGAAGCCGTGCCGGACCTCGCTGCGGGCGCGTACGCGCGTGCCCTCGGCCAGCTGTTTCACCTGGCTGCCGTAGAAATTCATGAAGCGCAGCTGGATGTCGGACGTCTCGTCGGCGATGGTCACCAGCAGCTGGCGCCGCGGTTTATACGCGATTTCGTTCTTCGTGACGACGCCTTCGACCTGCGACACGTGGCCGCCGCGCAGGCAGGCTTCGCGGATGGGCACGATCTGCGTCTCGTCCTCGTAGCGCATCGGCAGGTGCAGGACGAGGTCCATGTCCGTGCGCAGGCCGAGCTTGGCGAGCTTGCTCTCGATGCTTTTTGCTGCGGGTTTGTCTGCGGCTTTGGCCGCCGGTTTGGCATTCGTGGCTGGCATGGCGGTTCGTTGGCGCGTGTTGTCGGCTTATCAGGATTTGGGCATAACGGTTATGGCCTGCGCCCGCCGGCCGGAATCCGGGTGTAAAATAATGGGTTCGCCGCACGCTGTAGCCCATATTGTAAGGCGCCACGCCGAGTTTTTCCCAGATGAGCAAAACGTACTCCCTCTCCGACTTCGATTTCGACCTGCCGCCCGAGCGCATCGCCCAGGTGCCGCTGCCCGACCGCAGCGCGTCGCGCCTGCTGCAGCTGGACGGCGACCGCATCACCGACCGTAAATTCTCCGACATCGTCGACCAATTGCAGGCCGGCGATACGCTCGTGATGAACAATACCCGGGTGCTGAAGGCGCGCTTCTTCGGCCAGAAGGACACCGGGGGCCAGGTCGAGGTGCTCGTCGAGCGCGTGCTCGACCCGCGCACGGTACTCGCGCAGGTGCGCGCATCGAAGTCGCCGAAGCCCGGCTCGCGCATCCGCCTGGCCGATGCGTTCGAGGTCGGCGTCGGCGAGCGCGCCGGCGAGTTCTTCACCTTGCACTTCGACGGCGACGTGTTCGAGCTGATCGAGGCCCACGGCCGCCTGCCGCTGCCGCCGTACATCGAGCATGACGCCGACGATTTCGACGAGCAGCGTTACCAGACCGTCTATTCGAAGGAACCGGGCGCCGTCGCCGCGCCGACCGCCGGCCTGCACTTCGACGAGGCGCTGCTCGACAAGGTCGCGGCGAAGGGCGTGCGCATCGCGTACGTGACCCTGCACGTGGGCGCCGGCACGTTCCAGCCCGTGCGTGTCGAGAACCTCGCCGAGCACAAGATGCACAGCGAGTGGTACACGATCCCGCAAGAGACCGTCGACGCCGTGCGCGCCGCGCGGGACGCCGGACGCGATGTCGTCGCCGTCGGCACGACGTCGCTGCGCGCGCTGGAATCGGCGTCGCAGTCGGGCGAGCTCGTGGCCGGCAGCGGCGACACCAACCTGTTCATCACGCCGGGTTACCTGTTCAAGACAGTCACCCGCCTGATCACCAACTTCCACCTGCCCAAGTCGACGCTGATGATGCTCGTCTCGGCCTTTGCCGGCTACGACGAGATCCGCGCCGCATACGCGCACGCGATCGCCAGCGAATACCGCTTCTTCAGCTACGGCGACGCGATGCTGCTGACGACGCATTCGCGGGCAACCAAGACGAATTGAACCCATGCTCGAATTTACCCTCCTTAAAAAAGACACGAGCGGCCTGTCGCACGCGCGCCGCGGTCGTTTAAAACTGAACCACGGCACCATCGAGACGCCGATCTTCATGCCCGTCGGAACCTATGGCTCCGTCAAGGCGATGGCGCCGAACGAGCTGAAGGACGTGGGCTCGCAGATCATCCTCGGCAACACGTTCCACCTGTGGCTGCGCCCGGGCACGGACGTCATGGACAAGTTCGGCGGCCTGCACGGCTTCATGGGCTGGGACAAGCCGATCCTGACCGACTCCGGCGGCTTCCAGGTGTTCTCGCTGGGCGCGATGCGCAAGATCACGGAAGAGGGCGTGAAGTTCGCGTCGCCCATCGACGGCTCGCGCCTGTTCCTGTCGCCGGAAATCTCGATGCAGATCCAGCGCTCGCTGAACTCGGACATCGTCATGCAGTTCGACGAGTGCACGCCGTACGAGATCGACGGCCGTCCGGCCACGAGCGAGGAAGCGGCCAAGTCGATGCGCATGTCGCTGCGCTGGGCGCAACGCTCCATGAACGAATTTAACAAGGGCGAGAACCCGAACGCGCTGTTCGGCATCGTCCAGGGCGGCATGTACGAGCGCCTGCGCGACGAATCGCTGGCCGGGCTGGAAGAGATCGACTTCCCCGGCCTGGCCATTGGCGGCCTGTCGGTGGGCGAGCCGAAGGAAGACATGATGCGCGTGCTGCAGCACGTTGGCCCGCGCCTGCCGGAAAACAAGCCGCACTACCTGATGGGCGTCGGCACGCCCGAAGACCTGGTCGAGGGCGTGGCGAACGGCGTCGACATGTTCGACTGCGTGATGCCGACCCGGAACGCGCGCAACGGCTGGCTGTTCACCCGCTTCGGCGACCTCAAGATCAAGAACGCCCGCTACAAGGACGACCAGTCGCCGCTGGACGAGTCGTGCTCGTGCTACTGCTGCAAGAATTTCTCGCGCGCCTATCTGCACCACCTGCACCGCTCCAAGGAGATCCTGGGGGCGCGCCTGAACACCATCCACAACCTGCATTACTACCTGAACCTCATGCAGGAGATCCGCGACGCCATCGATGCGGATCGGTTCCACGCCTTCCGCCTGCAGTTCAACGCAGACCGCGCCCGCGGCGTGTGATCCCACGTTGGGTGGGCACGGGGTGCCCACCCTACAATTAATTTTCCGATAACGTCTTGCATTCGGGCACGCCGTTCCCACATGGCGGGAAACTGGCTGTTGCAAGTTTGCCGGTGCTAGAATACAGCGCTTGTTTTTTCATCTCATAATCGGAGTCCTTGTGTTCATTTCCAACGCTTACGCGCAAACCGCCGGTGCAGCCGATCCGGGTCTGATGGGTAACCTCACCACGTTCGCCCCGCTGATCCTGATGTTCGTGGTCATGTACTTCCTCATGATCCGTCCGCAGCAGAAGCGCCAGAAAGAACTGAAAACCATGATGGACGCGCTGGCCAAGGGCGACGAAGTCATCACCGCCGGCGGCCTGCTGGGCCGTGTCTCGAAGGTGACCGACACGTACGTGACCGTCGAAGTGGCGGCCGGTACCGAAGTGGTCGTGCAGAAGAACGCCGTGACCGCGCTGCTGCCGAAGGGCACGCTGAAGTCCCTGTAATCCGGCCGCGCGGCCAGAGCGCCGCGCTTCCCGCCCGATCCTGAACGCTGGAACATCATGAATCGTTACCCCCTCTGGAAGTACATACTGATCCTCGTGACAGTGCTTGTTGGCCTGCTGTACACGGCGCCCAACTATTTCGTCGACTCGCCGGCCCTGCAGGTGACGACCTCCAAGGCGACCGTCAAGGTCAACAGCGACACGGCCGCCCGGGTTGCCGAAGCGCTCAAGCGCGAAGGTATTCCTGCCGACGCCGTGGGTCTGGAAGGATCGGGCGACAGCGCTTCCGTGCGTGCGCGCTTCGCGACCCCCGATATCCAGTTCAAGGCCAAGACCGCGCTGGAGCGCGACCTGAACCGTGACCCGGCCGACCCCGACTACATCGTCACCGTCAACCTGGTCAAGAACACGCCGGCCTGGATGCAGGCCATCAATGCCAAGCCGCTGAACCTGGGTCTCGACCTGCGCGGCGGCGTGCACTTCCTGCTGCAGGTGGATGCGAAGGCCGTGCAGGAGACCCGCGTCAAGGGCGTCCTGTCCAGCGTCCGCAGCGAGCTGCGCGACAAGAGCATCCGCCACGCCGGCATCGACCGCGTCGGCAACAACATCGAGATCAAGTTCCGCGACGAGGCCACCCGTACGCAGGCCCGCAACGCGCTGGCCCAGAACGCCGACCTGGCGTTTGCCGACGCCGCCGACGGTTCCGACCTGAAGCTGATCGTGACCCTGAAGCCGGCCGCGCTGCAGCGCGTGGTGGAAGAGGGCGTCAAGCAGAACATCAGCGCGCTGAGCAAGCGTATCAACGAACTGGGCGTGAGCGAGCCCGTGATCCAGCAACAGGGCCGCGACCGCATCGTCGTCCAGCTGCCGGGCGTGCAGGACGTCGCCCACGCGAAGGACATCATCGGCCGCACCGCGACGCTGGAATTCCGCGTGACCGACGATACCGTCACCCCGGGCACCGAGCTGTCCGCCGCGATCCCGCTGAATTCGGAACTGTTCACCGAAGGCGCCGGCGCGCCGGTCGTCGTGTCGAAGGACGTCCTCGTGAGCGGCGATTCCGTCATCAACGCCGTCGCCGGCTTCGACCAGAACCAGCGTCCGGCCGTGAACATCGAGCTGAACGCCGAAGGCGGCCGCAAGATGCGCGCCATGACGCGCGAGCGCGTCGGCAAGCGCATGGCCACGCTGCTGAAGGAGAAGGGCAAGTACAACGTGCTGCAGGTCGCGACGATCCAGAGCGAATTCGGTGCGAACTTCCAGACCACCGGCATGGCCAGCCCGCAGGCCGCCGCCGAGCTGGCGCTGCTGCTGCGCTCCGGCGCGCTGTCGGCCCCGATGGAATTCGTCGAGGAACGCGTCGTCGGCCCGCAGCTCGGCGCCGAGAACATCGCCAAAGGCCTGCATTCCACGCTGTGGGGCTTCGTGGCGATCGCGATCTTCATGATCATCTACTACCAGCTGTTCGGCTTCTTCAGTGTCGTGGCGCTGGCGTGCAACCTGCTGTTCCTGCTGGCCCTGCTGTCGATGCTGGGCGCGACCCTGACCCTGCCGGGTATCGCGGCAATCGCGCTGGCGCTGGGTATGGCGATCGACGCTAACGTGCTGATCAATGAACGCATCCGTGAAGAACTGCGGGCGGGTAACACACCGCAGGCGGCGATCTCGGCCGGTTTCAGCCATGCGTGGGCGACCATTCTCGACTCGAACGTGACGACCCTGATCGTCGGCCTGGCGCTGCTGGTGTTCGGTTCGGGCGCCGTGCGCGGCTTCGCCGTCGTGCACTGCCTGGGCATCCTGACGTCGATGTTCTCGGCCGTGTTCCTGTCGCGCGGCGTCGTGAACCTGTGGTACGGCCGCAAGAAGAAGCTCGGCAAGATCGCCATCGGCACCGTGTGGAATGCGGATGCCGCCGCGGCCAAGGCGGCCGTCAAGAAAGGATAACCGGGGTAGAACATGGAATTTTTCAAGATTAAACGGGACATCCCGTTCATGCGCCACGCGTTGATCTTCAACGTGATCTCGGCGCTGACCTTCGTCGCCGCGGTGTTCTTCCTGGTGACCAAGCACCTGCACTTCTCGGTCGAGTTCACGGGCGGTACCGTGATGGAACTGCGCTATCCGCACGCGGCCGACCAGGAAAAGATCCGCCACACGCTGGAAAAACTGGGTTACGAGCAGCCGGAAGTGACGAGCTTCGGCACCGCGCAGGACATCATGCTGCGCCTGCCGATCCGCAAGGAGGTCGCCGGTTCGGGCACGTCGGCTACCGTGTTCAACGCGCTGTGCGCGGCCGAATCCGGCACGCCGAAGCAGGTGCAAATCACCACCGACAAGGGCGAGAACGTCGCCCGCACCAGCTGCGTCAACGCGGCGGGCGCGGAGGTGCTGAGCCAGCAGCGCGTCGAATTCGTCGGCCCGCAGGTCGGCGACGAGCTGGCGCAGAACGGCCTGAACGCCCTGATCATGGTGGTCGTCGGCGTGATGATCTACCTGGCCGTGCGCTTCGAATGGAAGTTCGCCGTCGCCGCGATCGTCGCCAACCTGCACGACGTCGTCATCATCCTGGGCTTCTTCGCTTTCTTCCAGTGGGAATTCTCGCTGACGGTGCTGGCCGCGGTGCTGGCCGTGCTGGGTTACTCCGTGAACGAATCGGTCGTGATCTTCGACCGGATCCGCGAGACCTTCCGCAAGGAGCGCAAGCTGTCCGTGACCCAGGTCATCGACCACGCGATCACGAGCACGATCTCGCGTACGATCATCACCCACGGCTGTACCGAGATGATGGTCCTGTCGATGCTGTTCTTCGGCGGCCAGACGCTGCACTACTTCGCGATCGCGCTGACCATCGGTATCCTGTTCGGTATCTACTCGTCCGTGTTCGTCGCGGCCGCCATCGCCATGTGGCTGGGCGTCAAGCGCGAAGACCTGATCAAGCCGATCAAGGCCAAGGACGAAACGGACGGCGCCGTCGTGTAAGTACGCGTATCGTCCTGGACTGCGTAAAAGCAAAAGCCGCCCGGCCTGGCCGTGGCGGCTTTTGTTTTTTTTGCATTGTGTGAAGCAGCGCACAGAGCGCCGACACAAGGCGGCCTTAAGATGGACTCGTCTCTTTCAGGACATCCCTAGTTTTGGACTTCACCCGCTCCCGCAAGGAGCGGGTTTTTTTTTATCCGGCCGGCGGCGGCAGCGGGATCCCTTCCGCGCGCGCCAGGCGCTCCAGCGCCGCCTCGAGGATCATGCGGGCCTGGCCCGCGGACTGGTGCAGATCCAGGTGGACTTGCGCGTCCGCGCTGTTGCGCGACGCGCACTGGGCGCTGTAGCGCTCGAAACTCCCGACCATCAGCAGCAGTTCCGCCATGTGGCGCGGGCATTCGCAGGCCAGCGCGCTGCTCGCGCCCGTGATGCCGGCCAGCGTCTCTTCGTCGAAGCGCGGGCCCGTGGGCAGGGCGTCGGCGGCGCGGGCCGGCAAATGCTGTCCTTCCAGCGCCTGCCGGCACAACGGCACCAGTTCACCCATTTCGGATGGCACGCGCGCCACGAGCCAGCCTTGCGCCCGCAGCGCGCGGATGGTCGCGCTCGGGCTGAAGCGGTACAGCACGACGACGGCCGCCGCATGCAGGGCGCTGCTTGCCGCTGCGATCATCGGGATCGCGTGCTCGTCGAGTTCGGACAATTCCACCAGCAGCACCTCGGTGCGCAGGTCCGGCCCCAGGCACTCGGCCGGTTCAAAGCGCGAGCAACTGGCCCGTACGTTCAGCAGCAGGGTGTCGTGCGGGCTCGCGGCGATCCGGCGTGCGAGGCCCAGGCCGATGACGACGATGTCGATGGGCCGCACCGGCATGCCGTCGCGCGCGCCGCCGCCGCCCAGCGTGCGCAATTCGTCCGTGGACAAATGGGCCAGCTGGCCGATGGGATGGCCACGGTCGACCAACTGCTTCAACAGGCCGAGGCGTTGCACCTGATCCGCCGTGTACAGCCGCTGGCCGCTGGCCGAGCGGCGCGTACCCGAGATGTCGTAGCGTCTTTCCCACACACGCAGGGTTTCCACCGACAGGCCGGCCAGCCGGGCCGCTACGCCGCTGCGGTAGGTCAAGTCACTGGCATTGTCCTGGGGTTGCTCGTCGATTGCGTCCATATGAACCGAAATTGAACAGGAAAGCTTGGATTATATCGGTTCAAGTCATGGACGCTGATGATATTTGCATCTACATTGGCAGTGTGTAGCAACCAAGCTGGTGGGCCGTCCTTGGCGGGACGGCCCTTGGCGCCACCTGCGGGTGGCGTTTTTTTTGCGGCCACGCACGAATTAGTCAAAATATTTAACAAATGTGAGTTCACGCACAGAGTGCTCGCGCTGTGGGAACTAAGATGGACTCGTCTCTTTCAGGACATCCCTAGTTTTGGACTTTGCCCGCTCCTCGGAGTGGGCATTTTTTTTATCCGGATGCCACGAAAAAAAACGTCGTCCGTGCTTGCGCAGGGACGACGTCGGTGCAGCAGACCCGTTGCCGGGTCCGGGGAGGGGGAATTAGAAACCGTATTTCAGGCCGACGGTGTAGACGTCAGCCTTGGCGCCGAAGGCCTTGTCCTTGCCGTAACGCTCGTACTCGGCGTTCAGGGCCAAGTTCTGGTTCAGCTTGTATTCGACGCCGACACCGCCGTACAGGCCCGTGTCATAGTTGTTGACCTGGCCGCCCAGGCCGCTGTACTTGCGTTCGTTGTACGACAGGCCTGCCTTGCCGTAGCCGGTGAAGCGCTCGCCCAGGGGCAGGCTGTACTTGCCGGCGACATAGGTGCCGGAACCTTTCACGTTACCGCCGGGGATGTCCTGCTTGTCGAAGTTCGTGTAGCCGGCTTCGACGCCCCAGTTCTGGTCGAATTCATAGCCGCCGTAGATCTTGGCGTTCGTGTGGTAATCGTCGGTCGACTTGTTGTCCGCGGTGGCGGCACCGATGCCGACATAGGCGTGCGGCGTGGTGGTCTGGGCTTGAGCGGCGCCGGCGACGGCGGACGTGGCGATCAGTGCGAGCAGCAGTTTCTTCATGGTTCACTCCTTGGTGTTCTCGGGCTCGCGATTCGTCGTGAATCGCAATATGGTCAAGATAGCACCGTGTTTCCCTAAGAGAAGTTCTTAAACGGTAAGGAATGTAACAAGATGAAAGTAAGTGACTCGAAAGTCACAAATGGTCGAAACGACGCCGGCCGCATGCAGCGGCCGGTGTCGATGTGAGGAACGGGAATCAGGCCAGGGCGGCCGTGAGGCTGTTCACTTCATCCTCCGATTCCTGGAGGATGGTTTTCAGGGTGCCTGCGCCGACGGCGAAGTCGATGGTGGCGCCTACCTGGATGCCGGGCACGCCGGGATCGCGCTCCAGCAGCGGCGACGCGACGGGAGAGAGATCGTTGGCCAGCAGCAGCGTGTCGCCCAGGGTTTCGGGCGGCAGGGCGCGCATGCCGTTCCACAGCGCTTCGATAGCGCCCATCACGGGGGCGGGCACGCCCAGCTTGAGCAGGACGCCGCGGCCGATGGCGGTCTCGCCGTGCTCGATCCATTCGTCGGCGCCGCCGTCCAGCAGGCCCGGGAACTCGGCCGCGCGCGACAGCAGATAAAAGCCGCCGACCTCGTGCACGATGCCGGCGAACATGGCCGTTTCCGGATCGACGAACGACACGCGCCGCGCGATCACCTGCGACAGCGCGGCCACGTGGGTCGAGTGCAGCCATAACCGATCGGCCTTGGCGCGCAACCCGGGGTCGTGGATTTCGCCCGCGAGCTGGCGCACGATGACGGCGGCAGCGAGCGCGCCCAGCGTCCGGAAGCCCACGCGCTGCACGGCCGCCTTGACGTTGGTGACGTCGTTGCCGAAGCGGTTATAGGCGGCCGAGTTGGCGATGGCGACGGTGCGCGCGGCCAGCAGCGGCTCCGTCTGCACGAGGCGCGCCGCTTCGTCGATGTGGCATTCCGGATCGGTCAGCGCGCGCTGCAGCTTGAGCGTCGCGTCGACGTGGGTGGGGAAGTGGAGGTCGCCGCGCCCGGCTTGCGCGGCAATGCTCTTGAGGGCGTCGATTCTGTCCATGGGAAAAAATTATACCCCCAGGAACTTCGTCAAGGCTCGCTGAAAATGGCGTCGCAGCCCTCTTTCGGTTCCTCGGTATCCTGCAGCTCGTCGATGAGACCGAGGTCGAACAATTCCTCGACCGCGTTCATGAAGCTGTTCAGGGTGGCGGCGCCGATCAGGCGGTAGATCTCGCCGGCATCGTTGCGCACGCCGATCACCATCGGTTCCTCGCGCACTTCGGCGGGCGTTGCCACGTCCAGCAGCAGGTTGCCGATGATGTGCTTGTCGAAATGGGGAGGCTTCTTGCCTTCGAGTAGTGCTGTATTCATATCATCCTTCGTCGGCGGGAACATGCCCGCCCGGTGTGACCAGGCCCGGCGTATCGAGCCGGGTGCGCAGCCGGCGCAGCGCGTGGTCCAGTTGTTCGAAATCGCCGTCGCCATAATCGGCGAACAGCTGCTTGCCGTGTGCGACCACGGCCGGAAACACGTTGCGGAACAGGGTATCCCCTTCCGCCGTCAGGCGCACGAGGAACGAGCGCTTGTCGTCGCAATTGCGCGCGCGTTCCACGAGTCCTTTCTGCTCGAGGCGGTCGATGACGCCGGTCAGCGTCCCCTTCGTGATCAGGGTCCGCTCGCCCAGTTCCTTGTAAGTCATGCCGGGCGTGTTGCCGAGGGTGGCGATGATGTCGAATTGCGGATGCGTCAGCCCATGCCGGCGCACCGGTTCGGCGACGAAGCGCTCGAACCCTTGCAGGCATTCGGCCAGCAGGCGCACACTCTTCAGATATCGTTCACCCATGAAACGATTATAGCCGCCGGCGCGGACAGGCCCCAGTCTTCGTCGTTGCGGCCGCGTCCGTTACCATAGCAATCTTGCCAGACTACATTCAACGTTTCATGACCCAGCATCTGCGCGGCATCCTCGCCCTCGTCGTCGTCGTCCTCGTGTGGGGGACGACATTTCCCGCGATGAAGGAACTGACGGCATATTTTTCTCCCGTCTGGATCATTCTGACCCGTTTCGCCATCGCGACGGTGCTCTTGTCGCCGTTCCTGTGGCGCGCACGCCGCTCGGACCTGACGCTGGGCGGCATACTCGGCTTGCTGCTGTTCTTCTGCTACCTGTTCCAGGTCGAAGGTCTCGCGCTGACGACGTCGAACCGCAACGCGTTCATCTGCGGCCTGAACGTGCTCGTCGTGCCGCTGCTGGGCTTGCTCGGCGGACGCCTGCCGGAACGCCACATCGTCATCGCGCTGCTGCTCGCGATCGCGGGACTCGTCTCGCTGTGCTGGGATGGCGGCGGCGGCTGGGGCCGCGGCGACACGCTCGCGCTGCTGGCCGCGCTCACCTTTGGCGCCTACATCAAGGTCATGGAGATGTATACGCGCCGCGCCGTCCGCCTGATGACCGTGACGGCCGCGCAGATCGGCACCGTCGCCGTGTGTGCCGCGTTGTGGCTGTTCGCGCGCGAGGTGCCGCGGGGCGCGCTCGGCGTCGAGGACGCGGCGAATTACTGGACCTATATCGGCCATGGACTGTTTCACTACTCGCCGAATTTTGCCTACCTGGGCGTGCTGTGCACGGCCGCCATCATCTCGATGCAGGCTTGGGGGCAGGCGCGCACCAGCGCCAACGAGGCGGCCGTCATCTATGCGTTCGAGCCCGGCGGCGCCGCGTTCTTCGCGTATTTCTGGCTGGGCGAGGCGATGGGCGGCCGGGGGTGGCTCGGCGCGGCTTTGTTGATCTCCGGTATGATAGTCAGTCAATGGAATGCCGAAAGCCGGCCGGCCGCCGCGCTCGCCCCCGAGTGATGACCCCTGTTTGTCCCGATGCAGCAAGCTGAATTATCCCGCCTCGCGCTGGAGGCGCCGCTGCGCGTGCTGCTCGTGCATGCGGGCGAGCCGGATTCGCTGACGTGGTCCGGCCTCGTGCAGCCGCTGCGCCTGGCGGCCAAGGTGCTGGGGCCGGAACGCCTGCACGTGGACGTGCGCACCCCCGACAAATTCGCGGCCGACCAGCGCCACTGGCACCTCGTGCTCCTCGTCGCCGACGAGGCCGAGGCCGGGTTGCGTCCCGCCAACCTGCGCATGGTCATCTCCCGCTGCCGCGCGGCGCCGTGCTGGGGCGGCGTCGGCGCGGGCGTGCTGTGGCTCGCGGAGGCGGGCGCGCTGAACGGTGCGCGCGCGGCGTTGCCGTGGTCGCTGTATCCCGACGTCGACATGCGTGCCGACCAGGCCTTGCTGAGCCCACACCTGTACGAGATCGACGGCGCGCGCCTGACGAGCTGTGGCGGCGCGGCCAGCATCGACTTCGCGCTGACCCTCGTCGACCTGCTGTTCGGCGCGACGGTGCAGGCGCAAGTGAAGGAAATCCTGTGCGTGGACCGCGTACGCGGCCCGGACGAGCGCCAGCGCGTCGCCCTGCAAGCCCGCTTCGGCGTGCTGCAGCCCAAGCTGACGGAAGCCGTGACCCTGATGGAAGCGAACATCGAGGAACCGCTGTCGACCGACGACATCGCCCAGCTGGCGGGCGTGTCGCGCCGGCAGCTGGAGCGCCTGTTCAAGCAATACCTGGGCAGCCTGCCGTCGCGCTACTACCTCGAACTGCGCCTGCAACGGGCGCGCCAGTTGCTGCGCGACACCAACTACTCCATCGTGCAGGTGGGGCTGATGTGCGGCTTCTCGTCCGGCTCCCACTTTTCCACCGCCTTCGGCGCGCTGTTCGGCAACACGCCCCGCGAAGAGCGCCAGCGCAAGCTGAGCCAGTAAACACCGGGGTCAGAGCCCGATTTTGGGCAATTTCCAAAATTCGGGCTCTGACCCCGGTTTATGTTGCTCGTCCAAAAATGAAAATGCCTGTCGCAGTTTGGAAAGAACGGCAAGGATTGGCTTCTCTATAATGAGTCGCTCGGCGCGGCTGCTGGAGTCCGCGCAACCTTTTATTTGGATGAGGAAAACGTCATGAATGCTAAGCTCGACTCGGGTGTCGCCACGCGGCCTGTCACACGCCAGACTTTCGACGAGGTGCTCGTCCCGACCTACGCACCCGCCGCGATGGTGCCCGTGCGTGCTTCGGGCCTGGACGTCTGGGACCAGGACGGCAAGCATTACCTCGACTTCACCTCCGGCATCGCCGTCTCGAGCCTGGGTCATTGCAACCCGGTCGTCGTCGAGGCGCTGACCCGCCAGGCCAACACGCTCTGGCACGTCGGCAACGGCTATACCAACGAGCCGGTCCTGCGCCTGGCGTCGGCCCTGATCGAGGCCACGTTCGCCGAGCGCTGCTTCTTCGCCAACTCGGGCGCGGAAGCCAACGAAGCCGCACTGAAGCTGGCGCGCAAGTACGCCCACGGCAAGTTCGGCCCGCACAAGTCGCGCATCGTGTCGTGCTATTCCTCGTTCCACGGCCGCACGCTGTTCACCGTGTCGGTCGGCGGCCAGTCGAAGTACACCGAAGGCTTCGAGCCGCTGCCGCCGGAAATCAACCACATCAACTACAACGACATCGAGTCCGCACGCGCCGCCATCGGCGATGACGTGGCCGCCGTGATCGTCGAGCCGATCCAGGGCGAAGGTGGCGTGATCCCGGGCGACATCGAATTCCTCAAAACGCTGCGCGAGCTGTGCGACAAGACCGGCGCGCTGCTCGTGTTCGACGAAGTGCAGTCGGGCGTGGGCCGTACGGGCACCTTCTACGACTACATGAACGTCGGCGTGACCCCGGACGTGCTGACCACGGCCAAGGCCCTGGGCAACGGCTACCCGATCGGCGCGATGCTGACCACGACCGAGATCGGCCAATACCTGGCCGTCGGCAGCCACGGCACCACGTACGGCGGCAACCCGCTGGCGACGTCGGTGGCCCTGGCCGTGATCGAGCAGATCAACCAGCCGGCTTTCCTGGCGCGCGTGCGCGAGGCGAGCGGCAAGATCGTCGCGAACCTGGAAAAGCTGGCCGCCGACTACCCGCAGCTGTTCACCAAGCCGCGCGGCAAGGGCCTGCTGCTCGGCCTGCCGATGGCCGACGGCTACAAGGGCAAGTCGAAGGACTACACCAAGGTCGCGGAAAAGCTCGGCCTGATGCTGCTGATCGCCGGCCCGGACGTCGTCCGCCTGGCCCCGGCGCTGGTCGTGTCCGACGAGCAGATCGCGGAAGCCGACCGCATCATGCGCCAGGCCGCCGACGCGTTCCTCGCCGGCTAAGCCGTATTACCCGGCCGGAAGGGGGGCCACCCCAGCCCGGCCGGCTCCGTTCGTTCGATGCCTTAGTCGGGAGAATCCATGTACGTAGTTCGTCCGGTAGAACCAGCGGATGTCGGCGCCCTCGAGACGCTGCTTGCCGCGTCCACGCCGGGAGTGCACACCCTGCCGCGCACGCGCGAGAAAATCGCCGCGTTCGTGGAGCGATCGGTGGCGTCGTTCGCCGCCCACGTCGACATCCCCAGCGAAGAGTCCTACCTGTTCGTGCTCGAAGACGTCGACAGCCGCGAGCTGGTCGGCACCGCCGCGATCCACGCGTCGGCCGGTTCGAACGGCACCTATTTCGCGTTCCGCAACGATGTGATCCAGCAGGTCTCGCGCGACCTGAACATCAGTCACAGCGTGCACGCGCTGACCCTGTGCTCGGAGCTGACCGCGTATTCGCAGCTGTCCGGCTTTTATATTCGCGACCGCGACACGGCCCGGCGCGAAGCGGCGCTGCTGTCGCGCGCGCGCCTGCTGTATGCCGTGCTGGCGCCGCACCGCTTCGGCGACCGTTTCTTCGTGCCGCTGGCCGGCGTTACCGACGAAGGCGGCCAGTCGCCGTTCTGGGACGCACTGGGCCGCAAGTTCTTCAAGATGGATTTCCTCGATGCGGAGCGCACGATCGGCGGCGCCCGTAACCGCACGCTGATCGTCGAGCTGATGCCGCACTACCCGGTGTACGTGCCGCTGCTGCCCGGTCCCGCGCAGGCCGTGATGGGCCAGATCCACCCGAGCGGCGAACTCGCGTTCGACCTGCTGACGGAAGAGGGCTTCGAGGCCGACGAATACATCGACATCTTCGACGGCGGCCCGATCCTGCAGGCGCACAAGCACGCGCTGCGGTCGTTCTCCGGCTCGATGGTGAAGAAGGTCGCGAACGCCGAACTGCAGCCGCCCACGCGCGGTGGCAAGGCCGCGATGGTGAATTACGCGGTGGCCAGCAGCGAGCGCAAATTCCGCGCGATCGTGCTGCCGTGCGACCCGGCCGAGAGTTCCGAGTCCATCTGCCTGCCGCCCGCGGCACGCGACGCGCTCGGTGCCGCGACCGGCGACAGCGTCATCTGCGTACGCATCTGATGCACAACCATGAGGAACCCATGCTCGTAATCCGCGCAATCACCCTGAACGACATCGATCCGCTGATCGAGATGGCGCGCCAGGTCGGCAGCGGCATGACCACGCTGAAGCCGGACCGCGCCATGCTGGGCGAGCGCGTCGAGACCGCGGTGGCATCGTTCGCGCAGACGATCCCGCCCGAAGAACGCGACTACATGTTCGTGATGGAAGACACGTCCAACGGCCGCCTGGCCGGCGTGTGCGCCATCAAGGCCGCTGTCGGCCTCACGGAGCCGTTTTATAACTACCGCATCGGCACGCTGGTGCACTCCAGCCGCGAACTGGGCGTGTTCACGCGCATGGACACGCTGTACCTGTCGAACGACCTGACCGGGTCGACGGAACTGTGCTCGCTGTTCCTGATGCCGGAATACCGCACGGGCTACAACGGCAAGTGGCTGTCGAAGAGCCGCTTCCTGTTCATGGCCCAGTTCCAGCACCTGTTCACGGAAAAGATCATCGCCGAGATGCGCGGCTACCAGGCGGAGGACGGCACGTCGCCGTTCTACGAAGGCCTCGGCCGCCACTTCTTCAAGATGGATTTCAACCACGTCGACGGCCTCACGGCGCTCGGCAAGAAGTCCTTCATCGCCGAACTGATGCCGCGCCAGCCGCTGTACGTGGCGTACCTGCCGGAAGACGCGCAGGCCGTGATCGGCCAGGTGCACCGCTCCACGCTCCCCGCGAGGAAGCTGCTGGAACAGGAAGGCATGCACTACGAGGGCTACGTCGACATCTTCGACGCGGGCCCCGTGCTGCAGGGCCGCGTGGCCGAGCTGCGCGCCGTGCGCGACAGCGTGCTGGCCACGGCCGAGGAAGGCCAACCGGAAGGCGAGTGCGAAGTCACGCTCGTCTCCAACACGAAGCTCGACGATTTTCGCATGGTCCTTACCCAGGCCTGCGACGGCGGCCGCAAGGTCGCGCTATCCGTGCGCGAACTCCAGTTGCTGCATTGCCAGCCGGGCGACCCTATTCGCTCGCTGGCCCTCAACGTAAGGAAAAACAATGGCTAAAGAATTGAGCTCTAACTGCGCTAACTACATCGGCGGCGAATGGCTGGCCGGTTCCGGTCCGCAGCTCGACACGATCGACCCGTCCACCGGCCGCCAGACCTGGACCAGCAACGAATCCACGGCAGAGGATGTGGACCGCGCCGTGAAAGCCGCGCGCGCCGCGTTCGAAGACTGGGCGCTCACGCCGCTCGAACAACGCATCGCCATCTGCCAGCGCTTCCGCGACCTGCTCAAGGAGCACAACGAGGAACTGGCCGCGATCATCGCCGAGGAAGTGGGCAAGCCGTTGTGGGAAGCCCGCACGGAAGTGACGACGATGGCCAACAAGGTCGACATCTCCGTGCAGTCGCATGCCGCGCGCACGGGCGAGACGGCCGCCAAGGTCGCCGACGGCAATGCCGTGCTGCGCCACCGTCCGCACGGCGTGTTCGGCGTGTTCGGCCCCTATAATTTCCCCGGCCACCTGCCGAACGGTCACATCGTGCCGGCGCTGATCGCGGGGAATACGCTCGTGTTCAAGCCGAGCGAATACGCGCCCCGCACCGCCGTGCGTACCGTGCAGCTGTGGGAACAGGCCGGCCTGCCACGCGGCGTGCTGAACCTCGTGAACGGCGGCCGCGCGACCGGCGTGGCACTGTCGCAGCATCCGGACGTGGACGGCATCCTGTTCACCGGCAGCAGCCAGACGGGCGTCGCGCTGCATAAACAGTTCGGCGGCCAGCCGGGCAAGATGCTGGCGCTGGAAATGGGCGGCAACAACCCGCTCGTCGTGTGGGACGTTCAAAACATCGACGCGGCCGTGCACCACGCCGTCATGTCCGCGTTTATCTCGGCCGGCCAGCGTTGCACGTGCGCGCGCCGCCTGATCGTGCAGGACACGCCGCAAGGACAGGCGTTCATCGACCGTCTCGTGGAAGTCGCCGCCAAGCTGGCCGTCGGCCCGTCGAATGCGGAGCCGCAGCCGTTCATGGGGCCCGTCGTCTCGGCCGCCGTCGCGAAGCGCCTCGTGCAGGCGCAGGAAATGATGGAAGCGCAGGGCGGCAAGGTGCTGCTGCGCATGCGCCAGCTCGACCCGAACGCGGGCTTCGTCACCGCCGGCATCGTCGACGTCACCGACGCGAAGGGCATCCCGGACGAAGAGTGGTTCGGACCGCTGCTGCAGATCGTGCGCGTGGCCGATTTCGACCGCGCCATCGACGCCGCCAACGCCACGGAGTACGGCCTCGCCGCCGCGCTGCTGTCGCCGTCGGAAGACCTGTGGAAGCGCTTCGCGATCAAGGCGCGCGCGGGTGTCGTCAACTGGAACCGTCCGACGACGGGCGCCGCCAGCTCCGCGCCGTTCGGCGGCGTGGGCAAGTCCGGCAACCATCGTCCGAGCGCTTATTACGCGGCCGACTACTGCGCGTACCCGGTCGCTTCCATCGAAACCTCCGAACTGGACATGCCGGCCAAGCTGTCGCCCGGTCTCACCTTCTGAACGATATGCGCAACGCACGCGAATTCAATTTCGACGGCCTCGTGGGCCCGTCGCACAACTACGCCGGCCTCTCGTTCGGCAACGTCGCCTCGTTCAACAACGTGCGCAGCGCGTCGAACCCGCGCCAGGCCGCGCTGCAGGGCCTCGCGAAGATGCGCGCCCTGGCCGCGCGCGGCTTTGCGCAAGGCCTGCTGCCGCCGCAGGCGCGTCCGAACTTCCGCCTGCTGCGCCGCCTCGGCTTTTCCGGCACGGATGCGGACGTGCTGGCGCAGGCCTACCGCGAATCGCCCGTGATCCTGGCCTGCGCCTACTCGGCATCGCCGATGTGGACGGCGAACGCCGCCACCGTCAGCCCGTCGGCCGACACGGCGGATGGCCGCGTGCACTTCACGGCCGCGAACCTGAACAATAAATTGCACCGCGCCGAAGAGCACGTGCAGGCGACGCGCACCCTGCGCGCCCTGTTCGCGAATCCGGATCGCTTCGTCGTGCACGATCCGCTGCCGTCGACGCCCGCATTCGGCGACGAAGGCGCCGCCAACCACACGCGCTTCGCCAGTGCCCACGGTGCGTCCGGCGTCGAGTTTTTTGTCTACGGACGCGTCGAGTTCGACCCGTCCGCACCGGCACCTGTGAAATACCCGGCCCGCCAGACGCTGGAAGCGTCGCAGGCCGTCGCCCGCCTGCACGGCCTGGACGCGGCACGCACGGTGTTCGCGTCGCAGAATCCGGCCGTGATCGACCAGGGCGTGTTTCATAACGACGTGATCGCGGTCGGCAACGGCAACGTACTGTTCTACCACGAGCAGGCGTTCGCCGACGAAGCATCCACGCTGGATCTGCTTCGCCGTGCGCTCGGCGTCACGGGCACCGATTTGCGCGCCGTGCGCGTCGACACGGGCGTCGTTCCCGTCGCCGACGCCGTCGCCAGTTACCTGTTCAACAGCCAGCTGCTGTCCAAGCCGGACGGCGGCATGGCGCTCGTCGTCCCGCACGAATGCCGCGAGACGGCGACCGTGGCGCGCTACCTGGAGCAGCTGGTGGCTTCCGGTGGCCCGATCGACGAGTTGATCGAATTCGACCTGCGCCAGAGCATGCGCAACGGCGGCGGCCCCGCGTGCCTGCGCCTGCGCGTGGTGCTCACGGACGAGGAAGCGGCCGCGATGCACCAGGGCGTGCTGATGACGGAAGACCTGTATGCACGCCTCGTGCCGTGGGTCGAGCGTCATTACCGCGACCGCGTGGAGCCGAAGGACCTGGCCGACCCGCAGCTGGCCATCGAGTGCGCGGCCGCGCTGGAAGACCTGGAACGCATCCTGGGCTTGCCCGGTCTTTACGACCTTTCATGATTTAATAGCGAATCGTTTCCGGAGACAGGAAGCATAAGAGATCTGGACGGGACAACCCTGTCCGTACCAGCCGGGAACATGTGGCCACAAGCCGCGCCGAACCCGGCGCAACAACCAGCTTTTGGAGAAGCTAAAAATGAACAAAGACATGCCTCACGATCTGCGCACACAAACCCTCGCGCTGGTCAATGAGAACAAGCCGGCCGACGCCTCGGAACAAGTGGGCGCGCTGATCGGCGCCTGGATCGGCGCCCTGGACGAGGACGACCTCGCCGGCATCGATCCCCGCAACCTCGCCGCCATCCTGTGGGATGCCTTCGCCCAGGTGGCGCAGCGCACGACGGACGGCTGCCAGATCGCGCAGATGCGTTATACGGACGGGCGCTGCGGCATGTCGACCGCCCTGCTGATCCTGAACGAGGACATGCCCTACCTCGTCGACTCGTTCGTGATGGCGCTGCGCCGCCAGCGCGTCGTCGCGTCGGGCGTGCTGAATACGGTGCTGCCCGTGCGCCGCGACGATGCCGGCCGCGTGGTCGCCGTCGGCGAGACCGGCGCGCCGCTGGAATCCTACGTCCTGTGCCTGCTGGCGGAAGACCTGCCGCAGGACGAACTCTCCGAACTCGTCGCGCGCATCCAGATGGTCGCGCGCGACGCCGCCATCGTGCACCGCGACGCCGTCGCCATGGCCGACCGCATGACTGCCGTCGCCGCCGCGGCCAGCGCGCAAGGCACCCCGGGCGGTCAGGAAGTCGCCGCCTTCCTCGACTGGGCCAAGAACGAAGGCTTCGAACCGTTCGGCTACGCCTATTACTTCGTGAAGCCGGGCGTGCGCGAGCTGGAACGCGACATCCCGAGCCGCATCGGCGTGCTGCAGGACACCACGCATCCCGTCTACGGCACCTGCCTGCAGAACATCCCGGGCGACTTCGAGATCCTGTCCAAGCGCGACGAGACGCTGTCGATCGTGAAGGCCGACGTGGCCGGCACCCTGCACCGCGACCAGCCGCTGGACTTCATCGGCGTGCGCGACACCGACACGCAGGGCAATACCATCGGCGAGCACTGCTTCGTCGGCCTGTTCACCCGCGCCGCCACGTCGACGCCGCTGGCGCGCCTGCCGTTCGCGCGCGGCCGCGTGGCGAAAGTGCTGTCCATCGCCGGCGTGCGCCAGGAAGGCTTCCGCGCCGAGAAATTCCTCGAGATCCTGGAATCGCTGCCGCGTACGGAAGCGCTGGAAGCGGAGCCGGACTGGCTCGCCCAGGTGTGCAGCTCCGTCGTCTCGCTGTACAAGCAGCCGCGCGCGAAAGTCTTCGCCCGCCGCGACGTGTACCAGCGCCACCTGAACGTCCTCGTCTACCTGCCGCGCGAGCGCTACAGCGCCGCCGTCGTCGCCGCGCTGGCGCAGGCGCTGAAGGACAGCTCGGGCGCCGTCGACGTGCGCACGCAGACCCTCGTCGCCGACGGTCCGCTGGCCCGCGTCTACCTGATCGCCCAGGCCGCGCGCTATCCGCTCGACCTGGAAACCGACATCCAGAAACCGCTGCTGTCCGTGCTGGACGGCTGGCATGACCGCTACACGGCGCTGACCGACACGGTGGAAGACGTCCCGACCCGCAACGCGCTGCGCAAGATCCTGCCCACGCTGCCCGTGAACTACGTGGCCGCGACGGCACCGGAAATCGCTTTCCGCGACGTGAACGCGATCATCGCGAACGGCGAGCAAGGCCACGTGTCCGTCCGCATCGAGACGGATGAAGCGGGCGTCACGTCGCTGCGCCTGTATTCCACGAATACGATGCCGTCGCTGTCGCGCATCCTGCCGGCGCTGCAGAACGCCGGCGTCGCCATCGACCGTGAGCAGAGCTTCTGGATCGACACGGCCGACGGCACCCGCCGCTACATCACGAGTCTGATCGTCGACGCGGATTCCGCCGCCAAGCTGGCGAAACCCGGCGTCGCCGACGTGGCGGACGAGCTGTTCGCCGCACTGTTCAACGACGAAGCGGAAGACGGCCGCCTGAACGGCCTCACGATCGAAGGCGGCCTGTCGATGCGCGAAGTGCAGCTCGTGCGCGCCTACATCAGCTACTGGCGCCAGGCCGGCAGCAAGTTCTCGACCCGCTACATGGCCGAGACGCTGCGCCCGCGCGCGAGCCTCGTCAAGGAACTGGTGGAAGGTTTCGCGCTGCGCTTCGACCCGAAACGCAGCGCCGAAGAACGTGCCGAGGGCGACGCCAAGCTGGCCGCGCTGAAGGCCGGTCTCGCCAAGGTCAACCACGCCGACACCGAGGAAATCATGGCCGCACTGGTCGACCTCGTGATGGCGACGGTGCGCACCAACTATTATCAAAACGACGGCGAGAAGATCATCTTCAAGCTCGACACGAGCCACCTGGCGCTCGTGCCGGAACCGCGTCCGTTCCGCGAGATCTACGTGTTCTCGCGCCGCTTCGAAGGCGTGCACCTGCGCGGCGGCCCGGTCGCCCGCGGCGGCCTGCGCTGGTCGGACCGCATGGAAGACTACCGCACCGAAGTGCTGGGCCTTGTGAAGGCGCAGATGGTCAAGAACGCCGTCATCGTGCCGGCCGGTTCGAAGGGCGGTTTCGTCTGCAAGCAGATGCCGAAGGATGCGGCGCGTGACGTCGTGGCGGCCGAAGGCGAAGCCGTCTACCGCCTGTTCATCGCGAGCCTGCTGGAAGTGACGGACAACCGCGTGCGCGGCGAGATCGTGCCCCCTAACGACACCGTGCGCTACGACCAGGACGACCCGTACCTCGTGGTCGCCGCCGACAAGGGCACCGCGACGTTCTCCGACATCGCCAACAGCATCGCCGTCTCGCGCGGCTTCTGGCTGGGCGACGCGTTCGCATCGGGCGGTTCGAACGGCTACGATCACAAGAAGATGGGCATCACGGCGAAGGGCGCGTTCGAAGCCGTCAAGCGTCACTTCTACGAGATGGGCCATGACATGAGCACGACCCCGGTGACGATGGTCGGCGTGGGCGACATGTCGGGCGACGTGTTCGGCAACGGCGTGCTGCTGTCGCGCCAGCTGAAAGTGCTGGCCGCGTTCGACCACCGCCACATCTTCCTCGACCCGAATCCGGACGTCGTCGTGTCGTTCAACGAGCGCAAGCGCATGTTCGCGTTGCCTCGTAGTTCCTGGGAGGACTACGACAAGGACCTGATCTCGGAAGGTGGCGGCGTGTTCCCGCGTACGGCCCGCCATATCGAGCTGTCGCCGCAGGTGCGCGACGCGCTGGCCATCGAAGAGACGTCGCTGACGCCTGAAGAACTGATGCACCGCATCCTGCTGGCGCCGGTCGACCTGTTCTACAACGGCGGCATCGGCACCTACATCAAGGCCTCCACGGAGACCCACGCGCAGGTGAAAGACCGCGCCAACGACAACATCCGCGTCAACGGCAACGAGCTGCGCGTAAAAGTCGTGGCGGAAGGCGGCAACCTGGGCGCCACGCAGGCCGGCCGTATCGAATTCGCGCTGGCCGGCGGCCGCATCTTCACGGATGCGATCGACAACTCGGCCGGCGTGGACTGCTCCGACCACGAAGTCAACGTCAAGATCTGGCTCGACACCGAAGTCAACGCGGGCCAGCTGGACGAGGGCGAACGCAACCGCCTGCTGACCGAGATGACGGGCGATATCGAGAAGCTGGTCCTGCGCGACAACACGCTGCAGACGCACCTGCTGGTGCGCGAGGCACAGGCGCAAACGAACAGCGCGGTCGTCGACGGCTACGCTGCCCTGATCGCGAGCCTGGAGGTGGAAGGCGCCGTGTCGCGCGAGCTGGAACAGCTGCCGGGCGAGACGGAACTGCAGCGCCGCAAGGCGCTCGGCCTGGGCCTCACGACGCCGGAACTGGCCGTCGTCGTCGCCAACGTCAAGAACCGCTTCAAGCGCGTCCTCGCCGCGCTGCCACTGACGGAACAGCCGTGGGCCGAGACCATCCTGCGCCCGTATTTCCCGGCGCAGCTGGTCGCCACGCGCGATCCGCTGGCACACCCGCTGGCCAACGCGATCCTCGCGACCGTGCTGGCCAACGAATCGGTCAACCGCTGCGGTCCGCTGATGCTGCGCGACCTGGCGCTGGAACACCGCATCGACGACGCCGAAGTCGTCAAAGCGTGGGGCCAGGCCTGGGCCGCGCTGCACCTGGCGCCCGTGTTCGAGGCACTGGACCATGACGCGCTGGTCGTGCCGCGCGACGTGTCGCAGACCGTCGACGTCCGCACCCGCGTGATGCTGCGCACCGTGATCGAAGGCGTGCTGTCGCTGCCGGCGGAACAAGCCGGTGCCGGCGGCATGGAAGAGCTGTCGAACCTGTTCGCCCAGCCGGAACAACTGCGCCAGCTGATGCCGGCGAAATCGGAAGCGGACAGCCACGCCGGCCTGTCGTCGTCGTTCGTGCAGGCGTGGAAGGCCGTCGATACGGTCGAATCGCTGGCCGCGTTCCTGTTCGCGGCCGTCTCCGTCCAGCGTCCGCAAGGCATGTCGCTGGCCGAGTTCCTGCGGGTCGGCATGCTCCTGCGCGAGCAGGCGGGCATCGACACCCTGGAGCGCGGCCTCAAGCTGCCGGCCACCAGCAAGTCGCAGGAACAGCTGCGCAACTACGCGCTGCAGGCCCTGCGCCGCACGCAGCAACGCCTGTTGACGGAAGTGCTGGCGGCAAGCCGCTCCACATCCGACATGCAGTCGGCCGTGCGCGAGCTGACCGCGGCGATGGGGCTGTCGGCCGGCTACGTCCAGCCGACGGACCTGGAGCAGGCGATGCTGGCCGTGTGGTCGCTGTCGGAAGGCTCGAGCCCGGACCGCATCGCATCGGGCACCGCGGCGTCCACCGTCGCCACCACCGTCGCGAACGTGGCGTAAGCGATGGCGGCCACCTTACCGAAGGAAATCCGGGCGCTGGCCGAAGGCGACTTCGGCGAGGTAGCCGCCCGCTTCGCGCAAGCCGGCTTCACGGTCGGCCAGCCTGCGAAGGGTGTGCTGACCGTGAAGACGGCGACACCAATGCCGGAGCGTCCCGCCGTGCTGCTGTCGGTGGGCGTGCACGGCGACGAGACGGGGCCGATCGAGATGGTGGCCTACGCCATCGAGGCCCTGTCGCGCACGCCGGGCGAGCTCGCGGTGGACCTGATGCTCTGCGTCGGGAACATCGACGCCATCGCGGCCGGCAAGCGCTTCATCGACGCGGACCTGAACCGCATGTTCCGCGACCAGCGCGGAGATCTCGCCGGCACCTTCGAAGCAGGCCGCGCGGACACGCTGATCGCAGCCACGGCTGCATTCTTCGAAAGCAGCGGTCCACGCCGCTGGCACCTCGACCTGCACACGGCGATCCGCGGCTCGCGTTATCCGCGCTTCGCCATCGTGCCGGAACTGATCGCGGAGACTCCCCGCCGCGAGCTGATCGAATGGCTGGGCCTCGGCGGCATCGAAGCCGTCATCATGAACCCGGCGTCGGCCGGCACGTACAGTTGGTGGACGGCCGAGCGGCACGGGGCCGCGGGCACGACCGTCGAACTGGGGCGCATCGGCACGCTGGGGCAGAACGATCTGTCGCAGTTCGCGGCCATGGCCTCGGCCCTGGACGGTCTGCTGCGCGGGCAGGCGCAGGCGGGCGGCAACCAGCCCATCGTGTTCGACACGGCCCAGTCGATCACCAAGCTGTCCGATGCGTTCACCATGAGCTTCGGACGCGATACCGAAAACTTCACGCCGTTGAAAAAGGGCGAGGTGATCGCGCGCGACGGTGATACCGTTTATACCGTTCAGCACGACGAGGAGTGCGTCGTGTTTCCGAATCCCGATGTGCGCGTGGGGTTGCGGGCAGGGATCATGGTGGTGCGCGCCGGCTGAAAGCGCGTTTTTCTCATGCGCGCTAGACTATCCCTTTGACCGCAAAGGGGAGTGTGTACCCATGAGCAAGCTGTTTTCTCCGATCCGGCTCGGCCCGCTCGAGCTGGCCAACCGGATCGCCATCGCGCCGATGTGCCAATACTCCGCCGACCGTGGCTACGCCACCGACTGGCACATGATCCACCTCGGCCACCTCGCGCTGTCCGGTGCCGGCCTGCTCATCATCGAAGCGACCGCCGTGACGGAGGAGGGGCGCATCACCTATGCCGACCTGGGCCTCTGGTCCGACGAGCACGCGGCCGCGCTGGAGCCCGTTGTCAATGCGATGCGCAAGCATGCACCCATCAAGATCGCCATCCAGCTCGCGCACGCGGGCCGCAAGGCGTCGAGCGAAGTGCCGTGGCATGGCGGCGCGAATCTTCCGGTGGACCATACGGACGGCTGGCAGACCGTGGCGCCGTCTGCGCTCCCGCATGCGGAGGGCGAGACCGTGCCGCTGGCGCTCGATGCGGCCGGCCTGCAGCGCGTGAAGGACGGTTTTGTCGCTGCCGCGCGCCGCGCCGATGCGCTGGGGCTGGACGCCATCGAACTGCACGGCGCCCACGGCTATCTGCTGCACCAGTTCCTGTCGCCGCTGTCGAATCGACGCGACGATCAATACGGCGGCTCGCTGCAGAACCGCATGCGCTTCCCGCTCGAGGTGTTCCAGGCCGTGCGCGAGGCCGTGTCGCCCGAGATGGTGGTCGGCATGCGCATCTCGGCCAGTGACTGGGTCGATGGCGGCTGGGACCTGGAACAGAGCCTCGTGCTGGCGCAGGAACTGGAGCGGCTCGGCTGCCAGTTCATCCACGTGTCGAGCGGCGGCGTGTCGCCGCACCAGAAGATCCCCGTCGGTCCGGGCTACCAGATCGAGTTCGCCGCGCGCATCAAAGCGAACACTCCCATGCCGACCATCGGCGTGGGCCTGATCACGGAAGCGAAGCAGGCCGAGACCATCGTGCAGACGGGCCAGGCCGACCTGGTGGCGCTGGCGCGCGCGATGCTGTACGACCCGCGCTGGCCGTGGCATGCGGCGGCGGAACTGGGTGCGACGGTCAGCGCGCCGCCGCAGTACTGGCGCTCGCAGCCGCACGAACACAAGCATCTGTTCGGCGATACGCGCCTGGGCCAGCGCTGACGGTCGTCGCGGAATTCCTCCGTTCGTTCCGCGTTTTACGCCGTCCGTCGCACGCAGGCGGACGGCACCGGATGCCCTTGCTACAGTGGCATGGTCAATAACAACAAGGCCATCCACCATGCGTACTTCACTCGCCATCGCCATCACCTGCGCCATCCTCGGCGGCTGCGCCATCATCGTCGCGCCGGGCGGCGAGGGCGACTACCAGGTCCGCACGCCATTCTCCAGCGATTCCATCGAAGGCAACGGCCTGCCGGCGCGCGACGAGCGCACGATCGCCACCGTGCCGGCGCTGGAGGTGAACGGCACGATCACGGTCGACGTGCGCGTGGGCCCGGCCACCTCGCTGGTCGTGGAGGCGGACAGCAACCTGCTGCCGTTCATCCGTACGGAGCTGCGCGGCGACCGCCTCGTCATCGAGAAGGAGCGTTCGTTCCGCACCAATAACCCTGTGCGCGTGACCTATACCGTGCCGCGGCTCGCCAGCGTGCGTCACGACGGGTCCGGTCACCTGTCCGTGCAGGACCTGAACGGCGGACCGCTGGTGGTGGAAGGGCGGGGATCGGGATCGGTGCTGCTGACGGGCCGCGTATCCAGCCTGGATGTCACGCAGAACGGCTCGGGCAGCATCGACGCGACGACCTTGCAGAGCGGCGGCGGCAACCTGTCCCTGAACGGGTCCGGACGCGTGGTCGCGGGCCGCATGCAGGGAGAACGCGTGACGGCGAACCTGAACGGCTCGGGCCAGCTGCGCGTGACGGGCGCGGTGAGCAGCCTGGCGGCACGCTCGAACGGTTCCGGCCACCTTGACCTGGCGGATCTCGTCAGCGAGCAGGCGGACCTGTCGTCGACGGGATCGGGCGGCATGACCGCGCACGTGCGCCAGTCGCTCGTCGCGCAGAACGGCGGCTCCGGCGGCATCCGCGTCTATGGCAACCCGTCGCAGCGGACCGTGAGCGGAAAGCTCATCCAGGTCGTGAATTAAAAAAGCCGGCGCGAAGGCCGGCTTTCTCGTTACAGCAGATGGTCGAGCAGCTCCGGCCCGAACACCTCGCGGTGCAGGCGGCCGGCCGGCACGCCCGCGTTCAGGAGGCCCAGCCACTGGGCCTGCATGAACTTGTGCGGACCGCACAGGTACACTTCGGCTTCTTCGCGCGGCCATGTCGGCAGCTTGGCCACGTCCATGCGGCCTTCGATGACGCCTGCAGCACCTCGTGCATCTTCGTGGAAGGTCACGACCGACAGGTTGGGCATCGCGGCCTGCAGCGCGTCGACTTCCACGCGCAGCGCGTGATGGCCGGCGTCGCGTGCGGCGTGCGCGAAGATCACGCGGCGCTGCGGATTCACCTGCGCCACGCGCTTCAGCGCGGACACCATCGGCGTGACACCCACGCCGGCCGACAGCAGCACGAGCGGCGCGTTGCCCTCCGTCTCCGGCAGGAATTCGCCGAACGGGTGCGACACCTGCAGCGTGCTGCCGACCTTCACGTTAGCGTGCAGCCAGTTCGACACTTCACCGGCTGGCGTGTCGGCCACGCCGTCCTCGCGCTTCACCGAGATGCGCAGGTTTTCGCCATTCGGCGCATCCGACAGGCTGTACTGGCGCAGCTGGTGACGGCCGCCCGGCAGGTCGACGGCGACGCTCACGTACTGGCCCGGCTTGAACGCGGGGACCGGCTTGCCGTCAGCAGGGACGAAACGGATCGACAGCACGTTGACGGATTCCGTCTTGACTTCTACGACGCGCATCGGACGGGTCTCGCCCGGCTGGATGCCGGCCGTGCTGTACAAATTCGCTTCCGCTTCGATCAGGAGCTTGGCGAGCGAGTTGTACGCTTCCTTCCAGGCGTCCAGCAGCGGTGCCGTGGCGGCGTCGCCCAGCGTCGTGGCGATGGATTCCAGCAGGTGCTTGCCGACGATCGGGTAGTGCTCGGCGCGGATGCCGACCGACACGTGCTTGTGCACGATGCGCTCGACGACGGGACCCAGCGCGCCCGGATTGCCGATGTTGGCCGCGTACGCGAACACTGCCGATGCCAGCGATTGCTGCTGCGCCCCACTGGCCTGGTTCCCCATGTTGAAGATGCGGGTCAGTTCAGGATGCGCGCCCAGCATGTTCGTGTAGAACAGCTTGGTGATCGTCAGGCCGTGCTGGCGCAGGACGGGGACGCTGGCATCGATGTAGGGGCGGGAAGCTTCCGAAATCATGGTGGTTCCTTTAATTATGCATTTAAAATGCAGATTTAAGATTCAAAAAAAGGCCCGCACGGCGGGCTTGCCATCAATACTAAAGTTACTCCTCACTCACCGGCTCGGGCAGGGCCATGGCGGTTTTCGCAGCCGCGCCATCCCAGAACATGCGGTGCATGCGCACGACCTGTTCGCCCGTGCTGCCGGCCGTGGCGTGGGCCAGCGTGTAGCGGTCCATCGCCTCGTAGAAGGCCCGCATGCCGGCGCGCAGCATGCCGCGCAGCTGGCAATCCATCTTCAGCGCGCAATCCGTGCCCTCGCAGTCGACCAGCTCGTCCTCTTCGCCTTCCAGCTTGCGCAGCACCTGGCCGATCGTCAGCGTGGCGGGGTCGGCGGCGAGGCGCAGCCCGCCGTTGCGTCCACGCGTCGCCTGCACCCAGCCCAGCTTGGCCAGTTGCCCGACCACTTTGACCAAGTGGTTCAGCGGGATGTCGAACTGCTTGCCGATCTCGGCCACGGTCACCGGATGCGGACGTTCTCCCGCCCGTTCCAGATAGATCAGGACACGCAGGCCAATATCGGAGAATCGGGTGAGTCGCATCGGATAAGCTCAGTGGTTACGAGCGTATTCTACCTTCTTGGGCGTATTCTACCTAAATCTGCATTAAAAATGCATGTTTAAAGAAAGTATTTTTTTACCGCAGTGAAAGCTGCCACGGAACTGGCCCTATAATCGCGGACTTTGGATACACAACAGCGCTACCCGCGCGAAGAGGACGACGCCTTGAACCAGACCCTGGGCCAAAAGCTCATTCGCACCAAGACATCCGAGCCCAAGCTCGAAGACGGCCACGCCCACGCCCTGGGCCGCTCGCTGGGCCTGTTTCCCCTGACGATGATCGGCGTCGGCGCCACCATCGGCACCGGTATTTTCTTCACGATGGTGGAAGCCGTGCCGAAGGCCGGTCCGGCCGTCGTGCTGTCGTTCCTGATGGCCGCCATTACCGCGGGTCTCACGGCGCTGTGCTATGCCGAACTGGCCAACCGCGTGCCGGCCGCCGGCTCCTCGTATTCCTTCGCCTACGCCACCGTGGGCGAGTTCGCGGCGTTCATCGTTGCGGCCTGCCTGCTGCTGGAGTATGGCCTCGCCGCCAGCGCAACCGCCATCGGCTGGTCGGACTACCTGAATAACTTCCTGCAGAACGCGCTCGGCTGGCAGATTCCGGATGCGCTGCGCTCGCCGCTGGTCGTCGCGGGCAAGAACGGCGGCGTCGAATTCCACACGGGGCACATCAACCTGCCGCCGATCCTGCTCGTCGTGCTGTGCTGCGTGCTGCTGATCCGCGGCACCAGGGAGTCGGCGACGACGAACGCCATCATGGTGCTGATCAAGCTGGCGATCCTCGTGTTCTTTTCCGCGATCGCGCTGTCCGGCTTCGACATCAACAACTTCCACCCGTTCGTCTGGCCGGCGGACGGCAAGGGCGTTGGCGGCCTGGCCGGCGTGACGGCGGCCGCGGGCACGGTGTTCTTCTCATTCATCGGCCTGGACACCATCGCCACGGCCGGCGAAGAGGTCAAGGACCCGACGCGCGACGTCCCGATCGGCATCCTCGCCGCCCTCGGCATCGTCACGGTGTTCTACATGCTGGTCGCGATCGCGGCCCTCGGCGCCCAGCCGGCGTCGATGTTCGCGGGCCAGGAAGCGGGCCTCGCCGTGATCCTGCAGAACGTGACCGGCAAGGCATGGCCGGCGCTCGTGCTGTCGGCCGGCGCCGTGATCTCCGTGTTTTCCGTGACGCTGGTGACGATCTACGGCCAGACGCGCATCCTGTACGCCATCGCCAAGGACGGCCTGGTGCCGAAGGCCTTCCGCACCGTGAATCCGCGCACGCAGTCGCCGGTGACGAACACGCTGATCGTCAGCATCGCCGTGGGCGCCGTGGCGGGCCTCGTCGACTCGACCTTCCTGTGGGACATGGTGAGCATGGGCACGCTGGTCGCGTTCATGGTCGTGTCGATCGCCGTGCCGGTCATCCGCCGCAAGCAGGGCGAGACGGGCCGCAAGGGCTTTCGCGTGCCGTTCGGGCCTTGCCTCGTGCCGGGGCTGTCGATTCTCGCCTGCCTGTATCTCGTCGGCGGCCTGTCGAGCACGACTTATACCGTGTTCGCCATCTGGATGGCGGTCGCCATTCTCACGTATTTCGGTTACGGGATTCGCAACAGCCGGTTGAACAAGGCCGATGCGGCACAGGCAGAGCTGACGCACTGACCTGACCGCGAACGCCTACGTTTTTATGCCGTTGGTCTTATTTCGCCAGCGGCCTCACATACGTCAGCAGGCTGACGAGCGTCTTGCCCGGCTCCTCCCACGGCACCATGTGCGCCGAACGCTCGAACCACACAGCCTGTTTCGACGGCGCCTTCACCTGCTTGAGCCACGCCTCGGTCGGCGCCGTCGGCGTCGTGTAATCGTGCCGGCCCAGGAACATCACGACCGGGATCGGGAACGCCTTCACGTTCGAAAAATCCACCTGCACGAACTCCGGCAAAATGCGGCCCAGCGTGAGCAGGTTGCCCTGGTCGATGTCCTTCACCTGTTTCGCATCGTATTCCGGCGACAGGCGCGGGCCGTCGAAGTAATAGGCCGACTCGCTGCGGTAGGCGCTCAGGCCCCCGTAGTACTGCGGCCACTTGCGCGCGACGATGATGCGTTCGCGTGTGATCGGCTGGTTGCCGGGGTAGGGCGCGATCGACTGCAGGTCGCGCAGCGCTTCCTCGTTCTTGTGCTGTTTCGCCTGTTCCAGCGCGTAGTCGAAGCTGATGCGTTCGTTCTCGCGCACGCTGATCACCTGGCCCATGCCGACGTAGGCATAGAATAAATCCGGACGCTTCAGCGCCGCCTTCATGCTCACGATGGTGCCCCAGCTGTGGCCCATCAGGATCAGCTTCTTCTTGCCGTAGCGCTGGCGCAGGTGCTCGGCCACTTCGATGGCGTCGTCGACGTAGCGGTCGATGCGGATCGTGTCCGCAACCTGCGCGGTATCCGTCTCGCCATAGGTCTTGCCGGCGCCGCGCTGGTCCCAGTTCGCGATGGTGAAGTATTCCTCGAGCGGGCGCTCGAACTGCCACAGGGTCGGCGTGACGGGCGCCGCGGGGCCGCCGTGCACGAACAGGATCATCGGGTTGTCGCGCTCCTGGCCGCGCACGGTGAGCCACTGGTCGATGCCGCCGATGCGCGTCTTGTACGATTCCTGCACGCCGTGCGGCGCGACGATTTTATCGAGGTCCGCCACGATGGCGCGGGCTTGCGTCCATGCCTGTGCCTTCGCATCGTCCTGGGCGCGCACGTCCGCGCATGCGATGGCAAGCAGTGCCCAGATCCAGATCCGCTTCATTTCCGTTCTCCTTATGCGTGATGTGCAGGCAGTGTAAAGGGAGGGGCCCGGGCCGGCAGGCGCGATGGCATGGACTGCGCATTGCGCGGTATGAGATGCAGATGGCGCGGATGGAATACTTGATACACTTGTCCGACTACCAACATAACGAAGATACCCGCCATGAACACACAGCCCCAGCGAACCCGCAACGACATCCTCCCTCCGCAGGTGGAATACCTCAGCGCCATCCTGCCGGACGATCCGTTATTGATGATGGGCGCCGGCCCGGTACCGATCCCCAGCGCGGTCGCCCGCGCGAATTCGCTGGTCATCAACCACCTGGGCGAGACGATGGCGAAGATCATCACCCAGGTCAAGGACATGGCGAGATATGTCTTCCAGACCCGCTCCAACTGGGTGCTGGGCGTGGCCGGTCCCGGATCGGCGGCGATGGAAATGGCGATCTGCAATCTGGTGTGGCCCGGTACCCGCGTCCTTTCGATCTGCAATGGCTTCTTCAGCGGCCGCATGGCGGAAATGAGCCGCCGCGCGGGGGCGGACGTCGTCACGATGAACGAGATCTTCCCCCACTCGATGTCGCTGGACCGGCTGGAAGCGCTGCTGGACGAACACCAGCCGCACTGCCTCACGCTCGTCCAGGGCGAAACGTCCAACACCACGTTCACCAACAACGTGCAGGCCATTGCGCGGCTGGCGAAATCGCGAGGCTGCCTCGTCATCGTCGATGCCGTCTGCACGCTCAGCACGACGCCGTTCGAGATGGACAACTGGCAGGTGGATGCCGTGATCACCGGCGGCCAGAAAGGGCTGTCGTCGATTCCCGGCGTATCGCTGCTCGCGTTCTCCGACGCCGCATGGAGCCGGATCCGCGAACGGCCGACGCCGAATACGCACTGGTGCCTGGACGCCCTGCTGGCCGAGAATTTCTGGCACAAGGCGTCGTACCACTACACGGCGCCCGTCTCGGGCGTGCTGGCGCTGCACGAAGCCTTGCGCCTCGTGTGCGAGGAAACGCTGCCGGTCAGGTTTGCCCGCCACCTGCGCTGTTCGACCGCGCTGCAGGACAGCATCGAGGCGATGGGCCTGTCCCTGTTCGCGCCCGTGGAATCGCGGCTCAACTCCGTCGTCGGCATCAACCTGCCGGAGGGACTCACCAACCAGGCCGTCTGCTCCACGATCTCCAGCCGTTATCAAGTCGAGATCTCGGGCTCCTTCGGGCTGCCGATCGTCAGGATCGGGCAGATGGGCGAACAGTGCCGCGCGCACCACCTGTTCCGCACCGTGCACGCGCTGGGCAGCACGATGCGCGACCTGGGCGCGACCGTCGATCTGCCGGCCGGCATGGCGGAACTCGAGAACTCGCTGCAGCGCTCCAAGGCCGACTGATCACAACACGCCCATCTCCTTGAGAAGGCTGTCCGCATGGTCGACCTTCTCCATGTTCCACAGGATGTAGCGGATGTCGACCAGGATGTCGCGCGTGGCCGGCGGGTTGAAATCCCAGTCGGAGATGATGGAGTCGAGCGTGACGTCGAACGCGAGGCCCACCAGTTCGCCGCGCGCGTTCAATGCGGCGGAACCCGAGTTGCCGCCCGTGATGTCCAGCGTGGCGAGGAAGTCGACGGGGACGGTGTTCAGCTTCGGATCGGCCCAGCGGCCGAAGTCCTTCGCGCGGATGGCGGCCAGCTGGCGCGCCGGCGCATTGAATTCGCCTTCGCCGGTGTGCTTGGCGACGACGCCTTTCACCGTCGTGAACGCGGTCCATGAGCCGGTGCCGTCGGCGCCGTAGTCGCGGCCCTTGACGTTGCCGTACGTGACGCGCAGCGTGCTGTTCGCATCCGGGTACACGGCTTTTCCCTTGCTGTTCAGGTACGCGATCTTCGCTTTCATATAGCTGGCGTAGGTCTTCTGGATGCTTCCCGCCAGTTCGTCCTCTTCCGCCTCGTGCTTCATGTCGGCGTCGTACATCGCGACGGCGGCCTTGATGAAGCTGTCGTTGCTGGCCCTGAAGTCCTGCGGGGTCTTCGTCAGCCAAGCCATGCGCTGGTCCTTGTCCTGCAGGTGCGAGCCCGCGTAGATGCGGTCCAGCGCCGTTTTCAATTCGGTTTCGGACATGCCCGGCCGGATGCCCAGCGCGCTGTCGAATGCAGCGTCGTGCTGGTCGACGGGCTGCGCGTTGTACTGCTTCAGGAAGTTCAGCACGAGGGCCTTGTCGACCTTCTCGTCGTACGTGCGGTCCTGGCCGCCGATGACGGACGTCAGGCGCGGCAGGTCGCGCTCCTGGTAGCCGGACTTGCGCTCGACGTCCGGCTTCGTGCGCTCGTTGGCCAGGCGGTACAGGGTGCGCGCCGAGTTCAGGAAGCGCGGCATCGAATAGCCGAGGAAGAACTCGCGCCGGGAGTCGGCGTCGCGCCGGGCGATCAGCTTTTCGGCCGCTTCGATGTCGGCGCCGAATGCCGCCTTGCGCTGCGGGTCCGCATCGACCCAGGCCTTCAGCGCATTGTGCTCGGCCGTCTTGCGCGCCAGGATGTCGCTGCCTTCGTAGTTGGCGATCATGCCCTTGCGGTTCTTGTAGTAGTTGTTGACGCTCGCGATCTGGCCCGCGTACTTCAGGCGCGCGGCCGGATCGTTCTTCGTCTCGCGTTCGATGACGGCCAGCGTCTCGCCCGAGGCCTTCACGAACGCGGGGTAATTCCAGTCGAACGTGAACGCCACTTCCGACGGCAGGCGGTGCCGGTTCGTGCGGCCCGGGTAGCCGAGGGCCATGACGAAATCGCCTTCCTTCACGCCATCCTTCGCGATCCTGAGCCACAGCTTCGGACGGTAGGGGACGTTGTCCTTCGCGTAGTCGGCAGCCTTGCCATCCTTGCTGACGTACGCGCGATAAAAGCCGTAGTCGCCCGTGTGGCGCGGCCACATCCAGTTGTCGGTGTCGCCGCCGAACTTGCCGATGCCGACCGGGGGCGCGTGCACGAGGCGCACGTCGCGGATCTCGAGCTGCTTGATGCGGTAGAACTCGAGGCCGCCATAAAAACTCGCGACGGTGCAGCGGTAGCCGGCGTCCTTCTCGCATTCCGCGACGAGTGTTTTCTGGTTCTTCTCCATCGCATCCAGGCGCGCCTTGCCCGTCAGCGTCGCGACGTCCGGCGTGATCACGCGCGTGCTGACGTCCGCGACTTCCTCCGTCACGAACACGCGGCTCCCCGGCGCGGCGGGCAATTCGTCGGCCATCGTCTTCGCCAGGAAGCCGTCGGCGAGCAGGTCGCGCTGCGGCGTGGCGTTCACGGCCACGCTGTTGTACACGCAGTGGTGGTTCGTGATCACGAGGCCTTGCGGCGACACGAACGACGCCGAGCAGCCGCCCAGGCTCACGATGGCGCCCATCGGGAATTCGGTCAGCCGGGTGAGGGTGCTCGGGTCGAGCTTGAGGCCGGCGGTCTTGAGTTGCTTGGCGATGTGCGGCAGCTGCTGCGGCATCCACATGCCTTCGTCGGCCCGGGCGGAAAACGAGATGAGAATCGCGAGCGAAATCAGGGCCTGTTTCATTGCTTGTCCTTTACAGCTGCGCCCCGATCAGGTCGGCCAGCTTGCCGCCGATTTTTTCCATGAACGGGCGGTTCTGCCACGCCTGCAACGTGATGGGGCGCGCGTGTTTCCAGTCGTCTTCGAAGACAGCCTCTTGCTGCTTGGCAAAGTCGGGATCGAGCACGTTCAGGTTGGCCTCGTCGTTGAGGATGAACGAGCGGTTGTCGAAATTGGTGGAGCCCACGGAGACGAGCAGCGAATCCACGATCAGCGCTTTCACGTGGTACATCGTCGGCTGGAACTCGGCCATCTTGACGCCGGCTGCCAGCAATTCACCCCAGCGCTCGCGCGAGGCGGCGCGCACGACGTCGGAATCGATGATGGGGCCCGGCGTGATGATGCGCACGTCCACGCCCCGTTTCGCGGCCGCGACCAGCGCCTTCACGGCCAGCTCGTCCGGCACGAAATACGAGTTCGACAAGTGAATCGTGCGGCGTGCGGCCGTGATGGCCAGCAGATACATCAGGTGCATGCTCTCGCTGCCGCCGGTGGGCGAGCTGGAGAACATCTGCGCGGGCATGTCGCCCTGCGCGACGAGTGCGGGGAAGTAGGCGGGGCCGTCGAGGATGGCGCCTGTCGCCTTGGTCCAGTTGTCGTTGAACACGGCCTGCATCTGGCCGACGACCGGACCTTCCACGCGGAAATGCGAATCGCGCCAGTGCTCGGGATCCTGGGCGTTGCCGCGCCATTTGTCGGCGATGCCGACGCCGCCCGTGAAGCCGACCTTGCCGTCGACGATCAGGAGTTTGCGGTGCGTGCGGTTGTTCAGGCGCGCCAGCTTCCACCAGACGGGCTTGTGGTAGCGGTGCAGTTCGACGCCGGCCTTGCGCATCTCGTCGAGCGACGCGTCGTCGATCTTCATGCTGCCGATCCAGTCGAGCAGCACGTGCACCTTGACGCCGGCGCGCGCCCGTTCCGACAGCGCGTCCGTGAATTCGCGGCCGATCGTGCCTTCCCAATAGATATAGGTTTCGAAGCTGATGGACTTCTGCGCCGAGCGGATCGCGTCTAGCATGGCGGGAAAAATCCTGTCGCCGTTGAGCAGCACCTCGGCCTTGTTGCCCTCGATGATGGGCGGGCCCAGCAGCACGCCCAATGAGCGGCGGAATTGCGGATCGTCCGTGTCGTACAGGCGCGTGAGTTGCGTGTCGATCTTCTTTTCGCCGGGCGCAAAGTTCAGCACGAGCAAGCCCGCCACGAGGGTGGCGATGCAAGTAATGAGGACGACGATGGGGCGTTTGATACGCATGAGTTCGGCTTTACGACGTAAAAAAACCAACGCCGATCGACGTTGGTTTTCAGAGTGGGCCTTGCACCTGCTTAGCGGACGCGGCCGCGACGCAGCAGATTCACGATTGCGAGCAGAATCACGGCACCCAGGAACGAGACCAGCAGCGACGACACACTGAAGTCATCGGAATTGATCGTACCACTACCGAACAGCGGGGACAGCAGCCAGCCGCCCAGGAAGGCTCCCACGATACCGACCACGACATTGAGAATCATGCCTTGCTCAGCATCCGTCTTCATGACCATGCTGGCGAGCCAGCCGAGCACACCACCAACAACGATCCAGATAATGAATAACATGTTGAGTCCTCCTCAAGTTGGAAAAAACATACTCCAGGCCAATTGAATGCCGAGGCCATGTGCAAAGTCTATTGATGCACACGGTACCGGGTCGGTGCGTTGCCGAACGTTAGACGCGCAAACTGCGCCGACGTTCTCTTGTGGTGCGGAATGTCCCGAACTGGGTGCGTCACCGAACAGAAGCGCACTGTTGGGCAGGCATATCGTTCAATCACTGTGCATCAATTAAAACGCAACACCCCGGACCGCTTCGATTACTGAAAGGAACGTACATCATGGCTATTTTCGACAACAGCACGACTGAGCAGAACAAGCAGAACCGTATGGTGACCGGGCTGTTTCCCGACCGCGCCAGCGCGGAGCGCGCCTACAGCGCCATCTCGACCCGCGGCTATACGAAGGACGACGTCAACCTGATGATGTCGGACACCACCCGCAAGACCCATTTCTCCGATACCGAAACTGAGCTGGGCAGCAAGGCCGCGGAAGGCGCCGCTGCCGGTGCCGGTATCGGCGGCACCATCGGCGCCGTGCTGGCCGGCGTCGCCGCCATCGGCACCTCGCTCGTGATCCCGGGCGCCGGCCTCGTCGTCGCCGGTCCGCTGGCGGCGGCGCTGGCCGGTGCAGGCGCGGGCGGCATCACCGGCGGCCTGATCGGCGCGCTGATCGGTGCCGGCATCCCGGAAGAACGCGTCAAGCACTACGAGGAAGGCATCCAGAAAGGCGGCATCGTGATGGGCGTGACGCCGCGTTCGGACGAGGACGTTGCCTACCTGAACCAGACTTTCACCGATAACGGCGGCTCGCACGTGATCGGCACCGGCATCGGCGCCGCAGCGGGCGCCGCCACCGGCGCCGCACTGGGTGCAGCCGGCGGTCCGATCGGCATGGCGGCCGGTGCCGCGATCGGCGGTATCGCCGGTGGCATGGCCGGCAAGGGCGTCGGCGAAGTCGTCAACCCGAAACCGGGCGACGACCTGGGCGAACACTACCTGGCCAAGGGCACGGGTGCCGGTACGGGCGCTGCGCTCGGCGCGGCTGCCGGTTCCGTGGCAGGCCCGGTCGGTGCGCTGGCCGGTGCGGCGATCGGCGGCCTGGCCGGCGGCGCAGCGGGCCGCGGTGCGGGCGAAGTGGTCAATCCGCATTCGGAAGACCGCCTGCATGAACACAACCTGGCCCAGGGCACCGGTGCCGGCGCGGGCGCACTGACCGGTGCGGCCGTGGGTAGCGCAGCCGGTCCGATCGGCACCGTCGCGGGCGCAGCCATCGGCGGTATCGCCGGCGGCATGGCCGGCAAGGGCGCGGGCGAAGTCGTGAACCCGAAACCGGGCGACGACCTGCATGAGCACAACCTGGCCGGCGGCGTCGGCGCGGGCGGCGGCGCGGCTGCTGGTGCGGCGATCGGCGCCGTGGGCGGTCCGGTCGGCATGGCGGCAGGTGCCGCGATCGGCGGCATCGCCGGCGGCATGGTCGGCAAGGGTGCAGGCCACCTCGTCAACCCGACCGCGGAAGATGCTTACTGGCGCACGAATTACCAGACCCAGCCGTACTACAGCACGGGCTACACGTACGACGATTATTCGCCGGCCTATGCACTGGGCTACAACAATGCCGGCCGCTTCCCGAGCTATGACCTGGCCGAGCCGCACATGGCCGACGAGTGGGATCGCGTGAAGGGTCATTCGCGCCTGTCGTGGGAGCAAGCCAAGTCGGCCAGCCGCGCCGCGTGGGATCGCGTGGAACGCGCCATCCCGGGTGATTCGGATCGCGACGGCCGCTGATCCATTGCCTCAATGAAAAAAGCCCCGCAGCGCGGGGCTTTTTCTTTTGGATCGACCGATTACTGCTTGACGGCTTCGACCTGGATCGCCAGCTTGACTTCCGGCTTGAAGCCCATCTTGACGCCGTAGTCCACGCCGAAATCGGCACGGTTGAACGTGGCCGACGCGTCGGCGCCGCACACTTCGCGCTTCAGCATCGGGTGCTGGATGCACTTGAACGA